>NZ_JBLZWL010000050.1:0-147889 GCF_049194865.1 Corallococcus terminator | reverse complement strand
TGCCGGAAGGCGTCCGTCGTTGGCGGACAATGGCGACAGTCCTTGATGAGTTCCTGCTCGGCGAGGGTGGGAAAGAGCGCCCGCGCACGAGCGAGCAGCTTCTCTCCCGGAAAGCTCACATCTCCGTCCCCGGCCAACACGAGGGTGGGCGCCTTCAACCTCGCGAGTTCCTCCGGCTTCGCGAGCGCGGGGACCCGCATGTCCATGTTGCATGCGCGGACGGCGTCGCCAAGGAATGGCGCCCAGTCATCATCCGTGGTCGTGAGCAGGTTTCGGACGAACGCCTGCAGGCGCCGCTCCGACGGGGACATCCGATAGAGCATCATCGGGATGGCCACCTTCGTGAGGCCCTCCCAGTGAGAGCCGTTCACCACCCCCGCGGGGAAGAGCAAAGCGAGCCTGTCGATGCGCTCGGGTGCGATGGCCGCGAGCCGGATGGACACGAAGCCGCCCCAACTCACCCCCACCACATGGGGACGCTGGAGCGACAGCCCGTCAAGGACGTCTCGTAGCCACTCGCCATACTCGTTGTTCGACACCGAGGGCCGCACATCCGCGCTCTTCACCGACTGGCCGACGACATCCACGGCGTGAAGACGGAATCGCTCCATCAAGGGGGCCAGTTCGTGGAGCACGTGCGCGGAGCTCGCGAGCGCGCCGTGGAGGACGACGACGTCGGGGCCGGCTTCTGGACCGCCCACCAGCACATGCGTGTCGCCGATGCGGGTCTTCACCGTCCGGCTCTCGGTGGGCACCCGCAGGCGGCCACGGAAGTGCTCATGCCACCGGGAAAGGACCGCCTTCGCCTGCTCGCCCTTGAATGCCGATTTCATCTGCCCATCATCTCATGTTCTTGCGCTGAAACCGGTGGGCCGCCGTGGGCCGCATCCGAGGTGCTGACGTCGCGAAGAGCCTGGGAGGCGTCACGGGTCACCGGCAGCGCATGTGCCCGCGCACGCTCGTTCCGTTCTTCCGCGTGTAGCCGTTCACCCAATGGCAGTTGCCGGACCCGTCGCCCTTCGTCGAGGAGGAGGACCCGCTGCCCTGCGTCGCGGAGGCCCCGCCGCTGCGACCCGTTCTGGCGGCGGCCTGAGTGCGAGCAAGCGCCTGCTCCTCGACGACCTTCGCCTTCTCTCTGTCTGCGCGATTCGAGGTGTCGCACAACTTCTGGTCCGACACCGTGACCTCCTCACCCGAGGCTGGATGACGAGTCAGGAACGCCTTCGCATCCACGCTGAGGCCTGGCAGGTCCGATACGGCGACGTACCGGGCACAAGCCCGTGCCCGCTCCCGGTTGATGTCCGCCAGGACGTATGCCAAACGCCCCCGGGACTCGAAGGCGGCGCGATTCGCGGGGCCGCGGGCAATGATGCGCTCATATGCGGCAAGTGCCTCGCCGGGCTGGGCTGCGTCCACCATGGTCACATTGCGCACATAGGGGTCCTGTCTGGCGCACGCCGTCATGAGGAAGAGCAACGAGAGCATCGCGAGGAGTCCCTTGGACACGACACCTGCACGCTTCACGTTTGCCCCCTACCCTGGTCGATGCGCTGACATGACGCCCCGCTGAGGATAGCGAGCCCGTTGCGGAGAGGACGCTACCACGCCTCAGTCATTCCCTGTCACGTCGAGCATCCGGGGTTGAGGCGCCTCCAGTCGAAGAGGTCATGCTAGGCCCGATGAGAGGAAGTGCTGTCCTGACAAACCTTTCAATCCGGAAGGCACTTCAGGAGGTGCCCATGCGATTGATACGATTGGAGCGCGAGGCCGCATGACGCTGCTGCCACAGCCACTCCAACTCATCGACATGCAGCTCCAACAGATCGGCCATCCACTCTTCACCGCGAGCGAGCATGGATCGAATCTCAGGGCTCGGTGTTCGGTGCGGACTGGACCACCTCGAAACGGCCCAGGTCCAGGGTGAGATGGCCGTCCATCGTCTCCACGCCCCGCTCGCCGCGCGAGGTGAAGTAGGTCAGCGCGGCCCGGTAGACGCCAGGGGCGCTCAGCACCTTCTTGCGGACCACGAAGCGGAGCTCTGCGCTCGGCTTCAGCGTGAGGCGCCGGCCCTCGGGAGGCTTCTGGCCTTCTGGCGGGTGCACGTTCTCCATTCCCAGCTCCATCCACAGGGAGTCCCCTTCCCTGAGCTGCCGGGCGGCTTGTCCTTCGACACGAGCAGCCGGAGGTTGGTGCGATCCGGGGCATGGGGGTCGAAGGGGTTCTCCGTCTCGATGGCCTGGATTCCCACGTTGCGCAGCGTGACCTCGAAGGAGACAAGCTTCTCCAGCGGGAAGCGCGGCGAGGTCAGCGCGCGCTCTCCCCTCAGCACCCTGAGCGGCCGCGTCAGCATTTGCTCGGCGGCCTTGCACATCTCGTTCAGCAACGGCTCCAGGACGTCCGGGACGGAGTGGAGGGGGAACGTCCGCGTGTCGACATCCTCGCCGTCGGAACTCTCCCCCACCGACACCGTCTTGGTGTCGGAAACTTGGGGGTGACGTTGACGGGGCTCGCGACGCTGTTCGCCGCCGCGGGCTACTGGTGCGGGCTCCGGATGATGAAGACGCCCGCGGTGCTGCGCTGGTTCGCGTTCCTCGCGCTGGAGGGCCTGGGGTTGGCCACGTTGAGGGCCGCGGCGTTTCCCTTGCTGGACCCCCGGCACAACTCGGGGCCACTCATCGCGGGAGCGGTGCTGCTGCCCGCCATCCTCCTGGCGACGCTCTGGGGGCGGCGGGAGGCGCGAGCCCTTCGTGCCTACCTCATCGCGACGAACGTGCTCCTCCTCGCGCTGGTTCCCATCATGAGCGGGTGGAGCGGGCTGGACGTGAGGGGCTGCGAGGGGTTGCTCCAGCGGCTCTTCGCCCTGGTCGTCTATCCGCCCATCGGCGTCGGCGCATGGTTCTTCGCGAAGCAGGTCCGGGAGGTCGCGTCCCGCTCGGTGCTCCATCACCCTCCGGCACTGCAACCCTCTCCTACGGGAACGTCACATTGCCAATCGTCACCGTGCGCGGCCCATCCGCCTCCCAGAGCTTGAGGGTGAACGTTCCCCGAGCTGCATTCGCTGGGGCCGCGGCCTCGACGATCACCCGCGTCGCTTCGGCAACAGTAATCGGGGCTTCTTGCCAGATGCTCAGCACTTTCAATTCCACGCCAGACGGGTCCCTCAGCGCCGCACCGTCAGCAGACCAGGGTTGGCCGCCACGCATGTCCGCCAGCAAGACCTCCACAGCAACTCGATTCTTCGAGCGATAGCTCCGGACCTGCTGGGATGGCTTGAGTGCGTTCCTCGAATCGAACGACAGTGACTCGGTCAATAGCCTTCCAGCCACACCATGAACATCCAGGCCCTCAATCGCTATCAGCCCCGTCAAGCCACCTGGAAGCTTCCGCTCGGAGACCAGTCGCGCATTCTCGTTCTTGAGGTGCATCGCCTCCGCACGGGCCTCTCGGGCCTCTTGCTGATACGACTCGACAGTTCTCGCGCTCCGGAACACCTCAACGACGGCATCGGCCTTCGCGGGATGCACCACGAGCAGGAATGAGGCTCCTGTTGGCGCGGCACCGTCGCGAAACCTTACAGAAAAGCGCAACCGTTCGCCGGGGCTGGCGCGTGGAGACAGGTCCAGTCGCACGGTTGCCTGCCCCATATCCACACGCGTGAAGAGATTCCGGGCCTCGAGTTCCATGCTGTCCGGGAGAATGTCCGCATCAAAAAGCAGCATGGTATACAGTCCCGGGCTGACGAAAACCTCGGTGGGTTCGCGTGCGGCATCCGGCAGCAAGTCGATGCGCCGAACACCCACTCCCAATGCCGCGCCGTCTTGAGCAGTCGCCCCTCCAGCCATCAGCAGGAGACCCAGGAGAATGGCTGATGACAATGCCTGCATCCGATTTCTACTCCCGTGTGTGAATGCCTGCTTCCATCATGTCACTCAAACTCGGTCACAACCTTTACATCGCATCCGGAGAAGACTCGGGCACCAGAGCCAGCATCGCCTGATTTCAGCACCAGGCCCTTCTCCAACGAATTCGACTGAAGCTCCAGACACACCGGGAAGGCATCCCCTTCGCGCGTGCGTGCTCCGATGAATCGACCATAGACGCGGTCACTCACCGAAAGGTGACCCGAGAAGACCGTCCCACTCGGGATGCGCTGCCAGCGGCCCAGGAGGATGACCTCCGCCGCCCCATCTCGGACTGTAACGATTGCGGTACCACCACCCTCTACAGGGAGCGTTACATCGTGGTGGTCCCCGACCTCGACGCCCCGCTGCGCCATCGCCTTGACCGCCCCCGCCGGGCACGGCTCGGGAGGGGGCGGAGGGCGAACCTGCACACCGGGGCAGCCCAGCGCTGTGCATGCCGCTGCCGTGGCAATCGCCCTGCTCATGATGCCTGTCCCCTTCCTCGCGGACTTCGGGGGCATCGGGGTCTCGGTCTTCTGCGTCGTCACGGTGGTGGTCGCCTCAAGGAGCATCGCGGGAACGGCGACGACCGCAGGGGTGGCCACCGTTCGAATGGGGGGAGCTGCGGCCGGGCCAGCTTGGGACGAACTTTTGGGACGCGCTACTTCCTGACGAGTCGGCAAGCTCCCCGCGACGCGCGATGTCCGCCAGCTCCACACGACCGCCAAAGCGACGAGGACGAGGGCCACGGCCACGGCCACCGCCGCCCCCCACCGCCACGGACTCCGCGCCCGCCTCGGCACGCTCTTCGGAACCGCGCCTTTGCCCTTCGGAGGCAGCGGGTCCGCCTTCTTCTGGGGACGCCTGCCGCGACGGGGGCGCTTCGCCGCCACGTCGACCCAGTTCCACATGCCGCCCGGGTCACCTTCTTTGCACGGGCCATACTCCGTCGTTACCGCGTCCTCCCCGTACGCGTCACACAAAGGCACGTCCCACGCGGCGTCAGCACTCTCCAGTACCGCCTCCAGCTCCGCGCAGAGCACCCGCGCGCTCGCCGTCCGTGCGTCGGGCGTCTTCGCGAGCAACCGAAGGCACACGTCACTCAGCGCTTCTGGCACGCGCTCGTTCACCACCCGGGGTGACACCACCGCGTTCGCGATGACGACCTCCGGCAGCGTGGAGTTGCCCCCCTCGAAGGGGCGATACGTCGTGAGCAGGAGGTAGAGGACGACCCCCAGGGCCCACAAGTCGTCCGAGGCGCCGGGCTCGTAGCGGGCTCCTGGCACGTCCCCATGCCGGCGGAAGTACGTCCACGCCTCTGGAGAACGGTAGTCCAGCGTCCCGGGAGGCAGGATGCCCGAGGTGATTGCTCGCGCCCCCTCGTAGTCGCCCACGCCGAAGTCCACCAGCTTGGCCACGCCATCCGAGCGCACCATGACGTTGGCTTCCTTGACGTCGCGATGAAGGACACCCGCTTCGTGACTCGCCACCAGCGCGCACGCCACGTCCAGCACCACGCGGGCCACCTGCCGGGCGGTGGGGTTCTCCTCCTCCGCCCACACGCCCAGCTCGCGCCCCTCCACGAACTCCATGGCGATGACCGCGAACTCCGGCACCGCCAAGGGCCAGAACCCCAAGCCACGAATCCCAACGACGTTGGGGTGATGGAGGCGAAGGAGGATGGAGACCTCACGCTCCGCCCGTTCTTTCACACGCGAGAGGTCCAGCAGCTTCAGCGCGGCGCGCTGGCCCTCCAAAGAAGCCAGGTACACGGCACCGAAGCCGCCACTGCCCAGGCGCCGCTCCACCGTGTAGCCCATCACCTGCGCCCCGGGCGCGAGGACCGCGAGAGCCGGCGCTCCGCTCATGACGTTCCGCTCCCCAACCCCACGGCATCAGCCTCTCGCATCAACACCCTCCCAACGGAGCGACACGCTACCAGACCTCCCCACCCACCATGGAGTCCTTCCTATCGAAGGAAACGCAGGATGAGACGTCCCAGGTCTACCGTGGAATATCGCTCCTCCAGGGTTCACCTTCGCCAACCCGTCAGCTACATAGGTCCCCTGAAGACAGCCTCACTCCCACCTCGAACTCCGGCCCTCCCATGACTGCTCTCCTGAATGAAGAACTGGCGGTGACCATCGGCACGGCGGCACGCGCCGCGCGTCAGAATCTCGGGCTGACTCAAGCCGAGGTGGCCGAGCGAGTGGAGCTGGTCTCCATGGTCTACAGTCGGCTGGAGCGAGGCAAGATGTTGCCCAGCGTCCCGTCCCTCTATCGCCTCTGTCGTGAACTGGGCGTGTCCCCCGAGGTGATGCTCGACCTGGGGGGAGAGAACCCAGGCAAGAAGTCGCGCTCCCGCGAGGAGGCGACGCCCGGACTCCGTCGCTTGCAGCACCTCGCGAGGAAGCTGGATGCGGAGAAGCTGGATGCGCTCCTCCACATCGCCACCGTCTTGTCACGATGAAGCAGGAGTGATTCTGGCGAGCGCGTCCAGCGCATGCTCGCCCAAGCCCTCCAGGAACAAGCCGCCCTCCCCAGACTCGTCCTGGTCACGAGAGAAGCCACCCTCGGCCATGACGCGGGCCACTTCCGCCGCCGCCTCGTGACGCCCGTATCCAGGGTGCCTCTTCGTCAGCGCCGCGCGGAGCGCCTCGCCCATGTCCGCCGCCGTGGCGAAGCGCTCCTCCGGCGCAACCCGCAGGGCCGTGTGCAACACCTCACGAAGGTCCGGCGCCATTGCACCCACCGCTCGCTCGATATGCTCGGGGCCGAACGAGTCGAGCAGCACCCTCATCTGCTCCAGCGGGAGCGAAGGGGTGTATTCCGTACGCAACGAGGTCGCGCCCTCGGGAACCTGGACCGCCACGTCCAGTTCGAAGAGATGCCGGCGGGTGAGCAGCTCGGCCAGGAGGACTCCCAGGGAGAAGACATCGGAGCGTGGGGTCAACGGCAGCTTCTTCAGATATTCGGGCGAGGCGTAGGCGACGTCGCCCCTGACAAGGCTCGCGGGTGACTCCTCCCGGCCTATCACCAGCGAGTACGCCGCTCCGAAGTTGGACAGCTTCACCTCCCCATGCGCGCCGACGAAGACGTGCCTCGGATTGACGTCGCGGTGGACGATGCCGAGCAGCTCGCCGCCTTTTCCCCGCGACGAGTGCGCGAAGTGCAGCGCCTCCGCCAACTCCACGCCCAGGTAGAGGGCAAAGGCTTCCGAAACAGGCTTGCTCCTCACGGCAGCGGCATTCAGCAACGTGTCCACCGAAGGGCCGTCCACGTACTCCATGACGACGTGCAGCGAACCGCGGTGGGCCTTCGCGAGATGCACCTGGGCAATGTTGGGGTGGTGGAGGAGGAACGCGAGCTGAATCTCTTCGGCGAGGCGCTTACGCGCCATGTACGTCGAAGGATTCGCCAGACGCCTCACGAGACAGAGGCCGGGATGCGGCTCATCCATCGCGAAGCGGTAGGCCAGGAACAGCGCCTCCCCCGTCGGCATGGCGGTCAACTTGCGGACCACCTCATACCGGATGGACCCCATCGTGAAGAGTGGCACGGGCACCGGTAGCCGCGACGCTCTGGAGGGCTTGAAAGAAGTGCTGCCGCTATCAGTGGACGTGGGCACGAATCCTCGGGGGCTGGGGGCACGGCGCAGGAGCAGTCCGAGGATTCTTCGCGGAGTGAACCTTAAAAGTCTACTATCTAGTAGACCTTTACTTCGTCAGAAGAGGAAACCACGCCGCCGTGCGGTCCCGCTCCACGCCAAGGGCGAGCCCCCTTGCAGCCACGAGCCGACCTGCACCTTCGTCCCTGGCAGGCGACTGCCATCACGATGAGAAGGGGCGGCTCATGGTGCGCCTGGTGAAATTCCACCGTGGCGCAAGCCGCGCGCCGTGCCCATCACCTCCGTGTTCGGCGCGGAGAAGCTGTCCCAGGCGGGCGTCGTGACGGAGCCCGCCACGTAGACGTTCTCCCAGCTCAGGCCCGAGGTGGCCCGTCATGCCCATCCGCCCCCCCGAGGAGGAGGGCGGGCGCACCGGCGGCCTTTCGCGACAACAGAAGTCGTCGCTACGGGCACAGGAATCGCGTGCAGTACGGCGGCAGGCCTCCTGCCTGATAGCAGCAGTTCTGGTTGTCTTGACAATAGACGGTCTGGTTGCCGTCTGAACATTCGTAGACGCGTTGGTCCTGCGACTGCATTTCATCCGCCGTGGGCTCTTGCGACTCGGCGGGAGAGGCGTCATCCAGTGCCCCACCGCAGCTCACGGACAGCAGCGCCGCGGCCAATAGCATCCCTCTGACGAGCATCTTCATTTGCATGAACCCCTTCTCCAATGGAAACCAGAACGGACCGCGAACCTCAGCTACACGAGTAGGTGAGCGTGCTCGTGCAGAAACAGATGCCGGGCTCGTTGGGATACTGGTTGTAGCAACGGAACCGGCTGCCGGGCGTGGTGCACGCCGTCCCCTCGCTCTCCGGGCAGCTGACCCAGAACGCCTGGACGTCGGCGCCCTCCTCGGGCGTCGTCAACTCGGGCTCTTGTTCGTCGACTCCGACAGGTGCTCCACACGCCGACACCCACAGTAGCGAGGCCACCAGGAATATTCGCAGACGCATCTCGACTCCCAGGCAAGGGGTTTCCAGCCACCGAATCATAGACAACAATGGATTGACAAACCACCACCCGCCACACTCCGCCCTGGCTGCATCCTTCCGTGCGAGCTGTGGTCTCCTCCGCACACTGACAGACACGCCCAGGTCAACAGACACTCGGACGAAGCTGGCGTACGTCATCGCGGAGGCCCCGATAAGGCTTCAGGAGGTCCTGAGCACCGTGATGGGCAGGCCCCGGTGGAGCGCCCCAAGCCCTGGTCATGCCCGACCCCAGGGACTGCCCGGTCAGCCCCCGCCCGGGCATCCCGCGCGGCATCCAGGACTCCGCGAAGAGCGCGTTCGACTTCATGAACCTCGAAGAAGGCCGAGCTCGACGGCGACCACGGACACGTAATGTAGGCACTTGCACCGCCGTCCATCGCGAGCACCACTTCGCTTGCCAGCAAGACGCAGGTTCTTGGTTTCCGCAAGCACGCCACGTCCGCTCAAAGACAGACCCGATGACTCCTCGCTCGGGCCGTCCCCACGACTGCACTGGCGCGGCGGTTGCTACCCACGACTCCCGCTATGTCTTCGCAAGGATTGGGTGTCCAGCTGGTTGTCGTGGTGACCATCGCCGCGCTGTTCACCGGCTTCTGGGCGATGAACAACCGCCCGGTGCCCGCCCCGGACTGGCCGGAGAAGGTGTCGGGCTTCTCCTACTCACCCTTCCGCCACGGTGGGAGCCCGAAGCAGGGTCGGTATCCCAGCGAAGCCGAGCTGCGCGAAGACCTCGCCCAGCTCAGCACGCTGACCGACAGCATCCGCATCTACTCGGTCGATGGTCCCCAGGCGGACATCCCCAGGCTGGCCGAGGAGTTCGGCCTGCGCGTGACGCTGGGGGTCTGGATCAGCCGCGACCTGGAACGCAATGAGCGGGAGATTGAGAAAGCCATTGAACTCGCCAACACCTCCCCCAGCGTGGTGCGGGTGGTGGTGGGCAACGAAGCGCTGTACCGCGGGGACGTCTCGTTCGCTGCGCTGGTCCAGTACCTGAAGCGGGTGCGCGCGGCCGTGACGGTGCCGGTGACCACCAGCGAGCAATGGCACAACTGGAGGGAACACCGGGAGCTGGCCAGGCATGTCGACCTGATCGCCGCACACATCCTGCCCTACTGGGAATTCATACCGGTGGAGTCGGCGGGTACCTTCGTGATGGAGCAGTGCCCGGGACCTCGAGCAGCTGTTCCCGCGAAAGCCACTCCTGCTGTCGGAGGTCGGCTGGCCGAGCAACGGCCGCATGCAAGGCGGCGCCGAAGCCACCCAGATAGACCAGGCCATCTACCTGCGCAACCTGGTCAACACGCTCAACCGCCGGGGCTACGATTACTTCGTCATCGAAGCCTACGACCAGCCCTGGAAGGGCAGTGATGAAGGCGCGGCCGGCGCCTACTGGGGCGTGTTCGACGCCGCCCGTCGGCGAAAGTTCAACTTCGAGGGCCCGGTGGTCGCCATCCCCGAGTGGCGCGCCCTGGCGGTCTGCTCGGGCGTTCTTGCCCTGCTCGCCATGACGCTGCTGCTCATCGATGCGTCGGCCCTGCGCCAGCGCGGCCGTACCTTCCTGACCTTCACCTCCTTCTTCTGCGGCTCAGCGCTGGTGTGGATTGGTTATGACTACAGCCAGCGCTACAGCACCTGGTTCAGCCTGGCCGTCGGCTTCTTGCTGGCGCTCGGCTCGCTCGGCGTGTTCATCGTCCTGCTCACCGAGGCCCACGAGCTGGCCGAAGCCGTGTGGATTCCCAAGCGCCGCCGCGAGTTCCTGCCGGTGCGGACCGACCATGCCTATCGACCGAAGGTGTCTGTCCACGTGCCCTGCTACAACGAGCCGCCGGAGATGGTCAAACAGACCCTGAATGCTCTCGCCGAGCTTGACTATCCCGACTACGAAGTCCTGGTCATCGACAACAACACCCAGGACCCGGCGGTGTGGGAGCCGCTCGAGGCCCACTGCGAACTGCTCGGCGAGCGCTTCAAGTTCTTCCATGTCTCGCCCCTGCCCGGTTTCAAGGGCGGCGCGCTGAACTACCTCATCCCTCGCACTGCCAGGGACGCCGAGGTGGTCGCGGTGATTGACTCGGACTACCGCGTCGACTCCAACTGGCTCAAGCACATGGTGCCGCTCTTCACCGACCCGAAGATCGCCGTGGTGCAATCACCTCAGGACTACCGGGACCAGGACGAGAGCATCTTCAAGAAGGTGTGTTACAGCGAGTACCAGGGTTTCTTCCGTATCGGCATGGTCACCCGCAATGACCGTGACGCAATCATCCAGCACGGCACCATGACCATGACCTACCGTTCGGTGCTCGAGGAGCTGGGCTGGGCCGAGTGGTGCATCTGCGAGGACGCGGAGCTGGGCCTTCGCGTGTTCGAGAAAGGCTACTCGGCGGCCTATTCGCACCACAGCTACGGGAAGGGCCTGATACCCGACACGTTCAGCGACTACAAGAAACAGCGCTTCCGCTGGGCCTATGGCTCCATCCAGATCATCAAGCACCATGCCAACAGCTTGCTGCGCGGCAAGAACAGCGAACTGACCCGAGGCCAGCGCTATCACTTCCTCGCCGGCTGGCTTCCCTGGGTGGCCGACGGCCTGAACCTCCTCTTCACCATCGGCGCGCTGCTCTGGTCCGCGGCGATGCTCATCGCGCCGGAGCGGATCCAACCGCCCCTGCCGATCTTCGCCATCCCGCCGCTGGCTCTGTTCGTGTTCAAGATCGGGAAGGGCCTCTTCCTCTACCGCCGCGCGGTCGGGGTCGACCTCAAGGCCGCGTTCGCCGCCGCCCTGGCCGGGCTGGCCCTCTCGCATACCGTTGCCAAGGCGGTGATGTACGGCGTCTTCACCCGCGGCATGCCGTTCTTCCGCACGCCGAAGAACGCGGACCGCCATGGCTTGTGGGTGGCCCTCTCCGAGGCCCGCGAAGAGGTGTTCATCATGCTCCTGCTGTGGGGCTCGGCGGCCGGAATCTATTGGGTCCATGGCCTGCCCGACCCGGACATGCGCTTCTGGGTGACTCTCTTGCTGGTGCAGTCACTGCCCTACCTGGCGGCATCGGTCATGGCCCTGCTGTCGAGCCTGGGACGGCCAGGGGCGCGGGTGCCTCGCCGGTGAGCTCGTGGGCCGAGTCTCTTCCCTTGCGCGCATGCGTCCAGTGCGCGCCGGCAATGACGACTGGGAACACCAGCTCGGGGATGAGGTAGCCGAGCCACAGGCCCGTCGGCTCGGGCAGGCCGACCTTGCTCATGGACAGCAACCTGCCCACGGCCGCCATGAGAATCGAAAAGGCGATGAGGTAGACCAGCGTTCTCTGTTGGCGAATCGTGATGGCCGCCCACAGGCTGATGACGCCCATGGAGAAATAGATGCCGCCCATGAAGCGATGCAGGTTGTCCAGGCGGGGCGTCGTCTCCGGCTGCCCCATGAGCAACTGGACCGAGCCCCCGAACAACGCGATGGCGGCGACCAAGAAGAGACAGACCTGAACGATGCGTTGCGTTGCCGGCAAGCTGGGCCTCGAGGGGAAAGTGCCGTCACTGTAGAGCGCTGAACCCAAGCGGCACCAGCAAAGAGAGCTGTGTGCCCCCGTGGAGGCCAGAAATATCCCAAGCGACTGTGTGGACCGAGCGCCTGTGAAGCACCTTACAGTCGGCGCCAGCGCGGCAAGGAACCCTGCCCGGCGCCGTGATGTTTGGAATGAACATCCCGACGTTGCCATCCACCTTTCTGGGAGGAAGACGCCATGAAGAACTCCATGACTCTGGATGCGGGTCTCCAGGCGATGGGCGAGGCCACCGCGGCACGGCTGAAGCTGACGCCCGAGCAGCAGGTGCTGCTCGCCAATCACGTCGACGACGAGGGCGGTGAAGCCAAAGCAGCCAGGGCGCTCGGGGGGACCATCGACATGCCCTTCAGCATGCCCGTCGTGGGAGGCTCGAGCTCTCTCACGACCGAGAAGAAGACCACCGCATGGGCCAGCATCTCGGGCTATTTCCAGCTCACCGCACCTCCGAATGGCGTGTGGAGCCTCCAAGTGACTGACACCGCCCGGAGCGGGCGAGTCGTCCTGAGCGCCCAGGCAGTCCCGTGCGGCCAGCAGGTCCCCTTCTCATACAAGACTGGATTCACGTGCCAGCTGCGGCTCTCTGTCCAGTGGAGCCAGGCGGACGACACCACGCTCCAGGGGCAGCTCCACGCCCGCTACTGAGCAACGGTCACCCCTCCCCGGCCCGGGAGCGCTCGGCCGCGACGCCGAGCGCCCTCGGGCAGGAGCGCCTCAAGGGGCGGCCTTGCTCTTGAGGGAACGGACGACGAACTTTCCATCGACGTAGTCGACCGTTCCCAGCTTCTTGCCGTAGATGCTGGGCGGCTCTTCGATATCCGCCTTGATGACGATGCTCCTGCCTTTTCGTGGCAGCGCCAGGGTGACGATGGTCCCTCCCCAGTCCTCGAGGGTCTTCCTGGCGGCCCCCTTCTTTCCGTCAGCGGAGAGCAGCCCCGCGTCCGAGTACAGCTGGATGGCGTCCTCGGTGGAGATCCGCAGGGCCGCCGGGTCTGGCGTCAGCCCCTCCTGGGTGCAGCGGAACACGAAGAAGTCGTTCACCGACCCACCCGACGCCACGAGGACCAGGTGGTACCCCGTCGGGTTCTTGAAGAGGGCGGCCTCGAAGCTCCCCATGAAGTCCGGGATCTCGAGGGTCGCGTAGCCGTTCGGCACATCGCGGATCTTCAGCGACTTCGCGACGAAGTCCGCGGCGAGCGAGTCACCGGAGTCCTGACCGAGGCGCATGGGCCCTCCATCGGGGTAGCGCTCGAAGAGGTGGCGGAGCGCTGTCTCGATGTTGGTGGTCATGCAGCCGGAGCTGCCCGCGGGCCTGGCGGCCGTGCCGGCCGGGGTGGCTGAGAGCAGCGCGAGGACGGCGACGGTCTTCAAGAGAATCACAGGGGCTCCCGTGGGAAACGTTGTCGGAGGGGACGTCAGCAGTCCCGGGCGTAGTCCTGCTCGAACACCAGGACGCCGCGCGATTCGGGGAAGTAGATGACATACAGCTCCCAAATCATACAGGCGTCCGGCCACATCTCCCGGCCGTAATGCCAGCCCGTCACCTGCACCGCCTCCGAGCCGTTGCTGTACTCCAGGCCCAGGTCCGGATGCAGGGAGGACAGCCGCGAGAGCAGGCGCGTCTGCGCGAACTGCGTGTAGGTCGTATCCGGCAGGCGCGCGCCGAACAACGCGTTGCTCTGCTCCGTCAGGGAGACCGCCTCGGCGACCTTGTCCAGGCTCGCGGGCGTCGACTGGCTCCAGGGGAAGGAGTAGCCGCGCAGCTCGCCGTAGCACGCGGACGAGGTGCCACAGGCCGTGTTGGCCGCGGACAGCTTGGACTGCAGACCCGCGCTCACCGACCGCGAGCTCAGCGACACAGTCCCGTCCCCCGGCGCGCAGCTGCCGCTGAGACAGTCGAGCTGGAGGCGGAAGCGCTTGCCCGCGCCCGCGCCACTGCTGACGACGACGAGATACTCGCCGCCCTGAGCGAAGGTGACGGAGGCCACCTTGCTGAGCTGGCCATAGCCCGCGTCATCGTCCTGGGCTCGCACGGTGGTGCCGTAGCTGCCGCTGGCATCCTTCGGGCCGTACACGAAGAGCCCCGTGTCCAGTCCCATGCTGCTGCCCAGGTGAGTCACCTCCAGCTTCGCGCTCGTGCCGGCCGCGGCGTTGATGCCGAAGGAGTAGTACTGGAGAGGGATGGTGAAGGACGTCTGCACCGCGCCAGGGAGCGCTACGCCGCCCAGGAACGTGGTGCTGTCCAGGATGTTGCCACTCGGAGGCGCGGGCGGAGCGAAGAGCACCCCCTGCTCCACGGTGTCGACGGCGGACGGCACATCCTCCACGGGGAGGTCGGAGGGACCGCAGGCGGCCAGCAGGAAGGCAGACACCCACCGGAGCGCCTTGAGGGAACGAAGCATGGGAGATGACCTCGTGGAACGGGGAATGGCACACCCCTGTTCGCCGCCACCGCCCTGCCCTCCCAGGTGAGCCGCGCGGAGCATAGTCACGCGCGGCGCGGCCCTCCCAGGACTTCACACGTCAACCCGATGCACCCTCGCGCGCAACGTCTCGGGGGGCATCAGGGGGCGGGCTGCAGCGCCTTGCGCTCCTTCGCGCAGACCTGGATCAACTCGATCATGCTCATGCTGCCGCCACCGACGTCGAACTTCTGCTCCTTGAAGTCGGGGTACCGGTTCTCCAGGATGCGCCCCTCCGCGATGCAATCGTTGAGCTGCGCGAGCGCCTCGGGCTTCTTCCCCTTGGAGAGCAGAGCCTTCGCCGAGTCGTAGGCCTTCCTCTGCCCTTCGTGGAACCGCAGCTCCACGTCGGCCCTCTTCTGTGGCGCCTGCAGTGACTCCGCCTTCTGGGCGCACTGCGCCATCACCTCTTGGGGCCCCGTGGGGATACCGCCCACGAGCACGTCGACCGAGGCGAGGCTGGCGTTCTCCTTCACCATCCTGGCGCCCTCGTCCTGGCAGGCACCGAGCTTCTCCAGCGCGCTCGCGTACAGCTCCTTGCGCTTGCGCAGGTCCGTCGCGGACGCGGCCGCCTCCGACGCCTTGCTGGCGGCGCCCAGGGCCTCACCGGTCAGCCGACGCAGCGCCCGCGCCTGCTTCGCGAACTCGAGCGCCTCGACCAACTTCAGCCACTCGGCGCGAGCCCGCTCCGCGGCCGACGCATAGCCCGCGTCCTGCCGCTCCAGCTCCGCGTGCGCCTCGAACATCTGCATGACCTCGTCCACGCTCTTCGAGGCGGTCTCGACGTCGCCGTCAGTCGAGGAGATGCCCTTCGCGGCGTCGAGCTTCTCCTTCGTCGTGGTCAGCCGAGCGGAGAGCTGAACGCGGGCCTCCGCCGCGGCCAGGACGATCTTCCGCCGGGTGATGCGCTCGCTCAGGTCCGCCATGCGCTCCTTCGTCTCCTTGGCGTACAGCGCGTAGTCGCGGTCCTTCTTGACGAAGTGGGCGCCCGTCTCCAGCACCCCGCCGATCTGCTTGACCGCGTTCTCCGCCTCCTGGAGCTGCGCCGCCGAGGGCGTCTCCTTCTGAATCTGGATGACCAGCGCCGCCGCGTTCTTCCGCGCCTCGTCCACCTTCACGCGCTGCTGCTGCAAGTCGACCTCGTACCGGCGCCGCTCCATCGTCGCCCGCCCATCCTTGAGCAGCTGACGCGCGTCGGCGGCGGCCGGGCTGATGGCGGGGTTCTTCGCGTGAACCGTCTCCAGGGTCTTCTCCAGGACGACCAGCGCCGTCTTCGCCTCCTCGAACTGCTCGGCGGTCGCTGCCCGCTTCTCGATGGTGCGCAGGGCCTGCACGACCTCGCCGCGAGCCGCATCGAGGGTGCGGACCTGGAGCGCCACCTCCACCTCGACGAGCGTGTTCTTCACCTCGGTGAGGTACTGGCCAATCGCCTGGCTCCTCGCCGCCTGCGGGTCGTACTTCTCCACCAGCTTCCGGACGACGAACGCCGCGGTCTTCGCCTCGGCGAGCTGCTCGGGCGTGGGCTTCCTCGCGCGCAGCGCCTTGGAGGCGGCGACGAGCTCTTCATGGGCGGGCCCCATCTCCACCTTGATTCGGGAGACGCCGGCCTGCACCACCAGCTCCTCCATCCGGCGCTTGGCCCCGGTGACCTCGGCGCGTCCCTTCTCCGCCTCCGCGCGATACGCCTTGTCACGCGCCTCCAGCGGCTTGCCCTCGTCGAGCTGCTTCTGCAGCGCCGCCGTCGCCTTGTCGGCGGCCCCGAACTTCTCGTCCGACCAGGCCTTGTCCACCTCGGCGAGCGCGGTCGCCAGGGACTTGCGGCTCTCGTCCAGGAGCCCTCGCTGCTTCTGCGCCGACAGCTGCAGCCACCGCTCATCGAGCGTCTTCTCGTGACGGGCGATGGTCGCGTCGACCTCGGTGAGGTACGCGGCGAACTTCGGATCCTGATTCTTCAGGGGCCGGCCCTCCTCCGACAGCTTCTTGAGCGCATCCACCGAGGCGCGGGCCTCGTCCATCGCCTTGGGGCCGGGGTCCCCCTGACCGAGCTTCGCCATGCGCTCATTCAGGGGCGCGAGCGCGCCGTCGATGCGTCGGCGGAACTCGTGGATGTGGACCTTGGCGCGGCGCTCGTCGACGTACTCTCGCTGCGTCCGGAGCTGCTTCCGAGCGGCCAGGACCAGCTTGGCGTACTCGAGGTCCTCCGTCTCGAAGCTCGCTCCCGAATCGAGCGCGACCTTCAGCGCCTCCACCGCCACGACGGCGGAGTCGAGGTCCGCGTTGCGAGGCGGCTCCACCTCGATTCGCTGAACGGCCGTCGCGAGGGCGGCGCGAGCCCCCTCCACGCGCTTCGAGGCCTCCTCGATGGACCTCGCGGCGCCAGCGGTCGGAGCCGCGGCGGAGGCAGCGTAGGAGGCGAGGGCGAAGAACCCGATCAACACCAGGACTGGAGTGCGTACCATTCAGGCCAACCTACTACAGCGCGGGGGGTGGGAGCCTCGGCATAGTGTCCGAGGCCCCCTGCCCGCCGAAGACCCGCGCTGCTGGGTCACCCGGCGGCTCGTGCGGTCATGGCCCTGCCTGGCCGCACGGGGGGCCGCACCCGCCTGTCGAGGCACCCGTCAGAACTGGCTGAAATCCAACTTGTCGACCACGACGAAATCGTCGTCGTCGTCCTCCTCCTTCACCTTGTCCAGGCTCCGGGTGGGCGCCACGCTCCCTCCACTCGTGGCCGTGGGTGGGGACGCCTTGGGGCGGGGCTCCGCGGCGCCGGACTCAGCGAATGGATTCTCCACCACGACGAAGTCATCGGCGTGCCTGTTCAAGCCATCCAGGTCTCGCTGGTGCTCCGCGCGGAGTCTGACCGCGGCGGTGCGAGGGTTCGCGTCCGCCGGGGGCAAGGCGCCGTCGGACTGAACAAGCTGCCGCGCGAGCTGGACGACCCAGGCTCCGCAGCTGTGCTGGACATCTCCTCCTCCCCCGAACTTGTCATCCTGATAGCGGACGAGGCATCGCTCGAACAGGAGGTCCGGGAAGGCTCGCCCCAGCGAGTTGAACAGGGAGAGGTCAGCGCCCATCGGGGCGAGCGGGTCGATGTAGAGCACGCGAGCCTGTCCCCTGCCCGCACCCGTGGGAGGAGCCACCTTGATGTACATCAGCGCCCAGTGATTGCCTCCGACGTTGTAGGGCTGGAGCAGGACGCGGGGCGGGCTGTCGGCACGCATGTCCCCGAGGACGTCGCCATACGCGCCGGGGAACATCTGCGTGACTTCGTAGCGGGAGATCCCCATGTGCACGCTCACATTCGGCGTCCTCCCGAGGTAGTGACCCAGGAGCCTGTGGATCTGATCATTGGTGTAATAGTGCGTCCCCCCGAGCTGGTCACCGCTCGAATCGGGCTCCGAGGACGGACTCCGTGCCTGCACCGTCGCCCCGGAAGAGGACGTCGCCGAGGTCTTGGGTGCCACCGACGACGAGGTCGCCGAGGCCGTCGGTACCACCACCACCGGACTGGCGAGGCGCCGGGCATCCGCGGCCTTCTTCATGCTCTCCTCATGCAGCCGGAGCATCGCGCCGAGATCCGCCGGTGCGCGCAGGTCGACGCGCGAGACCTTTCCCCTGTTGGCCAGGTTCAAGAGCGGCGGAGAGAAGCCCTGGGCCGCCAGACCCAGACCCAGACCCGAAGAGGCGCTCCGGAAAGGAGCGGCGCCGCGGAAGGACATCGAGGGCCCCAAGGCGGAGGGAAAGAGGAGGTCCTTCCTGCCGCCAAGCAAATCAAGGGGCGCCTTCTGACCGCCGAGGCCAGCGGAGCCCACCTTCCTGCTCAGGCCGAGGCTGGCGATGCGCCCGCTCTCGAGCCCCGGAAGACTGACCGGCCTGGCCTTCTCCAACCGGGTCGTGCAGCCGCCCACGCAGCGAGGATTGACGCAATGCTGTCCCGAATAGTGCCACAGGGGAACCCAATACGACCTGAGCATGTCCCCCACGGCGGCCGACCCCTCCACCAGGTAGTTGAACTCGGAGAGGAAGCCTGGATAGAGATTGTCCGACCCGACCACATACGACTCGTCGTCGACAATCATGATCTTGGAGTGATTGCCCGGCGCGGATGGGACCTTGGGAAACACGGCGCCACTGGCCTTCTTGACGGACTCCAACGCGCTCCCGATGACTCCCTTGCTCGGCGGCAGCTGCGCGAGTGGGGGCTGCTTCAAGGTCGCCGTGTATCCTTCGGGCGTGAGTTCGGGCCAGAAATACGTGTCGCCTTCCCGGGTCTTCTCCTTCGGGACGTCGGTGAAATAAAAGGGAGCGATGTGCAGCCGGTCCAAGGCCAGCAATCGCACGTCGGCGTCCGGCAACCTGGCGTCGGTGTCGACGGCATGCGCCATGTAGTATTGGAACAGCTCGAACGTACGGCACGCCCCCGAGCCGAACGAATACTGGTCGCCCTCCGCGCCAGCCCCCGCGTCCAGGGGTGAAACCACCACCTGGACCTCCAGCTTCGGGTTCGCGAGCAGCGCCTCCATGATCCAATGGCAGACGACGTGCGAGGACCATTTCTTCTTCCACGCGCTCACCAGGTCCATTTGCGACAACCGCAGGATGCTCCTGGCGCCCTTGATCAACTCCTCCTTCATCAGCTCGGAAGCCTTTTCGTAGTCCAACTCCATGCTGGACCCCTTCCAGTACTTCCCGATGGACAGGGCACGGGTCGACTTCTTGTATTCTCCGAGGGCCGCGTAGGTGTTGTATTCCTTCTCCTTGAACACGGGGGCTTCCAGGTCCGCGAAGGTCTGGAGGTCTTCTCTGCGGATTGCCTCCGCGTCCGCCGCCTCCTCCTCTATCCGCTCCATGAGCTCCATGGCGGGTCGAGGCTGGCGAGGCCTGGCCTCCGACCCGCTGGCCTCATGCAGCCGCGCGAAGCCCTGGAAACACGCGGTTCGATAGTCACGGGCCTCCTGCTGAAGCAGCGGGTCCTCGGGCAGGCGCACCCGTGCGTCGTCGTCGGCGACGTTGCTCCACTTCAGGGTTCCCGCGTCCAGGTGCTCCTTCGTGAGCACGTCGGTCTTGCACTCCCACATCTTGTTCAAATACTGCTGGGCGCCCAGGGCCGCCTCGCCATGCATGACGACTGACACGTCGTGCACGGGCGGATAGCTGGTGAACAGGTCCATGTTGAGGTTGTGCCCCCCGACCAGGGCCTCGGCGCCATCCACGGCGATGATCTTCGAGTGGTTCCACGTCATCTTGGTGAAGTCGTCATCGCCGTCCGACACCAGCCAGGACGGCAGGGACGAGGTGACGCGCGCGGAGAGCCCCGCGACGAGCCCTTCCTGGAGCCGGTAGAACTTGCCCATCCAGATCTCCGGCGGCTGCTCCCAGTAGCGAGCACGCGCTCTCACCAGGCGAATCAGCGCGCCCTGGAAATCGATGAGATTGGGAGACGTGCCCTGCTGGAAGATCATGGGCGTCTGCCCGAACAGGAACCGGAACTGCGTGCGGTGGGTCCGCCCCAGCTTCGCGCTCAACGAGGCGTCCATGGCGCCCAGAATCACCTTGGCCCAGGCGGGGTCCGGGCTGTTGAGCGAGGACACGTCACAGCGATACCTCGACTTCTGGATGATTTCGCCGAGGGCTCTTTCGAAGTCCTTGGTGCGCTTCCTGGCCGCCGGCATGATGCCCGGGCCGAAGGGCTGCCCCCAGATGCGAGGCGTGTCCATGATTCGCACATAGCTCGCCCCGCTCAGGTGAGTGAAGTAGCGGGGATGCACCTTGGCCAGCACCCGATCAATCTGACTCATCGTCTCTGAACTCCTCGTCCAATCGGTTTGCGGGTGCTCTCGGTCGCCACGACCCGACTCACAGGAACTTCCACTTCACCCACCCACCCCCGGACTGCTCGATGGTGCAGGGATAGGCCAGGCTGTAGGGAGGCGTGCCCACCACGTCCTCGAGGTAGGAGGTCTTCCAGGCGAGCCTCCCGAGGGTGGACGAGACCTGCCGCACCGAAGGTCGCCCGCTCATGCGAGACGTCCGGGTCTCTCCGCCAGCCATGGCATCGAAATGGGAATGAGCCGTATGGATGGCCTTTCTCAGTTGTCTGGCGCTCTCCCGGACACGGCACCGCGTGCGGAAGGTCGTCTCCCACCGGGTCAGGTAGGCGCGGGCCAGCTTGTAGACGAGCTTGGGGACCGCCGAGACATCGGCGTTGACCTTGGACGCCGCGTACTGGCCGTCGGAGGTGGTGTTGCCCGCGACGGTGCCATGCCGGCCCCTGCACGCGTAGAGACTGTATCCCTCCGGCTGAGGGAGACCGCCGTCGACGAGCGGGTCATCCAACTGACGGTTGTCCGCGAGCGTCGACCAGGTGCTCCCCAGTCCCCGGTTCTCGATGGCGACATGGCCGGGCTGCCGGGTCATCCGGGCATTGGGCCGCGGAATCAACGCGTTGAAGCCCTGAGTCAGGTGGTCCCAGGCATAGACGCCGACATAGTTGACGACGTTGGGCGGCAACTGGGTCTGGATTCCATACCACTGACCAGGCCCTGGAACGGGGTCGATGGCGAAGATGTTGATGGGGATGTTCCTGATGTCTTCTCCCCCATAGGCATACAGGAACCAGGCGGCCATGATCGACTCGACCGCGCCACGGCTGTGCCCGATGAAGTTGTATTGCTCCGCCTTGCTGCCCGCCGCGAGACTCGCGCCGTGCAGCGCGAGCGCCGCATCCGACCAGCCCAGGAACTGGCTGGTGAGGGTCCGTTGATTGCCTTCCGAATAGGTTCGCGCGTACCCGCGCAGGTCTCCGGGGGCATTGCCCAGACGGTCATCCAGGGCGTCGCACCCGTCCATCTGGTTGCACCAGTCGTTCTCACCGACGCCTCGCACGGTGACGCTGTTCGTCGTGTCCCGAAGACCGGTGGAGATCTCCGTGTGGAGCCGGACGGGGATGTATCCCGTCTCCGGGGCGTAGATGTTTCTGTCGCTGTAGACGTGCTGATCCTTCAGGCCCACCCACTTGAGGAGCTTGTAGTCCCAGTTCCGGGTTTCCTCACCCTCGTCACGCGAGCAGGCGGTTCCACAGAAACACACGGTGTAGACATTCTTCGGCATGCCAGTTTCATCCCGGTGGAATTGGTTCTCTGCATGGACGCGAGACCACGGCCTCCCCCCCGGGAACAGGCCGCGCACGAGCACTCCGCGACCGTATGCACTTCACGTTCCGTGCCATGGAGGCGCGGAGGTTTGTTGCATGCAGGCTTCCCGAGGGTCACCAGCGCCATGGGCCGCTGGACGGATGCTCCGCGCGTACCGGTGAGACGCAGCCGCGTCCCCTCAGACCGCACCCCCCATTCCGAAACCAGCGAAGCCTTTGGGGGCTCCCCGTTCAGGTGGCTGCAACCCTGACCCAGGAGTCCCCCGACATGACCCACCGGTCCCCCCTGCCCCTGCTATCCTCCGCGCTCTGCGCCCTGCTCCTCGCCGCCTGCGGCTCACCGGGCGCCGCCGAAGCCCCCGCGAAACAGGCCATCGAGAAGGGCACCCTGCTGCATGAGCTGAAGCTGAGCGACACCCGCTCGGTGCGCTTCATCGAGTCCGCCCCGGGCGAGGTCTTCGTCACGGAGTCGGGCCACATGGACAGCGACGCGGCCCACCTCCAGGAGATGATGAAGAAGGACCAGGACCAGGACCAGCGCCAGGAGCTGGCGGACGTCTACCTCGCCCTCGTGCCCGGAGCGAAGCGCGCGGACGTGCCCGCCGCGCTCGTGGAGGCTCAGGGCCGCATCGCCATGGCCCACAATCTCCAGGCCCGAAAGGCCGCCCAGGAAGCGGGCCGCACCGCCGACGCGCCCATGTCCGAGGGCCCCTCCGCCCTGGACGCCGAGCGAGGCCCCTCCGCCTCGAGCCTCAACGACACCTGGGACTGGGTGGGCGACAAGACCTGGTTCCGGAACAACTTCTGTATGACCACCGCGACACAGAGCAGTACGTGTCTCACCGACTACTGGTATGGCTCCTACAGCGGCGTGAAGGACAGCACGGTGTATTTCCGCGCCGTGGGACTCGCGGCCGGCTTCGACTCCACCGCGTACTTCTATACGCAGTACAAGACCTGCAGCATCTGGCCGTGGGAGGGCTGCTCGTGGGACATCAACTACGCCGTCATCCTCCAGGCTCGCCACTACATGATGGTCACCTGGAACACCGGGCCGCGCTCTCGCTGGGCCGGCATCGAATCGTCCAGTGACCGCGTGTACCTGAGCGCCATCTGGAGCACGACGACCTCCACGCCTCCGCCCCCGCAGGAGTCGTGCAACGTCTACGCCCGCGCCCACGCCACCACTTGCTACAACATCGATGGCAGCGTCTCCTCCCTCTCGAACACCCTGTGCGCTGACGCCTGCGCGAGCTCGTACTCCACCGCCTCGCAGTGGGCCACCCAGGCGCTCGGCACCCAGACGTGCCTTGGCGCCTACGCGGGCTGCTGCCAGTACTACGTCGACCAGAACTTCAACCGCTGCGGCGGCTGAGGCGCTTCCCTCATGACGGGGCGGCGCGCACTCGCACCACCCCGCCATGGGCCACCCGAGCTCCGCGCTAGAGAGGGCGGAGCGACGCGCGGTCGATGTCGACGGAGAACTCTTCATCGCCCAGCAAGACCTCGCTGGCCCGGAAGCGCTTGCCCTCGGGCGTGACGAGGAACCAGGTGACGGCGATAGCGGGGTCGTCCGCGGGAGGCGAGACGAGGACGTCCTCTCCGAGCTGAGCCGAGACCCGGGTGGCCACCTCCTCGGAGGTGAGCCCGGAGCCCCCGCTGACGCGGGAGGCATCAACGTAGAGCGTGGCATCCGTGCGGAACCCCTCGGGCCGGAGCACGATCTGCACGAGCACGGCCGCGAGAGAGGGGCCGTCGAGGTCGAAGCGCGTCACCTCGCCGGGAGGCAGGCCGAGCGCGAGGGCAATGCTCTCGAGGAGGCGCTCCTCACTCACGACGCCATGGACGAGAAATCCCAGAACCTGACTTTCGGGCTGCATGTCTTCCCTCTCAGCCTGCCTTGTAAGCCTTGAGTCCGGCTTTCCTATCAACCTCGGGGAGCTTCATCTTGTCCATGTACTCCCTTGCACGTGGGGTGTCTTTGAAATCGTTGTAGAGCCCCAGCGCCCTGAAGGCCCCGCGGTTCAGCTCGTGAACCCCGTCGCCTCGAATGGGGTACAGGGTGCCATCATGGTCGCCATAGGTCCGACGGTTGAGGGTCCAGGTCATGACCCCGGACTCGTTGCCCTTCTTGGCCTTGCCCTCGTTGATCTCCTCGGACGGCGCGCCGAGCAGGACACCGAGCGCCACCAGCACGGTGACCAGGGTCAGCGAGAAGGAGCTCCTCGAAGCGGAGGGACGATGCATCACTTTCTCCTGCGGAGATGGGCTGTGGCTGTGAGGGACCAGCCTCGCGCAAGTCGCGAATCTTGGGGAGTGGGTCGACAGAACTCGGGCGGGTGGGAAACGCCCTGGTGTGGTTCACTCCAGGGCATGCCGCGACTCCAACACGCAGCGGTCCTCATCTGCTTGATGGGGCTGCGAAGAAAGGTGTTCCCGTGACAACCGCTCCGACCGTGCGCTTCGAGCTCTATCGCGAAGTCGACCGCGGCGCCCCCAAGGCAGGGAGCAATGTCCACATGGGCCCGGACGGGAAGCCCCAAGGCATGGGGCGGCGGGAATATCACCCCGTCATCGAGCGGTGCGCGCTCGTGCCTCCCAAGGACGTCGACCCGCTGGCCACGAGGCTGGTCTTCCTTCCGTACTTCCGCGAGACGAAGCCCGCCACCACGCTGGGCGAGTTCTTCAAGGCACAAGCAGCGCACGACCCGGCGCGTCTGCGGAAGCTGCTTCCCACCAGCCTCGAGGGCTACCTTCGCCACCCCGTGGACAGCCGGCAATCGCTCGACATCCTCGTAGAGCCTCAATCCCAGTCCATGAGCGTCCTCGTCGCATGGAGCGGTGAGACGCAGTGGTACACCGACCAGGTCTTCTATCGGCTGGAGGGCATCGACGGCTGGAAGCGCGGCGCGGGCACCGACGTGGTCGAAGGCTCGCTCAAGGACTTCATCCGCTGCTCTCCGCTGGTCCAGCTGCGCTTGAGCGAGGGCGTCTCGCAACTCCAGCACCCGGAGCGAGCCCACGTGTCCTCCGCGAACAACCGCGTCCTGAAGCTCTCGAAGTCACCCGGCATGCCCAACACGAGGTCCTTCACGCTCGAGGTCTTCGCGGACGGCCGCTTCGAGCGCAGGACCACGCTGGACGGTGAAAGCACGGGCACCGACGTGCATCGGCTCACGTCGCTGCTCATCACCGCGAGCAAGCTCGCGCCCATCCCCCCGGCGCCGCTGCCGCGTCGGTTCATGCACGATGCCCAGGAGACGTCGGTCTCCTACCGCGTCAAGGGCCGCACCCAGGACGTCACGCTGGACTCCGACACGCCCGCCGACGTCCAGGCCCTCATCGAGCAGATCGCCGCGGCGTACAAGCTGGAGCTCTGAACCCGCGCGAGCCACGCCTCCAGCGCCGCGAGGCTTCGCGGCGTGCTGGAGGCGGCGACGCGCCTACTGGATGGTGATGGGGATGTTGTAGAGGAAGCACACGGGGACCTTCTGGGGCTTGTACTCCCAGCCCACCTTGAGTCCCTGGATGATGTCCTCGTCCGCGCCCGGCACGGACTTCACCGGCGTCACTTCGTACACGCTGCCGCTGGTGGAGACGCACACCTTGTAGATGCCCTGCAGCGTCTGACCGCGGTGGGACTGCTTGAACACCTCGGACAGGCGCGGCGACGTCTGGCGCACCACGTCACGCTGGATGACGAAGGGCGGCACGTTCTTGGGCTTCACCGGCTCGGCTGGGCCCGTTCCACCCACCGTCCCACCCACGACGCCCCCCACCACTCCACCCACGACGCCACCGGCCACACCTCCGGCCACGCCTCCCTCGACGCCGCCTTCCTCAGCGGGCGCCTCGGGCTCCGGCGTCGCGGGCTCGGGCTCCGGCTCCGGGACTTCCGCCACCGGAATCGGCTTGACCTCCACGGGCTGGCGGAGCTCCGTGCGGGGCTTCTTCTCCACACGGGGGGTCGTCCTGCTCGGCGCGGGCGGGGGCGGCGGAGGCGGCGGAGGCGGGGCCTTGACGAGGTTGAGCACCACGTCGATGGGCTGCTCCGCCTCGAGGACGATGGGCTTCACCAGCAACATCATCACCGCCACGATGCCGACGTGTACGGCGACGGAGAAGGCGGCGAAGCCGAGGATGCGAGAGGGCGGGTCGGTTTGCTGCGCGAACATGCTGGGCCAGGGCATACCACAAGCCGGGAACGAGTCCTCGGGATGTAATCGTCCTACCCCAGCATAACGGCGGACCTGTCACATGGACGCCACTCAACTGATACCTGAGGACCTGAGACTCGTGCTAGAGGCCCGCCACCTCGTCCCATCCCCAGAGGTTTTTTCCGTGCAGACAAAAATGAAGTGCGCACTCGGGCTCGCGGCTGCCCTGAGTGTTGTGGCGTGTGGTGAGTCGAACGAGGAGGTCGGTGACAAGTACCAGGGAGTCATCGACGCCACGAACCTCGACTCGAAGTTCAGGCCTACCAGCGGCATCTACCGCCCCGCGGCGGCCAAGGTGAAGGGCACCAGCGTGCCCTTCTACAACCTGGGACAGGTCGCCACCGAGCGCAAGGACGACCGAGGCGTGCTCACCAACTCGGGCGTCCCCGTGGACGAGGCCGGGCGCCCCTTCCTGCCGTCCAGCAGGGTGGTGGCCACGTCGTACGACTTCGTGGACGGCTGCAAGACGGGCAAGGCGGACTTCGACTTCCGCCTCGACAGCTTCCCGGAGACGGTGCAGTGGCCCGTCTTCGCCACGCTGCCGCTGACCGTCACCGGCAACACCACGCCCCCCGTGCTGCCCCTGTCGAAGGTGACGCGCTGGACGGGCACGGGCGCCCAGCAGTGCAACGCCATCAAGGACCTGGCCTCGCTCACCAAGGGCTCCTTTGGCGGCGCCGCCGAGGAGGCCACGAGCATCTCCCTGCGCGCCATCATCGACGTGTCCGCGCAGCTCAACCCGCTGCGCACCGGCTCCGAGTTCACCGCCCAGGGCGGCTGGTACCGCGGCCTGCAGCTGGCCTACCTGGACGGCGGCCCCGTTCGGGTGGATGAGACCGGCAACGTGGTGACCATGGACGGCGTCCTGGTGAGCCCGCCCACGGGCGCGCCCGCCACGGAGACGCCCGTGTACCTGTTCTCCGCCCTCCCCGGCGAGGAAGGCTGGTCTCCGGTGGTGCGCCTGCGCACCTTCACCGCGACGACGGCCAAGCCCGCCTCCAGCTACACCGGTCTGTGCGTCGACGCCTGCGCGGAGACCGAGCTCAACCTCACCACCGTCACCCGGTACGCCGGCGTGCTCTTCGTCGTGGGGAGCACCCTGTGAGCACCCCCCTTTCTCCCCAGAGCCCTTCCATGAAGACGCCTTTCTTCCGGGGCGGCGCGCTGCTGCTGCTCGCGCTCGTCGCGGCCCTCCCCGTCTCCGCCCTCGCCGCGGGCCAGAACTACGGCCGCATGGCCGGCTACGTCTATGACCCGACGGGCGCGCCGCTCGCCGAGGTGCCCCTCACCGTGAGCGGCCCGGCGCTGCTGCAGCCCCAGTCGCGCACCAGCGGCGAGGACGGCCGCTTCGAGTTCGCCACCCTGCCTCCGGGCGAGGGCTACGTCCTCGAGGTCAACGTCCCGGGCTTCGCCCCCATCAAGAAGGGGGGCATCATCGTCCTGCTCGGCCAGGCCACGCAGGTGGACGTGAAGCTGGAGGTGTTCACCGAGCAGACGGCGGTGGCCACCTACGAAATCATCGAGAAGGTCAACCCCATCATCAACCCGGACTCCGCGCAGATGGGCGCGGTGATGAACGCGGAGAAGGCGGCCACGTCTCCCGTCTTCACGCAGGTGCAGGCCATGCCCCAGCTCGTCGCGGGCGTGGGCAACGGCAACGCGCCCAGCCTGCGCGCCGGCCTGTCGCGCTACGGCAAGTTCTTCATCGACGGCATGGACACGTCCGACGTGGTGGACGGCAGCATCAGCTCGCCGATGAGCTTCTACGCGGTGGAGAACTTCGAGGTCATGACCGGCGGCCTGGACGCCCAGTACAACTCGCTGGGCCTCGTCCAGAACGTCGTCAGCAAGAGCGGCTCCAACAAGTTCACCTACGACGTGACGATGATTCTCTCGCCGGCGTGGGCCAACGCGAAGTACCGGGGTGCGGCCAACCAGAACCCCAACGTGGCCAACTACACGCAGAACGAGGTGCCGCTGTCGGAGACGGCCTTCTACAGCCCGCTGGTGGGCGTGGGCGGCCCCATCATCAAGGACAAGCTGTGGTTCTACGTCTCCGGCCAGTGGAACTTCTCCAAGCGCGACACGCCGCTGGGTGAGGAGAGCCGCACGACGGACACGCAGACGCGCCTGGCCCGCCTGAAGCTCACCTGGCAGCCCACGCCGAAGGACCGCCTGTCCCTGGCGTTCAACTACGACAACAACACCATCACCAACCAGGTCGCCACGACGTTCGTCGCCCCGGAGGCGGAGACGCAGATCGACCGCGGCGGCTTCTTCGCCATCGTCAACTACGACCGCAGCATCTCCGACAACGTCCTCTTCCAGCTCCAGACGGGCACCACCTACAAGGACATCTGGCAGGGTCCCATGGACGAGGACTCGCAGGACATCGCCCACATCTACAACAGCATCACGTACCGGAACGCCGGTGCGCTGCGCAACGAGGTGGGCAACCTCGTGACGGAGAAGCGCATGCGTTACCAGTTCGACCCGACGCTGCTCTTCAAGGTCAAGAACCACCAGATGAAGGCGGGTCTGCAGTTCAGCTACCTGAGCGGCGACAAGACGTCGCAGGTGATTGGCAACCAGCGCTTCAATGACCGCAACGGGGAGTGCAACCCCGAGGACCCGGCGACGTTCGCGTTCTGCAACGAGCGGCTCGACTTCTACAACACCGACGGCGTGCAGGCCCCGCTGACCACCGAGGCCGGCACCCTCATCTCCAGCGCCTTCCTCCAGGACCGCTGGAACGTCAACCGCCACCTCACCCTGGTCGCGGGCATCCGCGCGGACGTGGGCCGCCTGTACGGCGACAACAACCAGTTCATCACCAACCTGGTGGGCGTGGGCCCGCGTCTGTCCGCCACCTACGACATGTTCGGCACCCGCACCACGCTCATCAAGGCGCACTACGGCCGCTCCAACGAAGTGGGCGACGTCTTCATCGCGCAGCACGCCAACCCGGAGCTGCTCACGGTGCGGTCCGCCTTCGCCGGTGGCGCCTTCGCGGACTGTGCCCCGGACACCGTCGGCAACCCCCAGTGCGTCGTGTCGGGTGGGGCCTCCGGCCGCTACTTCGACAAGACGAGCCACACGCCGCCGCACGTGGACGAGCTCGCGCTCGGCCTGCACCACGCCATCACCGAGGGCTCGGTCATCGGCCTCGACCTCACCTACCGCAAGTACGCCAACATGTGGGTGGACGAGGAGATGAACCGCATCTGGGACCCGTCCGGCACGCGCGTGGTGGACTACGTGGACGGGGTGAACCACACCATCGTGAAGATCCACAACCCGGACGACGCCTGGCGCGACTACAAGGGCATGGACCTGTGGGCGCAGGGCAAGACGGGCCCGTGGGACCTGCTCGCCAGCTACACGCTCGCCTACAGCAACGGCACGGTGGGTGACTACTTCGACGGCTACGGCGTGAATCCGCGCTTCAAGCGCTTCTTCGAGGGTCCGTCGCCGGAGGACATCCGCCACACCCTCAAGGGCGCCATCGGGTACACCACCCAGTTCGGGCTCGATTTCGGCGTGCGGTTCAACTACCGCACCGGCGCGCCCATGTGGATGTTCACGGAAGGCACCGTGGACCGGCAGCGTGTGTCCCGCTCGGACCGCGGCACCGGCCACTCCTCCAACACCAACACCGGCCAGCCGGACTTCAACGACCCGTCGGCCGTCTCCGAGCTGCGCCAGCCGAGCCAGTTCCTGTTCGATGTCCAGGCCCGCTACGACCTGAACCGCCTCGTGAAGACGAAGGAGACCAAGATGGAGCTCACGCTCATCATGTTCAACGTGCTGAACAACAGCGACGTCACCTTCGTGCAGGAGCAGTACCGCCCCACGAACAACCGCTTCGGCACTGCGACCAGCCGTCGCAGCCCGATGCAGGCCGAGCTGCTGCTGCGCGTGCGCAACTAGCCACACCCGCGCACTCGGGGCCCTCGCTTCCGGAAGTCTCTCTTCGGAAGCGAGGGCCCTTGAATCCAGCGGTGCCGCCGTTCTAGACGGGCATGTGACTTCCGCCACCCGTCCCTTCCGTCTCGGGCTGCTGTCCGCCCTCCTCGCCGCCTGCGCCTCCCCTCCTCCGCCCGTACCGGAGGCCGCCGCCGTGGCGCCCTCGCCCGCCAGCGAGGTGAAAGCCGCGCCGGAGCCCCTGCGCATCTCCGTGGTGGGGACCAACGATTTGCACGGCTGGGTGATGCCCTCCAAGGCCACGCTGCCGGATGGAACCAGCGTGGAGCAGGGCGGCCTGGCGACGCTCGCCGGCTACCTGTCCGTGCTGCGTGAGGAGAATCCGGACGGCGTGCTGCTGCTGGATGGTGGCGACCTCTTCCAGGGCACGCTCGCCTCCAACCTCACCGAGGGAGAGGTGGTCATCGGCGCGATGAACGCGCTCAAGTATGACGCCTCGGCGCTCGGCAACCACGAGTTCGACTACGGGCCCGTGGGGCCGCGCTCGGTGGCGCTCGATGGGGATGACCCGTTCGGCGCGCTCAAGGCGCGAATCACCCAGGCGCGCTTCCCGGTGCTCGGGTTCAACGTCACCGACAGCCAGACGGGCGTGGGCCCGACCTGGCTGGGCAACGAGGGCACGCTGCTGGTGGAGCGGCGCGGGGTGCGCATCGGCATCCTCGGGCTGGCCACGCCCCACACGCCGCAGGTGACCAATCCCGTGAATGTGGCGAGCCTGCGCTTCGCGCCCCTGGAGCAGTCGGCGCTCGCGGCGGCGAAGTCCTTGCGCGCGCGCGGAGCCGAAGTGGTCGTCGCGGTCGCGCACGCGGGCGCGGTGTGCAAGCGCGGAGACAATCCTCGCGATGCTTCTTCGTGCGACCGGGGGGACAGCGAGATTGTCGAGTTGCTGGAGACACTGCCCGAGGGGACGTTGGACGCGGTGGTGGCCGGGCACACGCACCAGCCCGTGGGCCACTTCATCCGGGGCACGCCGGTGATTGAGACGTCGGGCCGGGGCCGCGCCTTCGGGCTCGTGGAAATCTTCGTGGACCCGGTGACGCGCAAGGTGCTCCCGGAGCGGACCTTGCTGCAGGGCTCCATCCCGGTGTGCGCGCGCGTGGATGCGACGCTGGGGACTTGTGACGAGCGGAAGTTGAAGGCGGCGAAGGGCATCCAGCTGGTTCCCGCGACGTTCCGTGGACGCGCGGTGGTGACCGACGCGGTGCTGGAGGCGCAGCTCACCCAGGCGTTCGCCAGCGTGGAGAAGGAGCAGAAGCGCTCGCTGGGAGTGAGCGTTCCCGCCGCGCTCACGCGCGACTACGACAAGGAGAGCCCGCTCGGAAACGTGCTGGCGGACGCGCTGCGCGAGGCCTCGAAGACGGACGTGGCCCTGCTCAACAGTGGCGGCCTGCGCGCGGACCTGCCGGCGGGGGAGCTCACCTATGGCGCGGTCTACGAGGTGCTGCCCTTCGACAACACGCTCGCGGTCCTCACCTTGACGACGGCGGAGCTGAAGCGGCTCCTGGAATCGGCCTATGGACGCAAGGGCACCTTCCAGGTGTCGGGGCTGAAGGTGCGGGTGGAGCAGTGCAACGGGACGACCCGGCTCGCCTCCGTCACCCTGCCGAATGGGAAGCCGCTGCCCGCCAGCAAGCGCTTCCGCGTGGCCATGCCGGACTTCCTGGCGCGCGGAGGTGGAGGGCTGGAGGACGTGCTCAAGACGTTGGCGCCCGGGAGCATCGACCTGGGTGAGCGTCTGCCGCTGACCCTGCGCGACGCGCTCGTCGAGCACTGGAAGGCCCGGGGCAAGCCGCTGGCGGCGCCAGCGCCCGGCCGCCTCCAGCACGTCAACGCGACGTCCGGCTGCCCCGCGGAGACCACCGGGAAGCCCTGAGGATGCGAGGAAGGGCCCGTCCGAATCAGGGCGGGCTTCGTCCTATATGCCCCCTACCGTGCGCGTTCAGGGGGCCCCAAGTGGGCCCTCGACAGTCTGAACGGAGCCGATGGCATGCGGACACAGGGACAGCAGGACGGAGCGAGAGACTTCGACTTCCTCATGGGCAACTGGCGGGTCCACAACCGTCGGCTCAAGGAGCGGTTGAAGGGGTGCACGGAGTGGCTCGCGTTCGAGTCCTCCGCCGAAGAGCATCCGTTGCCGGGCGGGCTCGGTAATCAAGAGACCTGTTCCAGCGCATTCCGCAGGTTCATGCGACATACGGGCAACATGGCGGGGCTGAAAGTCCAGGGCAGCAGGAAGAGTAGAGAGGGGTCGAGCGACAGGTAACTCGGCCCCTCTTGGTTCCTACGGTTGGGCCTGGAGCGGCTTCAACAGTCCAGCTCGGTCCAGCAGCTCTCGCACCCGCTCAGCTAGCGCCACATGTTCCGGGTTGCTGGCCGTGAAGCGCTCGGGGGTGAGGACAATCAGCGTGCCCTTGTCCTCCACGGACTCAATGCGCACCGGAGCAGGGAGAGGGGGCACCGTGCCGCGATGCTGCGCGAGGTACGTTACCCACCCAATGCGCGGAGCCCATTTCTGTTTGCGGCGCCCGGTCATCTCGCGGTGCGCGTGTGACATGGCAACGGCCCAGTCCGGCTCCCATGAGAGCGCGCAAGCTCGCAGGAGGCTAACGAGTGCGGAAGCCGTCACTACCCGGCCAGCGCTTAGACCTCGACTCGGCAAGGTGAACACGCAGGTGTTGAGCACCACGTCGGAGTACCCACCGCAATGGATGTCAAAGCCCGTCGCCTCGTACTCGTCGCTCGCACCATTCCAAGCTGCAATGCCAAACCCGAGATCTTCGTTCCCCGGGTCTCTACCGCGGGCAACGAACTTCTCCAGCTCCGCTAACTCAGGTTCAAGGAGGCGCTTCAGTGCATCCTTGCGTGACTTCCCCGTCTGGAACCAACGCACGAACGAAGCATCAACAGCGGGCAGGGCTGTGATGAACATCCCCAAGCGCCGGGCACAATCATCTGCCGACTCTTTCCTTGGCCCCCAGTAGGCCCCTGCATAGTATGCCTCATCCACATTGACCCTCGTCTCACGGCAATGGAGGAGTGAACACGACTTCAATCCCTTCAATCTCGTTTATGTCGAACAGTGTTCGGATGGCGTCGGCTGTTTTCTCCTCTGCGATGTGCCACCGAATGGGGTTGCGTGAGGCTCTATTGGCTTTGAGCTGCCTCTTCGCCTGCTCGACGAGGGCTTTGGCTCCCGACATCTCGAACCAGACCTTCGGCTTGAGGTTATCGAGGAACTTGTTCGCATAGCCCGGTCCCTTCGCCTCCAGCAGCACGCGCTTCTCGTACCCATCGAACTTCACGCCTCCGCTGTCTCTGCCGACTCCTCCGACCCAGTATGCCTCGTCTGCCGAGTGCCTGGAGATCTGTTCCTGGTAGCGGCGGGCGCGGGGCGACATGGACTCCTTGGCTGGTGCCCACTGTCCGGGCCCCTTGGAAGGTCCCCCTTGCTTCGCGGCCGTGCTCGCCCTCTGGAGGATGATGGCTGCGCCAGGCCCACCGCTCAGCACCGCCGCCGCTTGCCCCACCGGCACTGCGACGCGCCCCATGACGAGCGCGCCGTGGGCCGAGAGCGACAGCACCGGCACCTCGGCCGTAGCGAACGTCGCACCTCCCAGCGTGCGGGTTGCGGCAGACGCCGTGCCCCAGGTGGCGATGAGGTTCGTCACCAGCTTGGATACGGCCTGCACCTGCTCGCCGCGTGGCATGTACTGGAAGCGCTCCAGGTACTCGGGCGACGAGGCCAGCAGCGCCGCCACGGCGGCAGGCATCTGTCGCAGCGCCGCGAGGTTGTCGGCTGGCGACGTCGAGAAGAGCTGCCCCACCGCCAGCGCCAGCCCGACAAAGGCTTCTTCGGCTCCGTCCAGTGTGCGGCTCAGGTAGTCGGCATCGTCGTGGACGTCCGCGAAGGCGCCTCCTCCGGTTTCCTCCAACCGCGCGTTCAGTTGTCGGAAGACACCGCCCTTGCCCGAGTAGAAGACGCCCAGCTCGAACTGGCCCGCTCGAAAGGCGCCGTCCTTCCATTCCACGACGCCCGCACGCTGCTGGGTCTGCCCGCTGCGCACCCACGCGAGGCAACCGTCAGGACGGAGGACCGCCAGCTGAGTGAAGCGCCCGACTCGCCGCACCAGCTCGGCGCGCGACACTTCGCCCGCGTCGAGCACCTCGCGCAGCATGAAGCCCACCGCGACGCGTGCCGGGAACTGCCCCAGCGTCACGTCCTTGACGGTCAGCGCCTTCAGCAGTCGCGTGGCGTGTGTCGGCGTGAGCGAACTGCCTGACACGGGACGCTCGTCTTGGTCCCCAAGTCCCGCGTCACGAAGCAGCGCATCGAACGCATCGCTCCTCTGTCCTCGGGGGTGCCCCCCTTCCCCGAGTAGTGCGGAACGCTGCTGGAAGGTGCCCCTGCGCGTCGAGGGTTCAACGCCAGCGCATCCCGTCACGAAGAGAACGGCGCACAGTATCCAGCGGACAGCACGCATTCAGCACCCCCATGCCTCTCTCCAAGGAAGGCAAGTGGGGTTGAATGCTGGCATTCCTGTCTGACAAATGGATGGCAACCGACTGCGCGGCGGAATCTTACAAAGTCACTCCGACATGCCTCGGAGCCCCGTCAAGGGGTCCCCGTTCAGGGCTCGAACCCGCCCGCGCTGCGGGGCCGGTGAGCGCGCATTGTCCATCCCCAACCCCATCGAAGCGAAGGCGCCCGGTCGCAATGACCCTTCCGCTGCCGGGAACAACAGGGTGCCGCCCGTCCCCATCGCGAAGAGCCTCCCGCCCAGGAATCGCCAGCGGACTTCCGCCGCCCCCAGCCCCTTCAACGCCACTTCCAGGCTGCGCTCGAAGAGCTGCACTGCCACGCGCCAATCCACATCGAAGCGTCCCCAGGAGAAAGCTTCCGCCCCAGCGACAGCTTCAGGTGCTTGTAGATGCCGCCGTAGCCATCGACATCCCAGTCCACCTTCGCCTCACCAAAGACGGAGTATCCCTCCGAGAAGGTGGCGTCCGCGAGTGGAACGCCATCAGGGCCGGCCGCTTGGAAGCGCGCCAGTTCGTAGTCTGGCCCGAAGGATCCAGGCAGGTCAGCCCATGCGGGCAAGCCTGTTCGCCCATTTTTCCATTCTGCATCCCCTCTACTCTACAGCCCCCAGCGCTCCCGTACGCAACGACAACACAGGAAACATCCACTTCAACCAGAACAGTGCCGGCACGCACTATTCACTAACAGTGCACCAGCCAAACATGCAAAAGAGCCGTTCCACTTCCTTGCCAAGACGAAAAGACCACTCCTGGCCTGTCTGGCAAAGAAGAATGGAGATGGATGCCATGCTGATTGGAATCGCATCCCGCCGGGGGGCGGTGTTGCTCGCTACATTGGGGTTGGGAACTTTGCTCAGCTGTGGCAGCGACACGGAAGCACCTGAGTCCGCAGAGCCCGCCACGTCGCCCGCAGGGGACATGCGCAATAGCGAGGCGGACCTCTACGTGGCCTCTGCGCAGTTGTGGCGGCCGATGAGCGTGTCCGTATGCTGGGAGAACCCAGGAGCAGGGGACGCCACGCAGCGGCAGTGGGTGCGCGACGCGGTGGGACGTACGTGGGAAGCCCGCTCCGGAATTCGACTCAACGGCTGGGGCACTTGCGCGGCAGGGGCCATGGGCATCCGTGTCAACATCAGCGACGTCGGCCCGCATGCGAAGGGACTGGGGACCGCAATCAACGGCGTCGCTGCGGGTGTGGTGCTGAACTTCACGTTCAACAACTGGAGCCCGGCCTGCCAGAACACGCGCAAATACTGCATCGAAATGAGTGCCATACATGAGTTCGGCCACGCCCTGGGCTACTCCCACGAGCAGAACCGTCCGGACACGCCGGGCAATTGTCAGGAACCTCCGCAGGGCCCCAATGGTGACCAGACCATCGGCGCGTGGGACCTGAGTTCGGTGATGAACTATTGCAATCCTCAGTGGGTGGGGAATGGGACCCTCAGCGTCACGGACCAGCAGGGAGTACAACAGACGTATGGAGTCCCCTGGGAGTCGCTGGGAGGTAATCTCACCTCCGGGCCCACGGTGGCCGCGCGTGGCGCGACCCGGTTGGACGTATTCGCCCGCGGCACGAACGACGAGCTGTATCACTCCTTTTGGGACGGGACCTATTGGTACACGTGGGGCTCGCTCGGCGGATGGGTCACGGCGGATCCGGCGGCGGTCAGCCGAGACGGCACGAACCTCGACGTGTTTGTACGGGGCTTTGACGCCGCTATTTATCAGAAGTCTGGGAATGGAACCGCGTGGAGTGGCTGGTTGTCGATGGGCGGCGACTTTGCCTCGGGGCCTGCTGTGGCATCCTGGGGTCCGAACCGGATGGACGTGTTCGCCCGTGGCACGGACAACCAGTTGTACCAAGCATACTGGACTGGGACTACGTGGAACTCATGGTTTTCGCTCGGCGGCAATATCGTGTCGGCCCCGGCGGCGGTGAGTTGGGGTGCCAACCGCATCGACGTGTTCGCCCGAGGTGCTGACAATTCCATCGTGCAGAAGTATTGGAATGGAACCGACTGGGTGGGCTGGTTGTCGCTAGGCGGCAACTTCATTTCGGCTCCCGCAGTGGCTTCGAGGGGCGCGAATCTGCTGGACGTGTTTGCCCGGGATTCAGCCAATACCTTGTGGATGAACAGTTGGAATGGCGCGAGTTGGAGCGGTTGGAAGTGGCTCGGCGGGGAGTTGGCTTCCGCGCCAGACGCAGTGAGCAAGGCCGCTGGCCATCTGGATGTCTTCTACATCGCCCCTGATGGAACGATGCGACACTCCTGGTATAGGAACGGGTGGTAGAACGGTTGAGTTGTGGCTGAGGGCTCTTGGTTCGAATCAGAGTCACGTCGCCGAAGTCCCGTGGCTCGACACGCACTACCCGTCCCGGAGCGACGCCTTCAATCGTCTCCCCGGGGCGCAGCACATCCGTGCGCGTCCAGCCGCGTTCGAACGTCCGCCAGCGCTGGTCCGGCGTCACGACGAGCACATGCCCATCCGTCATGGTGAGCGTGCAGCGCGCCGCCTGATGCCTGCTGACGTGTGTGACGTCGAAGATGCCGCCGTCTTTCTCGTGCTCGTGCATGGTGAGCCCCCGCATGACTGGCTTGAGCAACTCGGCGGGCAGTTCCGTACCATCGCTGAGCAACACAGGCTCCCAGGGCCACAGCACTTGCGCCTGAGCCGAGGACGCGGGGCCCGCCGTGAGAGGGATGGGAGTCGAGGGAGACCGAAAACGTGTGGACGGCCCGTGGTGCCAGTGAGGTCCGCTCCCGCGCGCGTCTCCCAGAAAGACGGAAGGCCCACCAGTAGCGGCTGGAGGACCCTCCTGGAAGGCGCACCCTGGTGTGCGAGAGGGGCGGGCCGGTGAGTGAACAGAAGGTTCTTTCCACGGGCGCGCTGGTACACCCGATGGCGTCGAGTCAGCAGTGCGGCCTCTCGACCGAAGTGCCTGTCTTTCGAGCTAGGCTCTTCGCGCGCGGGATGAACCGCGCGCCTCCTCGCGAGACCCGAAATGGAATGGGGCCACCTGAATCCGGCGTACCTGCCCGCAGGAGCACGCGTGGGGCCCTGGCTCGTACTGGAGCAACAAGGGCGCGGCGCTCACGGCACCGTCTATAGCGCGGTGTCCATGGACCCCGGCGAGCCGCGCCCCGCCGCCCTCAAACTCGCCGCCGCTCCAGAGGACCCTCGCTTCCAGCGCGAGGTCGAGCTCCTCGCCCTCCTCCACCATCCAGGCATCCCCAGGCTGATGGGGCATGGGACCTGGATGTCACCCGAGGGGCGTCCCCACCCCTATCTCGCCATGGAGTTGGTGGACGGCCCACCGCTCTATTCCTGGGCCCGGCTCGTGTCGTCGACTCCTCGCCGCGTGCTCCGAGTCCTCGCGGCGCTCGCTCGCGCACTCGAGGCCGTCCATGCGCTGGGCGGAGTACACCGGGACGTGAAGGGAACCAATGTCCTGGTGCGCTCCTCCGATGAGCGCGTGTTCCTCACCGACTTCGGATCCAGCACGCACCAGGGCGCCTCCCGCCTGACGTGGAGTGCACCCCCACCGGGTACCTCCACCTACCGCTCACCCGAGGCCTGGCGCTTCGCGACGAATGTCCCCTCTTCCCGCGACGACCACTACGCGGCAGGCCCGGCGGATGACGTCTTTGCCCTGGGGGTGACTGCCTATCGGCTCGTCACCGAGCAGTACCCAGCCACCTGTGACCCTCGCGACGCGGCCTCCCGCTGCTGGTACGACAAGCCCGACAAGGTGACAGGCCCTCGTCCTCCTCACGTCCTCAACCCCCGGTGTCCCGCCGAGCTCAGTCTCCTCATCACCCGGATGCTCTCCATCCAGCCCACCGCGCGTGGCAGCGCCCGGGAACTGGCCGATGCCCTGGAAGAGGCAGCCAGAGCGCTGGGGCCCGAAGCCGATGCACAGCTCCACCTCTGGAAACTGCCTCCCGTCCGACGCCGTGTCGCGCCCCTGTCCTGGCGGCCCTGGCTCGCGACCTTGGGCCTGGGCTGTACACTTGGCACTGGAGCCGTCTGGCACTGGCGTACCGTGTCTGACCTCAAATTCTCGGAAGAAGCGACGAAAGCAAGTCAACGCAGGGAGGATGCCGACACGGTGGCGGTCGGCGACTCCGCGCTGACCTCTCCTGTCTCCACCTCGGATTTGCCCTCCGTCTGGATGACGCTCGCCACGGACATGCCCACCACACCTTTCCCCGGGCAGCTTCGTCCGGACTCCAGCGGTCGATGCCCCCGCCGCTCCCAGGTCGCCCTTCGTGGTGGCTGCTGGCTCAAGCTCGATGTCCCACTGAAGGACTGCGACGACGACAGCTACGTCTATAAGGGCGCATGCTACTCACCGGTTTTTCCGCCGCCGCGACCCGCTACCTCGAACCCAGCGCTTCGCGATGGAGGCCCGTAGGCCTGCGTTCCGTGCTCCGAGACTGACCGCGTCAACCCGGACCATGAGTCGATTTTCCTGATCTATTAGGCGGGGTCCTGGGGAATGCTCCGAGGGGCGTCACGCTGTCTGGGCTGGAGTTTCCAGCGGACAGCGCCTCCCCCGAAGTCAGAGATACGAGTCCCCATGTTCAAGCAGGTAGCAATCCTCGCCGTGAGCTGTAGCGCATTGCTGGTCGGCTGTGGCTCCGACGCGCAGACCGAGCAAGAAGAGACCCTCTCCAACCTCATCGAGGCTGGCTTTCCGGCCAAAGACATCCAGGTCGTGGACGGCGCCGTGCTCGTGGGCGGAGATGGCCTGGTATCGCTCGCGGCGTCCCGCGAGATGCTCCAGGTCCCCGCGGGGAGCATGGAGCAGCACCGCTCGGTCAACATCGCCGGTCCGGGCGTGACGAAGATTTGCGTCAACCCCACCACCTGGTTCGACGGCTACCTCCTGATGAGCCAGGGGCTCGACCTGGCCATCGCCAACTACAATGCGCTGGGGCTCCGAATCACCTTCGCGCGCGGGCCGACGACCGGCTGCACCGCGAACATCGTCGCGAAGACCAACATGCTCGGCAACGGGAATAGCATCTCGGCGTTCCCCGCCAATGGTCTTCCGGGCTGGCTCATCGATATCAACATCGGTGTGAACGCCTACCCTCTCAATGTCAGCGAGCAGATCATCACCCACGAACTGGGCCACACCCTCGGCCTGCGCCACTCGGACTACTACAACACCAGCGTCAGCTGCGGCTACCCATACCCCGCCCCCGAGCCGGACCCGGAGAACGTGGGCGCCATCCACATCCCGGGGACGCCGCAACTCGCCACCCCGGGCGGCTCGGTCATGAACGCCTGCCCCACCCTCCAAGATTCTGGCAACTTCACCAACAGCGACATCTTCGCACTGACGTACCTCTACGGCTGGTAGGCGAGCACCTCACCAGCCCCCCGTAACCACTCCACGGGGTGAGCAGGACACGGGACGGTCGGAGACACCGCGCTGACCGCTCCCGTGCCCTCCTCGGGCCTGTCCTCTGTCCAGGCCAGGGCCACGAGGCCTTCGCCTCGCAAGCCCTTCAGTTGAGCCCCGAACAGTTAAACAGATTTTTACGGCATTACATGTCTTGACCAGGGAAATGCTCGGCGGGCCGTCGCGCGGTCTGGGCTGGCTTGCCAGACGGACGGCCCATCCCCGTTGTGAGCGAAACGAGCCCCCATGTTCAAGAAGGCAGCAGTCTTCGCGGTGACCTGCGGTGCCTTGCTGGTCGGCTGCGGTACCGACCCGCAGGCTGAGAACGAGGAGATCATCTCCAACCTGTTGGAGGCCGGCTTTCCGGCCGACGACATCCTCATCGCCGACGATGCCGTGTACGTGGGCCGCGACGCGCACGTCACGCTCGAGGCGTCCCGGGAGATGCTTCAGGTCCCCCTGGAGAGCGCCGAGCAGTACCGCACGACCAACCTCGTCGGTTCGAGCGTGACGAAGATCTGCGTCAACTCCACCGCCGCCTTCGACAGCTACACGTTTCTGAGCCAGGGGCTCGACCTGGCCATCGCCAACTACAATGAGCGCGGCCTGCGCATCACCTTCGCGCGCGGCCCGGCCACCGGCTGTACCGCGAACATCATCGCGCAGACCACGACGGGCACCGGCGGCTCCGCGGGCTTCCCCTCGGGCGGCCTGCCCTATGGAATCATCAACATCGGCACCGGACTCAACAGCTACAGCGCGGACGTGAACGAGCACGTCATCACCCACGAGCTCGGCCATGCCATCGGCTTCCGCCACACGGACTACTACAATCGCAGCATCAGCTGCGGCGCCGGTGGCGACGAGGGAGATGCGGGCGTGGGCGCCATCCACATCCCCGGGACGCCGACCACGGCCGTCGTGGGCGGGTCCATCATGAACTCCTGCTTCCGGTCGACCGAGACCGGCGAGTGGACCGACTCCGACAACACCGCGCTGGATTACCTCTACAGCGGCGGTGGGGTCGCGAGCTGCGCGAGCTACAACTTCACGTCCTACCGCGGGCAGAACGGGACGCAGATTCGATGCAGCTGCCCGGCCCTGAGCGGCGGCACCGTGTGGGGCTCTGACGTCTATACCGACGACTCCAATGCCTGCGCCGCCGCGGTGCATGCGGGTGCCATCCCCTCCACGGGAGGTACGGTGGTCGTCGTCATCCAGCCGGGACAAGGCAGCTACACGGGGACCACCCGCAACGGCGTCACCACGCTCTCCTACGGCGCCTGGGCGGGCAGCTTCTCATTCCAGCTCCCCCCTGCGCAGGCCTGCTCGAGCATCGACTTCATGTCCTATCGCGGGCAGAACGGGACGCAGGTTCGCTGCGGCTGCCCGGCGGTGAGCGGGGGCGTCGTGTGGGGGACGGACCTCTACACCGATGACTCGAATGCCTGCGCGGCCGCGGTGCATGCGGGTGTGATTCCCGCCACCGGAGGCGCGGTGGTCGTCACCATCCAGCCGGGACAGAGCAGCTACACGGGCACCACCCGCAATGGCATCACCACGCTCTCCTACGGAGCCTGGGGCGGGAGCTACTCCGTCAGCCGGTAGTCGCCGCGCCTGCAACGGTGAGTCGTGACGCGGGACGGTGGTGGAGACACCACCGGGTCCTCGTCGCGGACATGGCCCTCCGGGGGCAGCAGCTCCCGGGGGGCGTGCAGACGCCTCAAGGCTCCTGGGACTCGAGCGAGTCGACGATGCGCCGCACCTGCTTCGTGCGGCCCGTCTCCGTGCGCGTCGTCACGACCTCCAGGATGAGCGCGTATCGCCGCGTCTTGCCGAGCGCCTCGAAGGCACGCGCGGCTCGGGGGCTCGCGGACAACGCGACCGTCAGGTCACTGGGAACCGTGGCGTTTCGCTGCGACTCGTAGGCAGCGGCCCAGCGCCCATCGGCCTGGGCGGCTTCCACTTCGGCGAGCCCCGCCGGGCGCATCCTGCCCTCGGCCAGCAACGCCTCCACCTTCCGCACGTTCACCTGGGACCACCGGCTGCGTGGCCGGCGCGGCACGTACTTCTGGAGATAGAAGCGCTCGTCGAGTGACTTCCGCAGGCCCGATATCCAGCCGAAGCAGAGCCCCACGTCGACCGCCTCGTCATCCGTCAGAGAGGTGATGCCCGTCCCTTTCTTGGCGAGCTTCAACCAGACCCCGGCGGGAGCACCGCCGTGCTCCTCCAGCCACGCCTCGAACTCCGCCACGCCGCGAAACGCCTTCACCGGGGCCTCAGCGACAGCACCTCGTTCAGCGCGCGCCATGGCGGGCTCCGAGGACGTCCAGGTAGTGACGATTGAACATGACGCCCAGCACGTTTCCGAAGGGGTCGATGACCGACGCCGTGACGAAGCCAGGGCCCCGCTCGGTGACACCCTCGAGGAGCTCAGCGCCCTTTGCAAGCAACTGCGAGAGCGCACCGGCGACGTCGTCGACGTGCCAGTAGGCGACCGCCCCGCCTCGACTCGTGGCGAGCCCCGGGGGAGCGAACCGACGGTCGATGATGCCCAGCTCGTGCTGGTAGTCACCGATGCGGAACTCGACGTAACCCGGCCCGCGCCCGGCGGCCTCGCTGCTGAAGTAGGGCTCCACGCCGAGCAGCTCCGAGTACCAGCGGGTCGCCGCTCGCAGGTCGTCCGCCCAGAGGTTGAGGGTGCTCATTCCGCGCATGAAGGTCATGGTCTCTCCTGTCCGGGCCGCGTTCGTTCGCGACCAGGAGACCATCACCCCAAAAGGTGACAGAATGAGTCACCTTTGAAACGCGAACCCGTCAGCGACCGCCTGGACCGCGTCCTGGGCCTCCTCGCCTCCCGCCCATCGTGGACGGCGTCGGAGCTGGCCGAGGAGCTGGGCGTCTGCGTGCGAACCATCCGGCGAGACTTGTCCCGGCTCGCGGCTCGTGGCGTCCCCATCGAGTCGGACGCGGGGCGAGGCGGCGGCGTGCGCGTGCCACCCCGGACGGGGCTGGGGCGCGTGCAGCTCGACACCCGGGAAGTCCTCGACCTGATGCTCGCGTTGGCGCTGGCGGAGCAGCTGGGCTCCCCCTTGCTGCTCTCCACGCTCAAGGGCTTGCGGCAGAAGCTCTCCGCTTCGTTTCCACCGGAGGAGCGCTCCCGGGTGAGCGGGCTGCGCCGGAGGATTCTGGTCGGCCCCAGCTCGCGGAACGTCACCGCGACGTGGAAGGCCCCCAGCGCCTCGGTACTGCGCCCCATCCAGGAGGCGTTCTTCGAGCAACGGGCCCTGGAGCTGACCTACCGCGCGAATGACGTGAGCACCATGCGCGTCGTGGAGCCGCACTACCTCCTGCTCAGCTGGCCCGCGTGGTTCCTGCTCGTCTGGGACCACCTGCGAGGAGCGGTGCGCATGCTCCGCGTCGACCGCATCGAGTCAGCGCGCCTCACCGGGTCGACGTTCCGCGTGCGCAGCTCGGAGTCGATGCTCGCCACGCTCGGCGATGTCTTCGCCTCACTCTGAGCGGCACGTGCGTGACGGCTACCCTTCGCGGCGCCACAGGCTCGGCCGGCTCGCGAACAGCTCCATCGTCCAGTCGACGAAGACCCGCAGTCCGGCGGCCTGCTGGCGGGCAGGCGGGTAGACCAGGAACAGGGGCCGGGATTCGGGCTGCCATCCCTCCAGCACCTGCACCAGCTCACCGGAGGCGACGTACGGCTCCACCACGAAGCGGGGCGCGAACATGACGCCCAGGCCGGCCAGTCCCGCGGCCAGGTACGCGTTCGTCTCATTGAGCGTCAGCAGGCTGCGGCCCTGGACCTCCAATCGCTCACCGTCGCGCAGGAAGACGAAGGGGAGTTCCTTGCCACTCAGCGACGAGAAGTAGCTGACCACCGCATGCGCCTGGCCCGCCAGCTCCTGCGGGTGACGTGGCGAACCGTGACGCTCGACATACTTGGGTGACGCGCACAGCCAATAACAGAGGTCTCCCAGGTGCCGCGCCACCAGGGACTCGTCCTTCACGCCCCCACCGCGAATCGCGCAGTCGACGTTGTCCGCGAGCAGGTCCACGACGCGGTCACTCACCCCCAGCTCGATGTGCATCTGCGGGTAGCGCGCGTAGAACGACGGCAGCGCGGGGACGAGCAGCAGCCGGGAGAGCGTTCCACTCGACTCCACCCGCAGGCGCCCCCGGGGGCCGCGCCTTGACTGGGACAGCGTGGATTCGAGCTCCCTCACCTCCCCCAGCAGGCGCAGGGCCTGCTGGTAGTAGGTCATGCCCTCCGGCGTGACTGTCACCCGGCGCGTGGTGCGGTGCAGCAGCTTCACACGCAGCTGCGCCTCCAGTTGCTGGATGAGCCGCGTCACCGCCGTCTTCGGGCGGCCCAGCGCGTCCGCCGCCTTGGTGAAGGTGCCACTCTCCACCACGCGGACGAAGGCCTCCATGGCCAGGAACCTGTCCATCTTCCACCTCCACTCGCGGCATATCGCGTTCATCCCGCGCGCCCCAGGGCTCCCCGACGCGCTCCCGATTGTTTCTGGGGTGAAACAGTGTGTGAGACGAGCGCCCGTTTATCCGAGTCGAGACCGGGCGCTATCTCCTCTCCCATGACAAGACCCCTGCCTCGCAGTGCCTTCCTCGCTGTCTCACGCGCCCTCACGTTGCTGGTGATGGCCATCGCTTCACTGATTCCAGTCTCTGCCCACGCGTCCGCGCCCCAGGTGCGAACGCAGGCGCCTGGCTTCTACCGGATGATGCTCGGCGACTTCGAAATCACCGCGCTGTCCGACGGAACCGTTCCACAGACGGTGCGCGACGTGGCGACGCACACGACGCCAGAGCGGGTGAAGGAGCTGCTCTCGAGAGACCACCTCGAGGACCCCGTCGAGCTGTCCATCAACGCGTTCCTCGTCAACACCGGCACGGCGCTGGTGCTCGTGGACACAGGCGTGGGCAGCTTCTTCGGCCCCGGCGTGGGTGGCCAGCTTCAACAGAGCCTTCAAGCCGCGGGGTACCAGCCTGAACAGATTGACGTGGTGCTGCTCACGCACATCCACTCCGACCACTCCGGCGGGTTGATGTCCGGCACGCGCCGGGCGTTCCCCAACGCCGTCCTCCAGGTCCATGCGCGCGAAGCGGACTTCTGGCTCGGGCGTGAGAAGTCGCGGGGCACGGTGGACCCGAAGTACTTCGAGGAGGCGCGGGCGATGGTCGAGCCCTACCGCGTCGCGGGAAAGCTGAAGACGTTCGGAGGCGGGGACTCCATCGTCCCGGGCATCCGCGTCATGGCGACCGTGGGACATACGCCGGGGCACAGCAGCTACATCATCGAGAGCCGGAGGCAGCGGCTGGTCTTGTTTGGCGACCTGATGCACTTCGGCTCGGTGCAGCTTCGCGAGCCCTCGGTGACGGTCGCCTACGACGTCGACGACCGCGCCGCGGCGGCCCAGCGAGCACGTGCGTTCGCGGAGGCCGCGGCGCGCGGAGACCTGCTTGGACTCTCACACATGCCCTTCCCCGGACTGGGTCGCCTGGGCGCGGAGGGGAGGAGCTACCGGTGGATCCCCGCCAACTACAGCTCGGGGCAGCGGTGGCCGGAGGCGAAGGTCAGCGCGGAGTGAGGTGAGGGCGGGTCACGGCGGGCCCCGCGGATGGGCAACAGTTGATGGAGCGCTGGATGACCAGCGCTCCCCCTGACTTCGAGCACCACCTGTCGTGTCGAACGGCGTCACTCCGCCAGCCCGTCGTCGCACCCGCGTCTGGTGAACTCACACCCAAGCCCCCCGGACTGTCGCCCTCTCGTGGAGAGGGCTCCTTCAGCACGCGGCTGGAGGGGAATCGTACACAGCCCTTCTGATTTGTGTCGGCTCGCTTCACGGATAGTGTGCATGATTCTTGAGACAGGTTTTCGCGCCTGTCGCCACAAATCATTGCACCGGGAGAGGTCCATGCAGCCACATCGTCGATACACGGGCGTCGCATTGAAGGCCATCTGGTTATTGTTCGTGTCGCTGGGAGTCTCAAGCTGTCAGGACCCGACACCGTCAGGACTTGACGAACTGGGGACGGACAGGGCCGCCGAGACAGCCAGTCGCCTGGGAGTCGTGGCCGCCGGTCGCAACCACAGCCTCGCGGTGCGCTCGGACGGAACCGTCTGGGCCTGGGGCGACAACGGCCAAGGTCAGTTGGGCAATGGCAGTGCCCTGGACCAACGCGTGCCCGTCCGCGTCCGGAGCCTGAGGAGCATCAGTGCCGTGAGTGCCGGCGACATGCACTCCCTGGCGCTGAAGTCGGACGGAACCCTCTGGGCCTGGGGCAGCAACATCAGCGGCCAACTGGGCGACGGCACCACCCTCGGCGCCGGCACCGGGCGCCAGGTACCCGCGCCGGTGCCTTCGCTGGTGGAGGTGGTGAAGGTCGCCGCGGGCTTCTCGCACTCGCTGGCGCTGAAGTCGGACGGCACCGTCTGGGCCTGGGGGAGCAATGGCTCGGGCCGGCTCGGCGATGGCACCACGACGCAGCGTCTGGTGCCGGTGCGGGTGCAGGGCCTGCCCGCGATTACCGCGATTGCCGCGGGCAATGCGCACTCGCTCGCGCTCGACGCCAGCGGCACGGTGTGGACGTGGGGCAGCAACCTCAGCGGCCAGTTGGGCGACGCCACCCCTGGCTCCCGGACACTCCCCGCGCAAGTCCCAGGCCTCGGAAACGTGACGGGGTTGTCGGCCGGCAGCAATCACTCTCTCGTGCGCAAGGCCGACGGCACCGTGTGGGCGTGGGGGGCCAACACCTACGGCCAATTGGGGGATGGGACCACCACCTCTCGCTTCATGCCTTCGCAAATCCTGGGACTGGTAGGCGTGGACGGCGTGCTGGGGGCGGAGTTCCACTCGCTCGCGCTGAAGTCGAACGGGACTGTGTGGGCCTGGGGCGGCAATCCGCGCGGCCAGCTCGGCGACGGGACGCTGGAGCAGAAGCTGGTGCCCGTGCAGGTGGTGGAGCTGAGCGGCGTGGTCGCCATGGCGGCGGGCAACGGGCAGCACTCGGTGGTCTTGGTGGCCAGCGGGGAGGTGTGGACATGGGGCCAGAACGTGGAGGGACAGTTGGGAGATGGCACCATTGCCCTCAACACGGTGCCGCACGCGACAATGGGCCTGGTCGAACGGAGCGTCCCGGCCACGGGTACGCACCATTCGCTGGTGTTGAAGCCGGACGGCACCGTCTGGGCCTGGGGCTTCAACTCCTTTGGCCAACTGGGGGATGGCACCACCAGGGCCCGACTGGCTCCCGGGCAGGTACCTGGCCTCACCGGGGTCGTGTCCGTGGCGGCGGATAACAGGCACTCGCTGGCGCTGAAGTCGGACGGCACCGCGTGGGCCTGGGGCGACAACTCCTTTGGCCAACTGGGGGATGGCACCACCACCCAACGACTGGTTCCCACGCGGGTGCCGGACCTCTCGGGTGGGGTGTCCCTGGCCGCGGGCGCCAACCACTCGCTGGCGGCGAAGGCGGACGGCACCGTCTGGGCCTGGGGCTCCAACTCCAGTGGCCAGTTGGGGGATGGCACCACCACCCAACGACTGGTTCCCACGCGGGTGCCGGGCTTCACTCACGTGGTAGCGCTGGCCGCGGGTGTTGGCCACTCGCTGGCGGCGAAGGCGGACGGCACCGTCTGGGCCTGGGGCTCCAACTCCAGTGGCCAGTTGGGGGATGGCACCACCACCCAGCGACTGGTTCCCACGCAGGTGCCGGGCCTCACTGACGTGGTGGCGCTGGCCGCGGGCGTCACCCACTCGATGGCGTTGAAAGCGGACGGCACCGTCTGGGCCTGGGGCTCCAACTCCTATGGCCAACTGGGGGAGGGCACCACCACCCGCCGACTGGTTCCGACGCAGGTGCCGGGCCTCACCGGCGTGGTTTCCCTCGAGACGAACGCGACCCACTCGTTGGCGTCGAAGGCGGACGACACCGTCTGGGCCTGGGGCTCCAACTCCAGTGGCCAGTTGGGGGAGGGCACCACCACCCAACGACTGGCTCCCACTCAGGTGCCGGGCCTCACTGGCGTGGTGGCGCTGGCCGCGGGCTTCTCACACTCACTGGTGCTGAAGTCGGACGGCACCGCCTGGGCTTGGGGCTCCAGTAACAATGGCCAGTTGGGGGACGGCTCCGCGAACATTCACCCCTATCCGATCCCCTCTCGATTCATCGGGGGTAGCAGGCTGGCGGGCGGCACCGGGTACTCCCTGGCCCGGAACCAGGATGGCACCGCCTGGGCCTGGGGAAGCAACGGCGATGGCCAGTTGGGCGACGGGACGACCCTCCACGGGCGCTCACCCACGCAGGCGCAGGGCCTCACCAGCGTTGAAGCCCTGGCCGCGAGCAAAAGCCACTCGCTGGCGGTGAAGGAGGACGGCACCGTCTGGGCCTGGGGCTCCAACTCCAGTGGCCAGTTGGGGGATGGCACCACCACCCAACGACTGGTTCCCACGCAGGTGCCGGGCCTCACTGACGTGGTAGCGCTGGCCACGGGCTATGGCACCTCGCTGGCGGTGAAGGCGGACGGCACCGTCTGGGCCTGGGGCGACAATAACAATGGCCAACTGGGGGATGGCACCACCACCCAACGACTGGTTCCCACGCAGGTGCCAGGCCTCTCGGGTGTCGTGTCCCTGGCTGGAGCCTACTTCTACGTGCTGGCGTTGAAAGCGGACGGCACCGTCTGGGCCTGGGGCGACAACTCCTTTGGCCAACTGGGGGATGGCACCACCACCCAACGACTGGTTCCCACGCGGGTGCAAGGCCTCACCAACGTGGTGTCTCTGGCAGCCAGCGACTACCACGCGCTGGCGGCGAAGGCGGACGGCACCGTCTGGGCTTGGGGCGACAACGCCATTGGCCAACTGGGGGATGGAACCGTCGTCGGCCGACTGGCGCCCACACAGGTGTCCGTCCTCGCGGGCGTCAGAATCGTGTCAGCCGGCTCTTATTTCTCGCTCGCGGTCAAGGTGGATGGCACCGTCTGGGCTTGGGGCGCCAATAACATGGGCCAGTTGGGGAACGGCACCACCACCTCCTCACAGGTTCCCACGCAGGTGCCTGGATTGACGGGTGCAGTGGCCCTTGTTGCCGCGAAAAACCACGCCCTCGTCGTTTCCGTGGACGGAACGATGAGCGGCTTCGGTGACAACACCGATGGCCAGTTGGGCCTCGGTGACTCACGGTACCAGCCGTCTCCGATTCAGGTCTGGTGAGGAGCATCCCAGGTTCCCCTGTGATGTCTGGTAGGGAGCCATCCGTGCAGATGGCTCCCCGCCGCCGCGGTGTGTGCTCCGTCAATTCCCGTGGGAAAATGATTTGTGCCGGCCCCCCTTCACCAACAGTGTAAATGACACTCGAGACAGGTTTGGGCGACTGTCTCGACAAGTCATTACACAGGGAGGGGTCCATGCAGCCACATTCTCGATACACGGGCGTCGCATTGAAGGCCATCTGGTTATTGTTCGTGTTGGTGGGAGTCTCCAGCTGCCAGGACCCGACACCGTCAGGACTTGACGAGTTGGGGACGGTCAGCGCCGCCGAGACAGCCAGCCGCCTGGGTCTCGTGGCCGCCGGTCGCAACCACACCCTCGCGGTGCGTTCAGACGGAACTGTCTGGGCCTGGGGCGACAACGCGTATGGGCAGTTGGGCAATGGCGGCCTCCAGGACCAACGTGTGCCCGTCCGGGCCTGGGGCCTGTGGAATATCAGCGCCGTGAGCGCCGGCGACCAGCACTCCCTCGCGATGAAGTCGGACGGCACCCTCTGGGCCTGGGGCAACAATCTCAGCGGCCAGTTGGGCGACGGCTCCACCACCGGGCGTCAGGCGCCCGCGCCGGTGCCTTCGCTGGTGGAGGTGGTGAAGGCCGCCGCGGGCTTCTCGCACTCGCTGGCGCTGAGGTCGGACGGCACCGTCTGGGCCTGGGGAAGCAATGGCTCGGGTCGGCTCGGAGATGGCACCACGACGCAGCGACTGGTCCCGGTACAGGTGCAGGGCCTGCCCGCGATTACAGCGATTGCCGCGGGCAATGCGCACTCGCTCGCGCTCGACGCCAACGGCACGGTGTGGACGTGGGGCAGCAACCTCAACGGCCAGTTGGGCGATGACACCCCTGGCTTCCGGACGCTCCCCGCGCGAGTCCCAGGCCTCGGAAACGTGACGGGGTTGTCGGCCGGCAGCAATCACTCTCTCGTACGGAAGGCCGACGGCACCGTGTGGGCGTGGGGTGCCAATACCTCCGGCCAACTGGGCGATGGGACCACCACTTCTCGCTCCCTGCCGATGCAGGTGCCGGGACTTGGCGGCGTGGATGGCGTGCTGGGGGCGGAACTCCACTCGCTCGTCCTGAAGTCGAACGGGACGGTATGGGCCTGGGGCGCCAACCCGCGAGGCCAGCTCGGCGACGGGACACTGGTGCAGAAGCTGGTGCCCGTCCAGGCAGTGGGGCTGAGCGGCGTGGTCGCCGTGGCGGCGGGCAGCGGGCAGCACTCGGTGGCCTTGGTGGTCGGCGGGGACGTGTGGACGTGGGGCCAGAACGTGGAGGGACAGTTGGGCGATGGCTCCATTGCCCTCAACGCGGTGCCGCGGATGACCCTGGGACTGGTCGAGAGGAGCGTCGCGGCATCGAGTCGGTTGCATTCGTTGACGTTGAAGCCGGACGGCACCGTCTGGGCCTGGGGCTCCAACTTCCATGGACAGTTGGGGGATGGCACCACCACCGACCGACTGACTCCCACGCAGGTGCCGGGCCTCACGGGCGTGGTGTCTCTGGCCGCGGGGATGTACCACTCGCTGGCGGTCAAGGCGGATGGCACCATCTGGGCCTGGGGCTACAACGTCGCTGGCCAGTTGGGGGATGGGACCACCACCGACCGACTGACTCCCACGCAGGTGCCGGGCCTCACGGGCGTGGTGTCTCTGGCCGCGAACTTCACCCACTCGCTGGCGGTCAAGGTGGATGGCACCGTCTGGGCCTGGGGCGCCAACCTAGATGGTCAGTTGGGGGATGGCACCACCATCAGCCGACCGGTGCCCACACAGGTGCCGGGCTTCACGGGCGTGGTGTCTCTGGCCGCGAGCTTCAGCCACTCGCTCGCGGTGAAGGCGGATGGCACCGTCTGGGCCTGGGGCTCCAACTCCGATGGTCAGTTGGGAGATGGCACCACCACCCACCAGCGGGTTCCCACGCAAGTGCCGGGCCTCACGGGCGTGGTAGCGCTGTCCGCGGGCTCGTACCACTCGCTCGCTGTGAAGGCGGATGGCACCGTCTGGGCCTGGGGCTCCAACGTCTATGGCCAGTTGGGGGACGGCACCACCACCAACAGACTGGTTCCGACACAGGTGGTGGCCATCACCCGCGTGGTTTCCTTGAAGGCGAACGCGTACCACTCGCTGGCGGTGCAGGCGGACGGCACCGTCTGGGCCTGGGGCTCCAACGCCGATGGTCAGTTGGGGGATGGCACCACCACCGACCGACTGGCTCCCACGCGGGTACCGGGCCTCACTGGAGTGGTGTCGCTGTCCGCAGGTGAAATCTCCTCGCTGGTGGTGAAAGCGGACGGCAGCGCCTGGGCTTGGGGCAACAACCACTTTGGCCAGTTGGGGGATGGCGCCGCGGGCACTCACTACGCTCCGACTCCCTCTCAATTCATCGGGGGGCGCATCCTGGCAGGCGGCCGTCACTCCCTGGCTCGGAAACCGGATGGCACCGTCTGGGCTTGGGGAAACAATGGTTTTGGCCAGGTGGGCGACGGGACGACCATTGCCAGACGTTCACCCACGCAGGTGCCTGGCCTCACCAGCGTTGAAGCCCTGGCTGCGAGCTATACCCACTCCCTGGCGGTGAAGGCGGACGGCACCGTCTGGGCCTGGGGCTCCAACTCCCATGGCCAGTTGGGGGATGGCACCACCACCAACAGACGGGTTCCCACGCAGGTACCGGGCCTCACGGGTGTGGTAGCGCTGGCTGCGGGCACCAGCCACTCGCTGGCGGTGAAGGCGGACGGCACCGTCTGGGCCTGGGGCTTCAACTTCAATGGCCAGTTGGGGGATGGCACCACCATCAACAGGCTGGTTCCCACGCAGGTGACTGGCCTCTCGGGCGTGGTGTCCCTGGCCGCGAACCAAGGCCACTCGCTCGCCCGGAAAGCGGACGGCACCGTCTGGGCCTGGGGCTCCAACGCCGATGGTCAGTTGGGGGATGGCACCACCACCAACAGACGGGTTCCCACGCAGGTGCCGGGCCTCACCAGCGTGGTGTCTCTGGGAGCCGGCGGCCAGCACACGCAGGCACTCAAGGCGGACGGCACCGTCTGGGCCTGGGGCTCCAACTTCTATGGACAGTTGGGGGATGGCACCACCACCGACCGGCGGGTTCCCACGCAGGTGCCGGGCCTCATGGGCGTCAAGACCCTGGGAACCCATGAGCACTCGCTTGCGGCGAAGTCGGACGGCACCGTCTGGACCTGGGGCTTCAACAGCAATGGACAGTTGGGGGATGGCACCACCACCAACAGACTGGTTCCCACGCAGGTGCCTGGATTGACGGCTGTCGTGGCGCTTCTGGCCGCGGACCAGCACTCCCTCGTCGTCTCGGCGGACGGCACGATGAAGGGCTTCGGCAACAACTCCGCGGGCCAGCTTGGCGCTGGCGACTCACTCTCCAGGCTGTCCCCGATTCAAGTCTGGTGAGGAGCGTCCCGGGCTCCCCGCCGCATCCATGACGGAATAATCCCCGGGAATATCCGGCGCGGGCTCCGTTCCCCTCCCGACAGCCTTCACGACACCGCCGCGGGCCCTCGCTCCTCCCCGAGCACGGCCCGCGCGGTTCCCTTCACAGTCCCTGACCAAGGGCGCCCTGGAAGCGCCCGGAGCCCCGGGAGCCGCGCACCTGCGCGTGCTCCACGGGAGGAGTGTGTTTCATGCGTTCGTTGAGCCCGTGGTGTCTCGGAGTCTTCCTTGCCCTGATGGCCTGCGGAGAGACTCCCGAAGAGGAAGTGAACGACGTGGAGGCCCTGTCGGCGGCCTCGCAGATGCTCAATGGCGCGTGTGATGACACGCGCCTGGCCTGGGCCTCGGCTGGAGACCCATCCAATGTCTGCGCGGTGCCCTGGCAGTACGGGCTCGACTGCAACAAGTCCGGCTCCAACAGCAGCTGCGGCGCCCTCACCGGCTACCAGCAGAAGACCTGCTACAACTATCCGTCGTGCCGCCTGCCCCAGTTCGGCGTCGAGAGCCGCAAGACGACGTCCTTCAATGTGACGGTCTCCTCCTGCTCCGCCTACTCGGAGGAGATCTGCAGGCCCAAGCCGCACACGCCTGAAATCGAAATCTGTACGACTGTCACTCGCTACAACTGCGCCACCCAGTGCCTCGCGGCGGCGAACGCGAAGCGCAACAGCCTCCCGCTCGCGGACCGCAACCTCGTCACCATCCAGAGCTACAGCGGCGCCGGCGAGCTGGAGACCTCCTCCGGCTCCTGCTCGTACACGCTGACCCAGTGGCCCACGTACATCCTCAAGGCGGACGCGGCCTGCGGAGCCGCCACGGGCAGCTACTCCTGCGACGACACGACGAAGCCCATCTACCCCACGTGCCGACACAACAGCTTCGGCGATGACGTGGTGTCCGCATGCAACGCGAACCCGCTGTACCACACGGCCGGCACCTCCCTGTCCGCCGTGAAGCAGGCCGCGTCCACGAAGTGGGCCGCCATGAGCCCGAAGAACTACGAGGCCTCCCCCCTCTATGTGCAGCAGCCGTCCTGCCGCACGTGCGACCAGCTGCCGCTCACCGCCCAGGCCACCGTCGCCCAGGTCACCGCCAAGTATGACTGTCTGGTGCAGCAGGGCCTGGCCTCGGGACTCCCCGCCGGAGCCGGAGGCGCGCAGCTGCGCACCGAGGTCGTCTCCCGGCTGAAGCTCCTCTTCGAGCTGCACGGCCACCAGCTCCTGCCCGCCCAGGCCCAGTTCATCCGAGGCCTGTATCTGTCCGACCCGAGCGCCAACACCACCTGCAGCGCGGGCTTCATCGCCCCGACGACGGTCGGCTGCGGCACCAGCCTGACCGCCCTCAACGCGGCGATGGACAGCTGCACCCGCTTCGCGTCGTCCCACGTCCCGGGCATCTCCGCCCGCTCCCAGGTTGCCTGGTGCGTGGGCCTCGCCTCCCAGGCGGCGGCGGTGCCCGCGGGCGCCTGCCAGGGCGACGTGTACCGCGAGAAGTACCATGCCATGTGGGTGAAGCTGTACGAGCGGACCCTCTCCGACTTGCGCCGCGAGGACGTCCCCAATGACACGCTCCAGCGCAAGGTGCCCAACGCGGACGACGTGCGCACCCACCTGAAGTCCATCAGCGACTGGTACGCGGTGCAGCAGGCGCAGATGTTCCCCGGCGCCCTCAACAGCCCGGTGCTGATGAAGCAGCTCAGCGAGACGTTCGGCATGTTCTGGAAGGTCGCGTACGAGAACGCCCTGCTCAACGTGAATGGCCTGCCGCTGCACGCCCAGCCCCTCAACGCGGGCCTGATGGTGGACCAGGCGGTGCTGGAGGCGACGCTGACGGGGACGCCCGCCATGAGCGGCCCTCCCCTGCTGATGCTGCTGGGTGACGGCTTCAGCGGCCTGTTCCAGCGCATGGAGGACTTCAGCTACCTGCATGACCTCGGCTGCCGCTTCAAGGGCTGCGGTGGCGGCACGGTGGACACCGAGACGGGCGAGCTGTGGGCGCTGTTCGGCGCCGTGCCGGAGGCCACCACGCTCCAGGCGGCGATGGCGGCGGCCAACAAGCTGAACACGGCCGGCGAAGACCACGCGGGCTGGGTCGCGGTGTTCGGCCTGCTGCACGCGAACCACGTCACCTTCACCCAGGCCGTGCTCTCCGCCACGGGCGAGACGACGTACAGCCCCGCCCTGCTCAAGAGCGGCGCCGCGGGCGCGCCCGCTCCGCTGGCCCGCTGGGCACAGATGGTGGAGAAGGCGGACGCCTACTCCAGCAGCTACGCCAAGTCCGGCTTCTTCGTCAGCACCTCGCGCGACACGCTGAAGACGGGCATCGAGGAGTACAAGGCCAACTTCATCAACGACGTGGTGACCACGCGCAAGAGCGCGCTCACCACGGCCCTGAATGAGTTCACCCAGCACCGCACCGCGCTCATCAACGAGGTGCTCGGCGAGGTGGCCAATGCCGCCAACCAGAAGACGGTGCGGACCACGCTGGCGCGCAAGCTCAACGAGTTCTACTCCCTCAACGCGGACCTGGTCGGCCTCCAGGACAACCTGGAGCTGCAGCGGACGCAGTTCAACGACTTCGCGGCGGCGTTCAACACCGCGCTGGAGATTGAGTCGCCGAACCTGGGCACGGACATCCAGCGCGGGCCGGTGCAGGTGCTCAGCATCGGCGCGGATGAGGCACGCCACGCTCCGGGTGCGACCTTCGACATCCTCTCGCTCGCGGTGCGTCAGTCGGGGCCGGGCGGCGCCGGCGGTCCCCAGGCCTTCGGCATCCCCGCGCTGCGCGGCGAGCTGCTGAACTTCGAGGTGTCTGGAGACTACACGCCGAGCTGCGCCATCTCCGGAGCGTTGCTGCCCCACCCCACCAGCAACGCGCCGACCGCCATCAACCTGGGCAACGGCAAGGCCCTCACGGGCCCCGGGGGCTACACCGTCATCTTCTCCGGCAGCGGCTATCAAGCCGAGAGCTCGAACCTGTCCATGTTCTCGAAGAGCTCGGTGGAGACCCGGCTGTGCGCGGGCGTCAAGACGGAGGCCGGCGCGGAGTTCTTCGGCAACGGGACGACGGCCTACGTGTCGGCCGAGGCCTGCGTGAACAGCTCGACGGGCATCGAAGGGACGTACAACGAGAACTCCGGCAGCGAGGAGCGCAGCACCGCGAGCTTCTCCATGGGCCTGCGCCTGCCGAACACGCCCTTCCCGGACGCTCCGGTGGGCAGCCTGCTGCTGGTGGCGATGACGCCGGGTGGCACCAGCCGCAACCACATCCGCGACGTGCAGGTGCTCCAGTCGCCGCACACGGGCGTCATCGTGGAGGCGGACAGCGACTACTTCCTGGTGGTGAACGACGTGGGCTCCTGCATGGACGACGTGTCCCACCGGCTCACCGTGAAGAGCGTGAGGCTGATGCCCACCGGCGAAGCCGCCCGGGCGCTGGGCAAGGCCATGGCCACGGTGATGACCGAGCTGCGCGGGGCGACGCCGGCCCACGTGGAGCAGGGGCGCGTGACGAACACCGAGCTGGAGGCCCTGCGCGCGACCGCCGAGTCCCGACTGCTCCAGCAGTACAGCGTGGAGTGCCCGGGCTGCCAGATGAGCGGCATGCCGGACATCTTCAGCTCGCTCTTCGTCACCTTCGTCACCCAGGAGCTCGCCCGGCTGGAGCGGCTGGTGCAACTTCGCACCGTGGAGCGCGCGATTGAGCTCCAGCTGCTCGACATCCAGTCCCTGGCGGATGACCTGACGAATGGCGCCAACCAGGCGCGGCTGCTGCGCCTGCTGCCGCTGTGGCGCCTGCGCAACCTGGATGGCGAGGAGCTGCGCGACAAGTCTCGCGCGTTGACGGGGCTCGTCACCGAGTACCTCTACCCGACGTTGGATTTGCGCCACCCCAACTCGCTGGTGAGCTTGAAGACGAACGCGGACATCAACGCGCTGTTGCAGGCGAACTGGTCCGATGACTTCACGGTGCTCGCCGACAAGGCGCTCGCGGCCGTCACCGCCGTCGAGACAGCCCTGGCCCAGGCGCGCATCACCGACAAGCTGCCCAAGGACGTGGCGATTGCCTTCGCCTTCCCCAACCCCGCGTTCAGCATGCCCACCCAGTGGCACGCGGCGAATGCGGAGCGCTCGGAGACGCTGTGGAACACGCTCCTGCAGGGCTCGGGCGAGGTGAGCATCACCCTCACGCCGGAGGACCTGTACAGCGTGGGAGGCCAGGGCGGCGCGCTGCTCTGCCAGCACCACATGCCCATCATCAAGAACCTGGGCATCCAGGTCGTCCGTCCCTTCAGCAGCACCAACGCGGCGGACTCCCAGGCGGGCCTGACCGTGCCCGTGCGGTGGGGTGACGTGCTGTCCCATCCCTCCACGGCGGGCCTCAAGAACTACGTGATGCTCAACCAGGACTTCCTCGTCGGGGCGCCCCATCTCCTGTTCGGCAACGACATCGAGGTGCTGACCCTCTTCGCGCAGGACCTCCAGCAGCCGTTCGCCGCCATCGCCGGCAATGGCCTGTCACCGTTCGGCACCTTCAACATCCGGCTGGGCAACGTGCCCTCCTCCCTGTTCGACGAAGCCTCGGCGCTGGTCATCACGATGAAGGTGGACGTGCTGGAGCTGGCGACTCCGGTCTCCGGCGTCACCGTCTGCCAGTAGTCCTCTTTCGTTCCTCGAGGGTGGCGGAGCGACGTGGGGAACGCCCCGCGCTCCGCCGCCCTGTCGTCTCGCAGTTCAACTGTCGTCAGCACTTCACCCATCAGGTAGGACCATGAAACCGTTTTCCCTCTTCCGACGGATGCTGGGCGGCACCGCCCTGCTCGTCTCTCCCCTCGCGCTCGCGCAGCCCGCTGGCTTCACGGACGCGAAGATTCAGCCTCCCCAGCTCGCCGCGCCGCAGCGAGGCTCGCTCATCGGCACCTACGCGCAGACGGCCTTCGGCGCGGCGGACGTGGCGCGCGGCGGCTTCGCGCTGGCCTCCCCCTTCACCGTTCCCAAGGACCGCGGCGAGGTGCTCGGCTCGCCCTTCCCCACCTACTCCTCCGACGCGGGCCAGTCCGAGTGGGGACACGGCTGGCAGACCAGGCTGGAGATCCGCCGCTGGCGCGTCCGAGGTGATTTGGACTACGCGACGGACGACCTCTCCAGCCCCTGGGGCCGGCTCGTGCGCGGCGCCGACGGCGCCTGGTATCCGGCGGACCTGAACCCCGCCGTGCGCGTGGAGCAGTCCGCCACGGCCCTCACCGCGTACCACCCCGATGGCAGCGTGTGGACCTTCGGAGACGGCGCGCTGGTGAACACGGCCAAGGGCATCTACTCCTGGTCCCTGCGCGAGGTGGTGAGCGCGACGGGCCGCAAGACGCGCTTCACCTACGAGGCCAATGCGACGGGCCGCCTCTTCCTGACGACGGTGCAGTACGGCGGCACCGGCAATGACTTCCAGTACCAGGTGGACCTGGGCTACTCGACGCTGGCGAAGCCGGTGGATGACTTCCGCTCCAGCAAGAAGCTGCGATTGGACCGGCGCGTGTCCTCTGTGTCGGTGAAGGCGAAGAACGCGAGCACGGGCCTCTTCGAGGCGCGGTGGCAGTACCTGCTCTCATTCACCGAGCCCGTGGAGGGCGTGGCCTTCTACCTGGCCCAGGTGGACCAGACCTACGGCACCGTGCCCAACGTGACGGTGGCGCCCACGGCGCGGTACACGTACCACGCGTCAGCGGAGGCACTCGCCGCCGCCAGCTTCACCCGCGTGACGAAGCTGGACGCGACGCTCGCCTCCGCGGGACAGGACGCCATCCAGCCCTGGCGCGCCACGCTGCTGGATGAAGACGAGGACGGGCGGCTCGACTTCGAGCATGCCCAGGCGCAGATGCTCTACGTCCAGGAGGACTCGGGCTTCCGCGCCGAGGCCCTGCCTCCGGCCAACGCCGGCACGCAGTCGGTGTGCCGTCCCACCGCCAACGTGAGCAACGAGCCTCGGCTGCTGGCGCGCCTGCGCCCCAACCAGCTCAAGCCCGAGGTCGTCGCCATCACCAACCCCAGCGGCTCCACCACGGATATCCGCGTGTGCGACCGCGCGGGCACGCTGCTGTCCCAGCAGTCCCTGGCGGGAGCGTGGCAGTTGGGCCCGCACACCCGCTTCGTGGACCTGGACAGCGACCAGCAGCCGGACTTCATCCGCGTCGTCCCGGGCGGCTTCCAGGTGCGCCCCAACACCAGCGGCGTGGCGCCCGGCACCAGCTTCGGCGCCAACGTCAACGGGACGCTGACGCCCAGCGTGTCGGCGACGGCGACGTGGGTCCACGACATGAACGGCGACAGCATCCCGGACATCGTCGCGCGCCTCTCCAACGGCCTGCACGTGTGGCCGGGCACCGGCAGGTTCGCGTTCGATTCGGCCTCCAGCAAGCTGTTCCCCGTGCTGACGAAGACGGGCGTCAGCCTGGCGCAGCTCGCCACCTACTCCGCCATGTTCGTGGACGTGAATCGCGACGGCCTGTCGGACGTGCTGTTGTCGAAGCCGGGCCTCGCCCTGCTCTTCGTCAACAACGGCAGCGAGTTCCGCGAAGTCACCGTCCCCGCGCTCACCTTCTTCAACGGGACAACGAGCGCGCTGACCCAGGGCGACTTCGCGGGCAGCGGCAACACCAGCCTCACCGTGACGAAGGGCTCGGACGCCTACAGCACGTCGCTGGACGGGCCCGAGACAGGGCTGCTCAAGTCCGCGGACGACGGCAAGGGCACCGTGCTGGGCTTCACCTACACCCGCCTGCCCGCCGCGCCCGGAGCCCGCTTCCGGCAGCCGGTGCTCGCGTCGCTGACGTCGGCGTCCTCGGGCTACGACACCATCACCTACGGGTACCAGTACTTCGGAGCCAACTACCACTCGCAGGGCGGCTTCCTCGTCGGCTTCGACAGCGTCGTGCGCACCGCTCCTCAAGAAAGCCACGCGGTCAACTTCCTCAACGGAGACGACTTCGCCGGCCTGCTCCTCTCCGACACGCGTACGGACGCGCTCACGCCCCAGGTCCGCGAGGTGTCCTTCCGCGAGTACGAGGACGCCACGCACCAGGGCCTCACGTTCAAGCGCCTGAAGGAGGAGGGCCAGGGCTTCCGCGACGCGAGCCTGCCAGCGCTGACGCTCACCGAGTCGACGAAGACGGTGTCCTTCGATGGCGTGTGCCCCCAGCAACAGGTGCGCGCCACCCCGTGGGGCACGCTCACCACCACGCTGGGACGCGCCAGCCTGCCGGCGCTCGTCAAGCACCTGCACTGCCTGCCCGCCAACGTGACGTATGCGGGCACGCACCCGCAGCCCGCGCTGGACTTCTCCTACCAGGGCGTCATCACCCGCAACACCGTCGGACTGGTGCAGAGCGTGGTGGCGCAGGGACCGCAAGGCGCCATGCCGCTCCAGACGGTGAGCTACGCGTCTGACTTCACCGTGAAGACGGTGAGCGAGCCCGGCCGGGGCACCACGACGTTCGAGTACGCCCCGGGCCGCCTGCTGCTCTCCAAGGTCACCCAGCCCGACGGCGTGGCGCTGGAGGTCACCGAGCGTCACCCGCTGCATGACGGGCTCCTGACGTTGACCACGCGGCGCGGCGCGAGCGCCCACGTGGAGCGCTTCCGCTACGACGGGATGGAGCGGCTGGCGAAGCGGTGGGACTCGCTCGGTGTCGCGAGCGAGGTGAATCCCAACGAGACGCTCAGCTACCGGTTCGCCACGGCCACGCGGCCCGCGGGCATCGCCGCGACGGCGCTGGTGGACGCGGGCGGCAACGCCCGGCGCTACACGGAGGAGTACTCCACCGCGGCCGGCGAGGACGTGGCCAGGACGCGCCTCATCCCCGAGGGCTGGGTGGTGGATGGACTGACGCTGCACAGCCGCCAGCAGCGCGAGAAGACGCGCTACGTGCGTCCGAACCTGCCGGCCAACACGGACATGGCGGCCCTGGACTACGCCACGCTGCTGGGCGGAATCGAGCAGACGTCGAGCGTGCGCACCGCCGTCTTCGGCTACGACGTGGAGAAGGTGCTGCGCCACCACGTCGACGTCCAGCAGACCCTGGCGACGTCCTGGGTCCTGGAGGGCGGACGGCTTGTCGTCGAGACGCAGGAGAACGGAGCGCAGACGCGTCGCCAGTTCATGGACGCGGCGAAGCGGCTGACGCGGTACGAGGACGAGCTGGGCTTCGCGTACTCGTACACCTACGACGCGCTGGGACGCCTGCGGGGCGTGACGATGCCGGACAGCCAGGGCCACCGCCTGGCGTATGACGCGTATGGCCGCGTCGGCCGCGTGGAGCGCGACGGCGTGGCGAACGTGGACTTCCAGTACTCGCTCGGGACGTGGCTGGTGTCCGCCAAGCAGTTCCGCACGCCGGGCAACACGCTGGTCCGAGGCGAGAGCTACCAGTACGACGGCATTGGCCGCCGCACCGGCATCACCCACACGAGCGCCACGGGCGGAGTGAAGTCGTACCAGCTCTACTACGACGGCGCCTCGCCGGCCGCGCCCGCCAACACGAGCGTGCCGGGCCTGCTCACCGCCACGTCGGGTGACGGGTACACCAAGCGGATGGAGTACCGGACGGACGGCACGCTGACGAAGTCGACGCTCCAGCTGAGCGGCTGGCGCACGGTGGAGAGCGAGCTGACGTACGCGGAGGGCGGCGAGGTGAGCCAGGAGGTGACGCGGGTGAAGGATGCCGGCGGCGCGGTCCTGTCCACGACGACGCTCGGCTACGCGTGGGATGCCTGGGGCCGGATGAGCGCCCTGACGCGCAACGGCCAGCCCTGGGCCAGCGTGCAGTACAACGGCCTGGGCAAGACGGCGAAGGTGGACTTCGGCGGTGGGACGTCCGTGGAGATGGGCTACGACGCCCTCACCCGGCAGCGCACCACCCTGCTGCACACCACGCCCGCGTGGAGCTCCGGCATCGCCTGGAAGCTGAATGCGCGGGGCCTCACCGGCAGCGAGGTGATGGGCTTCGGTGGCACGACGCTCGTGCGCCAGTACGGCTATTCACCCCAGGGCTTCCTGGCCTCCGCCCAGGACGCGCAGCACGCATATGACTACGGCTTCGACGCGCTGGGACTGTCCACGCACATCTCCGACGCGGCGGGCTCGCGCAGCCTCGTCACGGGCGCCAACACGCTGGTGGTCGGGGGCGTGACGTACACGATGGACGGGCTGGGCCGCACGGTGGGCCGGGATGACCTGAGCCTCACGTACGGGCCGGACGGTCAGGTGGCCACCGCGACCAAGGGCACGCAGTCCTGGAGCTTCGTGTACGACGAGGACGGCGAGCGCCTGCTCAAGCGCGATGCCTCGGGGACGCCGCTGGCGGCCTACCTGGAGGGCGGAGCGTACCTGGATGCAACGGGCATCACCCAGCCGGTGCGCGTGGACTCGCAGCTGGTGGGGGCGCTCCAGAACGGGACGTTCCGACTGCTGTCCACCGACCGCCGGGGCACGGTGATGGCGGACTCGGACGGCACGCCAAGGATTGCTTCTCCCTTCGGAGACCGGGGGACGCACCCCACGGGCGCGGCGGCGCTGGACTACGTGGAGAAGGCCTATGACGCGGACCTGGGCTTCGTGCGCATGGGCGTTCGCGACTACGACGCTCGCATCAACCGCTTCACGACGCCGGACCCGCTGTTCCTCGAGGACCTGGAGAAGTGCCGCGCCAGCCCCGTGGAGTGCAACCTCTACAGCTACGTGAGCAACCGTCCGCTGGACCTGGTGGACCCGACGGGCACCGAGGAGAAGCCGTTGACCCACGGTGACGCCGTCGGCAATGGGGTGAGTGTCGGCGCCCCCGTCGCCATCGCCGCGGGCGTGCGCGTCGGTGGACCGAAAATCGTCTCGGGCGTGAAGGCCGGGTACGACCTGGGCAAGCGGTTCCTGAACAACCCGGTGGTGTCCACCGTCCGCAAGGGCAACTCCGCCCTCAAGGTCGTGAAGTTCATCGGCGGGTGCATCAACGGCACCAACCCCCTCTTCAGCGAGCCGGTGGCCCAGTCGCGGGCCCGCTTCATCCGGGAGGCCATCCAGGAGATGCAGCAGCAACAGTCCAACCTGCACCAGGAGCTGGAGAGCTACCTCGACGAGGCGAACCAGACCCTGAAGGACGAGGCGCGCATGGACTACGTCCACCAGCGCATCAATGAGCTGGCGGCCGAGGACCAGGCACTCCAGAAGAAGATCGACAAGGCGTCGGAGAACCTGGAGAGCGCGGAGCAGGAGCTGAAGGAGTTCAAAGAGGACCACAAGTAGGAACGACACCTGTCGAGGAAGGGGGCCGGGTCGTCCACCGGCCCCCACTTCGGGGCCCTGTCTGCCCCAGGGGCACAACCCCAGACACGCGGCGTCCCACCAGGACGCCATCGCGTTCCAGGAGAACGAAGCGGCCCTCTCGGGTAGGACTCCTCTCCCAGAAACCCACGGGAGAACCGAATTACACCCTAATGGCATATGCGGTGCACTGGCCTCGACAGGCCCAGTGTCCAACGAGCATTGACACGAGTTGGACCCCCACCAACGAGCCGCGTATGCCTACAGGTCAAGACGTGCCCCTCGCACAGGAGCTCCCCTACGAGGTCCGACGCAAGCTGGAGCGATTCTTCGGCGCCAGCTTCTCCGACGTGCGCGTCCACATCAGCCAGGCTCCAGCCCTCCTGGGCGCCGAGGCCCTGGCCCATGGCAATGACTTGTACTTCCGGCCCGGCCGGTACCAGCCCTTCACCTCCGAGGGACAGCGGCTGCTGGGGCATGAGCTGACCCATGTCCTTCAGCAACGTGTCGGTCGCCACGAGGGGCCTCACGCGCGAGGGCTGGTGCTGGACAAGGCCCTGGAGGACGAAGCCGATGCGATGGGGGCGGCGGTCGCCGAGGGGGCCTGGAGTTGCTCCCGGCAGGACTGGCGACGCGCCCGTCCGCTCTCACGGCAGGCGGCACGAATCATCCAGCCCTACGTGATAGTCAAGTCGAAGGAGCTCACCCGCGACGACATCAAGTCCACGATGGTGCGGGTCATGAAGGAGCTCGAGTCCCTCGACGCCTTCGACGCGCCGTTCCCGTCCATCGCCTTCGCCGCCCGCGAGAAGCGCCTCTGGGAGTGGGCGCGGCAGTACCCGGAGCTCCTCGAGGCCAAGCTCGAGGCCTGGGTCGAGAGCAGCGGCGAGAAGGTGTCCACCCTGTTCGGCAGCAGCCAAAGCCCGGCGGAGTGGCGCCAGTACGAGAGCATCGCGGAGCTGGCGGTGGCGTTGGCGCATGAGACGCATCCCGGAACCCTGGCCAACCTCGAGCGGGAGGTGGCCATCGCCGACTACGTCATCAAAGACCCATTCATCAACGGAAAGCTGAGCGAGCTCCGAAAGCTCATCTACAAGAAGCTCGAGCAGGTCCTTCCATCCTACACGCGGCTGGCCTTCACGATTCAGCGAGCGCTCCCCAAGGGCAGCTACAAACTCCAGTCGAAGTGGGAGGACTTCTTCCATCAGCCCCTCACCGAGTATGAGGAGGGCACCTTCGAGCAGAACATCATGATGCTCCACGACATGATGGAGCAGTTGAGCAGCACCCGAGCGGGTGGGACGGGCTCCGTGGTGGGAGACACGCTGCCCGACCCCCGCCCCCAGGCCTATCGGGCGACGCAGCTCACCTCCCAGGGGCTCATGCGCGTCGTTCGAAAGACAGGGAAGAATGAAGGGCAGATACAGAAGCTCCAGAAGGGACTGGTGGACACCCGCATCGCGGTGACCAAGGAGCGGCGTGGCCGGCAGGACATGATTGACTCCTCGCGAGAGGACGGCAACGAGCGCCTGGCGCTCGCCCGCATGGGTCGACTGGAGCGCAACTCCTCCCGCCAGGAGTCACGGCTCACGAAGAAGCAAGAGCGCCTGGACGTGCTCTTGGAGGACAACGAGCCCGTCGTCGACATCCGGGCCAAGGGGCGGCGCAACGTGGGAACCCGCGCGGAGGAAGACCCCGACACGGTGACGGCGCGCTTGTTCTCCGCGCCCATCATGGCTGGCCGCTCCATGACGACCGCCCGCCTCCTGGAAATGGCGGACTGGGCTGGCTCCAACAATGCGCAGAACACGGCGCTTGTCTACGCCATCTTCGCCTATTGGAGGCGGCTGTATAATCGCGGCAAGACTCCCATCCATACCTTTCACGAGGTGATGGACGTGGCGTTCAACTATGGCATCGCCTACCAGCCGTTCCACTACCCGGAGGTGGAGCTGGCCAGATCGCCCGTGTTCGCCTATCGCAAGCCCAAGTGGACCCGGTTCTACCTGAGCTTCGACGTCTCCGCCTACGAGGTCGAGCAGCAGAGAATCAGCGAACCCGAGCCGCCGCGCGTGGTCGAGATGTCCACGCTCCGCCGCCGCTTCAAGGAGCCGGAGCAGCCCGTGCGGCGCTTCCCACCTGGAAAGCTCAAGACGGATTGAAGCCAGGCTCGGGCGCCCCACGCTCCCGTCCATTGGCTGCGGCGACCCCGCCAGAGGAGCTTGCGGTCGTAGCCCTGGCTGCCCTCGACCTTGAGCTCCACCAGGGAATCCATACGCACCCGTGAAAGCGCTGGGTAGAGTGACGGCGCTCCCATGCGCGCGCTTCTCACACTTCTCCTCTGTGTCTTCGCCATCCCTGCTCTCGCCGAGGCCGACCGACAGGTTGTCGTCGCCATGCGTGCTCTGCCAGCGGGCACCGTGCTCACCTATGAGATGGTAGGCCAGCGAAAGTCTTTTCCCCCGGAGCTTCCGCCCGAGTCGTTCGTACGCGAGGACAGCGCGGCCTATGTCATCGGCCAGCGCATCATCGAGCCGCTGGACGTGGGCGAGGCGCTCCAATGGGGCCACTTCAGCAGCATCTATATCAATCCCACCGCGTACCAGCCCTACTGCGACCGCATCCAGGCGGCCCAGCGGATGCGGCGCGCCTATCCGAGCGCCCCCGTGAAGCCCGCCGAGACGCAGACCGTCCTCGTGACCTCGGAAGCCCTGCTCGGTGGCACGGTGCTCAAGCGGAAGATGCTGACCTCCATCACAGTCCCTTCGACGTTCGCCAGCCGCTACTGGGTTTCCGAGGACGCCATCGACGCGGTGGTTGGAACCCGGCTGCTGGAGACACTGGATAAGGGCGACGTGCTGCGCTACCCGCGACTGGCGCCCTACGCCAGCGAGCCCCGGTGTGACTGGCTCTTCGAGGACGCGGGCAACCGCTATGCGACGAAGGGTCCCGCCGAGGCCGCCGGGCTCGTCTGTCCCAAGGGCACGCGGCGCGTGGACGGCGTCCCTGGAGGAGCGCAGTGGAGGAGCCTCATGCCGGGCTGGGTCGCCTACTGCGAGAAGCCCGATGGTCGGCGCCACGGCCCCCTACGGGCCTGGCATCGGATGAAGCCCGAACTCGAGCAGGAAGGCGCCTATGCCGATGGTCAGCGCACTGGCGTCTGGAAGTCGTGGATGGCTGGCGTGGCCACCATCGAGCTGACCTACGTGGATGGCAAACCCCACGGCCCCTTGCTCGCGCGGGAGCCCGATGGGACGACGGACGCGCAGGGCGACTTCATGAATGGGCGCCGGGAAGGGCTCTGGAAGATTCGGGTCCGTGAGCGAGACGAGCAATTGCACGCGACCTTCTCCCAGGGCCTTCCTCACGGGACCTGGAAGTGGATCAAGGCCGATGGCTCCGTGTCGAGGCAGCTCGACTTCGAGAAGGGAATCGCCCAGGGAGCCTTCCCCGACGCGGTGGTCATCGCCGCCGCGGCCCGGGATGTGCCTCCAGGCACGCTCCTGACCCATGACATGCTGACGCCACACAAGGTGCCCGCGAGCTTCTTGCCCTCCGTCTTCCTCTCGCGCTCGGACGTCTCCCACGTCACGAACCAGCGCATGGAGCCGGGCCTGAGCAAAGGCGCGCCATTGATGTGGTCGGATGGCATCCAGCTCCCCGAGTTGTCGGTGCCTCCGCCCAAGCCCGTGAGCGACACGAAGGCCCCCTGAGCCTTCCGAGGGCGTGACGGTGCGCCACATCGCACCTATCCGTCTCCACTCCTCCCCGGCCTGACGCGGCACCTCCAGCCGGCAAGGATTGCCAGGGTCGGCAACCCACGGCAGGTCCCGCCATCGCCGCGCCACACGCTCCCCTCTCAGGGCTCCGTGTTCGCCGGCTGGCCCTCGCGTTGCAATTCGCTCTATCGCGACGCTGACCCAGCCACCGAGTCACTCGGAAGTCCGGAGGAAGCGCTCGCGTCTCACCTCTCAACAGAAGCTGCGTCTGGGTACGCTGCTCGATGGAGTCGCTCATGAAGCTCAAGAATGCAGTGCTGGGAGTGGTGCTGTTCACGGCGGTGGGCTGCGGTGTGGAGACCCCGGAGCCGGTGGCCGAGACTCCGTCCGACGAGTCCTCTTCCGCCCGCCTGCTGGCCCGCGTGGAGCGGGACAACGGCAACGTCGTCCAGTTCTTCGAGGGCGCCCCTGGTGAGCTGATGGTCATGGAAGTCGGCACCGCTCCCAACCCGCCGGCGCAGGTCGACAAGCTGTCCCCCGTGGACGCCTGGCGCGCGCTCACCGGCGAGCAGGCGGCGCCCGAGGCGCTCGTGGCCGCACAGGAGCGCGCCAGGCAGCTCACGGCCAGCAGCCCCGTCGTCCCGCTCGTCATCGACTCGCCCGTGAGCGCCGGCACCCACTACAGCCCCGGCGCCCAGGACGGCGCGGTGCGTGCCTCCGCCGGATGCGACCCGGTCTGGTTCCACAACACCTTCTGCGCGGCCAGCTATGACTGGAAGCAGTGCCTCCTGAACCACCGCAACGGTGCCTACGCGCAGTCGAGCAGCGTGGACTACCACAGGACCGCCGCCTGCTCGGTCGACAACTTCATCGTCATCAACATCCAGGGGCAGGCCGTTCAGGGCATCGGCCCTGGCCAGTACTACTGGTACTGGAAGAGCGGCAGCAACTTCGCCTACCGCGCTGAAATCAGCAGCGCCACGAACGACACGTTCCACTTCTTCGTCGGCCTCGACGGCTGATGAATACGGGGCCCGGCGCCTGAGCCCGGGCCCCGTTTCTCCGGGCACGTCCTTCACGCGCCCGCGTCAGTACACGACGGCGATGTCGCGCAGCTCCGGGCCAGAAGTACCACCCAGTGCCGCCTGCTCCGCCGTCGTCGCGGTGCGCGGGAAGAAGGTCGCGGCGCCGGTCAGCAGATTCACCTGGTACAGCACGTAGGGCCCACTGGCCGCCGTACGGCCCGCCGCCAGCGGCAGTCCGTTGTCACCGCCAGCGATATCAAACCCCGTCGCGCCGACGAACGTCACGCCCAGCGCGCCCACGTTCACCAGCGTGCCATTGTTGGGAGGCACCTGCTGGGTCAGCACGTTGCCGTTGCGCTCCAGGTCGAACAACGTCGTCGCCGTCGCGCCCATCACGCTGTTCGTATACGCCGCGCCGAAGACGACGGCATCCGGTGTCCGGTTGATGGCGCCGTCCGTGGTCGTCGCGCCCGTGTCCACGTTGATGCGCAGGTTCTGCCCCGTGTTGCTCACCACGCGCAGACGGTCCGCCACCGGGTTGAAGTCCATGACGAACTGAGCCCCCGACAAGGTGGTGAAGGGGTCCGTGAGGTCGGCGGGGTCCGCGGCCAGGGTGGACTTCGCGGTGACCGCGCCCGTCTGCGTGTTCACCGTGTAGAGCTTCCCCGCGGACGACAGGGCATACATCGTCCGGTCCGCCGGGCGCTGGTCGATGCCGAGCAGCGTCTCCCCCGACGGCACGCCCGTCACCGCCACCGTCGCGGTCAGGGTGTTCGGCGCGGAGACCGCGGCACGCACGAGCTGGTTGTCGACGGTGAGGCCGTAGACCGAGGCACCCACCTCCTGCTTCAGGGCCAACCCCTTGATGGGCTCCGTCGAGCCGATGGCCGCCAGCTCCGTGGCCGCCGTCGTCGTGTTCGCCGGGTTGATGCGGTACAGCCGCTGCGTGCCGCCGACCGTCAGCGCCGCATAGCCGACGTTGGTGCGCGCATCGATGTCATAGCCATTCACCGCCGAGGCATCCACGCCCAACGCCGCCGGAGAAGAGAGCGTGCCGTTGTTCGGCGGGTCCTGGAGGTAGACGGTGTCGGTTGCCGCATCCAGCACGAAGAGGCGGGTGGTGGCGGTCTCCGCGAAGGAGTTGGTGTAGGCCGCTCCGGAGACCTGCGCACCGGTATTGCCGCCGTTGATGGCGCCGTCCGTGGTGGTGGCGCCGGTGTCGACGTTGATGCGCAGGTTCTGCCCGCTGTCCCCCACCACGCGCAGGCGGTCCGCCACAGGATTGAAGTCGACGGCGAAGTCGGTGCCGACGAGGCCCGTGAACGGGTTGTCGTCTCCCGTCATGGCGGACAGCGTGGACTTCACGGTGGCGACGCCCGTGTCTGGAGCCAGGGTGACGATTCGCCCCCCGCTGGTGAGGGCATACAGCTGCGAGTCCGCGGGACGGTAGTCGATGCCCAGCAGCGACTCGCCCTGATTCAGGCCCGTCACGGCGACGGAGCCCACCAGGGTGTCGGGCGTCGCGCGATTGAAGGACACGAGCTGATTGGATGCGGTCAGCGCGATGACCTCTCCCACCATGACCGGGTTCGGCCCGGCATCCGAGCCGGCGTCCGTTCCGGCGTCCATCCCCGCATCGGGAGTCGGGGTGGGGTCATCGTCGTCACCACAGGCCGTGAGAAGAAGCGCGGTGGCGACCGCGGCGAGGAATCTGGACTGCTGACCGACAAGCGTCATGGGCTCCCCAGGAGAGGCAACGGACTGCGTTCCCGAGGCCGTACGCAGGCCCCCTTCGAATCGGATTTCTCCCCCGTGTCGACACGCTTCGCGCTGTTCAGCAGCCAACCCGCAGCCCGCGATGAAGAAGCGAGTGGGCCCTGTTCGAGGACGTGAAGTTCAACGGACACCAAACCCTCCCGTCTATGCTCGGGGGCCATGAGCCCTTCACCCGAGCAGGCAGCTGGAGCCCCGTCAGGCGGAGGCTATTCGCGTCGAGTGGGGCTGTTCTCGGGGGTGATGCTCGTCATCGGCGGCATCATCGGCTCGGGCATCTTCCTCAACCCCGCCATCGTCGCCCAGCGCGTGCACACCCCCGCCCTCACGCTGGGGGCGTGGCTGCTCGGCGGCGGGGTGGCGCTCATCGGCGCCTTCATCTACGGCGAGCTGGGCCAGCGCATCCCCAAGGCGGGCGGCAGCTACGTCTACCTGCGCGATGCCTTCGGCGAGCTGCCCGCCTTCCTCAATGCCTGGGGAATGCTGCTGATGATCGCCACCGGAGCCATCGCCGCGGTGGCGGTGACCTTCGCCAACTACACGCTGGCGCTGACGGGCCTCGCTGACGGCTACCGGTACCCGCTCGCCGTCGGCGCCATCATCCTGCTGTCCGGGGTCAACTACTTCGGCGTGCGGCCCGGAGCGCTCACGCAGAATGTCTTCACGGTGCTCAAGCTGGTGGCGCTCGCGGTGCTCGTGGGCGCGGGCCTGCTGCTCGCGGGGGCCACCCCTTCGTCGGGGACCACGACGCCCCCGGCGCCACCGGACTCCATCGTGCTGGCCCTCGGCGCCGCGCTCGTCCCCGTCCTCTTCAGCTACGGCGGTTGGCAGCAGACCAACTTCGTGGCCGAGGAGCTGGTGAATCCGGAGCGCAACCTGCCCCGCGCGCTCCTCTGGGGCGTCATCGGCGTGGTGACGGTGTACCTGCTCGCCAACCTCACCTATCTGCGCACGCTCGGAGCCGAAGGACTGGCGGCGAGCAACGCTCCCGCGGCGGACGCGCTCGGGCTGCTGTTGGGACCCACGGGCCGCACCTTCATCACCGCGGGCGTGGCGCTCTCCACCTTCGGGTTCCTCAACCTCGTCATCCTCGTGTCACCCCGCGTCTACCAGGCGATGGCGGCGGATGGACTGTTCTTCCCGTGGATGGCGCGGCTGCATCCGCGCTACCACACGCCCTCGGCGGCCATCGTCTTCCAGGCGGTCTGGGCCATCCTCCTCACGAGCACCGGGACGTATGGCGAGCTGCTCGACTATGTCGTCTTCGCCGACTGGCTCGTCTTCGGCGCCACGGCCGCCACGCTCTTCGTCTACCGGGCCCGGGAGCGACAGGGTCTGGTGCCCCGCGTGTCGTACCGGGTGCCAGGGCATCCCATCACTCCCCTGCTCTTCATCGCGGCGGCGCTCTACGTCGTGGTGGGCTCCACGGCCTCCAATCCGCTCAACGCCCTCAAGGGCACGCTGCTGCTCGGCGCGGGCGTGCCCGTGTTCCTCTACTGGCGCAGGCGAAGGGACGCGCGCGCCACGGCTTTCGTCGCGCCGGAGTAATCCTCGGAAATGGCAGGGAGCCACATGACTCCCTGCCTCCCCTTTCACGCGTGGGTCACGGAGCGCCGCGGCGCCCCTGGTTCCGACCGGTGAAGATCCAGTGGTCCATCGCCGCCGCGTAGTTGCTGTTCCCGAAGGCCGCGATGAGGTCCGGGTTGCTCGCGAGGTAGTACTTCACGTCGAAGTCCGCGGAGGCTCGGCGCCCCTCGAAGAGTCCTTGGGTGCGCCAGTGGCTGAACGCCGCGGCGTAGTTCGTGCCGAACGCGGCCTGCAGGTCCGCGTGATAGGCCAGGTAGTACTTCACGTCGAACTCACGCGAGCCCCTGCGCCCCTCGTTGATGCCCCAGTTCAGCCAGTGGCCTCGCGCCGAGGCGTAGTTCGTGGGGCCGTACGCCGCCACGAGGTCGGGGTTGCTGGACAGATACCAGGCGACGTCGAAGTGGGCAGCGCTCCGGCGGCCCTCGTTGATGCCCCAATCCAGCCAGTGCTGCTTCGCGGCATCCCAGCCCGCCGCACCGTAGGCATTGAGCAGGTCGCCCTGGTTGTTCAGATAGAAGGCGACGTCGACGTCGACTTCCGCCTGCGGACCATAGATGGCCCGAGCGCCGGCCAGGTCATTGGCGGTGAGGTTCAGGTCCCCCCGATTGGAGCCGTTGCACTGCGGATAGTGCATCACCGAGGCGGCGTCATAGGCCGTCAACGAGCGCCAGGCGTTGTCCTCGAAGCAGGTCCGCGCCTCGGGGCGGGTGTGCTCGTGCCGGAAGCCCAGCGTATGCCCCAATTCGTGGCGCATGATGCCCGCCAGCGTCCACGGCGCGGTGTTGCCAAAGGACGAGGAGTCGATGAGCACGTTGCGGTTGGCGCGGGCATAGCCAGGGAAGAACGCGCGCGCCAGATAGGGTTGGCCACTGATGGGCCGCACGTCGAAGACGACGTTGCCATTGGCGGCGTTGCAGGCACCGTCCTGGTCCCTCCGGTGCTCGAAGAACACGTTGACCTGCTCCCAGGCATCCGCGGCCACGGCCATGACGTACACCACCGTGTCGTAGTTGGAGCCGAAGGCCGTGCTCACGCAGTAGGGGATGTTGCGCTGGCGTGTATAGCTCCAACGGTCGTCCGCATTGCCCACGCGATTGACGATGAGCGGCCTGCGCGCGCTGTCCACCGTGGTGGCGCCGCCACCTTCGGTGCCACGCAGGTAGGCCTGGAACACCTCGGCGAGCGCCGCTTCCCCTTCGACCGGCGTGTCTCCATCCACGATGAAGAGGCCCGAGCCCGGCTCCCGCCACGCCTGGGCGCGGAACTCCTCGTAGGTCAGCACAGGCACCCGCGTCCTGGCCTCCTCGGAGGGCGAGTCCAACGCATCACCACACCCCGCCAGCCCCAGCCAGGCAGCCCCCACTGTCCACAGCCTGCGTGCACGGCGCGACCGCACATCTGAGCTCATCTTCATGGAGATTCCCTGAGTCGAGCCGGAGCACGACACACTCCGGATGTTCATACGGTCAGGGTGGCGTTCCGACACCCTCCCGAACCGCGACCGAGACCAAGCCATACTCGTGTCCAGCACGCCAGGACCGGGCAGGTACTCATGAAGCACTTGTCAGACACTGGAGTCGATGACGAGAGCCCACCCCTCGCCAGCATGCGGGGGGTGGGCTCGACTGCTCCGACAGAAACAGCGTTACCGCGTCACGGCCGGACCCGCCAGCATCGGCGGTGCGCAGAGCACGGCGTCGTCACGCGAGGACTCCGACGATGACAGCTCAGCCTCCTCGGTGTCCCGGGCCGCACCACCACACGTGCCGTACTCCCACTCCGTCACCCACTCCCCACAGGTGACGACCTGCATGCTCCAGGGAATCGCACAGACCAGCCAGCACGGCTCGTTCTCATTGCAGCGGTCCTGCGAGCAATCCGGAGGCAAGGCCGAGGCAGACAGCGGGGCCAACACGAGCGCAGCGAGGCCTGCGAACAGGGACTTCGGAAGCAGATTCATGATGTCTCCACGATGACGGATGGACCGACCCCTCCGTGGGAGCCGGCTTCATCCATTGTCTCAGGAAAACCACGAATATTCAAAAATCACGATTGACGGATTTTTCCTCACTGGAGACATCCCGACAGGAAATTGAGCACAACCTCCCACGAGACAGGACACACATAAGGCTTTCCGGCTGGATAATTATATCCCTACCCGCGAGCTTGTCTTTACGGACTGATATGTCCTTATACTTGTCCCTCGCGGCAATGGCATGCGTCAGCGCGTGCGGGTCGGGCTGGGGAGCGTCGAGGGGGAACCCGTCCGCGTCCTGGAGGCGTGACGCCCCCTGACAGGCAGCAAGGTCCAGAGGGGCTCCTGGAGCGGAGGCGCCGCGACGTCTCCGCTCCGGCCCGTCACCGAGCCGCGTCAGCCAGGTGCGAGAGCACCTGCTTCGCACGCGCGCTCACCGGTCCCTCGACCTCGAGCACCTCCACCTCGAAGGCGTAGGCCCCATCGAGGAGGAGCTCCTTCAGCTTCTCGTCGACCGCCAGGCGAAGCGCCTTGTCGTCCGAGGCGGAGAGCGCAACCCGGTCCGGTCGCTCAATCCCGACGAAGACGATCAAGTCGAGCTTCTGGAGGGCCGCGCGTACGCGCGGGAGCCACGCGTCAACGTCGAACGCGTCGCTGTCCTCGTGGGCCAACAGGTAGCCGATGAAGTCCACCGGACATCGGTCGAACAACACGTCGCGAGCGCCCTCGTCCAGGTTCTCGAGGGACCGCGTGAGCTGCGCTTCGAAGTCCTCGACCGAAGGAGACTCAGCGAACTCGTACCCCTCTTCTTCCAGCTGATGGTACGGCTCATCCACCGTCACGTAGTCCGGGAGGAGGTCGGACAGCTCTTCGACGAGGGTGGACTTCCCTACGCGATGAGCTCCGGAGACAGCGATTCGCATGCCTCCGCTCTAGCAGTTGGAGCGAGCCGGCGTCAGCCTCGTTTCCCAGGCAAAGGCAATTCAAAGCACTGGGCGCCATCACTGCCTGCGTTGACGAACTCCCCGTGCCCACCGCCATGGGTGCGCAGGTCCAGGGTGTCGTCTCTGCCATCCGCTTCTACAAGGGCAGCGCCGCCAGCGCGGGGCTCCACATGGGAAGCCGCCTCCAATGCGGCCTCGGCAACTACGCAGCCGCCCCCAGACGACAGGGCCGCCCCCACGTTGCGCAGAAAATGGACGTCTGGGGTTTCCTGGGAGCGGGGCCACATGGCCGGTATGGGTACCCCGCGCTTCTTTCCCTGAAAGGGAACCCAGATGCCGTGTTCACGTGTCGTGATGGCAGTCGCCCTGCTGGCACTCAGTGCGTGTGGAGGGAGTGATTCCGAATCCCTGGAGGAACCGGGGCATGTCGAGCGTCCTGGCGACAACCAGCCCGACCATCGTCCCAACGTCGCGGGCACGTATGACGTCACGGGGACCATGAGCATCGTCGTGAATGGACAGACGGACGTCACCTCCATCCTGGATGTCTTCCGAATCGAGGCTCCCGCCAGAAGCCCCAGTCGGGTGCAGCTCCACCTCGGCGAGATGAACTGCGGCACCGGCATCCGCGCGACGATGACGGGTGAGACCACCTTCTCCGTCAACGAGGGTGAGTGCCCGCTTCCTCCTGAAGACGGCTGCACCTCCAGGTTCAGCATCAATGGGGGCAGCGGCTCCCGTCCGTTGAATGGCTCCCTCCAGCTGGGACTCCGAGGACAGCTCGAGCTGCGGTGTGGCACCCGGTCCGCCAGCGCGCCAGTCTCCATCGACGTCTCCGGCTCGCGCACGGGCCAGGCACTCCCGGACACCCGGGCACAGGTCCTCATCCTGCGTGCGGACCTGGCCTCCACCTTGCGTCGGCTCGCGGACGACGTGCGGCCCTGACACGTCTCGGGTTGCGCGGAAAAAGGGGCATCGGGGTTTCACCCTGACCGCGCCCCTGATTCACCTCGCGTGCCCGGCGCAAGACGCTCGCCGGGCGCGCGGAGTCATCTCGCGAAGCACCGCGCCGCGCCTCCTCCGTGGGGCTTCGCGTGGCACGCCCTGCATGATGGATGGGATGTATTCGACACGGCTCCAGCATTCAGTGGCATCCGCGTGCGGAGCACACTCACTTCGGGCTGGCAGCGCGCTGGAAGGCTTCGCGGGCTCGCTGTATCTCCGGCCGGTGCCGCTGCGCCCAGATGGCCAGCTCGGTCACCGGCTCCAGCAGCGTTCGTCCCAGCCGTGTGAGCTCGTAGTCCACGCGCGGCGGAGTCGTCGGAAAGACGGTCCTCGACACGAGCCCGTCGCACTCGAGCCCCCGCAACGTGAGCGTCAGCATGCGCTGGGAGATTCCCTCGATGGCCCGCTTGAGGTCGCTGAAGCGCACCGCGCCGTCACCCAGGTTGACGATGACCATCACGCTCCACTTGTCCCCGATGAGGCTCAGGATTTCACGCGTCGCGACGCAGTCGTCGACGAAGCGCCTGGTCATCTTTCCGTTCCCTAGTGACTTCAATGTGCCTCCTTGTCCGGCATCCAGGGGCATGGAAGATAGGCGGGGAACGCCATGACGACCGCTTTCAGTGACAGCGCGAGGCCATCCAGAGTCCTTCCCCTCAGCCTGTGGGTCGTCCAGGCCCTCCTGGGGCTGCTCTTCGCCGGCACGGGCCTCTGGAAGCTCCTGACTCCCATCCCGGGGCTCGCCGCGATGATTCCGTGGGCAGGACAGGTTCCCGCGGCCTTCCTCTATGCGACGGCGGTGGTTGACCTGCTCGGCGGGCTGGGCGTCGTCCTGCCCTCGCTCACGCGAATCAAGCCAGGCCTCACCGTCCTCGCCGCGCTGGGCTGCGCCGCGCTCCAGCTCTCCGCCATCCTCTTCCATGTCTCGAGGGGTGAGGCAGCAAATACCCCCTTCAACTTCCTGCTCGTGGGGCTCTCGCTCTTCGTCGCCTGGGGGCGACACTCGCGAGCCCCCATCCCGCCTCGGGGTTGACGGACACCCGGGCTCGCCGCCTCGACGGCGAGCCCGTGCGCGGCCTCACGAGCCCCCTCAGGCCTTCGCGGGCTTCTTCTCCTGCTGCGCGCCCTCGTCACGGCCGTGCACCGCCGCGGGTGGACTGGTGGCTTCCACCGCGGAGAACGTCTCCAGAATCTTGTACGTGTGACTGGAGCCTCGCGGCACGAGCCACGAGTCACCGGGGTTGAGCAGGATGACCTGCCCCTCCAGGTGCAGCTCCGCGCGGCCCTTCAGCACGAAGCCCACCGTCTCGTAGTCGCGCGGCTCGGCGGGCCGGGGCTCGCCGGGTGGCTCGTCCTCCCACAGCCGCATGGACACTCGCACGCCGGAGGCCAGGTACTTCTGCCCCATGTCTCCCCGGGGCGAGTGACGGCTCTCCACCTTCTTCACGCTGGTATCCCCCATGCCTCGGTCTCCTTCGCCCTCGGGCGTCAGGCGGCGGATGCGCCGCGCTCAGCCCTGAAGGTAAGGAAGGGGGCGAGGCTCGACGGGGCCCGCACCGGCGCTCGCCTGCCCGACGGGCCAGGGCGCACCCATGACGAAGGCCCAGCCTTCCCTGTGGGAAGACCGGGCCTCGGGCTCACTCAAGGGTGGCCAGGAATGCCGCGATCAGGGTGCGGCGCGAACGTTCTGGGCCTGCAGGCCCTTCGGGCCCTTCGTCACCTCGAACTCCACCCGCTGCCCCTCCTGGAGGGTGCGGAAGCCATCCATGTTGATGGCCGTGTGGTGGCAGAACACGTCCTCACCGCCCTCTTGAGCGATGAAGCCGAAACCCTTGGCGTCGTTGAACCACTTCACAGTACCGAGTGCCATGTGACCTTCTTCTTTCTGCTAGACGGTGACCCGGGACCAGCCGGACCACCCGTGCGGGGCGGACATCGCTCCGACACTGCCGCGACAATCTACCTCCCGGTCTGCCTTGTCCACCGGACCTCCGCCTGCCGGGCAGGCGGTCGTCGAGCAGAGGACAATCCGAGACGCTGAAAATCGCTCGGGAGGTCAACAGGCCACACTCGCTTCTTCATCCCGCCCACGCCCGCATCGCTTCACGTTTCTTCATGCGGCTCCGGCGCGCCCTTCACACCCGCCTTCTACCTTCCTGTCCGTCAAACACCGGCGCGCCCGCTTCGGGTTCGCCTCATTTGAAGGAGCAGGACCCATGTTCGGATTCTTGTTTGGGACCGCGTGCCTCGCGGGCCTCATCTACACGGTGCGGGGCGGTCGTCGCTGGCGCCATCACGCCCACGGACGCGGCAGCCGGTTCGGCTGGCGGATGAGGCTGCGGTGGCTCTTCGAGCGGATGGAGACGTCACCCGGCCAGGAGAAGGTCATCATCCAGGCCACCGAGGAGCTGACCGAGGCCTTCGACAAGCTGCGCGACGAGGTGGGCCCCAGCCGCACCGCCCTGGGCACCGCGCTGCGCGGAGAGCACTTCGACGGCGCCGCGGTGCGCGAGCTGTTCGCCCGGCACGACGTGGCGGTGGAGAACGCGCGTCGCGCGCTGCAGGGCGCGCTCTCGCAGGTGCACGAGGCGCTGGATGCGCGCCAGCGGCGCGAGCTGGCGGACATCCTGGAGCACGGCTGGGGTCATGGCTGGCGCGGAGGCCCTGGCTGGCAAGGGCGTCACTGCGGCGGGCGCGGCGGCTGGCGCGGCGACGACCAGCGGATGGTGTGAGCCGTCGTCTCCCCTCTCCGGAAAAGAACGAGGAACTCCGCCATGCGCCGTCGCCTGCTCATCGTCCTGCTCGCCTTGGGAACCTTCGGAGGTTATGCCTCCGGCTTCGCCAGCGTCGCCCGCCACCGTCGCCACTGTCAGGCGGGCGAGTGGTCTGAGCGCTGGGGCTCTCGGGGGCCCAGGGCCCATTCAGCCACGCCCCTCTCGGCCGCCTCCGCGCGGTCCGAGTCACCGCCTCCCTCAACGGCCCAGGCCCCCGCGCCAGGGCCGCGCTAGACTCAACTCCGTCCATGTCCACTCGTGTCCTGCTCATCGACGACGATTCCCGCCTCTATGAACTGCTCGCGCAGTACCTGGGGCAAAACGGCGTCAACGTCACCCATGCCCCCGACGGCGGTCGGGGGCTCGCCGCGCTGGAGGCCAGCGCCTACGACGCGGTGCTGCTGGACGTGATGATGCCGGGCATGGACGGCCTGGAGGTGTGCAAGCGCATCCGCGCCAAGAGCCGCATCCCCGTCGTCATGCTCACCGCGAAGGGCGATGAGACGGACCGCGTGGTGGGGCTGGAGCTGGGCGCGGACGACTACCTGCCCAAGCCCTTCAGCCCCAGGGAGTTGCTGGCCCGCCTGCGCGCGGTGCTGCGTCGTTCGCAGCCCTCGTCGGTGGCGGACCGACTGGAGGCGGGAGGCCTGTCCATCGACGTCGCCGGGCGCGAGGTGCGCGCGGAAGGAAAGCTGGTGGACCTCACCGGCCTGGAGTTCGACCTGCTGGTGGCGCTGGTGCGCCGGGCCGGGCGGGTCATCCCCCGTGACGCGCTGCTGGGTGAAGCCGGCCGCAGCGACACGGTGGTGGGAGAGCGCACGGTGGACGTGCACATCTCGCATCTGCGCCAGAAGCTGGGCGACGTGGGCGCACGACTCATCAAGACGGTGCGCGGCGTGGGCTACGTCTTCGCCAAAGAGGGACTCTGATGGCTGGCCGCGACGGCAAGCGAGGCCGAGGGCCCTGGAATCCGAAGGACGCGTGTGAGCCCTGGGGCGGCCCGGAGTCGGACGACGCGGACGCCATCGCCCGGTGGTTGCAGGGTGAGCGAGAAGGCGCGTGTCCACCCGAGGGACAGTGGACCCAGGCGGACAAGGACGACGGCGAGGAGGCGAAGGACCGCCGCCGAGGCCCCTTCTCGAGAGAAGGGTGGGAGGCGCATCACCGCCGCGCACGGAACCACTGGAAGCGCCAGCAGCGCGCGCACTGGCGGCACCACTACTGGGGCATGAGCCGGCTCGGGCACTTCGTGCGCTCCCGCCTGCATCGGCGGCTGTTCCTGTGGTTCGGCCTGAGCATCTTCATGACGGGCGTCGTGGTGGCCACGGTGTTCAGCCTGGTGGGTGGCAACACGTGGAAGCAGGAGATGATGCGGCTGAAGGACTTCGCGAGCCACCGCTTCGAGGAGGTGTGGAGCGAGCCCGCGCGGCGCGACGCCCTGGCACAGTCCTTCGCCAAGGACCTGGACATCGAAGTGGAGGTGAAGGACGCGAGCGGACAGGTGCTCGTGCTGGCGGGAGGATTGTGCCAGCACACGGAGTTCGCCCTCCCCATCATGCGCGGGGAGACACCGCTGGGACAGGTGCGTGTCTGCAACGGGCTCGCGCGCGGCAAGACTCCGGTGAAGGTGATGCTGCCGTTGCTCGCGGCGTGTCTCATGCTTTGGATGGCGTCCGGGAAGATGGCGCGCAGGCTCGCCAAGCCCGTGGATGCGCTGGTGCAGGCCACCGAGGCCCTGGGCGCGGGACGGCTCAACGCTCGCGCGGAAGTCCTCCCGCACGCGACGGGGGAGTTCACCGTGCTGGCCGTCGCCTTCAACCACATGGCGGGGCGCATCGAGAAACAGGTGGCGGACCAGCGGGAGCTGCTCGCGGCGGTGTCCCATGAGCTGCGCACGCCCCTGGCGCGGCTGCGCGTGCTGACGGAGCTGCTGCGCGACGGCGGCGGCAATCCCAAGACGCTGGACCAGGTGGACCGCGAGGTGGTCGAGCTGGACGCGTTGGTGGGCGAGTTGCTCGCCAGCTCGCGGTTGGACTTCGGTCAGCTCACGCCTCGGGTGCTGGATGGACGCATGCTCGCGACCCAGGCGCTGGAGCGCGCGGGCCTCGCGTTGGAGTTGCTCGACGTGAATGCGCCGGAGGCGGGGTTGGTGGGAGACGCGACGCTGCTGGGGCGCGCGCTGGCCAACCTGCTCGACAATGCGCGGCGGCATGGCGGTGGCGTAGAGGGCCTGCGGGTGCAGGAGCAAGGCGAGCACCTCGCGTTCTGCGTCGAGGACCGGGGTCCTGGGCTCCAGCCGGGCGAGGAGACGCGCATCTTCCAGCCCTTCTACCGGAAGGACCGGGGCGGCGAGGCGCGCGAGGCGGGCTCACTGGGACTGGGGCTCGCGCTGGTGCAGCGCATTGCACGGGCGCACGGCGGAGAGACTTTCGCGGAGAATCGCGAGGGCGGCGGCGCGCGCGTGGGCTTCACGGTGAAGAAGGCGGGGCCCCCGGGCGCCATCGAGCGACCGGCGGCTTGAGCGGGCTCGGAGAAGCGGGCCCGACTGCTCGCGACACGGGCCCGGACTCAGGCCCGCATCGCGGGAACAAGCGCGGACCTACTTCTTCGCGGAAGTGTCCGCGGCGGAGAACGCGAAGGAGACCTCGGCCGGAGCACCGTCCTTCACGGTGACCTCGGTCGTCTTCGTCCCGAGCGTCTCGTGCCACGCCTCCACGGTGTACGTGCCCGCGGGCAGGCCCTGGAGCGCGAAGGCGCCATCCGCGCCCGTCGTGGCGAAGTACGGGTTCGGGTTGCTCACCACGAACGCGGTCATCCACGGGTGCACGTCGCACTTGAGCTTCAGCACGTCATCCGCCGGAGGCACGGGCTTCTGCACCGGAGCCCCCGCGGGCGGCTGCGCGACGTTGAAGGCCGCCTTCGTCCCCACCACGCCGCGCACGTTGTGCAGCGTGCCATCGCTGTTCTTGAAGACGACCGACTGCCCCGCCACCGCGCCCTGGACGCGAGGCACATAGGTGCACTTCGTCTGGTCCACCACCACCGGCGCACTCGGCGCGGCGGGGGCCCCGGCCACGGGCCCCTTCACGCGCACCAGCACGTTCTGGAGCTTGCCGTCCTTCACCAGCACCGCCTCGTCCTTCGAACCTCGCCCCTCGCAAGCAGGGTCGGTGTTCGGCGGCAGGTCCGCAGCGACGGGAGGCGTGCCCGTGAAAGTGACGTTCCCCTTCACCTCACCCTTGCCCGCGACGACCTTTCCTTGTTCGTTCCCCTGGCCTTCGGGCGCCTGAATCGGCGACGCCGCGTGCTCGGCGCCAGGCTCCGTCGCACGGGCCGCCGAAGGGGGCGGCGCCTGGGTGGTGGGTGGTGGAGTGGCCGGAGCCTCCTCCTTCTTGCAAGCGGGCAGGGCCAGCAGCCCCGCGGCTCCCAGCATCGACAGGCCGAGCGTGCGCAGCGTCATCGTGCAGTCTCCTCGGTGAACCGGTACATCGTCCGCGTCCCCTCGTAGTCAAAGGACGCGAAGCTGTCCAACGGCCCGTCCGCGCTATTCGCGACGGCTGACGCTCACCGCGGCCAATCCCAGGAACACCGTCGCGAACGCGAGCAGCACCGGCACCTCCAGCCCCGTCCCGGACAGGGGCGAGCCCACCACCACCGACGCCTCCGCGCCGTAGAGCGCCCGACGCACGCCCTCCACGGAGAAGCGCATGGGGTTGACCACCATCACCCACGACAGCCACGTCCCCGCGCCCTTGAGCGGGAACATCGCCCCGGACAGCACCCACATGGGCAGCAGGACGATGCTCATCACCGCGTGGTAGCCCGCGCTGGAGCGCACCCACCACGCCAGCGACATGCCCATCCCCGTCAGCGCCAGCGCCGACAGCACCATCACCGAGAACAGCAGCGGCAGGTTGACGGTGGCCGCGCTCACACCCGCAAGCGGCGCCAGCAGCAGGAACAGCGACGCCTGCATCAGCGCGATGGCCGACGAGCCCAGCGCCTTGCCCAGCACCACCGCCAGCCGGGAGCCTGGCCCCGCGAGCACCGCCTGGAGGAAGCCCTCACGCCGGTCCTCGATGACGGTAATCGTCGCGAAGATGGCGCTGAACAGCAGCACCATGGTGACGACGCCCGGAAAGAAGAACTGCTGGTAGCCCAGCCCCTGCGCGCCCTCGACGCGGAACGAGCCCGCGAAGCCCGAGCCGATGACGAACCAGAACAGGATGGGCTGCGCCAGCGCGCCGACGACGCGGCTGGGCTGACGGAAGAAGCGCACCACGTCGCGCGCCATCAGCACGCGCACCGTCGCCCACTGCAACGCGAGCGTCCCAGGCACGGACGGAGCCGGGGCGGAAGCAGTCACGGCGGGGGGCCGCGCGGTGGAGAGTTCGGCGGTCATCGGCGTTTCCTCGGCGCGGGGTCCGCGGCCGGCACATCGGCGCCCAGCGCGCGCCCGGTGAGCTGGAGGAACACGTCCGCCAGCGTGGGCCGGCGCAACGAGACGGACGACAACCTGCCCGCTGGAAAGGCCTCCACCAGCCGAGGCACCAGCGCATGCCCCTGCCGCGCTTCCACCTGCACCTTCCCCTCCACCACCTTCGCGTCCACGCCCAGCTTCTCGCGCACCTCGCGCGCCAGCGTCTCGGGCTCGGCCGCCTCCACCGTGAGGATGTCTCCGCCCATGCGCGAGGCCAGCGCGGCCGGAGTGTCACACGCCACCAGCTTGCCCGCGTCGAGCACCGCCAGCCTGTCGCAGACCTCGGCTTCGTCGGCCCGGTGCGTGGTCAGCAGCACGGTGATGCCCTCCGCGTCGCGCAGCCGCTTCAGGTGCGCCCAGAACGTGCGGAAGGCCGCCTCGTCCAGGCCCTGCGTGGGCTCGTCCATCAGCACCACGCGCGGCTGGTGCACCAGCGCTCGCGCCAGCTCCAGCCTGCGGCGCATGCCCCCGGACCACGTGCCCACCCGCTCATCCCCGCGGTCCGCCAGGCCGATGAGCGTCAGCATCGACTCCACCCGCTCGCGCGCCCGCTCGCCCGTCAGCCCGTACAGCCGGGCCCCGAGCATCAGGTTCTCCCGCGCCGTCAGCAGGTCATCCAGGCTGCCGCGCTGGAAGATGATGCCCATCTGCCGGCGCAGCGCCGGGTCGCTCAGCGACAGCTCCCGCCCCGCGAAGCGCACCTGCCCCGAGTCGGGGGCCAGGAGGCCCGCCAGAATCTGGAAGGTGGTGGACTTGCCCGCCCCGTTGGGGCCCAGCAGGCCCAGGATTTCGCCAGGCCGCACGGACAGGGTCAGCCCGTCCACGGCGACGCGGTCCTTGAAACGTCGGGTCAGCCCCTCGAGGTGGAGCAGCGGAACCGGAGGGGTGGAAACCGAGGTATCAGGCATGGGCGGTGTGTCCCGCCGGCACCCCCGCGCTAGCCGCGGGGAACGCGGTCCAGGCTCAGCGCCGCGAACAGTCCGGTAAGGTAGATCAACGAGAAGAAGAACGCCTGCCGCGCCCAGGGCTTCCCGAGTCGCCGGAAGAACCCCCACGCTCCCAGGCCCAGGAAGCTCAGGCCCAGCGCCACCGCCGCCGCCAGGTACCAGGAGCCGGCGATGTGGAGCTGGAAGGGCAACAGCGTCATCGGCACCAGCGCCACCAGGTAGAGGACAATCTGCGCGCGGCTCGACTCATCCCCGCGCTCCAGGGGCACCGACTTGAGGCCCGCCGCCGCGTACTCCTCCTTGCGGAACAGGGCGATGGCGATGAAGTGCGGCATCTGCCACAGGAAGAGGATGGCGAAGAGGGAGAAGCCGCCCGCGTCCAGCCGGTCCGTCACCGCCGTCCAGCCCATCAGTGGAGGCAGCGCGCCGGGCACCGCGCCCACCAGCATGGCCGCCGAGGTGCGCGCCTTGAGCGGCGTGTACGCCAGCACGTAGCTGAGCAGCGCCAGCAGGCCCAGCGCCGCCGTCAGCACGTTGGCCCCCAGCGCGAGCGCCGGCAGGGACACCGCCGCCAGGGAGATGCCGAACCACAGCGCCACCGCCGGCTCCATCCGCCCGGAGGGCAGCGGCCGGTTCTGCGTCCGCGCCATGAACCGGTCGCTGTGGCGCTCCCAGTAGCAGTTGAGCGCGTTGGCCGCGCCCACCGTGCCGGCCGTGGCCAGCAGCGTCACCAGGGCACCGCCCGTGGCCAGGTGGCCGGGCGCCAACCACATGCCGCCGGCCGTGGTGATGAGGACGAGGCTCGACAGCCTCGGCTTCATCAGGGAGATCAGGTCGGACGCGGTCGTCGACATGGGCTCGGCACGCGCGCTCAAGCGGACTCCAGGGGAGGGCGTGACAGGGGCACTGCCGACGCGTTGACGGCCCTCCCATACAAGCACCACCCGGGGGTGGGCAAGGACACGTCACCGCGACGGCGCGCCCGAGAACGGCCGCTCGCCCGGCACCCTTCGGTGGACCGGGCCCGCGTCTTCGTGTCCTGACAGTCGTGGGAAGGCAAACACCTGGGGCATAGCCCCAGGCTCGAGTCTCATCAACCCGGGCCCGTGGGCACGATGCGCGCCGTGCTGGCCGCGCGCATCAGCCCCGCTTGTCCGACCCCCACGCAGGGGCCGGACCGCGCTCACCCTCCGGAGAGGGAGCGAGCGGCGTTGGCGTGCTCACCGCTCGGCTCGCGCTTGAGGTACTCCTGCGCCAGCATCTTCGCCTTCGGGGACTGCTTGGCGTCCTTCGAGAGCAGCGTGGCGTAGTAGTAGTACGCCGGCGTGAAGGCCTCGTCGGCGCTGAGCGCGCGCTGGTACGTCTCGTCCGCCTTCGCCGCGTCGCCCTTGCCCTGGAAGACGCGCGCCAGCTCGGTGAGCGCCACGGCCGAGCGCTCGGGCTGACCGACGAACTCCTGGCTCGCCTTCTCCAGCTGCTCCTGCGCCTTGGGCCAGTCGGAGCGCTCCCGGTAGATGGTGCCCATGGCCAGCCTGGCCTCCGGGTTCTTCGCCTTCGGGTCCTTCACGGCGCGCTGGAACTGCGTCAGGGCGTCATCCAGCTTGCCCTGGCGGCGCAGGGCGTTGCCCAGCATGACCACCAGCTTGGGGCTGTCGCCCATCGTCTTGAGGGCCGTCTGGAGCGCCTCGGCGGCTTCCTTTTCGCCGCCCTGCTTGCCCATGAGGGCCTTGGCCAGTTCGACGTGGAACTGGGCGCGCGAGGCGTCCACGCGGATGGCCTTGCGAATCTCCTCGGCGGCCAGCTCGAAGTTGCCCTCGGCCAGCAGCCGGCGGCCCTTGATGAGGTGCAGCTCCGGGTTCTGCTTGTCGAGCGAGAAGCCCGTCTCCTCGCTCTTGAGCATCTCCGCGCGCGCCTTGTCCTTCTCCAGCGGCACCGCGGTGGCCTCCACCAGCTTCTGCTGCACGTCCGGCTTCAGCTCCTGCAGTTCGGCGGACACGCGGCTGACCAGCAGCGAGCGCGCCAGGTGCGCGGCGGCGAGCTGACGGGGCGACGGCGGCGGCTCCGACTCCAGCAGCTTCTTGAGCATGGACTGCACCAGGCCGAAGTTGGGCTCGTCCTGCTCCAGCATCAGCAGGGAGCGGCCCAGGAGCGACTCGGGGTGGTCCTTCTCGTAGCGCAGCGCCAGGTCGTAGTTCTTCCAGGCGGTGTTGTCCTGGCCCAGCCGGCGGTAGGCGGCGCCCAGGCCGGAGTAGACGCGCGGGTCGTCCGGAGCCAGCGTCTGCGCGCGCTCCAGGGTGTCCCGGGCGCGGTCCAGGTCGCCCGCGTTCATCTGGATGAGGCCCAGCGTCAGGTAGAGCAGCGAGCTGGAGCGGCCCTGGGAGTCCAGCGCCCGGACCTTCTCCTCGAGCTTGCCCAGCGCGTCCTTGCCCTTGCCCCCGTACGTCTGGACGAGCGCCTCGGCCGCGATGAGGTGCGAGCTGACGTCGCCCGCCTTCATGCCCGCGGCCAGGTGCTCCTCGGCGCGACGGCGCGCGTCGTCACCACCGCCGTGCTCACCCCAGCGGATGGCGTAGGCGTACGCCAGGTAACCATGGGCCAGACCGGAGTCGGAGTTCACCTCCAGCGCCTTGTCGGCCGCCTCGCACGCCTTCTTGTAGCTGTCGAAGGAGTCGCGCTTGAGCAGCTCGGCGGCGACCTCCATGTGCTTCTTCAGCTCACGGGCGACGTTGCGCGTGTGCCGGGTGTACATCATGTAACCCGGGATGAAGACGACGAGCGCGCCGACCAGCGCCAGCGTCACCCACTTGCCGCGTCCCCCACCCTCCTGCCGGTTCCCCTGACGTCCACGACCGCGAGGAGAGTCGTCGTCCTCGTCGTCGTCCACCTCTTCCACCACCACCGGCTGCGGGCGGCGGGGCTGAGGCGCGGGAGCGCGAGCCGCCTCGGTGCGGACCGGAGCGGACGGCCCCGAGGGCGCACGCGGCGTCGACGCGGGCTTCGGCGTGGGCGCCTGGGCCTCCGTGGCCGCGACACTCGCGAGGGCCGACGCGGACTGCTGCGTGGCGGACGGAGTCACCACGGGCGGCGCGACGACCGGCGCGGGCGCGACGGGGCGCGGCGGGTCGATCTTGTGCTGCTGGAGCAGCGTGACGGTGTCCGGGTCTCCCGGATCCACGCTGTACGCCTTGAGGAGGTTCGCCTTGCCGGGCTCGGCTTCGCCCGTCTTGAGCTGGAGGGCGCCGGCCAGTCGCAGCGCGGCCTTGTCCTCGGGTTGGACCTGGAGCGCGCCAAGCGCTTCTTCCAGGGCCTTCTTGTCCTTGCCCTGGTCGGCATAGACACGGGCCAGAAGGATGCGGGGGTCCGCGGCGTTCGGATGCGCCTTCACGCCCTTCTTGCAGACGACCATCGCCTCCATGAAGCGACCCATGCTCAGGTACGCTTCGGCCAAGGGCTTATAGGCGGCGGACGAAGGATCTGAAGCGAACGCGTGTTCGAGCTTCGCGAGCTCGGCCGGGCTCAACGTCTTTGAAGGGGAGGTAGACATTACCGGGGGGAGGGACACCGGGCGGGAAGGGTACGCCTGAGAAGAAGGGTTTTTATGGCATCCGCTGCGCGGCACGTCAATCGCACGGATGAGTGGCGAAGGCTTGCGCTTGACAGCAAGAAAGGGGTCCGGTACTAGCCCGTTCACCTCGGCGACCCAAACGCCGGGGCGCAGCGCGCAGGGCCCGTAATGGGGGTGTAGCTCAGTTGGGAGAGCGTCGCGTTCGCAATGCGAAGGTCGTCGGTTCGATCCCGTCCACCTCCACCATGTTGAAAACGAAGGGCCTCACGGGAAACCGTGAGGCCCTTTGCATTTGGGGGCATTTCGGGCAACTGCCGAATTGCAAAGCAGGCGGGCTTTGTTATCCGGAGTCGATGACTGACCCGTCTGCCTCGCTGTCGTTCTTCGCGCGCTTCTGGCTCGCCTGGCTCTGCTTCTGGCGCTGCCTCGTGTCCGGTGACTTCGCCCAGGCCGTGCTGCCCGCCAGCCGGGCCTACGACGCCGGGCAGCTGAACCTCCTGCCTTCCGGCACGCCTACCCCCACCCCTCCGGTGGAAAAGGCCCCTCCGCCTCCCCCTGCCCTGCCGCCCGAGCGGGAGCACGCCAGCGCCCTGGCCCTGCTGGCCATGCTCCAGCGGGAAGGTCGGCTGGTGGACTTCCTCCAGGAGAACGTGGCCGCCTTCTCGGACGCCGAGGTGGGCGCCGCCTGCCGCACCGTCCATGAGGGGTGCCGCAAGGTGGTGGGTCAGTACTTCACCCTCAAGCCGGTGCTCCCTCAGTCAGAGGGGGAACAGGTCACCGTGCCCGTGTCCTTCGATGCCCAGCGCATCCGCCTCATCGGCAACGTGACGGGCCAGCCCCCCCACACCGGCACGCTGCGCCACCACGGTTGGGTGACCTCGGAAGTGAAGTTTCCGGTCGTGAGCCCCGCCATGGACCCGCGAGTGCTCGCTCCAGCGGAAGTCGAGCTCGCCTGAGCGTCGCTCGGCGGACATGCAGACCGGACAAAAGGGAGCCCTCAAGGAGTTCAAGCCCGATATGGCCCGCTATTCCATCGGCATCGACCTTGGCACCACGCACTCCGCGGTGTCGTACTTCAACCTCGAGGACAGCAAGGCCCGGGGACGCGCGCAGTCGATGTTGCCGATCCCCCAGCTGACAGCGCCCGGCACGCTGGAAGCGCGCCCGCTGCTGCCCTCCTTCCTCTATCTGCCCTCCGCCCAGGAGTTCCCCCAGGGCAGCCTGGCGCTGCCGTGGAACAAGGACGCCACCTCCATCATCGGTGAGTTCGCCCGCTCCCACGGGGCCAAGGTCCCCACCCGGCTGGTGTCCTCGCCCAAGAGCTGGCTGTCCCATCCCGGCGTGGACCGGCGCTCGGCGCTGTTGCCGTGGCAGGCCCCGGAGGACGTGCAGCGCGTGTCCCCGCTGGACGCGTCCGCGCGCTTCCTGCGCCACCTCAAGGAGGCGTGGGACGCGACCTTCGCCCAGGGGGATGACGAGTCCGGCAACGCCCTGGCCACCCAGGACGTCATCGTCACCGTCCCCGCGTCCTTCGACGCGGCGGCGCGCGAGCTGACGCTGGAGGCGGCGAAGGCGGCGGGAATCGAGCGCCTCACCCTGCTCGAGGAGCCGCAGGCCGCGCTGTACGCGTGGCTGGAGGCCATGGGGGAGAACTTCCGGCAGCAGGTGAAGCCCGGCGAGGTCATCCTCGTGGTGGACGTGGGCGGCGGCACGTCCGACTTCTCCGTCATCACCGTGCGAGACAGCGGTGGCGAGGTGGAGCTGCTGCGCGTGGCGGTGGGCGACCACATCCTCCTGGGCGGCGACAACATGGACCTGGCCCTGGCGCACACGCTCAACCAGCGTCTGGCGGCCGACGGCAAGAAGCTGGACCCGTGGCAGTTCAACGCCCTCACCTACGGCTGTCGGCAGGCGAAGGAGACGCTGTACGGCGACACCTCGCTGGACAAGGTGCCCATCTCCATCCCCGGCCGCGGCTCGTCCCTCATCGGCGGCACGCTGCGCACGGAGCTGACGCGCGAGGAGCTGGACCGCGTCCTCACCGACGGCTTCTTCCCCGTGACGCCCCTCTCGGAGCTGCCCCGCACCGCGCGGCGCTCGGGCCTGGCGCAGATGGCGCTGCCGTACGCGCAGGACGCTGGCGTCTCGCGGCACCTGGCGGCCTTCCTCACGCGTCAGGCCCAGGCGCTGGCGTCCAGCCACGACGCGCCGGTGGACGTCGGAGACAAGTCCTTCCTGCACCCGACGGCGGTGCTCTTCAACGGTGGCGTCTTCAAGGCGGGCCCTCTCAAGGAGCGCGTCATGGAGGTGCTCAACATGTGGCTGAAGGCGGACGGGGGCGAGCCCGCCAAGGAGCTGGAGGGCGCGGACCTGGACCTCGCGGTGGCGCGCGGCGCGGCGTATTACGGCTGGGTGCGCCAGGGCAACGGCCTGCGCATCCGGGGCGGCACGGCGCGCGCGTACTACGTGGGCGTGGAGTCGGCGATGCCCGCGGTGCCGGGCTTCGAGCCTCCGGTGAAGGCCCTGTGCGTGGCGCCCTTCGGCATGGAGGAAGGCACGCAGGCGGATGTGCCACCGCAGGAGTTCGGCCTCGTCACCGGCGAGCCCACCAGCTTCCGCTTCTTCTCCTCCTCCATGCGGCGCGACGACAAGGTCGGCGTCATGGTGGATGACGTCGCGGACGAGCTGGCGAAGGGGGAGATGGAGGAGCTGGCCCCCATCGAGACCACCATGCCCGGACAGGCCTCGGCCTTCGGCGATTTGACCCCCGTCAACCTGCAGGCCGCGGTGACGGAGGTGGGGACGCTGGAGCTGCGGTGCCTGGAGAAAGGTGGCTCCGGACGTTGGAAGCTGGAGCTCAACGTCCGCATGAAGGAGTAGAACGCCGGCCGGCAAACGGAGGTGTATGCGAATCGTCGGCATCGACCTGGGCACCACCCACTGCGCGGTGGCGTCCGTGGACCCCGCCCGGGGCGCGAGCGCGCCCGTGGAGGACTTCCCCGTTCCCCAGCTCGTGCGTCAGGGGGAAGTGGCGCCGCGCGCGCTGCTTCCCTCCACCGTGTACGTGCCGGCGGGGCACGAGCTGAGCACCGAGTCCCTCCGGCTTCCGTGGGGTGACGACGGCGGCCCGTGGGTGGTGGGTGAGCTGGCCCGCTGGCAGGGCGCCCGGGTGCCGGGGCGGCTGGTGGCCAGCGCCAAGAGCTGGCTGTGTCACCCGGGCGTGGACCGCTCCGCCCCCATCCTCCCCTGGGGCGCCCCGGCGGACGTCCAGAAGCTGTCCCCCGTCGACGCCAGCGCCCTGCTCCTGACGCACCTGGCGCGCGCGTGGGACTACACGCATCCGGAGGAGCCCCTGTCGAAGCAGGAGGTGGTCATCACCGTCCCCGCCTCCTTCGACGAGGCCGCGCGCGCCCTCACGGTGAGCGCCGCGCGCAAGGCGGGGCTGGAGAAGTTCACCCTGCTCGAGGAGCCGCAGGCAGCCTTCTACGACTACACCGCGCGCCACCGCGCTGACCTGGAAGAGACGCTCTCCCACGTCCGGCTGGTGCTCGTGGTGGACGTGGGCGGCGGCACCACCGACTTCACGCTGGTGCACGCGGGCGTATCGCCCGAAGGCCCCATGCTGCGGCGCCTCGCGGTGGGCGACCACCTGATGCTGGGGGGCGACAACATGGACGCCGCGCTGGCCCGCCGCGTCGAGGAGAAGCTCCTCTCGGACGGACGCCGCCTGTCCGCTACGCAGTGGACGCAGGCGATTCAGGCCGCGCGCACCGCGAAGGAAGCGCTGCTGGGCAAGGAGCCTCCGGAGAAGTACGGCGTGTCGCTCGCGGGCGAGGGCAGCCGACTGCTGGGCGGCACCCTGTCGTCCGAGCTGACGCGCGAGGAGGCGCACGCGCTGGTGCTGGACGGCTTCTTCCCGCGCACCCCGCCCACCGAGCGGCCCCGTCGCGCCGCGCGCATGGCGCTCCAGGAGCTGGGCCTGCCGTACGTGCAGGACGCGGCGGTGACGCGTCATCTGGCGGCGTTCCTCGCGCAGCACGCGGCGGCGGGCTTCGCGGCCCTGGGCGAGGCCCCTCCTTCCGAGGGCGCCCTCCCCCGCCCCGACGCCATCCTCCTCAACGGCGGCGTCTTCAACTCGCCCTGGATTTCGGAGCGGCTGGTGGAGGCCGTGTCCGCGTGGTGGCCGGACGCGCCGAAAATCTCCCTCTTGCGCCATGTGTCGCTGGAGCTGGCCGTGGCTCGCGGCGCGGCGTACTACGGACTGGTGCGGCGCGGGCATGGCCTGCGCATCGGCGGTGGCGCGGCGCGCGCGTACTACGTGGGCCTGCAGCGCGCGGCGGACAGCACGGAGCAGCCCGCCCTCTGCCTCATCCCCCGAGGCTTCGAGGAGGGCCAGAAGGTCGACCTGGGTGAGCGCCCCTTCACCCTTACGCTCGGTCGACCCGTGCAGTTCCAGATCTACTCGACGACGAGCGACCGCATCGACAAGCCCGGGGACCTGGTGCCCCTGGCGGAAGACTTGAAGCCCCTGCCGCCCATCCACACGCTGCTCAAGGGCGCGTCGGGAAAGGTGGCGGACGTGCCAGTGCATCTCCAGGCGGCGCTGACGGAGATTGGCACGCTGGAGCTGTACTGCGTCTCCGACGTCGCGGACGAGCGGTGGCGCCTGGAGTTCGAGCTGCGCGGCACGGGAGGCTCCCACGAGCTGACCGTCACCGAGTCCATGCCCGCGCGCTTCGCCGAGGCGAAGGACAACATCGAGCGCGTCTACGGCAACAAGCCGCTGCCCTTGGGGCCCAAGGACGTGAAGCAGCTCTCCCGGACGCTGGAGAAGGCGCTGGGGCCTCGCGACACGTGGCGCGTACCGGTGCTGCGCGAGATGTGGAGCACGCTGTACGCGGGCGCCAGCAAGCGCCGTCGCAGCGAGGACCACGAGCGCGTCTTCTACAGCCTCGCGGGCTTCACCCTGCGCCCGGGCTTCGGCTACCCGCTGGACGGCTGGCGCGCGGAGCAGACCTTCAGCCTCTTCGACGCGCTGGTGCAGCACCACTCGGACAAGGCGGTGTGGACGGAGTTCTGGGTGATGTGGCGCCGCGTCGCCGGAGGGCTCACCGAGGCGCAGCAGCAGAAGCTCTACGCCTACCTGCAGCCGCACCTCGCGAGGAAGGTGCCCCCTGGTACGCCTCCTCCCGGCAAGCTCAAGGGAATCCAACCAGAAGGGTTGGAGGAGATGGTGCGCACGGCGGCCTCACTGGAGCACCTGGCGCCCTCCGACAAGGCGGAGGTGGGGCGATGGATCGCCGAGCGACTGAAGGCCGAGGCGAAGTCCGGCGGCCCGTGGGCCTGGGCCCTGGGACGGCTGGGCGCGCGCGTGCCCCTCTACGGCAGCGGCCACAAGGTGGTGGACGTGGAGACCGCGGAGGCGTGGCTCACGCTGCTGCTGGAGCTGGACTTGCGGAAGATCGACGGCGCGCCCTTCGCCGCCGCGCAGCTCGCGCGACTCACGGGTGACCGCACGCGAGATTTGGACCCGGCGCTACGAGAGCGCGCCGCACAGGCGCTCGTCGCGGCCCAGGCGGCGGAGACGTGGGTGCGAATGGTGCGCGAGGTGGTAGCGCTGGAGGCGGCGGACGAAGCCCGCGCGCTCGGCGACACGCTGCCGGCGGGCTTGCGACTGTCGTGACGTCGGGCTCGAAAACGTCCCTTCGGGTCGGCCAGAAAATGGTCGACCCGGGGAGTGTCTTCGGCTCGCGAAAAGCGCTCAGCCCCGCGTGGGCGAGGCGGGCGCGGCGACTTCGGCGGTGGCCTTCGGAGCGGAGCGCTCGACGACCTGGAGCACCGGAGCGGCCTCGGCGGGCGCGGCGGTCTCACCCTTGCCAGCCTTGGGCTTCTTGGTCCCCGCGCCCGAGCGGCACGTCCGGCACCAGGGCTGGTTGCGGATGGCGCCGTCCGCCATCTTGCGCAGACCGAACTGGGCCAGCGGCTTCAGGGTGCGACACTTGATGCACATCAACGAGATGAGCACCTCGTGGCCTTCCCCGTCGTAGACGGCGGACTTGCGCCGCTTGCGTGGCTGAGCCTGCCCCGGCTCACGCGGCTTCGCCTTGTCCGGCGGCGGCGGCATCATCGGGGTCACTTTGTAGAGCATGTCGGTCCCTCGCTCTCGAGGGCCCTCGCACGCAGTCCCTGATGATGGGGCCACCTCGGCACGGGCACTCGCGAGCCCTAGAGTAAGGACTCTTCCTCCCGTTGAAAACTGATCCCAGGCCGAAAAATCGGCCCTGGAGCGTTTCCGCTGATCTTTCCAAGGGTTGGCGGCACCCTTCACCTCCAGCGGATCAGCTCGCGGCCGAATTTTCAGCCCAGGCTCCCTCAGCGAGACGCCGTGGGACACACCTGTGCGACACCGCTGTAGCGCACGCGCCCCAACGCGGGCGTGGGCAGGACGCCCCCGTGGGAGCGGCCGTAGGCGATCAGCGCCTCGCGCAGGTCCATTCCCCGGAACGGGGACAGCTCAGCGCGCTCGGGGGGCAAGGGCCGCGTCACGCCGTCCACGCCGTCACCGCCCCGGGCGAGGAAGTCCGGCACCGCGACGCGGTAGCGCCGCTCCGGGAGGATCGGCTTTCCGCCCTCCAGCGTGACGCCCTGGAGCCGGCCGGGCCCCGGGCAGCGGGCCAGCGTCAACTCGAGGCCGGACACGGCGAACACGGCGCCGCGCTCCACCCCATGGGCCAGCTCCAGCAGGTGCCGCAGCTCCGCGCCGGTGAGCGTGAGCACCGCCACCGTGTTGTCGAAAGGGAGCGCCTGGTAGACGTGGCCGAAGGACAGCGTCCCACCTGGCAGGTCGGCCCGGATGCCACCGGGGTTCATCACCGCGGCGTCCGCGCCGGCCGCCTCGCGCAGCGCATCCGCGATGAGGTTGCCCAGCGCGCCCTCCTCCGTGAAGCCGCGCGCCAGGGGCGACGCGCAGGAGACGCCCGAGGCGCGGCGCTGGTCCTCGTCGACCTTCGCCAGCGTGGGCGCGAGCAGCCGCGTCACTTCCGCGTCCGGCTGCATGGCGGTGCCCAGGAAGACCGACGGCGCCAGCTTCACCTCGGCGCGCTCGCGCAGGCGGCGGCCATCACAGTCCCCATGGACCGCGTCCACCTGGGTGCACAGCGGAATGGCGGCCTGGATGCGCGTGAGCGACGGGTCCACGCGGCGACGCACCGGGTCGACGAAGAGCTCCACCACGCCCAACGAGCGGGCCTGTCCCGTCGTCTCGATGATGGGCACTCCGTGGAAGAAGTGGCCCATCGTCTGGTGCGTGTGCCCCGCCACCACCGCGTCCAGCGTGCCCTGGGGCAGCGCGGCCAGCATGTCGACAATCTCCGCGTCGCCCTTGTCGCAGCTCGACGTGTCGCGGGGATTGCGCAGGTCCACGCAACCGCCGCCCGCATGCGCCACCGCGACCACGACGTCCGCGCCGCGCTCTCGCAGGGAACGCGAGGCCTCCAGCGCCGAGGACGCCAGGGGCGCGAAGCGCAGCGAGCCGACGTTGGCCGGATTGGTGACGCTGGGAGTCGACTCGGTGGTGAGGCCCAGCACTCCGACGCGAAGGCCCTTCACCACGACGATGTGGGTGCCGTCATTGCCCAGCCACGCGGGAGACTTGCCCGTCGCCGCGTCGCGGAGGTTGGCGGACAGCAGGGGGAAGCGCGCCTGCTTCACGCGCGCCTTGAGGGCGCCGAGCGGGTCCTCACCGGAGCCCGAGGCCATGGGCGCCGGACCCACGGGCCCGTAGTCGAACTCGTGGTTGCCGATGGCCGCCGCCGTGAAGCCCAGGTGGTTGTACACGTCGACGACGATGGCGCCCTCGGTGAGGTTCGACGCCAGCGTGCCCTGGAAGAGGTCGCCGCCATCCAGCAGCAACACGCCTCCGGGGTTGTCCTCGCGAAGCCGCGCGACGTACGCGGCGAGCGTGGCGGCGCCGCCCTCCTCCACCACGCGTCCATCCGCGAGCCGCGTGCGGTGCGGCTCCACCTGTCCGTGGAAGTCGTTGAGGCCCACCAGCGTGATTCGCACCGGCGAGTCGGGAGGCGTGGCGACAGGCGCGGAGGGCTGGGTGCCGGCACAGGCGGCGGCACAAGTCACGAGCGCGAGGAGGAAGGGACGCGGGGAACGCATGAGCGGCCGCACTTCATCGTGCCCCGCGCCCCATGGCAACGCGCTTCAGCGCTCGCGGCGTCGGCGCACCGACAACCCCAGGGCCAGCAGGCCGAGGAGCACACTGCCGGGCACGGAGGCCGTGGCGCAGTTGCAGCCCGACGTGTCGGAGTCGAGGTCGATACCGCCACCACCGGGTGAGGGCCGACCACCGCCGCCACCGATACCACCCCCTCCATCCGAACCACCATCGGCGCCGCCGTCCGAGCCCGCGTCCGTGCCACCGTCACCCGTCGCCGGCCGGGTGTCGACGCGCAGCGGCGGAGTGAAGGCCGCGGCCACCACATCCCAGCGCAAGAGCTTCAGGTTGTCCGTGCCGCCATTGTTGGAGTCCTGCGCGACGAAGAGTCCGTCGGGGAACTGGGGGCCCACCGGCAGCGCCGACACCGCCAGCGCACGCGGAGACTCCGCCGCGCCGACGCCTCCATCCCCCGCCACCACGAAGAACGAACCCAGGAAGGCATACGTGCGGCGGTCCAACACGGCGAACGTGCCAGCGCCCGTGTCCGCCGCCAGCAGGTAACCCTCCGCGTTGGCCCCGCGATACAGCGCCAGGCGGTTGACGGTGCCGGACAGGTTCCGGTCCGTCCCCGTCAGGGACGCCACCGACACGCGGGTGGTGCCGCCGTTGGGCTCGGCGTTGTAGCGCCAGATGGCCTCGCCGGACTGCACGACGTAGACGAAGCCCAGCTCCTCGTCGGCCACCAGCCCGGTGATGGGGCCCCCCACGTCGATGGCCGGACGCACGAGCGTGGAGGACAACCCGCCATCCTCTCCGGACAGCTCGAACTGCTGGAGGGAGCCGCTCGCGGTCCCCGCGAACACGAAGAAGCGACCGGTGCTGGGGCTGCGATAGAGCGTCACGGTGTTGAAGACCGTGCTGTTGGCGACGAACGGTCCCACGCCAATCCGCTGCACCCGATTCGTCGCCTGGAAACCATCCACGACGTAGGCCGACAACCCCACGACGGTGTTCGCCGTCACCGCCAGGGAACGCGTCGCCTGCCCCAACCGGAAGCCATCGCGGACCGCGACGCTCACCGTGGGCCCATCCTGCTCCTGCTCCAGCTGTTGACCATCCAACCCGAACGTGGAGAGGCCGGAGTTCTGATTGTCATAGGCCGTGAGCAACAGGCCGAGGCCCGCATCCGCCCCCCCGCCGTCGGGTGTCCCTACCCAGACGGCGACGTCCTGGATGAGCCCACCAGTCGCCGGGGGCCCAGGCGTCGTCTCCCGCTGTGCGGGCACCTGCAAGGGCTGGGTGGGTTGAGCCGAGGCAACGGAGCCAGCGACGAGAGCCGCCAGGGCGAAGACGAGAGGGTGACGCATGACCAGGGCTCTCCAGGCAAGTGGGTCCTCCGTAACTTCGCACGAGGGGTGTCCCTTTCAAGTACGAAGCCATCGGGAACGGTTGGCTCCGGGCAACCGCGTCAGGTACAAAGTGCGTCTTCCAGACAACAGCGGAAAAGGCCATGGCGACCAAGCGCGCACTCATTACCGGCATCACGGGGCAGGACGGCAGCTATCTCGCGGAGCTTCTTCTGTCGAAGGGCTACGAGGTGCACGGAATGGTGCGCCGCTCGTCGGAAGAGAAGTTCGAGCGCATCCAGCACCTGCACGGCAAGGTTCAGCTCCACCAGGGCGACTTGCTGGACCAGTTCTCGATTGCGGCGTTGCTCAATCTCGTCAAGCCGGACGAGGTCTACAACCTCGCGGCCCAGTCCTTCGTCCCCACCAGCTGGAACCAGCCGGTGCTCACCGGTGAGTTCACCGCGCTGGGCGTGACGAAGATGCTGGAGGCCGTCCGCCACACGCGGCCCCAGGTGCGTTTCTACCAGGCGTCGTCCAGCGAGATGTTCGGCAAGGTGCTGGAGGTCCCCCAGACCGAGGACACGCCCTTCTATCCGCGCAGCCCGTACGGCGTGGCCAAGGCGTACGGCCACCACATCACCGTGAACTACCGTGAGTCCTTCGGCCTGTTCGCGGTGAGCGGCATCCTCTTCAACCACGAGTCGCCGCGCCGTGGCCTGGAGTTCGTCACGCGCAAAGTCACGTACAACGTCGCGCGCATCAAGCTGGGCCTCCAGGAGAAGCTGCCCATGGGCAACCTGGACGCCAAGCGCGACTGGGGCTTCGCGGGCGACTACGTGGAGGCCATGTGGCTGATGCTCCAGCAGGACCAGGCCGAGGACTACGTGGTGGCCACCAACGAGACGCACACGGTGCGTGAGCTGGTGGAGATCGCCTTCGGCCGCGTGGGCCTGGACTACCAGAAGTACGTCTTCACCGACCCGGCGTTCGTGCGCCCGGCCGAGGTGGACCTGCTCATCGGCGACCCGGCCAAGGCGAAGGCCAAGCTGGGCTGGGAGCCGAAGGTGCGCTTCAAGCAGCTGGTGGAGATGATGGTGGACGCTGACCTGGAGCGCGTGAAGGCGGGGCAGCGGTAGATGCGGGTTCTCGTCACGGGAGCGGATGGGTTCGTCGGCAGGCATCTGTGCGCGCTTCTGCGCGCCGCCGGTGACGAGGTGGTTGAAGCGCACGGGCCACGCGGAGAGGGCGTCAGCAGCAGCGCCCTTCACTTCGACGTGGCAAACGAGGCCGCGGTGAAGGCCGCCGTGGCCGAGGCGAAGCCGGACGGCGTCATCCACCTCGCGGGCTTCAGCTCGGTGGCCAAGAGCCACCACAACCCCTCGCGCGTGTTCGCGGTGAACACCATGGGGGTGGTGCATCTGTTGACGGCGCTGCGGGAGAACGCGCCGAAGACGCGCGTCGTCCTCGTGGGCTCGGGCGAGGTGTACGGCCCGGTGCCCGAGGGCACGCGCGCCACGGAGGACACTCGCGAGGTGCCCCTGAGCCCCTACGCGGCCTCCAAGTCCGCGGCGGAGCTGGCGGGTGTGCAGTTCCACCGCAGCTACGGGCTGGAAGTCATGATGGCGCGGCCCTTCAACCACCTGGGCGCGGGACAGGACCCCACGTTCGTCGTGCCCTCCTTCGCCTCGCAGATTCGGGCGATTGGTCTGGGCACGGTGGACCCGGTGCTGCGCACCGGCAACCTGGACGCGGTGCGCGACTTCTCCCACGTGCGTGACGTGGTGGAGGCGTACCGGCTGCTGCTCGTGAAGGGCGAGCCCGGGCAGGCGTACAACATCTGCAGCGGCGAGGGACGGACCATCCGCAGCCTGCTGGAGGAGATGCTGACGCTCGCGGGCGTGAATGCGCGCATCGAGCTGGACCCCGCGCGCCTGCGCCCCTCCGACATCCCCAGCCTCATCGGCGCTCCGGACAAGCTGCACGCGCTGGGCTGGACGCCGAAGCTGACGGTGACAGACGCGCTGCGCGACGTGCTCGGCCCCAAGGTTCCGGGCGCCCTCCGCGCCCAGGGCTGATTCGCGCTCCGCACGGGAGGTGCCTCACCCGAGGCGCCTCCCGTCCAGCGGTCGCCCGACTGGACGGTGCTTGTCAGGACCTCGCGCGTCAGGCGTTGGTGTACAATCGACACCAACCAACCTGGAGGCTCGCGATGGCTGGCACTCAGCGGCAGGGCAGGTTCACCTTTTTCTGGAAGGAAGAGTCCCCCTTCTCGCAGTGGCACCGCTCCGCCTTTGTCGTGGACGGGGTGCACTACGGCTGCACGGAGCAGTACATGATGGCGGGCAAGGCGCGCGTCTTCGGTGACGCGGAGGTGCTCGCCAGCATCTTGAAGACGTCGGCGCCCAAGGCGCAGAAGGCGCTGGGTCGCAAGGTGCGCGACTTCGATGGCGCCACCTGGGAGCGTGAGCGCGAGCGCATCGTCTACGAGGGCAATCGCGCGAAGTTCACCCAGAACGCGTCGCTGCTGGAGGCGTTGCTGGCCACCTCTGGCACGGAGCTGGTGGAGGCCAGTCCCATGGACCGCATCTGGGGTGTGGGGCTGAGCATGGACAACCCCAACATCCAGGACCCGTCCAAGTGGAGGGGGCTGAACCTGTTGGGCAAGGTGCTGACGCGCCTGCGTGAGGACCTCATCGCGGAGGGCCTCACCGTGGCCTCCCTCAGCGCTTCACCTGCGTCCAAGCATCCAGACGCCGCACCAGGGCAATGAGCGTCCACAGGTCCGCGGGGTTGTCGGGGCGCACCGCGTCCAGGGCGCGCAGGAGTGGCACCCTGGAGCGCTCCTCACCCCACTCGGACAACACGCGCAGCGCCATCAGCGAGGACTGACGCGAGAGCAGCTCCAGCAGCACCTCGACCACGCGAGGGCTGCGCTCATCGGCGAGGCGCTGCACCGCCTCGTGGCGCTCCTCCGGCGTCGAGGCCGGGTCGGCCAGTCGCTCCGCGAGCGCCTGGAAGCGCGCCTCGGCCAGCACGGGACGCGGGCCCGGCGTGTCCCAGTGCTCCACGGTGACGCTCGTGCGCCCGAAGGCGACCACCTCACGGCGCACGCCATCGTCACCGAACAGGCCCATGAGCCGCTCCGGCGCGGGACGGCCTCCCACGAGCAACTTCGCCGAGCGCTCCGACAGCTCCGAGGAAGCGCCGAGCAGGTGCACCCGCAGCACCGTGGCCTCGGCCTGGAAGCGAGCCTCCGGACGGACGCGCTCCGACTTGAGGAACACCTCCGCCATTCCGCCCGCGCGCACGTACCAGCGGTACTCGAGCCACACGGCGCTCGGCCGCAAGGCGAAGCGGTCATCCTCCGCCTCGACGAGCCGAGGGGCGCCTTCCTCCAGGCCGCTGAAGCGCTGCTCCAGTACGGCCAGGGCCTCCGAGAGCTTCATGTCGCGTCCAGTTCCGCCACGAGGTTCAGAACGAGTAGCTCACGGGCGCGGACAGTCCAGGCAGGGCCAGCTCCACCGTGCCGGAGCCCTTGCTGGCCTGCGCGGCCCATGTCTGGGAGATGGGGCTCAGGTCGTACCGGAGCTCGGCGAACTTCATCGCCTTGCAGCGGTCTCCATTCGCGTTGTGAATCATCACCAGATTCGCCACCGGCGCCGCGCTGGCGGTCTTCTGGAAGGTGCCGTCCCAGGCCAGCGTGTACGTGTGCTCGGCGCAGCCACCGCCATGCGAGACGTTGAGCGTCAGGATGTTGCCGGCGACCTTCGCCCCCTCGATGTTGATGGCGTCCTGGGGCTGGGGATTCGCCTTCACCTGGAGGGGCAGCGCCTCTGCTGGCTTCACCGCTTCACCGGGCAACGGGGCCTCCGCGTCGGGCGACACCGCCACGTCCTGCTCCACCTGAGGCTCCGTGGCGTCCTGCTTCGCGGGAGCGCTCGCGCACCCGACCAGGAGACCGCTCAGCACGAGGCCACTCCACATGAGCTTTCGCATCGTCATCCTCCACTCTCGATTCGACCGCGAGGGACCGCTGACTTCGCTCCCGCGCTCAGCGTCGGAGCGCGGCCTCATACACCGCCAGCGTTCCTTCCGCCGTCCGTTCCCAGGTGAACTCCGCGGCCCGGGCCTTGCCCTTCTCGGCCAGGGCGCCGCGCTCCCCTGGTGAGCGCAGCAGCCGATGGATGGCCTCCGCGAGCCCCTCCGCGTCGTCCGGACTCACCGCGAGGGCCGCGCTGCCGCAGACCTCCGGGAGCGAGCCCGCCGTCGAGACGATGGCCGGCGTTCCCAGGCGCATCGCCTCCAGCGGAGGCAGGCCGAAGCCCTCGTAGCGCGAGGGGAAGACGAACAGGGACGCGCGCCGCATCAGCTCGTAGAACACCGGCTCCGCCTGGTAACCCAGCGGGCGGATGTCGAGCCCCTCCGCGCGCAGCCGCGAGATGCGCGACTCCACGCGTCCCGAGCCGAACCAGCTCTGTCCCGCGAGCACGAGCGACGCCGGCCGCCCCTGGGCCTTCAGTCGCTCCATCGCGTCCAGCACCAGGTCCACATTCTTCCGCACGTCGAGCGAGCCCGCGTAGAGGACGAAGTCCTTGGGCAGCGCCAGCGAGCGCAGGAAGTCCACGCTCGTCGCGTCGAGCACGGGCGCGTGGACATGGTCCACGCCGATGGGCACCACCACGGCGCGCGACTCCACTTCCGGGAAGCGCTCCAGCAGGTCCTGCCGCGTGCGCTCGCTGATGCACACCACGCGGTCGGCCAGCAGCAGGCTGCGCGACAACCACAGCCGGAACTGCCAGCGGAACTTCGCCGAGACGGTGTCCGGCATGATGAGCGGAATCAGGTCCAGCACCGTGAGCACGTAGGCCGTGCCGGAGATCCGCGTCAGGGGGAGATTGAAGTTTCCGAGGGCGTGGTAGAGCGCGGGCTTCGAGCGCTCCAGCACCCGGGGAAGCCGGGCGAGCGTCCAGGCGGTGCGGCCACTGTCACCCCTCGGATGGTCGCCTGAGCCCCGCGCGCCCAGCTTCTCCAACCGCACACCCTTGGCTTCCAGCGCGCCCGCGAGACAGCGAGTGTAGAGGCCGATTCCGGTGGTGGGCTCATCCCAGAGCGTCGCGTCGAAAGCGATGGGGCCGGTGGACACGGAGCGCCTCATACCACGCCCCTGTGATAGGCAGGGCGCGCATGGCGATTCACCAGTTGATAGCGAGCTTCGTGCCCGGAGACGCCACCGGGCAGGCCGCGTTGCACCTGCAGCTCCTCCTGCGCCGGCTGGGTGTGTGGGGCGGCCTGTATGCCGACGAGGTGGGCGCGGGCCTGGAGGGATTGGCCAGTCCCGCGTCGACGTTGAAGCCGGAGCCGGGCGACCTGGTGCTCTATCACCACGGCATCGCCTCGCCGCTGAGCAGCCGGCTGATGCACCTGCAGTGTCGCCGCGGCCTCGTGTTCCACAACATCAGCCCCGCGCGCTTCTACTCGGGACTGTCGTTGGAGAACGCGCTGGTGGCCGGACGCGCGCAGCTCGCCGCGATGGCGCCCTTCGTGGACGTGGCCATCGGCGTGTCGGACTACAACTCCGCCGAGCTGCGCGTCGCGGGCTACCGCAACGTCCACACGGTGCCGCTGCTCATCGAGCCGGAGCGCTTCGGCCCCGACCGCGCGGACGCGAAGCTGTCGCGCAAGCTGTCGGGCCCGGGCCCCGTGCTGCTCGGCGTCAGCCGGGTGATGCCGCACAAGCGCTTCGAGGACCTCCTCTCCCTGCACCGCGAGGTGCTGCGGCTGCGTCCCCAGGCGCGCCTGTTGATGGTGGGCGGGTACGAGCCGGGCAGCCGCTACTTCCGTTCGCTCAAGCGCGAGGCGCGGGACTTGAGCGGCGTGAGCTTCCTGGGCCGGCTGAGCCACGCGGAGCTGGTGGCCGCGTACCGCTCCGCCTCCGTGTTCGTGTCGATGAGCGAGCACGAAGGCTTCGGGGTTCCGCTCATCGAGGCCATGGCGGCGGACGTGCCCGTGCTGGCGTATGGCGCCGCGGCGGTGCCGGAGACGCTGGGTGGCGCGGGCATCGCGTTCGACCAGAAGCGCTTCGCCTTCCTCGCGGAGCTGGCGGTGGACCTGAGCGAGGACCTGTCGCTTCGCGAGCCCATCATCGCCGGTCAGCGACGCCGGCTGGAGCACTTCTCCTCCGCGTCCGTGCAGCGCGCGTTGTCCGAAGCCCTGAAGCCGTTCCTGCCCGCGCCGCGTCCCCGTCGCGCGCCACCGAAGCGGCCTCGCGTCGCGGTGGTGGTGCAGCGCTATGGCGAGGTGACGGGAGGCGCGGAGATGCTGGCCGCGCAGGTGGCAGAGCGCCTCACGCCGCACTGGGACATCACGGTGCTGACCACGTGCGCGAAGAACCACCTGTCCTGGGAGAATGACTTCCCGGAGGGAGAGGACCAGGTTCGAGGCGTGGACGTGCTGCGCTTCCCCGTGACGCGGGTGCGCAACATCCGAGGCTTCAACGGGCTGTCGCGAAAGCTCTTCGACAAGAGCAACGAGCGGCTGCGCGAGGAGCAGTGGGTGGCCGAGCAGGGCCCGCTGGCTCCAGGACTGCTGCGCCACCTGGCCGACACGCGGAACACGTATGACGGCTACCTGTTCTTCACGTACCTCTATGCGCCCACGGTGTGGGGCATGCCGCTGGTGGCGGACCGCTCGCTGCTGGTGCCGACGACGCATGACGAGGCGCCCATCCGCTTCGATGCATACCGCGACGTCTTCGAGCTTCCCCGCGCGCTGCTCTGCCTGACGCCGGAGGAGCTGACCATCATCGAGAAGTACTTCCCGGGCCATGCGAGGACGCGCGTGGTGGGCGTGGGCGTGGAGCGCCCGGCCGCGGACGGGGCTCGCTTCCGCCAGAAGCACGGCGTGCACCGCGACTACCTGCTCTACGTGGGACGGCAGGAGCCGGGCAAGGGCGTGCCGGAGCTGCTCCAGTTCCATCAGGCCTTGAAGCAGCGGTACGCGGATGCACCTGACCTGGTGCTCGCGGGTGACGCGCACATGCCGCTGGAAGGCGATGGCGTGCGCTACCTGGGACGCATCCCCGAGCAGGACAAGCACGACGCGCTGGCCGGTGCCCTGGCGGTGGTGGTGCCCTCTCGCTACGAGAGCCTGTCGCTGCTCACGCTGGAGGCCTTCGCGCAGGGCACGCCAGTGCTGGTGAACGGGCGCTCGGACGTGCTGCTGGGCCAGGTGGCGCGCAGTGGCGCGGGGCGCGCGTATACGGACCTGGACTCGTTCATCCAGGGGCTGCGCGAAGTGGGCGAGGCGCGGAAGACGCTGGGCGCCAAGGGCCTGGCGTACGTGAAGAAACAAGGGTGGCCGCAGGTGGTGGCCGCCTACCGGGACGAGCTGCAACGCATCCTCGAGGAGAAGCACCGATGAAGCTGCTGGGACGCGACATTCCGGCGCGGGAGCTGCTGGCCCGCATCGAGGAGCGCCTGCGAACGCGGGGGCTGCCCACTTCCGAAGCGGTGGAGGTGCCCGCGGAGGGCGTCGAGCCTCGGGTGGAGCCGCTGACGTTCAACCTGCACGCGCTGGAGGAGAACGCCGACGCCACGCGCGCGCTGCCGCTGCAGACGCACCGGGGAGGCGTGGGGCAGCTCGTGGTGGTGGCCAAGTGGGCCTTCCGCAAGTCGTGCCAGGTGTTCATCAACGAGACCCTGGGTCGGCAGCGCGTCTTCAACGGACACGTGCGCGATTCGTACGCGCAGCTCTCCGCCGAGGTCGTCCGCCTGCGCCGCGAGGTGGAGCAACTGCGCGCCCGACAGGCCACGCACGTGACGGCGGAGGCGTCGAGCGCGGTTCAGCCACGAGCATCTGAGACTCCGTCGGCGCCACGCCCCGCACGCGCGCCTGCTTCGCAGCCAGCGAAGGAGCCCATGCACGCGACACGCCCCGCGACACGGAGCGAGTCCTCGCCGTCGACCGAGGCAGTGGCGGTCCTCCCCAAGCCCCGGACCCACAAGACCGACACAGGGACCCGGCAGGCGCAGCCTCCCAGCGCTTCCGCTGGGGCCACGGCGAAGAAGGAACCCTCACCTCCTTCCGGGAAGCGCACCCGCAAGCCCAACGCTTCCAAGCAGCGCCGGCCGAAGCGTCAGTAGAGCTGGCACCCTCGCCCCACGTGCCACCAGGCCTCGCCGCTCGGAGGCGTGCATCGGGGAAGCGCACCACCTTCCCCTCTCGCCCAGAGGCGCGGAGCGGGTGGTGCGCTCGCATTGACGCCCCTCCCCCTCCGTGCTCAAACCCGGCGAGTGGAAGCTCCCTCCATCAGCGTCGTCATCCCCGCTTACAACGAGGGACAGCGCCTACCTCGCTTCGTGGAGTCCCTCGCCCGCGTCGCCCTGCTCCAGCCGACGCCCCGGGTGGAGTTCATCATCGCGGACGATGGCAGCGCCCCCGAGCACGCCACCCTTCAGCGCGCCAGCGTCGATGAAGCCCAGGCCCACCTCTCGGCCGCGAGCGCTCCCCATCGCTTCACGTACGTCGCGGCGCCTCGCAATGGCGGCAAGGGCTCGGCCATCCGCCTCGGCTGGCGTCACGCCTCTCCTGGGGCCACCTGGCTCGCGTTCCTGGACGCGGACGGCGCCATCAACGCGGAGGAGCTGTTCCGGCTGGTTCGACTGACCGACGCCCCTGAAGCCCAGGGCGTCGACGTGCTGGCCGGCTCGCGCATCCTCATGGCGGGCCGCCGCGTGGTGCGAAATCTCCACCGTCATCTGCAGGGCCGCATCTTCGCCACCCTGACCGACTTCCACTTCGGCCTGCGCTTCTATGACACGCAATGTGGCGTGAAGCTCGTCCGAGCCTCCGTGCTGCGCCCGCTGCTGGACGTGCTGCGCGAGGAGCGCTGGCTGCTCGACGTGGAGTTGCTCGCGCTGCTCAAGCGACAGGGCGCCCGCTGCCTCGAGGTCCCCATCGACTGGGAGGACTTCGGAGGCTCCAAGGTCGTCCCCGGCCTGGACGCGGCCCGCATGTTCTGGGGGCTCTTCAAGCTCCGTCGCCGCCTGGAGCGCATCTCCCTGCCCGCCAACGAGCAGGCCGCGACGCGGCCCACCTCACGGCCGGCCACCCCGTCGGGAATCGACACCCGGTGACAGCGGCATCGCCGTGGACCGGCGCGCCAGCCAGCCCCCTCCCCTGCCTGGAAAGCGGCCAACAGGGCGCCCACGGCCCTCGAAACACGGCCCCCGTGGAAATTCAGGGCAGTCAGCACACAGCCACGCCCCTGTGCGGGCACCTCAACACATGCCGCGGTGTGCCGTCGTACCCCAGGCGGGAGTTCCCGCCCCAAGGACCGAGGCTGACAGGGAGGCTGGCGTCGGGCCTCCGCGTTACAACTCCAGCAGAGTCACTCCCTCCCATCGCCTGGATTCACGCGGCGTCGCGAGGCCGCTTGCTTTCCGGGCGGCTCACCGCGAAATAGGCCCCGCACGCGAGCCGTTGCTCCGGGTTCCTCCTACACCTTCAGTGATATGCGCGCCCTGACCGACCTGCCCTCTGACCCTGGCCCCTCCCTTCAACTGGGTCTGCCGGGCTTCACTTTCGAAGACCTCTACCGTCCGCGCGGACTGCGTCGGCTGGCCCAGAGCTTCGACGCGCGGCTCGCCGAGGACGAGCCCGAGCTCTTCAAGACCTTCGACGCCTACCGCAAGTCCGGAGGCACCAGCCTCACCGGCCCCGCCGAGTCGGACCTGCTGGTGCGCGTGGCCCGGCACACGTCGCGCTTCGTCTCCCGGCTCTTCCGCGTCGACCAGGAGCTGGAGCGGCAGAGGGGCCACCTGAAGGGGGAGCTGCCCCTCTTCGACTTCAAGCGCGAGTTCATCACCCGCCGCGTTTTCAAGAAGGGCGCTCCGGACCGTCCGGCGCTGGCCGAGTTCCCTTCGCTGGATGGCCGCATGCGGCTGCTGCTCCAGCTCGGCTTCCCGGAGGCGCTCTCCCTGGGCGACTTCGAGCGCGGCCTCGCCGAGTCCGTCCTCAGCCTCATGGAGCTGGAGCGCCTGTTCTCCGGCAACCTGCCCGCGGAGGAGCAGGCGAAGGCGGAGGCCCTGCGCGCCCGTTGGTCCGCGCTGCGCGCCTCGCTGACGGCCACGCAGGAAGGTCGCGAGGCCTTCGGCTCCAGCCTCGTCACCCAGGGTGATGACGCCGCGGAGCTCCTGGCCGTCCGCGCGCTGCTGTCCCTGGCGGACCGCTGGACGTACGCGCGCGCGCTGCACCCGGAGACCAAGGACCAGTTCCACACCTGGCCCACCCACCGCGTGCCCAAGCCGCTGGTGTTCGACCAGTTGGTGCAGCTCCAGCGTCCGGACGCCGAGCTGCCCGAGGCCACCGAGGGCCTGCATCACCACCTCCGCCACCGCGACGGCTTCAAGCTCACCGACCGCCGAGGCACCTCGCGCGACGTGATGAACGAGGTGGACTACTGCGTGCTCTGCCACGAGCGCCAGAAGGACTCCTGCTCCAAGGGCTTCCCCGCGAAGGACAAGGTCGCCGAGGGCCACAGCTACAAGAAGAACCCGCTGGGCATCCCCCTCACGGGCTGTCCGCTCGACGAGCGCATCTCCGAGGCGCACCTGCTCAAGCGCGAGGGCGACTCGCTCGCGGCGCTGGCGGTCATCACGCTCGACAACCCGATGTGCCCCGGCACCGGCCACCGCATCTGCAATGACTGCATGAAGGCGTGCATCTTCCAGAAGCAGGAGCCGGTGAACATCCCGCTGGCGGAGACGGCCTCGCTGACGGACGTGCTGGAGCTGCCCTGGGGCTTTGAAATCTACGGGCTGCTCACGCGCTGGAACCCGCTCAACATCCGCCGTCCGTACGCGCTGCCCTACGTGGGGCGCAACGTGCTGGTGGTGGGCCTGGGCCCCGCCGGCTACACGCTGTCGCACTACCTGCTCAACGAGGGCTTCGGCGTCACCGGCATGGACGGCCTCAAGATCGAGCCGTTCTCCGACGAGCTTGCCGGCCGCAATGGCCACGCCCTCAAGCCCATCCGCGACTGGCGTGGGCTCACGCGCGAGCTGGATGAGCGCGTGCTGGAGGGCTTCGGCGGCGTGTCCGAGTACGGAATCACCGTGCGCTGGGACAAGAACTTCCTCACGCTCATCCACCTGACGCTGGCGCGCCGCGAGGGCTTCCGCATCCACGGCGGCGTGCGCTTCGGTGGCACGCTCACCATCGAGGACGCGTGGGAGCTGGGCTTCGACCACATCGCCATCGCCGCGGGCGCCGGGCGTCCCACCATCATCGGGATGAAGAACAACCTCATCCGGGGCATCCGCAAGGCGAGCGACTTCCTCATGTCGCTCCAGCTCACGGGCGCCTTCAAGAAGGACTCGCTGGCGAACCTCCAGGTGCAGCTGCCCGCCATCGTCATCGGCGGCGGCCTCACTGGCGTCGACACCGCCACGGAGCTGATGGCGTACTACCCGGTGCAGGTGGAGAAGGCGCTCGCCCGCCACGAGAAGCTTTCCGCGGAGCTGGGCGACGAGGCCATCCTCGCGAGGCTGGACGCCGAGGAGCGCGGAACCTACCAGACCTTCCTGGAGCACGGCCGCGCGGTGCGCGCCGAGCGCGAGCAGGCGAAGGTGGAAGGCCGCACCCCGGACTTCATCAAGCTGGTGCGAGCGTGGGGCGGCGTCAGCCTGGCCTACCGCCGCGGCCTCACCGAGTCCCCCGCCTACCGCCTCAACCACGAGGAGGTGTCCAAGGCGCTGGAGGAAGGCATCCGCTTCATCGAGCGCATGAGCCCGGTGGAGGCGCTGCAGGACGAGACGGGCGCGGTGCGAGCGCTGCGCTTCGAGCGCATGGTGACGGTGGACGGCAAGCTCAAGGGCAGCGGCCAGTTCTTCGAGCTGCCCGCGCGCACCGTGTGCGTGGCCGCCGGCACCTCGCCCAACGTCACGTACGAGCGCGAGTACCCGGGCACCTTCAAGCTCGACGAGGGCGGCGACTACTTCCAGGGCTACTCCCTGGTGGACGGTGAGCAGGGCTTCACGCTGGAGGCCGTGGAGGCCAGCGAGGACCTGGACTCCAAGGTGGGCTTCTTCACGTCGTACGCGAAGGACGGGCGCTTCATCTCCTTCTACGGAGACAACCACCCGACGTACGCGGGCAACGTGGTGAAGGCCATGGCCAGCGCGAAGGATGGCTACTCGGAGGTGGCGCGCCTGTACGCGAAGGAAGTGGCGACGCTCGACTTCGACGACGAGGTCGCCCAGGCCCGTCGCGAGGAAATGCGCGCCGCGCACTTCGCGAAGCTGGACGCGGCGTTCAACGCCACCGTGGTGTCCGTCACGCGCCTGACTCCGACAATCGTGGAGGTGGTGGTGAAGGCGCCCTTCGCGGCCAGCCACTTCCAGCCCGGCCAGTTCTACCGGCTCCAGAACTTCGAGCGGAACGCGCCCGTCGTCGACGGCATGCGCCTGACCATGGAGGGCCTGGCCCTCACCGGCGCGTGGGTGGACAAGGAGAAGGGGCTGATGGGCACCATCGTCCTGGAGATGGGCTCCTCGTCGCGCCTGTGCGCCGCGCTCACCCCGGGCGAGTCCGTGGTGCTGATGGGCCCCACCGGCGCTCCCACGGAGATTGGCCACAACGAGACGGTGGTGCTCGTGGGTGGTGGCCTGGGCAACGCGGTGCTCTTCTCCATCGCGCGCTCGCTCAAGGCCGCGGGTTGCCGCGTCGTCTACTTCGCCGCCTACCGCCTCAAGTCGGACTCCTTCAAGCACGACGAAATCGAGGCCGGCACGGACCAGATTGTGTGGTCCGTGGACAGCGGTGACTTGATTGAGCCGCGCCGTCCGCAGGACTCCGCCTTCCGAGGCAACGTGGTGCAGGCCATGGTGGCCTACGCCGAGGGCAAGCTCGCCACGCCCGGCCTCATCCCGCTGTCGGAGGTCGACCGCATCATCGCCATCGGCTCGGACCGGATGATGCGCGCGGTGGCCGAGGCCCGGCACAAGGTGCTCCAGCCGTACCTGAAGCCCGAGCACGAGGCCATCGGCTCCATCAACTCGCCGATGCAGTGCATGATGAAGGAGATCTGCGCCCAGTGCCTCCAGCGGCACGTGGACCCGCGCACCGGCAAGGAGACGTGGGTGTTCTCCTGCTACAACCAGGACCAGCGGCTGGACCAGGTGGACTTCGTCAACCTGAACCAGCGCCTGCGCGGCAACACGGTGATGGAGAAGGTCGCCGACCTCTACCTGGCGCAGCTGCTCAAGAAGGCTCCGCACCTCAAGCGCGTCTGAGGCGCACCGCCTTCCCGGGTCTTCACCGGCGCGTGCCGGTGAAGACTCGCAGCATCTCCTGGTAGTTCTTCATCAGCTCGTCCTCGCGCGTGAGGACCACGTCCACGTTGGCGTCGCCGTAGTCGCGCCGCACGTCCGTCAGCTTCTGGAACGACTCCACCTGCTGGCGCATGGAGGCCACCTGCGCCGCCAGCTCCTGGCGCTGCTCGGGCGGAAGCTTCTCCTGCAGTTCCTCCAGCTTCCGAAGCTCCTCCTCGTACTGGAGCGTGCGCCCGAGCTGCCGCTGGCTGATGACGGCCGTCACCACTTCGGCCAGCCCGTTGACGTCGCGCACGCTCAGCCCCGCCCGCGCGCGCGCCTCCGACTCCGCCTTGGCCTTCGCCTCCACCACCTTGAGGCCCGCGCGCACCTCCGCCATCGCCTCCGGCGTGCCCGCGTCCACCAGCGCGCCCAGCCCCTGGAGCCCCTTCACCTGCGAGCCGTACACCTCCAGCATCCGCCGCTGGTAGTCCACGTAGGCCGTCAGCTTCTCGGGCGTCACCACATAGGGCCCCGCGCCGGTCGCCTCCTCGGTCTCCAGGCCGGCGGCACCACCACCATCCGCCACCCCGGGTGCATCGCTACCCGTGGCCCCATCCTTCTTACAGCCCGAGAAGGCCAACAGCCCGACCAGGACCCAGAGCGACTTGCGCATCCACACACCTTCCTGAGAGACACGGCACGTCAGTCCCCGCTGTATGCTGCGCGGACGCATGCGGAGGAGGGCGACCAACTCCTGTCTGCCATGCTGGGGTTGTTGCGGCCACTGAACAATCGCCGCATTACCTTTGACCAACCCGCCCGCGGTCATGTACGAACCGCGGTCCTGTCGTACCGTTGGAGGGACTTTGAGGATTTTCCTGGTTAGGCACGCCGATGCGGACGCTGAGATCCCCGAGGGTCTCGGTGACGAGGCGCGCGCGCTCACAGCGAAGGCTCGGCTGAACACCGCCGCGCACTTCGCATCGCTGGCCGAGCGCATGGGCCCCATTGGACTCATCCTGACCAGCCCGCTGGTTCGCACGGTACAGACGTCGCAGATTCTGTCCTTCGCGACGAAGCACGAGGGGCTGCTCCGGGCGCATCGCTGCCTGCTGCCGGACATGCCGGTGGGCACGGTGGATTCGGTGCTGGCCGAGCACGCGGACGAGAACCTCGTCCTGGTCGGCCACCAGCCGTCCATGGGCGCCCTGGCGGCTCACTTGACGGGGATGCAGTCCTTCCCCAAGTCGGTCAACCCGGGCACCGTCATCGCCTTGGAGCGCGTCGAGAGCGAGACGCCGCCGCACTTCAAGTTCCTGTTCTACGCGGCCCCCGGCCAGCCGGTGCTCGACGTCATCCAGTGAGGCCCGCGCGGCCATGATGGACGAAGCCCGTTACAATCAGCTCGTGGCCACGGTGTTCAAGCGGATGATTGCCGCCGCGGACGCCATTGACCCAGACCTCCTGGAGGCGGAGAGCACGGGTGACATGCTCACCCTCACCGCCCGCTCCCGGGAGAAGTGCATCGTCAACACCCAGCGCGCCGTGAAGCAGATCTGGGTGGCGGGACGAGGCCAGGGCATCCACTTCAGCTACGACGAAGCCCGTGGCACCTGGAACGACGACAAGGGGCGGGGCCTGGAGCTGTTCCGCTTCGTCGCCGACGTCGTGCACGACATCAGCGACGTGGACTTCGTCTACCCGTCCTGAGTCCGGCTGGCGGCATCGTGGGCCACTTCCACCCAGTCACCTCCGGCCGCCTGCGCGCGCCGTAGCGCGTCTCCCGCGTCCTTCAAGAGCCCGCCGAAGCTGACCTGCTGCCCCGGGGCGCCCGGCGGCGCGCTCTTGTTGCCGGCGGGCGGCTCGGACACGGCCACGCCCACGGAGGCGGTGCCAGGGGGCAGGCCCTGGACGGCCTTCAGCTTCTCCCGCAGGCGCTCCGCCACCACCCGCGCACCCGAGCGAGGCGTGTGCGGCAGGAAGACGACGAAGCGGCTGTCCGCGAAGGGCACCGCCACGTCGATGTCGCGCACGCCCTCCACCAGCAGGCCCAGCGTCTCCGCCAGCGCGCCCCGTCTCGCCATGGGTGACAGCGCCGCGGCGCGCTCCGTGAAGCGGTCCACCTCCACCATCAGCAGGGCGATGGGATAGCGGTAGCGCCGGCTGCGCTTCACCTCCATCAGCATCAGCCGCTTGAGGAACTCGAAATCCGCCGACGTGCCGCCCGTGGACGAAGACGGCTCCGGCCGGGTGACGCGTCGGGCCTCGGGCTCCACCACCGGAGCTGGGGGCGGCACGGGCACGGAAGGCGCCACGGCGACGCGCCGGGCCTCCTCGCGTTGCACCAGGAGCGAGACACACGTCAGGACGGTGGCGCGCTTGAGGGGCCCCACCAGGCTGCCGTCCGCGCCGGCCTGGGTGGCACGCTCGTCGGCCTGTTCCTCGTCCGGCGGGTACACCAGCAGCACCGGGACTTGGAGCCCCTGGGCACGCAGGCTCCGGCACAGCGCCTCTCCATCCAGCGGCCCCAGCCCGGAGGCCAGGACCACCGAGGGTGGCCGCTCTCGCGAGACGCGCTGCGCCTCGTCCGCGCTGGCCACCCAACTCACTTCGTGGCCGGCTCCCTCGAGGAACCGGCGCAAGACACCCGCCACCGGAGCGGCGGGTTCGGCGAGGAGCACGAAGGCCATCAGACCTCCATGACCTCCTTCTCCTTCTTCTTGATGATCTCATCCACCTGGGTCACGCCGCCGTCAGTCTCCTTCTGGACCTTCTCGGAGATGCGCTTGTGGTCGTCCTCGGTGATCTTCTTGTCCTTCAACTGCACCTTGAGCGCCTCGTTGGCGTCACGGCGGATGTTGCGAATGGAGACCTTGTGGTCCTCGCCCTTCGTCTTCACCTGCTTGGCGATGTCCTTGCGGCGCTCCTCGGTGAGCGGCGGGAAGGGCAGGCGAATCAGCTCCCCGTCATTCATGGGTTGGACGCCGAGGTTGGCCTCGCGCAGGGCCTTCTCGATTTCCTTCAGGACGGTCTTCTCCCACGGCTTGATGATGATGAGCCGGGGCTCCGGGGAGCTGACGCTGGCCACGCCGGACAGCGGGGTCGGCGTGCCGTAGTAGTCCACGCGGATGTTGTCGAGGATGTTGATGTTGGCGCGCCCGGTGCGCACCTTCGTCAGCTCCCTCTTGAGGTCCTCGAGCGTCTTGTCGATACGGCCCTTCAATTCGACGACGATGTCTCCGCTCATATGCGAGCTCTCCTTGAACACGAGTCGGGATGAATGCGAGAGGTCAGGCCCAGACCGTCTCGTTACCGCCCACGACGGTACCAATCTCTCCGCCCCCCAGCACCGCGCGCTGGATGTTTCCCGGCACGGTGAGGTCGAAGACGATGATGGGCAGCTTGTTGTCCATGCACAGCGAGATGGCCGTGGAGTCCATCACGTTGAGGTTCTGCTTCAACACGTCCATGTACGTCAGCGTGCGGTAGCGGCGCGCCGTCGGGTCCTTCTTCGGATCCGCGTTGTAGATGCCGTCCACCTTCGTCGCCTTGAGGATGACCTGGGCGTTGATTTCCATGGCGCGCAGCGACGCGGCTGTGTCCGTCGTGAAGTACGGATTGCCCGTGCCCGCGGCGAAAATCACCACCCGCCCCTTCTCCAGGTGGCGCACCGCGCGCCGGCGGATGTAGGGCTCGGCGATCTGCTCCATCTTGATGGCGGACAGCACGCGCGTGTGCAGGCCCTTCTTCTCCAGCGCGTCCTGCATGGCCATGGAGTTGATGCACGTGGCCAGCATGCCCATGTAGTCGGCGCTGGCCCGGTCCATTCCCTCCGTCGCGCCCGCCACGCCGCGGAAGATGTTGCCTCCGCCAAGGACGAGGGCCACCTCCACGCCGGCCGCCGCGAGCTTGATGACCTCGTCGGCGATGCCACTGAGCGTGGGTGGGTGGATGCCGTACTTCCCTTCTCCCATCAGGGCCTCACCCGAGAGCTTGAGGAGGATGCGCTTGAAGCGGAGCGGTTGGGTCGTGTCGGAGGACATGCGCGTCCGCTTCTATCCCCCGCCTGCCGCCATATCAACGCCCGAGTCGGACACCCCTGCTCACATCGTCCAATGCCAATCGCCCGGAGGGGCCTCGAGGGCCCGCAAAGGCGAGGGCCGCGTCCCCCGCCCCCCTAGGGGGTACGGAGCGCGCGGCCCTCGAGGCCCGACAGCAAGCCCTTCATGGCCCGGGGAGGGCCACGAGGTGGCTCAGCCCTGGCCCAGCGTCTTGGCGACTTCGGCGGCGAGGTCGTCCTTCTTCTTCTCGATGCCCTCACCCACCTCGAACCGGACGAAGCGGCGCACGGAGACCTTCTCGCCAATCTTCGCGGCGCGCTCGGTGATCATGTCACCGAACTTCTTCTTGTCGTCCTTCACCCAGAGCTGGTCCACGAGGCAGACCTGCTCGTAGAACTTCTCCATCTTCCCGACGAGGATCTTGTCCAGCATCGCCTCGGGCTTGCCCTGCTGCTTGAGCAGGTCGCGCTGAATCTCGCGCTCCTTGTCCATGTTGTCCGTCGGGACTTCCTCGCGGCGGACGAACTTGGGGCTGGCCGCGGCGATCTGCATCGCCACTTCCTTCACCAGCTCCTGGAAGTCGGGGTTGCGAGCGACGAAGTCCGTCTCGCAGTTGACCTCCACCAGCACGCCGATACGGCCGCCGTGGACGTACGTGCCGACGAGGCCCTCGGCCGCGACGCGACCTTCCTTGCCCGCCGCCTTGGAGATGCCCTTCTTGCGCAGCCACTCCTCGGCCTTGACGAAGTCGCCACCGGTCTCGGTGAGCGCCTTCTTGCAATCCATCATGGGCGCGTTGGTCCGCTCGCGCAGTTCCTTCACCATCTGGGCCGTGATTTCGGCCATGTTCGGCTCCTGTCTCCACCGTCACGAGGGCGCCAGGCGCCGGGCGGAGCATCGGGGTTCAAGGGGATACCGCTACAGCCAGAAAACAGTGACGGCCGGGTCGCAGGCATTCTGATGCGCCACCCGGCCGCCACGAAACCTGAGGTACAGCGGGAGGCGACTACTCCTTCGCCGCCTCGCCACCCTCGGCGGCGACAGGCTCGGCCGCGGGCTGCTCGGCCACGACCGGCGCGCCCTTCATCTCCACGAGCGGGCCACGGCGCTCGCCGCCACGGTCACCACCGCGGTCGCCACCACGGCGATCCCGGTTGTCACGGCGCGGGCCACGGCGGTCGTCACGATCACGGCGGTCATCACGGCCCTCACGCTCCTCCTGCTCGTCGCGCTCCGCCGCGCCCGAGGCGCGGTAACGGGCGGCGCCCTCGATGCAGGCCTCGGCGATCTTCGAGGTGAAGAGCTTGATGGAGCGGATGGCGTCGTCGTTGCCGGGAATCACGAAGTCGATGCCGTCCGGATCGCAGTTCGTGTCGACCAGGCCAATCACGGGGATACCCAGGCGGGTCGACTCGTGGATGGCGATGTGCTCCTTCTTCGGGTCGATGATGAAGACGCAGCGGGGCAGCTTCGACATCTCCTTCACGCCGCCCAGGTTCTTCTCGAGCTTCTCGCGCTCGCGCTCCAGGGAGGCGACTTCCTTCTTGGGCAGGCGGTCGAACGTCCCATCCTCGGCCATCTTCTCCAGCGTCTTCAGCCGGTCGATGCCCTGCTTGATGGTCTTGAAGTTGGTCAGCGTGCCACCCAGCCAACGGCTGGTGACGAAGTACTGACCGGCGCGAGCGGCCTCCTCGCGGATGACGTCCTGCGCCTGCTTCTTGGTGCCGACGAACAGCACCGTGCCGCCACGGGCCGTCACGTCCGCCACGAAGCGGAACGCCGAACGGGCCATGGAGACCGTCTTCTGCAGGTCGATGATGTAGATGCCGTTACGGGCACCGAAGATGTAGGGCTTCATCTTCGGGTTCCAGCGCTTCGTCTGGTGGCCGAAGTGAACGCCGGCCTCCAGGAGCTGCCGCATCGTGATGCCGCCGGCGGCGGCCATGGCCTGCTGCTGCGTCTGCGTTTCCTGCGTGTCGATCGACATGGTGTTTCTCCGGTTATTCCGCCACACCCGGGTGTTGCTCCGGCCGTGACTTCCGAAGTGAGGTCCCCTCTTTTCGGAGGAGTCCTCCACTCACGGGAGCACCGGCGACCGGCACGGGCGTGTGTGAAGTGGGTACGACTCGGGGTCAACACCCCCGGCCCCAGACTACGAGGCGGGGGGTCCTTAACAGAACCCTTCCCGACGGCGCAAGCTTCGCCTCACCGCCCGTGGTGGGAAGAAGGCTCGTGCTCGCTCCCCTGCCCTCCTGGCCCCCATTCCAGGGCCCCGGGGGCTGACCCGAGCGCGGGAAAGAGGACCGGCGCGGCCCGCCGTCCGACAACCCCGGACGACGCCGCGCCGGCGCCCTACTCCTGACGTCCCCGAGAAGGGCCGACTAGACGCTGGCTTCCGCCGCGCCGTGGCACTTCTTGTATTTGCGCCCGCTGCCGCAGGGGCAGGGGTCATTGCGGCCCACGCGGGGGCCCTGCTGGGCGGCCGGCGTACGGGCCGCCTCGGCCACGGAGGCCTCGTCCAGCTTGCCCTCCGCCGTGCCACGGCCTTCCACCGCCTTGCGCTGCTGCTGGGCCAGCTGGCGCTGGATGCGGACGGCCTCTTCCTCCGCGCTGGTGGCGGAGCGGGGCTGCACGCGCATGAGCTGCGAGACGAACTGCGCCTTGATGGCGGACAGGGTCTGGATGAAGCCCTGGTAGCCCTCGCGCTTGTACTCCTGCTTCGGGTCCTTCTGGCCGTAGCCACGCAGGCCGATGCCCTGGCGCAGGTGGTCCATGCCCAGCAGGTGCTCCTTCCAGAGCCGGTCGATGGTCGCCAGGTAGTTGTACTGGAGGAAGCGCAGGAAGTTCTCGCCGAACTCCTCGTCCCGGGTGCGGAAGACCTTCTCCGCCGCCTTGTAGATGTGGTCCTGGAGCTCGTCGCGGTTGCCGACGCCCTCGAAGCCCATCTCCAGGTCGAACGTCTCCTTCACGTTCTTCGACAGGGCGTCCAGGTCCCACCCGTCCGAGCCCTTGGTGGGCGCGTACGTGTCCACGGTGGAGACGATGACGTCCTCCAGCGCGTCCAGGACCATCTCCTTGAAGTCCGCCCAGCTCACCATCCGCTCGGAGCGGCTCTTCACGCGCGTCTTCGCGTCCTCGGTGAACTCCACCAGGGGCACGCCCGCGCCCGCGGCCAGCACCTGACGACGCAGCTTGTAGATGGTGCGCCGCTGCTGGTTCATCACGTCGTCGTACTCGAGCAGGTTCTTGCGGATGTCGAAGTTGTGTCCCTCGACACGCTTCTGGGCCCCTTCAATCGCGCGGGACAGCCAGATGTGCTCGATGACCTCGCCCTCCTCCATGCCCAGCCGCTCCATGAGGCCCTGGATGCGCTCCGAGCCGAAGATGCGCATCAGGTCATCCTCGAGCGAGAGGAAGAACCGGCTGGCGCCCGGGTCACCCTGGCGACCGGCGCGGCCGCGCAGCTGGTTGTCCACGCGGCGCGACTCGTGGCGCTCGGTGCCGATGATGAACAGGCCGCCGGCCTTCATCACCTCCTCGCGCTCCTGCTTCGTCTCCGTCTCCAGCTTGGCCTGCGCGGCGACCAGGCGCTGCTCCCAGTCGGCCAGCTCCTGCTGGTAGGCCACCATCGGGTCCACCTGCGGCGCGGCGCCATCCGCCGGGGGAGGCAGGGGCGCGGGGGCCTCCGGCGCGGGGCCCACGGAGGCCTTGGCGAGCACCTCCGCGTTGCCGCCCAGGAGGATGTCCGTTCCACGGCCGGCCATGTTGGTGGAGATGGTGACGGCGCCCTTGCGGCCCGCCTGCGCGACGATGTCCGCCTCGCGCTGGTGCTGCTTGGCGTTGAGGACGTTGTGGGGGACGCCACGCTTCTTCAGGAAGTTGGCGACCACCTCGCTCTTGGCGATGGACACCGTGCCCACCAGCACCGGCTGCCCGTTCTTGTGCAGCTCTTCAATCTGCGCGGCGACGGCCTCGAACTTCTCGCGCTCCGTCTTGTAGACCACGTCCTGCTGGTCCTTGCGGACGTTGGTGCGGTTGGTCGGGATGACGCGGACGTCCAGGTTGTAGATCTTCGCGAACTCCTCCGCCTCCGTGTCCGCGGTGCCCGTCATGCCGGACAGCTTGGTGTACATGCGGAAGTAGTTCTGGAACGAGATGGTCGCCAGCGTCTGGTTCTCGTTCTCGATCTTCACGCCCTCCTTGGCTTCAATCGCCTGGTGGAGGCCGTCGGACCAGCGGCGGCCCGGCATCTGGCGACCGGTGAACTCGTCGACGATGACGACCTCGCCGTCCTTCACCACGTAGTCCTTGTCGCGCTTGTAGAGCGTGTGCGCGCGCAGGCCCTGCTCGACGTGGTGGAGCGTCTCGATTTCGCCCGGGTCGTAGAGGTTCGACACGCTCAGCCGCTTCTGCAGCTTTTCGATTCCGTCGTCCGTCAGGGACACCGAGCGGTGCTTCTCGTCCAGGGTGAAGTCCTGGTCCGGGACGAGGCCGGGGATGACCTGGTCCACCCGGTAGTACTTGTCCGTGCTGTCCTCGGTGGGACCGGAGATGATGAGCGGGGTGCGGGCCTCGTCGATGAGGATGGAGTCCACCTCGTCGACAATCGCGTAGTTCAGCTCGCGCTGGACGTAGTCCTGCAAGCGGAACTTCATGTTGTCGCGCAGGTAGTCGAAGCCGAACTCGTTGTTCTGCCCGTAGGTGATGTCCGAGCGGTACGCTTCCTGGCGCTGCTTGTCCGACAGCTCGTGGAGCACGCAGCCCGTCGTCATGCCCATGAACTTGTAGACGCGCCCCATCCACTCCGCGTCGCGGCGGGCGAGGTAGTCGTTCACCGTCACCACGTGCACCCCGCGCCCGGACAGGGCGTTGAGGTAGCAAGGCAGGGTGGCCGTCAGCGTCTTGCCTTCACCGGTGCGCATCTCCGCGATGCACCCCTCGTGCAGGAACATGCCGCCGATGAGCTGGACGTCATAGTGACGCTGGCCGATTTCGCGGCGCGCGCCTTCACGGATGAGCGCGAAGGCCTCGAAGAGCATGCTGTCGAGCGGCCTCCCGTTCTGAATCTCCTGCTTCAGCCGAGCCGTCTCGGCAGGAAAGTCCTCGTCCTTGAGGGCCCGCATCCGGCTCTCCAGCTCGTTGATGCGGATGACCTTCTCGCGGGCCTTCTTGAGCTCGCGCTCATTCTTGGTCCCGATGAGCTTCTTCAGCGTCCATTCGATCATTCGTTGACTCTCTCGCGGCCGGAGAATCCTCGAAGGACGGCGGCGAGTGAAGGGAAATCCCTGGAGATGTAAGGGAGGCTTGGTGGGAAACCACGCGCGCCTCTTGAAACTTCCTCTCGGCCGGTTGCCCAGCGCGCATCGGTTCAGAGTAAAGCGGAACGGAGCCCACGCAATGTCCCCTCCGCGAAATCCCCGCCGCCGGCCTGCCCGGGGCACCCCCTCGAAGTCCGCTCCTCGCCCTGGCCGCCCGGCGCCGCCTCCCCACCGCAAGCCCTCCCCCGCCCAGGGCGGGAAGGCCCCTGCACGCACCGCGCCGCCCCCGCCCCCCGCCCCACCGAGGGCGCGCATTCCCCCCATGCCCGCACAGACGCAGCCACCCCAGGCGGGGCGCTGGCTGTGGACCTGCCGGGCCGGCTTCGAGCCCCACCTCTTCGAGGAGCTGGCCTGGGCGGGCATGGCCCCTCGCCTGCTCGGCGAAGCCCTGGTGGAGAGCGACTCGCAGCCCGGGCTGGTCCCCGCCTTCGCGCGCGCCGCCTGGCGGGTCGTCGCCTCGCTCCCTCCTGGCACCCCCGAGGCCCACGCCGACGCGGCGGCCCGAGCCATCCTCGCCCTGCCTGGAGCGGGCCCCTGGGTCCTCCAGTCCTTCACTCCCGACAGTCCCCGGGGCAACACGCTGGCTGCCTCCGCGGAGGCCCTGGAGGCGGCGGTGCGCGCGCGACTGCCAGCGGAGCGGCTGCTCGAGGACGCGGAGCGCGCCCGGGAGTCCGGCGCACGGCTGGTGACGCTGTGCGTGGCCCCCGACGGCGTGACGGCCGTGGGCGCCGTCTCCGCGCGGGAGGCGCTGTCGCTGGCCCCCGGTGGGCGGCGGCGGATGCGCCGGGAGGTCGAGTCCCCTTCTCGCGCCGCGATGAAGCTGGAGGAAGCGCTGGACGGACTGGCCTTCGAGCCGGGCCGGGGCGACGTCTGCGTGGACCTGGGCGCCGCGCCCGGAGGGTGGACGCAGCGACTGGTGGCCCGGGGCGCCAAGGTGGTGGCGGTGGACCCGGCGAAGCTGATGCCCGAGCTGGCCGCGAATGGCCGGGTGAAGCACATCCAGGAGAGCGCCTTCTCCTACGCCCCCGAGGAGAGCGCCGACTGGCTCTTCTGCGACATGGCGTGGCGTCCGCTGGAGGTGGCCCAGCTGCTGGCCAAGTGGGGGCGCCGGGGCTGGGCGAGCCACCTCGTCGCCAACATCAAGCTGCCCATGAAGGACAAGAACCCCGTCCTCTTGCGCGTGCGACACACGCTCGTGGAGGAGGGCGGCTGGGAGGGCCTCACCGTCCGGCAGCTCTACCATGACCGGGATGAAGTGACGGTGACGGCCCACCGACTGCGCTGACGGGAAGCCCCTGCGCGGGGCCGCGCGACGCGCTAGAGATGCGAGTCAGATGCCCTACCCGCTCGACGACGCCACCGCCACCGCCCTCATCGCCCTCCACCCCTGGGTGCTGACCCGCAGCCCCCAGGCGCCCGTGCAGGCCGCCGTCGAGGTGCTCCTCCAGGCCGAGCAGGCCCGCCGAGGCCACCCGGACCCGAAGACGGGCGCGCTCCAGGTCCCCGCCCTCACCCAGGGCAGCCTCCTGAAGGAGGAGTACGACTTGTCCACGCACGCGCACCACGACGGCTGGCGCGTGGGCGCCGTCATCGCGGACGTGAAGGAGATGATCTCCCTCAACGCCCGCTTCGGCTTCGCCATCGGCGACGCGATTCTGCGCGCCACCGTGGAGTCGCTCGCCGCGCAGTACCCGGGCGCCAAGGTGATTCGCCTGCACCCGGACGCCTTCGCCGCGCTGCTGGTGCCCACCTCACAGCTCACCGTGAGCGCGGACCTGGCGGGCCCCACCCACGAGCGCCTCTCCCGCGACGTGCGTCGGGTGCTCCCCGAGGGCACGCCCGACACGGAGGCACTGAGATGGACGGTGAGCCTGCTGGAGGTGACGGTGGACTCGCCCTCGCACTGGCAGGTGCTGGGGCCCCTGCTCTGGGCGGAGCTGGAGCGCGCTCACGTCATGCAGCGCAGCGGACGCGCGGACGGACTCCAGCAGCGACGGCTCCGGCTGGACGCCTCCATCCCGGGGCCCGCCACGCTCTCTCGCTGAAGAAGGGAAGCCAAACCTCCCAGGGGCGAGCCAGCAGGCCCGACATCCCTGGGACAACCACCCTCCCGAGCCGGGCTCGGGAGGCACTCCTCACCCCGAGGACTACTCCTCGAGGATGAACTTGCGCGGGTTCTGGGGGATGCCGTTGACGCGGACCTCGTAGTGCAGGTGCGGTCCGGTGGAGCGGCCGGTGTTGCCCACCGCGGCGATGAGCGCGCCGCGCTTCACCCGGTCTCCAGCCTTCACCAGCATCTTCGCCAGGTGGCCGTAGCGCGTCTTGATGCCGTAGCCGTGGTCCACGACGATGACGTTGCCGTAGCCACCCTCCAGGCCCGCGAACACCACCGTGCCGTCCGACGGAGAGAAGACTTCCTTCCCGTGGGGCGCGGCGATGTCGAGACCCGCGTGCATGACGCGGTCGGCGGTGTACGGGTCCACGCGCTGACCGAAGTCGCTCGTCACCCAACCCCGGGCGGGCCAGACAGACGGCGTGGAGGCCAGCAGCGACTTCTGGTCCTGGAAGTACGCCTGCAGTTCCTGGAGGCTCTGCTCCTGACGGGTGGCCTCCGCGCTCAGCTTGTCCAGGCGGCCCATCAGCAGCTTGGGCGTCTCCGTCGTGGTCAGCTGGGTGAACTGGGTGTCCGTCGCGGGCACCCGCTCAGGCTCCGTGGGGCCCATCGCCAGGTTGCGCTGCGGATCCGACAGCAACGTCATCGCCCGGAGCTTCTGGTCGAAACGCTCCACCCGATCCAACGTGGAGCCGATGTGCTCGATTCGCTCCCGCACCGACTTGAGCTGCGAGCGCAGCGTCAGGTTCTCCTCGCGGAGGATGCGGTTCTCGGAGGCGTCCGCCGCCACCTGGAAGTAGTGGATGCTCGCACCCGCGCTCAGTCCCACCACCAGCATCAACCCCATCCCCACCTGCATCAGGAACGAGCGTTGGATGGTGTACCGCTTCACCGGCGCGTCATGGTCCGGGATCACCATCAACGTGAAGGACTTTTTCGCCACGGGACAGCTCCCTGCTTGCGTGGGACATCCGGCGCCAGAAGCTAAGTCGCTCCGTGTCGCCCAACACCTCCCCCCACCGCCACACCCCGCCGACTTCGTCTCCGGGCGACGTCTGCCCGGATTGGAAACGTTTGGGCAGCTACCATTCAGTTTCCAAGAGTGTCAAGGTCAACAGTGACCTGACGCGGTGTTTGTCGGCCCCGGGGCCGGGTACCTCAGGGGGCGACCCGCACCACGATGACGGTGATGTTGTCGTCGCCGCCGCGCTCGTTGGCGAAGTCGACGAGGCGCTTGGGCACGTCCTCGAAGCGCTGGGCCTGGGCCACCACCTCGTGGATTTCGCGGTCCTCGAGCATGTTGGCGAGGCCGTCCGAGCACAGCAGGAACACGTCGCCGGGCTCCGAGACGAGCCCCATCACGTCCACCTGGACTTCCTCTTCGAAGCCCACCGAGCGGGTGATGATGTTCTTGTATCGGGAGTGCTTGGCCTCCTCCGGCGTAATCATCCCGGCCTTGATCTGCTCGTTGACCAGCGAGTGGTCCTCGGAGATCTGCTGGATGAGGTCGCCTCGGATGAGGTACGCGCGGCTGTCGCCCACGTGGGCGAAGAAGGCGTGCTCCTCGCGCACCACGAGCGAAATCACCGTGGTGCCCATGCCCGACAGCCGTGGGTCTTCCTGCGCCGCCGTGTAGATGGCGAGACACGCCTTCTCCACGGCCGTGCGCAGGGCCTCTGGTATCGGTGAGTCCTGGAGGTTCGGCACGGACAAGAATGGGTTGTCCTTGCCCTCCCGAGCCCGTCTGAGCTCCTTGTCGATGGTCTCGACGGCGATGCGCGACGCGGTACCGCCGCCGGCATGGCCGCCCATTCCATCCGCCACGACGTAGAGCTGCAGCTCATCGTCGATGAGGAAACTGTCCTCGTTGTGATTGCGTTTCCGCCCGACGTCCGTCAGGCCAGCGGAAACGACTTTGAGGCGGGAGGCCGCGGTCAGCCCTGCGGTGTTGGACACACCAATGATGCTATGTGAGACCCACCGATGGGGCAAGGACACGGATGACCTTGCAGTGCGTCAAGCCAATCTTCGGAGGCGGCCACGGGGTCCGCCCTCGGGTCCGGACTCCCTGCGGGTCCTCGGCGCCCCCAGGGAACGGTGGGCCGAGCGCACCAGAGCCTCAGCGGCCCCCAGCGCCTCCCGCGTCACCTCCATGCCGGACATCATCCGGGCCAGCTCTCGCGTGCGGTCCGCGCCCGCCGCCAGAACAGTCACCTGGGAGACGGTTCGCTCCGCCTTCACTGCCTTGCGGATGAGCAGATGGGCGTCCGCGTAGGCCGCCACCTGGGGCAGATGGGTGATGCAGAGCACCTGACGGTGACCGCTCACCTCCTTGATCATCCGCCCCACCACGTCGGCAATCGCGCCGCTGACGCCCGCGTCGGCCTCATCCAGCACGTAGCAGCCACACGCGTCGCTGCCCGCCAGGGCCCGCTTCAGGGCCAGGAGCAGCCGGCTCGCCTCGCCGCCCGAGGCCACCTTCGCCAGGGGCCTCGCCGGCTCGCCGGGGTTCGCGCTGAAGAAGAACTCCACCTCGTCCAGGCCGTCCGGACGCAGCGTGTCCCCGGGCGTCACGCGCACCTCGAAGGCCGCCTTGCCCATGGCCAGGTGCCCCAGGCCCTCGCGTACCTGCGCGGAGAACTCCACCGCGCTCGTCGTGCGAGCCTTCGACAGCGCCCTGGCCGCCTTGCGCGCCCGCTCCTCCACCTTGCGCCGCTCCGTGGCCAGCTCCTCCAGCACCTCCTGGCGGTTCTCCAGCGTGCCCAGCTCGGCCTCGATTTCGCCGCGCTTCTTCAGCACGCCCTCCAGGTTGGCGCCGTGCTTGCGGCACAGCCGCTTGAGGCCATCCAGCCGCTCGTCCACGTCCGCCAGCCGCGTCGGGTCCGACTCCAGCCCCTCCACGTACCGGTTGAGCCGCCGGTGCGCCTCCTCCAGCTCCGACAGGGCCGTGCTCAGCGACTGGGCCACCGGCGAAAGCGTCGCGTCGCACTTCACCGCGTCGTGCACCAGCCCCAGGGCGCGGCCCACCGTCTCCAGCGCGGAGGCCTCTTCCCCGGCCACGAGCAGCTCCGCCTCGGCGCCCAGGCGCCTGAGCTTCTCCGCGCTCGACAGGCGCTTGCGCTCGGCGTCCAGCTTCACGTCCTCGCCGGGCTCCGGGTCGATGCGCGCGATTTCGTCGAGCTGGAAGCGCAGGAACTCCGCGCGATCCCGCACCTTCGCCTCGTCTCCACCCAGGGCGTCCATGCGCGCGTCCACCTCCCGCAGCGCGGAGTACTCCCCGAAGTAGGTCGCGAGCGCCTCCTCCACCTCCCCGTACCTGTCGAGCAGCACCCGATGCAGGCCCGAGTCGAAGAGGCTGACGTGCTCGTGCTGCCCCGCCAGGTCCACCGCCCCTCGCGTCAGCTTGGCCAGCACCCCCACCGTGACGAGGGCGCCGTTGACGTAGACCTTGCCCCTTCCGGTGCGCCCCAACACGCGGCGCACCAGCACCTCCTCGCCCAGGTCCGGAAGGCCCAGCTCCTCCAGGCGCGCGCCCAGCACCGGCGTGCGCGCGAAGACGCCCTCCACGGACGCCTCCTCGCAGCCAGCGCGGATGACATCCGCGTCCGCCCTGCCTCCCAGCAGCAAGCCCAATGAATCCACGAGGATGGACTTGCCCGCACCTGTCTCACCCGTGAGGACGGTGAGGCCGGCGCCGAACGCCACCTCCACCTCCTCGATCACCGCCACGTTCGAAATCCGCAGACCCAGCAGCACGCGCGCCCTCCAATGTCCGTACGACGGCCCTGGCACTGAACACCCTAGCAGGTCCCTCTGACACTGCACAGGCGTTCCGGCCGGCCGCACGGATGGGGGGCGGGTGGGAGGCGGGGTTCCGTCGGAACCCCAACCATCCCCTCCGACTTCAGGAGTTGTTCTCGGTGAAGAGCTCCTGGATGTCCGACTCCGTGAGCGTCCTCGCCATCTCGTCGCCCTCGCCACCGAGCACTCCGGCGGCCAGGTCTCGCTTGCGACGCTGCAGGGAGAGGATCTTCTCCTCCACCGTGCCGCGAGTAATCAGCTTGTAGCTGATGACGGCGCGCGTCTGACCGATGCGGTGCGTGCGGTCCGTGGCCTGGTCCTCCACGGCCGGGTTCCACCACGGGTCGAAGTGGATGACGTAGTCGGCCGCGGTGAGGTTGAGGCCGGTGCCACCCGCCTTCAAGGAGATGAAGAACAGGGGCGGGCCGTCCGGGCGGTTGTACTCGTCCACCTTGCCCATGCGGTCCTTGGTGCGACCGTCCAGGTAGAGGTAGCGCAGGCCCTTCTTGTCCGCCTCCGCCTTGAGCAGCTCCAGCATCTCCGTGAACTGGCTGAACACCAGGGCCCGGTGGCCTTCCGCCACCAGGTCCTCCACCAGCTCCAGGAAGCGCTCGACCTTGGCGCTGGGCGGCAACAGCGTGCCCGGGGGCATCTTGAGCAGGCGCGGATCACAACACACCTGCCGCAGCCGCATGAGCGCGGCCAGAATCGAGACGCGGCTGCGCTTGAAGCCGACCTTCTCGATGCTCTCGCTCACCTTGCGGCGGCTCTCGTCCATCACCTCGCGATAGAGGGCGGCCTGCCCCGGCTCCATCTCGCACCAGGCGACGCTCTCCGTCTTCGGCGGCAGGTCCTTGGCCACCTCCGTCTTGAGGCGACGCAGGATGAAGGGCTGGATGCGCCGGCGCAGCCTGTCCCTCGCGGAGGCGTCGTTCGCCACCTGGATGGGCTGCTCGTACCTGTCGCTGAAGCTGTCCGCGGTGCCGAGGAAGCCCGGCATGAGGAAGTCGAAGATGCTCCACAGCTCCGACAGCCGGTTCTCCAGCGGCGTACCCGTGAGCGCCAGGCGCGTGTCGCTCGGAAGCGACTTGCACGCCTGCGCCGTGGCGCTGTCCGCGTTCTTGATGTTCTGCGCCTCGTCCAGAATCACGAAGCGGAAGCCCACCTGGGACAGCTGGTCCAGGTCCCGACGCACCAGCGCATAGGACGTGAGGACCAGGTCCATCCCCTTCAAGTCCTCCGCGCGCTCCTTGCGGTCCTGGCCGTGCCACACCATGGCCTTGAGGCCCGGCGTGAAGCGCTCCGCCTCGCGCTCCCAGTTGGCGAGCACGCTGGTGGGCGCGACGACGAGCGACGGCTTGCGCCCCTCTTCGTTGGCCATCTTCTGCAGGAGGCTGAGCGACTGCACCGTCTTGCCCAAGCCCATGTCGTCCGCGAGGATGCCGGACAGGCCATGGCGGCGCAGGAACCAGAGCCAGGACAGGCCCGCCTCCTGATAGTGCCGGAGCGTGGCATGGAGCCCGTCGGGCACCGCCACCTTCGGAACACCCGCCGTCTCGCGAAGCTCCAGCATCGCCTGCCGGGCCTTCGCCTCCACCTCGGTGAACTCACCCAGGTCCGCGAGCAGGTCCAACGCCACCGCCTGATGCAACGGCAGCCGCGTGCGGGACCGGCCCGGCAGCGCACCCGCCTCTTCGAGCAGGTCCGCCACGCGCTTGATTTCGGCGGGGTCCGCTTCGGCGAACGAACCGTCCTTCAGCGGCACGAACTTGCGGCCGGAGTCCAGCCACATGCGCACCGCGCCCAGGTCCACCGCCTGGTCGTCGGTGACGAACTCGGCGTCCAGGTCGAACCACTGCACGCCGCTCATGCCCACGCGGATGCGCGGCTTGAGCTTCGGACGCAGCCGCACCTTGGGCGCCTGCACGCCGAAGCGCTCCCACTCCGCCGGCAACGAGGCCAGCCCGCGCGCCCAGAACTCCAGCGCCACGTCGCCCGTCGCGTCGAACACCTGGGCCTGCGGCTCGAAGCGCAGCCCCAGGTCCAGCAGCAGCTTGCCCGCGGCGCGCTCCAGGTCCTCTCGACGGCGGTACAGCTTGCGGCTGTCCCCGCCCACGCCACTGGCATAGCCCAGGTGCGTGGCCGTGGGAGACACCGGCGCCGTCGTCTGCCCGTAGCGAGCGGCCAGCTGCACCTTCACGCGCTCCGGAGTGCCCTCGAGCGTCAGCACGAAGTGCGGCTCCACCGCCTCGTCCACCTCGATGTCGTCCGCCTTCAACGACATGCGGAAGCGAGGCAGGTGCGCGGCGAAGAACGTCAGCACCCGGTCCAGCTGTCCCGATGGGAAGGACATGCTGGGCTCCAGCAGCCACTTGCGCAGCAGCCGGGGCGGGAAGTCGGGCTCCACGGGGTGGAGGTTCTGCGCCTGGATGACCCAGGTGCGACGGCCCGACAGGATGATGACGTCCTTGAGCGAGTAGCTCAGCCCATCCGGGAAGAGCAGCTCGATGCGCGCCGTGGCGCCATCCGGCCTGGACTCCAGCCGAATCTGCGGACGGATGGGCACCTCCGTGTTGATGAGCGCCGTGCCCCGGTAGATGACCCGCCGCTGGCGCAGCAGGTCCATCGCCTCGCTCAGCTCCTCGTCCGACAGGACGATGCGCGAGTCGTAGCGATGCTCGTGACGGGACAACGCCATGAAGACGCGCTCGTCGGCCGGGGAGATGCGTCCCCCCGTCTGGAGGGTCCGCTTGACGTGGATGGGGCCCTTGGTCTGCGCGTCCTGACGCCGCACGTCCACGACCCACTGGCGACTGCCAGAGTTCGTGTTCGCCGCTGTCAGCCGGTAGAAGAACTCGTAATCCGGCTGCGAGGACAGGCCCAGCCAGCTCTCCACCTTCGCGAGCGCTGGCAGGTTGACGGCGTCCACCGGGGGGCCTTCCGGCTCCACGGGGACCTCGTTGTCCACCACCTCGTTGTTGCCGTTGGGCGCGGTGGATTCGACAGGGGTGGCCACCACCGGCTGGGGGCGGGGCGGTGGCCTGAAACGCGCGGCGTAGATGAGCGCGGCGGCCACCACATGCTTGCAGTGGGGACCATCGACGTTCCACGACCGACACGTGCAGGTGGACGTGGCTCGACCATCCGCCAGAGCGAGCACGACTTCATAGCGCTCGCCCGTGGAGCCGGCGACCTGCGCGCGGATGTGATCCCCTTCACGTTGAAGCCCGAAGACGCGGCGGGACTCCGCCACCTCCCGGCCCTGCTTGAAGATGGTGGGTTGAACTTCAGCCTTCAGGGCCCTGAGCCACTGGGTGTCCTGAGGAGGGAGGGCGTCTCGGATGTCGGCGGTGGATTGCACGGCTGGCACAGGCCCCTGGCTCCTAAGCGCCGGGGAACCCCTGCCACTAGCACAGCAAGAGGGCTCCCGCTCGCGGGAAATGTGGATGAGTCGGCCAGCGGAAGCAGCCACCGACATCAGGCTATGAGACCATCAACGCTCGCCATGGCCCGGACCGTCCGCCCCCGTGTCTTCGTGACCCGCCAGCTCCCTGGAGAGGCCCTCGGCCGACTGAGCAGGCTCGTGGACCTGTCCGTCTGGGAGGAGGAACTGCCACCTTCCCGTGACGCACTGATGACCCAGGCAGCCCTCGCCGAGGGGCTCGTCACCCTGCTGACGGACCGGGTGGACGCCCGCCTGCTTGCCTGCGCACCGGGGCTCCGAGCGGTCAGCAACGTGGCCGTCGGCTACGACAATATCGACGTTCCGGCCTGCACCGAGCGGCGCGTGGCGGTCGGAAACACCCCGGGCGCCCTCACGGAGACCTCCGCGGACTTCGCCTTCGCCCTGATTCTGGGGCTGGCCCGACGCGTGGCGGAGGCGGACGCCTTCGTCCGGGCGGGCAAGTGGCGGACCTGGAGCCCCACCCTCCTCCTGGGCACCGACGTGTATGGCGCCACCCTGGGTATCGTCGGCCCGGGGGCCATCGGCGCGGCGGTGGCCCGGCGGGCCCGGGGCTTCGGGATGCGCATCCTGTACGTCAGCCGCGAGCCGAAGCCCGCGCTGGAGGCTGAAACCGGCGCCCGCCAGGTGGACAAGGCCACGCTCCTGGCCGAAGCGGACATCCTCACCCTCCATGTCCCGCTGACTCCCGCGACGAGACACTGGGTGGGCCGCGCGGAGCTGGCGGCGATGAAGCCGGGGGCGCTGCTCGTCAACACGGCGCGCGGCGGGGTGGTGGACCCGGACGCGCTCATCGACGCCCTTCGCGAGGGAAAGCTGGGCGGGGTGGCCCTGGATGTGACGGAGCCCGAGCCCCTGCCCCCGGACAGCCCGTTGATGACCCTGCCCAACGTCCTGCTGGCGCCGCACATCGCCAGCGCGTCACATGCCACCCGGGGGCGCATGGCCTCCATGGCGGTGGACAACCTGCTGGCCGCGCTGGAGGGACGGCGGCCACCCCATTGCGTCAACCCGGAGGTCTTCGAATGACCGTGCCCGCCGTGAGCATCCCCGACACCACCCTCGTCGCCGACCTGAACGCCCGCCTGCGCGACGTGCCCGACTTCCCCAAGCCCGGCATCGTCTTCAAGGACATCACCCCCGTGCTCGCCGACCCGCGCCTGTTCGGCCGGGTCATCAACGCCATGGCCGCGCCATTCCAGGGCCAGCACATCACCAAGGTCGTCGGCGTGGAGGCCCGCGGATTCCTCCTGGGTGCCCCCATCGCCCTCGCGCTGGGCGCCGGCTTCGTCCCCGCGCGCAAGCCCGGCAAGCTGCCCCACCGCTCCATCGTGGAGCGCTACTCACTGGAGTACGGCGCGGACGGCATGGAGATGCACGAGGACGCCATCCTCCAGGGCGAGCGCGTGCTGGTGGTGGATGACGTGCTCGCCACCGGTGGCACGGCGGAGGCCACCGCGAAGCTGGTGAAGCGATTGAATGGAGAGCTGGTCGGCTTCAGCTTCCTCATCACCCTCGAGTTCCTCGCCGGCCACCGTCGCCTGGGGCACGACCAGGTGATGACGCTGCTGACGTTCTGACGAAGCGTCCCGGCAAGTCCGAGCGGCCCGGGCCTCCATCCCTTCCCCGCCCGCCTGCTGCCGCACCCGGCGCCCATGTCCACCTGAAGAAAGAAGCCTCGTTCCACAGGGGGAGACATGTCCGAGGTGCGCTCCGCTGGCGGTGCCCGCATTCGCTATGACGACGTCGGCCAGGGAGCGCTCACGCTGCTCTTCATTCCTGGCTGGTGCACCCGCCGCGACGTCTTCACCCCGCTGATTCCCCTCTGCGCCGAGCGCCACCGGGTGCTCAGCGTGGACCTGAGAGGCCACGGAGAGTCCGAACACGGCGAGGGCGACTTCGACAGCGGCACCGTGCTCGAGGACCTGCTCGCCGTGGTGGAGGCCAGCGGCGCGAAGAAGGTAGTGCCGGTAGCCATCTCCCACGCGGGCTTCTGGGCGCTGGAGCTGCGGCGCGAGCTGGGCGCGGAGCGAGTCCCCCAGCTCGCCCTGCTGGACTGGATTGTCACCGAGCCGCCTCCGCCGTTTCTCGCGACGCTGCGAGGCCTGATGTCGGAGCGCTGGGGACGCACGCGGGACGAGCTGCTTCAAGAGTGGACCCGGGGCGTGGAGAACGAGGCCGTCCTGCGCTCCATCCACGAGGACATGCTCGAGTTCTCGGAGGAGATGTGGGCCCGGGCCGCGCGCGAAATCAGCGCCGCCTACTCGCGGGAGGGCTCGCCCCTGCACGCGCTCGCTGGACTGAGCCCCTCGACGCCGACCCTGCACCTGTACTCGCAGCCGGACGCACATGACTACCTGGAGACCCAGGTGGCCTTCGCCGCCACGCATCCGTGGTTCCACGTCATGAAGCTGCCCGCCGTCAGCCACCTGCCCACGCTGGAGGTGCCGGAGCTCGTCGCCGTCGGAATCCAGGCCCTCATCTCCGGACGCAGGACCGCCGTCAGCACGAGCCACATGGACCTCGGCCCCCCAGGCTGACCCTCCCCCCCGCCGGCCCAGGAGCGATTGACACCACAGCCGTGCCTGTTTATAAGTTGGTCACACAACCAATAAACAAGGCGACCATGCCCCGTCCGTCCAACACCGAGGAGCGCCGACAGCAAATCGTCACGGGCCTGCTGCGGGTCATGTCGGAGCGCGGCTACGAGCGGGCCTCGGTCAACGAAATCGCGAAGGCGGCGGGGCTGAGCCCGGGGCTGGTGCACTACCACTTCAGCGACAAGCAGGAGATCCTGCTCGTCTTGGTGGCACAGCTCGCGGCGCGGGCGCGGGAGCGGGTGGCGAAGCGCTTCGAGCGGCTCGCGGCCGACAACGCGCGCGGCCGCATCGACGCCTTCCTGGACGCGCTCCTCGCGACGGGAGAGGACGCGGACACGAGCGCGGTGGCGGGCTGGGTCACCATCAGCGCGGAGGCGATTCGTCAGCCGGAGGTTCGCGCCGCCTACGAGCAGGTGGTGCGCGCGGACGTGGAGCAGCTCGAGGCGCTGGTGGCGGCGCTGGTGGGCAAGCGCAAGGCGCGGGCGCTGGCGGCGGGACTCTTCGCCGCGGTGCAGGGCTACTTCGTCCTCTCGGCCAGCTCGCCGGGACTGGTGCCGGCGGGCTCCGCCGCGAGCACGGTGAAGCACATGGCCGCGGGCCTCCTCGACACCTCGGCGGCGAAGGAGGGCGCATGAAGACCTCCACGGACAACCTCCGCACGAGCAACACACTCCACTCGGACAGCACGACGAAGCTTGGGGCCGAGCGGCTCACGGGCACGGCACGGCATGGGGAGGGCGCATGAAGACCTCCACGAAGCTGGGCCTCCTCTCGAGCCTCTATCTCTCCCAGGGCCTGCCGTTCGGCTTCTTCACCCAGGCGCTCCCCGTGCTGCTGCGCCACCAGGGCCTGTCGCTTCCGGCCATCGGACTGGCGCACCTGCTCGCGCTGCCGTGGGCTTTGAAGTTCCTCTGGGCGCCCTTCATGGACCGGCACGGCTCCTCGCGTTGGGGACTGCGGCGCGGCTACATCCTCCCGTTGCAGTGCCTCAGCGCGGGCCTGCTCCTGTCGCTCGCGCTGCCCGAGTCCACCGTGGACACGCGCCTGCTGCTCGCGGCGGTGCTCGGCGTCAACCTGCTCGCGGCGACGCAGGACGTGGCGACCGATGGGCTCGCGGTGACGCTGCTCTCGCCCTCCGAGCGCGGCTGGGGCAACGGCATCCAGGTCGCCGCCTATCGCGTGGGCATGATTCTGGGCGGCGGGGTCATGCTCGCCGTGTTCGACAAGGCGGGCTGGCGTCCCACGCTCATGGCCCTCGGCCTGATGTTGCTCGTCGCCACCGTGCCCGTGGCCCTCTACCGCGAGCCGCCCACCGAGCCTTCTCCCCGCGCGAGCCTGGGCCTCGCGTGGTGGTGGCGCAGGCCCGGCGCCACGACGTGGCTCCTCCTGCTCGTCGCCTACAAGGCAGGCGAGGCGCTGGCCACGGGCATGTTGCGCACCTTCCTGGTGGACCGGGGCCTGACGCTGACGGACATCGCGTGGATGCTGGGCGGCGTGGGCTTCACGGCCGGCCTCCTCGGCGCGCTCATCGGCGGCAGCCTCGTATCGCGCCTGGGACGACGCCGGGCGCTGCTCCTCTTCGGCGTCATCCAGGCCACTGCGGTGCTGCTGTACGCGCTCGTCGCCAGCTTCCCGTCGTCGATGCCCTGGCTGACCGCCGTGTGCGCGGTGGAGCACGTGGCCAGCGGCATGGCCACCGCCACCCTCTTCACCGCGATGATGGACGCGTGCCGCCCCGAGCACGCCGCCACCGACTACACCGTGCAGGCCTCGCTCGTGGTGCTGGCCACCGGCGCGGCGGCGGCCGTCAGCGGCTTCAGCGCACAGGCGCTGGGCTACCCCGGGCACTTCGCCCTGTCCGCGCTGCTCTGCCTCGCGGGCACGCTCTACGTGGCACTCGCCTTCCACCCGTCGCGGGAGCTGACGCCCGGGACGCCCGAGGTGTCGTCATGACCATCGCCGTCTATGCAGGCAGCTTCGACCCCGTCACGGCGGGACACCTGTCCGTCGTCCGGCAGGCGGCGCGACTTTTCGGCCACGTCGTCGTCGTCGTCGCCATCAACCCCGCCAAGAACACCCTGCTCACCCAAGACGAGCGCATGGCCCTGGTGCGCGAGGCCGTGGCCATGCACCCCAACGTCACGTTGGCGTGGACCCAGGGCCTCATCGTCGACTACGCGCGAGCCATCGGCGCCAGCGTGCTCCTGCGCGGCGTGCGCGGCGCCACCGATGCGCAGTTCGAGACGGAGCTGGCCCAGAACAACCGCGCGCTCGCGCCTGAAATCTCCACCCTCTTCCTGCCCGCCGAGGCCCACCTCGCCGAGGTGAGCAGCAGCGGACTCAAGCAGCGCGTAGCTCGGGGCGAGGACGTTTCGGCCTTCTGTCCTCCCTCGGTCGCGGCGAAGCTGCGCGAGCGACTCGACCCGTCCCTCCGGAGCCAGCCATGAGCCTGTCCTTCACTCCCCTGGGCGTCGGTGACGCCTTCTCCGCGCTCTACTACTCGTCCTGTCTCGCGGTGGAGGCGGAGGACCAGGTCCTCCTCGTCGACTGTCCCCACCCCATCCGGAAGATGATGCGCGAGGCGTCGCTGTCCTCCGGCGTCCCGCTCGACGTGGACCGCGTGAGCGCCGTGGCCCTCACGCACCTGCACGCGGACCACGCCTCCGGCCTGGAGGGCCTGGGCTACTTCTCCTTCTTCGTGCTCAAGAAGAAGCTGGAGCTGCTCACCCATCCGGACGTGGCCGAGCGCCTCTGGGAGGGCCACCTAGCCGCCGGCATGGAGTGCCTCATCGAGAAGAAGGGCGAGCCTCCCAACCCGAAGCACTTCGACGACTACTTCGACCACACGCCGCTCTCCACCGAGTCGGCCGTGCGGCACGGGCCCTTCCTCATCGAGGCCCGGATGACGTACCACCACGTGCCCACCACCGCGCTGCGCATCCACGCGGGAGGCCGGTGCCTGGGCTACAGCGCGGACACCGCCTACGACGAGGGCCTCATCGACTGGCTGTCGCGCGCGGACCTGGTCATCCACGAGACGAACTACGGCGTGCACACGCCCTACGAGAAGCTCGCCGCGCTGCCCGAAGGACTGCGCGCCCGCATGCGCCTCATCCACTACCCCGACGACTTCGACACCGCGGCCAGCGTCATCGAGCCGCTCCAGCAAGGCCGTCGCTACACCGTCTGAGGACGCAGGCGCCCGCCCCGCGAGGCAACGGGCGCCCACGTCCTGGGGCTTCGCGCTACTGCGAGAAGATGAGCAGCGAGTAGGGCCCGATGGCGAAGGACGCGTTGTTGCTCATGCCGTCCTTGGCGCCGCTATAGGCCGTGGTGGTCGCCGACGTGGTGTTGCCGAAGTCCGACGAGTACCCGTTCCAGTCGCTGTTGAAGCGCAGGTGCCACGTGCCCGTGCGCGGGAAGCCGATGTTGTAGCTGGAGTAGTAGGTGCCGCTGAAGTTGGCGACGATGATGACGTCGTCCCCCGCGCCGCCGCTGTCCCAGCGGTGATACGCGAGCAGCTTGTTGGTGTTGTTGACGTGGTGGACGTTGACGTTGCCACCGCGCAGGCCGCGCGTGTTGTTGTTCCAGTTGCGGCGCTGACGGATGAGGTCGCGGTACAGCGTCTTGATGCCGCCGTAGGGGGTCAGCTTGCCCCAGTCCAGCGGGTCACCGTCCGCGAAGAAGCCATCCTCCAGGAACTCCTGGCCCTGGAACATCATCGGGATGCCCGGCGAGGTGAACGTGATTCCCGCGGCCAGCGTGGAGCGCTTCTTCGCCGCCCAGCTCCCCGCGTTGCCCGGCCAGATCTCCTCCGGCACGCGGGCATGGCCGTTGGCCACCTCGTCGTGGCTCTCCGTGTAGATGACGCGCGCGTGGGAGCGGCCGCTGAAGCGCTGGGTAATCGCGTCACGCACCGCGAACATGTTCCGGTTGGCGTCGTTCTGCTCGATGACCGCCGTGCGCACGGGGTGCACGAACTCCGCCGTCCACTGCGCGTCGAAGCCCGCGCCGCCCGCGAAGTCGGAGGTCGCGTCGTTGGTGATGGAGTCACCGCCGCCGAAGTCCTCGGCGATGGAGATCTTCCAGGGCTTGTTCGCGTTGATTTCGCGGTTGATGGAGCGGAACACCTGCCACGCCGACGGGATGTCACCCGAGCCGTCAATCGTGCGCATGTACTTCGTGGCATCCCAGCGCAGCCCGTCCGCGCGGAAGTTGTCCAGCAGGTTCATCATCGAGTCGCGGATGTACGCACGCACCTCGGGACGGCCGTAGTCCGGGCGCGTGTCGCCCCACGGCGTCACCTTGCGGCTGTCGGTGAAGAAGTACTCGCCGCCGTTGCCCAGGCAGTCACCGCTGAAGCACCACATGGGCAAATCACTGGGGCCGTAGTGGTTGTGCACCACGTCGAAGATGACGCCGATGCCCCGGTAATGCGCCTCGTCCACGAAGCGCTTCATGTCGTTGGGCGAGCCGTAGGCGCTCTCCGGCGCGAACGGGAAGGCCGCGTTGTAGCCCCAGGAGAAGTCCCCGGCGAACTCATACGCCGGCATCACCTTGACCATGTTGATGCCCAGGTCTCGCAGGTAGTCGAGCTTGGCGATGGCGCTGGTCCAGTTGCCCGGCCCGAAGCCCGGCGAGTCGTTGAAGGTCCCCACGTGCATCTCGTAGATGACCATGTCGTTGAAGCCCGGCGTGCTGAACTGCTGGGCGTTCCAGAAGTACTCGCCGTGGTCATAGATGATGCTGGCGCCCGTGGAGTTCTCCTGCCACGCCGAGCGCGGGTCCGCGCGCCAGGCGTCGGTGCCCCACTGGTTGCGCGTGACGAACTTGTACTTCTGCCCCTTCACCGCGCCCGCGACGTCGGCGGAGAAGTTGCCGTTGAACTCGTTGCCCAGCTCCACCCAGCCCCAGCCGCTGAAGTCGCCCGCCACGAAGACGCGACTGGCCAGCGGCGCCCAGGTGCGGAACGTCGTGCCACCCGAATAGATGGTGGCGCCCATGCCCGGCCGCGTCGATGACGTGAGCTGCTGGACGACCTGCGCTGTCTCCTGAACGGAGCCCTGTTGCTTCTCGAGCGTCGCCTCGCCGCAGCCGAACAAACCGGCCAGCAGCAACGCGCTCAACACGTTGTGTCGCATGGTGACAACCTCCTCTTGGGTCAAGGCGGGTCCTAGCAACGGCAGTGAAGTGCGAGCAAACCGCCTACGTGTGATTCCTGTAACTTTCAGTCATGACACGGCGCAGCAGCGATTCACGTTTTCCAGAGCTGACCTCGCCTCAAGACGGGCCGTGAAGGTGGGGGTGCTCGCCTTCCCCGCGTGAGTGCGCTACTCCCGCGAGCCCCGGCGCCGTGCGGGCGCCCCTGGAGAACGACTCGCGATGATGACCTCGACAGCGCTGGCCCGACGTGGGGTCCTGCTCCTGCCGCTCGCGCTGTTCCTGGCACTGACTCCGAGCCACTCGAGGGCCGCCGTCCCCGCCGCGCCCAAGGGTACGACGCGACTGACGTTCCTCCACCTGGCGGACGTGTACCAGGTGCAGCCGCAGGAGCATGGCGACCGGGGCGGGCTCGCGCGGGTGTCCACGCTGCGCAAGCAGGTGCTGAAGGAGACGCCTGCCCCGCACGTGCTGACGCTGATGGGAGGCGACACCCTGTCGCCGTCGGTGGAGTCGCTGCTGGACGTGGACGGCCAGCAGCTCAAGGGCCGGCACATGGTGGACGCGTGGAACGCGCTGGGCCTGGATGTCGCGGTGCTGGGCAACCACGAGTTCGACTTCGGCGACGAGGCGCTGCGCGAGCGCATCCGTCAGTCGCGCTTCACGTGGCTGGGCGCCAACGTGACGGACTCGAAGACGGGCGCGCTGTTCGAGGGCGTGAAGGCCTACGAGGTCCGCGAGGTGGGCGGCATTCCCGTCGGCCTGTTCGGCGTGGTGCTGACCGAGACCAAGACCTCGACGAAGGCGGGGCCGGACACCCAGTTCGGTGACATCTGCGCGGCGGCGAAGGACGCGGTGGCGAAGCTGCGCGAGGCCGGGGCCAAGGTGGTGGTGGGCCTGACGCACCTGCCGCTGGAGCAGGACCGGCAGCTGGCGAAGTGCGTGAAGGTCGACGTGATTCTGGGTGGGCATGACCACGTGGGCGCGGCGGACCGCACCACGGGCACCCCCATCTTCAAGGTGCCCTCGGACGCGCTGGAGCTGGGCCGGCTCTCGCTGGACGTGGACCCGGCGACGGGCACCGTGCGCAAGACGTCCTGGACGCGCATTCCCGTCACGAAGAAGGTGCCGGAGGACGCGGAGTTCAACGAGGCCATGAAGGCCTATAACCCGCTGTTCGCCCGACTGGCGGAGCCCGTGGGCCGCACGCCGGTGGCGCTGGATGCTCGCACCGCGCACGTGCGCACGCGGGAGACGAACCTGGGCTCGCTCGTCGCGGATGCCTTCCGTGAGGCCGCGGGCGCGGACGTGGCCATCGTCAACGGGGGAGCGCTGCGCGCGGACAGCGTGCTGCCCGCCGGGGTGATGACGCGCAGGGATTTGCACTCGCTGATGCCGTACACGGACGAGCTGGTGGTGGCGGAGGTGAAGGGCGCCACGCTGCGCGCGGCCCTGGAGAACGGCGTCAGCCTGGCTCGCGAGGACGCCCGGCCCGGCCGCTTCCTCCAGGTGTCCGGCCTGCGCTTCACGTTCGACCCGCGCAAGCCCGCCGGAGCGCGCGTGGTGGACGTGAAGGTCCACGGCAAGCCGCTCGACACCGAGGCCACGTACCGGCTCGCCACGCTGAACTTCCTCACCAGCGGCAAGGACGGCTACGACGTGCTCAAGGGCCTGCCCACCACGCCCGCGCTGAAGGACGGACGCTCGCCGCTGGACGTGCTCGCCGACACGTTCAAGTCGGGCAAGCCCGCGCCGCGCGCGAAGCCCGAAGGCCGCATCATCCGACTGGGCGGAAGCACGCTGGCCCCTGACGCGCGCCGACCCGCACCGCCCATGAAGTAGCCCTGGCTGGAATTGACCCGCCCCTCACATTCAGTTCCAGACACTCGGACCCCTTGAAACCTGGGTGCCTTTTGCCCCGTGTCTGGCAATGAACGCGAGGGATTGCTCCACTGCCGCGCCGGCGGAGCACCCCCTCTTCTGTGACGCGACAAACCCGGCCCGGGCGAGCTCCCCACCACCCCCACGCGGGAGTTCCCATGGCCGAGCTCGAGACGTTTCAGTTGCCGCAATCCGTGAGTGGAAGCGAGTCCGACGTCGCACTCGGGCTCGCCATGATTCGAGCCTGGAGGCGCGACGGCATCTTCCAGCTCGGGATGAGCCCCACCCAGGCGGAGAAGGCCCGGCGCGCCTTCGAGTCGAGCCGCCGCTTCTTCCGCCAGACGCTCGACGCCAAGTCCCGCTGCGTGAGTGATTTGACGTACAGCGGCTACGTCGCCTCCGGCGAGGAGCTGACGGCGGGCGAGGCGGACTACTCGGAGGTCTTCACCGTCTGCAAGGACGTGCCCCTCACGGACGCGCGCGTGCAGGCGCGCTGGCCCTGCCACGGCCCCGCGCCCTGGCCGGACGAGACGTACCGCCACGACATGAAGGAACACACCGACGAGCTGGGCTCCGCGGGAGAGCGGCTGCTGCGCCTGGTGGCGCTGGGCCTGGGCCTGGAGGTGGACACGCTCACCGCGCTGACGCGGGATGGGTGGCACCACATGCGCGTGCTGCGCTTCCCGGCCCGCTCCCCCATGGCGACGCGGGGAATCGGCGCGCACACCGACTACGGGATGCTGGTCATCGCCGCGCAGGACGACGTGGGAGGCCTCTACATCCGCCCCCCCGTGGAGGGCGAGAAACGCCACCGCAACTGGCTGCCGGGTGAGAGCTCCGCGGGCCTGTACGAGCACGAGGAGCCGTGGACCTTCGTGACGCCCGTGCCCGACGTCCTGACCGTGTTTCCCGGAGACATCCTCCAGTTCCTCACGCGGGGGTATCTCCTGTCGACGCCGCACAAGGTCGCCCTCAACACGCGCGAGCGCTTCGCGATGGCCTACTTCCACGAGCCCCACTTCGAGGCGTGCGTCCGGCCGCTGCAAGCGCCCAAGCGTGACGAGTACATCCACTACGGCTCGCACTTCACCAACATGTTCATGCGCTGCTACCCGGACCGCGTCACCACCCAGCGCATCCTCGACGAGGACCGGCTGACGACGCTGGCCTGGATGCGACAGGAGGCCATCCAGCACACCGCGCCCCTGGAGGAGGTGGAGGTGCCCCTGCGCCGCGCCGCGAGCTGATCACGGCGTCGTCCAGCCCCGGAGCCGATACACGACGCGCCCCGCCAGCTCGCGCAGGACGTCCGTGCTCTGCGACAGGGAGGACGCCCGGGGCACCCAGCTCAGTCGCCCCGGGCGCGTGGCGGGCATCCGCGCGTCCACCGGCAACGTGTCCGGCCGCAGCCCCACCGCGGCGAAGCAGCCCGCGGCGCGAGGCATGTGCGCCGCGCTCGTCACCAGGAGCAGTCGCTTCCAGCCCCGCTCGCGGATGATGCGCTCGGACTCCAGCGCGTTCTCCCGCGTGTTCCGGCTCCGGCCCTCGGTGACGATGCGCTCCGCGGGCACACCCCAGTCTTGAAGCAGGCGCGACAGCACGTCCGCCTCCACCACCGCCTGGGGACGCGGGTCCAACGAGCCGCCCGAGATGAAGACGTGCTTCGCGCGCCCCTCACGCACCAGCTCGAAGCCCTTCAGCACGCGCTCCGACGCGCCGTTGAACTCGACGCGCCCCGAGCGCTCCGTGGCGGATGGGTCCAACCCTCCGCCCAGCACGATGACGGCGTCGTACGTCACGCCCGGCGTGGACGTGTCCCGCGCGCCCGACTCCGCCAGGTACGTCAGCAGCGTGGACACCGCGTCGGTGGAGAAGAGGTAGAGCACCAGCAGGCCCGCGCCCGTCAGCCCTCGGGAGAGCCGGGGCTTGCGGCGAAGAACCAAGGCACCGACGACGAGCAGCAGCAGCGCCCACGTCAGGGGTGCCAGGAAGAGGTCCAGCACCTTCGAGAGAATCAGGAACACGGGACGCGAAGGCCCTTCAGCGCTCGCCCCAGTGGAGCTTCTGGCGAAGGATGGAGAAGTAGGCCACGCGGGGGTTGCGCACCAGGTTGACGCGGTTGGCGGAGCGCACCACCTCGATGCAGTCGCCGCCCTGCAGGCCGTGGCCCGTCTGTCCGTCCAGCGTGAGGTACGTGTCCGCCGTCTCGCTGCGCAGCGTGATTCGGATGACCCGGTCCGCCGGCACGACGATGGAGCGCTGGGTGAGCGCGTGCGAGCAGATGGGCGACAGCACCGTGCAGTCCACCGACGGGTGGACGATGGGGCCGCCGGCCGACAGCGAGTAGGCCGTGGAGCCCGTGGGCGTGGCGAGGATGACGCCGTCCGCCTTGTACGTGGTGATGGGCACCCCATCGATGGACGTCTCGTGGTCGGCGATGCGCGCCAGCGCGCCCTTGTTGATGACCACGTCGTTGAGGATTTCGTCCTCGATGAGCACGCTGCCGTTGCGGATGAGCCGGCACGTCAGCTTCATGCGCGAGTCCACCTGGAAGCGGCCGGACTGCACCTCCTCCAGCGTGGAGAACAGCTCCTCCACGGGAATCTCCGTCATGAAGCCCAGGCTGCCCAGGTTGACGCCGAGGATGGGCACGCCGCGTCCGCCCAGCAGGCGCGCCGCGTAGATGAGGGTGCCGTCACCTCCCAGCACCACCGTCAGGTCCGCCCGGGCCGCCAGCTCCCGGTCTTCTATCCGAGGCCACCCCAGGACATGGGCCAGGGAACGGTCCCCCAGCACGGTGAGGTGCGGATAGGTCTCGCGGATACGGCCCGCCAGCGCCACCGCCTCCGGGTTGTCCTTCTTCGCGACGATGACGAGGGTCTGCACGCGGGGGCTTTTTAATCCAGGCGGGCACCCGGGCGCTCCCCTGATTTGCGCAAGGGCCTTCCCATCGGACAGACGCCCCGGCGAGGCGGCCTTCGAGGCGCTAGGTTTGAGGCTCCCATGGACCTCTTCGAACATGCCGGCCAGAAGGAGCAGGCCCGTCGGGCGCCGCTCGCGGAGCGGATGCGTCCCCGGGCCCTCGACGAGTTCGTCGGCCAGGAGCACATCACCGGCGAGGGCCGCTTCCTGCGCCGGGCCATCGAGAGCGACCAGGTCCCCAGCCTCATCCTCTGGGGGCCTCCGGGCACGGGCAAGACGACGCTCGCGGGGCTGGTGGCCCGCTCCACCGGCGCCGCCTTCGACTCGGTGTCCGCCGTCCTCGCTGGCGTGAAGGACATCCGCGAGACGGTGGCCCGCGCCCAGGAGCGGTGGAACCTGCATCGCCAGCGCACCTTCCTGTTCATCGACGAAATCCACCGCTTCAACAAGTCACAGCAGGACGCCCTCCTGCCCCACGTGGAGAAGGGCACCGTGACGCTCATCGGCGCCACCACGGAGAACCCGTCGTTCGAAGTCAACGCCGCGCTCCTGTCCCGCTGCCGCGTCGTCACCCTGCGCGGGCTGGAGGAGGAGGAGCTGGTGCCGCTGTTGCGCCGGGCCGTCGCCGACGCGCGCGGCCTGGGCGGCAAGGTGGTGGTGGAGGACGACGCGCTGAGCTTCCTCGCGAGCACGGCCGGCGGTGACGCGCGCAAGGCCCTCACCGGCCTGGAGGTGGCCGCGGCCCACGGCGGCGAGAAGGTGGACCGCCAGGTCGCGGAGGAGGCGCTCCAGCAGAAGACGCTGCTGTACGACAAGGGCGGCGAGGAGCACTACAACGTCATCAGCGCCTTCATCAAATCCATGCGCGGCAGCGACGTGGACGGCGCGCTGTACTGGATGGTGCGCATGCTGGAGGCGGGCGAGGACCCCATCTTCGTCCTCCGGCGCATGGTCATCTTCGCTTCAGAGGATATCGGCAACGCGGACCCGCGCGCGCTGAGCGTGGCGGTGGACGCGCTGCGCGCCTTCCAGCTCGTGGGGCTGCCGGAGGGCACCCTGCCCCTCACCCAGGCCGTGACGTACCTGGCCCTCGCGCCCAAGTCGAACGCGGTCATCGCCGCGTACACCGCCGTGCGCGAGGCCGTGACGAAGGAAGGCGCGCTGCCGGTGCCGCTGCACCTGCGCAACGCGCCCACCAGGCTGATGAAGTCGCTGGGGTACGGGGGCGGCTACAAGTACCCCCACAACTTCGAGGGCAACTACGTCCCGGAGGACTACCTGCCGGAGGCCCTGCGCGCCCGGCGCTTCTACACCCCGACCCGGAACGGGCACGAGGCGGAGCTGGCCGAGCGCTACGAGACGATTCAACGCCAGCTCGCGGAGCGGGTCCGCGAGCCTGGCGAGGAGGGTTGAACTAGGACGCGGCTTCCAATGGCTCGACTCCGTCGACGTCGTCGTCCTTGAGGGCGCGCGGCTTCATGGAGCGGCCGGCCACCTCGTACTGCTTGAGGAGGCGACGGAAGTTGGAGCGGTCCACGCCCGCGGCGCGCGCGGCGCTGGAGACGTTCTGGTTGTTCTTCTCCAGGAGCGCGGACAGGTAGCGGCGCTCGAAGGCGCGCATCGCCAGGCGCTTGGCCTGGGCGTACGGCAGGTGCGCCAGCGAGAACACCTCCACCGCCGAGTCGGCCTGCGGCGCCGACTGGAAGCCGGGCGGCAGGTCCTCCACGTCGATGACCTCGTTGCTGGTGAGCACCACCGCGCGCTCGATGACGTTCTCCAGCTCGCGCACGTTGCCCGTCCACCGGTTGCAGGTGAGGGCCTCCATGGCGCGCGGAGAGATGCCCGCGACCTTCTTGTCCGCCTTGGATGCGTACAGCTTCAGGAAGTGGTGCGCGAGCAGCGGCACGTCCTGCGGCCTGTCGCGAAGGGGCGGCAGGTCGATGGTGATGACGTTGAGGCGGTAGAAGAGGTCCTCGCGGAACTTGCCCTGCTCCTTGGCGCGGGACAGGTCCACGTGCGTGGCGGCGATGACTCGCACGTCCACCTTGACGGGCTCGTTGGCGCCCACGCGCTTGACCTCACCCTCCTGGAGGACGCGCAGCAGGCGCACCTGGGTGGCGGGAGGCACATCGCCAATCTCGTCCAGGAAGATGGTGCCGCCGTCGGCCGCTTCGAACAGGCCCTTCTTGTTGCCCGTGGCGCCGGTGAAGCTGCCCTTGATGTGGCCGAACAGCTCGCTCTCCAGCAGCGTCTCCGTGAGCGCCGAGCAGTTGACGGCGACGAAGGGCTTGTCCTTGCGCGAGCTGCGGTAGTGGATGGCGCGCGCCACCAGCTCCTTGCCCGTGCCGCTCTCACCCTGGATGAGCACCGTGGCCGTGGAGTGGCTGACGGTCTCCACCAGCTTGAAGACCGAGCGCATCTGCGGCGACTGGCCGATGAGGTCCTCGAACTGGCTGCGCACGGTGAGCGCCTCTTCCAGCGCGCGGGTGCGGTCCTTGAGCGCCTTGCGCTCGGCCGCCTTGGCCACCGTGAGGCTCACCTCGTCGATGTTCTCGAAGGGCTTGGTGAGGTAGTCGTACGCCCCCGCCTTCACCGCCTCCACCGCCGTCTCCACGGTGGCGAAGGCCGTCATCATGATGACCTCCACATCCGGACGGTCCGCCTTGATTCCGCGGAGCAGGTCCATGCCGGACAGGTTCGGCATCTTGATGTCGAGGACGACGACGTCGATGGAGGGGTCCTTGGCCGCCGTCAGACCTTCCACCGCGTCATCAATGGCCACCACCGGGTGGCCCTCGCGCTGGAGAATCTGCGTCACGGCCTTGAGGACGACGGAGTCGTCATCCACGACGAGGACTTTGGCGCGCTTGACTTGGTTCACGGCAACCTCTCGAGCTGCAGGGGAATGGGCAGGAAGACGGTGAAACGGGAGCCGGCGCCCACCTGGGTGTCGACGTGGAAGCTGCCCCCGTGGTCCTGAACGATGCGGTACGCGATGGACAGACCCAGCCCGGTGCCCTCACCGGGGGGTTTGGTGGTGAAGGAGGGCTCGAAGATGCGCGGCAGGTGCCGCTCCTCGATTCCGCAGCCGGTGTCGGACACCGCGAAGAAGCAGCGGTCTCCCTCGCGGCCCGTCTCCAGCGTCAGCTTGCCTTCGCGCTTGGGCAGCGCCTGAAGGCCATTCTGGAGCAGGTTGAGCACCACCTGCGCGAGCGTGCCGGGGTCCCCGTACACCTTGGGGAGCCCTTCCTTCAAACCCAGGGACAGCACCGCGCGAGGCGTCGCCTTGATTTGCGCGCGGAAGAGCACCGCCGCGTCTTCCACGCAGCGCGACACGTCGAACAGCCGCCGGTCTTCCACGCGGCTGTGCCGGCTGAACTTCAGCAGGCTCTCGACGATGCGCTTGCAGCGCAGCGCGCTCTCTTCAATCAGTCCCAGCGATTCCAGGTCCGCGTCGTCGCGGCCCGCGTCGCGCGACATGAGCTGCGCGAACGCCAGGATGCCGCCCAGCGGATTGTTGATTTCATGCGCCACGCCCCCCGCCAGCTGCCCCACCGCCGCCATCTTCTCCGTCTCGATGAGCCGGCGCGTCATCGCCTGCTCCTCGGTGACGTCGCGATAGGTGCACACCACCCGCTCATCCCCCGCCATGGGGTACGCGGCCACCACGTACGTCCTGCCCCCCTGCTGCACCTCACCCCGCGCGCCCTTGCCACTCTCCATCGCCGCCGGCAGCGGGCAACCCGTGCACGGCTCGTTGCGGCCGAAGAGGTAGCGATAGCAGGCGACGTCCGACGGAATCTGTTCGATGGAGCGCCCGGCCACGTGCGCGTACGCCAGGTTCGCCCGCCGCACCGCGAAGTCGCGACCGCGGACGACACACAGCGGCGTCTCCATGCAGTCGAACGACAGCTCCCACTCGCGCTTGGCCTGGCTGAGCATCCGCGTGCGCTGCGCGACGCGCTCTTCCAGGTCCGCGTTGAGCAGCTTCAGCTCCGCGTTCTGCGCTGTCGTCACCCGGTACAGCCGCTCGTTCTCCGCCTGCAGCGCGTACTGCTCGAACGCGCTCTTCACCGTCAGCACCAGGTGGCTGTCGTTCCAGGGCTTGGAGATGAAGCGGAAGATTTCGGAGCGGTTGATGGCCTCTTCGATGGCCTGCTGGTCCGCCTGCCCCGTGAGCATGATGCGCTGGGCGCGCGGCTCCTGCTGCTTCACCCGCGTCAGGAACTCCACCCCGTTCATGCCGGGCATGCGGAAGTCGGAGATGACGACCTCGGGACGGAACTCCTCCACCGTCCTCAGCGCCTGCTCGGCGTCCGTCGCGGTTTCGATATCCCAGTCACCCCGGCGCAGCACCCGCCGGATGGACTTGAGGATGTTCTCCTCGTCGTCCACGAGCAGCAGCCGGCCGCGCGGGGCGGCTTCGACCTTCGGGAGCTGTGCGGCGAGGGGGCCCATGGGATTCTTTCCGTCCCATGACATTTGCAATGCGTTTGCCAGCCGGTGGGGCACTGCAAACCCATGGAATCACGAGATGATTCGACTCCCCGACAATCGAGGGCCGGGGTCATCATAGACTCATCCCCTATTCATGGGTCAATACCAACCCAGGGTCTTTGACCCAGGTCACTCTCCCTGCGAGGGAGGGGGCGGCAAGAGGGGTGTTTGAGAGTGAAGACAGATGCGATCTCGCCCCTCATCCTTGGCCCGGTAGAGGGCTTCGTCGGCGGTGAGCAGGAGCTGCTCGGGGCTGAGGACGGTCCGGTGGGGAAAACTGGAGACGCCCAGGGAGGCCGTGACTTGAAGTGCTCCATCCGGCCCTACCCGTAGGGTCGCCAAATCCCGCCGCACACGCTCCGCCACGGAGAGCGCCCCCGTCAGGTGGGTGCGAGGCAGCAGGACGGCGAACTCCTCCCCTCCGTAGCGAGCCACCAGGTCGGTCTCGCGCACGCTGCCCTGGAGGGTGGCGGCCACCTCGCGGAGCACTCCGTCCCCCGTGGTGTGCCCGTGCCGGTCGTTCACCTGCTTGAAGTGGTCCAGGTCCAACAGGATGAGCGCCAGCGGGTCGTCATAGCGCTGCGCCCGGCGGAACTCCTCACGCAGCCGTTCCTGGAAATGGCGGTGGTTGTGGACCCCCGTCAGACCGTCCGTCGAGGACAACCGCTGCAGCTCACCCACCTGGTTGGATAGCAGGGTCAACCGGGCCTGGGTCTTCAGGCTGCGGGCCACCCGCGACCGCAGTTCTTCCGCATCCCATGGGTCAAAGACGACCTCGGCTCCCTGGGCCAGCGCACCCACCCAAACGGCCCGGTTTTCCCTCTCTGCCAGGACCAGCACCGGGGGAGCTGGCGGTCCTTCCAAGGCCAGCAGCTTGTCGAGCCAGTGCTGGGCTGTCGGGTCCCCAGGCGGGCGGGCGACCCACACCACCAGGTCGGCCTCTCGCGCCAGCCGGCCCACCTCCGGCCCGGGAGAGACCAACCGGAGGCAGAAGCCTTCCGGTCCGAGCGCCCGCGCCAGCCGGGCCAGGGTTGATTCCGCTTCGTCCACCACCAACAAGGTGCAGGGCCTGATGGTCACAGTATCCCCGGAAAATGGTGACTCCACGGTACCACACAGGTGATCTCGGGTGGGAGCCCCATGATTGATTTAGGACCCGGGGCTTGGTACCGAGCCGCCCAAGCAGTCCCCCCGTACCCCGAGGTCCTCCGTGGCCAAGTACCCCAGCATCAGCCTCTTCCTTCCCGCCTGGAACGAGGAGGACTACGTGGAGCGGGCGGTGGGGCGCGCGGTGGAGGCGCTCACCCAGTTGACGGACGACTTTGAAATCATCGTCGTCAATGACGCGTCGACGGACCGCACGCAGGAGTTGGCGGAGGCCATGACGCAGCGGATTCCGCAGCTGCGAGTCATCAACCATCCGGTGAACCTGAAGTTGGGTGGGGCGATGCGCACGGGGCTGGCGGCGTCGACGAAGGACATCGTCGTCTACTCGGACATCGACCTGCCGTGGGACTTGCGGGAGCTGGAGCGCTCGCTGCATCTGATGGAGTACCTGGAGGCGGACATGATTTGCGCCTTCCGGTTCGACCGCACGAGCGAGGGGCCCAAGCGCATCGTCTACTCGTTCGTCTACAACATGCTCATCCGGGCGCTGTTCGACATCCAGATCAAGGACGTCAACTTCAGCTTCAAGGTGATGCACCGCCGGGTGCTGGAGTCGATGGAGCTCAAGAGCCAGGGCTCGTTCATCGACGCGGAGCTGGTGGTGAAGGCCATCCGCAAGGGCTTCCGCGTGTTCCAGATGGGCGTGGACTACTTCCCGCGCACCCGTGGCGTGTCCACGCTGGCCTCGCCTTCCGTCATCGTGAAGATGGTGAAGGAGCTGGTGAAGCTGTACCCGGAGACGCGCACGCCCGCGCCGCCGACGCAGCCGGTGCGCCTGCCGCCGTCGGTGCAGCCGCTGCGGACGGTGTCCGGCCGTTCGGCGCGGGGCTGAGAGCCCGCCGTGACTTCACGCCCCACGCGCCTCGTGGTGAATGCGGACGACCTGGGGCTGCACCCGTCGCTGGACGCGGGCATCCTCCGTGCGCACCGCGAGGGCATCGTCACCAGCGCCACGCTGCTGGCGATGGGACCCACGGCCGCGGAGGCGGCGGGCCGCGCGCGGGAGCAGGGGCTCGCGGTGGGGCTGCATCTGGCGCTGTCCACGCGGCTGACTCCGGCCGCGCCCGTGCAGGCGGTGAGCACCGTGGCGCCGGGCGGGAGGCTGCGTGGGAGCTGGGCGGACTTCGCGCGGGACTGGTTGATGGGGAAGGTGCGGCGCGAGGAGGTGGCGCTGGAGCTGGACGCGCAGCTGCGGCGAGCGCGCGCGCTGGGCGTGGCGGTGGACCACCTGGACGGGCACCAGCATCTGCATGTGCTTCCGGGCATCAGGCCCCTGGTGGAGGCCCTGGCCGCTCGCGAGAAGCTGCCTGTGCGCTGGCCGGATGCAG
>NZ_JBLZWL010000043.1:0-148268 GCF_049194865.1 Corallococcus terminator | reverse complement strand
GCGTTGCGCGTGTCGCGGCGAGGGAAGAAGAGGCGACGTCGCCACTCGCCGCTGAGGGCCAGGTAGAGCAGGTACGCGAAGCCGTTGAGCGCGAGGAACCCGCCGAAGGCGAAGTGCCAGCCTCGTGCGCCCGCGAGCCAGTCACCGAGTCGGGCCCACGAGGGAGGAGGGACTCCCTGGAAGGGATACCAGCCATACGGACGGCCCTGCGTGCCGAGCATCGGGTAGGCCGCGAGAATCTGCAGCCCGCTGCCCGCCATGATGACGAGCAGCGGCACGTTGACCCAGTGGGCCACGCGGATGGGCCAGGGCTGTGGGCGACGTGACTCGGGAGTTCGCACGACGTGGCAGGAGAACACCGCGCGCCCTCTCCGCACCGACACTCCCGACGCACTGCCTGCTACCCGACCGCGCTGCTCGCTCGATGTCCTCCGCACGACGCGGAGCTGCCTCGCGGGGAGGCCCGGGCAGGCGGGCGGCCCGGGTGGCCTGGCCGGTTGCTTGGGGGCATGGCGGCTTGCCGCTATCGTGAAGCACCCGGCATCGTCGAGAGGACGTCACCATGAACCGAGCGAACGCACTGCGTCTGGTCCTGCTTGCCAGTGCCCTGGTGTGGGTCTCTGGGTGTCGGCAGGAAGACCCGCTGGTTGCGCAGGTGGAGCCCGCGGGCTCGGTGCGAGTGGTGGCGGTGCTGCCGCGCTCCCTGCCGCTCGACGCCATGGCGCGCGTGGACGCATCCGCGACACCGGCCCGGGCCGCCCCGGCCATCACCGCGTCCCTGGCCAGCGCCGAGTCTCTTCCGTGGCAGGGGCTGCTGCGAAGCCTGCCCTCGGGAGCGGGGACCACGGTGGGCGCACGGGTGCTCGACGTGACGGGAGCGGTGCTGGCGCAGGTGGAGGTTCCGGCCGTGGAGTTGGAGAGACACCATGCCGCGCTTGTCGTGCTGGTGCCGCGTGCGACGGACACGGAGGCGGCCAGCACGGCGCCCATCATCGATGCGGTGGTGGCTTCGCGCGCGTCGGTGTCTCCAGGAGCCGTGCTGAAGCTCCGCGCGCTGGCGCGGTCCGCTGAGGCGTCGGAGTCGCTGACCTACGGCTGGCACGCGAGCTCCGGCAGCTTCGCGAACGCGACGGCCGTCGACGCTGAGTGGACGGCGCCGCTGCGACGTGGCGCGGTGAACCTCACGCTGGAAGTGACGAGCGCGCGAGGCGCGGTGAGCACGCTTCGCTTCTCGGTGGACGTGGAACTGGCGGGCCTCGGAGCAGCGGAGCACGCGGCCTCGCTCAATCACGCGCCCGTCTTGACGGAGCTGGGGGCCAACCCCGTGTCCCAGGCGCGCGTGGGAGTCCCGGTGGTGCTCCAGGCCGTGGGCGTGGACGACGACGGAGATGCCCTGACCTTCGCGTGGACCTCGACATGTGAAGGGACCTTCGAGCGTACGGATTCGGCGGTGACGCGGTTCACCCCGCGCGCCGCGCCTGCCGCCGCGTGTGACAACTGTCGACTGACGTTGCGAGTGAGCGACGGCTTTGGCGCGCAGCGCGAGCGCACTCTGGACTTGTGCGTGACGAATCCATTGCCGCCCTCCATCACCTCGGCTTCCCAGTCGGAGGAGGACGCTACGGCGGGGCGACCGGTGCACCTGTCCGCGACGGCGACGGACCCGCAGGGAGAGTCGCTCACCTTCGCGTGGACGACGAACGCGGGCCTGATGGGGAACGCGGTGCGGGCGGGGGAGTCGGGCTCGGCGGACTGGGTGGCGCTGTCGTGCCTCCCCGCGGACGCGGCTCCTGTCATCACGTTGACTGTCACGAACGCCTCGGGCCTGAGCGCGACGCGGGAGTTCGCGGTGGCGTGGGGTGACTCGCTGTGTGGCGCATTCCCTCCGTGCGCCGCGACGCTGGACAACTCGACGGTGACGCTGACGGCCGACTGCACCACGGAGCAGACGGTGTGGATTCCGGATGGGTTCACGTTCGACGGAGCGGGGCATGTGCTCACGGCGGTGGACGCGCGTGAGCGGGGCTTCCGAGGCGCGGTGCTGAGCAGCCTGGGGACGACGGCGCACGTGCGTGCCGTGACGGTGGAGGCGCGCGGGTTGTCGGAGCTGGTGTGTGACGGCGGCGCGGCGCGGCTGCGAGGCATCCTGTTCGAGGGAGCGAGCGGCTCCATCGTGGACAGCGCGGTGCTGGACGTGAATCAGAAGGAGGGCGAGGGCGGCTGTCAGGAGGGCGTGGGCATCGATGTGCGCAACGTTCCGAATGCGGAGTCCGTGACGAAGGTAGAGGTGTTGCGCAATCGCGTGGCGCGCTACCAGAAGGCGGGTATTGCCGGCACGGGGCGGGTGGAGCTGACGCTGGAGGGCAACCAGGTGGAAGGCGGCGGTCCGGTGTCGTTCATCGCGCGCAATGGCATCCAGCTCAGCGATGGTGCGACGGGGCGGGTGGTGGGCAATCGGGTGACGGGGAATGCGTACACGGGAGCCACGGCGACGGGCTCGGGCATCCTCGTCGCGGGCGGGCCGTACTACGGGCTGGCGCTGTGCGAGGACGTCGTCATCTCCGACAACACGCTCGAGGACAACGACGTGGGCATCAACCTGTCGCAGGGGGTGGTGGGCGGTGGACCGCTGTCCCAGTCGACGCGACTCCAGGTGACGCGCAACACGGTGACGCATGTGGGGCCTGTGGTGACGAACGGGTATCCGTATCAGGCGGGCATCTCCGATTTGGGCGGTGCCAACCTCATCAGCCAGAACCGTGTGAGCGGGCCGGGGTATGCGCCAGAGACGCAGTCCGGAGCGACGTTCGAAGTGGACGTGGTGGCGGGGACGGCGGAGCGGCTGGGCTTCGTGACGCCCGGGCGTGAGGCGCGGGTGGGGCAGTGCTCGGAGGCGGTGGTGGTGCAGAGCCAGGACTCGCTGGGCAACCTGTCCGCGCTGACGGCGCCGTCCCTGGTGGTGGAGGTGACGGGCGCGGCGGCGGAGGGAGTGGAGCTGTACGCGGATGCGAAGTGCACCGTGGCCCTGGTCGCCTCGGACGCTGGATGGGCACTGACGCTGGAGGGAGCGCAGCAGGAAGCGACGTTGTTCTTCAACGCGGCGCAGGCGGGAGCGCTGACGCTCAAGGCCACGGGCGCCGGTGCGAGCGGGACGCAGACGCACACCGTTCGCTGAAGCGCCGTTGGACGGGTCAGACCTCCGTGAACTGCGTGCCGGTGATGTTCGCCTGCTCGAATGCGACCTTGAGGTCTTCCGACACGATGAGCGCGAGGTTCCATCCCCACGGGCGGAACACCTGGGCATTGCCCACGGTTCGGGTGTCGATTCGCAGTCCGGAGACGGAGCGATACTGGCCCACGCGCTCAGGCTGCTCGTGCTCTGGCTTCCAGTAGAGAACTTCCCGGGAAGCCGCGTCGTCGATACAGCGGATGAGCCGGGTGGCCACCAGCAGGACGTACTGGTCCGGCTGGCCCTGCACGTCCACGGGAATGAGCTGCACGTCGTCGGGAGCCCGCTCCGCGAAGAGGGTCGCCGCTCGGACATGGATGACGGGGGCCATGCCGAGTCCCGCGTTGGAGAAGTCGCGAGGGCGACCCGGTTGGTCGAGGGGAAAGGTCAGACGACCCTCGACGGCAATCCGTTGACCTGCTCGGAAGCGGTACGGGTCCTCCACTTCTTGACCGTGCTCATCCAAGGGGTCGCCCAGGTACCAGTATCCGGCCTGGACGTTCTCGGAGAGCTCGAAGAAGCGGATGGTCATGACGCGTTCTTACCGTGATTGGCGCCGAGTCAGGAGCCTGTGAATGTCTGTTCCCCGGGTCACTGCTTCCTTGGCCAGTTCCTTGAGGGCGAGCGTGAGTGCTCTGCGGCACGTCTCCACCGTGCGACAGGTGCTCGTCGCGTCGTTCAGTCGCTTGAAGACCAGTTGATGGTATTCCTCTGGATGGGGGCCCTTGTGACCTGGGACATCGACGATGTTCTCGGTGTCCTTCAACTCCATTCCCGACTTCTTGAAGAGCTTCTTGAACCTCGGAGTCCAGGGGCCACCGCGCGCAGGGGAGACACTGTTCTTGTCCGTGGCGAGGTGGTGCTTCTGGCTCATCCCCCGTTCCGCCATGGCCATCGCGTTGGGCGCCAGCACGATGGTGATGGATTGGGTCGTGATGGCCACTGATTCCACACTGCTCAGGGCGGCGTACGAGTAGCCGCCCTGGGTCTCCACTGCGATGGCTGCTTGGGCCGAGCCGGGAAGTCGCAGGGACTTCGCGGCCAGTCCCGCCGTCTCCCCCACGGCCGCTGCGGCCAGCATCACGAAGATGCGCGCCGCGCTCTCGCCCATCACCTCTCCGTAGACCTCTCCCGCCTCGCGGAGTTGGTCGAAGGACGTGGCCTGGTCCACGCGCCGCACCAACGTCACCCAGCCGTCGATGAGGCGCAGCACCGTGTCCACGCCCAGATACGCAATCGCGGTCGCGGTGAGGATGGCGGCCACTCCCTTGCTCACCGGCTCGGGGAGTGACCAGAGGAGCATGTACATCGTCACGGACGCCGTGACGGTGGACAGGGCTGCCTCGGGATTGGCCATGTCCTCGAAGGCTTCGGCGGTTTCCTCCCACACCGAGCCCATCGCGATAGCCATGGCCAGCGTGTACTTACCGTCGCTGGCCAGCAGGGGTCCTTCTTCCAGCAGGCGCAGGCAATCTCCGGGACGTCCCTTGCGCTGACACCATTGGCCATACGCGTGTGTCAGTTCCTCGTCCGCGTAGGACTCCAACAGATAGAGGTCTGGATTCGTCCTGGATTGCTGTGGGACGAGTCGCTGGCCGTGTTGCTCGATGCGATACACCCCGCTTCGGGTGGGCATGCCGAAGAGTTCTCGTGCCTCGCTCATCGGGTGTCGGAAGGGTTTCACGTCTCGAACGAGCGACGTGAGGGCCGCTACGAACTCCTCGTCATCAGGATGGGCATTCTCCAACGGGTGGTCTGCCTCTTCGTGGGGAATGACACTCCACGAGGCTTGCCCTGTGTGCAGGGTGACCTGGCGGGTCGTCGAGCAGCCCGTGCCGAACAGAAACCACCCCAAAACGACGGCCCAGCGGAGTGCCATGGAGGTTCTCCGAGCTTCGTGCGGAACGCCGGACTCTACTCCGGTGACAGGTGTGGTGGCCCCGACGCCGTCACCTGTCGCATGCCCCAGCGCAGGGGGATGGTGCCGTCGGTGCGTCGCAGGGGCTCCACGGCCTGAAGGAAGGCCTGCTGGAGCGTGGCCTTCGCCGACTCCGAGAGCCGGTCCGCGTCATACGTCGTGCTGAGCGACTCCCACGCCTGCTCCGGAGTCCCATCCGCCTGAACCTCCAGTCGACGAATCTCCACGTCCGTGAAACCGCCAAACACTTCCCTCAAGCCCTCCACCGAACGAAACCGCGCATCCCCCAGCGGCGGCGGTGGCCGTGCCTCCCGCGCCAGCATCGGCTTGAGCAATCCCAGATACACCTCGAACGCCTCGCCCCGCACCAGCTCTCCGCCAACGACGATGGACACCCGCCCCGTCGGCTTCAACACCCGCCGAAGCTCCGCGAGCACCCGCTCCACGTCATCCATCAACATCAGCGCCAGATGACTCAGCACCACGTCGACACTCGCGTCCGCGAAAGGCAGTGACTGCGCCCGCCCCTGATGCAGCGTCGCCGAGCCCTTCAGCCTCACCCGAGCCGCCTCCAACTCGTCCTCGCTCATGTCGAGCCCCAGCAACGTGAGCCCGTCCTCGCTCCTCCGCGCCAGCAACTCCAGCAGATACCCATCCCCACAGGCCACGTCGAGCACCACCCGTGGCGAATCTCCTCGCGGCACCACCGCCTCCAGGAGCGCATAGGTGGAGGGAAACACCTCCCCGTCGCGCAACACCGGAGCCCCGCCGAACTCGCGAGACGTCACCCCAGCGAGGCGGCGGTGGAAGTCGAGCAGATAGGACTCAGCGGAGGAGGGCGCTGTCATTCCCGAATCAACCCACGTTCAGCGCGCCCTCGCCACCTTCCGCAACTTCCGGGGAGGACCCGTGTTGCTACGCACATGCCCCTGCGTGCCCTGCTCCTACCCTTCGTCTGTGCCGTCCTCGCCTGTGCTCCCCCTGCCCCAGAAGAAGGGGCCACCGAGACACCCGCCCCTCAAAGCGAAGCCGCGGTGGCCTCCCCCCGGGACGTCCCGCACGGTCTGATAGCGCCCCTCGTCTTCCCCACGGATGACGCGAGCTGGCCCACGGTGAACCCGGCCACCGTGGGCTGGGACGTGGCGAAGCTCAACGCCGCGCTCGACTTCGCGGGCTCCCGAGACACCCGCGCCATCGTCATCCTCCAGGATGGGAAGCTCCTCGCCGAGCGCTACTGGCTCGTGAACTCGACCTTCATGCGCGACATCGCCTCCGCGCAGAAGAGCGTCGTCTCCGTGCTCGTCGGCATCGCGGTGGACAAGCAGCTGCTCTCGCTCGACGAGCGCGTCTCCACCATCCTCGGCGCCGGCTGGTCCAACACCGGCGCCCTGGCCGAGGCCCGCATCACCGTGCGCCACCTGCTGACCATGACGAGCGGCCTGAACACGTCACTCGGCTTTCAGGCGGCCCCCGGAACCACGTGGCTGTACAACAACGACGCCTACCACCGGCTGCGCATGATTCTGGAGCAGCGCACGGGCCTGGGCATCCAGGCGCTCTCGCAGGCGTGGTTGTTCAACACGCTCGGCGCGACGCGCAGCGAGTGGGTGCAGCGCCCCGATATCGACAGCAAGGGCCTGCCCCTGTGGGCCCTGACGATGAGCGCCAGAGACCTGGCGCGCTTCGGCCTGCTGCTGCATGCGGACGGCCTGTGGGCGGGAACCCGCGTCGTCTCCTCGGCGTATCTCGCCACCGCGACCAACTCCTCGCAGACGCTCAACCCCGCCTATGGCCACCTGTTCTGGCTCAACGGCAAGGCCTTCACCCTGATTCCGCCCGTGAGCGCGCGCATCGACGGCCCGCTCATCCCCAGCGCGCCGCAGGACGTGTTCGCCGGACTGGGCAAGGACGACCAGAAGGTCTACGTCAGCCGCTCGCTGGGCCTCGTGGTGACGCGGCTGGGCGCGCAAGGCGGGACTCGCTCGGCCGAGACGCTGTCCGACTTCGACGAGGAGCTGTGGGCCCGAATCATGGCCGCGCGCCTCTGACCCGCGAGGCGAGGTGGGCCGCGAGCCGGTCGAAGTTCTGCTCGTTCGCGGCCTCCACGAACCCGCGCACCTTTTCGACTTCGTCCTTTGACTCGAACCGCATGCGCCAGGTGAGCCGCGTCCACTCACCTTCGTCCGTGAAGTCCAACTGCATCACGAAGTGATGCGTCTGCTGGTGGTGTTGGATGACGACGCGCTTCTCTGGCACCACCTCGATGAACTCCTTGTCCATCGCGTAGCGAGCCCCCTCCGCGCTCTGCATCGTGAAGCGCCACCGGCCGCCCGGACGCAGCTCGAACTGCTCGAACGTATTCGTAGAGCCTTGAGGCCCCCACCACCGCGTCAGCTGCTCGGGGTCGCTGAACGCCCCGTAGACCTGCGCGCGGGGTGCATCGAACGCCCGGGACGAGATGATGTCGTGCGAGGACTCCAGCACGAGCGCCAGCCGGTCGAAGTGCGCCGCCGTGCCTTCCTCGCGAGAGCGGGTGCCGTCCTCACCGTCGAGGAACGCGGCATGCTCGGTGAAGACCATCCGCGTGCCGCCCTCCTTCGTGGCGTGCAGCTCCACCGTGGCCAGTGACACGGAGAGGTGCTTGTCCCTCACGTGCATGTCGTAGGCATAGACCATCCGCTCGTTCGGGATGATGTCGTGATAGCGCGCGGTGAAGACGGTGGAGTGCTTGCCGCCGAACTGCCCGTGCAGCAGTTCCTGTCCCCCCACGCGGAAGTCCAGCTCGCGCTTCACGAGCGTCCACCGGTCCGGCGGACCGAGGAACCACTGGGCCTTGGTCTCCACGTCCGCCCACGCGGCGAAGACGCGCGGGGGAGAGGCCTTGTAGGTGCGCTCGATGCTGAACGAGCCATGCACGACAGGAGGTGTCTTCATGTTCTGGCCTTCTTTCGAGAGGTGGGACTCGGACGCACGGGTCCATCGAGCAGCTCGCCGAGCCGGTCGAAGCGGCGCTCCCACAGTCCGCGCCGGTTCGAGAGCCAATCCTCCGCTGCGCGCAATCCCTCGGGATGGAGCTGACACGAGCGGACGCGCCCGATTTTCTCGGTGCGCACCAGCCCGCTCTCCTCGAGTACCTGGAGGTGCTGCACGACGGCGGCGAGCGTGATGTCGAGCGGCTTCGCCAGGGCGCTGACCGACAGCGCGCCCCGACTCAGTCGTTCGACGATGGCGCGCCGGTTGGAATCGCCCAGGGCGTGGAAGATACGGTCGACGGCACCATGGTTAAGCATGAACTTGAGTATCGGCAAGGGTGTCAGATAGTCAAGTCGTGACTTGAGTATGGGCTGGGTCCGAATTGAAACCGGGTTGCAGTGGACTCGGTTAGGCTGTCCGGGTGAGCCACGTGCTGAAGGAGTTGCTGGGACGCGCGGAGGAGGCGCTCGCTCGACGGGAGGACGATGCGGCCCTCACGCACCTGTTGGAGGCGTGGAAGGAATGTCGAGCCGAGCCCGTCATCGCGCTCATCCAGCGGCTCTCGGACCACCTCGCGGCGGGGCTCCCCTTCTTCGAGGTGCCGGTCCGCTGGCTCCTCGAGGATGTCCGCAGGCATCCCACGGACCTTCCCCGAGTGCTGGGAGCGCTGAGGGAACGCGCGGCGAGTCTTTCGCGCTGTGCGTTCTCCACGGACCTCGACCGGCTGCGACGCTGGTGGCCCGCGGACCCGCGCATCATTCCGCTCCTGCTCACCCTCGTCCGTCTTCCGGGAGCCGAGACTCCGGGGGAGCTGAAGATGCTCTGCAGCCTCTTCATGTACGTGGGAGCGCCCTATGACCTGGAGCCCCTGCGCGCGCTGAAGGCCCGGCTCCCCTCGACGCAAGGGGAGGAGGTCGAGCGGTTCGACCTCGTCCTCCGACTGGGGGCTCGTTGGGTTCCTCCCGTGCTCGATGCGGAGACCCTGGCGCGGTGTGACGCGCTGAAGGAGGTCATCGAGGCACGGGTGGAGCATGCACGCCCCAGCGCGGCGACGCGGGAGGCGCTGTTCGCCCGTGTCTATGATGCGCCGGAGGAGGACTCCGCCCGGCTGGTGTTGGCCGACCAACTGCTTGAGCAGGGCGACCCACTGGGGGAGTTCATCATGCTCCAGCATGCGAAGGCGCCGGATGAGGAGCGCATCGCTCGACTGCTCGCGGCGAACCGGGAGCGGTGGGAGGCGCCGTTGGGCCCCTACATCGAGCGAGGCTACACCCGCTTCGAGCGGGGCTTCCCCGTCGCGGTCCGCCCGATAATGGGGGACCTCTTCCCCAAGGCCTTCCCGAAGCCGGAGCCCGGGTGGAACACGGTGGAGGAGATCAACTGGAATCCGAAGCACCCTGGCGACGGCAATGACGCCGCACATTGGGGGCGCATGCTCCGGCATCCAGCGTTGCGCCGCGTAGCGAGGCTGCTGAATGTTCCAGGTGAGACGGCGAGCTTCCTGTCCGCGAACAACTCCGTGAGGCGGCTGGAGTTGAAGGACTCCTATGCGAAGGGCCTGGCGGATGCGCTGACGGCCCTGCCCCACCTGACGTGGCTGGCAGCCCCCTATACCTCGCTGGACCTCGTCATCCGGTGTGCCCACTCCCAGCTGGCTTCCCAGTTGGAGTACTTCGAGGCCTCCGGGGAGGATGGGGACTGGAGGCTCGAGATGACCCGAGGCGCGGAGGTCCCCCTTCGAGCCACCGTCCGGGGGCCGCGTGTGCGGAAGTTCGCGCCCGTCCTCCTCGCCGCCGCGAGGTTCAGCTCCCAGGGGCTCCGGATTGAATTTCAAGACGGAGCCGAGGAGCAGGGCGGGGCGCCGCTGCGCGAGGCGCTTGCCGCCTACGCACGGGTCATCCGGGAGTGAGCGGAGGTCTCAACGTGCACGGCGCGGAGGGGCCCGTCGTGCAGGTTGCAATCCGCTCCCGTCGGGCCGGTCCGCAACCCCTTGGAACGTCTGGGGTGCACGGAGGAGGGGATTGGTACGGGCGGTGCTCAAGAGGGGAGCACGCTCATGTGGCCCATCGACACTCCTCCGCTGCTGCTCTCCCTGCTGCTCCAGCAGGCCGACGCCTCCTCGCCTCCCCCTCCGGAACCTTCGGATACGAGGGCTGACTCCGGCTTCTTCTCCCGCCTGAAGCCCGAGGGCGGCGTGGACGTGTACTTCGGCCACAACTTCAACCGGCCCGCGAACTCGGCGAACTTCATCCCCGGCACCGGCACGTCCGCGAAGCGTGACAGCGAGGTGGCCATCAACCTGGCCTCCATCGGCGTGAGCGTGGCGCCGGAGCCGGTGGGCTTCAAGGTGCTGCTCGGCTTCGGCACGGGCGCGGAAGTCGTCCACGCGGCCGAGCCCGAGGGTGTCGCCACGGGCCTCGACGTGTGGCGCTACGTGCAGCAGGCCTCGCTGTCCTACGCCACCGGGCCGCTGACGCTGGAGGCGGGGCTCTACCCGAGCCACATCGGGCTGGAGTCCTTCCAATCACAGCTCAACTGGACGTACACGCGCTCGTGGATGGGCGAGCTGTCGCCCTACTACCAGACGGGCCTCAAGGGCACGTGGGCGCTGAACGACGCGTGGAGCGTGCAGCTCCAGCTCCTCAATGGCTGGCAGACGCTCGGTGACAACAACCGCGGGCTCGCGCTGGGCACGCAGGTCGCCTACGCGGGCCCGCGCCTGTCAGCGTCCTTCAACACCTTCATCGGCAACGAAGGCCCCGAGGGCAGCGACGGCCTGCGGCTCTTCGCGGACGCGGTGGCGACGTACGCCGTGATGGAGTCCTTCAAGCTCGCCGCCACCGTGGACGCCGGCACCCAGCGGATTCCCGGCGCGGACCGCGCGGTCTGGTACGCGGCGGGCCTCAACGCCCGAGTCCAGCTCACCGAGCCCGTGGCGCTGGTCGCCCGAGTGGAGGCGTACCGCGACGCTGACGGTCTGATGACGGGCGTGGAGCAGACGCTGTCGGGGGCCACGCTCACCCTCGAGGTGAAGCCCGTGGAGCACCTCACCCTCAAGCTGGAGGCGCGGCATGACCGTTCGACAGAGGACGTCTTCGCCAGCCGCGCGACCACTGACGCGGGCGCCCCCGTTCTGAAGGACTCCGAGACGCTCATCGTCCTCGGAGCCACTGCCTGGTTCTGAGTCTGGAGTCCCTTCATGGATGTCGTCCTCCTCCTCGTCACCCTTGGTTTCTTCGCGCTCGCGTGGGGCTACGCCCACGGCTGCGAGCGCCTGTGAGGTCCACCCGATGACTTTCGAATACGCCGCTGGCGCCGTGCTCGCCGTGCTGCTCACCGCCTACCTCGTCTACGCCCTGCTCCGTCCCGAGCGCTTCTAGGGACCCCGCCATGACCCTCATCGGTTGGTTGCAGATTGTGTTGTTCTTCGCCCTGCTGCTCGCGCTGACGAAGCCGCTGGGCCTCTACCTCTTCCGTGTCTTCGAAGGAGACACGCAGCCGTTGCCGCGCGTGCTCGGTCCCGTGGAGCGCGTGCTCTTGCGGCTGACGGGCGCCAGCGCCCGGCGCGAGCAGACGTGGGTGGAGTACTGCGGCGCGCTGCTCTCCTTCAGCGCGCTGGGCATGGTCATCCTCTACGGGCTCCAGCGCATGCAGCACGTGCTGCCGCTCAATCCCCAGGGCCTGGGCGCGGTGGGCCCGGAGCTGTCGTTCAACACGGCGGCCAGCTTCGTCGCCAACACCAACTGGCAGTCGTACGCCGGTGAGTCCACCATGAGCTACCTCACGCAGATGGTGGGGCTGGCGTGGCAGAACTTCGTCTCCGCGGCGGCGGGACTCGGCGTGGCGTTGGCGCTGGCGCGAGGCTTCACGCGTCGCCCGGGGCCCGAGGGCGCGAAGACGCTGGGCAACTTCTGGGTGGATGTGGTGCGCGGCACGCTCTACGTGCTGCTGCCGCTGAGCTTCGTCGCCGCCCTCTTCTTCGTCTCGCAGGGCATGTTGCAGAACCTCTCGCCGTACCCCGAGCTGACGACGCTGGAGGGCGCGAAGCAGACGCTCGCCATGGGTCCGGTGGCCTCGCAGGAGGCCATCAAGATGCTGGGCACCAACGGTGGCGGCTTCTTCAACGCCAACAGCGCGCACCCCTTCGAGAACCCGACGCCGCTCACCAACCTGGTGCAGATGCTGCTCATCTTCTGCATCCCCTCCGCGCTGACGTACACGTACGGGAAGATGACGGGGGACACGAAGCAGGGCTGGGCCCTCTTCGCGGCCATGTCCATCCTCTTCCTCGCGGGCGTCACCGCCGCGTACGCCGCCGAGTCCCAGCCCAACGCCGCCGTGGCCTCCGCGCACGTGGCGCAGGCGGGGAATCTGGAGGGCAAGGAGGTGCGCTACGGCATCACCGCGTCCGCCCTCTTCGCCACCGTCACCACGGATGCGTCGTGCGGCGCCGTCAACTCGATGCACGACAGCTTCAACCCGCTGGGCGGGCTGGTGCCGCTGGTCAACATGCAGCTGGGCGAGGTCATCTTCGGCGGAGTGGGGGCGGGCCTCTACGGCATCCTCATCATGGTGGTGCTGTCCGTCTTCATCGCCGGACTGATGGTGGGCCGCACGCCCGAGTACCTGGGCAAGAAGATTGAGGCGAGGGAGATGAAGCTCGCGATGCTCTACGTGCTCATCTTCCCGGTGTTCATCCTGGGGATGTCCGCGGTGGCGGCGGTGCTCCCGCAGGGTGTGTCCTCGCTCAACAACGCGGGGCCGCACGGCCTGACGGAGATTCTCTACGCGTTCACCAGCGGCACGGCGAACAACGGCAGCGCGTTCGCGGGCCTCAACGCGAACACACCGTTCTGGAACCTCTCGCTGGGGCTGGCCATGCTCGGCGGGCGCTTCCTGATGATTGTCCCCGCGCTGGCCATCGCCGGCTCCATGGTGGGCAAGAAGGTGGTGCCGGCGGGTCCGGGCACCTTCCCGACGAATGGCGCCCTGTTCACAGGCCTGCTGGTGAGCATCGTGGTCATCGTCGGTGCGCTCACCTTCTTCCCCGCGCTCTCCCTGAGCCCCATCGTCGAGCACTTCCTCGCCGGGGCCGGAAAGGTCTACTGAGCCATGAGCTCCGCATCCTCCAAACCGGCGTCGCTCCTCGACGCGTCCCTGTTGAAGCCCGCGCTGTTGGACAGTCTGAAGAAGCTCCACCCGCGCGACGTGGCGCGCAACCCCGTCATGTTCGTGGTGTGGGCAGGCAGCCTGCTCACCACGGTGTTCGTGGTGAAGGACCTCGTCTCGCCGCACACCGATGGCGCGCCGCTGTGGTTCACCGTGGCGGTGGCGGTGTGGCTGTGGTTCACCGTGCTGTTCGCCAACTTCGCGGAGGCCGTGGCGGAGGGTCGTGGCAAGGCCCAGGCCGGTGCGCTGCGCAAGATGCGCAAGGACACCACCGCGCGGAAGCTGACGGACGGGCGTGAGGAGCGGGTGCCCGCGTCCGACCTGCGCAAGGGGGACCTCGTGGTCTGCGAGGCGAGCGACCTCATCCCCGGCGACGGCGAGGTGGTGGAGGGCATCGCCAGCGTGGACGAGTCCGCGATTACCGGCGAGTCCGCGCCGGTGATTCGCGAGTCTGGTGGAGACCGCTCGGCGGTGACGGGTGGCACGAAGGTGCTGTCGGACCGCATCGTGGTGCGCATCGCGGTCAACCCGGGCGAGTCCTTCCTGGACCGGATGATTGGACTGGTGGAGGGCGCGGCCCGGCAGAAGACGCCGAACGAGATAGCGCTGCACATCCTGCTGGTGGGCCTGACGGTGGTGTTCCTGCTGGCGTGTGTGTCGCTGGTGCCGCTGGCGCTCTACTCCGGGGTGCCGCTGTCGGGCACGGCCGTGGTGGCGCTGCTGGTGTGCCTCATCCCCACGACGATTGGTGGCCTGTTGAGCGCCATCGGCATCGCCGGCATGGACCGGCTCCTGCGCAAGAACGTGCTGGCGATGAGTGGCCGCGCGGTGGAAGCGGCGGGGGACGTGGACACGCTGCTGCTCGACAAGACGGGCACGATTACGCTGGGCAACCGCATGGCGACGGAGCTGTTGCCCATGCCGGGCGTGCGCATGGAGGACCTGGCGGAGGCCGCGCAGCTCGCGAGTCTGGCGGACGAGACGCCCGAGGGCCGCTCCATCGTCACGCTGGTGAAGGACACGTACAAGATGCGTCCGCGCGAGCTGCTGGCGCACCAGGCGACGTTCGTCCCGTTCACCGCGCAGACGCGCATGAGCGGGTGTGACCTGGTGGACCCGAAGCCACGCAGCATCCGCAAGGGCGCGGTGGATGCCATCGTCAAACACGTGCAGGCGCAGGGCGGCGCGGTGCCGGCGGAGCTCGCGGCGGCGGCGGGGCGCATCGGAGACGCGGGCGGAACTCCGCTGGCGGTGGCGGAGGGCTCGCGGCTGTTGGGCATCGTCCACCTGAAGGACGTGGTGAAGGGCGGCATCAAGGAGCGCTTCGACCGCTTCCGGGCCATGGGCATTCGCACGGTGATGATTACCGGAGACAACCCGCGCACGGCGGCGGCGATTGCTCGTGAGGCGGGGGTGGATGACTTCCTCGCGGAGGCGACGCCCGAGGCCAAGCTGGCGCTCATCCGCACCGAGCAGGCCAAGGGCAAGCTGGTGGCGATGACGGGCGACGGCACCAACGACGCGCCCGCGCTGGCCCAGGCCGACGTCGGCGTGGCGATGAACACCGGCACGCAGGCGGCGAAGGAGGCGGGGAACATGGTGGACCTCGACTCGAACCCCACCAAGCTGCTGGAGGTGGTGGAGGTGGGCAAGCAGCTCCTGATGACTCGCGGCACGTTGACGACGTTCTCCATCGCCAACGACGTGGCGAAGTACTTCGCCATCCTCCCCGCGCTGTTCATGGGGGTGTTCCCCCAGATTGCTCCGCTCAATGTGATGGGCTTGTCGTCGCCCTACAGCGCGATTCTGGCGGCGGTCATCTTCAACGCGCTCATCATCATCGCGCTCATCCCGTTGGCGTTGCGTGGCGTGCGCTACCGCCCGCTCGGCGCGGCGGCCCTGTTGCGGCGCAGCCTGCTCATCTACGGGCTGGGTGGCGTCATCGTTCCCTTCGTCGGCATCAAGGCCCTGGACGTGTTGCTCACGGCCGTGGGCCTGTCCTGAACGTGAAAGGACTTCACATCATGGTCTCCACTCTCCTCACCGCCATGCGCGCCTGCGTCGTCACGCTGGTGCTCACCGGCGTGCTGTACCCGCTCGCCGTCACCGGCGTGGCGCAGCTGTTGTTCCCCGCCGAGGCCCAGGGCTCGCTCGTGAAGGACGAGCAGGGCCGCGTGGTGGGCAGCGCCCTGATTGGCCAGGGCTTCACCCAGGGGGGCTACTTCCAGCCGCGTCCCTCGGCGGCCGGTGCGGGCTACGACGCGGCGGCGTCCTCGGGCAGCAACCTGGGGCCGACGTCGCGCAAGCTCCAGGAGCGCGTCACCGCGGACGTCGAGCGCCTGCGTCGCGAGAATCCGGACGCGCCTGGGTTGGTGCCCGGGGAGCTGGTCACCACGTCGGCCTCGGGGTTGGATCCGCACCTGTCGCCGGAGGCGGTGCGCTGGCAGGCGCCGCGCGTGGCGAAGGCACGTGGAGTCGCACCGGAGCGCGTGCTCGCGGTGGTGGCTTCGCATGTCGAGGGACGGACGCTCGGCGTGCTGGGCGAGCAGCGCGTCAACGTGCTGCTGTTGAATCTGGCGCTGGACCGGCAGTTCGGCCGGCTCGCCTCGGAGCCCGCGCAGCCGATGGGCGCGGTGACTCCCGAGTGACGGAGTCCATTCTCCTCATGCATTCGCGTGGAGGCGCGGGCATTGTCGCTCGCGCCTCCACGGTGGAGGTCCGAGGGTGACGATGACGCGACGCTCGCGCGCGGAGGACTTCCTGGAGCTTGTGGAGCGGGGCCGGCGCGGTCGGCTCAAGCTCTACATCGGCTTCGCGGCCGGCGTGGGGAAGACGTACCGCATGCTGGAAGAGGCGCACGCGCTGAAGCGGCGGGGCGTGGACGTGGTGCTGGGCTTCGTGGAGACGCACGCCCGGAAGGAGACCGAGGCCCTGGTGGACGGGTTGGAGGTGGTGCCTCGCAAGGCGCACACGTACCGCGACGTCACCGTGGAGGAGATGGACCTGGACGCGGTGCTGGCGCGCAAGCCGCAGGTCGCGGTGGTGGACGAGCTGGCCCACACCAACCTGCCGGTGTGCCGGCACCGCAAGCGCTACCAGGACGTGCAGGAGCTGCTCGACGCGGGCATCAACGTCATCGGCGCCTTCAACGTGCAGCACCTGGAGAGCCTCAATGACCTGGTGGAGCGCACCACCGGCGTCACCGTGCGCGAGACGCTCCCGGACAGCTTCCTCAAGGGCGCCGACCAGGTGGTGAACCTGGACCTGGCGGTGGAGGACCTGCACGAGCGCCTGAAAGCGGGGAAAATCTACGCGGAGGACAAGGTGCCGCACGCCCTGGAGCGCTTCTTCAAGGGAGAGAACCTGTCCACGCTGCGCGAGCTGGCGCTGCGCGAGGTGGCGGAGAGCCTGGACCGCGCCACCGCCGGGCTGCCGTCGCGCAAGGGAGATGAAGGCTCACAGAAGGGCGCGGCGTGGGGACGGGTGCTGGTGGCGCTGTCGAGCCACCCTCCGCGCGCGGCGACGCTGCTGCGACGCGGCTCGCGCATGGCGGGACGGCTGAACACGGACTGGTTCGTGGTGTACGTGGAGACGCCGCGCGAGGCGCCGCACCTCATCGACGCGGAGGCGCAGCGGCACCTGCTCACGAACATCGAGAAGGCGAAGGAGCTGGGGGCGGAGGTGGTGCGGCTGCGCTCGAAGGACCCGGTGGAGGCGATCCTCGACTTCGCGCGCTCGCACGGCGTGGGCCACATCATGGTGGGTCGCTCGCATCAGCCCTGGTGGAAGCGGGCGCTGGGGCGCGCGGCGGACGTGCGGCTGCTGCGCGAGGGTGAGGGTTTCGACATCCACGTCGTGGCCTTCGACCCCGCGCCCGAGGAGAAGCGCTCATGACGCTGCGGCTCCGGTTGCTGCTGGCCCAGGCCCCGCTGGCGCTCGCGCTCGTGCTGGTGGGCGTGGTGGCCGTCGTCACGCTGGCGCGGCTGGGGCGCTCGGGGCAGCGCATCCTCCAGGACAACTACCGCAGCGTGCTCGCGGCGCAGCGGATGACCGAGCAGCTGGAGCGGATGGACAGCGCCGCCCTCTTCATCGTCGCGGGCGAGCTGGAGCGGGGACAGGCGCAGCAGGCCGCGCAGCGTCAGGGGTTGGAGTCGGAGCTGCGCCTTCAGGAAGGCAACGTCACCGAGCCGGGCGAGGCCGAGTCCACCCGTCGGCTGCGCGCGGGCTGGGAGCGCTATCAGGCGGCGTATGACGTGTTCCTCGCGCAGGCGTCGGAGGCGGAGCGCAAGACGGTGTACTTCCGGAGCATCGAGCCCGCCTTCCGCGAGGTGAAGTCCGCGGCGTCCGCCGTCCTGGCGCTCAACCAGGACGCGATGGTGCACAAGAGCGAGGAGCTGCGGCGGCAGAGCGACCGGGTCAACACGCTGATGGTGCTGGCGGTGCTCGCGGCCTTCGGCGTGGGGTTGTTCGCCTCCACGTCCCTCACGCATCGCGCGCTGCGGCCGGTGTCGGTGTTGTCGCAGGCGGTGCGGCGACTGGGACGAGGGGACTACGCGGTGCGCGCGGTGGTGGAGGGGACGGACGAAATCGCGCAGCTCGGGCAGGACTTCAACTCGATGGCGGAGGCGCTCCAGCAGTATCGCCAGAGCAGCCTGGGCGAGCTGCTCCAGGCGCAGGCCGCGTCGCAGGCGGCCATCGACAGCCTTCCGGACCCGGTGGTGGTGTTCGGCGCGGATGGGGTGTTGCTCAACGTCAACCGCTCGGCGGAGGACGTGCTGAAGCTGTCGCTGGAGGGTGGCGGGGACGTGCTGGGCCGGGTGGTGCCGGAGGCTCGCGAGGTGCTGGAGCGCGTGCGGGGCCACGTGTTGGGCGGGAAGGGCGCGTATCAGCCCCGGGGCTACGAAGAGGCCGTGCGCGTGGAGCTGGCGGATGGCGACCGGTGGCTCCTGCCGCGTGGGAGTCCGGTGTACGGAGAGACGGGCGAAGTCGTGGGCGCCACGGTGATTCTCCAGGACGTGACGCGGCTGCGGCGCTTCGACGAGCTGAAGAACGATTTGGTGGCCACGGTGGCGCATGAGTTCCGCACGCCGCTGACCTCGCTGCGCATGGCGGTGCACCTGGTGGCCGAGGGCATGGTGGGCGCGGTGACGGAGAAGCAGGCGGACCTGCTGTTCGCGGCGCGTGAGGACTGCGAGCGCTTGCAGGGCATCGTCGATGACCTGCTGGATTTGTCTCGCATCCAGGCGGGGCAGCTCCGACTGGAGGTGCGGCGGGTGTCCACCGAGGAGCTGGTGGAGGCGGCGCTGGACTCGCAGCGCGCGGCGGCGGCGGAGCGCGGGGTTCGACTGGCGAAGCAGGTGGGGCTGGAGGTGGAGGCGGTGGACGTGGACCCGGACCGGCTGGGGTTGGTGCTGGGCAACCTGGTGGGCAACGGGGTGAAGCACACGCCGGGGGGAGGCGAGGTGGAGGTGCGTGTGGCTCGCGAGGGGACGCGCGTGCGCTTCGAGGTGCGCGACACGGGAGAAGGCATCGCGCCGGAGCAGCAGGGGCGCATCTTCGAGAAGTTCTACCGCGCGCCCGGTGCTCCCGTGGGCGGCGCGGGGCTGGGGTTGTCCATCGCGAAAGAGATTGTCCAGGCGCACGGCGGCGAGCTGGGCGTGGTGAGCGCGCCGGGACGTGGGAGCACGTTCTGGTTCACGCTTCCGCAGCCGACGGCGGTGGAGCCGGGGTGACGCTCCCGCCCGTGCTCCTGGTGGGAGGCACGGGCGGGAGTGCTGCTCACGGCGTTACACGGAGGCTTCGCCCCAGTCCTTCATCTCCTCGCGGCGAATCTTGGAGGCCTCGCGGACGAGGTCCTTGCAGGACATGCCGAGCTCCTTCTCGGTGATGTTCTGGGCGACCTGCGGGAGGATGTTCTTCTCCTCGTCAGCGATGTGGCGCTTGACCACCTTCTCCAGCGAGTCGACCTTGGCCTTCACGAAGTTCATGTCGTCGCGCATGCGGACGATGTCGCCCAGGAGCTTCGTCATCTCCTGGTGCTCTTGCTCCGCGTGCTCGATTTTCTCGTCGCCCACGATGCGCGTGGCCTTGGGATAGACCCAGCGCTCCTCGATGGTGGAGTGCAGCATGAGGGCCTCCGCGAGCTGGATGCAGAGCTCCTTCCTGCTCGTGTCGTCCGAGGCGTTGCGGAACGCCAGGAACAAGGCGTCGACTTCGCGGTGCTGTTGAATCAAGAGGTCGATGACGTCCACGGGTGCGCTCCTTGGTGTGTCGTTGAGGTCGCCGCACAACGGTCCGCATGCATGCGGGTCGTGGCAATCACAGGCATGGGCGCGCAAGCTCCCTCGCCATGTCTCGCCTGGGGGAGCGGGGAGGGGAGCGCTTCAGTGGAGGGCTCGGCTGGGCGCGACTCGTGGGCAAGTGGACAGGAGACCGGGAAGGGGCTTCACGGGACGGTGGAACGCGAAAGCGTGTCGGCGTGACGTTGGAGGTTTGCTTTCCGTTGAAGTCGCCGTGCGCCTTGTCAGGGGTAAATGCCAGCATTCACGCTGCTTGCCTCTCGTGAGGGAAGCAGGTGGGTGAGGAATGCGTGCTGGCCTTTGTCTGCTGTGCGCAGCGCTGCTCGTCACGGGCTGCGCTGGAGTCGAACCCTCGACGCGGAGGGGCACGTTCCAGCAGCGGTCCGCGTTGTTGGGGGAGCGGGGGCCGGAGAGAGGCTCCCTGGAGGCCCGGCATGTCGGTGGCGCGGGCGGTGACGCGTTCGATGCGTTGCTGCGCGACGCGGGGCTGGAGGAGCACGACGAGAGGCCCGTGTCGGGTGAGTCACTCACGGCGACCCAGGCGGCGAGGCTGCTGCGGGGGCTGCTGGGCAAGGAAGTGACGCTGGGGCAGTTCCCGGCGCGGGTCGCCGTGGGTTTCATGCTGCGTGAGGTGATGGACGCGGGTGAAGTGTCGAGGGCGGAGCTGGCGAGGAAGGTAGAGCGCTTCACGCAACTGGCGGTGCTCCGGCCTGATGGGTGCCTCGCGTGGGTGCGCAGCGGGAGGACGCAGCAGCGTGTGGGCCCGGTGGAGTGGAAGGAGGACTCCTTCCGCGCGCACGGCTTCGAGTTGGGCCGCTTCTACGACGGGCGCACGGGAGTCTTCCGCGCGCTGGGCGCGGACCTGCGGGAGGTGGATGGCTTCCCGATGGCGGATGTCCACGATGATGCCGACGTCATCAGTCGCACGTTGGACGGAGCGGAGGAGGCCTTCGTCGGGCTGGCGATGGCGGTGGGACAGTTCGTCTCCACGTCACCCGAGGCCAACCTCGCGGCGCTGAGGCAAATGCCGGCTGCCGTGGCGGCACTGCTGGCCTCGTCCCCTGAGTACGTGGAGCGCTTCCGGTACATGACGCGGGGCGAGCAGGTGCAGGCCGTCTCCAAGCTGGTGACGAATCTCATCGCCACATGGGGTACGACCTCCGCCGCGACGCGCACGCTACAAGGAGCGACGTTCGCGACGGCCGAGGTGCCGGTGCTGTCGCTCTCGGCGCAGGGGGCGCTCTCCATGAGAATCGTGGCGGTGCCGGTGGGACGCGCGGCGGCGGTGCTGAGCGGCGGTCCTGGCGCGGCCATCATCCTTCAACGAGCGAGCCCGGCGGCGAAGCAAGGAGGGCCAGCGAGTGGCCCCGGCCAGTGGGGACCGGTCAAGGAATCCATGTCGCCCCGTTCCCGGCGCTACCAGGAACAAATCACGGGGCACTCCGCCGACGAGGCATACTGGGTCGGTGGAGTCGGCAATAGCAGCGGTGGCGTGAAGTTCGATGGGTTCAAGGACGAAGTGCTGCTGGAGGCGAAGGGACTGGGCTATGCCAAGTTCTTCGAGGGACTCGACCCGAAACGGTGGTTCAAGAACTCAGGCGCAAAGGCTCTTGTAGAGCAGGCCCAACGCCAGCTCCGCGCCGCCCGTCCCACCAATACCCCGATACGGTGGCACATCGCGGAAGAGGCGGCTGCGAATGCGATTCGGAAGCTGCTGGCCAACTACGATGCGGCAAGTATCGAGGTGGTGTTTACGCCCCCGGTGATGTGAGGAACCCGTGAACGTGGATGAGACCTACTACGCTGGCGTCTACTGGGGAGCCCGGAAGGAAACGGCGCAGGAGTGCGCCCATCGTCTGGCGAGGTTCCTGAGCGCGCTTGCTGATGCCGACCCCGCATTCGCGCGATGGTTTCAACTCGGGAAGTCGCGCAAGGATGCGTTGAAGCGACCTCTTGCCCCGAGCCCCATGGAATTGGAGAAGCTCGTCCTTCGAGGTCGAGACCGAGTGTTTGAAGACCTTGGGTTTCGCATTCGAGGCTGGAACGGTGCGACTGAAGACGGGGACGCGGCTGATTTCGACATCCTCTGCGGTGGGTACACCGATGCGGTGCGCAATGTTTGCGTGTTCGGCTTGCCGAATCGGAGGCTGTCCGCGAGTCGCATTCTGACCGCGTCCGTGCTGGCGGACACGCTGCGCGCAACCGCGAGCGCCTGGGAGCCAGATTGGGGCGTGGCCATGTCGCACGCTCACCGTGATCTGGTCGAGCCTCGCCGCGTTCCGAAGGCCCCTTACATCGGCTGGGTGACGTATCTCGCTCGCCATCGAGGCACGGTGCCGCCACTGCCTGCTCCGGTGCGCATCGAGCCCGTGGAGGACAAGGGCACCCTCATCATCCTCACTCCCGAGCGCTTCACGGCCAGCAATCCAGAGCATGTGGCGTTGGCCGAGACGGTGCGCGAGCTTCTGGAGCAGGCCGGGTTGTTGAAGCCTCTCGTGTCGTGACCGTGGTCTGGGGCCGGCCCTCGCCAGCTCAGCCCTCGCCCTTGCCTCCGGACTCGTACTTCTTGCGCTTGCGCCACAGCGTGGACGCGTCGATGCCGAGCACCTTCGCCGCTTCGTCCAGCGTCGGCGCGGACGTCATCACGCGCAGGGTGTGCTCGCGCTCCACCTCCTCCAGTGTGTGCGGCCCACCCAAGGTCACCACCGAACCCGCCGCCGCGGCGATTCGCTCCGGAAACGCCTGCGGCTCCAGCACTCCCGCTGGCCACACGATGAGCGCTCGCTCCACCGCGTTGCGCAGCTCTCGCACGTTGCCCGGCCACGGATACGCCAGCAGCATCTTCTCCGTCGCGGGTGACAACTCCGGCGTCGTCGGCCGCTGCGCCGCCTTCGCGAAGAACGCGACGAAGCGCCTCGCCAGCGACAACAAGTCCTCCGGCCGCTCCCGCAACGACGGCAGCTTCACCTCGATGACGTTGAGCCGATAGAGCAGGTCCTCGCGGAACCGTCCCTCCGCCACGTCCTTCTCCAAGTCCCGATTCGTCGCCGCCACCACGCGCACGTCCGACTTGCGCGTGCGGCCCTCGCCCAGTCGCTCGAACTGTTTCTCCTGGAGGAACCGCAGCAGCTGCGCCTGGAGCGAGGGGCTCATCTCCGCGATTTCATCCAGGAACAGCGTGCCGCCCTCCGCCTGCTCCACCCGCCCCGGCTGGTCCTTCACCGCCCCGGTGAAGGCTCCCCGCACGTGGCCGAACAGCTCGCTCGCCAGGAGCTGCTCCGACAGCGTCGGACAGTTCACCGTGACGAACGGCCGCCGCCGCCTCGCGCTCATCGAGTGCAACGCCCTCGCGAGCACGCCCTTGCCCGTACCGCTCTCGCCTCGCAGCAGCACCGCCGCATCCGCCGTCGCCGCGCGGGAGACCAGTCCAATCGCCGCGTGCATCACCGGCGAGCTGGTCTCCAGCGTCGCCTCCGGCACCGCCTGCGCGAGCTGCCCCTCCAGGCTCTCCAACTGCGACGACAGCGCACGGTGCTCCCTGGAGCGGTCCAACACATGCCGTATCTGCGCCGGCGTGAAGGGCTTGGGCAGGTAGTCCCGCGCCCCCCGCCGCACCGCCTCCACCGCCGTGTCGAACGTCGCGTACGCGGTGATGAGCACCACGTCCAGGTTGGGCGACTCGGCGAGCAGCCTCGGCAGCAAATCCAAGCCGCTCGCGGAGCCCAGCCGCAGGTCGACGAAGGCCAGGTCGGCTGGTGCCTGGGCGAGCGCGGCGAGGGCCGCCTCGGGCGTGGCCGCCTCACGCACCTCGCAGCCGAACCCCTCCAGGCACACCCTCAGCGTGTGGCGGATGTTGCGCTCGTCGTCCACCACCAGCACCCGCATCGGGCGCTCCCCGGAAACGGGGACCTGTTCCACCTGTCCATCCATGCCTCGATTCTAATGGCATCACCCGCGCCCGGCCGTGTGACCTGCACGGCGCGAGTCCTCACGGGGACTTCCACGCCGCCCCCTCACCCCCTCCGTGCGGTCCGCAACCCGGACCCGGCCCTTTCGTGCAGGCTGCAACCCCGTCAACGGTGACGGCTCGTTCACACCGGAAGCAACCAATGCTGGCGTTGGTCGCCGGTTTGCGGTGGAACAGGGGCCTATGGGTTCGACCGGGAACGACGAGGGTGGCGAGGACAACATCTTCACCCGCGACAGGCCCCCCACTCGCAACCAGAAGCGCCTCCGCCAGGGGGTGACACTGGGCATCGTGCTGGCGGTGCTCGCCGTCGTGTGGGGCTATCTCCAGGGCGGCGAGAACCGCGCCATCAACGCCATGTCCCCCGCCCAGCGCCAGGCCCTCTTCGACGAGACGCGCGACAGCTTCCACCTCATGTGTCTGGGCGACGCCGGCCCCCGCCTCCTCCAGCGCTGCCAGAAGCAGGCGCAGTTCATCCTCCGCTTCTCCGAGTGTGACGACGCGTGCCGTCAGGAGCTGGACCCCGTGCTGCGCAACGCCGTGCGCTGAAGCCCTCCACTCGGGAAGGCTTGCGCGATGCACGGCTCCTCGCGAGCGAGCTTGCCGAATGCAACGGCCGTGGGGCTCTCAGGCGCGACGTCCCTCGGGAGACTCGCACCACCGCGCGGCACGGGGCTTGCCCCTGCTGTCGCCGTCATGCGTCCCAAGTCGCACCTGTCCGTCGTGTCCTCCGCCTCCGCGCCGGAGCCCGTCTCCCTGGCGCGTCCCTGGTGGAGGGACTTGCTGTGGGTACTCGGGCTGGGCGCGGCCCTGGCGGTCGTGGTCGGTTGGTTGGCCTCGGAGCGCCGCGCCGTGCTGACGCTGGCGCCCGAGGACCGCGCCGCCGTGTTCGACGATGCGTGGGCGGGCTTCCAGCGCCTGTGCTCGACTCCTCTGCACAGCGGGCTGGTGCCGCGCTGCCGTGAGCAGGCCCGCTTCCTGTTGCTCTTCCCCGAGTGCCAGGGCGAGTGTCGGGAGCAGGCCCGGCTGCACGGGCGCGCCCTGCGCTGAAGCGGCGTGCCTTGCGCTGGAGGAGCGGAGCGCCCCGCGCCGCATGGACGTGCCCCGCGCACGAAGCGGCGCCCCCGGCACGTGAGGACCGGGAGGCGCTCGCTGGAGTCACTTCAGTGGAAGCTCACCGTCGTGCGCGCCAGCACCAGCCAGGTGTTTCGGCGGTCCGGCTCCTCGAGCGGCGCGGTGTCGTAGCGCTGCAGGTACCCCGCGACGCCCACGCCCAGGAAGGACGTGGTCCACCAGCGCACGGCGAGGGCCGCGCTCGATGCGCCACCGGATTGCACATCGGAGGCGCCTCGGCCCAGCCACAGTCGCTCGACGCGCGCGGCCACCTCCAGCGCACCCTCGGGGACCTGTCCCTCGCGCAGCGCCTGGAGGGACTGGGAGACCTCGTCTTTCGGCTGGGGCCACAGGGGGCCTTCGTTGCGCGGCCTTCCCCAGGCCACCCAGGACACCTCCAGCGACGCGCCCTGGCTCTCCAGTTCGGGCAGGGCCTCACGCGGAGTCCCCGGGTTTCCATCCGTGTCGCGCGAGCGCCGCTCCCACGCGGCGGCGGCCTCCGCGGCCACTCGCACCGGCCCCACGTCCAGGCGCGCGTGCGCCTCCGTCACGGTGCGCGTTCCGCTCACGGGCGGCGGCCGGTAGTAGACGAAGCCCTGCGGGCCGATGCCGCCGATGCCCGCTCGGTCATAGGCGCTCTCCACGTGTGCCCCCGCGCCCACGCGCACGCCCCAGGAGGACTCCGGCACTCCCGCCGAGCGGCCCCACCGGCCATCCACGCGCACGTCCAGCGCGGGCAGTTGGTTGTCATTGCCCAGCGGACTGCGCGAGCCGTTGCCCACGCGCACCCAGGTCTCCAGCGGCAGGCCCGTGGGCGTCCACCGCGCCTCCAGTCCCAAATCTCGCCGAGGCCAGAAGGACTGCGTCAGGCCCGACAGCTCGGGGATGGCGCGGGCCTCCAGGTGCTCGTCGTGCGCGCTGGGGAACAGCGGCGTCTTGTTGAAGCCGAGTGACAGCCTCACGTCCCGAAGCACCGTCACCGCGACGAAGGCGTCGATGAGGGCGGGCTTCTCCTGGGCCCACTCCGCCACGCCGCGCGCCACCAGCCAGGGCAGGGGATGGGCCTCGGCGCCCAGGCGCAGGCGCGCGAGGGTGAAGCCGTCGAAGCCCTCCACGTCCGAGGCGTGCTGACGGTAATCCAGCTCACCGACGAGCGTTGGCCGCACCCACGCCTCGTCCGCGAGCGCCGGCGCGGAGGCCAGCCCCCAGAGCAACAACCACGGTGTGGAGCGCATCAGTCGACCGGGATGATTTGGAGGAAGTGCGTGGTGCCGTTGGTCTCGTCGTCGTCGTGGTCGGCGGCGAAGATGCGGCGGTTGACGGCGTCGTACGCGAGCCCGCGCACCTGCTGGAAGCCCGTGGCCAGCGCGGACGTGGAGCCGTCGGTGGTGGAGATGCGCAGCACCGCGCCCTGACGCGTGCCGGTGAGCAGCGCGCCCCCGGGCCCGAGGGCCAGGAGGTCCGGCTCCGGAATGGTGGCGAGCGTCGTGAGCTCCGAGGGGTTGGACAGCGGAGAGCGGTACACCTTCCCGGCAATCTGGTCGGCGATGTAGAGCGAGTCCTCCACGGCCAGCACGCCCACGGGCTTCTGGAGCGCGCCCACCAGCTCCGTCTCGGTACCCTCCAGCGTGACGTGCGCCACGGAGCCCACGTTCACGTTGTTGTTGCGCACGAAGTAGCTGTCGAGCAGCCGGCCGTCCTTCGTCACCGTGAGGCCGATGCGACGGCGGTTGATGGGGAGTCCCGGCACGGTGCCCGGGGTGCCGTCCGGACGCACGAACAACACCGCGCCCGCGTTGCCGAAGCCGAAGCGCACGGTGACGAGGGTGCCGTCCTGCATGCGCACCACTTCGCCCAGGTTGGGGCTGTTGGCGGGCGCGTCCGGCAGCGTGGCCGCCACCGAGACGCCTTCCCCATCGCGGTACTTGAGGAGCCGGTGGTTCTGGTCGTCGGCGATGTAGAGCGTCTGCGTGGTGGCGTCCCAGAACAGGCCGTTGGGGTCGCCTTCGAGCGGAATCGCGCGGGGGCCGCGCTCGACCTGCGTGCCCGAGTCTGGAGTGTTCGGGGAGGAGTCGTCGTCGCAGGCGCAGAAGAGCGCGCAGAAGAGGAGGGCGGAGTGGAGGGGCTTCATGGGCGCGCAGGATGCCATAGCGGATGAGCGGGCAGGCGAGCGGGCACCGGGGAGACCTCGCGATGTGCCGGGCCGCGTGGGGCTCCGGGTTGCGGTCTGCACGGTGCTGTCGGAGGCCGCTCGGGAAAAGGCTTGGGATTCCGCGCGTCTGGCGTCGGCGGAGGTGGCACGGAGGATGCGATGGGAAGGCACGTGCGCGGGTCATCAAGGCCCGGCACGGAGGACCCATGTGGCTGCCCCGTTTCGTGAAGTCATTGCCGTTGTTCCACGCGCTGGCCGCCGAGCAGGTCGGTCCGTCGCTCGGTGAGGCGCCGCTCAAGGCGGTGCGCCTGCTGGGCGTGGAGCGGCTGGCCGAGGCTCGGGCGCGTGCTGAACATGCATTGAGCGGCGCTCGGCGGTGCTCGTGCTGCCGAGGCGTGCTGGCGCATGTGTATGACCGGCTGGGCTCCACGCTGTTCCTGGATGACGACCCCGAGCAACTCGCGCGGGCGTTCGACGACGACGAGCGGGATGCCTTCACGGCGCGAGTGCTGGCCGCGTGCATCGTCCTGTCCGGACGCGAGCGCGTGGCGGCGATGGGGTGAGGCAAGGGGGCTCGTGCGCGAAGGGCCGGGGGTTCGCGAGTGCGTGGCGGTGTCGTGCCGCCCTGGGAGGACCGCATGTTGAGGTGGACCGAGTTCCTGGACGTGGAGGCCATCCGCCTGTCGCTGGACGCGAGAGAGCGGGTGGCGGTGCTGCATGAGCTGGCGGGGTTGATGTCGGCCCGCGCGGGGGTTCCCCAGCGAGAGCTGGCGGTGCACCTGCTGGCGCGCGAGCAGCTCGGCGCGACGGCGATGGAGGGCGGAGTCGCGGTGCCGCACTGTCGCCATGCGCGCGCCGGGCGCATCGTCACCTGTCTGGGCATCCACCGGGGTGGCCTGGCGTTCGGCGCGCCCGAGGAGGGGTTGGTGCGAATCTACGTGGGCCTGGTGTCGCCACCGGACACGGCCGGGCTGCACCTCAACGTGCTCTCTCGCATCGCGACGCTGTTGAGTGATGCGCGGCTGAGGGCGGAGCTGCTGGCCGCGCCCTCCGCCGGAGCGATGCGCGAGCTGCTCGTCAGCGTGGAGGAGGCGCACCAGCCGCTTCGCAACGAGCTCGTTCTCGCGCCGTGAGGGGACTGCCCTGGAGGGCGAGGTGGATGTCTCGCACAAACATCGGTCCGAGCAGGTCCAAGGACTTGCGACGCGTGAGACGGGGCGTGGAGCGGGCCGCGTCTCCCGGTGCGCTCGCGGTCCTCCTTCGATGATGCGGTGAGAGGTGGAGTCGCCTTCGACGAGGTTGAGAAAAGGCGAGCGAGGCGGGGTCGAAGGGACTGACCCCGGAAAACCCGAGAGAAGTGTGCAGTGGGCTCGAAGAAAAACAGAAGAGGGATGCGGAATCGCGGCGGTGGACACATCTCTGCGCGACTCGGGAGGCAGCGGTGGGCCCGAGGAGGTGAGCCATGCTGCGGTGGACTGATTTCCTGGAGGTCGAAGCTGTCCGCCTGACGTTGGAGGCGCGCGAGCGGGTGGGGGTGGTGCACGAGCTGGCGGGGCTGATGGCGGCCCGGGCGCGGGTGTCCCCGAAGGAGCTGGCGGCGCATCTGCTGGCGCGCGAGCAGCTGGGTTCGACGGCGATGGTGGGGGGCGTGGCGGTGCCGCACTGTCGGCTCGTCGGCGTGCCGCGCATCGTCACCTGCGTGGGCATCCATCCCCAGGGCGTGGACTTCGGCGAGGCCGACGGGGGGAAGGGGCGCATCTTCGTGGGCATGGTGTCGCCGCCGGACACGGCGGGGCTGCACCTGAGCGTGCTGGCGCGCATCGGCGCGCTGTTGCGCAACGCGAGGCTGCGTGAGGCGCTCCTGACGGCGCCGTCCCCCTCGGCCCTGCGCGCGCTGCTCGTGTGCGTCGAGGACGCGCACGTGAATCACCGGTCCGAAGTCGCCGTGGCCCGGTGACGGTGGGGCGGGTTGCCAGCCTGCCGACGTGGACTCAGTGGACGTCGAGAATCTGGCCCAGACTGTCGACGGCATAGACCGCGCCGCCGTCCAGGATGGGGACGTCCAGGCCGCAGCGGCTCAGGACCGGTGAAAACCGGACGAAGTAGAGGTCGTCGCGAGCCTGGAGGATGAAGGTCTCGTAGGTGCTTCGCCGCGACAGGCACTCATCCAGACGTGGGTCGGTGCGGTGACCCTTGAGCTTGCCTCCTGGCGGCAGGAAGTCGCTCATGGCCACTTCCATCGCCGAGGCCATGGGCCCCGTCAGGTGGATGCCTGCTTCGAATGAGTCCGGGAAGTCGATGGCGCGGGCCTGCTCCGGCGGAGCCCACCGCGGCTTCTCGGGTTTGTAGTAGCCGAAGAAGGAGCAGCCGCCGAGCGCGCCAAGAGAAGCGACCGCGAGAAGGGTTCGTCGCATGGATGCTTTCCGCGTCATGGCAGCCAGTCCTGGCCTTCGAACATCTTGAGGTCACCCCAGTTCCCCTCGACTCTCCCGATGGGAACCCAGACACCTTCGCGCAGGGCGGACACGACCCGAGTGGCGTAGTTGTAGCTATAGGTCGTGCAGGTGCCGCTCCACTCCTTGAAGAACACCAGGAGCTCCCGGTCCCAGGTTCGGCCGGTGCCCTTATCATGGAACCGCGAGGGCCCCAGTGGGGACCACCCTGGCTCGCGTCCGGCGCCCAGGTCTTCCGCTGAGAACTGGCGATTGTGCGGATGGCCATGGCCAGGCCCGAGGAGAAACACGCCTCCTGGATGCGAAGCATCGAGGGCTCTCGGCACCTCGCAGTACTTCTTGCCGCTCGCCCGGTTTCCCCCGACATCGGACAGGTAGCTGATGAAGTACTGCCGCGCGTCCCTCGCGTAATACCAAAGCACGCAATACTCCACGCCGAGTCTGCCCGTGGCGGCGCCCGGCTGTGCCGTCACCAGCTCACAGGCGTTCTGGGCCAGCTCCTCCTTTGTTTCGAACGGGCCGGCGGCGGGGCCCTGCACGACGAGGAGTCCGTCCGCGCGACGAGCAACCCGAACCCAGGGGTTCGGGCTCGCGCACCCCAGGAGGCCGACCCCGGTTCCCAGCAAGAGGGCCCAGCAAAGCCGCCGCCGCATCATGCCTCCGGTGTGGAGATGGAAGTGTTGAGGCCGTTGACAGATAGCAGAGCGGGCCCACGGAGACTCCGTCCCGCGCTCGGCGTGCCTGCTAGCGTCGCTGGCCGTGACGACGACTTCGAGCTCGACTCCCCGCTGGTTGCTGTATGGCGCCTCTGGCTACACCGGCCGCCTCATCGCCGAGGAGGCCGTGCGTCGTGGCCACCGCCCCGTGCTGTCCGGCCGCTCTCGCGAGAAGCTGGCACCCCTCGCCGACGCGCTCGGCCTGGAGGTCCGTCCCGCCGCCCTGGATGACGCCCGCCAGCTCACCGCCGCCATGGAGGGCCTGCCCCTGGTCCTCCACGCCGCCGGGCCCTTCATCCACACCAGCGAACCCATGCGCCAGGCCTGCCTCGCCTCGCGCACCCACTACCTGGACATCACCGGCGAGATTCCTGTCTTCGAGGGCTCCTTCCGCCATGACGCCGAAGCCAAGGAGCGCGGCGTCTCGCTCATGTCCGGCGTCGGCTTCGACGTCGTCCCCACCGACTGCCTCGCCCGCTACGTCGCCGACCTGGTCCCTGGCGCCACCGAGCTGGACATCGCCATCGCCGCCGGCTCCCAGGCCAGCGCCGGCACCACCAAGTCCGCCCTCCTCCAACTCCCCGAGGGCGGCAAGGTCCGCCGCGACGGCGTCCTCCAGCCCTACCCCATGGGACAGGGCGCCCGCCCCCAGCGCTTCATCGACCGCGAGCGCACCGTGATGCCCATCCCCTGGGGCGACCTCTCCACCGCCTACCGCACCACCGGCATCCCCAACATCACCACCTACATGGCCTTCCCCTCGTCCTCCGCCCGCGCCCTGCGGTGGACCTACCCCGCCCTCCGCCAGCTCCTGAAGGTCGGCCCCGTGCGCGACGGCCTGATGAAGCTCGTCGAGTCCCGCGTGAAGGGCCCCACCGCCGACATGCGCCTGTCCACCCGCTCCCAGGTCTGGGCCCAGGCCCGCGCCCCCGACGGCCGCTCCGCCCAGGCCTGGCTGGAGGTCCCCGAGGGCTACCTCTTCACCGCCCGCGCCGGGCTCCACGCCATCGAGGAGCTGCTCGCCCAGCCCTCCCCCGGCGCCCTCACCCCCGCCGGGGCCTTCGGCGCCGACTTCGTCCTCCGCATCGAGGGCTGCCGGCGTCTGGACACCCTTTGATGATCCATCCAGGCATGGTGTCTTTTTTAACCCAGACTGGTGGAAACCCCTCAGCTGACACTGTGGGATGACCTTTTGGGGGAGGCTTAGCAGCCAGTGTTCAGTTGGCTATCCTGCGCTTCGGCGGATCACCGGTCCGTCCGAACTTCAGGGGGTCCTCGGGGCCCCACGGAAGGATGGCGACATGAGCTGGCGCAGCAGGCTCTTGAGTGAGCCGCGCTTCAACCGCCTTGGCCTGGCCGGGTTGGACAGCGGCATGGCGCGGGAGGGGGCTCGGTGAGTTTGAAGCTGAAGCAGAAAGTGATGCTGTCTCCGGCCGTGGCCGCGGTGTTCCTGGCGGTCATCTTCTCGGTGGTGCTGACGGGTGGCGCCTCGTGGCTGGTGGGGGCGCTGTCGCTGGTGTGCCTGGCGCTGATGGTGGCGCTGTCCATCTGGCTGCACCGGGAAGTGGCGGCGCCCATGGCGCGGCTGACGGCGGTGGCGCAGCGAATCGCCCACCAGGGGGATTTGACCCAACCCATCGACACGTCCGCGCAGGACGAAATCGGCGACCTGGGCCGCAGCCTCCAGGTCATGGTCAACCGCCTGCGCGAGGTGCCCACGACGCTCCAGTCCGTGGTGACGGAGCTGTCCTCGGCGGCCACGCGGCTGACGAAGGCGAGCCAGGACCAGGTGAACTTCCTCACCGACCAGTCCCGCAGCCTCACCGAGGCGAGCACCACCATCGCCGAAATCGCGCAGACCTCCAGCATGGCGGCCAGCCGCGCGGAGATGGTGTTGAAGGTGGCGGCGCAGGCGGATGCGTTCAGCTCCTCGGGCCAGCGGTCGATTGAGCAGAGCGCGGAGGGCATGCAGCAGATTCGTCAGCGGGTGGGCACGCTGGTGGGCAGCATCGCGCACCTGAGCGACCAGGCCGTGCACGCGGGCGAAATCATCAGCAGCGTGAAGGATTTGGCGGACCAGTCCAACGTGCTGGCGCTCAACGCGGCGATTGAGGCCGCGCGCGCGGGTGAAGAGGGCCGGGGCTTCGCGGTGGTGGCGCGGGAGATGCGCGCGCTCAGCGGTCAGTCGCTCCAGAGCACGCAGCGCATCGGCAAGATTCTCCTCGAAATCAACCAGGCCATCCGCCAGACGACGTCCATCGCGGAGGGCGACAGCGAGAAGATGGAGGAGAACATCGAGCAGGTGCTGTCCTCGGCCAGCTCGCTGAAGGAAATCACCACGGTGGTGCAGGAGAGCAGTCAGGCCGCGCGCCAGATTGTCGCCTCCGTCACCCAGCAGAACGCGGGCATCGCCCAGATGACCGAGGTGATGACGCAGCTGTCCTCGATGATGGCGGACGTCGTCACTTCCACCATGACGGCGGAGGAGGCGGTGATGCAGATCAACGCCACGCTCGGCCGCCTCCAGGATTTGTCCACGTCGTTCCGCGTGTGAGCACTGGAGCGGCCCGACACCCGGGCCGCTCGTGCTTGTCGGTGCACGGGGCGACGGCTACTCGCCCTGCATCAACCCGGTGATGCGGCCGTCTTCGTGGACGGTGATGCGCCGCGCGGCCGGCTCGCGAGGCAGGCCCGGCATGGTGAGGATGTCGCCCGTGAGCGCCACCATGAAGCCCGCGCCCGCGGACAGGCGCACCTCGCGCACCGTGAGCGTGAAGCCGCGAGGCCTGCCCTGCTTCGTCGGGTCGTCCGACAGCGACAGGTGCGTCTTCGCCATGCACACCGGCAGCTCGGAGCCGCCCAGCTCGCGCACCATCTCCAAGTCCTTGCGCGCGGACGCCGTGAAGGCCACGTCCTCCGCGCCGTACACCGTGCGGGCAATCGCGCGGACCTTCTCCTCGGGGGACTGCTTCACGTCGTAGAGGAAGCGCGGCGTCGGCGGGGCCGCGTCCGTCGCGTCCAGCATCGCGAGCACCCGGTCCGCCAGCTCCAGCGCGCCTTCTCCTCCGCGCGTGAAGCCCTCGCACACGGCCATCTCCACGCCGCGCTCCTTGCCGAAGGCGCGCAGCTCGTCCAGCTCCGACTCCGAGTCCTGCGGGAAGCGGTTGACGCACAGCACGGCCGGCAGGCCGAAGGCGCTCACCGACTCCAGGTGCTTCTCCAGATGGGCGAAACCTCGCGCCAGCGCGGCGCTGTCCGGCTCGGCCACGCGCGCGAGCGGTGCGCCGCCGTGGTACTTCAGCGCGCGCAGCGTCACCACCAGCACGACGCCTCGGGGCCACAGGCCGGTGTTGCGGCACTTGATGTCGAGGAACTTCTCCGCGCCCAGGTCGAAGCCGAAGCCCGCCTCCGTCACGACTTCGTCCGCGTAGGCCAGGCCCATCCGCGTGCCCACCACGGAGCTGCACCCGTGCGCGATGTTGCCGAAGGGCCCCGCGTGCACCAGCGCCGGGCCGCCCTCGCGCGTCTGCACCAGGTTGGGCATCAGCGCGTCCTTCAGCACCGCCACCATGGCCGCCGCCGCGTCCACGTCGCGCGCGCGCACCGGCTTGCCGTCCGGCGAGTGGCCCACGACGACGCGACCCAGGCGCTCCTCCAAGTCCTTGAGGCTCTCCGACAGCGCGAGGATGGCCATCACCTCGCTGGCGGCGGTGATGTCGAACGCGGCTTCGCGAGGGACGCCGTGCGCCTTGCCGCCCAGGCCGATGATGACGTTGCGCAGGAACCGGTCATTCATGTCCATCGCGCGCCGCCACCGCACGCGCGTGGAGTCGATGGCCACCGGCTGGCCGTAATACACGGCGTTGTCCACCAGCGCGGCGAGCAGGTTGTTGGCGCTGGTAATCGCGTGCAGGTCGCCGGTGAAGTGCAGGTTGATGTCCGCCGCGGGCTCCAGGCTGGACTGTCCGCCGCCGGTGCCTCCGCCCTTCACGCCGAAGACGGGACCGAGCGACGGCTCTCGCAGCGCCGCGACGGCCCGGCGTCCGCGCCGACGCAGGCCCATGGCCAGGGCCACGGACATGGTGGTCTTCCCTTCGCCCGGAGGCGTGGGGTTGATGGCGGAGACGAGCACGAGTCGGCCCTGCCGGTCCCCCTGCTTGCCGAGCGCGCCGAGGGACACCTTGGCGCGGTTCGTTCCCCAGGGATGCACGTCGTCGGGCGCCAGGCCCAGCTCGGCGCCCACTTCTGCGATGGGTCTCAGCGTCATGCCGAGGACTCTCGACGCGGCGGCGTCACGGGTCAACGGGGGAAGTGCGCGATGCTTTCTGTGGAAGAACGTACCCGAGGGTGCGTCACGTCATGCGGAGGACGGAGACGAAGGCTCGAAGTCCAGACCGCAGGCGCGGTTGGCGGGGACCGCCACGTCCAGCTTGCTCGGCGGAGGAATCCGCCGCTCGTTCATGAAGCGGATGAAGTCCTCGCGCGACTTGCCGGCGAGGCGGGGGTTGTGTCGCTTCTCCTCGCCTACCGAGGACGCGGTGAAGCCCGCGTAGTCGTGGGCGGGGTACAGCTCCGTCGCGTCGGGGAGCGTGAAGACCTCCTGGGTGATGGAGTCGTAGAGCTGCCCAGGGTCGCCGTTCTGGAAGTCGGTGCGGCCCGTGCCGCGAACGAGCAGGGCGTCGCCGGTGAAGAGGCGCCCGTCACACAGGAAGCTGAGGCTGTCGTCGGTGTGCCCCGGAGTCTCCAGGACGCTCAGCTCCAGCTCGCCCACGCGCACCCGGTCTCCATGCACCAGCATCCGGTCCACACACGGCGCACCCCGCGCGGACGACATCACCCGCGCACCCGTGCGCGCGCGAAGCAGGCCCGACGCGGTGATGTGGTCCGCGTGCACGTGGGTCTCCAGCACCACTGTCAGCTTCAGCCCCAGCTCCTCGAGCAGACGCAGGTCCCGCTCCGCCTGCTCCAACACGGGGTCGATGAGCACGGCCTCCCGCGTCGCCAGGTCCGCCAGCAGGTACGTATAGGTGGAGGACTCCGCATCGAAGAGCTGTCGGAAGAGCATGGTCCACTTCCCTCCTGAGAAGGCTGTCGTGCGTGCGGGCCTGACGATATTGCGAGCGTCGTGCCACGACTGCCTTGCCTGAGGAGAACGTGTCCGTTCGGGCAGTGAGTCGTTCCCCGGGAAACACCCGCGACACCCAGGCGAAACAGTTGCCGTATCAGCGAAACGGATTCACCACGTCGAGGGGCGGGTGCGTGGCGGCGATGATGCGCACGTCCACGGGCACCGGCGCCCGGCCTCCCCTGGGGATGACGGTGCGCGCCTCCCGCATTTCGTCCAGCAACAGCGAGCAGCCGTGAGCCCGGACGCGAGCCAGGGGGGCTTCCCTGGCCCGCATCCGCGGGACTACTTGCCGAAGATGCCGCGCAGGCGCTTCTTCGCCTCTTCTTCGGCGCGCTTCTTCGCCTCGGCCTCCAGCCGCGCCTTCTCCTCCGCGGCCTTGCCCTCCAGCTCCTTGCGCTTGGCCTCGGCGTCGGCGCGCAGCTTCTCCTCGCCGCCTTCGATGACCTGCTGCACCTGCTCGCCGCGCTTGCCGCCGATGAGGTTGCCCGCGAGCGACGAGGCCGCCAGCTTCGCGAGCGTCGTCACCGCCGGCTTCACGTCCACGCCCGTGACTTCGGGCTTCCACGCCGGGCCCGTCAGCTTCAGGCCCACGGGGATATCCGAGGGCGGCGTCACCTTGCCCAGCGTCAGCGTCTTCACCGTCGACGGCGTCAGCGCCACCGAGCCGATGAGGTCCAGCGTGCCGTCCAGCTTGATGCCACCGTCGAAGCTCATCGCCGCTTCCGGCCGCGTCCAGGTGATGGGCTTGGAGAGCTGCGCGACGCCGTTCTTGATTTGCACGCCGAAGGGCAGGTTCTCACTCAGCGACGTCACCTCGCCGCTCTTGAGCGCCTTGGAGGCGAAGGGCAGGGCCTTGGCGAGCGGCTCGGAGACGGACGCCACCAGGTCCTTGCCCAGGAGCGTGCCGCCCAGGATGTTGCCGCTGATGCCGCCCAGCAGCGTCTCCTTGAGCTTCTCCGGCGTGTAGCCGACGCCCTTCACGTCCACGTTCCCGTTGAACGTGCCCGTCATCACCTTCTTCGGCGTGGCCTGGGCAATCGCCTGCGCCATCTCCACGCCGTCCACCTTCACCTTCGCCTCGAAGGGGCGCTGCGCGGCGGCGGGGCCCAGGCGAATCGTCGTCCCGTCCGCGGCCACCTTTCCGCCGAAGACGCCCGAGGAGAACTTCTCCACGCTGATGAGGTCGTCGGTCATCTTCACCACGCCCGTCACGTGGGTCAGGTCCATCTCGGCGTAGCGCAGCGCGCCCACCGCGAAGCGGATGTCACCCCGGTAGCCGTTGAAGCGCGCGGGGTCCTCGGCGGGGAGCTCCGCCGACTCCGGCGCCGGCACGGTGCCGCCGTTGCGCGCCGCCAGCTCCTTCTCGTCGAACAGCAGCGCGTCCGCGTCCAGCTTGTTGGCCTTCACATCCGCGGAGAACGTCGTCGTCTGCTTCTTGCCCACCCCCGCGAGCGCGAACGACGCGCTGCCCGTCACCGTGTCCTCCAGGACGTGCGCCGTCATCTTGGGCACCTCCACCTTCATGCCCACGCCGCCCTTGCCGGGCGCGTAGGTGCCGGCGACGGCGAAGTCCATCCGCTGGCCGGGCGACTTGTCCACCAGCAGGCCGGGCCGCAGGTCCACGCCGGACAGGTCCGCGTTCGCGTCGAACTTCAACGCCCCGCCGCTGGCCGCCGCGCCCGTCACGCGCGCGGTGAGTTTCATGGCGCCGCCCGCGCTCTTCACGAGCTGCGCGGGCACGCGCAGGCGCACCGGCGTCAGGTCCACGTCCACGTTGATGGCCTGCGCGTCCTGCGTGCCGCTGCCGCGCACCTCCAGGCCGATGGGGCCGGCAATCATGCCGTTGAGCTGCTTCTTCAGCGGCGGGTAGTACTCGGCGAGCACGGCCGGGTCCAGGTTGCGGCCCACCAGCTCGAAGCCCTGCACCGACGGCTTGTCCGACAGCAGGCCCTTCACCTGGCCCTTGCCGGTGATGTTCGCGGGGCCCAGGTCCAGCTTCAGCTTGTCGAGCGACAAGTCACCGGTGGCGATGTCGCCCGCGACGTCCGTGTCCAGCACCACGTCCAGCGCCTTGCCACCCTCGGAGCCCGCGAAGCGCAGGCCCAGCGCGGAGATGACGCCGACGAGCCGCGTGGGGCCCTTGCCCCCGGGCACCGCGCCGCCCAGCTCCGCCTTCCAGTCCGCGTCCACCGTGCCGGCCTGGAGACCCACGTCGGGAGGCAGGAACGGGCCCAGCGGAGACAGGTCGATCTTCTGCGCCTTGAGCGTCACGCGCTCCGGCGTGGGAATCAGCGTGGGCGGCAGCGGCGCGGCGTGCAGCGACAGCTGGAGGTTCTGCTTGTCCGCGAGCACCGCCGCGGCCAGCTCCACCACCAGCGGCTTGCCGGCGCGCAGGTCCTTCACTTCGATATCCAGGTCCTTCACCGCCAGCTCGCGCGCGGCCTGTCCACCCGCGCGGTCCACGAAGCGGATGGTGCCGTCGGTGAGCGCGGCGCGCTCCACGTGCACGCCGGAGAGGTCCGTGGGCTGCGACTCGTCCTCGGGCTTCTCCTCTTCCTGCTTCGGGCTCTGATCCTCCAGCCGCTTCAGCAGGCGCTGCACGTTGGTGGTGCCGTCGGCCAGCCGCAGCACGTTGACGGTGAGGCCGGACAGCTCGGCGTTCTTCACCTGGATGTCCTTGCCCCGCGAGGACAAGAGGGGCCCGGCCGCGACGCTGATGTCCAGCGACGCCATCTGCGCGAGCGGCAGGTCCTCGCCCTCGGCGGCGCCGATGGAGACGTTCTCCACCTCCACGCCCACGGTGGGGAAGAGCTGGGTGGAGATGTCCCCGATTTCAATCGGGCGACCCAGCTTCTGCGAATACGTGGCGGCCTGCTCGCGCGCCGTCTTCAGCAGGATGGCGTCGAGCCGCCAGAGGACCCCGAGCACGACGACGACGAGGAGCGCGAAGACTCCTCCGAGCACGTAGGGCCAGCGGCGCTTCTTCTTCACGACGTCAGACATTGCTTGGTACCTCCTCCAGCGAGCGGGCCCCGGGGCTCGGCCCGGCGCGGGGCCCGGGCTGCGTTGAGACGCTTAGCCCAGCCAGGGCCTTGCCGCACGCGTCAGGCGCAAGAACCCACTGCATGCGGCGTAAGACCTCATCGCATCCCAGGACGGGGGCGGGGTCGTGGAAATGCACGGCGCCCCGAGCAGCGGGGTCGTCCGGCCGTCCCAAGGGCGAGAAACGGAGGCGCCAGCCGGCCCTCTTGGCGCCTCCTGCCACCCAACACGCTCGATGTGCGCACGGAGCAGGCGAGAGGGAAGGGGCTTTCACCCTTCAGCTCGCCTGCAACCCCGGAAAAGCGCGGAGCTCAGGGGCCGCTCGGAGGGGGAGCGACAGGGGTATTCCCAGGTGGGCTCGTGGGTTTCACGGAGGGCGTCACCGCGGGCTCCCACTTCACGGGGCCCAGGGGCACGGTCTTCCGGTGCGCGAGGTCGGCATGTGGAGGGGCTTCCCGCGGGTAGCGCAGGGCTCTGCCTCGCGTGTCGACGGCCAGGGGCTCGCCGGCCACGGTGCCCAGGACCTCGGCGGTGCCCAGGTCCAACAGCCAGCCCATCGTGAGCAGCCGCTCGTTCGCCCTGGCCTGGGCCTCTGCGCGCTCCTCTCCGACCAGGCGCTTCTCGCCGGTGTCCGCGTTCCACAGCCACAGCCGTGCCTTTCCACGCTCCGCGCCGTCCTGGGCGGGTTGCTCCTTCAGCAGCGCATGGGCTCCCAAGGCATGCACCCAGGTGCTGTCCGGAATGGGCGGAGGCACCAATGTGTGGCGCTCCATGTCCAGGAGGACGAGGGCGTAGCTGCGCGAGGTGTCCTTGCTGGTCAGGACGAAGGTGGGCAGCAGTCGAGGCCGCGGTTCATTGAACCGCTTCACCGGTGAGTAGGGCGACACCTCGCGCTCCAGGGACAGGTGAAGCTCGGGGCCGTGCAGCTCCAGCGTCGTCCCCAGCGGATCCGCCGTCCTGCAGCCGACGACGAGCAGCCGACGGGGCTCGTCCACGGCGTACAGGCGGGGCCGGTGGCAGCGTGCGGGCACCCAGGGCTGCTGGTTCGCGTGCTCGTCCTCGTAGACGATGACGCCCTCTGGCGTGGTGCGAAGCAGGCCGTCACCCAGGGGCTGGAGGATGTCCCTGCCCTCGACGAGCGTGCCGCCGTCCACGCGCAGGAAGCGGCGCACGGGACTGTCTCCCTTCCACTCGCCATGGGAGCTGGAGCTGACGGGCCCTCGGCACCGCGCTGGAGCGAGGGACGTCTGTTGATGGGGCCAGGTCAGCGTGCCGTCCTCGTCGGTGTCCTTCGCCACCACGTCGAACTGGGCCCAGCGTCCGTTCTCATGCAGCATCGCCTGGCCCAGCAGCCCCGGGCCCGCGTCCAGCACGCGCTCCTGGCCTCCCGCGACGTCCCGCAGCACCGCGACCTTCTTGCCGGCCTCGCTCCGCAGATAGAGCAGGCGCTGGCCGTCCTTCGAGAAGCTGGCGCGCACGGGCGGCTGGGGCGAGTTCGAGCCCACGTCGTCCGCGGTCCAGGGCGCGAGGACTTGCTCCTGGCCCGTGGTGGTGTCGAGGAGTCGCAGCGCGCCCTCGCGCACCACGACCAGGTGTCGTGCCGAGGTGTCCACCGCGAGCATGTCGTCGACGGCGAGGCCCGCTCCGGGCTTCAGGAAGAGATACAGCCGCGCCTCGTCACCGCGAAGCTCGCCGTGGGTGCCCACCTGGACCTCCAGGGTTCCATCCTGGTTGGTGTCCTCGCGCGCCTGACACGCGAGCATCCACCGGCCATCCGGCGCGGTGGCCTGGAGGAGGAAGGGGTGCGGAGTTCCGTACTCCGCTGGGGGCGGCGGTGTGCTCGGGAGGTGTTCACGCGAGGCACACGCACTGGACAGCCAGACCAGGGACCACAGGACACAGGCGCGCGGAGTCATGTCCCGCAAGCCTGTGCCACGTCGTCACGGGGGAGCAAGCAGGCGTTGTGCGCGCGTCGTGAGCGTCCGACTCAGGACGGACCCACGCGGGTGTTCGCGCAACGGTGAATCAGCGCACGTCAAGGGGGACCTCCGGGGTGACCCGACGGGTTGAGCGCACGACGGCGGCTTGCGAGCGCGCTTGTTTCCGCCTACCCCTTACCCACACGAGTGCCGAGACTTCGGCCCGTCATCCTTGAAGAGAGCCCTCATGCGCATTCGTGTCGCAGTCCTCGTGCTGGCCAGTCTCTCCGCGTGCGCGTCGCGCTCGAAGGACGGGTCGGAGTCCTCCTCCTCCTTGCCATCTCCCTCACGCGCCGCCACCGCCTCGTATTCGCACTTCATCCGCGAGTACCTGGACTGGTTCTCCGCGGCCAACCCCGTGCGCGCGACGCGACTGGGCTTCCATGCGCATGACGCGCGCCTGCAGGACGTCTCGCAGGAGGCGCTGAAGCGCAAGGCGGAGGCGCTGCACGGCTGGCTCACGCGCCTGGAGCAGGTGAACTGCTCCGCGCTCTCCGGCGACGAGGCCATCGACGGCGTGGTGCTGCAGAACGCCATCCGCGCGGAGCTGCTGGAGCTGGAGGAGGAGCGCGTCTGGGAGAAGAACCCCGGCGCCTACGTGGGCCTGGTCTCCGGTGGCCTGTCCACCTTGTCCTCGCGCGACTTCGCGCCGCTGGGCGAGCGGATGAGGGACATGCGCTCGCGCATGGCGCGCATCCCAGACGTCCTGGAGGCGGCGAAGACGAACCTCAAGGGCGTGCCCCGGCTGTGGGCGGAGCAGGCCATCCGCGACGCGCGCGGCACGCAGGTGTACCTGCGCGTGGACCTGCCGCGCGCGCTGGAGGCCCAGGGCCTGGACCAGGTGCCTCCCGCGGAGCGCGAGGCCTTCCACGCCGCGCGCGCGGACGCCCTGCGGCGGATGGAGGGCTTCACGGAGTGGCTGGAGGAGGAGCTGCTGCCCCAGGCGAACGGTGACTTCCGCCTGGGCCGCGCGCTGTTCGAGAAGAAGCTGGCGCTGGAGGAGCACATCACGCTGAACGCGGACCAGCTGCGCGACATCAACGAGCGCGCCATCCGTGAGTACAAGGCCTGGGTCGCGCGCGAGACGGCGAAGGTGGACCCGACGAAGACGCCCGAGCAGGTGATGGCGGCGCTGGTGAAGGACCACCCGAACCCCGAGGAGCTGATTCCCCTGGCGCGCACCCAGCTGGTGGAGCTGCAGCGCTTCGTGCGTGAGAAGGACATCCTGACCCTCCCCTCGGACGCGCTGCCGTCCGTGCGCGAGACGCCGCCGTACGAGCGGCTGGGCTTCGCGTCCATGGACACGCCGGGCCCCTTCGAGAGCAAGGCGAAGGAGGCGTACTACAACATCACCAACGTGGAGGCGGAGTGGTCCACGGAGGAGAAGTCCCAGCACCTGACGTACTTCAACCGCGCGGGCCTCTTGGGCATCACCGTGCACGAGGCCATGCCGGGCCACTTCGTCCAGCTGCTCTACGGGTCCAAGATTCCCACCGACGTGCGCAAGGTCTTCACCCCGGCCTCCGTGGTGGAGGGCTGGGCCCACTACGCCGAGCAGATGATGGTGGACGAGGGCCTGGGCCAGGGTGACCCGTCGGTGCGTCTGGGCCAGCTGCGGCGCGCGCTCCAGCGGCACGCGCGGTGGTACGCGGCGCTGGCGCTGCACGTCTACAACGAGCCGGTGGACGTGGTGGCGAAGCGCTACGCGGAGATTGCGTACTTCGAGCCCTTCCCCGCGATGCGCGAGGTGGAGCGCGGCACGTCCAACCCCACGTACCTGTATTACGCGGCGGGCCGCATGCAGATTCTGAAGCTGCGCGAGGACTACCGGAAGCACCTGGAGGCGAGCGGGAAGAAGTTCGTCCTGAAGGACTTCCACGACCGCTTCCTGCAGCTCGGCCTTCCGGTGTCGCTCGCGCGCAAGGTGCTCATCCCCAACGACGAGTCGCCGTCGCTGGAGTGAGCGGAAGCGGCTACAGCTCGATGACGTCCGACGGAGTCGTCGGCGTCTCGCGCGCGGTGAGGCCCTCGATGGTGAAGCCCTGGGGCGCGCGGATGGCGGCCCCATGGTTCGGGTCGATGAACAGGCGCACCGGGTCCGTCAGGCCTTCGTAGCCGACCTCGAACACCTCCAGCCCCGCGTACTCGAGTGACGGCGCGGGGCCGGTGTCACAGCACGGCCCCAGCCGCTTCCAGGCCACGCGTTGGCCCTGGGGGCCGCGCAGCAGCTCGAAGAAGGCCATGACGCCCGGGTTGCCCCAGCCCACGCGCACCGGGTCCTCCGCGCGATAGCCGTAGGTGCTCCCGTCCTCGGAGAGGCTCGCGACAGCGGGGGCCTCCTCGCGGGGGGCCCGCACCACGGCCGGGTTCGACGAGGCACACGCCGACAGTGTCAGCAGCAGCCCGAGACAGGCGAATCGAAGCGAAACCATTGCACCCTCCTCCTCCACGCCACCCGCGGCGAAAGTGGGAATGGCCTTTCGCGCGTGCACGAACTCGCCCGCCGGAGTCGTTCGACAGCCAACGCTCCCAAGCCCTGGCGGCGGGCCCCCGCTTCCCTGTCCCTCTGAGACGGCCGTGCTGATGACTTTCCAGAACCCGGCATTCGCCCCGCGCGGCCCGCCGGAACACCGTCTCCGAGGCTCCTGGTTTTCCACCCCGGGACATCGCCTGCCGGCTCGAATTGACTCCCGGGGACGGCGCGCCGAGCGTGGGTGCGTGCGCCCGCTCTCACGTCCAGCTCGCGGTGGTTCGCCCGGCGCCGCGAAGTCCGGCCGCCGTGCCCTGGCGTGGGGACTGTGCTGCCTGAGCCTGGCCGCCGCGTGTCAGCACCGCAGGGAGGAGTCGTGTGCCTCCGTGCAGGCGCTGGTGCTGGAGGAGCTGCGCGTGACGGATGGCTTCCGGGACAGCCAGCATGACGCGCACTCGCTGGCCTTGAATGCGAGCCAGCTCGAGGAGCTGTCCTCGCGCCTGAAGGCCCTCCAGGTCGGTGACGCCGCGCTGCGAGAGGCTGTGCGGCGCTATGGCGCGGACCTGGACGTGCTCGCGCAGTCCTATGCTGGCATCGCCCGGGTGCGGGCACGCCCGGAGCGGGAGGTCGCCGCGACGGACGATGGGCAGGTGGGGCCCGGCGTCTCGCTGGCCACCCACGAGGACGCGGTGAACGCGGCGCGCTCCGCCATCTCCCGCCTGTGCGCCGGGCCGTGAGGCCTACCTCTCCTCAGAGTTCGAAGCCGTCCCAACCCTCGGCCTCGTAGACTTTGAAGCCAGTCAAGCCTGCTTGCTCGAAGGCGGCGTGGACATCCTCTCGAATGAGGATGAGGCGGAGAAACTCCTTGCAGCGAAACATCTTGGCCTGAGGGTCGATGGTTCCAGGCTTGAGGACAAGATTGTTGATGCGACCAATCTGGTCCTTGGAGATGGCGTTCATTCTGTAATCAGCGCGCTCCATGTCGATGGCCTCTTCGGAGCCCTGCAAGTTGAGGAAGGCATAGTCAGGGCCCACGACATTCCCCTGGTGGTCCTTGACCACGACAGGGAGCCACTCCGCGTTGGTGACGTCCATGGATTCGATGAGCTTGCGGGCCCGTCCTGAAACCAGGAGGTCGCTCATCATGTTGGGCTGGAAGTCATAGAGATTCCGGTGGTCGGGATAATTGTCTGAGAAAGACACCTCGCCACCCATGGGGAACTCCCTGGCGAGACTGATTCCTTTGTCGAACTTCCAGTCCGTGGGACTGCCACGAGGGTATTCCTCGATGTAGCCGGCTTCTGTCGCCATGATTTTGAAGACGAAGTATTTCATGTGAAATGATTCCTTTTGCTAATAGAGCGCGCCCCACTCGTAGCGACTCTGGGCCGTCAAACTCTTGGGGGCATAGCGCACGAGGGGATGCATGTACTCTTTACCTTGGGTGACGGCTGCCACTACGGCTCGGCTCAACTTCACGAGCACCTTCCAGTAGTCGTCCTCCAAGTCCTTCAAGTAGGTGAAGATGTCGACCACCAGCAGGTTGTGGTCTTGGTTGGCGTCGATCTTCGCCTGAAGGTCCTTGGCGATGACCCTCATGTCCCGCATCACCTGCTGCGTGTACTCGGGATGGTCGCCCGGGTGTTGCAAGAGCGCGTGGATGGGCACCGCCCACGACTGGTCCGGGAGCATGATGATGTTGTGGCCGTGATTCAGGTTGTACTCGGACTGGAGAATCAGCCGGAGTTGCTTGTACGTGAAGACGGGCCCGCTCTTCAGCTCGTAATAGAACGCCGAGCCCGGGAGGATGTGGTGGGCCTCCCAAGCGTACGGGTACTTCTGGAGCGCGGGCTTCTTCTCCGAGTCCTTCGCCCTGGGGTTGAAGTTCTCAGGCGGTCCTCCCGGGAACTCCGCCGTCTCACGCACCAGGTCCCGGATTTCATCCAGGTACGAATGGTCGAACACGCCGTACACGCCACGCCCGTTCAACGACGCGATGTAGTCCGAGCCATTCTGCGCATAGTGGTTGTCCTTGCCGAGCACCCCACGCGGCTGCGCGTTGCCGTCGATATGGTCGGCGTCGTCCGCGGACTCCTCCGCGGGCTTCGGCTTCTTCTTCTTCGCCTCCTTGGCCGCCGCGTACTTCCGGTCCCGGCTTCGCTCGAAGATGGCCAACAGTCGCTGCGCCAGCGCCGTGTTCATCTCGTTCGCACTGAGGTTGCTCACGCGCACACCCACCTGGAGCGAGGCGGGCGCAAGGTCGCCACACCGTGGCGTCAATGCTGCCCGAAGGCTCGTCTCCAGGCTACGCCCACCCGCGCTGCTCCCAGGGCTCGCGTGACTTCCCTTCGCGCTGACACGACTGACTCACTGTCACCTCACGTGCCCCAGTAGTAGCTCCACTTGAGCATCACCGCGTCGTTGGCGGCCCCCGTCAGCAGGCGTCGTGGACGCAAGCTCGCGAAGGGCCGCTCTCCCTCCGGCTCCGGCAGGCCCTGTTGCGAGCGCGAGTAGACGACGAAGAGCGTGGAGCCGAGCTGATACTCCCACCGCGCGACGACATTCACGTTCAGCGCGGTGTCGTAGAAGCTGCTGTCGTCCTCGTGCGCGACGGCGGTCAGCGAGTCGAGCCGGATGCGCGACCGCCGCGCGTCGGACGTCGCCGTGAAGAAGGGGCCGTAGGTGCCGTGCGCGGTGAAGAGCTGCGCGTAGCCCTGCAAGGTGAGCCGGGGCGTCAGCACCCACTGCTGGCGCAGCGTGAGCGACAGGTAGCGCGAGTCCAACGCGCCCAGCAGGAAGCCGCCGTCGTCCCGCGTCTCCACGTAGCGCGGCCCATGGTCCGTCTTGTCGTTGCTCACGGAGAGCTCCGTCTGGAGCGACGGGTGCGGCCTCGCGGACAGAGTGACTTCCCCGCCCCAGTCCCAGGCCGGAGCGCTCGGTCCGCCCTGGAAGCGGTGGCCCAGCGAGAAGTACCCCTCCACCGAGACAGGGCGGTTGGGGTTCGTCTCGCCGCTGAGGCTCACGAACGTCCGGTCCGGCCGCTCCAGGGGGATTCCCGTCCTCGCCAGCTCCCGCACGTCGTAGCTGTTGAGGTCCAAGCCCGTCTCCACGCTCACCGTGTCGAAGCTGGGCAGGGTGGCGCTCGCGTAGAGGTTGAACCAGGTGACCCGGTGCTCGCTCCGCTCTTCCGCCGTCCACTTTCCGCCGACGTGGGCATTGGCGAACAGCGCCTTGAACGGCCCCAGGCCATTGGGCCGCGCGTAGCGCAGCGAGGCTCGGGGGGCCACCTCGTTCTGCGAGCGCTGGAAGCCCGTGGCCACCAGCGACAGCTTCGGCGTGGCGACATCCACGCCGACCTCTGGACGCAGGCCCTCGCCACCGAAGCGGCCCGCGCGCAGGTAGCCGCCCACGCCCGAGTCCCCGCCTCGCAGCAGCGTGCCGTCCGCGAGCACGCGCTCCGGTGGGCCGCCGTCCACGCGTGACGCCACCATCATCCCGTACACGCCCCAGGTGCTGTCCGCCGTCTTCAGGTCGAAGTCGAGCGCCCCAGTGAGCCCGCCGCGTCCCCGACACGACGCCGGCTGCAGGGCACCTTCCAGGGCCGCGTCCTCGGCGGTGCAGGTGCCCGACAGCGGGTTGGCCATGGCCACCGCGCCGCCCACGCGCGAGCCCGCGCCCACCTTCCCGCGTGCCACCGCCACCAGGTAGTGCGTCGTCGCGGAGGGCTCGTCCGGCAGCTCCAGCCCCGCGCCCAGGTGCAGCGGCCTGCGCCAGTCGAAGCGCAGGCTCCGGTCCGGGCTCGCCTCGTCGCGCGCCTGCCAGGGGCCGGTGACGAGCGCGTCCAGCACGCCCACCTGCACGCCGCCCACCGAGCCCGTCACCTTCGCCGCGCCGAGCAGCGGCGTGTCCAGGCCGATGCGCCGCGAGTAGAAGAGCGCCAGCGGCGCGTCACCCACGCCCATGCCCACCGGCTGGAACAGCTCCATGCCCTGCGTGAAGAAGGGGCGCCGCTCCGGGAAGTACGCCTCGAAGGTGCTCAGGTTGAGCAGCAGCTCATCCGCCTCCACCTCGCCGAAGTCCGGATTGAACGTCGCCGCCAGCGACAGCTGGCTGGTGAGCGCGGCGCGCACGTCCAGGCCCACGTCCATGGACGGGCTGAGCAGCCGCGGCGCCGGCCGTGACGCGTCCGAGAACTGGGGCCGCGCCAGGCCTCGCGCCGCCAGGTACGGCATCAGCTCCCACCGCCCGCGAGGTTGGAGGTTCTCCATGCCCGTCAGGTGGCCCAGCCGCGACACGTTGGCGTTGTGGTTGCGCGGGTTGTCCACCGACTCCAGCTCCTCGTTCTTGCGCGCGATGTCGCGACGCACCGAGAAGCCCCACGTCTGCACCGGCGCCTCCGGGAAGCGCAGCAGCGAGAGGGGGATGGCGAACTCCGCCACCCAGCCGTCCGCCACGTCGCCCGAGGCCCCGGCCCAGATGCCGCTCCAGTCCTCCGTGTAGTAGCGGTCGTCGTAGAACAGCCCGTCGCTCTGCACGCCGCCGGCGGTGACGGAGAAGCTGTACGCGGTGCGGTGGTCATGCGTCGGGTCGATGAGGACGTGGATGGTGTCCGAGTACGGCGCGCTGTCCCGCCGCCCCAGCCGCCGGTCGATGCGCGACGGCTCCGAGTCGCGCGCCACCACGCCCACGTACAGCATGTCCGCGTCGTAGAGGACTCGCAGCTCCGTCTTCTCCGACGGTGCCCGGCCCGCCGCCGGATAGCGCTCCACGAAGCCGTCGAACACGGGCGCGCGCGCCCAGTCGTCCTCGTCCAGCTTCCCGTCCACCTGGAGCGAGCCCGTAGCCCGCGCCGCCTGGAGGAACTGCGCCTTCCCCGGCCCCTCCACCGCCGCGCCCGCCGCCAGACTCCACAGCGACACCGCGAGCGCGATGGCCCCTCTGACCCCGAATGACATGTCCCATTCCCTCGTGCCCCGCGAAGCGGGGACACCGGGCTCCCTCGTGAAGAACGTGTGTGGACGGAGTTTCCTGAATGCCCTGGAGTGCTACTTGCCGCCCGTGCCGTCCTTGCCGCCACGCGACATGGAACGCATGAACTTCTCGTCGATTCCATGGATGCGCAGGCGCACCAGCTCTTCCGGCGTGATGTTCTTGTAGCCCGCGTCGCGCAGCTTCTTCACGAAGTCGGACGTCACGCCGTGGATGCGGAAGGAGACCAGCTCTTCCTGCGTGATTTCCTTGAAGCCCAGCTCTCGCATCTCCTTCACGAAGGGCGTGGTGACGCCGTGGATGCGCATGGCGACCAGCTCGTCGGCGTCCAGGTCCTTGAAGCCCAGGCCGCGCATCTCCTTGGCGAACTCGGTGGTGATGCCGTGGATGCGGAAGGCGACGATCTTCTCCGCGTTCAGGCCGCGGTAGCCCATGGCGTTCACCTCGCGGATGTACTCCGGGGTGACGCCGTGGATGGACATGGCGAGCAGGTCCTCCCAGGACAGCTTGGGGAAGCCCGAGACGGCCAGGTCCTTCACGCGCTGGGGCGTGACGCCGTGGATGCGGCCCTGCACCAGCTGCTCGATGGACAGCTTCTCGTAGCCCAGCTTCGCCAGCTCGCGGACGTACTCGGGGGACACGTCGAAGATGCCCACCGTGAGCAGTTGCTCGCGCGGGATGTTCTTGTAGCCGAGGGCCGCCAGGTCCTTCACCCGCTGGGTGGTGACGTTGGTCGCCGCGAACTGGAACTGTTCGTAGCTTGTGAGGTTCGCGTAGCCGAGCGCGGCCATGGCCTTCGCGTAGGCATCGCTCGGCGCGAAGCGGTAGTGGCCCGCGCCGTCACCGCCCTGGAAGGTGCCGGTGAAGGAGAAGACGCCGGCCTCGCGGGAGAGGGTGAAGGTGGCCGGGCCGTCCGAGGTGGACAAGCCCTGGAAGGAGGCGCGGGGCTCGGTGAAGCCCATCTGCCCCTGGCCGCCGTCTTCCTTGTCGGGGTGGATGAGGTTGATGTGGAAGCTGTCGGGAGACGACTTCTCGCGGGCGGTGGACGTCCAGGTGCCGCGCAGCTCGTTCGCGGCGGAGGCGGTGGTGGCCACCAACAACAGGACACAGCAGGTCAACAGCGACGGCAGGCGACGCATGGCGGGGCTCCTTCGGTTCTGGATGGACCCCTCCCGTCCGGCGCGCGCCGGTGAGGACGCGTCCGTGGGAAGGGCGTGAGAGGGGAGAGGTGTCACGGGGCCGGGGAGCGAGCGTTGCTCCCCGGGCCACTCGGTGACAGGTGTCGCGGTGTAACGGTACGGCGGTGTCGCGGTATTACTTGGAGTCGCGCAGCCGCCGGATGAACTCGGCGTCCACTCCGCCGGAGCGCAGGCGCACCAGCTCATCGGCGGAGAGGTTCTTCAGGCCCGCGGCGTTCAGCTCGCGCAGGAACTCCGGGGTGACGCCCAGCGCGCGCAGCTCGGTCAGCTCGTCCGGGTCCTTCGTCTCCACGCCGGCCGCGCGCATCTGCTCCAGCCACGAGGGGGTGACACCCACCCCGCGCAGCTCCTGGAGGTCATCCGGGGAGAGCTTGGGCAGGCCGAACTTGCCCAGGGCGCCGATGTACTCCGGGGTGACGCCCAGCGCGCGCAGCTCGGTGAGGTCCTCCAGCGACATGCCGGAGTAGCCCGCGGCCTTCAGTCCGCGCACGTACTCCGGGTCCACGCCCACCGCGCGCGCCTCCACCACGTCGTCCGGGTTCGTCGTGTCGAAGCCCGAGTCCTTGAGCGTGGCGACGTACTCCGGCGTGATACCCAGGGCGCGCAGCTCCACCAGCGTGTCGGCGTCCAGCTTGCGGCCGAAGCTCGCGGTCATCTTCTTCATGTACTCGGAGGTGATGCCCATGTGGCCCATCTCCACCAGGTTGGCGACGGTGGGCTCGTAGCCCATCGACTCCAGCTCCCGCACCCGCTCCGGCGTGACGCCCGCTGTCTTCAGCGCCACCAGCTGGTCGACGGAGAGCGGCTGTCCGGCGCCCACCCGCGTGCGCTCGTCCTCGTCCTTGTCATTGTCGTCACGGCCCGGGGACACCTTCACCTGGGGCGCGGCGGCCAGCTTCACGGGGACGTTCACCTTGACGTCGACCGTGGGATTCGGCGCCACGGAGAAGCGGGGCGCGCTCGGCGGCGCGGGAGGCGCGGCCGCATCGGGAGGCTCCGGCGGCGCGGGGACGGCGGCGCTCGCGACACCCGGCCGCACCTTGGTCGATGTGTCGGACGTGGGGACCTGGCCCAGCACCAGCGACGTCAGGGGCGCGGCCACCGCGAGGCTGCTGACGAGCGTGAGCACCGACGCTCCGGCGACCCAGCGGGAGGAGCAGCGCGGCGCGGGAGGGGAGACCAGGCGGCGCACGCGCTCGGGCAGCGAGCCCCCCAGGGCGGACATTGCGTGGCTTGGCTCCAAGGGCAGCACCCGCAGGGCCTCCAGCGCGGTGAGGGCCCGGGCGTAGGAGACGGAGTTGCCGCTGGCGCTCACCGCCACGTCGTCGCAGCAGTGCTCGCGCTCCACGCGGATGACGTTGGACATCCACCGCACGGCCGGGTGGTAGAAGAAGAGCGTCTCCACCACCACCTGCGCCAGGTTCACCGCGAAGTCATGCCGGCGGATGTGGGCCAGCTCGTGCGCCAGCACCATCTCCAACTGGCGCGTGGGGAGTCCGGAGAGCGTGGACACCGGCAGCAGCACCACCGGAGACAGCCAGCCCACCGTCGAGGGCACGTCCACCTCTGTCGACTGGAGCAGCCGCACCGCGCGCGACAGGCCCAGGCGCCGCGACAGCGTGTCCAGCCGCTCCTGCCACTCGCGCGGCGCGGGCAGGGCACGGCGCGCGAGCTGGCGCAGCTGCACCCACTCCGCCGTCAGCCGTCCGGAGCTGAGCCCCACGCCCGCAACCCACGCGAGCACCACCCACCGCAGCAGGCTGTCCAGCGACTCGCGAGCCCGCTCCACCAGTCGCGTCAGCACGCTCGCCGGCTCCATCCGCGTCCAGTCGGACGTCGTGGCCCGCGTGAGCTCGCGCTCGGAGGAGACGACGGCGCGGGGTGCCCGAGCCCTCGCGGCGAGGAGCGGCTCCTCATGCACGGCCCGAGTGGCCGCGGCGTGCTCGGCCTGACGCGTGGCGCGCGCCTGCGTCGCGTGTCGCCACCCGGTGGCCGCGGGCAGCACCACGGCCAGCACCAGCGCGCCACAGGCCAGCGCATACCGCGCGTTGGCCGCTCGGCGTCCCACCGTCACCAGCGCCACCGCCAACCCCAGCGCCACCAGCGTGCCCTGCCAGAGCGAGTGCACCAGCGCCCATCCCAGCGACTCCATCACCAGGCTGCTCATTCGTCCGCTCCTTCCATGGAATCGAGCAGCTGGCGCAACTGGGCCAGCTCCTCCGGGCTCGTCTTGCGCGAGGACAACGCCTGCATGGCCAGCCGCGCCGGAGAGCCGCCGAAGGCGCGCTCCACCAGGTCCGTCACCAGCTGCCGCTGCGTGCGCTGCTCCGTCGCCTGGGCCCGGTACACGTGCGCGCGCTGGGACTCGTCGCGCTCCACCAGGCCCTTGTCCGTCATGATTTGCATCAGCTTCAGCACCGTCGTGTAGCCCGTGGCCTCCGCCGGCTCTCGCCGATGAAGCGCCTCGTGCACCTCTCGCACCGTGCTGTCACCGCGCTCCCACAGCACCCTCAGGATGGCCAGCTCGCCATCCGTGGGGCGCGGCAGCTTCGACTCGCTCATGGCTTCCTCGCGTCCAACATCCACGAACTCATCATACGAATGGCTTCGTAGATGTCAACGAAGGTCTTCGTAGATGCCTTGTGTGAGGTGGTGCTCGCTCACGAAGTGCGGGCCAGTGCCCACCTTGGGAACGCGAGGCCTCACTTCCGTGCCTGCCTGCTCCCTGGTTTTTCCTACGAGGAGCAGAAACCGTCGTTTGGAGTGGGAAGCGCCGTTCCCACCGGAGGGAACGCGGGTTCCACGCAAGGGGCCCCGACGTCCTGTCCGCTCCGCCTCGGGGGAGGTGGGTTCGTCGCGGCGGATGCGACCTGGCAGGTCCTGAGCGTGGCACATCCGGTGAAAACGGCTCTCCCCGACGCGAGCCATACGGGCTCGAGACGACGCAAGGCGGAACAAGTAATGAAAGCGTTGAGCGGTTGGATGGGGGCGGCTTGTGCCGCCGCGGTGGGGCTGTCCGGTGTGGCGGAAGCACATGATTTGACGTGCTCGAAGCTGGTGAACGGGCAGTCCTCCGTGGAGGTCACGTCGTATCCCTTCACCGCGAACTTCAGCTTCCAGGTCAACAACGTCCACCCGACGTTGCCGTCCGTCCTGCTGTCCGCCGCGGATCCGCTGCTGGTGCTGGAGGGCTTCTCCTTCATCCCGCCGCCGCCGGTGGTGATTCCGGTAGGCCAGTCGGTGACGTCCACCTTCGCGCTGACCATCAACAGCTATGACGACTGCCGCGCGCTGTCGCTGCTCGACGGGCTGGCGGATGACCACATCGACAACGTGTTCACCGCGGGGTTCGACCTGGGCTCCTCGCTGTGCACCGCGCGCATCACCTGCCAGGAGCCGCTGCCGGACGCGTGCTCCAACGCGACGCGCACGCTGGGCTTCTACAAGAGCCACCTCGTCGCGATGCAGCAGTGTCTGGCTGGCGGCCCCATTCCGCTGGGCAGCATCGGCGTCGCCGCCACGCTGCCGGGCGCGGAGGGCATCCTCTGGGGTGACCCCGCGAAGTACCCCATCACCGGGCTGCCGCGCAGCCAGCTGGACCGCGTCCGCTTCCTGTCCTCGCGACAGACGCTGGTCGCCACCTGCAACCAGCGCCTGTTCGGCGGCATCACCGTTCCGCCCAACCTGCTGGCGCTCGTGCTGAGCGCGCTGGGTTCCGTCAACTGCACCACGCTCGAGAACCTCACCACGCAGCTGGACACGTACAACAACTCCTGTGACTCGGCGCCGTTCCCCCCGACCTTCGACCCGGGGCCCGCGACGCCCGCGGCCGCCCAGGCGCTCGCCGTCGACTTCACCATTCCCACGGGCCTCATCTGCCTGCCCTGAGCCCGTCCCATTCACCTTCCAGACATCGATTCACTGAAGAGCTTTCGAGGAGCCACGTCATGAAGAAGTTCCTGCTGTCCACCCTGGGGGCCTCGGCTCTCGCGCTCGCCGCCTGCGGTGGTGATGACCCCGCCCCGCTCCCCGGTGACGAAGACCCGGGTGTGGAGACGCCCGCCCCTGGTGGTGAAGACCCCGGCCCGACTCCGGGGGGTGAGGGCCCCGGTCCCACTCCTGGCGGTCAGGGTCCCGGCACGCCGTCCACTCAGAACTTCGAGCTGCGGCTGCGGGGCGAGGGCGTGACGGACTACACCTCGCTGAAGGTGCCCGTCTCCGACGTGCTCATCACCGCCGAGGGCAAGCCCGTGCCCGTGCAGGTGATGTCCAACATGCTGGAGCTGGCGACGCCGAACCACGCGCCGCTGGCCGCGCGCTTCACCGTGCCGCTCGGTGTGGAGAAGGTCCAAATCACCGTGCACTTCAACGCGCTGGGTGACTTCGCCCGGAATGGCGCGCAGGCGTCGCAGCTGGACGCGCGGGTGGCGCCGGTGACGTTCGAGGCGCGCGTGAGGGACTTGTCCGTGCGTGGCCGCGCGGTGCTCGTGCTGGACATGCCGCGCACCCTGGTGGCGCCACAAGGGTCCAACACGACGGTGATGCTGCCCAACGGCACGGTGAAGTACTAGCCGCGGTCGGGCACTTCAGGAGGGCGTCGTCGCGGCGCCCTCCTGGTGAAGTCCTTCGCGAGCTTCGCGTGAAGGCTCGTCGTGCTTCGTCCAGGGCTCGCTGCCAGCGCGCGCGAGTGGTCATCGTCGGAGACTTCGAAGCCACGGAGGCGATGAAAGCCCAGCTCGGCCAGAGCCTTCCGGGTGCTCGTCTCCGGATGGATGGATGAGGCCCCTTGAAATGGGGGCGTGTCAGAGCCTCACACCATCGAGTGTTTGCAGGACGGCGCGGAGCGCCTCCTCGGTGGTGCCGTTACGCTTGGCGACAGCGGGCGCTGAGTAGGTTACGGCCACGGTTTCCGGAGGTGACTCCAGCATGGCCTCCACGGTGATGCGGCTGGTGCCGGGCCAGGGCGCGGCGAGCAGCTCCTGTCGTCTGCGGGTGGGGTCCAGGAAGGTGAAGCAGGGCCAGGACGGGAGCTTCAGTGTGTCGATGTCACAGTCGACGAAGCCGCAGGCGTCGAGACGCGCTCCGGAGAAGTCGCAGTCCTCGATGCCTCCCTGTGCCTTCTCCGACTCCTCGTCGAAGGGCCAGCGGCCGAATTCGTTCCCGCTCATCGTGCCGGTGAAGCGACAGCCCTTCAGGAACGTCCTGCACCAGCGGAGGTTCTTGAGCTCCTGCTTGACCTCGATGACGCAGTCGATGAGCCGAGGCTGGATGAGAATCAGGTTCCGGCTCGTGACCTTTATCGTCAAGGTGCAGCCGCGGAGGGTCAGGTTCGGGCCGAGGAAGGCAATGTCCTCGCGACCGAGGACAAGCCGCTCGTTCTCTATCACCCTGTCCTCGATGTTGAGCTGTGCCATCCGTGCTCTCGTTGGTTAGAAGCCAATCATCCGGAAGAAGAAGCCCGCCATCCGCTGCCCGTGGAGCGCGAGGTTGGAGTCCGTTCCCGAGAGAATCTCGTACCTGTAGCCCGTGGAAGGATCAATCGCGTCGACGCCTCGGTTGCTCCAGCGCAGTTGACGGAATTGGGCTTTCAACTGGTTCTCCACGAACCGTCCTCGGGCCTGTCGCTCGAGGAGACGTGCCAACCAGTGCGCTCCGTTCGCAAGGGCCTGTCGAATGGCTGCTCTTTCCTGCGGCGAGAGGTCATTAGGCCCCCAGCGTTGGGCGAGCCGCAGTGCGGCGGCCTGAAGCTGGTCGCCGACAGGGTCGCTCTTGGGAATGGCGCTGGTGGGATTGCCGGCCGGCACATGCCAGCGCTGGCCGTTGATGACCACCTGCTGATTGCCGCCCTGGTGTTGGACGAGGACGCGCACCGGTGAGCCCGTCGTCGCGGGAGGCAACGAGGCTTGAGCGCCGGGCCTTCGCGCCAGGATGGAGAAGGTGCCCTCGGAGGTCGCCGCCACCGACTCCACTTCGGCCAGCGTCGCGAGCCTCGCGCCTCCCTGGGCCTCTGCCTGTGCGGCGGCCTGGGCGTAGCCCGGCAGCGCGGGCATCTTCTTCGAGAGCTTCCCCGTGCCAACGCCGACGGCCGCCGTGACGAGCATCACCAGCACCCGCGCGGTGTTCTCGCCCATCACCTTGCCGTAGGTCTCCCCGGCGTCCTCCAGTTCCCCGAAGGTGGTGGCCCGGCCCGCGTCCTCCATCAGCCGAGTCCAGCCCTGCATCAACCCCCAGACGGTGTCGACTCCCAGCCACGCTAGCAGGCCCACCGTGAGCACCGCCCCCACGCCCTTTGAAATCGGCTCGGGCAATGCCCAAAGCACGAAGTAGAACGTGGCGGACCACAACACGAGCGACAGCACCGCCGCGGGGTCCGCCATGTCCCGGAGAGAGTGCCGCGTCTCCTCCAGCACCGAGCCCATCGCGAGCGCGAGCGCCACCGCGTACCGGTCTTCGCTGCCAAGCACGGGCCCGTCCACCAGCAAGCGCAGGCAGTCCCCGCCACCCTGCGCGCGCTGACACCAGCGCAGGTACTCCCGCTTCAGCTCCGCCTCCGCTGCCGTCTCTGGGCGCACCTCTAACGAAGCCAGCCGATAGACACGTCCGCCGCCCACGGCGCTCGCCGTCTCAGAGCCCGGTGCGCGCTCGAGGAGCTGTCGGACAGCCTCGGGCGAAACCCGTCCGGGGCGCACTTCCCGGGCCAGCCGCGAGACGGCCCGGGTGAAGTCGTCCTTGTCCAGATCCACGGGCTCGGCGTCAGACTCGACTTTCGCTCTTTTGTGGCGAAGGGGCGAGCGCTGCGGTCTACGCGGCGCGCCCCTGGGGCAGCGTGGCGCGGGAGGCGGCGCGTAAGTTGGCGCGAAGTCGACGCGGCGAGTGCCAGCGGGCACGGGCCAGGGTAGCTTGAGCCAATCGCAGGACATCCGCGAAGCTGACAGTGGCCTTGGTGGTGTACCAGGGTCGCATAGGCAACTTCAGTTGCTGCCAGCTGGCGGCCAGCTCCAGGTACCAGAGGACGAGCAGGGTGTAACTCAAGCCCGCGAAGGGAGCGGTGCGCAGCACGGCCAGGCGGCGGCGGGCACGCGAGTCGGCGAAGCCAAGCAGCTGTTTCAAGTCTCGGAAAAGCACTTCGATGCTCCACCGGAAGGCATACCGTTCCACTACTTGGAGGGCCGTGAGGGAGGCGTCGGTGCAGAAGAAGACGCGCAGGGGGCGGCTGCCGCCCGTCATCCGCACGACGACGACCTTGAGCATCCGCTCACCGGCAGCACTCTTCCAGCGGGCCACCACCTCCTTGCAGTCCACCTGCTGCGACTGGCCGTAGAGAAAGGCCGTCAGCCGCTGCCAGGGGAGCGCGGCATCCCGGGCGAGGGCCTGGGGCTTGGGGACCGTCACGTCGCGTGTCAGCCACCGGCCCGTCTTCGGCGAGCGGCACCGGTGAGTGCGCGGGCGAGTCAGCACTGCGTCTGGGCGCATGGCGCCGACGAAGACGAGCCGTTGCGGCAACTGCTTGAGCACGGTGCTGCACGAGTAGGCCTCGTCTGCGGCAAGCTCCACGGGAGCCGTGGGCAGCCAGCTGAGGACACGCTCCACCAGCTCTCGGCCCAGCTGCGTCTTCTTGCGGTGCGCAATGCCTTTCTTCTGGCACTCGGCCTGGGTGCGGTAGAGCCGAAAGAGGATGGGCAGCGCCCAGGGGCGCGAAGCGAAGGGCACCTGCACCAGCACCGCCAGCGTCACCCAGACGTGGCCGAAGCAGAAGACGTGCACACCTCGGGTGGAGTGCACCGCATCCAGGTGGCTGCCCAGCCCGAACACCTTCGGCCCTTTGTGGCTGCACAGGGTGTCGTCGAGCACCAGTCGCAGGGGCCCCAGGGCCGAAAGCTTCAGCAGCAGGAGTCGGCCCACTTCGTCCGCACTCCAGCGAGCCCGGGAGAAGAAGCGATGGAAGGCCGCGTGGTGCTGCACGCCCGAGACACCCGCGGCCACCAGCGCCTCGGTGACCGCGTGCGTGCCGCCACTGCACACCCAGCCGGCGAACAGCACCAGGAAGCGCAGGAACGAGGGCTCGGTGAAGGCGGGCCGAACCAGCTGCAAGACTCGCAACAGTGCATACAAATGGGAGGCGGCCATCGGGAGACCTCGAAGGTGCTGGTGGAGGCGTGTCTTGCCGGACACCTCTCTCAGCTGGCCTCGATGGCCGCTCTTCTCCTACCCTCAGCCCCTTCTCCCCTCGCCCCCCTGCTTGGGCCTCCCGGCCCAAAAGGGCGAAAGTCGAGTCAGAGCCTCGGAGCGGGATGACTCGCTGCGAGTACCAGGCTTCCTGCGCCCCCTCGCTGGAGGCCGTGCTTGGGAGACGCGCCGCGCCTCCACAGGCGGTCAGCAAAGCGAGCAGGAGGGCACCAGCCCGACGGAGCACCATGAGTCTCCCTTCGACGGCGAGGAGCTTCGACGCTACGAGGAACCCCATTCCCACCGCGAGGACGTCGCGCGTCGCGCTACCTCGCCGGCGCGAGACAAGCGCGCGGGTTCTTCCAGGGTCTGCGCGGATGGATGAGTCCCCTTGGCAGCGGTGGGACTCAGGGCCAGCGATCCACGACGCGTCCGGTGGTCCAGTTGCGTCCCTTCACCTTCCCATCCTTGAACTCCAACGCCTTCGCCTCGACGACGAAGCAAATGGGTTGCTCGTCCTGCCCCGGCAGCTTCACGCGGTCATAGCGAACGATGAGCGCGGGTCCGTCCACGCGCCCCAGCTTGTCGGAAAGGTAGTAGGCCTTCCCGTAGAAGCGTGTTCCGGCGGGCACCTTGTCCTTCTGCCGGTCATCATCGGCCGAACTCTTCGGGACGACCCCCACCACCTCCCCACCAGGGGAGAACCAGACGTTGTCGAGATTCGCGTACCGGTCGTCCAGGTTGAGGATGAATCGGTTGCCAACCTCCCAATGAAGATTCTCCTCCATGGCCTGTTCCGCACCAGCAGGACAGGTGAACGACTCGGGCCGTATCTGGGCACTCGGGCAACCCGCCGCCAGCGCCGCGACGAGCGACAACGACGCGCACTCCGCGGCGGCAGAGAACTTCTTCGGCGTGCGGACTGCGCGCCCTTGGGGCGGCGTCTCAAGCGGAGAGGGCTTCACGGTTGAACCTTCCTTCTGTGCGGCGACGAGCGCCAGCCCCGGGGCTTTCACGGGAGAGGGGATGGAGGATGACATAGCAGCAGGGGTCATCCTGGGCGGTGTGGAATGAGGAGCGATGGAAGGGCGGGGACTCACGGCGACGTGTGAATCGACGGGAGGCGCGAGCTCCGCCGTCGAATAGCGCCACAGGGCGACGAGCGCCACGACGCCGGCAAGGATGACACCCCACCTTTTCGACAGGCGCGGGCGCTCAATCAAGCCGCCGTGCCACGGACGTGGGGCAGAGGCGGGCGGCAACGACGACGCGGCGGGCAGCTCATGCTCGACGTGCTCGGAACGACGCCGCTCTTTCGGCGCATGCGCCGGCACGTCGTAGTCGGCGACAGGGTCATCTCGAAGTGCCGCCAGCTCGCGACGAAGCGCCTCGGCGTCGACCGGACGCTTTGTTGGGTTCCGGGACACGACGCTTTCGACGAGTTCGCTCAGTGCCTCCGGGACACGGGCGTTCACCAGACGAGGCGAGCGAGGCACATGGTTCGGGTCGTTCAAGTCGAAGCGCGCGTGCTTCTCCAGCGGTCGTGGGTCCGCCAGCAGCTCGTGCAGCATGACTCCGACCGCGAAGATTTCATCGGCGACCTGAAAGGCATAGCGGGCCTGCAGGTCGTTCTTGTGCTCTCGCAGGAACTTGAACTGCTCGGGGGCGCGATAGCGGTCCGTGCCCGGAGGCAGGCCCCCGCCCGTCAGGTCTTCGGCGAGCGGATAGGTCGCACAACTGAAGTCGATGATGACGGGCTCGCTGTCGCTCTTGCGAATCAGGACATTGAGCAGCTTCAAGTCCCGATGCAGCACGCCTCGACCGTGCATGTACGACAGCGCACCGGCGAGCTTCTCGAAGACCGCGATGATTTCTCGAAAGGTCGGGTGCTTGCGTTCCGCCCACTCCGCGAGCGTCCAGCCCTCCACGTAGTCGAGCGCGAGATAGGCGTGGCCCGTCAACGTGTAGCCATGCCCTTGCGGCCGGACGATGTTGGGGTGGTTCAGCAGCAGCAGCGCCGTCAATTCGCGCAACGTCCGGACGTGGGTCTGCTTGAAATCGCCGCTCGTCTCCCGGTGAAGCGCAACCTTGAGCGCGCCGCATCTTCCGTGCTTCTCGCCCAGGAAGACGAAGGCAAATCCCCCGTCGCCGATCTGCCTTGAAATCTGCCATCCGTCGATGAGGGTCTCGAAGGGCGTCATGGGTCCTTCCCTCCACTGGACTTGAGAAAGCGCACGTCTGGAATCTTGAGACGCCGGCCCCCATCCCCGCGCAATTCCACGGTGAAGACCTGGTTCGCTTTTGGCGCGGGCGTCTCGACAACCACAAGAACGCGTCCCTCCTCACCTGGAGCAATCGCACCCTTGATGGAGGGTACGAGCCGCGCCCGCAGAGGCAGGCCGACCCGCCTCGTGAACGTCGCCTCTCGCGGTGTCCAGGCCGGTTGCCCGAGCATGTTCGTGATGGTCACATCCACCAGAACCCAGCCCTTGCCCCGATAGGACACGGTCTTTGTCGAAGCGAGCCCCTGTGCCTCGTCGCTGAGGTCTGGGACGCTGGAAGTGGTGACGCCGTCATCGTCCATGTAGCCGAGCAACAGGAAGTCTTCCGGCTTCGGCACGGGTGGTTCAGCGTCGGCCTCACAGGGCCTGGCCCGAGGCTCGGGACGCTGGACGGTGATTCGCGAGTCCACGTCGCCCGGGGCGGTCACGAGCACGAAGACGGCCCGCGCGGGTGTCCCGCCGTCGGCGAAGAACACCCCGAGCTCCTGCCGTTCGCCCTCCTGGAGATCCTCGAGGGGCTGAACGATGACCGACCGTTCCCCCGCATCCAGGACCCGGATTCGCGACTCGTCGAAGGTCAGGGACTTCTTCTGGATGGGCGCGGAGAAGAGCAACACCGTCCAGGTGTCCCCCGCGACATGGATGACGGGTAGCGGTTCCGCGGGCGGGCCGGCGACACTCACGGAGCGCTCCCGCCTGACGCGCCCTCCGGACAGTGGCTCAGCCGCCGCGGCGGCTCCCGCCACGAGCACGAGCGCGAGAGCCAATCTCAAGGGTTGGAGCAACGGTGCGTGACCTCCTGGATAGGGAGGCTACCACCACCGTGCTTCGCCCATGGCTCCCTCTACGGCTCGCTACCGGCGCGCGCGGGAGCGTCCTCGGGCTGCGTGCCCTGGCCTTCCTTGCCCTGCCAGAAGCGGCGCGGGTGGTCATCACCGCGTGTGCCATTGGAGAGCTTGTCCACCCACGGGTAGCGCTTGGCTTCCTCGGCGGTGTAGCCCAGGTTGAACACCGTGGGGCTCTTGGGCTTCTCACCGGCCTTCGAATAGAAGGTCCCGAAGAGGCGGTCCCAGAAGTAGTTGGTGATGCCGTAGTTGCCCTGCTCGTTGTGGTAGTGGTGAGACAGGTGCAGGCGCTTGATTTCCTTCAGGAAGCCCAGCTTCGGCGTGTAGTTCAGGTGCTGGATGCAGTGGCAGAACTCATAGAAGCACGTAATCACCATCGCCCAGCCCAACGCCGCCGCCGCTCCGGACTTGCCGCCAATCAGATAGCCGATGGGCGCAATCACTCCGCCCACCGTGGGCAGCACGTTGGCCAGCGCGCCGAAGAGCACGCGCAAGTCATTGGGGTCCTGGTGGTGGTCGAAGTGGATGCGCTTCCACGTCGCCGCGGTGAAGGGCGTCTTGTAGAGGAAGCGGCTGTGCAGGATGTTCTTGTGCACCAGGTACCAGCCGAACGGGAACACCACGCTCGCGGCCAGCATCGCCAGCAACATGCGCACCGGGTTGTCGAACCACTTCACCGCGTACACCAGGCTGACGATGCCGACGGTGATGTAGGCAAGCACGGCGTAGTACGTGAAGAACGAGAAGACGAGGTCGCCCAGCGTCATCCGGTCCAGGTTGTGCTTCCGGCTCTTCAGAAACGAAAAGGGTGCGCTGACGGCCACGGTATCCCTCGCGATTGGACGCTGCCCGCCCATGCGGCGCCGCTGTGAGTAGCAGGGGCCCGGCACCCTTGCGCCACAATCATCAGGCCCGCTTTTACGTTTTTCTGCGCTGCAAGAGAAGCACCGCTGCTTGCCCGTCCGCCGACTGGACGCCTGCCCTCCCACCTGGGTGGGGGCCGAGTTGAGCGGCGGACTTCCCCGAGGAGCGCCCACGGCCCACTTTCGACGAGGGGATCAGCGTGGAGGCTCCCATGGCGGAGAAGGCAGCGGAAGACAGGTCGCGAGGGAGCAGGGCCCGGGGGCAAGTCGCGGTGGCGACGCGGACCAGCGAGACGGAGGACCGAGGCACCCTCGCCCTACGTCGGACCACCTCGGAGTACCGCGCGACGGCGGAGGAGCAGGCGGCGCGGGTGCGTGAGGAAATCGAGGCGGCGCTCGTCATCGCTCGGGACACGCGGGAGGCCATCGAGCGGAGAATCGCCGACGAGCTGCACGCGCCGCCCGGCAGCTTCAGGGCCAGCGTCCAGCGCAAGGCGCCCCAGCGCAAGGCCGCCGCCCGGAAGAAGAAGGCGAGCGCCTGACGCGCTGGGGGCGTCTCTCAGCTCCCTTCAGCTCCGGAGGCGCGTGGCCTCGGGGGTGGTGGGGCGCGGGGTGTCTTCCTGCGTGTCCACCGGGGCAGGGGGCAGGGCGGACTCGTCACCCAGGCCCTTGAGGCGGCGCGCGAGCTGCGCGGCCTGCTCGCCCTTGGCACCCAGCTCATGGCCCTGCGCCCCGATGAAGGACACGCGGGCGCGCTCCAGCAGCGCCACCTGCGCGTGGAGCTGGGCGAACAGCCGCTCGCGCTTGCGGCTCAGCGCATCCAGGTGGTTGAGCTCCTCGCCCAGTGAGGACGCGGCGAGCTCCAGCTGCCGGCGCGCGACGGTGTCCTGGATGGCGGCGGCGCGCGCGCGCAGCTCCTTCACCTGCGCGTCCACGTCATGGGCGACGACGGAGTCCAGCTGCGCGGTGAGCGCCGAGTGGGTCTCCGCGAGCGAGAAGCTCTCCGAGGCCATCTTCTCAATCACGACCACCAGCTCCTGCCGCCCCGGGCTCGCGGGCATGCGCAGCACCGCCGCCTTGCACTGCTGGTACAGCCCGAGCGCGCGCGCGGCCAGCTCCTGGGCCTCGCCCTTGAGCGTGTTGCCGAGCGCCAGGCCCCGGGCCTCCACCGTGTCGGTGTGCAGCACCAGGTGCGAGGGCAGCGTGCCGATGCTCCAGAAGAGGGCCACGCAGGCGTAGCCCACCACCAGGGACAACAGCGTGGTGCTTCCCAGGAAGCGGGCGTCCAGCACCTGATTCACGTACAGGCCCACCGGGGCGAGGACGCCGGCGGCGGCGGCGCTCGCGGCGACGGCGGTGGAGCTGCCCGCGCTGTCACGGCCGTTGCCCAGCCACGTCACCAGCGCCGCGGCGATGCAGGCCGCCAGGCTCTGGGGCAGCGGGGAGGGCGCGGAGAAGAGGAAGGGGAAGACGGGCAGCACGGCGAGCGCCGCGCGCAGGCCCCACCCGTAGCCCTTCAGCGGCTTCGCGGCGGCGAGCGCGGCGGCCACCACCGCGAAGTAGCCCGGCTCCAGCGTCAGCCGGACGATGGGCGCGAAGGGCTCCCAGACGCGCAGCGCCAGGGCCGCGAAGATGCCCATGCAGGCGCCTCCCCCCAGGGCGCGGAAGGTGCGGGACTCGAACTCCTCGCGGTGGAGGAACTGCAGGGAGAGGGCCATGGGCTCTGCACCGTCCTGACTAATAGGCGTTGTTCTCGCCGAAGTTCTTCATCGTCTTCTTGTAGAGGTTCAGCGACTCGCGGCGAACGTCACCGTCATTCGACGCCCGCCCATAGGCTGCCTCTGTCTGGTCCAGCTCCGCAAGCTCCCCCGACAGCGCGGCGGGGGACGAGCCGAAAAGCTTCCGGGCGTTGCCCAGCAGACCCACGGCGCCCTTGCGGTTGCCGCGCTTCATCTCCTCCACGGCGGCGCGCATCTGCTGGGTTCCCAACGCTCGCACCGCGTGTACGCGCACGTCCCGGTCCAGGTGGGCGCGCACCAGGGCGACGTCCTCGGTGACCTGGGCCTTCAGGGGCAGGGTGGTCTCCGCCATCGTATCGCGGGACACGTCCAGGTAGCGCACGGTGGCGTCGAGCAGGGGCAGGGCCTCGGAGGTGGCGCTCGCTCGCAGCGTCATCTTCACGACGACGCGGACGGACTGTTCTCCGGCCAGGTCATACAGCGGCACCTTGACGACGTCGCCCTCTCGGGTGGAGGGCAGGCCCATGACCTCCACGCCGCGGACGGCGGGGGGCAGGGTGAGCCGCAGCTCCACGCGGCGGGCGACGGTGCTGGTGGCCTGGTCCAGCTCGCGGGAGAAGACCTCCGCCAGCCGGGAGGAGTCGTTGAGGAAGCCGGAGAAGCCGCCGCCCTGCTCGGCCATGCCGCGCATGAGGGAGGCCTGGAAGTCCTCGCCCACGCCGAGCGCGCTCACGGTGATGCCCTCGTCGCGCAGGCCGCGCGTGAGCCTGAAGAGCTCCGGCTCCGTCACCAGGCCCGTCGTCGGCTGGCCGTCGCTCAGGAGGATGGCGCGGCTGACGCGGTACTGGGCCAGGTGCTCGCGCAGCGCGGCGCCCGCCTGGATGAGGCCGCCGCTGATGTTGGTGGAGCCGTCATCCTGGATGCGGTCGATGGCGGCGAGCAGGTCCTCGCGGACCTCATTCGTCACGAGGCGGCTGGGGATGACCTTCACGTCGGTGCCGTAGTGGATCAACGCGAGCCGGTCCTCGGGCGTCAGGCGGCGCACCAGCTCGGCGGCGGCGCGCTTGGCGTCCGTCAGCTTCTGGCCGGACATGGAGCCGGAGCGGTCCACGACGAGGGCCATGTTGACGGGGACGCGGCGCTGGGCCTCCACGGGGCGGGCCTTGATCTCCATCCACGCGAAGGCCTCGCTGTCGCCGGTCTGGACATAGGCGCCGGACAGCTTGCCGGTGAGGGTGAGGGCGCCGTCGGAGGGTTGGGCGACGACGAGGGGCAGCACGGAGGTGGCGGGCTCCTCATCCGGCCGGGCCACGGTGTGGCTGGTGTCGGTGACGGGCGGCGGCGGAGGCGGTGGGGGCTTGCCCAGCGAGAGCGCGCCCAGGGCGAGCAATCCAGCGGCGGACAGCAGCAGCAGGGTGCGATTCATGTGTGGCCTCGGGGTGTGAAGGCTGACGTGGACGGCACACTCGCCCGTCCGAGCCCCAGGCCGCATCGGTCACCGGGAGGAGGGTCCCCCCGATGACGGATGGAGTGACGTCAGGCGTTGCCTTGGCAGGCGTTGCGTGGGTGCGCGAAAACCCAGACGTCTGTCCATTCAAGGTGACAGCGGATGGGGCAAGACCCCATGGGACGCCGTGGATCCGCCGATTCGTTCCCAGGATTCGAGAAACGACGCAACTCCCGGGAGGGGCCCCCGATAATCCGGGCATGACCACGATTGGCAAGTCCGGTTCGCGCCCCACCCTCACCGTCAAGCCCGAGCCGAAGCCGGAGCCGGTGAAGGAGGCCGCCAAGGCCCAGCGCCCCGACGCGGTGAAGACGGCCGTCGCGCAGCGGATGCAGGACGGTTTCGACGCGGCCCCGCGCACGGGCTCGGCGTCCCGTCCGGTGCTCTCCGAGATTCGCGGTGAAGGCACCCAGTTCCCGGGCAACCCCGGCTCCGGAATCGGCAAGGTCCTGGACAAGGTGGCCGAGCAGGTCAAGCAGGCCGGGAAGGGCGCCGCGGCCCTGGCTCCCCAGGTGAGCACCAACGCGAACGGTCAGACGGTGGTGGACCTGGGCACGGGCAACAACACCGCGACGGTGTCGCAGGGCAAGGACGGCTCGCTCACTGTCACGTCGGGCAAGGACTCCGTGACGCTGACGGCCGAGCAGGCCAAGGGCGCCATCATCCAGGGCGGCGACGGAAACGACACGATTACGCTGGACGCGAGCGTCACCCAGGACGTCACGGTGGACGGTGGCGCGGGCAACGACAAGCTGACGGGCGGCGCGGGCAACGACACGCTCATCGGCGGCGCGGGCAACGACGCGGTGCTGGGCGGCGCGGGCAACGACGCGGTGTCGGGTGACGACGGCGACGACTACGTCGAGGGTGGCGCGGGCGACGACCTGGTGAACGGTGGCGCGGGTCGCGACGTGCTCTACGGCCTGGACGGCAATGACCTGGTGAACGGCGGCGAGGGCCGCGACTACATCGACGCGGGCGCGGGGAACGACACCGCGGCGGGCGGCGCTGGGGATGATCAGGTCATCGGCGGCCGGGGCGACGACTCGCTGACGGGTGGCGAGGGCAACGACGCGGTGGCCGGTGGTGAGGGCGCGGACACGGTCCAGGGCAACGGCGGCGATGACAAGCTCTACGTCGAGAACGACGAGAAGACCGACGACGTCGCCGGGGACACGCGGACCATCGTCGACATGACGGACGCGGACAAGCGCGGCAGCTCCGTGTCGGTGAAGGGCACTGCGGAGTTCCAGGCGCGCGTGCAGTCGGACCTGGACGCGATGCGCTCGCTGCCGTCGGGCCAGGACCTGCTGCGCTCGCTGGATTCCAGCGGCAAGACGACGACCATCTCGGAGACGAGCGGCGGCAACACTGCGTCCGGCACCGCCTTCAACGACGGCTTCTTCAACAAGGACGGCACGCCGGGCAAGGGCACGGACGCGACGGTGAACTACAACACCTCGCGCATCTCCCTGGGCGCCGACGAGTGGATGAACCGTCCTCCGATTGTCGGCCTGTTCCACGAGCTGGTGCACGCGTCCGACATGAACAACGGCACGCTGGCGAACGGCTCGAAGGACGGCACGCGCAACCTGGAGACGTCCGCGGTGGGTCTGCCCGTCGACCTGGACCAGAACCCGGCCACGCCGGACGTGGTGCAGGGTGGTCGCCCCGGGGAGAACGTCCTCCGCGATGACCTGAACCTGCCTACCCGGCCGCACTACTAGTCGCAGGGCAGATGATCCGCTCCCGATTATCGAGAGGCGACGCAACTGTCGCCCGAGGACCTCGATAATCGGGAAGGTCGGCGTTCGTCCGCCCCGGCATTGGCCGCTGGGACTGTACCGGGTGCCTCGTTCTCAGGGAGAAGTCGTCATGACCACGATTGGCAAGTCCGGTTCGCGTCCCACCCTCACCGTGAAGCCCGAGCCGAAGCCGGAGCCGGTGAAGCAGCCCGCCGCCAAGCCCAACGCGGTGAAGACGGCGGTTGAGCAGCGGATGAAGGACGGCTTCGACGCGGCCCCGCGCACGGTTTCGGCGGCGTCCGCGAGGGGCAGTGACTTCGAGGGGGCTCCGTCCCCGCTCAAGCCGGGCCCTGGCATCGGCGGCGTCATCGCGAAGGTGGCCGAGAAGGTCAAGCAGGCCGGCCAGGCCGCCTCGGGCACGGGACCTCAAGTCAGCACCAACGCGAACGGCCAGACGGTGGTGGACCTGGGCGCGGGCAACAACGACGCCAAGGTGACGATGAACCGGAGCGGCGGGCTGGTCATCACGTCCGGCTCCGACACGGTGACGCTGTCGCCCGAGCAGTCCAAGGGCGCCATCATCCAGGGCGGCGCGGGTAACGACACCATCACCGTGGATAAGAACGTCACGGTCGACGTCACGATTGACGGCGGCGTGGGCAACGACAAGCTGACGGGTGGCGCGGGTCACGACACCATCACCGGCGGCGCCGGCAACGACACCATCATCGGTGGCGCGGGCAACGACTCGGTGTCGGGTGACGACGGCGACGACTACATCGAGGCCGGCGCGGGCAACGACCTGGTGAACGGCGGCGCGGGTCGCGATGTCATGTACGGCCTGGACGGCGATGACCTGCTGAACGGCGGCGAGGGCCGCGACTACATCGACGCTGGCGCGGGGAATGACACCGCGACGGGCGGCGCGGGTGACGACCAGGTCATCGGCGGCCGGGGCGACGACTCGCTGACGGGTGGCGAGGGCAACGACGCGGTGGCGGGTGGCGCGGGCAAGGACACCGTCAGCGGCAACGGCGGCGATGACAAGCTGTACGTCGAGGCGGACGAGAAGACCGACGACGTCGCGGGAGATACGCGGACCATCGTCGACATGACGGACGCGGAGAAGCGTGGCAGCTCGGTGACGGTGGAGGGCAGCGCGGAGTTCCAGGCGCGCGTGCAGTCGGACCTGGACGCGATGCGCTCGCTGCCGTCGGGTCAGTACCTGCTGCGCACGCTGGATGACAGCGGCCACTCGACGACCATCAAGGAGACCGCGAGCGGCAACTCGGCGTCCGCCAAGAACAAGGATGACGCCTGGTTCAACGCGGACGGCACGCCGGGCAAGGGCACCGACGGCACGGTGAACTACAACACCTCGCGCATCTCCCTGGGCGCCGAGGAGTGGATGAACCGCCCGCCGGTGGTGGCGCTGTTCCACGAGCTGGTGCACGCGTCCGACTACGCCAACGGCACGCTGGCGAACGGCGAGAAGAACGGCACCAACAACCGCGAGACGTCCGCGGTGGGCCTGCCCATCGACCTGGACCAGAACCCGGCCACGCCGGACGTGGTGCAGGGTGGCCGCCCTGGTGAGAACGTCCTCCGTGACGACCTGAACCTGCCGACCCGGCCGCGCTACTAACAGCCCTCTCGCATGAGAGCCCTGCTCCAAGCTGGCGCCTGCTGCATGGCGCTGGTGATATTCGTGGGCTGCACGCGGGTGTCGAATCAGCCCGCGAATCCGGGAGGACGCGTGGCCCAGGCGGAAGTGGAGCTGAAGGTGGAGTCGGTGACGAGCGGGCCCGAGGGGCTCGCCGTCGCGTATGCGGTGCGTAACGCCACTTCCCATGCGGTGCTGTTGGTGGACGGGCTGCCGGAGTGGGGTCCCACGGGCTACGTGGGCCTCGCGCCCGAGCGCGCCTATGTGGACCTCTCCGGTGACGGCGCGGTGCTGCTGCGTCAGCTCGTGCCCGTGCCGCAGGACACGGACGTGGAGGCTCCCGAGGTCCCCGCCCTGAGCCGCGTGGAGCCCGGAGCCACCGCGTCCCGCCGTCTGCTCGTGCCCCTGCCGCTGCGCACGTCGATGCCCTACGCCACGGGCCCCGAGGTGACGCGCGAGCTGTCCGCCGTGCGCGAGCTGCGGCTGCGCGTGGGCTACGTGCCGGACGCGGCCGAGCTGCGCCTGCACGGGACAGCGGAGTCGGGAGGCACCGAGTACCGCACGGCCGAGTACGGCCAGGTGCTGACCCACCAGCGGATATTGGACAGCGGGCCCTTGCCGCTGGACGGCGCGAAGTAGTTCGCGCTCAGGGCTCGTGTCGCAGCAAGCAGGTCGGCGCGTCGTGCCCCGGCGTGGCGAAGAAGCGGAACGACTCCACGCGAGGCAGCTCGCGGAAGGCGTCTGACTTCACGGCCTGGAGCACGGCCGCGTGCGCGCACTGGAGTGTGCGCACCAGCAGCAGCTTCTGGAGCGGCTCGAACACCTCCAGCTCGCGAAGCGCTTCGTCCTCGGCCAGCTCCACCAGCGTCTCTCCGAGTGAGCCCAGCTCGAAGCCGCCACAGGTGTCGAAGTTCGTCGCGCCGAACCGCAGCACGTTCTCCGACTCCGTCTCCTCGTAGCGGTAATCGACGAGCCCCGTGCCCCACACCATCTGCGGCACGTAGGGGCTCACGTCCCCGCCCGCCCAGGAGAGGAGCAGCGCGGACAGCGGACGGACGCGCGCCGTGCGCACGCCATCCCGCTCCTCCCAGACATAGGCCTCCGGACGCAGGTAGCGAGGCTGGCGGTACATCCCGAAGCTCTTCACCAGCCCCGCCGTCATCTCGGTGACGAGCCCTTCGTCAATCGACTCCGCCTCGGCCGCCTGTTCGCGGACGAAGGCGAACCCGTCCGTCTGGCGCACCTCCTCCAGCAGCCGCGCCGCGCACGCCGGGAGGTCTCTCAGCTCCACGTCATTCCACATGGGTCCTCACGCCTCCGCGGTGGGACGCCGCAAGCGCACCAGGTCCTCCACCACGCGCCGCACGCGGCCCTCGTCAAAGGGCTTCTCCAGCAGGAGGTTCGGGATGCTCGCGAGGAACTCCCGCGCGCCCGTGGTGAAGGCCCCGCCCGACACGAAGACGAAGCGGCCCTCCAGGCCCGCGTGTTCGCGTCGCACGGACTCGTAGACGTCGCGGCCCGTCAGGTCCGGCATCATCACGTCGCACAGCACCGCGTCCGGCTCCAGCCCCTGCTCCAGCAGCTCCAGCGCCTGCCGTCCGCTGCAGGCGACCTCCACCTCGTGGCCTCGGAGGATGCGCTGCAACACGCGCCCCACCGCGGGCTCGTCGTCCACCACCAGCACGCGCCCTCGCGGCTGGCTCAGCGTCCTGGGCGTCACGTCGAGCGCCGCCGCCGACGCGCGCGTGTCCTGCTCCATGGTGGGCAGGCTGACGCGGAAGATGGTGCCCTTGCCGGGCTCGCTCTCCACGGTGATGTCACCGCCCAGCCCGTGGATGATGCTGTGACAGATGGAGAGGCCCAGGCCCGTGCCCACGCCCACCGGCTTCGTGGTGAAGAACGGGTCGAAGATGCGGTCGATGACTTCGCGCGGAATCCCCACGCCCGTGTCCTGCACCTCCACCACCACCCGCGAGCGTCCGTCCCGCCGCGTCGCCAGCCGGATTTCGTGCCGATGCGCGGAGCCCTCTGGAATCGCCTGCGCCGCGTTCACCACGAGGTTCAGGAACACCTGGCTCAGCTTCCCCTCGTTCGCCATCACCGAGGGGATGTCGCCGTACGCCCGTCGGAGCTGCGCGCGGTGGCGAATCTCGTTCGCCGCCATCATCGCCACCGACTCCAGCACGCCGTGCACGTCCAGCGGCGACACGTTCTCCTCGTCGGGCCGGGAGAACGTCTTGAGCTGACGGACAATCTGCCGCACCCGCTCCGCGCCCTCGCAGGCCTCGTGCAGCACCTCCACCCACTCGCCCAGATCGGGCTCGCCCCGCAGCCGGGCCTGGAGCGCCGTCGCGCCGTCGCCCGGGGGCAGGTTGCGGCGGAACTCGTCCGACATGAAGCTCAGGTTGGACAGCACGAAGGCCAGCGGGTTGTTGATTTCGTGAGCGATGCCCGCCGCCAGCGTGCCCACCGACGCCAGCCGGTCCGCCAGCGTCAGCCGCGCCTGGAGCTGCCGCTGCTCCGTCACATCGCGGGCAATCGACACCACCGCGGGATGGCCGTCGAAGCGCAGGGGCAGGGAGACGACCTCCGCCACGCGCGTGCGTCCGTCGCGTCGCATCAGCCGCCGCTCGCCGGTGAGCGCGCCCGCCCTCACCGCCTCCGTGCCGCGCATGTCCTTCACGAACTCCGACAGCTGGCGGCCCACCAACTGCTCCGCGCGCTCGAAGCCCAGCGTGCCCACCAGCGCCGCGTTCGCGTAGACGATGTGCCCGTCCCGCTCAATCGCCGCCGCGTCCGGCACGCCCTCCAACAGCGCGCGGAAGCTGGCCTCGGACAGGCGCAGGGCCTCCTCGGCCTGACGTCGCTCGGTGATGTCGCGCGCCAGTCCCTCCACCGCCACCATGCGCCCCAGCGCGTCCGTCACCGGGACGACGACGTGCTCCAGCCACAGCGTGCGGCCATCCGGATGCAGGTAGCGCACCGTCACCGGCGCACCGGCCGACGCGCGCGGGGCCTCCAGCAGTCGCTCCAGCGCGTCCCGGTCCTCCGGGTGCACGCGCCGGTACCACAGGTCCGCGTCGCCGTAGTGCGCCACCGGCCCGTAGCCCAGCTTCGCGTGCGCCACGCGGCTGACGTAGACGAAGCCTCGCGGCGCCTCGCAGCGGTACAGGTACAGCACGTCGGATGCGTTCTCCGCGAGCTGCCGGAATCTCCGCTCGCGCTCTCTCAGCGCGCGCTCCGACTCCCGCCGCTCCAGCGCCACGGAGATGGCGCCCGCCGCGGCGGACAACAGGTCCACCTCCAGCCGGTCCCACCGCCGCGCCTCCGCGCAGTTGTCGAAGCCCACGAAGCCCGTCAGCACGCCCTGCACGCGCAGCGGCAGCACGAGGATGGAGAGGATGCCCTGTGGCTCCAGCAGCTCGCGCTCTCCGGCGGGGAACGTCTCCACCAGGCCCTCGATGACGTCGCCGCGCGCCAGCGTCTTCTCCCACCGCTCCAGCGTCGGCATCATCGGCAGGTTCTGGAGCTCCGGGTTGTCTATCTCCGCGCGCACGCCCGGCGCGCACCACTCCGCGCGCTGGCTGCACCAGTGGTTGCCCTCGGGGCCCGGGTGCAGCTCGAAGACGTACACGCGGCTGGCGCCCGAGGACTGGCCCAGCGGCTCCAGCACCGGCCCGTACAAGTCTCCGCCGTCGCGCACCGAGAGCAGCCGCTGCTGCACCTCCACCAGCGCGGTGAGGTAGCGCTCACGCCGCTCCAGCGCGCCGTCGGACGCCTTGCGCTCGGTGATGTCGTTGAGCGTCCCGGACGTGCCCAGCACCACGCCGTCCTCGCCCACCATCAGCCGCCCGTAGACCTCCACCCACCGGAAGCCGCCGCCGCGATTCACGTAGCGCACCTCGGTGCGCACGTACTCCAGCTCCTTCGTCACCAGCTTGCGCAACCCCTCCAGGCTTCGCCGCTGGTCCTCCTCGAAGACGAACTCCGAGAAGTGCTTGCCCAGCGAGTCCTCCACCGGGTGGCCCGTGATTTCCGACCACGCCGGGTTGAGGAACGTCCAGGCACCTTGTGCGTCCGTCTGGAAGACGACCTCCTTCAGGCTGTCGATGACGAGCCGATACCGGCGCTCGTGGGGAGTCCAATCAGGCCTGGCGGGCGGCGTCTGCATGTTGAGGCTCGAGGAAGTGGACGCGTCGTCTGAACGGGGAGTTCGGGCGATGTACAACTATCCAACGATTCAGGATTTCTTGCAGGACAGGCAAGGGGGCGGACCTGACCCCAGGAAGGTTGGGATTCAGACCGCGCCCCCTCAGGTGTTGAGCGAGGGCAGGGAGTTGTCTTCCTTCGGGCGGGTCAGGATGCCACCATGCCACGAGCGGAAATTCCCTGAACTCATGTCCTCTGGCCGCGCCCCGCTTTCGAAGATTCATCAGGTGCTCGCGGAACGGGCGGAAGCCCGACTGAGCGACGCCGCCCTGCGCCTGCTCGTCGAGCAGACAGGCGAAGCCCTCGTCCTGCTGGATGCTACCGGCCACGTGCTCGTCTTCAACGCCGAGGCGGGACGCCAGTTTCGCATCCCCATGCCGGAGCGCCTGGAGCGCGGCTGGCTGCCTGGGTGTGACTGGGTGCGTGCGGACAACGTGTCATTGCCACTGGAAGTTTCTCCGCTGACGCGTGCGCTCGCGGGGGAGCTGGTCCGCGAGGAGCGCTGGGGTCTGCGCCGACCGGACGGAACGGTGGTGGTGTTGAGGGGCAGCGTGTTCCCGGTGTCGCCGGAGGGGGGCGCGACGCCGTCGGGGGTGCTCCTGCGTGCGCGCGAGGAGCTGCTGCCCCGCCTGGACGCGACGCGCGGCGCGAAGCTGCTGGCGGAGGCCGGCGCGCTCCTGGGCGCCGAGCTGGAGACCGAGGCGCAGATGGAGCCGCTGCTGCGGCTGCTGGTGCCCACGCTGGCGGACGCGGGCGTGCTCTTCCTGGGCTCGTCGGGCGAGTCGGTGCGCGCCGTCGCCGCGGTGCACGCGGAGCCGGAGCGGCACGTGCTGCTGGTGGAGATGCTGTGCCGGTATCCGCCTGACACGCTGGACCCTCGGGGGCTGCCCGCCCTGTTCCTCACGGGCCGCACGGAGCGGACGGCGGTGTTGTCGGAAGAGGACCAGGTGGCCCTCTCCCGGGACGTGGAGCACGCGCGGCTGCTGCTCTCGCTCGGGCTGAGCAGCTACCTGGGTGTGCCGCTGGTGGCGCGCGGGCGCATCATCGGCGCGCTGGCGCTGTACCGCACGGATGGCGCGCCGAGCTTCGGTGACGAGGACGAGCGGCTGGCGGAGGAGCTCTCGCGGCGCACGGCGCTGTCGCTGGACAACGCGCGGCTGCTGCGGGAAGCGCGCGAGGCGGTGCGCCTGCGCGACGAGTTCCTGGGCATCGCCAGCCACGAGCTGAAGACGCCGCTGACGCCGCTGCACCTCAAGGTGCAGTTGCTCCAGAAGCAGGTGGACCTGCTGGCGGCGAACGGCAAGCCGGTGTCCGCCGAGCGCGTCTCGGAGACGCTGGACGTGGTGCAGCGCCAGGTGCGCAAGCTGACGAGCCTGGTGGACAACCTGCTGGACGTGTCGCGCATCACCGCCGGCCGCTTGAAGCTGGAGCTGGAGGAGATGGACCTGGCGAGCGTGGCGGCGGAAATCCTCTACCGCTTCGCGCCCTCGGCCGCGCAGATGCGGTGCTCGCTGGAGATGCACGCGCCGGTGCCGGTGCTGGGGCGGTGGGACCGGCTGCGGCTGGAGCAGGTGGTGACCAACCTGCTCTCCAACGCGCTGAAGTACGGCGCCGGCCAGCCGGTGCGCATGAGCGTGGAGGCGGATGGACGCACCGCGCGCCTCACCGTGGAGGATGGCGGCATCGGCATCTCCGCGCGTGACTTGCCGCGCATCTTCGAGCGCTTCGAGCGCGCGGTGAGCGACAGGCACTACGGTGGCCTGGGCCTGGGGCTCTACATCACCCGGCAGATTGTGGAGGCCTTCGGTGGCACGGTGAAGGCCACCAGCGAGCTGGGACGCGGCTCCACCTTCGTGTTGGAGCTGCCGCGCGGCGACATCCCGGAGGAGTGGCTGTCGGTGCCCGGCGCGCCCGAGCCCTCGCGGTGAGCCGAGGGCCTGGTCCGCTCAGGCCGCCACGTCGGTGACCTGGGGCACGACGCCGCGAGGCAGGCGCACGTGGAAGGCGCTGCCTTGCTGTGGCCCCGGGCTCTCCGCCCAGATGAGGCCGCCGTGGCGCTCCACGATTTCGCGGCAGATGAAGAGGCCCAGGCCCAGGCCGCCGTAGTGTCGCGCGGTGGCGTTGGACGCGCGCGCGAAGGGCTTGAAGAGGCCGGCCAGGCTCTCCGGGGGAATGCCGATGCCCTGGTCCTTCACGTGGATGAGGACGTGGTCCGCGGCCTCCTCCAGCGTCAGGCACACCGCGCCGCCCTGGGGCGAGTAGCGCACGGCGTTGCTCACAAGATTCGTGATGACCTGGTCCAGCCGGGGCGCGTCCCAGTCGCCTTCCACGGGGTGCTCGGGCACGCGCAGCTCGAAGGCGATGCCCCCCTCGCCGCGCAGCTCGAAGCGCTCCATCACCTCGCGCAGCACCGGCGTCAGGTCCACGCGCTGGCGCTCCAGCTCGAAGCGGCCGCCCTGGATGCGCGCGGTGTCGAGCAGGTCATCCACCAGCCGCGCCAGCCGCTCCGTCTGCCGGGCCATGGAGCGCAGCGCCTTGAGCAGCCGCTCGCGCTCCGGGAAGTCGCCGCTCTTCTCCAGTCGCTGGAGCGTGAGCGCGGCGAAGCCCTTGAGCGGCGTCAGCGGCGTGCGCAGCTCATGGCTCGCCACGCTGAGGAACTCCTCGCGCGTGCGCACCGCCTCCTTCAGCTCCTGCTGCGCCGCGCCCGTGCGGTCCGCCATCTCGTTGAAGCCGCGCGCCAGCTCCCCCAGCTCGTCGTCCTCCTCCACCTCCACGCGCCGGGTCAAATCGCCAGCGGCCAGCGCGGCCGTAGCTTCGCGCAGCGTGCCGAGCCGGCGGATGACGTCGCGCGCGACGAGCTGGGAGAGCCCCAGGGCCAGCAGCACGCCCAGAAAAACCAGGCCCACCACCGCCGCGCTCATGCGCGTAATCGCCGCGTAGGCCACGCCCAGCTCCTGCGTCACGACGACGCTCCACGGCGAGCCCTCCACCGGGGCCTCGGCCGCGAGCACGCGCCGGTCCGCCGCGTCGAAGGCCTCCAGCACGCCGCCACCCGGACGCTCCAGTTCCTCGCGCAGGGCATCCGGCAGGTGGGCCTTGCCGAGCAGCTGCGCGCCCGCCGCCGTGTCTCGCAAGACTTGCTGGCCACGCCGGTCCATCACCTGCACGCGGAAACGCTGGGATGCGGGCGTGGCGGCCTCGCTCAGTCGCTCCAGGGACAAGAGGCCCACCAGCACTCCGCGCCGGGAGCCCTCCAGCTCGAACGGCAGGGCCACGGCCACCAGCGGATGGTTGTGGGGACGGATGAAGGGCAGCGACAGGGGCAGCGCGCCGGGCGCGGGTGGGTCGGGGAAGTGCTCCCGGAGGTTGAAGCCCCAGCCCTCCGGCCCCTCGGACGTGGCCAGCACCTGGGCGTTCTCGTCCATCGTCAACGCGGCGTGGAAGGTGCGCTCGCGCGCGGCGAGGTTGGCGAGGTACGGCTCCAACCGCTCTCGCTCTCCGCTGGCGAGCGCCGCGCGGAAGCCCGGGGACTCCAGCAGCAGGTGCAGCGACTCGCGCGAGTCATCCAGGTAGCGCCGCAGGAAGTCCGCCTCGCCCGCGGCGGCGTAGCGCGTGTCGTCGCGCACCTGCTTCTCGATGGCCCGCTGGGCCAGATAGGCGGCGAGCCCGCCCAGCGCGAGCAGCGGCACCAGCCCGGCGAAGGCCAGCCCTCGCAGCAGCTTCCAGCCCACGGTGCGCGGCGCGCGCGGACGCCAGTTCAACGCCTGCGCGACGCAGGAGAGGGCCAGCACGGTGTACACGGCCGCGCCCAGCCACGAGGAGCCCCGGGCCAGCGCGTAGGCCAGCAGCGCGAAGGGCACCGCCAGCGTGGTCAGCAGCAGCGGGGGCATGCGCGGGTGCAGCCAGCGCGACGGCAGCAGCAGCCCCACGCCGCCCGCGGTGAACAGCAGCCCCACCAGCGGGCGCAGCGGTGACAGGTGCGCGTAGACGGACAGGGGGAAGCGCTCGGGCGCGGCGAGCAGCGCCACGCCGAAGGCCGTGCCGGTGAGGGCCGCCAGCGCGCGCAGCGTGGGCCGCTGGCGCATGGACGGCCACGCCTCCAGCAGCAGCCCGACGAAGAACAGCGGGTAGAGGACGATGCCCGTGAGGCTGCCGGGCATGACATTCAGCACCCACCAGTACAGGCCGATGGCCGCGCCGAGCAGCACGCGGCCGCCCACGTCCAGCCAGCGCGGCGCGCGCGGGTACAGCAGCGCGCCCATCAAGCAGATGCTGCCGGTGAGGTAGGTGACGCCGAGCAGGCGCACGTACGGGTAGAGCGGCCGGAAGGCGGCCACGCGGAACTCGTACGGCACATAGGTCATCAGCACGCCGAACAGCAGGCCGATGAGGGCGGCGGGCCACGTGAGTGGCAACAGCGTCGCGGTGGAGGGCGCCTGGAGTGAACGCGGTGCGGGAAGTGGGGACATCTTCCCGGATTCACGCGTGTCGGGGCCCATGGGTTCTAGTGCTCGCTCGCGTTTCGTCGGGGGCAGGACACCCCGGACGACAGGGGTGGGACACCTGGGCTCATGCGACTTCGAGCACCGTCCACTCGCGTACCTCGCCCGCCAGGGTGACTTCGATGGTGTCGCCCGCCTTGCGGCCCATGAGCGCGCGGCCCACGGGAGATGCGGGGGTGATGACCGACAGGAAGCCGTCGCCGCCGGGGCCTGTCAGCTCCGTGCCCGCGCCCACGGGCAGCACGAAGAAGGTGCGCTCGGCGAAGCCCTCGTCGTCCTCGGTGCTCACGTCCACCAGCGCGCCCAGGGCCACGGGCCCCTGACGCGGGAAGCGCGGCATCGGCCCCTGGCCGAAGTTGGACAGCGCCTTGAGCTCCTCTTGCACGCGGCGGCCGCGATTCGCCTGTCCGGTGGCCAGGCTGCCGAACTCCAGCGCGGCGCGGCCGTCCTCTCTCTTCTCTGATTCGGTGGCCAGACTGCGGGCCGCCTCGCGGGCTTCGGCTTCGGCCCGGTGGGCCAGCCTGTCGCTCTGCTGGAGGCGCTCGGCGAGCTGCAGCATCAAGGCCTGCTTGTCGAGTGACATGATGGCACAGAACTGTAGCGCCCCTCCGCGACACCTCCAGTTTTCGGCCGTGCGCGCTCGGTGGTGCGGGCCGTGGGAGCGAGCAGGTGCGCGAGGGCTGGCGCGATGCGACATCCCGTGTGGCCTCTCGTTCTCCTGCCGGTACGAGGCCCGTGTCTTCGCGATGCGCTCAACGGGAAGAAGGAGCCCGGTGTGAACGAGGAGGAGCTGGAGGCACAGGTGCGCGCCATCGCCGACGGCGTGGAGAACGTGGGCGTCGACCTGATTGATGAGAAAATGGGAGTCATCGTCACGTGCTTCGCGGAGACGGTGGACCTGCACGCGGGAGGCTCCGGTGAATGAGCGACAGCGCAAGCAGGTGAAGGCGCTCGCCGAGCAGGTGCTGAAGGGCTCGGGCGACGTGGTGGTGGAGTGGGGCGATGACGGGCACCTGGAGGCGGGGCTCGCGCAGGTCGACGAGGACACGGGGGAGGTGCTCTCCCGGCTGTTCGTGTCGACGCGAGGCGACGTGGTGCGGCCCAGGCTCGCCGCGCGCCTCGGCGTGTCGGCGCAAGCGGAGGAGCTGGCGCGTCGACTGGGCGCGCTGAAGCTCGCGCCCCGGAGGCAGGCGCCGCTCCCCAAGAGCGAGCTGAAGCTGATTCCTGGAGCGCTGGAGAACCTGACGCGCGGCTTCGACTACGGCACGCATCCGCTGGAGTCCGTCTTCGACTCCACGGGCGGCGGGGACTGGGACTCGCTCGAGGATGAGCGCGTGAAGCGCCTGGTGCTGGAGCGGTTCGTCGCGTACGTCCGGGCGCGGCGCGAGGAAGAGAAGACGTGGCCGGAGGTGCTCGAGGCGGACCGGGTGGAGGCGGCCTTCGCTTCGCTGAAGCGCGCGGGCATCGTCGCGGAGATGGGCGCCACGGACACGCAGAGCGGCGGCTGGAGCCTGGTCCGGGAGCTGGCGGCGGAGCTCCGGGCGAAGGGCAAGAAGCCCTGGGGCGCGGCCTTCTTCCACGAGCAGGACCTGGATGGCGCGTTCGAGGGCGAGGCGATGTGCATCTCCTTCGGCACGCTGGACCAGGAGCGCTCAGTCCAGGACCTGGACGTGGCGCAGGCCGTCGTCAAGGCGCTGCGCAAGCACGGCTTCGAGCCGCGGTGGAATGGCACCGCGGACAGCCGCATCGAGCTGCTGCCCGCGTTCGTCTGGCGTCGCAGGCGCGCCCGCGTCGACACCACGGAGCGCCTGGAATTGGGCTCCAGCGAGTTCAGCGTCTTTCCCGGGGGACTGGTGGAGTTCCTCCCCCGGCTGCGCGTGCTCTCGTGCTGGGCGAGCCGTCAGCGGTTGACGGACATGCGCTCCGACAGCGTCGAGCAGCTCACCGTGGAGTACGAGCGGGAGGATGACGCGCGGGAAGCCCTGGAGGAGGTGCGACAGCAGGCGAAGGAGCGCTTCCCCCGGCTGCGCAAGCTGGTCATCAAGGCGGACGACTTCGCGCACACGGCGCGCTTCCCGAAGTGAGCACGGGATGTGCCGTGAAGGGAACAGGGGCTCGCGTGACGCGCGAGCCTCCGCCCCTTGAATCGGGCATGCTGCCCCGCATGACGCCCCAGGAACTGTCCCAGAAGGCCAGGCAGCTCGTCGCGGAAGGCGCGGTGCTGCTGGACGTGCGCACCCCCCAGGAGTTCCAGCAAGGACACCCCGACGCCGCGCGCAACATCCCCGTGCAGGAGCTCCCCCAGCGAGTCTCCGAGGTGGGCCCGCCCGGTACCCCCGTGGTGGTGTATTGCGCCGCCGGAGGCCGCAGCGCCGTGGCCTCACAAATTTTGCGCGCCAATGGTTTCCCGGACGTGTTCGACCTGCGGTCCGTGAACAACTGGTAACCCCCTGTCCGGGTGGGAGGGGCTGGACGCGTAGCGCGTGACATGGGGAGCGGGTTGGAGCAGCGTGCCGCCGCTCCCGCCATGAACCGCACCGCTGGCTTCCTCATCGTGGCCCTGTCTGGAGCGTGCTTTGGCGCGCTCGGACTCTTCGGTCGCCTCGCCTACGCGGCGGGTGCGGACATCTTCACGCTGCTCTTCCTGCGCTTCACGTGCGCTGGAGCGGTGCTGGCCGCCTTCATGGTGGTGATGCGCCAGCCGCTGCCCAGGGGCCGCGTGCTGGTGGGCCTCATCCTGCTGGGCGCGGTGGGCTACGTGAGCGAGGCGGGCGTGTACTTCGCCGCGCTCCAGTTCGCCCCCGCGGGGCTGGTGGCCCTGCTGCTGTACTCGTTCCCCGCGTTGGTGGCGCTGCTCCAAGTGGTGGTGTTCCGCGAGCGCCTGGGCCGGCTCAAGTGGGTGGCGGTGGTGCTGGCCCTGTGCGGCACGGGGCTGACGGCGGACCTGCGGCAGGGCACGGTGACGCCGACAGGCGTCTTCCTGGGACTATTATCCGCGCTGCTCTACGCGGTGTACGTCGTCACCAGCGCGCGCGTGGCGGGCAAGGCGGGGCCGCTGGCCTCCAGCACCGTCATCCTCTCGTCCGCGGGGATTGTCTTCGGCCTGGCCATGCTGGTGAAGGGGCCGTCCTTTCCGACGACGGGCCTGGGCTGGGGCGCGGTGGCGGGGCTGTCACTCATCTCCACCGTGGCAGCCGTCTTCCTCTTCTTCCTCGGCATGGCGCGCATCGGCCCGGTGAACACCTCGCTGGTGTCCAACATGGAGCCGCTGACGGCGGTGGTGCTGAGCGCGCTCTTCCTCGACGAGCGGCTCAGCCTGCGTCAGGTGCTCGGCGGCGCGCTCATCCTCACCGCCGCCGTGCTGCTGGCCCGCTCGGACACGCCGGGGGCGAACCTGCCGCCCCCCGAGGAGGCCAAGGCCGAGGGGCCGGCGTAGACGCGTCGAGCGCTACCGCGACACGCGGCGCAGGAACTGGCTCACGTCGCGCACGAAGGTCCGCGGCAGCTCCGCGTGGGGCGCGTGTCCGGTGTTCGGGTAGAGGATGAAGCGCGCATCGGGCAGCGCGTTGACGAGCGCCTGCTGCTGCGCGACGGGGAAGAAGCCGTCCTGGTCTCCGCCCACCACGAGCACGGGCACGCGGATGTGGCGCAGGCGCGAGGAGTGGTTCTCCGCGAGCATGCCGTCGAGCGTGTCCTGCCACACGCGCGCGGGGACCTTCAGGCTCTCCGAGATGAGCTTGTCCAGGTACGAGGCCGGCACGGGCCGTACGAAGGTGCTCGACTGGAACTCGCGGACGAAGTCCGGGTCCACGGTGCCCACCTGCTCGTCGACGACGGACTTGAGGAACAGCGCCACCTCGTTGCCCGCGACGGTGGGCGCCGAGCCGACCAGCACCAGCGCGTCCACGCGGCGCGGGAAGTCGAGCGCCACCTGCTGCGCGATGAAGCTGCCCATGGAGTGGCCGACGAGGATGGCGCTGCGCTCGCCCACGGCATCGAGGAAGGCGGCCACGTCCGAGGCGAAGTACTGCTGCGTGTAGCAACACACCGGGCGCGTCGAGTCACCGTGTCCACGCTGGTCCAGCGCGTAGATGTGGAAGTCACGGGAGAAGAGCGACAGGTTCAAGTCCCAGGTGTGGTGCGAGTCCGTGTAGCCATGAAGCAGGACGACGGCGGGCCCGAGGCGCGAGCCCTGCTCCACGTAGCGCAGCGTGACGCCGGTGCGCAGACGGACGGAGCGCTCGCGAGGAGCAGTGGAGAACAGCTCGCTGGACTGCTCGGTCAACGCGGCGGAGTCGGAGGGTGTCTCGGTCGGCGCGGGCTCGGAGGCGGGGCCACAGGCGAGAAGGGGCAGCGTGAGCAGGGCTGCGAGGAGCGTCTTCATGGATGCGTGCCTTGTTCAGAGCCGGCGGGTCATCCGCCGTGACGCACATCATTCTACGACTACCTCTGACATTGCCTCCCCTGGCATGACGTCTGGGGTCGTATTCACTCAGGTCGAGGTGAATCAGACCCAGAAGCCATGTCTGTTATCAGCCAGGGCGGAAGGTTTTTGTCCGGGCGAAATCATGTGTGAGACATGTTTCAGCGTGTGCTCCGCCGGGGTGTTTCAGGGCGCTTCTTCGGCGGTCTTGGACTCTTCTTTTTCCGCGTCGGGTGCATCCGAGGAGGGGGCAGGTCCGTACACGGGCTCGCTGGAGGGGGCGGGGGGCGGCTCCTTGTAGGAGGGCTGGGTGTTGGACCGGGTGCTCGGGTGGTCGAATCGGGCGATGGGGAGGAGGGGGACAGCCCACCAGTAGTTGCTGCATCCCGTGAACAGCAGGCTCGCGACGATGGCGATGGCGGCGTGACGCATGAGTGTCTCCAACAGCCCCTGAGTGCCCGCACCATGACCGGGGCTTCCGTGCAGGCGGCTCGTGATGATGTCTCGTCAGGGAATGACACCTGAGCGGTGGAAGTCGCGCATCCAGGCTGTCCGCACGGCGCGTCGCTCGGCGCAACGCGCCGCGTCCTGGAGCGGCGCGAGCTTCGCGCGCCGTGTGACGAACCCTGGGACGGTGAGTGGCCGGGGTGTTTCAGGGCGCTTCGTCGGCGGGCTTGGACTCTTCTTTTTCCGCGTCTGGAGCCTCCGAGGCGCGGTCAGGTCCGTACACGGGCTCGCTGGTCGGGACGGGGTCCTCCTCCCATCCACCGGGCTTCTGGGTGAGGCTCCTGGGGTTCGGGGTGGAGGGGAGCATGGGGTAGACCCACCAGCGGCTACAGCCGCTCAGCAGCAGTCCCGCGATGACGGCGATGGCGATGGTGGCTTGGCGCATGTCTCTCTCCAGCGGCCCTGACTGAGTTCCCCAGCATAACCGGGGGCTTGGACGAGTGCGACTCATGGTGAAGTCGCGTGAGGGAAGGGCTCGCGAGGGGATGACACCTGAGCGGCGGAATTGGCGCATCCGGACTGCCCGCCTGGTGTGGCGCCCGGAGCGACGCGCCGCGTCCTGGTGCGGATGAGGTACGGCGCTCAAGGTGAGGCGGGAGGCTGCTCATGCGCCTGTCTTGCGTGGTCCCGCTGTTCCTGGTGGTGGCGACGGGGTGCTCCTCGGGACGTGTCGTCCGCCTTGAGACGGGCCTGGACTCTTTTGTCGTCACACCCCACGAGGAACCAGGCGCGGAGTTGAAGGCGGCGGAGCTGGGGGCTGATGCGTTCGAGCAAGCCGTCGCGGAACTCGCGAGAGATGTGCGGCCCTTTCGGCATCCCATGCGAGAGGCACGAGCAGTCTTCGGCGTTCCCTCCCGAAGCGGGACCTTTGATTACGAAGCCCGGGGGCAGCGCTTCATTCCGCGGCAGCAAGATGTGGATGGACCTCGGCTCCTGGAGACCTATGCGGATGAGGAACTCACGCGCGCTTACGGCGAGTGGTGTGCTCGCCGGCGGAAGGCAGGGGATTGTCTGCGCCTCCTGGATGAGGGTCCCTTGTTGGGGAGTGACGGCAAGTACACGCTGGCCATGGCCATCGCCATGGATGGGGTGTGGGTCGAGACGGTCGAGGCCTTGGAGGGCATGGTGGACCCTGATGTCCTTCACGCCACCGTCCTGGCCTCCGTCACCATGTACATGCTCTTGTGGTCATTGCCCGAGCCCATTTCTAAAGGCATCGCGGCGACCTTGACTGCTGCCGCCATCGCCTATCTGGGCGTGGACACGGTGCTCCGCCTCATCGACGGCTGGGTGTTGTTGGTGCGGAAGGTGGATTCATCCAGGACGTTCGCGCAGCTCAGCGAAGCGGCGGGCGAGTACGGCGAGGTGCTGGGCGAGAACGCCGCCCGTGTCTTCGTCATGCTGGCGACCGCTGCCATCGGGAGTACGGCGGGGTTGGCGGCGAAGTCAGTGGGGTTGCCGGGCTCCGCGCAGGCGGCCCTCGCCGTGGAGTCGCAGGCCGGCTTCTCGTATGCCGCACTGGGAGGGGTTCAGTCCGTCGCGGCGACCACCACGGGACTCACGGTGGCGCTGGTTCCTACAGCGGTGGCCATGTCGGCGCGTTCGCCGCGAGATGGTTCGCATTCTCATCAACATCACCTCGCCACGAACAAGAACGACCGCTCTTCGGTTCGGGGAGGACCCTGGACGCCAAGGTTCCGGCACATCTTCCAGAAGGCGGGGATGGAGTTGAAGGATCAGGAGAACATCGTTCCCATCAAGGGACATCGTGGACCGCACCCACAGCGCTATCACGAGCTGGTCTTCGAGGAGCTGGATGCGGCGACGTCGACCTGTCGAACGGTGCAGTCCTGCCGAGCTGCCCTGCAAGCCACGTTGCGGCGACTCGCACGGGAGGTCGCCACTCCGGGGACAGAGTTGAACCTGCTCGTCACTCGCGGAGCAAAGCCGTAGGTTCCCTCCATGTCTCGGCGCTTCTTCGAGCTGCATGATGATGTCCAGGCTCCTGGGCGCTGGCATTTGGGGATGCCCGTCGACGCTCGCGGCCGTGCCGTGAATGAGCCCGAGCGCTTTCGGCTAGGCACGCCCGTCCCGGTGGATGGTCGCTTGCGACTGCCCATCGAAGTGCCAGGCCGCCCTCTCGACTTCACCGAGGCGGGGGTGCGAATCCCGGTGGTGCACGTCAAGGTCGCGACGGCCTTCACGGAGCTGGCGCCCGATGACGTTCAGCTCGTCCCGGTGGACATCGAAAAGCATGAGGACGCGTATCTCATCCTGGTGGCCACCCGCCTCATCCGCTGCATCGACGAGAAGGCCACGCGGATTCAGCGCTGGCTGCCCGAGGACGGAGTGCCCGAGAAGATAGGCCAGTATGCCTCTGTGCGAGGCCTGCGTATCGATGCCTCGCAAGTGGGTGAGGCCCGCGTCTTTCGACCGGAAGGCTGGCCCGGAGCCCTCATCATCTCCGAGGACCTTCGAGATGCACTGATGAGGGTCGGGGCGACGGGACTGGCGCTCAAGGAGGTGTGAGCCCCAGCTTCCAGAAGTATTCGCCGAGCCCTCTGTAACCTTTCGCCCCCCATTTTCGTGGAGTCGTCGAGTGCTCGGGATTTTCCCGGGCGTGAGTCGACGGAGGACGGACATGGACGCGAAGAAGGTGGCGGTGGTGGGTGGCGGACTGGGTGGGCTCGCGGCGGCGGCCCTGCTGGCGCGCGGTGGCTGCGCGGTGACGCTGTACGAGCGCTCCAAGCACCTGGGTGGACGCGCGCAGACGTCGGAGGTGGAGGGCTTCCGCTTCAACCTGGGGCCGCACGCCCTGTACCGCGCGGGAGCCGGCATGCGGGTGCTCGGCCGCCTCGGCGTGAAGCCTCGCGGTGGCATCCCCGGCCAGTCAGGCGCCGCGTACGCCCTGCGCGCGGGCCGACTGCACACCCTGCCGCGCGGCCCCGTGTCGCTGATGACGACGGACGTGCTGCACCTGCCTGGCAAGCTGGAGATGGCCAGGCTCCTCGCGAGCCTCCGTCGAATCGACGCGGACTCCCTGGCCCATGTGTCCCTGCGCGAGTGGTTGGACACGCGCCTGTCCCGCGATGACGTGCGCGCCGTCGTCGCCACGCTCGCGCGTGTGGCCACCTACTGCGGAGACCTGGACGCCTTGAGCGCGCAGGTCGCGGTGACGCAGCTCCAGCTCGCGCTCGAGGCGAACGTGCTCTACCTCGACGACGGCTGGGCCGCGCTCGTGTCGTCGGTGGAGTCCGTCGCCCGCGAGGCGGGCGTCACCCTGGAGCTCTCCGCGCGAGTCGACGGCGTCGTCATCGAGTCGGGCCACGTCCAGGGCCTGCGAATGGGCGACGGCACCGTGCGCGCGGCGGACGCGGTGGTGCTGGCCGGAAGCCCGGGTGATGTGTCCAACCTCCTGCCCGAAGACACGGTGCTCGCGCGAGAGGCCGCCGAGTCGACGCCGGTGAAGGCCGCCACGCTGGAGCTGGGCCTGTCGCGGCTGCCCAGGCCGGAGGCGCTGTTCGCGCTCGGCATCGATGGTCCATGGTACGTCTCCGTGCACTCCGCCTTCGCGAAGCTGGGGCCGGAGGGAGGCGCCATGGTGCACGTCATGAAGTACCTCGCGACGCCCGACACCGAGGCGAGTGAAGCCGAGCTGGAAGCGGTGATGGACGTGCTGCAACCCGGCTGGCGCGCACACCTGGTCGCCCGGCGCTTCCGGCCCTCGCTGGTGGTGAGCCACCGGATTCCCACGGCGAAGTCGGGAGGGTTCGCGGGCCGCCCGTCGCCAGAGGTGCCGCACGTGCGCGGCCTGTACCGCGTGGGAGACTGGGTGGGCGCCGAGGGCCTGCTGGTGGACGCATCCTTCGCCAGCGCGGAGTCGGTGGAGCGCGCGCTGCTGCGACAGCGCTACGAGGAGCCGCGCCTCGCGGTGGGAGCCTGAGCCATGTCGGACGTGTCGCACGGAGCACTGGCGAAGGCGGCGCGCGAGCACGAGCGCTACCTCTGGGGGCTGTGCTACCGCATGACGGGCGTGGCGGCGGACGCGGACGAGCTGGTGCAGGAGACCTTCGCCCGCGCGCTGACCTCCCCGCCAGCGCGTCACGAGGAGCTGCGCCCCTGGCTGACGCGCGTGGCGGTGAACCTGTCGCGAGACGCCCTGCGCCGCCGACGACGCGAGGGCTACATCGGCCCCTGGCTGCCCTCGCCGCTGGAGACCGGTGACGAGGAGGTGCCGCCCGCGGTGGAGGCGCGGCTGCCGGGCGGAGGCTCGACGGAGGGCCGCTACGAGCTGTTGGAGAGCGTCTCCTTCGCCTTCCTGCTGGCGCTGGAGGCCCTGACGCCCAAGCAGCGCGCCGTGCTGCTCCTGCGCGACGTGTTCGACTCCACCGTGCACGAAGTCGCCGAGGCACTGGGAATGACCGAGGCCAACGTGAAGGTGGTGCACCACCGCGCCCGCGCGGCCATGGCGGCGTACGACGGCGCGCGCTGCCTGCCGACGAAGGACCTCCAACAGCGCACCCGCGCGGCGCTCGAAGGGTTCCTCGGCGCGCTGCTGACGGGAGACGTGGCGGCGGCCGAGGCACTGCTTGCCCACGACGTGCTGACCCTGACGGATGGCCGAGGCGAGGTGCGCGCCGCCCACGTGCCCCTGGTGGGCCCCAAGCGCGTGCTGACGTTCCTGACACGGCTGATGGAGCAGCGCGGGCCGCCCCTCGCGGTGGAGCTCCAGTGGCTCAACGGCCTGCCCGCGCTGGTGCTGGTGTATGCGCCCGGGAAGGACCCCTTGCTTGCCACGCGCGCGGTGGTGCGCGTGGAGCTGGGCGCGGACGGACGCATCGCCCACATCCACTCGGTGCTCACGCCGCGCAAGCTCTCCGCCGTGCGCATCCCCACACCGGCGTGAAGCGAGCCGACCCACCGGAGTCGCCAGGGCGCGGCGATGTCACGCGGCCCTGCCCTCCGGACAGCAAGAGGCCCTCGCGAACCACCGCGAGGGCCTGGAGCAACACCCTACCGAGCCGTGCTGCCCAGCGTATTCCCAGGCGGCGCTGACGGCGCGCGCGACTCGCGGCGGCGCAAGAGCCCCCACAGGCCATAGGCCACCAGCGCGAAGCAGCCGTACTGCGCGGGCGTCAGGCCGAAGTAGCGCGCGTCCACGTAGTTCATGTCCGTGGCGCGCAGGAAGTCGAAGCTGAACCGGCACGCGGCGTACAGCAGCGAGAGCAGCGGCAACAGCCGCCCCTTCATCTTCTCCACGTCGCGCAGCGCGTACAGCAGGCCGGAGATGAGGAAGAGGGCGATGGCGTCGTACATGCCCAGGTCGTGCCGGGCCCCGTTGGGGAAGGCCACAGCGAGGAAGAAGTCGGTGCGCACGCCCGGATGGTCATGCACCGCGAAGCAGCCCAACCGCGCCACCGCCCAGCCCGGCGCCACGCCCAGGGCGAACGCGTCCGCGTAGTCGTTGAAGCGCAGCTTGCGGTGCCGGAAGAAGAAGAAGGCCGCGATGATGCCGCCCACCAGACCGCCGAAGGACGACAGCCCGTCCCACACCTTCAGAATCTGGAGCGGCCCCTTGGACAGCTCCTCCGGGTGGTAGAAGAACAGGTGCACCCAGTGGCCCACCAGCACGCCCACGCCCACGCCCCACGGGGCGTAGTCGGCGAGCGGCGTCGGGTCCAACCCTTGGCGCTGCGCCTGGCGACCGAGCAACCGCGCGGCCAGCAGGATGCCCACGGCGACGAAGATGCCGAAGGGCTCGATGGTGAGGGGCCCCAGCTTCAGCGAAGGGGCATGCCAGTAGGGAATCACGTCGATGGCTCCAAGGGACGGACCGCTTGCGCCCACTTAATCCGTCGTGGGCGACGTAGGCGAACAATTGTGGGGACACGAACTTCCCCCTCCCTCCCCGCCCCTTCCAACACCCCGGGTCGGCTGGCGGACACCGCTCTTGTGACGCTCCGAGCAGTCTGGGGGGCCTCCTTCATACTTCCCGACGCTCCAGAAAGTCCCGCAAGGACCGATTCGGGGGGGCTCATGCGTCTACAGCATGGAATCCCTGGTTTAATTGTCAGGCCCGTCCTGTCCAATCTCACAATGGGGTCGGGGATTCCTGGAGGAGAGCGCGAAGCCATGGAAGGGCGAGCCACAGCCATCGGAGGTCGGGCGCCCGTGAAGGCGACGGACCGGGGTGTACGGCGGCTCGCACGCGAGGACGCGGTGGCGTCCTTGAAGTCCTGGGGAGTCGGGGGCCGGAGGGCTGCCCCATGCCGCAAGGAGGTCTCATGCGCCGGGGAAGAGGACCCGGCTGTTCAGCGCCGCTCAGCAGCGTGCGCCATCCACATCCGCCGGGCTCGAGAGGCTCCGGGCGCGGCGGACGCAGCTTGGGTGCCGGTGGCCCTTGGTTCACGCCGCCAGCGTTGCACGGTCGTTCAAGGAGTAGACAACCCATGAAGTCCTACCTGTTGGTTCCCAAGGAGTCCATCGAAACGCAGGCCCGCGTCGGGCCTCGCGGTACGCAGCAGGGCGAGCGCGTGTTGCCGCGCACCACGGCGCTTCGCTTCGCGGTCGCCAATCGCGCACCGGACACCCTGTCGTCGCTGGGCCTGCGCTCGGCCACGCTGCCCGGCCCGCGTCCGGCCATCAGCGGCCAGGAAGAGCGCAAGCGCGTGGCGAAGGGGTCCAAAATCAAGCGCCCCACCACGCGCGGCGCCGACTCCACGACGGCGCCGCTGCCGGGCTCACCGGTGTCGGAGCAGACCGGCAGCGAGGCGGGCAGCTTCCGCTTCATGCCGCTCATCGGCGCCACCATGGCCCACTTCTACTCGGAGGACACGGAGCGCGAGGCGCGCGGCGAGCTGGCCGCGGACTTCGAGTTCATCCCCGACGTCGTGCCCCTGTCCTTCCCCGGCCCCGTGTCGGCGGGACAGTCCGGCCCGCGCAACCGGGGCATGAGCTCGCTGGCCGAGCGCGAGTGGCCCGAGGAGAGCGGTGTGCCCCTGGCTCACGCCCAGGGCATCCGCGGCGCGGGCGTGCTGCTCGGCGTGCTCGACACCGGCGTGGACGCCGACCACCCCGAGCACGCCGCCAAGGTCATCCAGTTCCGCTACGTGTCGCTGTTCCCCAACTCACCGCACAATCCAGCGCGCGACATCCGGGGCTTCGACCCGGATGGCCACGGCACGCACGTGTGCGGCATCGCCGCGGGCACGCACCACGGCGTCGCGCCGGAGGTCGACCTCTATGTCGCGTCCGTCATCGAGTCGGAGACCATCCGCACCAGCCTGGGCCGCGTGGCCGCCGGCATGGAGTGGCTGCTGCACCAGTTCAGCAGCCCGCAGAACGTCACCCGTCCCGCCGTCGTCAATCTCTCGCTGGGCTTCCCGCTCAAGCCGCCTCCGGGCATCTCCGAGGCGGACTACAAGCTCAACCAGCGCGCGCTCCAGACGATGATTCGTCGCCTGCTCGACAGCAACGTCCTGCCTGTTGTCGCGGCAGGCAACAGTGGACCCGACTCGGTTGGTTATCCAGCCGCCTTTGACGAGTCCCTGGCCGTCGGTGCAGTCGACTTCGAGCGCAACGTGGCCCATTTCTCGGCCAGCGGTGTCGTGGAGCGCCGCGTCGTGCCCGACATCATGGGTTACGGGGTGAACGTGTATTCCAGCACTGAAAGGCGCTGCAACAATCAGGCGTTCTACGAGCGAATGAGTGGCACGAGCATGGCGGCACCTTATGTAGCGGGTATCGCGGCGCTCTACCGATGCCGTGCCCCTGACTTGACGGCGCTCGAAGTGCGGGATTTGATTTTGGCCAATGCGGTCAAACTTCCTCGCTCAAGCGGACACCGGACAGGCAAGGGCCTGGCTGTATTCAGGTGACGGCGGGTTGAAGCCGGGGTCGGCGCCAGTCGAGCGCCGGGCCCGGGGGAGGAGGATGAGGCCATGAGCAGAAAGATTGGCGAGCCGGGGGACGGCTTCGCGACGGGTTCGTCCCGCGTCACGTCGGCGGTACGTCCGTTGCCCGGCCTGGCCGGTGCGCGGACGCAGCCTGAGTGGATAGATGTCACGGTCATGCCCCGCGAGACGCCCAGGGCGCCTCGAGGGCACACCCCTGTCCGTCCTCCGTCCCTGTCACGGGCGGAGGTCCACCGGGCCGGGCAGGCGGAGAGCGCTCGTTTCCACGAGAGCTTCATGCTCTGGCTCGAGGCGCACCACCTCCTGGGCTCCGTGCGTTCGGTGAGCGAGCCGGGCTCGTTGCCCATGCTCCACCTGCGCTGCGCGCCGCGCGTGCTGGACCAGCTGCGGCGTGCTCCGGAGTTCGAGGCGGGCGCCATGATGCCCGTCGACCTCTACTAGCGGTGGGTGCCCCTCGCCGTGCACCCCTGGTTTGGGCTCCCCATCCGATGACGCGGAGGGCGGCCCGTGGTGGCTTGTTCCACCGTCGCGGCCTTCCCGCGTTTCCAATTCGGGAAACGCACGGGTTCTCCGCTTCTTCCTGACTAGCGTAGAAAGTCGCGATTCTCCTGTCATCCCGCAATCGCCCCGCGGGGCATGTATGCGTCATCTGTCGGTTGATAGAGGACAGCCTGGGTGTTGGGGCTGCCTTGCAGTCGCCAGAGCCGCGGAATGAGGGGAGAAAGATGTATCGACTGAGGACCGAGGCCTTCATCGACGCGCCGCCCGACGCCGTGTGGGAGGTGCTGGGTGATTTCGCCCGCTATCCCACGTGGAACCCCTTGATGGTGGAGGCGCGGGGCCGGGTGGAGCGCGGGGCGCATGTGAAGATGAAGGTCCGTCCGCCAGGGGGCCTGGGGCGCGTGTATGGCTTCACGGCGACGATGTCGCGCGTGGAGCGGCCTGGGGCGCTCGAGTGGACGGGCGGCATTCCTGGCCTGATGTATGGACGTCACTACTTCCTGTTGTCCGCGGAGGGCACGGGGACGCGGCTGGTCCACGGTGAGGACTTCAGCGGCGTGGTGACGTGGGTGGCGCGGCACAGGCTGAAGACGCTCCAGCCGTCATATGAGGCGCTGAACCGCGCGCTGGCGGAGCGGGTGCAAGCGGCGCGGGCGAATCCCTCGGTGTCCACACCACCACCGCGCAGCTTCACCCACGTGTAGCGCTCCGTTCCGTCGTGTTTCGAGCAGTGACGCGCGGACACTTCGCGCGCGTCTATCGCCTGGACGACGCGTGTGCGCCCGGCGCGGCTGGCGCCCGGTCCCAAGTCTGCTCGGCGTGCAAATCCTCAGCGGCCCGATTCGCGGAAGAGGGCATGCATGGATGGACGACGTCGGCTGCGCGTGGGTGCCATGGCGATGTGCGTGGCCTGCGTGGGCCTGGTGGGCGGCGCGGGCTCCGCTCGGGCACAGTCGCCCGAGGATGACGGGCCGGGTGAGGGGCTGTCGGAGGAGCAGCTGGAGCAGCTGCTCGACACTCCGGCGGAGCAGCCCTCTGGAGCGGAGCTGTCGGTGGTGTCCTTCGGGCCCGAGCAGCTCGCGCCCTACTTCGCGGAAGGCGTCCTCGCCAAGGCCCGCGACGAGCTGCGCCGGGGCCGTCATGCCCGCGCGCGCGCGCTGCTCAAGGACGAGGAGTCCACGCTGCCGGTCCGCTTCCTGCGCGCGCAGAGCTCGATGTTCGCCAGGGACTACGCCACCGCCGCGGACGAGTTCGCTGGGCTGGCCGTCGACTACGTCCCCCTGAAGGACCACTGCCTGCTGTGGGCGGCGCAGGCGAACGAGAAGCTGCATCGGCTGGAGCTGGCGACCTCCCAGTACCGCGAGGTGAGCCCGGGCTCTCCTCTCTACGCGGAGGCGCGCTTCAGCCTGTCGCGCGTGCTGCAGCGTCGGAAGGACGTCCCCGGGGCACTGCAGGCGCTCCAGGAGCTCATCGACAGCCGGCAGGCGCGAGGGCCGGATGCGCTGCGGATGAAGGCGCTGCTGGCCATCTGTGATTTGGCCCGTGTGCAGGGCCTCTACAATGTCGAGCACCGCGCGCTCCTGGAGGTGTGGGCCACCAGCCCCCTGTCGCGCGAGGCGCAGCGGGCGCGTCAGCGGTTGCAGGGCCTGCCGTTGCCCACCAAGTGGAAGGTGCGCCGGGGTGAGGCGCTGGTGGAGCTGCACCGGCACGCCTCCGCGATGGATATGTTGTGGGGGGTGATGTCCTCGGTGGACCTGCCCGACGAGCTGTCCTGTCGCGCGCACCTCGCCTACGGACGCGCGCTGCGCAAGGACCGCCAGCACCGCCGCGCCATCCAGCTGCTCACGCCCGTGGCGGAGAAGTGCATGTCCGCCGAGCAGCGGCCCCAGGCGCTCTACGTGCTGGGCTACTCGCAGTCGGTGGTGGACCCCAAGTCCGCCATCAACACCTATGCGACGCTCGCGCGCGACTATCCCGATCACGGCTATGCCGACGACGCGCTCTTCTTCGAAGCGTGGCTTCTCCAACGTACGGGCCAGCTCGACAGCGCATTGGAGCGCTACGAGGAGACGGCGCGTCGCTACCCGGGGGGTAACTTCGCGTCGGAGGCGCTCTTCCGGGCCTTCTGGCTCCACTCGCGCAAGGACGCTCCGGCCGCCGCGCTGGCCGCGCTGGAGGCCGTGGAGAAGCTGCCCGCGGCGTCTCGCACGGACGAGGCGCTGTGGCGCTCCCGCTACTGGCGCGCGCGGGTGCGCGAGCCGGTGCCGCTGACGAACGCCACCGCGCTCGATGAATACGAGCTGCTGGCGACCGAGCGACCCGCGACCTGGTACGGGATGCTGGCGCGCTCGCGGCTGGCGTTGCTGGCGCCGGAGCGGCTGACGCGCCTGACGCCGCCTCCCGGGGCGGGTGACGACGCGCCGCCGCCGGACGAGGTGTGGCCGCTGCCGCCCGGGCCGCTGCGCCATGACGCGCGCTTCGCGGCGGGCGTGGAGCTGATTCGACTGGGGCAGCCGGGAGCGGCGGAGGAGCTGCTCGCGGTGAACTCGCGCGGGTTGGCGGAGGCGCCGGCGCGCCTGCTCTACCAGACGGTGCTGCGCACGGGCCGCCAGCGGGCCGCGCGGCAGGTGGCGCGCGAGTCACTGCGCCAGGAGGTGCAGGGTCCCCTGAGCGCGGCGTCGCGTCCCGTGTGGGAGGCCACCTGGCCGCTGGCGTTCCGGAGCGTCATCCAGCGCTATGCACGCGCATCGAAGGTGGACCCGGACCTGATGCAGGGCCTCATCCGCGAGGAGAGCCGCTTCCGTCCGCAGGCGCGCTCGGCCACGGGGGCGCTGGGGCTCGCGCAGCTCATGCCCGCGACGGCGCGGCAGGTGGCCACCTCGTTGAAGTTGGGGGAGGTGGGTGAGGCCGCGCTGCTCCAGCCCGCGCAGAACGTCCGATTGGGCTCGGCCTACCTGGGACAGCTGCTCAACCGCTTCGGCGGCAACATGGCGTACGCGGTGGCCGCCTACAACGCGGGGCCTGGAGCGGTGGACCGCTGGCGTCACGCGCTGCCGCAGGCGGAGCTGGACGAGTGGGTGGAGCACATCGCCTTCGACGAGACGCGCGAGTACGTGAAGCACGTGCTCGGCAGCTACGGCGCCTACAAGCTGCTCTACAAGGGCGAGCCCGTGCTGCTGCACCAGCTGCGCGTGGGCGACGTCAGCCGAAGGTAGAGGTCGAGGGACTGGCGCGTCCGCCTATCGCGGGCGCCGACAGGCCCCAGGCGCCTGTCTGGGCGAGCCCGGTGAAGGTGCCGCGACGTTGCGAGGCGCCTGCCCCGAGCGCGCCGTGCCCGCTCGACGCAGGAGCACGACGCATGCGAGCCGCGTCCCCACGCTCGGTGGGGACACGGCCCGGCGCGGCCTAGAAGTTGAGGCCGCCGTCCACGTCGATGGTGCGGCCGTTGAAGTAGTCGCACTCGAGGATGAACTTCACGGCCAGCCAGATGTCCTCGGGCAGGCCGATGCGGCCCACGGGAATCGAGGCCACCAGCGCGTCGCGGGCCTTCTGGTTCATTCCCTGCGTCATCGGCGTCTCAATCATGCCCGGGGCCACCGCGCCCACGCGGATGCCGAAGGGGCCGAACTCGCGCGACCACGTCACGGTGTTCGCCGCGAGCGCCGCCTTGGCGGACACGTAGTTGGACTGACCGCGGTTGCCGTGCCGGGCGATGGACGACATGTTCACGACGACGCCGTTGCCCTGGTCCGTCTCCACCATCTTCGCCACCACCTCGCGCACCATCAGCGTGGCGCCCGTGAGGTTGACGCCAATGACGGCGTTCCAGTCGGCGGTGGACAGCTTCTTCACCTGGCCCGTGGTCCGGTCCTTCTTCACCAGCAGCGCGTCGCGGAGGATGCCCGCGTTGTTGATGAGGCCGTTGAGCCCGCCCATGGCCCCGTGCGCCCAGCTCACGAAGGACGTGATGTCCTCCTCGGACGACACATCCAGCTTGCGGCGGTGGATGCTCGCGGGCAGCGCCGCCAGCTTCTCCTCGTTGACGTCGCCCACGGCCACCTGCGCGCCCGCCTCCACCAGCCGCTGCGCGAAGTGCGCGCCCATGCCCTGGGCACCACCCGTCACCACCACCTTCAGGTCCTTGAGCTGCATGTGTCTGTCTCTCCGGTGTGTTGGGAGCGGCAGGGGAACCCTGGGGGGCCGTGCCGCCGTTGAAACCCGCCGCGCAGGCTACGCAACACCGCGCCCCCTGGCCAGCGCCGAAGAAGTTGAAACCTGAATCGGCATTCAACTCTGATGGAAATGAAAACGCCGCGTCGGGGAGTCCGACGCGGCGCGGCACGGCCTTGAAGTGTCAGCGCTGGGCTACAGGGCGCCGGAGATGACGGCGCCCAGCCGGCGCATGCCCTCGACAATCAGGTCGGGCGGCCGGTTGGAGTAGTTGAGGCGGATGAACTCCGAGCGCGGGTTCATGGCGAAGAAGGGGCTGCCCGGCACGAAGGCGACCTTCTGCTCGACGGCCCGGGGCAGCAGGGTGTCGCCGCTGATGCCGGGGGGCAGCTTTGCCCACAGGAACATGCCGCCGTCCGGGTGCGTCCAGCTCATGCCCTCGGGCATGTGGGCCTTGAGCGCGTCCAGCATGGCGTTGGCGCGCTCGCCGTAGACGGGGCGCAGCGCGTCCAGGTGCTTGTAGTAGTCGAAGTTCCGCAGCAGCTTCTCCACCGCGCGCTGGGCGAGGGTGGCGGTGTGCAGGTCCGTGGACTGCTTGGCGATGGTGAGGCTGCGCACGAAGTCGCGCGGGCCTGCCACCCAGCCGATGCGCAGGCCCGGGGCCAGCGTCTTGGAGAAGGTGCCCAGCGACACGACGACGCCCTGGTCGTCGAAGGAGGCCAGCGACGGCAGGTGCTCGCCCCGGAAGCGCAGCTCGCCGTACGGGTCGTCTTCGAGGATGAGGAAGCGGTGCTGCTGCGCCAGCCGCACCAGGGCCTTGCGGCGCTCCAGCGACAGGGTGGTGCCCTTGGGGTTCTGGAAGTTGGCGACGACGTAGAGCAGCTTGGGCTTGTGCGTCGCGAGCACGCGCTCCAGGTCGTCGATGCGCATGCCCTCGTCGTCGCTCTCCACGGTGGCGAACTTCGCCTCGTAGCCGCCGAACGTCTGGAGCGCGGCCAGGTAGCTGGGGTTCTCCACGATGACCAGGTCACCGGGGTCCAGCAGCACCTTGGCCACCAGGTCGATGCCCTGCTGCGAGCCGTTGGTGATGAGAATCTGGTCCGCGTCGCACACGCGGCCGGCGCGGGCCAGGTGCGTGCAGATCCACTCGCGCAGGGGGGCGTAGCCCTCGGTGGTGCTGTACTGGAGCGCGGCGCGGCCTTCCTGGGCCAGGACCTGGGCGTGCGCCTGGGCGATGGCCTCCAGGGGGAAGAGCTCGGGCGCGGGCAGGCCGCCGGCGAAGGAGAGGATGTCCGGGCGCTCGGCCACCTTGAGGATTTCGCGCACCGCGGACGTCTTGATGCGCGACATGCGTTGCGCGAGTCGCCAGACCGGTGGCGGGGGAAGGGGTGCGCTCATGGCGTCGGCGCTCATCTTTCACTCTCCTTGGCGAGCTCGGGAGGCACGCGGACATGCGTGTCCTCCTTGATGGAAGACAGGACGATGGTTGTTTGGGTGCGGGTGACGCCCGCGATGGTGCGCAGCGTCTCCACGAGGAGCGAGTCGAGCGTCCGCGTGTTCGCCGTCTTGACCTTCACGAGGTACGAGTCCTGCCCGGCGACGCGGTGGCACTCCAGCACGTCCGGCAGAGCGAGGACCTTCTTGGCGAAGCCCTCGAAGTACTTCGGATGCTCGATGCTCACCCCGATGAAGGCGGTGATGTCCTTGCCCAGCTTCGTCGCGTCGACGCGCGCCGCGTAGCCGGTGATGATGCCCCGCTCCTCCAGCTTGCGGATGCGCTCGGCCACCGCCGGCTGGGACAGCCCCACCGCGCGGGAGAGCTCCAGCTGCGTCGCGCGGCCATCGCGCTGCAGCAGGTCCACCAGGCGAATGTCGAGCTCATCCATGGGCATGGGCGGGATGGACCTTATTTTTATAAGTCCCGGAAGGTTTCGACAGCTAAATTAAATTTGGCGCCCAAAATAAGCAAGTGGGTGGAAATCGCAAGTCCGAACGACGTGGGAGGTCGCTCGGTGGGCGATTCGCCTGCGGAAGCGAGGGCCTTGGGGGAGCGGGCGTGGGCCTCGCGGGTACGGCGGTGAGTCGTGGCCTCGACGGGGAGTGGACCCGGAGGCGGGCGTCAGGTGCGGCGGGGCTCCATCCGGAGGCGGAGCCCCTGGACCGCGTCAGATGGGGGACCACCGCACGCCGTCAGACTGATGGCCAGGGCCACCCTCCAGCTTGCTCGCATGACCACCTCCGTGGCTTCGCGCGAAACGCGGACGTTCTCCAGGAGTTGCTTGGAGTTGTTCCAGGTGCGGGAAAACGTCACCAGAAAGGCATTGGAGGCGCGGCCTCGTGCGGTAGTGCTGTTCTCCTTTGTTCAGAACGGAGAACCCCTCGTCCGCACCTCGAGTGTGTTGGTGTTGAGCGTGACGACGAGCCGCCGGATGACTTCGTCTCGCTGCGCGGGCGTCATGGCGCCGAGCGCCCCGCGCAGCGCGGTGGCGTCCTCTTCCGTCCAGCGCCGTGCCGCGATGGCGTTGTCGATGACCTGGGTGCCCTCCTGGAACGCCGCCAGGTTCTGGGGCGTGGCCTCCGCGACAGGCGGCTGCTTCTGAGCATCCTCGGGCCCGGACGGAGCCCTGTTGCCCAGCTCCTCGCGCAGTATCTGGGCCAGCTCCGCGCGCAGCCAGACCGCGTCCACGGTGCTGCCCGTGGGAGGCGCGCTGGCCTGGCGCATCTGGAAGGGCGGGGCGCGTGCCGCTTCAAGGACGGACTCGAGCAGCGCGCGCTGGCGGGCAAGCTCCTCCAGCACGGGGCTCGTATCGGCCGAGCTCGGAGCGGTCACCCGTCCCGCGACGAAGCCCACGAGGGGGCCCAGGCAGAGCGAGGCGGTCAGCAGCAGCTTCATTCGCGAGGACATGCGCTCGGACTCCATGGGAGGGGCGGGCACAGCGAGCGTGCCCTCCCTGGTGCGGAACTCAGGGCGCCTTCGGCGCGTACTGCGACGCATTGGCGACGGAGATGTTCGTGCAGGTGCCGATGGTGTCCCAGGCGAAGTACAGGTACGAGTCGCCGTGGATGTCGCGCGCGGCTTCGACGAGCGCCGCGTTCGTCGAGTAGCAGGTCACCATGGGGCTGGTGGGGCCCTGCGCGAAGCACAGGACGCTCGGTGGGCCCGATGCGGGGGTGTTCACCTGACAGCCAATGTTCTGAATATTGTCCGCCGTGTCGCGCGCCGAGGCCAGCGAGCCCCACGCCTTGCGCGAGGTCGAGTTGACCACGACGGGGGACGCGGTCTTCTGCCCTGCCCAGGCCGCGGTGCCGACGAGCGCGGTGGCGAGGATGCCCGCGACCCGTTGATGATTCTTCTTCATGTGCTCACTCCTGATGGGTGACGAAGGTGTCTCCCCAGGAGTGAGGATGGTTCACACTCCGTGATGAAGGCCAGGACTTGATGCGAAGCCCGGATGGTGAGCCTTTGTCTACTCAATGGGGGTGTCACGCGGGAGCTGGCGCACGGTGTGGCCCTTCTTCTGGAGGAGGGCGACGATGCCCTCGGGGCCGACGACGTGGCCCGCGCCGACCACCATCAAGTGCACGCGGGGTTCGGTGAGCAGGGCTTCCAGGCGGGTGGCCATCTGGGTGTTGCGCTCGAAGAAGATGCGCTCGTAGACGGGGCGGTAGGTGGCGTCCTTGGCGCCTTCGAGGAGGAGGGTGGCCATGCCGTCCGCGTCGCCGGCCTTCCATGCGGAGGTGAGGGCCTCGACGATTTCGCCGGGGCCCTGCTCGCGGCGGAGCTGGTCTCGGAGCATGAGGTCCTGCAGGTTGTCGGGGGTGCCGGAGAGCATGCGGAACTGACTCTCGGCGGACTCCAGCTCCAGCACTTGCATCTTGGCGGCGTGGGCGCGGTCGAGGAAGGCGCGGTCCACGCCGTGGCCCTGTTCGTAGCCGGCGGCCTGGAACTCCAGGTTGTTGAGGACGACGCCGGCGAGCCAGGGGCGCAGGCGCTCGAGGCCCTGGACTTGTACGCCCAGGCGCGTGGCGGCGCGGCTCAGGAGGTCGCGGGTGCTGGGGTCCAGGCGTTGGGAGAGGCTCTGGTCTTCGGGGAGGGTGCCCAGCTCGCGCACGAGCTTCTGCATCGCGGTGGCGTCAGTGCGGGTGGTGTCGACCTCGACGGCGAGGACCTGGGCCTTGGAGAAGGCGGACTCCATGGAGGAGGGGAGGGTGAGGGCGCCGGCCTTGCCCATGTGGATGGAGCCGACGAGGTAGGCGGTGCCTCCGCGCGGGTCCTTCACTTCCCACAGGAAGGCGTTGCCGGAGTCGACGGGGACGTACTTCCGCGCGGCGGGCGTGGAGGCACAGCCGGCGCCGAGCAGCGCGACGAGGAGCAGGGACAGCGGCAGGGACGACGGGCGCTTCATGGAGTGGGCTTCCCCCTGAGTGTCCACGCATCGAACCACCCGGGCGCCTGTCGCGTCGAGGTGTGAGCGCGGGTCAGTCCCGCTTCAAGATGACGCCGTCGTCACTGATGGCGTAGCTCGCGCCGGGGTCCATGACCTCGGGTTTGAGGCCGCAGCGCTCTGCTTCGTTGGGCGTGAAGTGGACGAAGGTCATCCGCTCTCCGCGCACCAGCCAGGCGTCATAGGTGTCGGGGGCGAGCAGACACCGGGTCATGGCATCGGCGTCCTTGGGCGGGGGCGTTCCCGGATGCAGGTAGTCCTCCAGGGCGATGTGGAGCGCCTTGAGCTGGTGGCCCTCCACGATGATGGAGGCGTCCTTTGTCCAGGAGGGGAACTGGATGCTGTCCGCGACCTCGGGGGGCGCGAGTGGTGCTTGAGGGCGTGCGCGAGAGAGCTGGCAGCCCCCCATCGTGAGCGCGAGCACGCAGAGGGTGAGCCGCTTCATCCGGAGGAGCCTCGAACGGGTAGGAGTGGGTTCCGCCGACATGGGCCTCGCGGATGGAGTTGAGTGTATCCACGGGGTCCTTGTTCGTCAGAACCTCACGCCATCGAGTGTTTGCAGGACGGCGAGGAGCGCCTCCTCCGTGGTTCCGAAGAGCTTGGCGATAACGGGTGCCGAATTGGTCGCTGCCACGGTTTCTGGAGGTGACTTCAGCATGGCCTCCACGTTGATGCGGCTGGTGCCGGGCCAGGGCGCGGCGAGCAGTTCTTGTCGTCTGCGAGTGGGGTCGAGGAAGGTGAAGCAGGGCCAGGACGGGAGCTTCAGCGTGTCGACGTCACAATCGACGAAGCGGCAGGCGTCGAGCCGTGCTCCGGAGAAGTCGCAGTCCTCGATGCCGCCCATCGCCCTTTCCGCCTCCTCTTCGAAGGGCCAGCGGCCGAAGTCGTTTCCGCTCATCGTGCCGGTGAAGCGGCAGCCCTTGAGGAACGCCCTGTACCAGCGGAGGTTCTTGAGCTCCTGTTTGACCTCGATGACACAGTCGATGAGCCGTGGCCGGATGAGAATCAGGTTTCGGGCCGTGACTCTAATCGTCACGGTGCAGCCGCGAAGGGTCAGGTTCGGGCCGAGGAAGGCGATGTCCTCACGACCGAGGACAAGCCGCTCGTTCTCTATCACCCTGTTCTCGATGTTGAGCTGAGCCATCCGTACTCTCTTGGGTTAAAAGTCAATCATCCGGAAGAAGAAGCCCGCCATGCGCTGCCCGTGGAGCGCGAGGTTGGAATCCGTTCCCGAGAGAATCTCGTACCTGTAGCCCGTGGTGGGATCAATCGCGTCGACGCCTCGGTTGCTCCAGCGTAACTGTTGGAATTGGGCTTTCAACTGGTCCTCCACGTACCTCCCTCGGGCCTGCCGCTCAAGGAGGCGTGCCAGCCAGTGCGCTCCCTTCGCGATGGCGGCTTCAATGGCGCGTGCTTCTTGGAAGCTCAGGTTGGTGGGCCCCCACTGCTCCGCGAGGCGCAGTGCGGCGGCCTGAAGCTGGTCGCCGACAGGGTCGCTCTTGGGAATGGCGCTGGTGGGATTGCTGGCGGGCACATGCCAGCGCTGGCCGTTGATGACCACCTGCTGATTGCCTCCCTGGTGTTGGACGAGGACGCGCACCGGTGAGCCCGTCGTCGCGGGAGGAGTCGAGGCTTGCGCGCCGTGCCTTCGCGCCAGGATGGAGAAGGTGCCCTCGGAGGTCGCCGCCACCGACTCCACTTCGGCCAGCGTCGCGAGCCTCGCGCCTCCCTGGGCCTCTGTCTGTGCGGCGGCCTGGGCGTAGCCCGGCAGCGCGGGCATCTTCTTGGAGAGCTTCCCCGCGCCAACGCCCACGGCCGCCGTGACGAGCATCACCAGCACCCGCGCGGTGTTCTCGCCCATCACCTTGCCGTAGGTCTCCCCGGCGTCCTCCAGTTCCCCGAAGGTGGTGGCCCGGCCCGCGTCCTCCATCAGCCGAGTCCAGCCCTGCATCAACCCCCAGACGGTGTCGACGCCCAGCCACGCCAGCATGCTCACCGTCAGCACCGCCGCCACGCCCTTGGAAATCGGCTCAGGGAGTGCCCAGAGGACGAAGTAGAGCGTGGCGGACCACACCACGAGGGCCAGCACCGCGGCGGGGTCCGCCATGTCCCGGAGAGAGTGACGCGTCTCCTCCAGCACCGAGCCCATCGCGAGCGCGAGCGCCACCGCGTACCGGTCCTCGCTGCCCAGCACGGGGCTATCCACCAGCAAGCGCAGGCAGTCCCCGCCACCCTGCGTGCGCTGACACCAACGGAGGTACTCCCGCTTCAGCTCCGCCTCCGCCGCCGTCTCCGGGCGCACCTCCAGGGAAGCCAGCCGGTAGACGCGTCCGCCCCTCTCGAGGCTCGCGGGCTCGGAGTCCGGTGCGTGTGCGAGGAGCTGTCGGACAGCCTCGGGCGAAACCCGTCCGGGGCGCACTTCACGGGCCAGCCGCGAGACGGCCCGGGTGAAGTCGTCCTTGTCCAGCTCCACGGGCTCGGCGTCAGAGCCTCGGAGCGGGATGACTCGCTGCGAGTACCAGGCTTCCTGCGCCCCCTCGCTGGAGGCCGTGCTTGGGAGACGCGCCGCACCCCCACAGGCGGTCAGCAATGCGAGCAGGAAGGCACCACCCCGACGGAGCACCATGAGTCTCCCTTCAGCGGCGAGGACCTCCGACGCTACGAGGAACCCATTTCCACCACGAGGACGTCGCGCGTAGCGCTACCTCGAAAGGGGTGCCCGTCAGAACCTCACGCCATCGAGTGTTCGCAGAACGGCGAGGAGTTCCTCCTCGGTGGTGCCGAAGCGCTTGGCGACAGTGGGTGCGGAATCGGTCGCGGCCACGGTCTCCGGAGGTGAATCCACAAGGACTTCCGCGACGATGCGGCTCGTGCCGGGCCAGGGCGCGGCGAGCAACTCCTGCCGCCTGCGAGTGGGGTCCAGGAAGGTGAAGCAGGGCCAGGACGGGAGCTTCAATGTGTCGACGTCGCAGTTGAGGAATCGGCAGGCGTTGAGCCGCGCTCCGGAGAAGTCGCAGTCCTCGATGCCGCCCAGTGCCTGCACCGCCTCCTCGTCGAAGGGCCAGCGACCGAAATCGTTTCCGGTCATCTTGCCGGTGAAGCGGCAGCCCTTCAGGAAAGCTCGATTCCATCGAAAGTTCTTGAGCTCCTGCTTGACCTCGATGACGCAGTCAATGAATCGCACCTTGCTGATGACGAGGCCACGAGCAGGCACGCGAATGATGACCGTGCAGTTCCTCAGGGTCAGGTCATGTCCCAGGTAATAGAGTTCCGTCTTGCTGTTCAGTACCAGCCGCTCGCCTTGGATTTCTCGGTTCTGGAACTGAATCATGAGGGGCCTTGGGAGGGCTTCTTCAGAAGGTGACCATCCGGAACATCAGGTCCGCGAGTCGCCGACCATGCAGCGCGAGGTTGGATTCCGTCCCGGAGAGCACCTCGTAGCGGTAGCCGGTGGAGGGATCAACCGCGTCCACCCCCTTTTTGCTCCATTTCAGCAGAGGGAACTCGTCGCGGAGTTGTCGCTCCACGCTTCGTCCTCGTGCCTCTCGTTCGAGCAGCCGTGCCAGCCAGTGCGCTCCCTTCGCGAGAGCGGCACGAATGGCGACTGTTTCCTCTCGTGAGAGTTGATGGGGCCCCCAGCGTTGGGCGAGGCGCAGTGCGGCGGCCTGAAGCTGGTCGCCGACAGGGTCGCTCTTGGGAATGGCGCTGGTGGGATTGCTGGCGGGCACATGCCAGCGCTGGCCGTTGATGACCACCTGCTGATTGCCTCCCTGGTGTTGGACGAGGACTCGCACTGGTGAGCCCGTCGTCGCGGGAGGCACCGAGGCTTGAGCGCCGGGTTTGCGCGCCAGGATGGAGAAGGTACCCTCCGAAGTCGCGGCCACCGACTCCACTTCGGCCAGCGTCGCGAGCCTCGCGCCTCCCTGCGCCTCTGCCTGCGCGTAGCCCGGCAGCGCGGGCATCTTCTTGGAGAGCTTCCCCGCGCCAACACCCACGGCCGCCGTGACGAGCATCACCAGCACCCGCGCGGTGTTTTCGCCCATCACCTTGCCGTAGGTCTCCCCGGCGTCCTCCAGTTCCCCGAAGGTGGTGGCCCGGCCCGCGTCCTCCATCAGCCGAGTCCAGCCCTGCATCAACCCCCAGACGGTGTCGACGCCCAGCCACGCCAGCATGCTCACCGTCAGCACCGCCGCCACGCCCTTGGAAATCGGCTCAGGGAGTGCCCAGAGGACGAAGTAGAGCGTGGCGGACCACACCACGAGGGCCAGCACCGCGGCGGGGTCCGCCATGTCCCGGAGAGAGTGACGCGTCTCCTCCAGCACCGAGCCCATCGCGAGCGCGAGCGCCACCGCGTACCGGTCCTCGCTGCCCAGCACGGGGCCGTCCACCAGCAAGCGCAGGCAGTCCCCGCCACCCTGCGTGCGCTGACACCAACGGAGGTACTCCCGCTTCAGCTCCGCCTCCGCCGCCGTCTCCGGGCGCACGTCCACGGGAGTCATCCGGTAGACGCGTCCGGGGCTCGCGGGCTCGGAGTCCGGTACACGCTCGAGGAGCTGTCGGACAACCTCGGGCGAAACCCGTCCGGGACGGACCTCTCTGGCCAGCCGCGTGACGGTCCGGGTGAACTCCTCCTTGTCCAACTCCACCGGCTCCGCGTCCGAGCCCCGGAGCGGGACGACCCGCTGCGAGTACCAGGCCTCCTGCGCTCCCTCGCTGGAGGCCGTGCGCGGGACACGCGCCGCACCCCCACAGGCCGTCAGCAATGCGAGCAGGAAGGCACCACCCCGACGGAGCACCATGAGTCTCCCTTCAGCGGCGAGGACCTCCGACGCTACGAAGAACCCATTTCCACCACGAGGACGTTGCGCGTCGCGCTACCTCGCCAGAACGGATGTTCTTTCCAGGGTAATCACCACTCCGCTGACCCCCATGCCATTCGGGGTACGCTCCTCCGAGCGGAGACATGAGGTCTCCAGGTGACGCCCTGCGTCGCCCACAGTCCATGACGCGCGGAGCCATGCTCCGCGCTTTGACAACCCCGTCGAGCGGGTGCTACCGCTAGGTGAAACATGAATCGGCCTTCAACTTCTCCAGACCGCTCCGGACCCGTCACGCCGCGAGGACAGCGGACGCGTGCGAAGCTGCTGAAGGCCGCCGAGTCGGTCTTCGGAGAGAAGGGCTATGAGCGCGCGTCCATCGCGGACATCACCCGCAAGGGCGGCGTGGCGCTCGGCACGTTCTACGTCTACTTCCCGGACAAGCAGTCCATCTTCGTCGAAGTCGTCGACGACCTGGGCACCCGCCTGCGCCGCCTCATCGGTGACTCCACCGCCGCGTGCGACAGCCGCATGGACGTGGAGCGCGAGGGCCTGCGCACCTTCTTCCAGTTCGTCCGCCAGCACCCCAACCTCTACCGCGTCGTGCGCCAGGCCGAGTTCGTCGACACCGACTGCTACCGCCGCTACTACGACCGCTTCGCCAAGGGTTACGTCAACGGCCTGTCCGTCGCCATGGACGCGGGCGAAGTCCGCAGCATGGACCCGGAGGCGCTCGCCTACTGCCTGATGGGCATCGCCGACTTCCTCGGCATGCGCTGGGTGCTCTGGGAAGAGGACCCGGGCCTGGAGCGCGTGCTCGACACCGCCATGGGCCTCATCCGCCACGGCATGGACGCCCGCTCGGCCGCTCCCGCGCGCAACAGCGTCAAGTCCACTGCTTCCAAGGCGAGCCCCGCGAAGGCCGCCCCCGCCAAGAAGAAGAACACCCTGCGTCCCGCGCGCCGCCCGGCGCGGAGCGCCCGGAGCTGAGAAGACCGCACATGCGATACGCGCAGATCCTCGCCACTGGTCGTTACGTCCCCGAGAAGGTCCTCACCAACGCGGACGTCGAGAAGATTCTCGGTGAGCCCGTGGACGAGTGGCTCCAGCAGAACGTGGGCATCAAGGAACGCCACGTCATGGCCGACACGGAGGCCACCAGCGACCTCTGCGTCGCCGCCGCCCGCCAGGCCCTGGAGCGCTCCGGGACGAAGCCCGAGGAGCTGGACCTCATCATCGTCGCCACCGACACGCCCGACTACCTGAGCCCCGCCACCTCCTCCGTGGTGCAGGCCAAGCTGGGCGCCACCAACGCCGGCACCTACGACCTCAACTGCGCGTGCGCGGGTTGGGTGACGGCGCTGGACGTGGGCTCGAAGACCATCGCCGCGGATGACGCCTACCACCGCATCCTCGTGGTCGGCGCGTACGGCATGACGCGCTACGTGAACTGGAAGGACAAGAAGACCTGCACCCTGTTCGCGGACGGCGCGGGCGCAGTGGTGCTCGGCGCGGGCGACAAGCCCGGCTTCATGGGCGCACGCCTGCTCGCCAATGGCGAGTACCACGACGCGCTCGGCATCTACACCGGCGGCACCCACCGTCCCGCCACCGCGGAGACGCTGCCCCTCACCGGTGGCAAGCCCGCTGTCCAGTTCGTTCGCAAGTTCCCCGCCACGTTCAACACCGAGCGCTGGCCCATGCTGTTGGACCAGCTCCTCAAGAAGCAGTCGCAGACGCTGGACGACGTGAAGCTCTTCGTCTTCACCCAGCTCAACCTGCGCACCATCGAAGCCACCATGAAGGTGCTCGGCCAGCCGATGGCCAAGGCGCACTACACCATGGACAAGTGGGGCTACACCGGCTCGGCCTGCATCCCGATGACGCTCGATGACGCCGTCGTCCAGGGCAAGGTGCGCCGGGGCGACCTCGTGGCCTTCTGTGCCAGCGGCGGCGGTCTCGCCATGGCCTCCGCCCTCTACCGCTGGACGGCCTGAGACGTGGAGGCGCGCATGTTCATCGGCGACTGGATGGGGCGGGGCGCCCTGTACTGGCCCGAGCACGTCGCGGTGGTGGACACGGCCAAGGGTGACGCCGGCCGCTTCACCTACCGTGCCCTGAACACGCGCGCCGAGGCGCTCGGAGGCTGGCTGCGTGACGTGGCCGGCGTGAAGCGCGGCGACCGCGTGGGCCTCGTCGCCCACAACGGCGTCGAGTACCTGGATGCGCTCTACGCCTGCGGCAAGCTGGGCGCCATCTTCGTCCCCTACAACTGGCGCCTGCACGCCTCCGAGCTCACGGACCTGGTCCGCGCCATCCGCCCGCGCGTGCTCCTCTTCGGCGACGACTTCCGCGACGCCGTGGCCCAGGTGCGCGAGAGCATCGGTGACTCGCTCGGCCTCGTGTCCCTGGAGTCACAAGGGTTGCCCGGCGCCGCCACGTACACGGAGGTCCTCGCGCACCGCTCCGCCGAGCCTGTGAAGAACGACGCGGTGTCCGAGGAGGACACGCTGTGCCTGCTCTTCACCGGCGGGACGACGGGCCGCTCGAAGGGCGCGTGCATCAGCTACCGCATGGTGGCGTGGAACACGCTCAACACGCTGGTGCACGAGCTGCGCCCCGGCGACGTCACGGTGACGCACACGCCCATGTTCCACACGGGCGGGCTGCTCGTGTACTCGGTGCCGCTGCTCACCGCGGGCGGCACCATCGTCATCATGCGACGGTGGGACCCGGAGGAGCTGCTCGCGCTCATCCCTCGCGAGAAGGTGTCGCTCTTCTTCGCGGTGCCCACGCAGTACCAGCAACTGCTCGACTCGCCGCGCTTCGCCACGACGGACTTCTCCACCGTGCGCTTCATGACCAGCGGTGGCGCGGCGCTGCCGGTGCCGCTGATTCAAGCGTGGCAGGCCGTGCACGCGGTGCCCTTCAAGCAGGGCTTCGGCATGACGGAGTTCGGCCCGGGAATCTTCAGCATGGGGCCCGAGTTCGCGGTGTCGAAGGCGGGCTCCATCGGCCGCCCCAACTACTTCATCGCCGCGAAGCTGGTGGACGACGACGGCCGCGAGGTGCCGACGGGCGACGTGGGTGAGCTGCTCCTCAAGGGGCCCTCCATGTGCTCGGGCTACTTCGAGGACGAGGCCGCCACGCGCGAGGCCATCGACCCGGAGGGCTGGTTCCACACCGGCGACCTGGCGCGCAAGGACGTTGACGGCTTCTTCACCATCTCCGGCCGCAAGAAGGACATGTTCATCTCCGGCGGAGAGAACGTGTACCCGCTGGAGCTGGAGTCGGTCCTCTACGAGCACGCGGCCGTGCAGCAGTGCTCGGTCATCGGCGTGCCGGACGCGAAGTGGGGCGAGGTCGGCCGGGCCTTCGTGGTGCTCAAGCCCGGGGAGGCGTGCTCCTCGGAGGCGCTGCTGGAGCACCTGCGCGGGAGGCTGGCGCGCTTCAAGGTGCCCAAGCGGGTGGAGTTGGTGGAGCGCCTGCCCATCTCTGCGGCGGGAAAGATTCTCAAGCGCGAGCTGCGCGAGGCGGCCATCGCCGCCGATGCGGAGGGCCGATGACACCCTCCGTGTTCGACGCGCCGCGCTGATTCATTTTATCGGCTGTCGTCACATCCCGGCGGTGACGCCGGAGAGAAGAGGAGCACTCACATGAAGAAGAAGCTGCTGTCCGCGGTCATGGTTTGCGCGCTGGGCCTCGTAGGCTGCGGAGATGATGACGACAAGGCCCCGCCCATCGAGGCGCCCAAGCTGAACAGCTCCGCCAACATCCTCGCGTTCCTCGAGGGCAAGACGCTGCTGATGTCGGGGGACAACATCCCCAGCCACCCCAACGGCCTCAACGAAGATGTCGACTATGGCGCGGCGTCCCAGTGTTACCAGAGCGTCACCATGTCGGTGGCGGGTGGCAACTTCAAGGTCGACAGCATCCCGGGCACCATCGCCGACGGCGCCTGCAACCACAACGCGCCGAAGAACCCGCTCTCCTTCACCTCCACCACCGTCCTCATCGAGAACGTGGCGTCCGACGGAAGCTGCTTCGACGTGACGTTCACCTTCCCGGGCGGTCTGGTGCAGGAAGGCCGCGGCGGCTTCACCACGGACCAGAAGACGCTCAAGCTGGAGCTCTTCTTCAAGAACCAGTCGACGGGCAGCCGCTGCGCCAACGGCGCGGTGGGCACGGCCAGCACCGTGACGCTCAACGGCCAGCCCTTCGCGGGCAACGCCGTGCAGACGTACGCCGTCCGCTAGGCCGCGTCACCTCGTGCCGGAGGGAGGGCGCGCTCCCGCCCTCTCTTCCGGACGACGGACTGGACGCGGGCGCTCGCCGCCCCGTCCCTGGAGCACGGCCGTACCGCAGCCAGCGACAGTGGTGACATCCGAGCCCGGTGCACCGGGAGTGCCCCGTGCGCGGGGCCGAGGTGGATATGACGGGAAGTGGGTTTGAAGCACGCGAGACGCTGCGGCGAGGCGCGAGGATGCTCGCGGCGCTGGGGCTCGTGGGACTGGCGACGCCGGCCGCCGCGCAGAGCACCCCGGTGCCAGGGCTGTACGCCGAGTGGCTGGAGGCGAAGGACCGCGAGGAGGACGCCGAGCCTCGTGAGCTCACGCTCATCAACTACTTCTTCACCCGCGTCTCCATGACGAACCAGGTCGGTGACCCGGCGGGCCTGCGCGGTGTGTCGCTGGGCCCCATCGGCTCGCCGGTGGGCAGCGCGGTGAGCACGGAGTCGGGCCGCTCGGCGTACTTCATCGAGCAGCGCTGGATTCCCGTCATCGAGTACAGCCCCTTCTTCGTCGACGGGCTGGCGTCCTTCCGCGCGCAGTTCGAGGTGGACTTCCTCTGGGGTCGCTCGGCCAACACCATTGGTCAGAACGAGGGCGGCGGCTTCAACGCCGACCAGGTGAACATCCAGACGAAGAACGTCAACGTCGCCATCTACCCGACGCGCAATCCCAGCCAGCTCACGCTGCTCGTCGGCACGCAGCCCGTCTACGACAACGCCCATGACCCGACGCGCACGCCGCTGTCGGACCTCACGCGCACGGGCTACAAGCTGGCCTTCCTCGGCAGCGACGCCACGGGCCTCTCCATCTTCAGCAGCTACAAGGGCACCGCGCGCCTCAGCCTGATGCCGCTGGGCAGCGCGCAGGCGGACCGTGCCACGAAGAACGACCCGCGCCTGAAGTACATCTGGCTGGCGATGGCGGACTACGTCTACCCGGTGCGCCCCAACACCAACGTGGGCGCGTCGTTCTGGGTCCTGAACGACGACACCAAGGGTGACGCGTACGCCTTCGAGGGCCTGGTGAAGAGCGGCCCGTCGTCCTCGGGTCTCCCCGGCTTCACCGGCACGGCGCGCTTCAACATCAACCGCCCCACCGGCAACGTGTTCTGGGCGGGTGCGCACTTCAATCACAACATCGACTTCCGCAACGGGCGGCTCGGGGCCTCCGGCTTCGTCATGTACAACGGCGGCAAGTACGAGAGCGACGACCCGGAGAACTCGGTGCTCGACGAGCTGAACATCTCCGGCGTGTCCGCCAACCTGGAGGTCCTGTATCAGTGGGGTCGAGGCCCCGGCGACGTCATCACCGTGGAGGGCATGTTCTCCTCCGGTGACTCGAACCTGGAAGACGACAAGTACACGGGCGCCTTCACGCTGAACCAGTACGGCCTGCCGGGCGCGGTGTGGTTCAACCACAAGATGCTCATCCTGTTCCCGTTCACCAGCACGGTGAACAACTACACGGGCGCGGTGACGGACATCTCCAACCAGGGCTACGGCCTGCGCGCGGGCATCGCCTCGGCGGCGTGGGACATCATCCCCAACAAGCTCAACCTCAAGGTGGCCACGGGCCTGGCCAACGCGGGGGCGGACCCGACGCGCTGGGTGTCCGACGTGCGGCGCGGCCGGTTCATCGGCGCCGAGGTCAACGCGGAGCTGCGCTACCACCTCCGCTACCTGATGACCGTGGGTCTCCACGGCGGCTACCTCTTCCGCGGCAGCTTCTACGACGGCGCGACCACCGTGCGGAGCGACCCGTGGGCGGCCTTCACCACCTTCACCTGGTACGCGTTCTGACCATGAGCTCCTCCCGCGCTTTCACCGCGTTGCTCCTCGCGGCGGGGCTGTCCTCCGCCGGTTGCGTGCGCTCGTATGCTGGCGAGTCCGCGCTGTCCTTCCAGGACCTCGACTACTCCACGGAGGGCACCAAACAGGCCTGGCCCGTGCACCGCGCTGGTCTGCCGGACGTCACCGCCCGCTACAAGCTGGCCACCGAGCTGAACGTCGCCTACGTGGACCTGCCCGCCTCGTCGCCGGACGCGCGGACGGTGGTCTTCGTGCATGGGCTCGGCTCGTATCTGAAGTTCTGGCGGGCCCAACTGGATGTGTTCCACGCGCAGGGCTACCGCGTCATCGCGGTGGACCTGCCGGGCTTCGGCAAGTCCGACAAGCCGGCGACCTTCCCGTACACCATGGAGGCGATGGCCGACGTGGTGCACGAGCTGACGCGGGTGCTGGGCGTGGACAAGCCCATCCTCGCGGGACACTCGATGGGCGGGCAGACGTCGCTGTCGTACGCCATCCGTTATCCGGAGGCGCTCAGCGCGCTGGTGCTGGTGTCTCCGGCCGGGTTCGAGAAGTTCACCTGGAAGGAGAAGGCGTGGTTCGCGCGGGTGATGAGCTCGGAGTTCATCAAGTACGCGCCGGAGGCGAACATCTGGGGCAGCGTGCGCCAGGGCAACTTCATGCACTGGGGGCCGCAGCACGACTGGTTGATTGAGGAGCGCGTGCGGCTGGCGAAGTCGCCGGAGTTCGATTCGTACGCCTACGCCAACGTCCGCACGGTGCGGGGACTGGCGCACAACGACTTCGTGCGCGAGAGCCTCCAGCACGTCACGGTGCCCACGCTCATCGTCTACGGCACGGATGACCGGCTGATTCCCAACCCGTTCCTCCACGGCGGCGAGGCGCGCGACATCATGGAGTACGGCGCGTCCCGCATCCCCGGCGCCGCGCTGGCGCCGCTGGAGGGCTGTGGCCACACGGTGCAGCTCGACTGCCCCGCGCCGTTCAACGAGACGGTGCTCGCGTTCCTGAAGGACCCGGCTGCGGCGAAGCCCTTCGTCGCGAAGGAGGCGCCGAAGGACAAGGCGCCCAAGCCGGGTGAGCCCGCGCCGGTGCCGGGTGCGCCGGGCACGCAGCCGTCTCCGACGCCCGCGCAGAACGACGCGCCGGCTCCCTCGGATGGCCCGAGGCCGTGAGCGTCGTTGCCGCCGCATCCCGGCGGGGTGTGGCGGCACCGGCGCGTCCAGCCCGTGACGCGAGGACGGCCGCATCCACTCCCCCACGGCGTGGATGGGCCGTCGTCCGGTGCCTTCCGTGAAGGAGGCGCCGAAGCTCGCTGTCACGGTGCTGTGGAAGGACGAGGTGCTCTCGCCCTTCGTGAGTCGAACCGGCCCGTGACTCCCGGCGGCGCCTGGACTTCGGCGTGCCGGGAGCCCGTGGCGCGTGGCTTACGGAATGGTGTGGTTGCGCACCATGCTGTACTGCACCGCCGCCGTCAGGTCCTTCGAGTTGTAGTGCCCATAGGGATAGGCCGAGTAGACCTTCTCCCCCGTCTGCCCGGGGATGCGGGAGGTGTACTCGCCGTAGACGACGCCGCCGTAGCCGATGATTTCATCGGCCGTGGAGTAGATGCTGTAGCGGTAGGCGCCCTCGTAGCCGCTCGTGGAGCGGAGGTTGTCCAGGAACGAGGAGCGCCCCATCACCACGCCGAAGTAGAGGTAGCCCGGATACAGGCCGTTGGTGGAGCCGCACGTCGGAGTCGACGGGCCCGTCTGGTAGCAGGACGTGAGGCCCAGGTTCGCGCCGGCGATGCCGACGAAGGTGTCCACCGAGCTGGTGAGCGCCGCGCCGACGTTGTACGCGCCGCCGTTGGCCGAGTCATTCGCCGCGCCGCCGAGGATGGCCTTGCGCGCGAGCGTCACGCCCATTGAATGGGTGATGATGTCCACCTTCGACGCGCCGGTGTACGCCTTCACCGCCTCGATGAACTTGCGCACCTTCATGATGTTCGGCTTCGAGTGGTACTGCACCGCGGTCTGCATGATGTCCGCGGGGCCCCACGTCGTCGCGTACAGCTCGCTCGGCTTGTAGCCGTTGGCGAGGAAGTACTCGAGGGACGCATTCCATCCCGACTGGCCGGCGGTGCCGGTGCCCACGGCCTTGTCGGAGTTGCCGTGGATGAAGATGACGGGCGTGTTCACCACGGTGTCAGTGCTGCTCGCCTTGCCGCCGAAGCTGCCGCCGGTGAGTCCGGCGCGGGGGAAGTCGTAGCTGTCGTAGCCGTTGGCGGTGAGCCACTGGCGGAAGTGCGGCGTGAGGCCGGCGGTGGAGACAGCGGCGGACTCATTCGTGCCGAGCTGCTCGGCGGCGGGGGCTTCGGGCGCGAGGGGCTCCTCGAGCTCAGGTCCGCAGCCCGTGAGGGCGCCGACGAGCAGGGGGGCCATGAGGAACAGCGAATGCCGCAATCGCATGGAGGACTCCTTCTGTTGTGGGGGGATGCGCGCCCGGACCAATGAAAGTCATCGAGCGCGAGACACAGTGTAGAGACATCGCGCGCGCGAGTCGTCCGCCGTGTGGACGTGCATGCACGTTGTCGCGCTGCGTCGCGTGATACTCACGGGGACATGAGCGCACGCAAGGTCGTCATCCCGAAAGCCGGTGGGTATGAGCAGCTCCGACTTGAAAACCTGAATCAGCTTTCACCTGGGCCGGGGGAGGTGGTGGTGGCCACCGAGGCCATCGGGGTGAACTATGCGGACTGCGTCATTCGCATGGGCCTGTACGCCTCCGCGAAGGAGTATGTGGGGTGGCCGATTACCCCCGGCTTCGAGTTCGCGGGCACGGTGCAGTCGGTGGGTGCGGGGGTGGAGGACCTGTCGCCCGGGGCGCGGGTCTTCGGAGTGACGCGGTTCGGCGGGTATGCGACGCACGTCGCGGTGCCTCGGCACCAGGTGTTCGCGCTGCCGTCGAAGTTGACGATGGAACAGGCGGCGGGATTTCCGGCGGTGTTCCTGACGGCGTACTACGCGCTGTTCGAGCTGGCGCATCCGAGGCCGGGGACGAACGTGCTGGTGCACTCGGCGGCGGGCGGGGTGGGCAGCGCGCTGTTGCAGCTGGGGCGCATCGCCGGGTGCCGGATGGTGGGCGTGGTGGGTGGGACGCACAAGGTGGAGGCGGCGCGCGCGCTGGGCGCGGACGTGGTCATCGACAAGAGCCGCGAGGACCTGTGGAAGGCGGCGGAGGCGGCGTCACCCAAGGGCTACGAGGTGGTGCTGGACGCGAACGGGCCGTCGACATTGCGCGACAGCTACCGGCACCTGGCGTCACCGGGGAAGCTGGTCATCTACGGGTTTCATTCGATGCTGCCGCGCACGGGCGGGCGGCCCAACTACGCCAAGCTCGCGTGGGATTGGATGCGCACGCCGCGCTTCGACCCGCTGACGCTGACGAACGACAACATGAGCGTGCTGGCCTTCAACCTGTCGTATCTGTTCGAGCAGCGCTTCGTGCTGGAGGACAGCATGGCGCGGCTGCTGGCGTGGGTGGAGGAGGGGAAGGTGGTGTCGCCGCAGGTGACGAAGTTCCCGTTGGACTCCGTCGCGGAGGCGCACAAGGCGCTGGAGTCCGGGACGACGGTGGGCAAGCTGGTATTGGTGCCGTGAGCGCGGGTGGGGCTCACGGTGTCGTGCGGAAACCGTGAGCCTTCCGTGAGGATTGTTGGAGCGTTGCTCCGCAGAGTGTCGGTATGTCGGCGCACTCGGTCCGCAGTGATATCGCGGGGTGGCGATGCTTCACCCTGGTCCTTGTCTCGTGGATGCTCGGAGCGTGTACTCGAAGGATGGAAACATCTGGGTCCACGGAGCTTCCAGCAGAACGCGAAGAGCATTGTGTCTTGGGGCCGGAAGAACGGTCTCGGTACCCTGTCCTCTTGCCGGCGGGCGCACTGGCCGTCACCTTCAACGCTGAGTTCGAGCCAGACGCCAAAAGTGTCGCGCAAGAGAAGTGGTCGCGCTGTATATGCTCCGAGTTCCTGCAGCAACTGGGAGAGAGACCTCTGTGGCCTGCGGCATCAGGGGCGGAGGTCTATCGTTTCACTTGGGTGCAATCCCTTCCCAAACCCGTGAGCGTCCGGGTCGAGCGCTTCGGAGATATCCATCGACTCCAGGTGAGCTGGGAGCGCAAAGAGGCGGACATCCACGCCTCTGGGCCCACGCTCCAGCGCACCCGCTTTCTACTGCCCAGCGAGTGGTCCGAGGTTGTGCGTAGGTTGGAGCACTTTGGCTTCTGGAAGTACAAAACGCGAGAGAGGCGTGGGGAGTCGATCCAACTGGATGCTTCGATCTGGTTGCTCGAAGGTGTCCGGCAGGGGCGCTATCGGGCCTATCTGGTGTGGTCGCCCAATGACGAAGGGGAGGGCAGGGCTTTTCGTGACGTGTGTCTCTATCTGTTGGACCTCTCCGGGCTGTCTATTCCTCCCGACGAAATCGGCTGACCACGTGTTCTGGCTCCGGACGTCTCCGGAACCTGTCAACGCGGATGAGACAGAGAATTGGTGAGAATACTGCGTGGTCTACTGAGAGGCGGAGAGCCGCGCGGGGTCGTTTATCCAGACGGCGTTCGGAAGCGACTGAGGCTTGGGAGGGCCGCGGGGGAAGCGCTCGGGGTGAGAGGCGTAGGCGGCAGCGAGCACTGCGGCTCGGGTGGCGATGCGCTGGGCAGCCAGGCCGTGGTGCACGTCGTAGGGCGTGAGCAGGCCGAGGCCCGCGTGGTGATGCTCCTGGTTGTACCAGCCGAAGAAGTCACCGCAGAAGCCGCGAGCGTCGTGGAGGCAGCCGAAGCACTGGGGGAAGTCAGGCCGGTACTTCATCGTCTTGAAGTGCGCCTCACTGAAGGGGTTGTCGTTGGAGACATGAGGCCTGGAGTGCGTCTTGGTGACGCCCAGGTCGGCCATCAGCAGGGCCACCGGCTTGGAGGTCATCGAGGAGCCTCGGTCGGCGTGAATCGTCAACTGGCCGGGCACTATCCCCTGGCGTTCGCAGGTCTGCGCCAGCAGCTTCTGGGCCAGGGTGGCCGACTCGCGATGCGCCACCATCCAGCCAACGACGTAGCGACTGAAGACGTCCAGGACGACGTAGAGGTAGAAGTACGTCCACTTCGTCGGGCCGTGCAGCTTGGTGATATCCCAGCTCCAGAGTTCATTGGGTTTCGTCGCGTGCAGTTGGGGCACCGGGTGGTTGGGGTGGCGCAACTGGTTGCGTCGCTCGCGCACCTCGTGGTTGCTGGCGAGCATCCGGTACATGGTGCGCTCCGAGCACAGGTAGCGGCCCTCGTCGAGCAGCTGCGCGTAGACTTCCGCGGGCGCGGCATCCGCGAATCTCGGCTCATGCAGCACCGCGAGCACCTCGGCCCGCTGCTCGGGCGGCAGGGCTCGCGGTGGGCTGGCCCTGGGCACCGACTCCTGCTTCGGCTGGGCCCCTCGGTAGAAGGTGGCGCGAGCCAGGCCCAGTGCCTGGCACACGGGCGCCACGCCCCACTGGCCAACCGCCTCCCTCGCCACTTGCATCAGGGCTCCTCGTCGGGCTTGGGCAGTTCCACTCCGAGGATTTCCGATACTTTTTTTTGGAGGTCCAGCAGGGCCTCGGCTCGCTTGAGGCGCACCTGGGCCCGGGCCAACTCCTTCTCCAGCTCCGCGACGCGCCGGGCACTCGCGTCGGGGACCTTCGCCGGCGGGCCGCGCTTCTTCGGATTCTGCGCCGACAGCTCCCCTTCATTGCGCTGGCGCCGCCACACGCTCAGCAGCGACGAGTACAGCCCTTCCCGGCGAAGCAGTGCTCCCACTTCACCGGGCTTCGAGCAGCGGTCTGCCTCCGCGAGCACCCGCAACTTGTACTCTGCCGTGAAGCCTCGGCGCCGCGCCTTCTCCTCCACCTCGGTCTCCCTGACCCGCGCTTCTTCCACCACCGGTTTCATCGTCCCTGCCTGGGTCGCCCTGCACACTAAACTGCTCGGTACGGACTGTCTCACTCACGTTGGCAGAGAGGGCTCTAGCGTGACCAAACCGTGAGCCTTCCGTGAGGAAGCCGAGCCGGAGCGCCGCGCATGCTCGCCTCCCATGCCTGTATCCCCGCCTCGTCAGCTCACTTCCTCTTGGAGAACGCACTTCGCCCTTCTGGTCGCCGTAGGCGTTCTTGGGGCGTGTGCGAGAAGACTGGAGGCGCCCGTACCACCCTCCAACAGGCTGGGGCCTCCGGACTGCTCGGCTGTCACGGAGGCACAGGTGTGGAAGTGGCCTCAGCTCCTTCCGCGAAGTGCCATGGCTGTCACCTTTGGTCCTGAGTTCGAAGCCTATCCCCGAGACGCGGCCTGGGTCGAAACGACAAGCTGCTTCATCTCCTGGCTTCTTTTCCGGCTAGGGGAGCGCAGTCTCTGGCCGCTGGCTCCTGATACGGAGGTCTACCGGTTCACATGGCTTCGCTCGTTCCTCGATGACGTGAGCATTCGGGTGGAGCGGCGCGGCGCGGTGTACCAGATCCGCGCGAGCTGGGAGGAAGACGGCATCGGTCCCGGTGCACCCCGGTCGGCGGGAAGTCGTAGTCGGTTGCTTTCGCCCAGTGAATGGGCGGAGCTTCAACGCAGATTGGCCCGTTTCGGCTTCTGGGAGCGACGTGCGTGGACGGAGGGGCCGTGGGGGGACTGGCTCGACGGCTCCGAGTGGGTGCTCGAAGGAGGGCGAGGGGGGCGCTATCGCTCGTATCTGGTCTTCTCGCCCAACGAGACCACGGAGGCGGCCAGAGCCTATCGTGACGTGTGTCTGTATCTGGTGACTCTCTCCGACCTTTCGATTCCTCCCGACGAAGTCTACTGACGGGATGTGCCGATATCGGACGGCGCTATTGTGCGCGAACCGTGGGCAAGCTGGTGCTGGTGCCGTGAGCGCGGAAATCGTCTAGAATCGACAGCGCGAGTGGCCGGCCTCAGCGTTTCGTAGGTGTCTCCATGTCACGTCGAATATCGCTGCTCTCGCTGTTGGCCGTGGCGTTGTTGATGGCCTGCACGGACCCCGTGGTCCAGAACGGCCCCGACGAGCCGCCTGCTCCCGAGGTGCCCGTCGACCCGTCGCGGACCCGCATCCTCGCGACCTTCGATGATGGGCAGCCCGCGGCGGATGTCGCCGTGCTTCTGAACGGCGCGAAAGCGGGACAGACCCACGCTGACGGTCTGCTGGACCTGGAGGTCCCCACGGGGCCGTTTGAGCTCGAGCTGCGCTTCACCACGGAGGACGGCTCGTTCTCCCGCGTCGCGCAGAGCCTGGAGAAGGGCGCTGAAGCCCAGGAAGTGGCGGTCAGCCTTCCTCGCCCGGTCCGAATCCTCGCGCCGCTCGAGGTGACGACCTCGCTGGTGCACCTCAAATGGGAGCGGAGCGGAGACCGGAACTTCCGCGAGTACAAGGTCTACGCCCGACAGCACTTCTCCGCGGTCGACGAGACGAACAGCGAGCTCGTCCACGTGGGGACCGAGGCCTCGACGACGGACTTCCGACTGACGGGCTTGATGATGGGGGGCAGCGCCTTCGTCTCGGCCGATGTCGACCTCTACTTTCGTGTCTTCGTCCTCAAGGACGACGGGTCGCTCGCCGGGAGCAACACCCTCCATGTGAGGACGCCCCGCTGGGCCAACGAGCACAACTTCACCCGGCACTACACGCTGGCGACCGAGTTCAACTTCGCGGGCGCCAAGCCGATTCATGGCGTGGCCTATGACGGCGGCGCGTTGTGGTTCCTGTACCGGGAAGAGGCGGGCGGCTTCTACGACAATGACAAGCTCACGCTGGTCCAGCGGGACCCCGAAACACTGGCGGTACTCAAGGAGCTCCAGTTCGAGGACTTCCGGCGGCCCTCGGGGTTGACCTGGGATGGCACCTCGCTCTGGGTGTACTTCGAAGGCGGTGCGAGTGGCTCGCTCGCGCGCTTCAACCCCACCACCGGGGCGCGTGAGCAGGAGTTCGTCGCGAGTCAGACGACGGCCTCCCTGGGCTGGACGGGCAGTCACCTCCTGCTGACACACCCCGCGAGGGGTGAGGGAATCGACCGTGTCAGCCCGCTGGCGGGTGGCAGCGCGGGCAGCCTCCCCAACCCCTTCACGCAGAGGACCTCGACCCGCCCCACGGGGGTGGCCTGGCGGCCCGGCGAGATATGGCTGTCAGACATGTATGCGTCCGGCCTCGCCATCATCGATGACGCCGGTACGCATATCGGGGCGGTCAACAGCGTTGTCCCCAACTTCCACCACCTGGCCTTCATGGAAGGGAAGCTGGTGGGGGTCACCCTGAACTCCCAGGTCTACATAATGAACATCCAGCCGTGAGCGCGGCGGGAGGAGTCCGCGCTCCACTTCAGCGGAGCGCCTTCTCCAGCTCCTCGCGGCTGAAGTCCCTGGAGAGGTTGTTGGGGTCCCAGAGCGCGGCCAGCTCCAGGATGGCCGGTAGAATCGCCTGGATGCGCTCCTTGAGCCTGGAGCGCACGTGCGCCTTGAACCGCTCGTTCCCCAGGCGCGCCAGCTCGCGCACCTCTTCCGGGACGCGGTTGACCAGGTCGTCGATGGGGCGCAGGCCCTTGTCGAGCGCGCTGTCGACCTCGCTCTGGATGTGGGCCGGCAGGGCCTTGAGCTTGCCGGCGGCGTCCTTGCGAGTGACCTCCTCCAGGTGCTGGCGGAAGAGGTAGGACTCGGCGAGCTGCTCGATGGTCTCGTTGCCCAGCGACTGGATGAAGATGCCCTTGAACTTGTCGCGGAACTTGCCGTCGAGCTCCTCGGTGAGCTTCCAGTCGGTGTCGATGGCCGCGCAGACCTTGTCCTTGAAGCTGGCGGCCTCGCTCTTCTGGGCCGAGCCAGGCACGCGTGAGGCCCAGTCGGAGAGGTAGCCCTTGGCCTGGTCGAGGATGACCCTCGCTTTCCCCAAGTCATTCTTGGAGTAGTACGTGTCGACCTCCGCCCGGGTCGAATTGAAGAGCAAGAGGACGCTGCCCTTCTCCGCCTGCACCAGGCTTTGGTAGGTCGCCACCAGGTTGCGGTAGTGACCCTTCTGCACCTGGTAGACGTCGGCGCCACCCTGGATGGCGTCCAGCAGGTCGCGGCTGATTTCGTCGGGGATTTCGACATCGAACACCGCGGCGACGTACTTGGCGATGTCCACGCCCTTGCCACCCAGCAGCTTGTCATCGAGCTTGAGGGCCACGCCGAGCGACTTCGAGGTGGCGCGCGAGACGCCCTCGGTGGCGCGCTTGATTGCACCCGGGGCGAGCTCGTCGACGATGGACTGCGCCATCCGAGAGACTTGCTGCACCACCTGGCGCTGGTCGTTCTCGAAGACGACGTCCTTGGACAGCAGGAAGGTCCACTTGTCCCACAGCTCGCCGAGCATCTTGTTGAGCAGGTCCTGATGGACCAGCAGGTCGTCGTGGAGCTGGGGCGTCTGCACCTTGGCCAGGGAGTCGAAGAAGGCCATCTCGTGCTCCAGCGCCTGGTACCAGAAGAGCTGGAGGGCGGGAGACAGCATGTGGTCCTTGGCGGCATCGCCAAAGGCGCGGCTGATGTCGGCCGTGGCCGTGGCGCAGCGATCCTGCCACTTGCGCTGCGTCCCCAGATTGCCGGCGCTGGTGCGCTCGCTGGCGTCAAGCATGGCCGAGAGGGCGTAATCGGCTGCGTTTCCAACCTTCACGATGGCGTCGCTCAGGGCGCGCTTCACCGTGTCGGGGGCGCCTTCCGAGGCGCGGTTCAACCGTTCATTGAGTTCAGTGACGCGGCTTGCGTACCAGCCCATGGGATGCTCCTTACAGGCTCTGCTCGCTGGTGATGCGCCAGGGGCCACCGTTGCGGCGTTGGACCGTCCAGCGCCGCCGCACCTCGACCGAGTTGAAGGTGCGAGTCTGGCCCTCGAAGAGGCCGACGTGGTCCACCTCCAACTCGACCTGCTCGATGCGCGGCAGGCCCGGGGCCTCGTCGCCCTGGATGACGACCCGTGCATCGCCCATCCATCGCACTCGCGCGTCGAGCACCTTGTCGAGCAGCAGGCGCCGAGAGCGCACCCACTCGCTGTCGCGGCCGTTCCAGGTCCAGACCGGGTAGTAGATGGGCCGGTGCTCATCGGGCACGGCGCGCCAGTTGGCGAAGAGGCTGTTCCAGGTCTCCTGGTCGCCGCGCTTCACGGCCGAAATCATCGCGGTGAGGAGCTCGCGCGGGCTCGCGTCGTCGGCCGGAGCGCCGGCGGTCTCCTGGCTGAGCGTCTCCTCCCCGGCGAAGCGCGGTCCGCCCTCGCTCGGGTCGCTGGCATCGACGCAGACCACGCCGCCGACCAGGGCGGCGACGGGCTCCACCTCCAGACCGGCGGCGGTGCGGCCCGAGCCCGCGAGCAGGCGTGGATCTGGAAGGATTCGGCCGAGCACGGCGATGTCGAGCCTCACCGACGGCGCGACGCGCCTCTGGTAGCGGTTCATCGCGGTGAAGACCTTCTGCATGGCCGGGGTGTCGACGGGGCAGAAGACCCAGGCGCCCGACTGGTTCCAGGCCAGGTAGCCCTTGCCCATGTCGACCAACCACTCGCGCTGCGTCACCGTCGGCAGGGAGACCAGCTTGCCCGTCAATGCCGTGCGGTCGCCACGGAAGGGGTCGACGACAGGGAAGGCGCCGGTCTCTCCAGCGCGCGCCGCCAGCAGGGCCTTCCACGCCGCCGCGGCCTGGAGGCCGATGGCCTTCACCTGCTCCTCGCCCCGGGTGCGGAACTCGAGGGCATCCGCCGGGAGCGTGACGAGGTCTCCCTCAAGACAGGCGCGCACCGTCTCCCAGTCCTCGCGCATCGCCGTCGCGAAGGGGCCGGGATGATGCTCGACGAGGTAGTCGACCCGGGCCTTGTGTCCGAGGTGGTTCTTGAACTCCACGCGCGTGCCGCGCGAGCTGCGCCAGGCGCCGAAGGTGCTGTCGAGCAGGCGCTCCCATTCAAAGACGCGCTTCTCGAGCCATGACATCCAGGACTCGTCGAAGCCGTCGCGACCCATGCGCTCGGGTCCGCCCGGGCCGATGATGTGCCGCGTCGTGTCGGCGATGCTCCACGTGCGCTCGTGGAGCAGGGCGCCGCTGAACTCGTGCTCCTCCCAGCCCTCGCCGGGCTCACGCCTGCGAGCGATTCGCACCCGGACCTTGTCACCCTCCTTGCGCCCCTGTTGGGTCCAGGTCTGGTTCTCGGCGTACTGGCCGAGCATGAGGGGCAAGGTGCGCTGGGTGGTGGCCAGGTCGGGTGGCTTGACGACGGGCTGGCCGTCGACGGCGATGACCCGGTCGCCCGCGCGCAGGCCCGAGCCTCGGAAGCCGCTGTCCCAGGAGATCCACGCCACATGGAGGTGGGGCGTCAGGGCGTCGAAGCGCGCGTCGAGCTTGAGGCCGCTGCGCAGGCCATCGTGGAGGTATTCCTTCTCGGCGCCGCGTGGGTTCATGAAGGCGTCCCTGCCCTGAATCCCCGCCCCCTGCGGAGATGATGCGTCGTTCTCTACCTCGCGGGCCTGTCTCCTGGCGAGTCCCCGCCGGACGAGGCCCCTCAGTTCGGAGGGAAGTCGTCTGGACGTCAGATGCAACCATCTGACCTTCATGGACGGGAAGCTGGTGGGCGTCACCGAGAAATGGGTCTACATCATGAACATCTCACCGTGACGGGTGGGATTGCCTGAGGTTGACGCTGTTCATTCTCCCGGGCGCGTGCGACCGGGACGCAGCCGCGTTCCACCCGCACGCACGCCGCATCCCCGACCCGGGGGGCGTCCGACAGGACTCATGTGGTACGTGTCTTGCTGTCTCGCCGCCCGGCGAGTGTCTCCGCGGGCGGTCTCCCGCCATGCCTGGATTCCGAGACAAACAGCCCGGCTCGAAATGCGCCCCTCAAACATGACCCTCTCTTCATTAGGACAGCTCTGATGCCTGGCGTTACGAAACTCGGCCGCGATGCGACCTTTGCTCAGGTCCTGCGGTCTCTCAAGCTCATGGCAAACCATATCAATCCCAGCGCCAACCCCGAGGTCGAACAGAAGAACGACAAGGAGCATCGCGAGGCGCTCTTCGGGCACGTCCAGCAGGGGAGCAAATACACCATCGTCGAGCAACACGAGACCGCCAAGACACGAAAAGGCGGACCCCTGCTTCAAGTCGCATTCGAGTCCCGGTATCGGCTGGAATCAGGGAAGCCTTTCTACCACACCTTCGACGAGGCCAAACGAGGGATCGAGAAGTTCCACAAGTCACTCTCCGGGATACATGGCGATCTGAATGAGAATCGCAAATTCAAGGACGAGTCCAACGGCATGACAGTGGGCGTCGAACTCGAGGTCAAGGCCAAGGCCCCGCCAAAAAAGGACACCTTTCGGCTCACTCCAGTCTTCCCGGGCGAGCAATCAGGTCTGGGGGGGAGAATCGGCCCAGGCTCAGATGATGCCTGGAATGCGCTCCTCGATGCGCGCCCCGTGCTCTGCAAGAACGCGAACATCTCCCTGACCTGCGAGGTCAGCTCAGTGGAGCGGAGCTGCCACTTCGAGTTCATCACACAAGAGCTCGCGACACAGAACACAGAGCGCTTCCAGAAGAGCACGAACGACATGCTCTTCGTCGCACAACATCTGTGGCACTACATCAACTGCATCCCCTCCGCAGAACGGCGCACCATCGAGGACTTCGTCCTCTACTACAACGGCCTCCTCAAAACGGAGGCAGTCTCTTCGGACACGCATCCACCGCTCGAGATTGTCGAGCACTGCATGTCCAAGAAAGGAAAGATTGCCCCCGCCAACCCCGTCCAATCCGACGATACCGCGGAGAAGCTCCGCTTCCTCCTCCCCGCCCCAGCCGAGGACATCCCGCAGCTCGACCCACAAGTCACGTTCACCCTGCCGCTGGAGCGGGTCCAGGCATTCTACCGCTCATCCGAAACCTTGTTCTCGCTCGACAAGGAGCTGCAGGACATGCGCGCGAGTCACACGGCCCGCCAGCTTGTGCCGGTCGCACCCGGAGTCAGGGCGCCGAAGCCAATACTTTTTCATGAGGTCTGGAACGTCCGGAAGCTCGAATTGACAGCCGTGACCGTTGGCAATCAGCTTGTCGACGGCTGCTTCCTCGGGAAGTGGCTCGGCCATCACACAGACCCGTCGATGGAGAAAGAGTTCAAGAGGCTCAGGGAGAGCTTTGACGCCCCGCTGCCCGGAACTGATGAACGCGTCCTCCAAAAGCTGCGCGGTCTCTTCACCCTCATCGCCCTGTTCGGATTGACCGAGCGATTCTTCAAGGTAACGCAACTCGAGGGCGTGGCGCACAGCGACCTCGGCAAGAACCACTATGGCTTTCTCCCCAAGAGCAGCCTCTACCAGTTGATCCGGAAGGGGCTGAACGAGGCAGACCGGGACCTCCTCAGGTTGGTCGTGGCAAAGAAGTTTGGCCTGCTCGAGATCGCCCTGCAGACATTGGTCAACAATATCGAGACTCCCACCGCGGACGTCTCCATCCCCCCCAAGGAGCAGGGGTCCAAAAAACACTACAGGCCGGTCTTGCGACTGACGGAGCCCATGCAAGGCGTGGTCCATCTGTCGGAAACGCATTCGCTCTATCCATTCCTCCAGGGCAAATCTCAAGGCCCGCCCTGCGGTTGCAGCAAGTTCGCCAAGCCCTAAGGGCTGTCCCTGAGCTGGGGGAGACAACGTCCCAGGTGGTAAATGTCTTGGATTGAACGCCGCCCGATTCGTCGCGATATGGAATGGGCCCCATTTCGTTCGCGACTATCCGGGTCGGCTTTCTTCCCTTGCTCGTGCCTCCAGGTCACGCCGGCCCCATTCCCGGAGGCCCTCATGGTGAAGTGGACGTATGGTGTTGTCGCGACGTTGATGTGCGTGGGTTCGCTGGGGGCGTGCAGCAGCCGGGACAATGAGGTCGTGGAGGTCCCCGTGGACCTGTCACCGGGTGCGCCCATCCAGGACGAGGCCGACTGGGTCCCGGAGCCGGTGGCCGCTTGTTCGCTCCGCCCCACGGTCCGCACCGCCGAGGACTGTGTGTCCTTGGATGCCTTCGACCTGTCCGGCTGCGACATCCAGAGCCTGCACGGATTGGATACGTCCGGGGTCTTCAACACGCGCGTCCTCACGGCGGCGACCGCTACGCTCCCCGCGTCATCGACCATGGGGAGCAGTTACTTCGAAATCGACCCGGCCCCTGGCCCCGCCAGTGAGGGACACCCCATGTACTGGTCGTCGTCGTTTCCCTACCCGGACGGGAGGCTCAGTGTGTTCGCCGAGGTGGGGTGCGTGGCGCGGGGCCCGGATCGGGTGACGGGATGCATGCTGAGGTGCTTTGGGGACGATGTCCCGAGGGTGAGCACGTTCGAGGGTGTCCGGGTCCGTCGTCGTCAGGGCGAGACGGAGTCTTCCGGAGGACTGACGTTGCTGGGCGAAGCGGCCATCGGTGAGGGCATGGGGATGCCCGTGGATATCTACGTCGCCAAGGGCCATGCCTATGTCGTGTCCATCGATAGCAACAACGGCCCCGGTGGCCTCTCCGTCTTCGACCTGAAGGACCGCGCGGCGCCCCGGTTGGTGAAGTCCGTCCAGCTCGAAGGCGACGGCTACTGGAACGGCGTGTGGGCGAAGGACAACGCGCTCTATGTCGCCAGCTCGGACCGGGGCGTGATTGTGTTCGACATCACCGACGCCGCGAACCCCACGTTCGTCCGGGATTTGTCCGGCGGCAGCCGCCTCAACATCCACACCGTCTTCGTGGCAGGCAACCGGCTGCATGCCATGGCGACCCGGGGCTCGGTGGGGACGGCCATCTATGACGTGACGAACGCGAGGGAGCCGGTGCGCCTGGGCGGGCACGTCAATGACAGCCTCGGCCCGAGCGCCGTCTCCTATCCGCATGACGCCACCTCCCTGAACCACCTGCTCTTCGTCAGTCATTGGAACGCGGGGCTGCTCATCCTCGACGCGACGGACCCGTCGAACGTGAAGAGACTGGGTGCGTACACGCCGCCGCACGCGACCAGCCACACCTCGCGCGTGGCGTACATCAACAACAACCTCATCGCCTTCGAGGCCGGGGAGGGCTGGGGCTCCCACCTTCGCGTGCTCAACCTGAACGACCCGGCGAACCCCACGCTCATCGGCGAGTACAAGCTGTCGCCGGAGGTCTCCATCCACAACATGGAGCTCGTCGGTGGCCGGCTCTACCTGACCCACTACCAGCACGGCGTTCGCGTCCTGGACGTGTCCAGGCCCGCGCGTCCCCGGGAGCTGGCCTACTTCAACACCTGGCGGGAGACGGACCCGCACTACAGCGGGTCCCCCTATATCGGCGCCATCGGCATCCGCGTCCCGGGGGACGGCTACGTCTACGTCGTCGACACGGAGCGCGGCCTGCTCATCTTCCCGGTGCTGTGAGCCGGGGTGCACGCCCAGGTGACGAGCGCCGGGCACAGCGGCCGGCGCTCGGGTAGCGTGCGGGGCCATGCCCATCGTCCATGACTGGCTGGCCCGCCGCGCCGCACTGGACCCCGACCACCTCGCCCTCATCGACTCCACCCGGGGCGGGCGCCGCATCACCTATCGCGAGTGGGACAGCGCCGCCGCGCGCGCCGCCGCGTACCTGCACCATGTGCTCGGCGTCCAGCGCGGGGACCGCGTCGCCGTGCTCGCGCACAACCGCGTGGAGACGCTGGACCTCCTCTTCGCCTGCGCGAAGCTGGGCGCCATCCTCCAGCCGCTCAACTGGCGCCTCAGCGCCGCGGAGCTGGTGGGCATCCTCGCGGACGCGGAGCCCGTCGTCCTCGTGTACGGCCCGGAGCTGCGCGCCCAGGTGGACACCGTGCGCGCCCGCGCGCCCTTCGTGCGCCACTGGCTGGGCCTCGCGGAGCCCGGCCCCGGTGAGCGCTCCTTCATCACGGAACGGGATGCTGCCCCCGCCACCGCGCTCCCCGCGCTGGAGCTGGAGGCCGAAGCTCCGTGGGTGCTCTGCTACACGGGCGGCAGCACCGGCGTGCCCAAGGCAGCCATCCTCACCCATGGCTCCATGACGGCCAACGCCGTCAACACGGTGGTGAGCTGGGGCCTGACGTCCGACGACGTGGCCGCGCTCAACGCGCCGCTGTTCCACACCGGTGGCCTCAACGTCTTCACGCTGCCGCTGGTGTACGTGGGCGGCGCCTCCGTGGTGTGCAAGGGCTTCGACGTGGAGCAGGTGTTCGACCTCATCCACCAGCGCGAGGTGAGCCTCGTCTTCGGCGTGCCCACCATGTTCATCGAGATGCAGCGCCACGCGCGCTTCGAATCGGTGGACTTCTCCCGGCTCAAGCTGCTCGTCAGCGGGGGCGCGCCGTGTCCGCTGTCCGTGTTCGAGCGCTTCTTCGCTCGGGGCGTGGCCTTCAAGACGGGCTACGGCCTCACCGAGGCGGGCCCCAACACCTTCTGGCTCCCGCCGTCGGACGTGCGCCGCAAGCCGGGCTTCGTCGGAGTGCCGCTCTTCCATGTCGAGGCGCGCATCGAGGACGAGCGACAGCCGGGGGACGTGGGTGAGCTGCTCTTGCGCGGTCCCCACGTGTGCGCCGGCTACTGGCGCCGCCCCGAGGAGACCGCGCGCACCTTCGTCGACGGCTGGCTGCGCACCGGAGACCTGGCCCTGCGCGACGCGGACGGCTGCTTCCGAATCGTGGGTCGCAGCAAGGACCTCATCATCTCCGGCGGAGAGAACATCTACCCCTCCGAGGTGGAGAGCGTCCTCGCCGGCCACCCCGACGTCGCGGAGGTCGCCGTCATCGGCGTGCCCGACGCGAAGTGGGGCGAGACGCCACGCGCGCTCGTGGTCCTCCGCGCGGGAACCTCACCTGGCGCCGAGTCCCTGCTGGCCTTCTGCGAGGGCCGTCTGGCCCGCTACAAGACGCCTCGCTCCGTGCGCTTCGTGGACGCCCTGCCGCGCACCTCCGCTGGCAAGGTGGACCGCCGAGCCCTGGCCGAGACGCACGGTTCCGCCTGAACACAGCTCGCACGGGCGTCGTCTTCATCCATTGACTGGAGAAACATCCACAGAGCGGAGATGACGCCGTGCGTCCACTGTGTCGCCGACTTTATTGTTCGTCCGACAAAAGTGTCGTGATTTTCTAGAAATACTTGAATTGTTTGACTTGGCTCCTGAATCCCGCTTCTCGTGGGCATGCGGACCGGCCCGTTCGCCGGTGCGCTTTCCCCGTGTCGAGTCGAAAGGAAGCCCCCATGAACCGAAGACTCCAGGCGCTCTCCACCGCGACGGCGCTGTTCGCCGGTGCCGCGGTCCTCCCCATGTCCGCGCTGGCGGCTCCCGCCGATGAAGCCTCGCTCGCGCAGGACGTATCGCCCGAGGTGCTCCACGCGATGCAGCGGGACCTGGGCCTGACGGCCACGCAGGCGCGTCAGCGGCTCGTCACGGAGGCGCTCGCGGTGCGCACGGAGGCCACGCTGCGCGGAGAGCTGGGCGGGACGTTCGGTGGCGCGTGGCTGAGCGAGGAGGGTGACCGGCTCATCGTCGGCGTCACCACGGCCGAGGGCGCCGAGGCCGCGCGTCGGGCGGGCGCCGAGCCGCGCTGGGTGGCGCGCACGGAGCGCGAGCTGGACGCGCTGAAGGCGGCGCTGGACAAGGGCGCGGACGTGGCCAGCAAGGACATCCATGGCTGGTACGTGGACGTCATCACCAACAGCGTGGTGGTGCTCGCCAAGGACGCGGCGGTGATGAACGCCGAGCGCTTCATCGCGGAGAGCGGCGCGGCGGACCGCGCGGTGCGCGTGGAGGTCTCCTCCGAGCAGCCGCGTCCCATGTATGACCTGCGCGGTGGCGACGCCTATTACATCAACGGCAACGTGCGCTGCTCCATCGGCTTCTCCGTGGCGGGAGGCTTCGTCACCGCGGGCCACTGCGGCGGGGTGAACTCCAGCACCGTGGGCTTCAACGGCGCGGCGCAGGGCACCGTGCGTGGTTCGTCCTTCCCGGGCGATGACCACGGCTGGGTCCAGGTGAACGGCTCGTGGGCCTCGCAGCCGTGGGTCTACAACTACGCGGGCGGCAACGTCATCGTGTCGGGCTCCGCCGAGGCGGGCATCAACGCGTCCGTCTGTCGCTCCGGCTCCACCACCGGTTGGCGCTGTGGCGTCATCGAGGCGAAGAACGTCACCGTCAACTACAACGTCGGCCCCGTGTATGGCCTCACGCGGAGCAACGCTTGCGCGGAGGGTGGCGACTCGGGCGGCTCGTGGATTTCGGGCAACCAGGCGCAGGGCGTGACGTCCGGCGGCGTGGGCAACTGCTCCACCGGCGGCACCATGTACTACCAGCCGGTGAACGAGATTCTCTCCGTCTACGGCCTGTCGCTCACCACCAACGGCGGTGGCGGCGGCGGTCGCGCCATCGTCGGCCTCAATGGCCGGTGCATCGACGTGGACCACTCCAACACCGCCAACGGCACGCCCATCCAGCTCTGGGACTGCAACGGCAGCGCGGCGCAGAGCTGGACGTTCCACGGCGACGGCACGCTGCGCGCGTTCGGCAAGTGCATGGACGTCACCTGGGGCTCCACGGAGAACGGCGCCCTCATCCAGCTCCACGACTGCAACGGCAACGCGGCCCAGCGGTTCGTGCTCAGCGGCGCGGGGGACCTGGTCAACCCGCAGGCCAACAAGTGCATCGACGTGAAGGACTGGAACCCCAACAACGGCGCGCGGCTGCAAATCTGGGAGTGCGGCGGCACCGCGAACCAGAAGTGGACCCTGCGCTGAAGGGCGCCAGGGGCTCCGCCCGGCTGTCCGGTGGCCGGGCGGGCCCCTGTTCCACCCTGTAACAATCCGTCATCCAGGGGACGCATCCTGGACACATCCCGGTGCCATCCTCTGGGGGTGGCCCGGGAGCGTGAAGCTCTTGATGGACCCGGCCGGAGTGTCCTTCGAGGCGCCAGACTCCTCCCTGCTTGCTCCCGGGCCACGGCTCCGCTGTTACTTTCCCGTCTGGAAGGTCCGCGGAAGCAGGAGGAGCACGCGCATGGAGCAGCTCAATCGTCCCAGCCTGGAGGAAGGCACCATCCAGGTCCTGCTCGTCGAGGATGACGAGCGACTGGCTCGGCTCACCGCCCGCTACCTCCAGGAGCATGGGGTCGTCGTCACGCTGGCCCACTCGGGCACCGACGCGCTGGTGGAGTCCAACCGCCACGTGTTCGACGTCATCCTCCTGGACTTGATGCTGCCCGGGCGGGACGGGCTGGAGGTCTGCCGGGATTTGAGGGGGCGCACCGACGTGCCCATCATCATGGTCACCGCGCGCGGCGAGGAAGCAGACCGCGTGCTCGGCCTGGAGACGGGCGCGGACGACTACCTGCCCAAGCCCTACTCGTCGCGCGAGCTGCTCGCCCGCATCCGCGCCCAGGTGCGCCGGGCGCGAGGCAAGGCGGGTCCCTCCTCGCAGCCGGTGCACGCGGGGCGACTGCTGTTGGACCCACGCAGCCTCCGCGCCACGCTGGACGGGCGGCCGCTGCAGCTCACCACGTACGAGTTCAGCCTGCTGCGCGTGCTGGCCGAGCGCGCGGGCCGCGTCCTCAGTCGGGAGCAGCTGCTGGACCTGGTGAAGGGCAGCGCGGACGAGGTGTTCGACCGCTCCGTGGACGTGCACATCTTCCGGCTCCGTCAGAAGCTGGAGGTGGACCCGCGCAACCCCCTGCTGCTGAAGACGGTGCGCGGCGCCGGCTACATGCTCGCGACGGGTGAGGAGTCGTGAGTCTTCGTCTGCAGCCTCCGGGCAGGCTGCTGCTGCGCATCTACCTGGTGGGCCTCGCCCAGCTCGTCCTGGTGGTCGCCACGCTCTACGTCGCCCGCTTCTTCATCCTGGACAAGCCGCTGAAGCACGGCTTCGCGCGCAACGCCGCGTACAACATCCGCGAGTGGGAGGAGCTGCTGGAGGACCCGGTGGCGCTCCAGGCGTCGCTGGACCGCGCCGCGCGGCTGCTCGAGGCGCGGGTGACGCTGAGAGATGCCTCCGGGCAGCTCATCGCCACCAACTCCGCTCTACCCACCCCCGCGCTGGGGCCCGTGGAGCTGGAGCAGCTGGCCGCGCGCGGTGAGCGCCTCTCGGGCGGGCCTCCGCCGCACTCGCTCACGTTGCCCATTCCCGAGGACGGGCCGGTGGAGGCCTACGCCACCATCATCACCCGTCCGCCAGAGCCGCCCCCGGGCAACACCGCGCTGGTGCTGGGGGCGGTGCTGATGTGCACGGCCATCACCTCGCTGGCCTTCGCGCGCACCCTGGCGGGTCCACTCCAGCGACTGGCGGAGGTGGCGCGCGCGCTGGGCGAAGGGAAGCTGGACACCCGCACGGGCATCCGTCGCGGTGACGAGCTGGGCCAGGTGGCCAAGGCCTTCGACGAGATGGCGGGGCGCATCACCGACCTGCTGCGCTCGCAGAAGGAGCTGCTGGCCAACGTGTCGCACGAGCTGCGCACGCCGCTGGCGCGCATCCGCGTGGCGTTGGATCTGGCGGAGGAGGGTGACGCGGCCACCGCGCGGGAGATGCTGACCGATATCACCGGGGACCTGGCCGAACTGGAGCGCCTGGTGGACGATGTGCTCACCACCGCGAAGCTGGAGCTGGCCTCGGAGGGCGCGAGCACGGGGACGCCGCACCTGCGGCCCGAGCAGGTGGAGATTCGGAGCCTCGTGGAGAAGGCGGCCTCGCGCTTCCGCTCCGCGCGTCCGGGGCGGGTGCTGGAGGTGAGCGTGGAGGGCGCCATGCCCACGCTGGAGGCGGACCCCGTGCTGCTGCGGCGCGCGCTGGACAACCTGCTCGACAACGCGGGCAAGTACTCCGAGTCGGGGACGGCCGTCCGCCTGCGCGCCCAGGCAGGGACGCCCGGGGAGCTGTCGCTGGAGGTGGCCGACGAGGGCATCGGCATCGAGCCGGAGGACCTGTCCCGCGTGGGCACGCCGTTCTTCCGCACGGACCGCAGCCGCGCGCGCCGCACGGGCGGCGTGGGCATGGGGCTCGCCCTGGCCCGGCGCATCGTCGACGCGCACGGCGGGACGCTGACGTTGGAGAGCCAGCCCGGCGTGGGCACCACGGCCCGCATCCTGTTGCCGGTGCCGCGCGTCGAGGCGCGCCTCGAGGGGTAGCTCGCTCGACGGGCCGGCCCTGACTACAGGCCGACGTGGAACGTGGTCACCGCCCGGGCCTCGTCGTGGTTCAGGAGGGTGACCCGGGCCGTGGGCGCGCCGCTGTGCTGGAACGCGAAGGTGAGCAGGCCGCGCATGAAGTGCGGCGGGTCCGCCAGCCGGCGGGGATGGTCCACGAACTCCCGCACCGGGTACAGGCTCAGCTCCCAGCCGCCGTCGTCGCCCCGGGGCGCCACCGACACGTCGAGGAAGTTGTTGATGGAGCGCAGGTTGCGCGCCATGCGCAGGAGCATCTTCTCCGGGCCCACCACCTGGGCGAAGTCCTGGAGCGCGGTGCCCATGCGCGCGTGGATGAACCGCTCCCCGAAGCGCAGGCCCAGCGCGTACTCCGCCGTCTCGCGGTCCGTGTGGGGCACGCTGCTGGCCGCCGCGAGCAACTGGATGGCCTTGGGCCACACCGCGCACGGATAGGCGGTGTACAGGGGGCGGTGCGCGAAGAGGCCCTGTCGCTCCAGCGCCTTCAGGGTGAGCGGTGTCAGGGGCGCCGCCGTCGACAGCAGCGTCTCCAGCGCGTATCCGAACACCACGGGCTCGCGCCCGGGGGCTCGCGTCAATGCCAGCGCCATGTGTCTTGCCTCCGAATGGGGGGACAAAGCCCGAGTCCCCGTGTGGAGGTGCACACTGCCCCGCTCCGCTGTCCTGGGCGTTGCGCGGGTGTGAAGAAAGATTAACGCGCGCCCGGAGTCGTGAAGCGGGCGGCCAGCTCCTGGAGCCGCGAGGCCCTGGCCCGCAGGTCCTCCACCGAGCGGGAGATCTGCTCCACGCCCGACACGGACTGGGCCGAGCGCACCGAGAGCGCCTGGATGCGCCCGGCGATGGACTCGCCCGACGCGGACTGGCGCGCGTTCTGCTCCGCCATCGTCTCCACGCGCTCGCCCAAGTCCTTCACCCCGGACAACAGCCGCGACAGCGCCTCACCCGCGGCCGAGGACAGGCCCATGCCCTCGTTCACCTTCGACGTGCCCCGGCGCATCAGCTCCGCCGCCGCCGCCGTGTCCGCCTCGTTCTTCGCGAGCAGCGCGCGCACCTGACTGGTGGCCTCGTGCGTGCGCTCCGCCAGCTTGCGCACCTCGCCCGCCACCACGGAGAAGCCCTTGCCGTGCTGCCCCGCGTGCACGGCCTCAATCGCCGTATTCACCGCCAGCATCCGCGTCTCGTCCGCCACCGCCTGGATGAGCTGGAGCATCCGCGCCGTGGCCCGGCCGGACTCCCGCAGCTGCTCCACCGTGCGCGCCGAGTGCTCCACCACGTCGACAATCTCCACCATCTTCCGCGACGCCTGGTCCACCGCCACGCCGCCCGCGCGCGCCACCTGGCCGTGTCCGGTCGCCGCCTCCGCCGCCACCCGCGCCGCCGCCGCGCCCCGTGAGACATGCAGGCTCATGTCCTGCACCGCCTCGGCCGCGCGCTGGAGCGACTCCGACTGCTCCCGCGTCGTGCGCGACAGGCCGTCCGTGGAGACGCGGATGCGCTCCGCGTCCGCCGCCGTGGCGCCCGCCGCCTCCACCAGCGCCTCCACCACCTCGCGCAGCCCCGCCACCATGCCGTTGAAGGCCTCGGTGAGCTGGCCCACCTCGTCCTCGGTCACCACCTCCACCCGCGCGGACAGGTCTCCCTTCGCCACCCGATGCGCCGCCTCCGAGAGCGCGCGCACCGGCCGCACCACCCGCCGCGACACGTACGCCCCCGCCAGCACCGCCAGCACCAGCGCGCCGCCCACCGCGATGAGGATGCGCTGCCTCACCGCCGCGACTTCCCGGTCGATGTCCTCCACGTACACGCCCGTGCCCAGCACCCAGCCCCAGGGCTCGAAGAGCTTCACGTAGCTCTCCTTCGGGATGGGCTCCGGCGAGCCCGGCCGCGTGGCCTCGTAGGCGAGCGAGCCTTCACCGCGCTGGCGCACCAGGGTGACGATGTCCACGAACACCGGCCGCCCGCGCACGTCGCGGTAGCCCTTCATGTCCTGGCCCACCATCTTCGGCAGGTGCGGGTGCATGACCAGCCGCGTGTCCAGGTCATTCACCCAGAAGTACTCCACGCTGGAGTAGCGCAGGGCCTGGAGCAGGGCCGCGGCCTGCCGTTGCGCCGCCTCCCGCGTCAGCGCGCCGGAGCGCTCCTGGGCCTCGTACTCGCGCAGGACGCCATAGGCCGTCTCCACGGCCTGCCGCAGCCCGCGCACCCGGTCCGCGTGGAGCTGCGCGCGAAGCTGCGGCAGCACGTAGCCGAGGATGGCGACGAGCAGCGGCAGGGCCACCACGCCCATCGCCACGCAGAGCTTCACCAGCAGGTTGCGCCGTCCGAGCGCCATCGCCGCCGGAGCCTAGCCCTCCCGCCTCCGGCGCGCGCGACTCCCAAGGTCGTCTGCCCCTCGATTGCCACCGGTTGTCCCAGGTCCTGCCTCCGCCTGCGTACACCGCGTGCGGCAGGGCGGGCTCATGCGCCTCCGCGGCCACCGGCGCGCGGGCTCGTGACGACAGACCTGGAGCACCCGGCGAGGTGCTCGGACCGGTGGCGTGGCGAGCTCGCGGACAGGGGATACAACCTTGGGGGGAGGCCCTCGCGGCAGGACTCTCCGGCACCGTAGGAAAATCCGCGCCCGACGTCACAGGTCGTCCGCGAAGAAGGCGGCTCCTTCTGATTTCAGGGGGTCGGGTTGACCCTGGAAGACAGGTCTTACGTCGAGGAAAAGGGGCGGGTATGGAGGTACTCCGAACCCCGAAAGTCTCCCTCTGGGGCGGTAACCCGCTGGGTGAACAACCTGAGGCTGACCCGACAAGTTCTGTCTGTCTGCCTCTATACGTCCTATGCCAGCGGCCAAACGTTTCGGGTCGGTAAGGCATGGACAAGAAACTCGCAACCACCATCGGATCGGCTGCGCGAGTCGCGCGGAACCGGCTGGAGCTCACGCAAGCTGACGTGGCCGAACGCATCGACGTGGCCACAGAGGTCTATGGGCGTCTGGAGCGCGGCGGCATGCTTCCCAGCGTGCAGACGCTGCTGAAGTTGTGTCACGAGCTGCATGTCTCAGCGGACGAGCTGCTGGGGCTCTCCTCACACGGCGCCGCGTCCTCGCGCACCAGCGAGCCGTCGTCAGCAGCACCCGAGCGACCGGAAGTCCGGCGCTTGCTTCGCAGCGTGCGTCAGCTCGAAGCCCCTCATGTGAAGTTGCTGGGGCTGGTGGCCAACGCCCTGAATCGGCGCTAGCGCGTCGCCCGCTTCAAGGGCGCCGGCCCGCGCCCAGCTCCCGCTCCACTCACAGATTCGACAGCAGGCGATCCAACTCGTCCGGCTTCACCGGCTTGACGATGTGCAGGTCGAAGCCCGCCTTGAGCGCCCTGTCGTGTCCCTCCGGTCCGCCGTAGCCCGTAATCGCGACGAGGCGGATGTCGTTGCCCACGCGCGTGCGCAGCTCCTGCGCCACCCGGTAGCCGTCCAGGCCCGGCAGGCCGATGTCCACCAGCGCCAGCTCCGGACGCTGCGTCAGCGCCAGCTCCACGCCCCGCAGGCCGTCTGGCGCCACCTCCACGTGGTGGCCCCACAGCTCCAGGAGCTCCCGCATGGCCTGACGCGCGTCCGGGTTGTCCTCCACCAGCAGGATGTGGCGTCCGGCGCGGCGACGCCGGGCGAGCGGCGTGGCCACGGGCTCCTCCATGAGGTGCAAGAGCGGCAGCCTCACCTCGAACTCGCTGCCACTGCCCGTGCCGTTGCTGCGCGCGGTGACCTGGCCGCCGTGGAGCTGCACCAACTGGCGCACCAGCGTCAGGCCAATGCCCAGGCCCCCGCGCGTGCGCTCCAGGGACGTGTCCGCCTGGGCGAACAAGTCGAAGATGCGAGGCAGCACGTCGGTGGCGATGCCGATGCCCGTGTCGCGCACCCGCACCACCGCCTGCGCGGTGCCATCCACGCCCTCGCGCTCCACGCGCAGGGAGATGTGGCCGCTGTCGGTGTACTTGGCGGCGTTGTCCAACAGGTTGGTGAAGACCTGCTCCAGCCGCGTGGCGTCCCCGTTCAGCCACAGGGGGCTGTCCGGGATGGTCACCTCCAGCTCCAGACCGCGCGCCTCGGCGATGGGGCGGATGATCTGGATGACCTGGAGCAGCACCGCGCGCAAATCCAACCGGCCGGTGCGCAGATCCACCTTGCCGCGCGTAATCCGGCTCACGTCCAGCAGGTCATCCACCAGGCGCGCCAGGTGGTGGGTCTGCCGGTGGATGATGCCGCGCATCCGCGCTTCCTTGGTGTCCTCGGTCGGCTTGCGCTCCAGGATGCCAATGGACGTCATGATGGCCGCCAGGGGGTTGCGCAGCTCGTGCGCCAGCATCGCGAGGAACTCGTCCTTGCGCCGGTCCATCTCCGCCAGCTCGTCCGCGCGCCTGCGCGCGGCCTGCTCCGCGTGCCGCAGCCGCTGAAGCGAGCGCACTGTCGCCACCAGCTCCGAGGCGTCGAAGGGCTGGGTGAGGTACGCGTCGGCGCCGGAGTCCAGGCCCCGCGCCTTCTTGTCGGAGGTGACGAAGGTGGCGGACGTGTGCATCACCGCGATGGACGCCGTGGTCGGGTTGGCGCGCAGCCGCGCGCAGACCTCGTAGCCGCTGACGTCCGGCAGCTTCACGTCCAGGACGATGACGTCCGGCCGGTGCTGCTCGGCGATGACCAGCGCGGCCATGCCGGTGGCGGCCTCCAGCACGTTGTAGCCCGCCATCTCCAGGATGCGATTGACCAGGTAGCGGTTGGCGTCGTCGTCGTTGACGTTGAGAACAGTGGCCAGTCGAGGTTCAACCACGTCTCCCCTCCTGTTGAGTGTGGGAGCCCAGGCCCGCCTTGGCCAGGGCGTCGCGAATGCGGCTGATGGCCACCTCGCGGCTGAGCGTGTGCTTGGACAGAATCGCCGACGTCTCGTTGGCCAGCCGCGCGCGCTCGTCGTCGCGCAGCTCGTGCGAGGTGTGGAGGATGACGGGAATCTCGCGCGTGCGCGGGTCCGACTTCAGCTCGTCCAACACGTCGAAGGCGGTGATGTCCGGCAGCACGAAGTCCAGGAAGATGAGCTGGGGCACCTGCTCGCGCGCCTGACGGACACCGTCGACGCCGCCCGCGGCCTCCAGCAGCGAGTAGGGCATGTCCTTGAGCAGCTGCTTGAGCAGGTAGCGGTGCACGTCGTCGTCGTCGATGATGAGGATGCGCTCCACCGGCCCGTTGCGCGCCAGCTCCTGGAGCTTGCGCTGGAGGCGGACCTCGTCCACGGGCTTGAGCCAGAACTCGTCGGCGCCCAGCGCGCGCGCCTTCTGCTCGCGGTCCGTCACCGTGACGACGAGGATGGGGATGTCCCGCGTGGTCTCGCCGTTCTTCATCTCCGCGAGGAAGCTCCAGCTCGTCTCGCCCTCCAGCATGACGTCCAGCACCATGGCGGCGGGACGCACGCGCTGGAGCACCTTGCGCGCCTCGTCCGTGCTGCGCACCGGAATCACCTGGAAGCCCGAGCGCGACAGGTACTTCTCGTAGAGGAACAGCGTCTGCCGGTCGTCCTCCAGCACCAGCACCGGCGCGCGGCCCGGCTCCAGCGTCTGGCTGCGCTCGGCCAGCCCCGCCATCTCGGAGACCTCCACGTGCACGCGGGGGATGGTGACGGTGAAGGTGGAGCCCTCGCCTGACTTGCTCTGCAGGGTGAGCGTCCCGCCCAACAGCTCCACCAACCGGCGCGCCAGCGGCAGGCCCAGGCCCGTGCCCTTCACCTTGCGCTGGATGTGGCTGTCGATCTGCGTGAACTCCTCGAAGATGAGCTCGTGGTCCTTCGGGTCGATGCCGATGCCCGTGTCGCGCACGGTGAAGGTGACGGTGTCGCGCGGACCGGGGGCCGCCGACACGGTGACGTGGCCGGACTCGGTGAACTTCACCGCGTTGGACACCAGGTTGCGCAGCACCTGGCTCAGCCGTGTCTCGTCCGTCTCCAGCTCCAGCGGCGCGTCCGGCTCCACCAGCCGCAGCTCCACGGGCGAGCCCTCGGGCACCAGCGGACGCATCATGCCGCGCAGCGAGGCGAGCAGGTCATGCACCACGAAGTGGCTGTGGCGCAGCGTGGCCTTGCCGGCCTCCACCTTGGACAAGTCCAAGAGGTCATTGACCAGCTCGAAGAGGGACTCGGCCGAGTTGCGGATGAAGGTGACCTGCTTCTCCTGCTCGCCTGACAGCGGCCCGTTGATGGGATTGAGCAGGACCTTGGACAGGCCGAGGATGGAGTGCAGCGGCGTGCGGAACTCGTGGCTGACGTTGGCGACGACGCGGTTCTTGATTTCGGCGGCGCGGTGCAGCCCCTCCGCCTTCTCGTCCAGCGCGGCGTGCAGGCTGCGCATGCCCCGGTTGGACTCGCTCAGCTCCTGATTGAGCCGCGCCAGCTCGTCCGCGCGGCGCTTGAGCTCGCGGCGCTGGCCTTCCGTCTCGCGGTGCAGCGCGGACAGCTCGCTCAGCGTGGAGCTGACCTGCTCCAGCGCGTTGCCGTAGTCCTCCGGCACCAGGCTGCCCACCAGCAGCACCCCGCCCTCATGCGGGCGCGCGCGGAAGGCGAACGTGGTGGGCACGTTGTCGCGGCAGAGGATGAGCTCCCAGCCATTCACGCGCTCGTCGCGGGCCTGCACCAGCAGCTTGTCGACCTTGTCCTCGGTGCCCTGCGCGGCCAGGGCCCGCAGCGACTTGCCGGGCTCCGCGGCGAGCACGCCCCGGGCGCGGGCATCCGCCCAGCAGAGCGTCCCCTCGGCGTCACATATCAGGACGACCTCGCGGCTCAGGTCGTCGAAGGCGGAGAGGTCGTTCATCGCGGAGCTGTTCATGAGCGGGTCTCGTCCCAGGTCACCCCGGCGGTGGCGAGCAGGGCCTGGGCCTGGGGATGCCGAGCGGCGAGGAGCGCCTTCAACATCCCGAGCACGGCGGGAAACGCCAGCAAGCCGAAGCCACGGCGCGGCCAGAAGCCCACGTACCAGCGCACGTGGTCCGCCATCAGCTCGGGCTTGCCCGCGTCCAGAGCGTCCGCGAGGTATGACAGCTGGAGTCGCAGTTCATCCTCCAATCGGGGCCGGTCCTCCGCCGTGAGGTAGAGGGCCAGACGTGAGGTGACGGCTCGGGACAACTCCGAGGCGTCATCTTGCAGCGCACGCGAGGGACCTTCCGGATAGCGCAGGGCCTCCCGGGCGGCGCGTACATGTTCGTACGGCTCGGTGCCTGGGCCCCAACCCTCGGCCTCCAACGCGGAGGCCAGCCCGGCGAAATTCAGGTCGAGGTGGAGGGTGGACATTCCCCGGGACACCAGCAAGGTGCGAAGCCAGCGCGCATACCCCTCCATGACGGAGGGTCGGTGTTCGTTCAGGGATTGCACAAGGTAGCGCACATGGAAGCGGGCATCCTCGTCGCCGAAGCGGCGGGTTCGCTCGGCGCCGTAGCGCGCCTCCCAGAAGGGGTCCTGATACATCGCCTCGACGGATGCTTGTGCGAGGGCATCGGCGCGCGCTTCAACCAGGCGGCTCGGTGTCTCCATGCGGGTTCCTCAAACTCCCAGGGTGCGGCAGGTGGCGGAGACCAGCTCGCGCGCGTCCTTGCCGTGAAAGCTCACGTCCAGTTCCTTCTCCAGCCCCGGCGCCCAGCGGAACGCGTGTCCCCCCACGGCGATGGGCAAATCGGGCAGGGCCAGGCGGGCGTGCTCCACCGCGCGGCGCAGGGCCGGCAGGTGGTAGGACATCGTCACGGAGAGCGCGAGCAGGTGGGGCTTCACCTCGCGCAGCATTCGCGCCAGGTGCTCGGGCGGCACGTTGGCTCCCAGGAAGTGCACGTCGAAGCCCGCCATCTCCAGGAAGTCGCTGGCCATGCGCGCCCCCATCTCGTGCAGCTCGCCCTCCACGCAGGACATCATGACGAGCTTGCCGTTGGGTGGATCTCTCGGGAGGTGCCGGTAGAGATGCGCGAGCGCGAGCTGGGAGATGGCGGTGGCCTGGTGCTCCTGCGCGACGGAGATGATGTTCTCCTGCCACAGCCGGCCAATCTCGTACTGCGCCTGTTGGATGACCTCCAGGTGCAACACCTGGAGCGGGACGCCCACGAGCAGCCCCTCATCCACGAGCAGGCGCAGCGCTTCTCTCCGGTGGCCCGCGAGCTGGGCGGTCAGATAGCGCGCCCGGAGGTGGGTGAGGGTGTCTTCGGCTTCAATCACGGATGTCACGAGCTCGGGGGTGAGGTCGAGTACCGGAAAGTAGTGATGGGGTCTTGTTTCGTTACAGTCGAGTACAGCGGGGCCGGGGTGTTTTCATCGACAACCCGACACTCAATGAAGGCGGAGCCGAGCGGCTGCTCCCCTGGCGGCCCTGTAGTTTTTGCAGGCAGGGCCGGCGGATGGGTTTGGCCACCGGGTGGAAGCGGGGTAGGGACGAATTCGCGAGGAGGCCGGTGACAGTTTCGCGGGGCACCGGTGTTCCCTTCACCGAAACGAGGGAGGCGCGACGCCGGTGTCAATCGATGTGGAGGCCTACTACCGCCGCTACGGCCCCCAGGTGCTCCGGCGCTGCCGCTTCCTCCTGCGTGACGAGGAGAAGGCCGTGGACGCCATGCACGACGTGTTCGTGCAGTTGCTGCGCTACCAGGAGGCGCTGAAGGACGCCGCGCCGTCCAGCCTGTTGCACCGCATCTCCACCACCGTGTGTCTCAACCGGCTGAGGGGGGCGAAGCGCAGGCCCGAGGACCGGGAGGATGAGCTGGTGTTGCAGATCGCCTCCGCGGAAGACCCCGAGTCACGCGCCAACGCCCGAGGGATGCTGGACAGGCTCTTCGGCCGCGTGCCGGCGTCCAGCCGGGATATCGCGGTGCTGCATCTGGTGGATGGGATGACGCTGGAGGAGACGGCCGCCGAGGTGGGCCTGTCCGTGTCGGGCGTGCGCAAGCGCCTGCGCGCGCTGACGTCGGCGCTGCAAGAGCTGGAGCTGGAGGCCGCATGAATTCCCCCGCACGCATCCCGGACTGGCTGCTGGAGCGAATCGCGCTGGGCGAGCTGCCGCCCGACGAGCTGGCCGCCGCGCGCGCCCGGCTGGAGCAGGAGCCCGGTGGCCTGGAGCGGCTGGCCGCGCTGGAGGCCGACTCGCGCGCCACCCTGGAGCGGCTGTCTCCCGAGCGCGTGGCCCGCGAGGTGGACACCCGCTTTCGTCGCGGCGCTCTCGCGCGCCAGGCTCCGGCTCGTTCCCCGTGGCTGACGTCGGCCATGGGCCTGGTGCCGGTGCTCGCGGCGCTCGCGCTCTTCGTCGTCGTGCAGCCCGACTCCAGCCCGGGCTCCGAGGTGACGGACTCCCCGACGGGCCCGCTCGCGGGGTGGGAGCCGGAGCCCACGCGCTCCAAGGGACTGACGCCCCGGCTGGAGGTCCACCGGCAGCGGGCCCAGGCGGACGAGCTGCTCGCCGAGGGCGCCTCCGTGGGCCCAGGCGACGTGGTGCAGCTGGCGTACGTGGCGGCGGGCCAGACTCACGGCGTCATCCTCTCCGTGGATGGACGCGGCGCGGTGACGCTGCACGCGCCGGAGCAGGGGGCCCAGGCCGCGACGCTCTCGCCCTCCGGCACGCATCGGCTCTCCGGGGCCTACGAGCTGGATGACGCACCGCGCTTCGAGCGCTTCTTCCTGGTGACGTCGGACCGGCCCTTCGCGGTGGAGCCCGTGCTGGAGGCGGCCCGGGTGCTGGCGGCCTCTCCTGAAGCGCACACCGCGTCCCTCTTCTTGGCCGAGGGCTTGACGCAGGTGTCCTTCACGCTTCAAAAGTAGGTGGTGATGAAACAATCCTGCGCCCTTCTCGCACTGTGGCTGTGGGCGGGGGCGGCGGCCGCGGAAGTCAGCGCGGTGCGCCCCCTCGCGCTGGTGGAGGGTGAAGGCGCTCTCGCCCAGGACTCGGCGGAAGCGGCCCCCGCGCCCGGCGTCCGCCGAGGACTGCGCCGCGGCAACGTCCACATGGAGCTGTGGGGAAGCGACATCCAGCTCGCCAACCTCGCGGTGAAGGTGGGTGGAGGTCCGCTCTACCTGACGCTGCTCGCGGGGCTCGCCCCCGGGGGCCGCGACGAGGCGCGCTTCAGCTTCGGCCTGGGCGTGGGTGGCCATGTGGTGCTGTCGCACCGCTTCTGGCTGGACCTGGACGTGACGGGCGGCGCGGTGCAGCCGGTGCAGAAGCCGCTGGAGGGCGACGGCGGCAACGTGCTGGGCCAGGCCCGGGTGATGCTCGGCGTTCAGGTGCTGCCGCGCCTGGCCGTGTTCGCCGGCCCCACCTACAACATGTGGTTCGTGTGGGGGCAGCCGGACTTCGCGTCGGTGACGCGCATGTCCGTGAGCCAGAGCCAGCCAAAGGCGGACCAGCGCATCCAGCACTGGCCCGGGCTCCAGCTCGGCCTGCACTTCTAGCGGCGCCTACTCCAGCTTGCTGGCGCGCAGCACGGTGGCGTCGCCCGCGGGGCCGGCCTTGGCCCGCGTCTCCAGCGAGCCGCGAAGCTTGAGCCCGCCCCCCGTCGTGCGCTGCATCAGCGACTCCATCTGCTGCTCGTTGCCGCCCGTCACCGCCGTCAGGTCCAGCTCGTGGATGGGAATCGCGTCCATGTCCGGCTTGTCCGCCAGGACGGCGTTGTAGGAGGGGCAGGGCGGGGCGATGCAGCGGATGCCGCTGTCCTTCACGATGTAGACGGCGCTCTCACCCGCCTTGGCCTCGCCGCCGTTTCCGGGCGTGGGCGGAGGCGCGACGGGGGTGCCGCTCTGGTCTCCGCTGGGGGGGGCGGCGTTCTCCGCGGCGGGCTGGGTACCGCTCGGCGTGCCGGGCTCATTGGAGGGCGTCGAGGAGGAGGCGGAGGGCTTGCTACAGCCGGCGGCGAAGCCCAGCGCGAGGGCGGCGAGCAGAAGCGGGCGGACGTTCATGGAAAGCTCCGGAAGGCGAGTAGGCCCAAGAGTGTCCATCGCCCACGGGGCAAGGGCCAGTCCCCTGTCAGCTCGGTTGACCGACGGTCAGCTGAGTGGAGGGCGTCTGAATGCCCGTGCAGTGCGACTGGGAGTCCCATGGCGGGGCTGTCGACGGTGCGGACGGGGCGTTGGCGTCGTTGACGCTCCCCATGTCACGGGCTACATCGGCCCCCTGATCGGCTCCTCGGGGCCGAGACCTTAAGGACGCCCTCCGATGGAATTCCGCATCGCCGCCGACGAGCTGAAGAAGGCCCTCTACCGCGCCCAGGGCATCGTGGAGCGCAAGACGACGATGCCCATCCTCGCCAACGTGCTCGTCAACGCGACGAAGGGCGGCATCACCGTCACCGCGTTCGATCTGGACATCGGCATCGTCTCCGAGCACCCCGCCGAGGTCATCAAGCCGGGCGCCGTCACGCTCAGCGCCAAGTACGTCTTCGACATCGTCCAGAACCTGCCCGACGCGCAGGTGACGCTGAAGAAGCTGGCCAACAACTACGTGGACATCTCCAGCGGCTCGGCCCACTTCAAGATTGTCGGCATGGCCGCCGAGGAGTACCCGAAGCTGCCCAAGGAGGAGAGCGCTCCGCTGGTGCAGGTGGGTGGCAACACGCTGCTGGAGATGATCAAGAAGACCCAGTTCGCCATCTCCAGCGACGAGACGCGCTACATCCTGAACGGCGTCTTCTTCGAGCCGCAGCCCTCCGGCAAGGTCCGCATGGTGGCCACGGACGGCCACCGGCTGTCGCTCATCGAGCGCGAGCTGGCGGGTGACTTCAAGCTCAAGAGCGGCGTCATCATCCCCCGCAAGGGCTTGATGGAGCTCAAGCGCCTGTTGGACGAGGCGCCGGACGCGGAGTGCCACCTGGGCTTCGCGGAGAACTCCGCGCTGTTCAAGAAGCCCGGCCTCACCATGGTGATGCGGCTCATCGACGGCCAGTTCCCCGAGTACCAGCGCGTCATCCCGAAGGAGGGCGAGAAGGTCGTCCTCGTGCCGAAAGTCCGCTTCCTGGAGGGGCTCAAGCGCATCGCGCTCTTGTCCGCGGACAAGAGCAACGCCGTGCGCATCGGCCTGGAGACGAACAAGCTGGTCATCACCGCGAGCAACCCGGACCTGGGCGAGGCGCGCGACGTGGTGGAGCTGGCCTACCAGGGCAACGACATCACCGTGGGCTTCAACGCGCGCTACCTCACGGACGTGCTCGCCGTCACGGACACGGACGAGGTGAGCTTCGAGCTGGGTGACGAGCACAGCCCCGGCGTGCTGCACGCGCCCGGTGACCGCACCTTCACCGCGGTCGTCATGCCCATGCGCGTGTGAGTCGGCCGGGGGCCGGGCCCCAAGCCCAAGCCCTCCCGAGTCGTCTCGAGCCCATGCGAGTCCGCGCCACGTCAGGCTGGGTCGCATGGGCTTTTCAATGCCCGGGCCCCTCGCTCAAGTGCCTCCTGGTGGACGGGAGGGCCACCGTTGGAGCGGGGTGCCTGTCGGGTGGAACAGTCATGGGCGACCCATCGTTCACTCTCGCGAAGCCGAGTGGGTCCGGGGGCCTGCCGGAAGCGGGGGCCGCTTTTATAGTGGGGTCGTGGCCACGCACCCGGACAACCTGCGCGCACGACTCGAGGACCGCGCGGACCTCCTGGAGGCCACGCGCCTGCGCTACGTGGCCCTGCGAGGGATGCTGGAGGCGTTCTTCTGGAAGGACCGCGTGCGCGCCCACTTCGAGCTCTTGCGTGAAGTGGCGCAGGTGCAGCCGGAAGTGGACGCCACGCTCGCCGCGCTGAAGCGCCGCGCCGCCGCCGAGGGCTGGCCGCGCGAGGCCGCGCCCATGAAGCTGATGGCGGAGGTGGAGCGGCTGAGGGCGGCCGTCGAGCACGTGGCGCTGAAGCGGCTGCCGGAGGCGGAGCGCTCGGTGTCGCTGGGCGAGGCGCTGCTGCGGCTGGAGGAGGTGGTGCTGGAGGCGGGGCCGCTGTTGGGTGGCCGCACCTGGGCCCGGGCCGTGGAGCTGCTGCCGCGCAACCTGCCGGAGCTGCGCGCCGCGTGCGCCGCCGCCGAGGTGTGCGAGCGCGTCTTCAAGCGCCCCACGTCCGAGGGGGTGCTGTCCTTCAGCGAGGCGGAGGCGGATGAGCTGCGCCGCGCCCTGCCCCTGGCCGACTCCGCGCTGGCTTCGCTGTGGCAACGCCTGGAGCACTTCGACACCAGCGGGAAGGTGAAGGACTTCCTGGCGCGCCGGGCCTCTCGCGTGCCGATGCACGTGCCGCGCAGCGGGCCGGAGCTGGTGCTGCACGCGGCCTTCTGGCACGGCGTGGCGCGGGCGAGGTTGCGCGCGCTGCTGGAGGACCGTCTGGCTCCCGTCCTCCCGTTGGAGCGGGAAGTCCCGGAGCTGCTGCCGTGGCTGGCCGCGCGCGAGTCGAGCGGCGCCGCCGAGACGAGGCTCGCCTCCGGTGAGGTCTTCGACGAAGGACGCGCGGGCCTGTTCGAGCTGGCCGCCGAGCTGGCCACGCTGTCACGCGAGCGTCCCGCTGGAGCCTGGAGCGAGGAGGCCGCCTGGGCGCGCTTGTGGAGCGCGGCGCAGCGGGCTCGCGACGAGAGCGGCACGGACGTGGAGCGCCTGCGCGATGCGCTGCGCCTGTTCATCATCCTGAATGGCAAGGCGCAGACGCCGGCCCGGCTGTTCTCCCCGTCGCGCGCACAGCCTCGCGCTTCGGACGACGCGGCGCCGGACATGACGCACGTGAAGGATTTGCCCGCGCTGGTGCAGGCCGCGAGGAACGCGGCCTCCCGCCCGGGTTGAGCGCGGGAGGCGAGGGGCGCGGTCTCCCGCCGTGTCGCGGGGGGAGACTCGGGACGCTCCGCTTCAGCTCGCCGTGGCCGTGTCGTCCACGAGGGGCATCAACCGCGAGGCGAGCGCCGCCAGCAGCGCGTCCTCCGCGAAGGCCGCGGCCAACGCGGGGATGTGGAGCTTCGCCGTGGCCAGCTTCCTCAGCGAGTAGAAGCCCCAGGTGGAGGCCACCGCGGCCAGGCCGCCCAGCGCCGCGGCGAGCACCACGCGCCGCCGCGTCTGGCCCGCCACCGACGAGGCCGCCGCCATGGTGCCCATGAAGATGCGGCCCGTCAGGGGCACCCACTTCACGCGCGCCGGAGTCATCGGCAGCTTGTCCGCCACCAGCTCCCCCAGCGCGAGCACCTCCAGCACCCGAGGCACCCAGGGCTTCGACAGGGCGACGGACAGCGGGTCCGTCCTCGCCTCCGGCGACTGGGCCAGCTTGCGACTCACCAGCGTGGGCGCACTCAGACTGCGCATGCCCGCGAGCACTCCCAGCCCCACGGGCGTCAACCAGTGTCCTCGTTCCACGGCGTCCACCTCCTCTTCCATGTGTGACTTCAGTCGTCCCGGCGCGCGCTGCGTGTAGAAGCTCACCGGGCCCAGCTCCTTCAGCTCATGTCCGGAGTGGTCCACCCTGCCGTGATGCGCGGGCAGGCCCGCGAACTCCGGGTGGTTCCACGTCAGCTCGTGCAGGCGCGCGTGCGTCAGCCGGTGCCAGGCGCGTTGGTAGCGCTTGCCCACGAGCGCGAAGCCCAGGCGGCTCCACGCATTGGGGAACGTCCCGGGCCGCCAGCTCGCCTCGATTTCGAAGCGCACCTCGCCGGTGTCGTGGTGCTTGCGCAAGAGGAACCACTCGCGCCCTTTCTCGATGTGTCCTTCCAGCGTCTCGAAGCTGAAGCCATACACGCTGCACGTCTCGCCAATCTCCAGCCGCGTGTCGCCCACGCGCACCGCGCACAGGAACCGCAGCCGCTCGGCCAGGGACTTCAGCTCCAGCAGCACCGTGCGCCCGTTCAGCGGCGTGTCGGCGGAGAAGTGCCAGCGGACGATGCGCGGGTCGGAGAAGTCGAAGGTCTCCAGCACGCCCCGGGCGCGCTCGAACAGGCCCGTGGGCAACGGCGGGCCCGGCTGCTCGCGTCCCAGCGTGGACACCGAGTGCACCTGCGTCCACCCCGCCTCCACCGTCATCTCTCCCGACGCAGCGGTGAAGTTGCGCGCGAGCGCACGCGCCTTCTCCAGCAGGGGCGCCAGCTCGTCGTCCGTCCAGCCGGAGAACCAGCGCCACTCAATCATCGGCTTCGTCTCCCTTCGCCAGGAAGGTGGGGCCCGACATCACGTCCCCGCCCTGGGGCTCTTCGACCAGTTCCTGCGTGTCGGCGTGGATGCCGCCCACCACGCCCTCACCGGCGGAGAGGGCCACGCGCAGGACGAACTCCGTCCAGGTGTTGGTCTGCATCGCCTCGCCCGCGGTGACGAAGCCCCAGTGGTGCATGTGCGAGCCGGAGCGCGCGCGGCTGCGGATGTGGAAGAGCACGTCTCCGTACTCGTTGCGGTACGAGCCGAAGGTGATGCGCCCCGCCTCCGGGTGGCCGGGGAGGGTGGCGAGCGTCAGGCTCTGCCGGTCCTTGTGGATGACGCGCACGCCGAACGTCCCCGCGCCGACGATGTGCACGGTGAGCAGCTCGCCCTGCTCCAGCGGCTGGCCCTCTCGGGACGTGGACTCGCGCGTGAAGACACACAGCTCGTCCGGCGCGAACTCGGAGAACCTCCGCGCCACCCAGTCGAGGATGGCGGCGGGCCGGTGGCGACAGTGCCGGATGAGGGCCCAGTAGTCGCGTTGCAGGAGCGGGCCCGCGCCCGCCTCGGGAAGCTGGAGACCTTCCGCTTCGTCGCCCGCCGTGTCCGGTGTGGTGTGGTGGTGCACCCTCTCGCCCTTCGCGTGGTTCGGTCCCACCATGATGGGGACCGCGACGCCGGGAGGCATGAGGCTTTCCCACGAGCGCGGGGGGCGAGCGGCTGAACCGCCTGGCCGCTTGGGGAGGAAGCACGATGAGCCTGGACGTCAACCCCGCGAGTGCCGCGTCGAAGCACGAGTACGAGCTGCCCCCCGTGTTACGCGCGGAGCACACGGACAGCTCGTTCACCCGCCTGCTGGAGCAGCAGGCGGCCAAGATTCCCTCTCACCTGTTCCTCTTCGTCAGCCTGTGCTCGATGGGCGTGTCGCTGAGCCTGGAGCTGATGGGCCGCCAGCAGCCGGCGCGCTTCATCGGCTCCTGGGTGTCGCCGCTCCTGGTGATGGGCGTCTACAACAAGCTGGTGAAGCTGCTCGGGCCGCGCTGAGGCGGCTCGAGTCGCTTCGCTTCACTCGACGACGTCCACCTCGCCCAGCGGCAGGTCCACGCCATTCACCCGCGCCTCGAAGCGGTGCGGGCCCGGGTAGTGGCGGCGCGTGGTGAGCTGCGCCAGCGACACGCGCTTGCCCAAGGTCTCCTCCTGGCCGGGGGCCAGCGTCAGCGCGCGCACCTTGAAGACCTTGGGCTTGGGCGCCTCGCCGCGCGCCTTGAAGAAGTGCACGGCCAGGTCCACCACGAGCGACTGGGTGCGCTTGGAGCGATTGGCCACCACGAAGCGCACGTCCACCGCGCCGCCCAGCTTCGCGCGGCGGGGAAGCTCGGTGGCGCGGGCTTCGATTCCGGTGGGCTTGCCCGCGCCCAGCACCTCCAGCGCGGCGGGCTCGCCCCGCTTGACGGCGGAGCGCAGCGCGTGGCGCACCAGCCACTCCCGCTCAGGTGTGGCGTCCTTCAGCCACGCCTTCGCCACCTTCACCAGCACGTCCGGATGGTCCTTGCCAATGTCGTTGAGGTTGTTGGCCACCGAGCGGCGCACGTACAAATCCACGTCGTCCTTGAGCAGCTCCAACAGCTCCAGCACTGGACGCGGGTCCTCCTGGAAGGCGCGCAGGCGCGAGGCCCACGGCAGGCGCGGACGCGTGCCCTCCGACACGAGCCTCCGCACATGGACGCTCTCGTCCTTCGTCCACTCGCGCAGGCGCTTCAGCGTCTTCGCCGGGTGGCGTTCGAGGAAGGGGCGGATGGAGAACTCCGCGGTGAAGCGCTGGGTGAGCGCGTGCTGCGCCCGCATGGACTCCTCGAAGTGCTCCAGGCCGTGCTCGGACACCAACATCGTGTGGGGGAGGTAGAAGAAGACCTCCATGCCCCCCACCCGGTCCGTCTCCCGGAGCGGGCCCAGCGAGCGCACCACCACCTCCACCGCCTTCGGGTAGTCGCGGGGGAGGGCCCGGTGCATGGCCTGGGAGATGTGACGCGCGCGGCCGATGAGCTCGTGCCCCTCCAATCCCTGACGGGCCTCCTTCAGGAAGGTGTCCAGGGGGAACGAAGGCTGTGCCCGGTGCAGGGTGGTGCCCAGCCGCTCCACCAGCCGGGCGTCGAAGAAGGTCTTGAGTGGCTCCGCCATGGGGCCGGACCAAAGCCTTTCGTGAAGGGGTGTACAAGCCATGTCCTACCTTTCAGCGCTGCCAGGGAAGTCTGTCTTCTGCTAATTCTGCGGGTCGTGGCGACGCGCAAGGGCCAGGGCCCTCGGGGTGGGAAGGCAGACGTCGAGGGAAGCCGAGGTTCCGGCGAGGGCCGGAGCGCGCGTGCGTCCTCGCCCGGAGCGCTCGCGTTGCGCGAGCAGCTGGCCTCCGTGACGACGGACCCGCTGGTGTTGCTGGAGGGGCTGTTCCTCCACTCGCCGGTGCCGTACGCCATCTTCGACGCGCAAGGACACTGCCGGCTGTACAACCCGGCCTACGAGGCGATGTTCGGCTCCAGGCCGCCGCCGGAGTACAGCCTCTTTCGCGACGAGCTGGTCGCGAAGATGGGCTTGGACGTGCTGTTGCGTCGGGCCTTCACGGGCGAGACGGTGCAGACGCCGGTCATCTGGTACGACGTGAAGGAGCTGCGGCACGTCGAGGTGAAGGACGCGCACCGCATCGCCATCGCCTGCACCTGCTTCCCGCTCGCGTCCTCCGGGGGCGAGGTGAGCCACATCGCCCTGGCCTACAAGGACGTTG
>NZ_JBLZWL010000036.1:0-181781 GCF_049194865.1 Corallococcus terminator | reverse complement strand
CCAGGGGGTCGCCCGTCTCCAGCAACTGGTCCGCCATCACCAGCCGCACGTCGTCGTCCTCGGGGTTGGCATAGACACGGGGCAACCACTGCTCCCGGATGCTGGCGTTTCGCGACTCCTTATCCGCGCGAACACGCATGGCCTCCCAAAGCGCCGCGAGCAGCTCCCGCGCCTTCGCATCGAGTTCCCGCGGTACCCAGTCACGCCCCAGCCTGATGACGAAGGACAGCCGCGCAGCCGAGGCCCAAGCCTCCGGCCTCATCCGCTCATACAGTGCCTCGAGGGGCTCGACGTCGAAGGGCGGCCCCACGTGCCGGAGCGCCGCGCACAGCCTCGACACCCGCTGCGGCTCCTCCGCCGAGGGGAGGCGCGCGATGGCGAGCAACCCGGGGATGAACCGGGGGTCGGGCAGGCAGTCGAGCAGGGCATCGAGCTGCGCCTCCACCTCGCGCGGCTGCCCCTGAGCCACCAGCCTGCGAGCCAGGTCCCGCGCCGCGCGACGAGCCTCCGCGTACTCCCCCTCCCGCCCCGCATGCGTCGAGTCGAGTCGCGCCTCGAGCTGCTGGGCGAACAAGCACAGCTCGCTCGCGCGACACTCGCGCCACGCATCCATCACGGCGCCGAAGGCCTCTTCCTCCTCCTGCCGCGCGAAGGACTCCGCCGCGCGCTCCAAGTAGCTGTGCAGGGCCTCGTTCACGTCGCCAGCGTATACCGCCTGAAGATTTCCAGCCTCCGCACAGGCAGCGACACGCCCGCCAACGCGAGCGCCCAATCCACCTCCGCCGAGCATCCGCGTCACGCCGCCCAGATGCGGATGGGTGAGCCACTCGAGGAATCCCGCGGCGCCCTTCTACTGATGCCAGTCCAACTCCCGCACCGTCCGCGGAGAGTACCTGGGCGATGAAGCCATTCATCCACTGGTGCGCGAGCATGCTGCCCATCGTGATGCCTGCGGGGCTCGTGAGCACGCTTCCAGCGAGCAGGTCCCCATCCCGATGCCGCCGAAGCCCGGTCCTCCGAAAGCGGACTCGCCGGTGCCCGTGCGCATCAGCTCCGCCCGAGTCGCAAGCCGCGCGAGGCCGGCGGGGTCATTGACAGGCGAAAGCCACCTCGACAGGCGAAAGCTTCCGAGCCCGGAGCCCCCGAGCAGTATGGGTTCACCGAACAATCGCACTGCGATTGTAAACCGCCAGCAGCAGCAGGTCCGCCCCGCCCTCCGGGCGTTCTATCGGGCAACACATGCGCGGCCTACACTCCCGCGCGCCATCCCCTCCTCGGCTCGAATCCCCGACCGGGGCAATCCTGCTTCAGGAGCGTCTCATGAATCGATATCTCAGCATCCTCTGCGCGGCCCTCCTCCTCTCCGGCGCGCTGGGGCCAGGAGTCGCGACGGCCAGCCCGACGTTTCCGTATCCCTGGCCGGACTACTCGGTGGTGCCGGTGTTGTTCGTGCCCACCGACTGGAGCGTGAGCAGCGCCGAGGTGCAGGCAGAGGCCACCGCCATCAACAACGCGATGGCCGACATCCAGCGCTTCTATGCGACCTACAACAACGGGGCGACCTTCGTGCGCAACCCGGTGCAGGTGGTTCAGGCCAACGGCGCCAAGGAGGCGTACGGCATCTCGTGGGGTCCGGGGAACATCTACGACGACGGGGTCATCACCATCACGGGCAACATGGAGGGGGCCGTCATGGCGGAGCTGCACTCGCGCGGATTCCCTACCCCTCCGGCGCAGAATGAGAGCGGCTACGTCACGATGATCTTCTTCAAGGGCGCCGGCGGCTTCGCTGGAGGCCGTGGGTATACCAGCGGCAACGGCGGCCAGGCCATCGTCGGCGACTGGGCCATCGACAGCCTCCAGGGCCACGTGGCGGAGGGCGCCTACTGGTGGTCCGGCCAGCGCAAGCAGACCGGCGCCGTCGCTCACGAGCTCGGCCACGGCTTTGGCCTTCCCCACCCCGATAGCGTGGGCTGGGGGATGGAGACCTCCGTGATGGGCTTCTGGTGGGATTATCCGACCATCGGTCTGAACGACTACGACCGGAACTTCCTCGCCGCGAACAAGAGTGCCTTCTTCACCGTTCCGGCGGCGCCGACCGGTCAGACCGCGACCGCGCTCAATGGCAACAGCATCCGGGTCAACTGGACCGACAAGTCCAGCAATGAAACCGGGTTCCAGATCACCAACGGCGTCACGACCGTGAGCGTGGGCACCAACACCACCACCCACACGTGGACGGGCCTGTCGCCCAACACCTATATGTGCTTCGCCATCCGCGCCTACAGCGCCACGGGCACCTCCGCCTGGACGCCGTACGCCTGCACCACCACGCCCGCGGTGCCCGCCATGCCGACGAACCAGACGGCCACCGCCATCAGCAGCTCCAGCATCCGGGTGAACTGGACGGACACCTCTGGCAACGAGACCGGGTTCCAGCTGACCAACGGTGTCACCACGCGGAACCTCGGCGCCAACACCACCACGTATACCTGGGGCGGCCTCGCGTCTGGCACGTACATGTGCTTCGCCATCCGCTCCCAGAATGCGGCAGGCACCTCCGCCTGGACGCCGTACGCCTGTACGACAACACCGTAGCCAACGGGCAGAGGGACGGCCGCGCGGAGACATGTCACACTGCGCGGCCTCCCCCATGAAAATCATTCGCAACATCCTCGCGGTCATCATCGGCTTTGCCGTGGGCTCTGTCGTCAACATGGCGCTCGTGACGCTCGGCCCGCGGGTGATTCCCGCCCCCGCCGGTGTCGATGCCTCCAACGCCGAGAGCCTCGCTGCTTCGATTCACCTGTTCGAGCCAAAGCACTTCGTGTTTCCGTTCCTGGCCCACGCGCTCGGCACGCTCGCCGGAGCGCTGGTCGCGTTCCTCATCGCGGGGAGTCGTCGCAGGGTCTTCGCGTTCGCGGTCGGCACGCTCTTCCTGGCCGGCGGCATCGCGGCGAGCTTCATGATTCCCGCACCGACGTGGTTCATCGTGAGCGACATCGTGGTGGCCTACCTGCCGATGGCGTGGCTCGCCACGCGGGTGGGGCGCGAATTCCCCCTCGTGTGACTCCGCTCCTTTCCAAGCGTCACGAACACACGTCCTGGGCTTGCCCACGGCATGTGCGAGGTGGCCCCCCCGGCACGAGGGCCACCCCAGGCCGTGGGGTGTTGAGGCTCAAGACAGCCCACAGGCCCAGGCTCCTGCCACGCACCTGATGGGCGCGCGGCCTGGACAGACGTGTGCCCCAAGGGAGCTCACGCGGCCTGTCCACCGGCCGGGAGCTTCGCTCGGGCGGCCCTCCTCGGCGCCTCTGCACCCTCCCTCCCCTCAACAGGGTCCCCATCCCAGCTATGCGCACTTGTACTTGTCGACGCGCCCGCCCTTCCCCAGGTCTTCGAGCAGCGGGGCGCCCGAGCCGAGCAACGTGTCACGGTCCGTCGCGACCTGGCCGTCGGGTAATCAGTTGCTGGACGCGGTAACGGGAGGTTGCTCGTCATAGGCGGCCATCACGAGCGCTGCGAGGCGCTTATGTCCGCTTGCCTTCGCTGGCCCCGGCCGCGACGACGTCGAGTGTCGCCTTTGACTCCGCGCCCCGTGGAAATGAAGTCGACAAGGTCTTGACGCTCACGGGATATCATCCCCGCATGCGACTGATCGACTGCACGGAGTTGCTTCCCAGATTCGCACCCGCGCCTCCCCGCGCGGCGTCCACGCCCCTGGCGAAGGACACTGTCCCCTACGTCCGGTTCCTCGCCTTCGAACCACGGGGCTCGCTCCTGGTCATCGAGGCGCCCGGCCATGCCGACCAGCCCGGTCGACTGCTGCGGAGGAGTGGACCCCGCCTTGAAATCGAGGCGGAGCTGACGGGCCCGCTGGGCCCCGGTGCGCTCTCGCCCAGCGGACGCTGGCTCCTCACGGGAGGCCCGCTGCTCGCAGGCCGAGCAGCCTGCTGCCAGTTGATCGACCTGGACACCTTCCAGGTCGCGCACACCCTGCCCGTCATGCGCCCCTTTGTATGGATTGACGACGAGCAGTTCGTCGCACAGTCACCGAACTGGGCGGAGACGTTCCGCGACGGAGACGTGGTCAGGACAGAGTCACGCCGAGTGGATCCGGCCCTCGCCGCCGCTGTGCCTGCCCTGGTGACGCCGGAGCCGTCCATGGTGCGGGTCTCCCGGACCACCCTCGGGTGCCAACCCTTGCTGCCGTCCCAGTGGCTCGATGAGGAGGTGTGCGCGGTACTGTCGCCCGAGGGCGACGTCCTCTACACAGCCACCTCCTTCTCCCGCATCTCCGCGGTGCGGGTCGCCGACTCCCGTCTGCTATGGCAGCGCGCGCCGTCGCGGCTCGTCACCGAGGGCACTGTCGCCGCCATGGCCCTCGACCCCACGTCGAACCGGTTGATGACCGTCGGCGGAGGCGTGAGCCATGACATGCTCGTGTTGGATGCGGCGAGCGGCGCCGAGCTCGCGCGCCACTCGTTGGGCACACTCGCGCGACGCGTGACGGGCGGCACGAACACGCGCGGCGACTCCATCTGTTTTCGCGGAGAGGGTCTGGGTGTGATTGGAACCAACAACGGCCTGGTCATCGAGATTGGAAACGATGGGCGCTGGAGCGCGTACAAGGCCGGCGCCCGCTCGCTTCGAGCCATCGCCTTCTCCGCCGATGGCACCTCCATGGTCCTCGGGGGCGCGGAGAAGAACCTGCGCGCCGTCTCGCTCGCCGGGCGCTGAGCCGTCTTCTGGCGCCAGCGCAACGCATTGCAGCAACAGGTCCATGAGTGGGCAGGTGGTGGGACGCGGATAAGTGCCACCACCCTGCTGCTCATCCTGACGCCCTTTGCCTAATCCCAATCGAGGAGAGAGACTGAAGACCCCCAACCCCGAGGTATCCCATGCGGAAGCTGTTTCTCCTCGCTGTCATGATGACCCTGGCCAGCTGCGATCCAGGCGCCGAGAACGGGCAAGCCCCGCTCATGCACACCCAGGAGCAATCCGCCACGAGCGGCTGCTACGTCACGGTGTACTGCACGGACGGCACCAGTCGCACCTGCTCGGGCGCGAGCGCCTGTTCCGCCGCGCCGACCGGAAGTCCTCCCAGCGTCACGTGCGACGGAGTGACGAACGCCTGTTCCACGCAGCCTCCGCCCACTGGCTGCACCATCGGCGGCGTGACGTACAGCACCGGCACCGTCAACCCCAGCAACATCTGCCAGGTGTGTGACCCCACGCGCAGCACCACCAATTGGTCCAACCGTGACTCTTATGCGCAGACCAACACCTGCAGGCCGCTCGGGCTGTGCGGCGGTGGCGCCTGCCTCGGGATGGAGTGCGACGAGAACGCGGACTGCCATTCTGAATGCTTGAACGGCCAGTTGGTGTGCGCGGGGCCCTTCTGATTCCGCTCTCGCCATTTTGAGCGAAGAGGAGGCGCGGCTGCTGACGCGCCTCCCGCGTCTTCACCCAGCATTCACCCTGTCCTCGCTTGCGGGCCTGGCGCTTGCGGCGGCTCCCTGCAAAGACCTGGTTCGGATGGCTTGACCGCTGGCGATGAGCGACCAAGGCCCCGGAATCCCACGTGGTTCCGGGGCCTTTTCATGCAGCCGTCGCCCTCGGGTCGGCACGCGGCATGAACGCCAGGGCGCGCACGCGATGTCCGAATCCGGCGAGTCCGCCTCCCGGCGCGGTGCTAGCCTGCACTCATGTCGACGTTTGCCACCGCCACTGCGCTCCCTGACATGCACACCTGTGAGCAGGCGCGCCTCACCCGCGACCCACGTTTCGACGGGCTGTTTTTCACCGCGGTCACCAGCACCAAGATCTATTGCCGCCCCGTCTGTCCGGCGCCGATGGCCAAGCGCTTCACGTATTACGCCAGTGCAGCCGCCGCAGAAGCCGGCGGCTACCGGCCTTGCCTGCGATGTCGCCCGGAACTGTCACCCGGCGACGGCGCATGGCGTCGTGGCGATGCGCTGTTGGCTCGCGCCTTGAAACTGATCGAACAAGGCGTTCTCGACGAACAGCCACTGTCCGCGCTCGCCGAACGCGTCGACATCGGCGAACGCCAGCTGCGTCGGCTGTTCGTCGAACGCCTCGGCGTGTCGCCAACGGGAGTGCATGGCACGCGACGCTTGTTGTTCGCCAAACAGCTGCTGACGGAAACGGCGATGCCAATCGCCGAAGTCGCGCTCGCGGCCGGTTTCGGCAGCCTGCGCCGCTTCAACGCCGCCTTCCTCGAAGCCTATCGGATGGCTCCGCGCGACCTGCGCAAGCAACGCGTCGAAGTTCCCGGAGAGACCTTGACGCTGCGCCTGGGTTACCGCCCACCCTACGACTTCGTCGCGATGCTCGATTTCCTGCGCGGGCGCGCGCTGCCCGGTGTCGAACTGGTGGATGCCACGAGTTACTCGCGAGTGATCGGCTCTATCGATGCGCCCGGCTGGCTGCGTGTTTCGCAATGGCCCGCATCGCATCGCCTGGCGGACGCCAATGCGCTGCGGCTCGAACTGCACGGCGCGCGCCCTTCGCAACTGCTGGAGATCGTCCATCGGCTGCGACGCATGTTCGATCTCGACGCGGATCCACAGGCCATCATCGAAGCGCTCGGCGCCGATGCGCGGCTGCGTCCGTTGCTGAAGCAGCGCGCGGGACTGCGCGTTCCCAGCGGATGGGACGGCTTCGAGAGCGCGGTGCGCGCGATCATCGGCCAACAGATCAGCGTCGCCGGCGCACGCACGCTGGCGACGCGACTTTCGCATCACTTCGGTCAGCCACTGCCCGCACCACTCGCGCCTGGACTCGACCACCTCTTCCCCACGCCCGATGCGCTGGCCGACGCCGACCTGGGTGTGATCGGCCTGACACGCGCGCGTGCGCAGACCTTACGGACCATGGCGCGCGCACTTCTGGAGGGCCACGTCGACTTCAAGCCGGAGCGCACGCTGGACGATTTCACGGCGCGATGGGTCGCGTTGCCCGGCATCGGCCCGTGGACCGCGCAATACATCGCGCTGCGCGCATTGGGCCATCCCGATGCATTCCCCGCCGACGACCTGGTGCTGCGGCGCGCGGTACCCAACGATGGTTCGCGCATGAGCGCGAAGGCGCTGACCGCGTGGGCGGAAGCCTGGCGTCCCTGGCGCGCCTATGCGGTGATTCATCTGTGGAAGGATTCGATGGGGCCACCCATCAGGAAGGCAAAGGGGACCGCGTAATGCAAAGCAACGTGTTCTATCGCCACATCGAAAGCCCGGTCGGAGCGTTGCTGCTTGCCGGCAACGACGAGGGCCTGCGGCTGATCGAGTTCCATACACCGCGCCACCCGATGCGTCGCAGCGAGGATTGGCAGGAAGGCGACCACGCGGTCCTGCGGGACACCCAGAAGCAACTGGACGAATACTTCGCGGGCAAACGCCGGGGCTTCGAACTGCCTCTGGCGCCGCAGGGGACGCAGTTCCAGCGCCAAGTGTGGTTGGAACTCGCCAACATTCCATTTGGCGGCACGATCAGTTACGCCGAACTCGCGCTGCGCCTGGACAGACCCACGGCGACGCGCGCGGTGGGCGCGGCGAATGGGCGCAATCCGATTCCCATCGTGCTGCCTTGTCATCGCGTGATCGGCTCAAACGGCAGCCTCACCGGTTTCGGCGGCGGCTTGCCGACCAAGCAGTTCCTGCTGCGGTTGGAAGGAGCGATGCCGCGCCAGGTGGATCTGTTCGCCCTATAGGGCGGAACAAACTCCTCGCTACAAGCATCAACCCAGCAGCACCCGCATGGCCTCGTGCTTCCGACGAAGCGGATTCCTCGCGACATTCTCCGGCAAGGGCCGTTGGAGGAGGACAACACCCTTGGACTTCCCGCTCCCTGGAGAGCACAGGTCTCATGCGAACAGTCATCCTCCTCCTGACAGCGACGCTCGTCGGCTTCGGAGCCGTGAGTTGCGGAGGAAAGTCCTCCGACGACTCCGCGCCCCCCGACGACCGACTCCCATCGGATGCGGGACGTCCCGATGCGGGAGCCCCCGACGCGAGCGAGCCTGACTCGGGCAACCCCGCCGAGCCCGATGCCGGACAGCGGGACGCGAGCACTCCGGACGCGGGCCGTGGTGACGCGGTGACTCCCACGCTGACCGCGCCCGCGAGCGTGACGGCCACGCCGGGCATCCGGGAGATGACCGTCTCCTGGAGCTACACGCCGTCCACCACGGGCAGCGCGCTGTCCTCCTTCGAGGTCACCGGCTCGCCTTCGAGCATCAAGGTCAACGTCGGCTCCGCCGCCCGGACGGCGGTCATCACGGGCCTGGCGAATGGCACGCGTTACTACTTCACCGTCACCGCCATCTACGCTGACGGCACCCGAAAGGCCTCGAGCCTGTCAGCGGGCGTGTACACCTTCGATGTCCCGGGCACTCCGTCCTGGCACCGGTCGAAGGGCGGCAACCAGCAGGTGGAGCTGGAGTGGAGCCTGCCCTGGGACGGCGGGCAACCCATCCAGGGCTACACCCTCACCGTCGCGCCGGGCGGGCAGGTCATCCATACGACGCAGCGGTCCGCGCTCGTCACCGGCCTCACCAACGGGCAGAGCTACACGTTCACCCTGGTGGTCACCAACGCGGTGGGCACCTCCCGCCCCACCACCAGCTCCTCGATCCGGGTCGCCGCCGTTGCGAGCGCCCCCCAGAACCTCACGATGGAGCCGTTCATCGGCGCGGTGATGCTGAGGTGGACGGCGCCGACGAACAATGGCGGCGCGCCCGTCACCGGCTACATCATCACCACGCATCCGACGGGCGCGACCCAGTCGACGACCTCCTCGGCGACGAGCCACTACCTGTCGGGCCTCACCCATGGCGCCACGTACAGCTTCAGCGTGGCAGCGCAGAACTCGACGGGCGTGGGCGCCGCCGCCACCACCGCCTCCGTGACGCTTCCGGCCCCGCCGTCAGCGCCCATCCACCTCACCGGCGTCTACCACCAGGGGCAGCTCGAGCTGGACTGGCAGCCCCCCGTCAATGACGGAGGCCGGCCCGTGTCCAGCTACCGGCTGACGTCCACCCCCCCGGGCGTGGACCAGAGCTTCCCAGCGGTCCCCACGGTGGCCCGGCTCTCGGGACTGCCCGCCGACAGCACCTATACCTTCACGCTCACCGCGTATAACGGCGTGGGCACGAGCCCGCCCGTCACCTCCGCGCCCATCCTGATGCGCGCCCAGCCCCGGGCGCCCACCGACGTGCGCGTGCACTCCACGCTCGCGGGCGCCGTCGTGCGCTGGAACCCGGCCTCCGCGCCGGCCACGGACCCCGTCACCGAGTACATCGTCACCGCCACGCCCGGCGGTGGCTCCATCACCGTCCCCGCGAGCGCCCGGGTGGCGACGCTTCCCGGGCTGAGCTCCGGCACCACCTACCTGTTCCAGGTGAGGGCCCGTAACGGAGCGGGCGACGGCCGTCCTTCCGCGCCGGCGTATCACCGCCACGTCGTGCCCCTGGCCTGCGAGACGCCGTCCTTCACGCCCGTGTCCCAGTTCGCATACCGCACGGGAGCACAGTTCGTGGGGGCCGGGGACTTCAACGGGGACTCGCGGCAGGACGTCCTGGTGGGCAACCTGTTCGACATCACCGTGCTCGTCAGCGGCCCCGCTCGCGGCTTCACGCGGCTGGAGAACTCCGTCAGCGCCGGCAACAGCCTCAGCAGTGCGGCGCCCGTGGTGGCGGACTTCAACCGGGATGGGAAGCTGGACGTCGCGGCCGTCCTGGGGACCGACGGTGACGACACGACGGGCGGCTTCACCGTCTACCTCGGAAGGGGCACGGGCACGTTCCAGACGCCCCTGTCCACGCCCCTGGGCACCAACCTCACCAGCAGCTTCAACTGCCTCACCGCCCGGGACTTCGACTCCGACGGGGTCCTGGACCTGTTCGCCCATGTCCATCTGGGACGCACGCTGCTCTATCGCGGCAGGGGGGATGGCACCTTCTACACGCCCACCACCGTCATCTCCTCCAACACCTCGGACTGCCCCGTCGTGGCCGATTTCAACGGGGACGGGCGCATGGACTACGCCCGGCTCGACACCGCCAACAACCGCATCGTGCAGGTCAACGGCACGGGAACCGGCTCGTTCAGGGTCCCCGTGTATGCCCCGTGCACCAGTTGCTACGGCAGCCTGGTGGCGGGTGACTTCGACCACGATGGCGCCGTGGACGACCTGGCCCTCATCCACCCCGAGAAGGTCCGCACCTTCAGCCCCTCGGGTGGAACATTGGCCCAGGTGTCCGAGATGCCCTTCGCCCGTCCCTTCAGTGAAACCATCAAGTACCCCTTCCTGACCGATGTGAACGGCGATGGCCTCCAGGACGTGTTCTGGATGAACACTCCGGGAGGCGAGCTCAACGTCCTGCCGGGCAGCGCCGGACCCACGCCCTTCTCCAGGCCACGCAGCCTGGGTTACAGCGGCGACCACGATGCGCCCGCCGCGGGTGACTTCGATGGCGACGGACGCACGGACGTGGCGTTCCCCGGCCACATGTCCATCCAGCTGTTCTGGGGCTCGGACGCGCTGAGCGAGAGCCTCCCGCTCGACGGTGCCCCGGGCGGGCTCGCCAGCGGAGACTTCAACGCGGACGGCCTCGCCGACCTGGCCGCGGGCAGCTTCGAGAAGAACGCCATCCTCCTGTCGCTGTCGGGGAGCCCGGAGCGGAGCACCGCCGCGCTCTCGCCGGTGTTCGTGCCTCCGGCGGGCAAGAAGGTCACCGCCGGTGTGCAGGACCTGGTCTGCGTGGACCTGGACGGCGACGGCCGGGAGGACCTGTCCGCCATCACCACCTCGCTGACGCCCTCCACGGGCGTGCTGCCCCAGCTCGTCATCTACAAGCGTCTGCCGGGCGGAGGCTTCGGGCCCGCCGAGCGCCATGACGAGGACTGGAGCCAGGCCGAGCTCATCGCGGTGGACCTCAACGAGGATGGCCGCTTCGACCTGGTGACGACGGAGCACTCTACCGCCTCGAAAATCCAGCTCGGCGTGTGGCTCAACCTGGGCAGCGGGAAGTTCGCGCCCCGCGTCACCGCGGAGGTGACCGCCAACCACGAGGTACACACCCTCGTCCCCGCGGACCTGGACCGGGATGGACACATGGACCTGGCCCTGCTGCGTCCCGGCAATCCCAACCTCGACAAGGGGGAGGTCTACGTCATCTGGGGCAAGGGGGACGGCACCTTCTCCGGACAGACGTCCTTCACCGGTGAGTACACGCACCGCGCCATGGGCCGCGCGGACCTGGACGGACAGGGCAACGTCGGCCTGCTCATCGACCGGGGCGAGGTGGGACTGCTCACCTACGATGCGGCCCGTCAGCCCACGCTGACACCCAAGCACAGCCTGGGCATCCGCGCCGGCCTCGGCATCTACACCGCGGACTTCAACGCCGATGGCCACACGGACCTGTTCTCCTTCGAGGAGTTCTCGGGTCGCGTGGTGATGCAGACCGCCCCCAACACCTTCGCCCCGGGCCCCCAGCCCGGCTGGGGACTCACCGCCCGGGACGGGCTCATCGCGGACTGGAACGCGGACGGCCTGCCCGACCTCGCCTTCAGCAGCGTGAACGCCAAGGCGGCGACGATGGTGCTGAACGTCTGCCTGCCTCCCTAGCTACATCATCATGCTCACCATCCGAATGCGTCTTGCTCTTCTCGCAGTCCTATCCCTCATCACCCCTCGGTTGCGATGGCCGCAAATGCCGTCGCGGCGCTGGTCAAATAGGGAAGAGTGTTCCGCGTGGCTCAGCGCGGCGAGCCTTCGCCGTCCTCCGCCGCGTCCGCCATCGTGCCCAACAGCATCAGGGTGGCCCGGGCCCGCTGGATGCTCTCGCGCTCGGCCTGGGGATCGAGCCGCAGGGCGCCCTCGAGGTCCTGGAGTGCCTCGGCCACCTTGCCCTCGCGCAGGAACAGTTCACTGCGCCCGACCAGCGCATCCACGTTGGCGAGGTTGAACCGGAGCGCCGTCGTGTAGGCAGCCATCGCCTCCGGGAAGCGCTCGAGCTGGGCATAGGTAGCGGCCAGGTTGCAATGGAAGACGCTGTCCCACGGCGACGCGGCCACCAGGCCCTTGAAGATATCCAGCGCGGCCTGGAGCTTTCCATCCATCAGCAGGTGATGGGCGAGCGTCGCGAACTCATAAAGCCGCTGCGGGGAGAGTCCCAGGAACTGCCCGGGGGTGATGTTCCCGCGAATGAGCTCTTGCCCCAGTTCATGCTGGCTGGGGAGCAGGGTGTGATTGGAAGCCTGGGGATGCGCGTTCATGGTCTATGTCTCCTTGAGGCCATCACGCCGTGAAGGTGCCGCGGGACAGCTTGATGTCGCGGCGGAGCTCGTTCATCCGATTGAACACGTCCATCATCCGACCGATGTCCTCGAAGCCGGTGTGAAGTTGCTGGTGGCGGCGATCTCTCCAGGAGCCGTCTTGCCCGGGCGCCGTCAGGTCCTCCGTTCCGAACTGCCCCGGCGGCATCGCGCTCGCGGCCTGAGGGAGACCCGCGAACAGCCCCTCGAGTCGCTGGAAGAGCTGATTCATCTGCTGGGCGAAAGAGCTCGCCTGCGTGCCCGGCGCGGGCCGTCCCCGGGCGCCGCCCGCCGGCAGATCCCCACCGAGCTTGAAGGAATCCCCTCCGTTATTGCTGCCAATGACTTCCTTCCCCTGGAAGGACCAGTCGTCCGTCTCCTTGCCCATGACGAATACGTCCTTGCCGCCAAAGCTGTTGGCGTGCTGGAAGCCGTCCTGGGTCACCTTGCCGGTCTGCCCCTTCCCCTTGTCGATGTCGGAGATCTTGACGCGTTCATTGCCGGAGATGATTTCCAGGCCAGAGGTCACCGTCATGCCGTTGCCGAAGGGAGCGGTGCTGACATTGACGCGGGTGCCGTCGCCCAGCACGAAGGTGCTGTCGCGCTTGAAGTCCCAGGTGCCACCGTCGCCCTCCGCCACGTGCGGGTCACCCCAGACGCGCGTCGACTTGCCGTCGGGACCGGTAATCTTGAACCCGAACTGCTCGTTGGATTCGATCTTGTAGCCACCAGGCGTGGTGACCACGCCCTCCTTGTCAGCCTTCAGGCTCCCCTGCGGGTGGCACGCATCGCGCGGCCTCGGAGGGGTCGTGTGGCAGTGCCTCGGCTTCACCTCACAACCGTGATGCGTGGGCCTCTGCGGCGTCTGGAAACAATCGCCGCGCTGGCCCTTCGGGGCATGGGGGAGCTGCTGCTGGAAGGCGGCGGTGAGCGAGCGCACCATCTGGGCTTCGAGCCGATTCAGCGTGCGCAGGTTCGCCTGGGGATTGGAGCCAATCTTCGTGGAGGAGGTCCGGTCCGTGACAAAGCGGTTCAGGGTGGAAGGGGTGGCGCGCAGGCTCATGGTCTATCTCCGGGAGGAGCGGCTCCGATGGGAGCGGGTGATGCCTGTCCCCAGTGCGCGCGGCGTGCCACACATCCGCACCCGCCCGCACACGCCCACCCCATGAGCATTTCCAAGAGGTTGCGCGGAGCGGCGTGAGGGCGGGGCGTGGTGACAACAGTCATCACTGATGACTTGAGTCATCAGCCGCATGGGCGGCGACCTGGTGACACGAGTCACCACCGGTCCGGTGTCACCCGGCTTCCGGCCACGTGAGAGCGGGCCTGCGAAGGGTGCGTTGGAAAGAGTACGCATCGCCCCCGCCCCGGTTACAAGCCTCCGTGCAGTTCCGTCTCGCGGGGCAGCTTCCAGTCCGGGACCGCACGTTCGAGCTCGACGCGGATCCGCGCGGCATCGGACGAATCGACTGCGCGTGCTCGGGTACAGCGGTGTACGAAGCCCACCTGTTCCCGGGCCTCGTGCCCCCTGCCGCTGGAGCCATCCCTTGATGCGCGCCATCACCTTCTACGAGTACGGCTCACCCCAGGTCCTGAAGCACGAGGAGCGCCCCGTCCCCACGCCGGGCGCGGGCCAGGTCCTCGTGCGCGTGCGGGCCTGCGCGCTCAACGCGGCCGACTGGCACATCCTGCGCGCCGACCCCTTCCTCGCGAGGCTCGCGGTCGGACTCTTCAAGCCCAGGTACAACGTGCTCGGCTGCGACCTGGCCGGCGTGGTCGAGGCCACAGGTCCCGGCGTCACGCGCTTCAAGGCCGGAGATGAAGTGATGGGCGAGCTGGGCAGCAGCAACTGGGGCGCCTTCGCGGAGTACGTCTGCGCGCCCGAGCGCGTCCTCGCCTCGAAGCCCGCGAGCCTCGGCTTCGACGAGGCCGCCGCGGCGCCGCTGGCCGGAGTGACGGCGCTGCAGGGTCTGCGTCGCGAGGGTCGCCTCCAGGCGGGCGAGTCCGTGCTGGTGAATGGCGCCTCGGGAGGCGTGGGGACCTTCGCCGTGCAGCTCGCCAAGGCGCTGGGCGCGAAGGTGACGGCGGTGTGCAGCGCCCGCAACCAGGAGCTGGTCCGCTCACTTGGAGCCGACGAGGTCATCGACTACGCGAAGGAGGACTTCACGCGCAACGGCCAGCGCTACGACGTCATCCTCGCGGCCAACGGCTACCACCCGCTGAGCGCCTACAAGCGCGCGCTCGCGCCCGGCGGCCGCTACGTGATGACGGGCGGGGCGGGAAAGCAGATGGCGGCGGCGCTTCTGCTCGGGCCGGTGCGCTCGCTCGGTAGCAGCAAGCGCATGGGCTACCTGACAATGAAGAGCAACCTGGAGGACCTGGAGGACCTGCGCGACCGCCTCGCCGACGGCTCCGTGCGCTCCGTCATCGACCGCACCTACCCGTTCGAGGAGCTGCCCCAGGCGCTCGCGTACCTCGAGGAGGGACACGCCCGCGGCAAGGTCGCCATCCACGTGTCCTGAGGGGGTCCCTGCCCTCCGAGGTGTTCCAGCTCGCGCCGGACGACTTCTTCCCTGTCGCAGGGGAGAGGCGTCGCGAGGCGCCAAGGCTTTCAAAACGCGGAAGTCCCGCGCCAAGCCATTGACCTGATGTGTGGGAGCGGGATAGCGCCGACCGGTCCCTCTTCCGCTCGAAAGGAGCGCATCTTGGTCCGTCGACTTCTTCCCTCCTTCCTACCGCTGCTGCTGGTGGCCTCCACGGCCGCGGCGCAGACCACCCCCGTCTCCATCACCTTCGATGGCGCTTGGAACGAGACGCCGTCGGTGGAGCTGGTTCCCGTGGGCGGCCAGGTGGTCGTCAACTACGACACCAGCCGACTGCCGCAGTGCCGGGGCACCACCTCCTCGGGCGCCCCGACCTGGACCATCACCGGCCACGTCCAGGTGAACCGCGGCCCGGTGGTGAGCTTCTGGGTCGCCGGCCACGAACCCAATAACAACCCCACCCAGCGCACCCTGCATCTCCCCGCGAATTTGAGCGGCGCCCTGGTGCTGTGGTTCGACATCACCAGCCCGGGCTGCCAGGCCTGGGACTCCAACAATGGCAGCAACTACCACTTCCCCATCGGCGCGCCGACCCTCTCCTTCACCGCGAACTGGGCCGAGCCCGTGGCGGGCACGCTGCGCGCCGGCGAGCCGTTCATCATCAACTATGACGTGGACCGCCTGCCCGAGTGCCGCGCGACCTACAATGGCCCGGCCTGGGCGATTGTCGCGCAGTACCGCTTCGACAACGGCCCCATCCAGGAGACGGCCGTCACCGGCTCTGGCCTGTCCGTGCCGACGGCCATCACCGCTCCGGCTGGCGCCCGCAACCTGGAGCTGTGGTTCCGCAACACGGACCGCAGCTCCTGTGTGCGCTACGACAGCAACTACGGCGCCAACTACCACTTCGCGGTGGATTGAGCCGCGCCGGCTGACGACACGGCCTGCCTCCGCGTCTCGGCCGTTCACGCGTCCCCGGCACAGGGGCCGAGCCATCCTCTGAGATGGCTCAGCCCCCGCGCCACTGCGCGGCGGGTGTTGCCCCGCCACGCCGGCTTCGCGATGCCGATGGTGACCCCGGTCATCCCCTGCATCCGCCCTCCCCCAGCAGGGCCCCCTTCCCTCTGATGCGCCGCGATTACGGGCTGAGGGAGATGCTCCCCGGCCAGGAACCGTACGCGTACGAGGTGACGCCGTTGCGGCTGGTGCCCGCGTAGCCGCCCTGGCCCGGCTGGATGGTGACGGTCACCTGTCCACCGGTGGAGGCAATCACGCCCGCGTGCACGGACGCCGTGCAGACATCCGAGTCATCCGTGTAGAGGTCCGTCCCCCAGACCGACGCTCCGAGGCTCGCCGTCGGGCAGTTGCACCGGAATTGCGTCCCGTTCTGCCCACGATAGGACATGAAGTTGAAGCTGGAGCAGCTCGGCGGCGGCTGCGGAGTCTGAGCACCGATGAGGCGGAAGCTCCCCGCCCAGGCGCCGTAGGAGTTCGTGGTGACGCCGTTGCGGGTGGTTCCCACGTAGGTGCTCTGGCCCGGCTGGATTTCGACGACCACCGTCCCACCGCTGGTGGTCATGACACCCGCGTGCACCGCGGCGGTGCAGATATTCGAGTCATCGGTGTAGAGATTCGTTCCCCAGACAGGGCCTGAGCCCCCTGAGGAGCAGCTGCAGCGACCCTGGGCCCCCGTCTGCCCTCGGAAGACCGTGAGGTCGACGTCCAAGCAGTTCGGGACCTCGCTCGGGCCATAGAGGGACTTCAGCGCGGCGATGTCGCCGCTGGTGAACTCGCCGGTACTGCCGAGGTTGGGGCAGGCGTTCATGACGGACCCGTTCAGGAAGGCGGTGGTCGGCGCCCCCGGGATCTCGATGGCGCCCACGCCCATATCGCCCTCGTTGAAGCCGTTCCCGCAGCTGATGGAGTTGTCGTAGTAGTCCGTGTGGCGCAACCCGATGGCGTGGCCAACCTCGTGGGTGATGGTGTGCTCGCTGATGTCGAGCTCGTAGTTGTTCAGCAAGACGGTCATGTAGACAGTCCCAGAGGGCAGACCGTACTCAGGGAAGAATGTCCAGCTGTGGTCCTCGGTGGTGGTCACCATGTCGATGTTCGCGGAGCACCCGGTGGTCGGGCCGCGCGCGAAGGTGAATCGCAGACCCAGCGCGTTGTAGTTGTCGATGGCCATGTCGAGCCCCTGGCTCAACTTGGGATAGGTGTTGAACGAGGGCGATGGGTTGAGGCAGATCTTCGTCACCGCGGGGCCGACGAGGTTGGTCGTGCTGTAATGCTCGGCGCTCCCCGGGGGGGCCTGAAGCATCTCTCGGGAGGCCTGGAGCGTCACACGCGTGTCGCCGCCCACGAAGACAGCCTCGTTGATGACCCGGATGTCCTTGGCCGGATAACCGGCCTCGATGAGGTTGGAGATGATCTCCTCGTTCTCCATCCGCGGATCCATACCGCCGCAACCGACCAGCAATGCGACACCGGTCACCACGAGGACTGCTGCCTGCTTGAACATGGATGCTCGTCTCTTTGACTGAGGGGGGATGCGCCGCCCGGCGAGGGCTTCCCGCCAGGGCCGCGCGCCATGTTTCATAGCGCGCCCCCACCCCAAACCCTCAGCGACAACCCTGGATGATTAATCTGTCTCAAATCTCGGGATTCGAGACACCCATGGGAGGTCGGAACGCGGCGACGTGACGCTCCACCCACGCGGAGAACGGACTTGCCGGACGCCCGAGCACCTGCCGGGGCCACGACGGGGAGCGCCACGTCGGCGAAAGGCGCGGCGATGGCGCGCTCGGCGCGCACCGAGGGCACCCAGGGGGTGTCGCGGCTCAAGAGGCGCCAACAGTCCCAGGCTCTTGCCACGCACCCGATGGGAGCGCGGCCTGTCCATCGAACCGGCTCACGCCCAGGGCGACTCTCAGTCCACGCGGCGGCCGGTGAAGCTCACCCACTGAGTGCATGTGACATTCTTGAAGTCCCCATCCAGTGCGGTGATCCGGAGGTCGACGAAGCCCTCGATGCGGTCCGCTTCGAGCGAATCCCCCTCAATGAAGAAGCGCTGCACCGTGGTCCCGCTGCCGGTGTCATCGTAGATATCTGTATCGAGGTCCACGAACTGGTAAGGGCCTCTCTCAGACGAGGTGCCATTGACGACGAAAGGCGCATCGAACGGCACACCCGTGTCCTCATGGAGCTGGGCTCGGAAGAAGCCAGGGACCTCGATGCGAGTGTCCGAGCGCTCTCCCGCGGTGATGGTCCATCGTTGCCGCGAAGAGACGTCCCAGGCGCGGCCGAAGCCCTCCCTGCCGTTGTCGCAGACATAGGGCACGGCGCTCAGCTCGGCCTCGTTCATCTCGATGTCGTACACACTCTTCTCAAAGCCACACCCCGTCGACAGCCCCACCAGGGCGCCGATGGCTCCGAGTCCCGCGAACCTTGCCTTCATCATCCGATGTCTCCTCAATCCAGAGCTCTGCCCGCCAGAAGGCCCCAAACCACCCATGAGACCTTCTCCCCAGGGCGGGCTTCAAGAGGACTCTTGAATACCCATCACCCGACAAGCATCCCCCTCCGACGAGGAGTCCCACGGATGGCGTTCTCGTGGTGTGGCCCTCGTCTGTCGAGCATGGCCTTCGCCAGCCCCCGTGCGGTGGGCACCCCATCGCCGGTCAGGTGGCCAGCGCAGGGTGCCAGCCGTCACCAGGGTCTGCCCGGCTCGGAACCCGACCCATCCTGGCGACGGCGCGTGCCACGACGATGCCACATTCCACCCAAATGCCCGTGACCGGAGGGCTAGATACAATCACATACCGATTAACCACACATCGACACTCGACGACTTTCGCATCAATCTCTAATGCTGCCCCGACTTACTCTCCTCGGACCCCAGGGCAGTCCAGTCGCCCCAGCCGGACTGACATTGTACTGCGGACCACCCTTGGGCATCCGACCCACAAACAAAGGAAGGCCAGGCATGTCTAACTACAAGGTCCAGAATCAATGGGGTGGCTCGTCGGCCCCTTGGAACCCGGGTGGCAACTGGGTGATTGGCGGCCGCGAGAAGCAGAACGTCATCGCGATGAAGGTCACCTCCAACGATGGCGGCCAGACTCTGACGGGAAGCATGACCTACAGTGGTGGCGAGGGACCCATCGGCTTCCGCGCCACCCTCACCAGCCCGAACAACTACGTGGTGGAGAACCAGTGGGGTGGGCCGACCGCGCCCTGGAATCCAGGCGGCACCTTCGTCCTCGGCTCCCGGCAGGGACAGAACGTCATCGACCTCGACCTGACCTCCGGCAACAGCGGGGAGTCGCTGACAGGGACCATGACGTACAACGGTGAGGGCCCCATCGGCTTCCGCGGAAACATGGGCTGACGCCGCTCGCGCTGACGCATCCCGGCGGGCCCAGGTCCAGGGCCCGCCGCCTCCCGGGTGACGCAGCTCCGGAGGGAACCGAGACGGTGTCGATGCCGGAGCCCTCGGTGGAGTGGACCCCAGAGGCAGCTCCACTTAGCGCAGTACCGCTTCGACAACGGCCCCGCCCAGGAGACGGCCGTCACCGGCTCCGGCTGGCGCCCGCAACCTGGAGCTGTGGTTGCGCAGCGCCCCCTTCCCTCCTATGCGCCGCTGAAATCAATCTGCAGGACGGGTGTGCCCGCTTCGATGTCGCGCCGGAACCGTCCCCACCGGTCGAGCGTGCTCTCGTCGAGCACGGCCGGGTCGCGATACTGGTGGAACAGCGCGTAATTCATCGAGCGCTGGAGCGCGAGCAGGTCCGGCACGGCCGCGAGCCACTCGGGCTCCATCCGTCGGAGCTCTCGATACCCTTCGAGGAACGGCCCCAGGAACGCAGCGGCCGCTTCGTCGCGCGCCTCTCGAGCCTCGCCTCGCGCGATGTAGAAGAGGAGGACCGCGATGTCCTTGACGAACCACGCGTACTCGCTGTTGTCGAAGTCGAATGCGGTGATCTTCCCTTCGGCGAAGCAGAAGTTGTGCATGTGGAGATCGGCGTGGATCAACCCGTAGCTCTCCGGTGTTCGCGGTAGCCGGTTCAATCGCGCGATGATCGCCGCAGTGCGCTCGCGCACGAGCTTCTCCTCGGGGGGCGCGAACCGGTCGATGTCGACCACGTCGTACTCATGCCATTCCTGGCGCTTGAGCCTGGGGCTCGAAGGCGCGTAGGTCTCGGCGCGGTTGTGGAGCCGCGCGAACAGCCGGCCCATGTCGCGGAACAGGGGCGGCTTCCAGTAGCGCTCCTTCAGCGGAGGCGCGTCGTCGAAGACGATGCCCGGCGCGCGCTCGAACGCGGTGACGACGAAGTAGCTGCCGGGCTCGCGGTCTTCGATCCGCTCCACGAACTGCCCCGAATCGGAGAGGATCGGCGAAGCGACTGGAATGCGCGCGGCGGCCAGATAGCGAACGAACTCGACCTCCCCCAGCGTGTAGTCGATCGTTCGCCGCGTACTGTGCGAGATGCGCAAGATAAGGCTTTCGCCGTCGTCGTTCTGCGCCTCGTAGACGAAGTTCTCGAAGGCCTGGAGCTCGGTGAGCTGCTCGGGCGACAGGCCATACCGGCGCGCGGCCTCATCGCGAATCGGTTCGTGGAAGCGGCGGACAAGCTCTGGATGCATCGAACCCTCTAGTCCTTCAACGTGAGGCTGCTCCCACCGTAGCCCAGCACGGTCGAGGCAGAGTCGCTGGTCACCGAGAGGCCCAGGCCGCGCGCGAGGGTCTCCGCCAACGGGGGGCCATTGCGCGGCCGCGTGAACACAGCCAGGTCCATTCCGGTCAGGGGGTGATCCGGGCGCCGGAGCCGCTGGTTCAGCATCGCTTGCTCGCGCTCGACGACGCGCAGGCACCGGCGCTCCAGGGCGAACGCGCTGGCGGCGACGTCAGCGAGCTCGCCGCGGAGGGGCTCCGCCACGACCGCGTCTGTCGGCAGCCCGTGCGCGAAGAGCTCGGCCAGTCGCCGCCGGCTCGTGTCCTGCTCGGCGGGATCCAGCTTCGCCAGCTCGTCCAGCGAGGTGCCCTGTGGCGTGCCGGGGAACGCCTCGCCGATGCGCGCGAACAACCAGCGGCTGAGCTTGAGCTCGCGCTGGTAGGTCTCCGCGAGCGGGAAATCGTCGCGGAGCAACGGGTAGTGCGCGACATCGATGGGCGCCTCCACGAACTCTTGCAGCGCGGTGCGCGGGAGGTGTCCGGCGAACGCCGCCCGGAGCCGTTCGTGGAGCAGCCCCTGGGTCGCGCCGAGGAAGCGGACCACCGCTTCGACGCGCTGCCCAAGCAGGCCGTAATCGAGCGCGGCGTCGAGATCGCCAAGGCGCGCCGCGATGTCGGGCTGGGCCTCAATCGATGCCGGGGCCGCGCCAGTCAACACCTGCAGATATTCGTTGATCAACACCGGCGGCCCGGCGCACACGCCGTGCGGACCATTGAAGACCGCGTGACGCTCGGCATAGTCCACGATCATCTGCGCGGTGACGGGCTGCTCGGGGGCGTCGCGCACCAGGTCGTTGGTGACCAGGCGAACTCCGTCGATCAGCCGGAACATGGCCGCGAGCCCGTTGTCGAGCTCTCCGTTCGGCACCGGCTGGGTGCCCCGCACCATCACGTACCCGACCGACGCGAGCGTGCAGACGACCATCACGTGGAGCTCGCCCGCGGTGAGCACGCCCGGGGTCCGGGGCGGCGTGCGCGCGAAGAAGGCCTTGCGGAACTGCTCCGTCAGCGAGAGCAGGTCCGGCCACTGACGCGCCATGCCCTTCATCGCGGTCACGTTCATCGGGAGTTCGTTCTGGTACCGGCTCCCCGCGTAGTGGCATTGCTTGCGCACGGTGGGGAGGTCCAGGAACAAGGTGCGCGGTCCGACGTTGTTCTCGCCCACTTGCCGGCCGTCACCGTCGAGCGCCGGATGCGCCACGCGGTAGACCGGAACGACGACCTCGAGGTTCGAGAGCTCGAACGCCCGTCCGAACGCCTGTTCGGTCAGCACGGGGCAACGATTGTCGTGGGCGCTGAACGTGCGCGGCTCACGCCCGGCTGGCACCTCACCCAACCGCTCAGGGTAGGACACCGTGGTGCGGCCCGTGGGCGCATCCGAGACCCGCCTCAACACCCGCTGTTCGATCAATGCCTCGAGCAGCTCCCGGATCTTGTCCCAGGAATGGGGCGCGCCGTCCGACCACGCCATGGCGTCGGAGGCTTGAAATTGCTCGACCTGGATCAGCTTCTCGCCCAAGGGCGCGATGTCCGGCTCGTCGAAGATGAGCTCCACCTCGCCATAGAAGAGGTGCAGGATCTGCTGGCCATTCCCCGCGTCGATCCGGTCGTGCGTGAGCCGCTTTCGATTGGGAATGTAGAGCATCTCATCCGCTTGCAGCTGTGCCATGGCTTTTCACTCCCGATTCAGTGTGACGTCGCGCGACCAGGTGCCGCCGAGCGAACGATAGACCGCGACGCGATGGTTGAGCAGCAGCCGTTGCGCTTGCAGACTCGCGCGCTCGAGCCCGACCAGATTCGTCAGGGCGGAGAGCACCGTCAGATAGTCCGAGAGCCCCTGCTCGAAGAGCCGCCTCGCCTCGTCCAGGAGCCGCTGCCCGAGCTGGACCTGCGCGCGCAGGGCGCGCAGGTTCGTCGCCCCGGTCTCCTCCTGGACCACGGCATCCTGCACCCGTCCGATCGCGGTGTTCAGCGCGAGCTGGTATTGGACGTGGCGACGGTGGAGCTGGATCGGCAGGCGCATGTGCTCGGTGAATCGCCTTCCATCGAAAAAGGCCCAGGTCAGGTTCACGCCGACGACGGACTGGTGGAGGACCGGCTCCGAGAGGCCGACCTTCGCGGCGCCCACGCTGCCCACCAGTTCGATTGTCGGAAGCCAGCTCGCCCGGTTCGCGTTGATGCGGTGCTCGACCTCGGCGACGCGCAGCTCCTGGAGCCGCATCTCCGGCGAGTTCGCGTTCAGGTCTCCTGGCGTTCCGAGTCTGGGCGGAGGCGGGAGATCGGGGAGCTGTCGCTCGAGGGGGACGATGTCGTCCGCGGGATTGGGGACCCGGCCCAGCAGCGCCTTCAGCTCCGAATTCAAGAGCGCGCTCCGGGCGGAGATCAGCGGCACCTGCGCTTCGAGGTTCAGCAGCAACTGCTCCTGCTGCAGCACCGCGAGCCGGGGCGTGAGGTGCTGCTCGAACCGCGCTTGAATCAGCCGCAGCAGCTCCTTGTTGTAGTCGATCTGCCGCAGCGTGAGGTCCCGGAGCGCGCGGGCCTCGAGGATGTCGAACCAGACCTGGGTGATCCGCTGCGCGAGGTCCTGGACGCGGGCCTCGGTGAGCTGCCGCTGCTGCTCGGCGAAGTTCATTCCCGCGCTCCGCTGCGCGGCGAGGTTTCCGAACAGGTCGACCTGGTAGGTCACGCCGACATCGGCGGTGGCGATGCTGTACCTGGCCTGGGTTGCCGGCGCGGGCGGAACGATGGCGACCACATGACTCAGCCCCGCCGGGTTGAGGATGCCGACCTGGAGCGGGTACCACCAACCTTGCGGCACGTTGGGGTCGAGCTGGTTCTCGTAGATCAGATCCCGCACGTCGTGCAGGACCAGGCTGTTGGCGAAGCACTCCTGGATGGCCGTGTCGAGCGCCGGATCGGCGAACGCCGACCACCAGACCTCGTCCTGGGTGACGTGCTCGGCGGGCCGCGAGGGTGCGCCCTCCTCCTTCGGCGGCCGAGGGCTTGGAGCCCCACCCTCGGGTGCGCTGGACGGTGGAGGCGGCTCGGTGCTCGGCTCGACGGAGGTCGAGTAGCTGCTTGGCGCCTGAGGCGGTGTGACGACGACGGGACGGACCAGCCCACAACCGGAGCAGGTCGTCGCGAGGAGTGCGAGCGTGAGTCGAAGGCTCATGGGTGACTGACGACCACGAGGGCTTTCGCGTGGTTGAGGACGCAGCGCTGCGCGACCCGCATGGTCTCGGGATCGAGGGAGGCGAAGCTCTCGTCGAGGATGACCAGCTCGACCCCCTGCAGCAGCGTGCGCGCGATGTAGAGCCGGCTCTTCTCGCCGTGCGAGAGTTGCCAGCCGGTCTCGCCGATCATCTCCTCGAGGCCGGCGGGCATCTTGGCGACCAGCTCGTCCAGCCCGAGTTCCTTGCACAGCGCGGCGGCCTTGGTCCGCAGCTCGGGCGAGGTCGGCCACTCGCGCCCGAGCAGGAGATTGTACGCGAAGCTGCCGGACAGGACGTGGTTCTCGTGGAACTGCGGCGCGGCGGTGATGCGCTTGCGCCAGCCCGAGGAGCCGAACGTCGCGCGGTCCAACGCGTGCAGCAGCATCACCCCGCCCTGCGGCTTCCTCATGCCCGTGAGCAGCGACACCAGCGTCGACTTGCCACCGCCCGAGGGGCCCTCCAGCAGGATGCGGTCGCCCTGCGCGATCTGGAACGAGCAGTTCTCCAGCACCGGCCGGGTGCGCGCGTCGTGCCGGAAGGTCACGCCCCGCGCCTCGATGAGGGCTCCGCCTGCGGCGTCGGTGGGCTTGCCTCCCTCCATTTCGAGAGGGACTTTCGATTCGAGCTCGGGGCGGCCCACCGCGAGCAACAAGTCGCGGATCTGCTCGAACGACACCGCCGCCTGGGAGACCTGCTGGAAGTAGACGGCGACCTCGTCGAAGGCTCGCAGCGCGAGCAGGACGCCGCCCACGGACACCGCCAGCGCGCTGGCATTGGCCGTACCGCTGCTGAACGCCGGCAGCAAGGTCAGCAGGGCGAGCACCAACCAGCCGTCGCGCAGGAGCGCGGTCAACTGCATGGTCCGGCGATCCATGACCTTCGAAGTCTCGGAGTAGGAGCTCAAGCGGACGTCTTCGCCATCATGCCAGCGCTCCAGGGGGAGCTGTGCCAGCCGCGTTCGATGGCCGAGCATGCGCTCGAGCAGGTCGTGGGTGATTTCGACGCGCGCGCTCGACCACTCCCGCTGGACGCCGTAGTGACGGCGCGCGAGGACGAACGCGAACACGACCCACAGGGTCAGCACCATCGCCTGGAGCCACCCTCCCGCCCCGAGCACGAGGATGAAGCCCGCCAGAATCAAGTCGACGAGCGACAACACCGCGAGCAGGGCGCCGCCGACCGCGAGCTGCTCGACGACCTCCGCCTCGGCGACGCGGCCGAAATGGCGGCCGATGCCGTCGAGCCGCACCTCGTCGGGGGTCAGCTTGAGCGTTCCCGCGAGGAGCTGCTGCTTCAGCAGCGTTCCGAGCCGGATGGAGAACACGCCCTGCCACCACACCTCCAGCATGCGCAGCGGAATCGCGCACGCAATCACGGCGATCCACCCCAGGAACCAGCCGGTCTCCAGGTGGGCCTGGAGCGCGGCGCGACCGAGCAACCAGAACGAGCCCGCGAGCACCAGCGAGAGGAGCGTGTGGCTCACGAGGATGCTGGCGGCGAGCGACGGGATGTCGCCGAGCAGCGTCCGCCGGCTCGCGGTGCGCCGGGGGCGCATGATCCAACCGGTGCGCAGCTGCGCCTGGCCGAGCCGCTGCAACAGCATCTTCGAGCGGGCGTGCTCGCGCGCACGAGGCGACATCTCCACGCCGTTGAGCAACTGGTCCACCTCGGCGACGGTGGCCTCCTGCTCTTCGCGCAGGAGCGCGAGCGCGCTCTTCGTCGGGACCGAAACCGCCGTGCCGTCGCGCGCGAGCAGGCGCAGCTTCCCGCGCCGCGTCCCCAGCAGCACCAGATAGGACGGGACGCCGTCCCGCCGGACCTGGAGGATGCAGGGCGCGGCGCGGTCGAGGACGTCGGGCAGCTCGTGGTAGAGCGGCGTGATCGGCTCCAGCTCCACGCCGAGTCGATCTCCGAGCGCGAACATCCAGACCCGGCTCGGCTCGACGGCCGCCGCGGGCGGAGCGATTTCACCCGCGGCCCTGCCATAGCCTTGCCTCTGCGCCAGTTGCTCCAGCGCGTCGGGCAGTCGCTCGACCGGCCACAACAGGTCGGAGTGCGAGCGCGTCATCCCACCAGCTCCAACCCGCCTGCGGCGGGCTTCGCGACGGGCTCCGCGACTGGCGTGTCCACCGGCACCGGCGCCGGCTTCTCCACCAACTGGCCGCCCGAAAGCCACCACTGACGCCAGTGCCCACCACCCCAGAGCAGCGTGCGATTCTCCTGGTCGGCGCGAAGGAGCACGGCGTACCGCGACTCCTTGTTCGCGAGCAACTCCTTCGGCGGCCCGTTCTCGAGGATCCGACCGTTCTCGACCACGAGCACGCGATCGAACTCCTGGGTGTGCTCGACGTCGTGGGTGACACAGAGGAGCGTGACGTCTGCCCAGAGGCGCCGGGACTCGGCGAGGAGCCGCGCGCGCCGGTCGCGATCAAGACCGCGAAAGGGCTCGTCGAGGATGGCCAGGCGCACGCCGGAGCGAAGCATCGCGCGCGCCAGGCGCACGCGCTGCCCCTGGCCGCCCGAGACCAGCCCTCCGCCTTCGCCCAACGACGTCTGCAGCCCGTCTGGAAGCGCCTCGAGGATGTCGAGCATCTCGGCGCCCTTGAGCGCCCCCGACAGTGCCCAGCCGTGCGCGCCGTCGTTGCCATACCGGAGGTTGTCGATGAGGCTCTGGTTCCAGAGACTGATCGCCGGATCCACCCAGGCCGTGGTGCGCCGCAGCCGCTCGACAGCGGTCTGATCGAGCACCTGCCCGTCGATCTTGATCTCACCGCGCGCCGGCCGGAGCCAGCCGAGCAGAAGGCCGACCAGCGTCGACTTGCCCGCTCCGGAGACACCGACCACGGCCACGTGCTCGCCGGGGGCGATTTTCAAGGAGACCTTGTCGAGGATGGTGTGACCGCCGCCTTTCACGCGGACCTTCTCCATCACGATGGAAACGCCGCTCGCGGCGGGCGCGGGCGCGACAGGCTCCTGCACTGGCGCCTCGGGCCGGGCCCGTGGATCCTTGATGTCGCCGATGACGTCGAGGAGCCGGCGAACCCGGTTCATCGCATTCGGGAACGCGCGGCTCAGCACCATCAACCGCTGGCCGAGGATGGGGAACCTCAGCGCCCAATAGACGACCAACAACACCAGCGAGGCCCGCTCCGTGCCCATGAGGTAAGAATAGACGAGCAGCATGACAAGGCCGTAACTCAGCAGCATCAGCGCGCCTTCGAACCCGACCGACAGCGTCTGGACCCAATAGCGCGCCTTGGTCCAACTGACGAGCAAGGTCTCCTGCGCGCGGCGCAGCGACCGCTCGGCTCCGTGGATCCGGATCGGCGTGAGCCCGACGAGCGCGTTCAGGGTGAAGCCGCTGAGCGCGCCTGAGTGCATCTGCACGCGCAGGTCGGGCTCGAAGAGCAGCTTCTGCGCGACCAGGGGCACGAGCAGCGTGACCGCCGCGAGCGCGAGCACGAGGTGCCATGCGTACGGTGCGGCCCAGATGAGCGCGGCGGTGATGCTCGCGACCTCGAGCGACAGGATGGCCGCCTGCGCGAGCAAGGCCGGCAGCGACCGCATCGCCTGGATGTTGTGCGTGCGAGACGCCATGTCGGAGGCGAGCCGGCTCTGGAAATAGCGGTCCTCCATCTCAGGGAGCTTCTCGAAATACGCCTTCCGCAGCCGCACCTCGAGCCGGCGGCCGATGCCGAGCAATCCCAAGGAGATGGGGATCTGGATGAGCATGAAGCAGAGCGCGACGCCCGCGAGAATGGCCATGCCCGTCGCGCGCTGCGCGAACGTGCCGAGGTCGCGCCCCAGGTCGAGCACGCCACGGAGCATCAGCGCTTGCAGGAGCCGCCCGAAGGTGGCGAACACCAGTCCCACCGCAATCAGGCCCGGAACGACCCACGAATCCTCGCCTCGCAGGCGGAGCAGCGTTCGCGCCGGGCTCACCTGCTTTGCGACGAGCTCCGTCGCCAGGTCGCTCGCGAGCACGGCTCTCGGCGCGTCTTCGCCCGTGCGCGAAGCCTCGCGCCAACCGCGAACCCGCATCAGCACCGCGCCGGTCATCGACACCTCGCCCTCCACCTCGGGGTTGGGGCGAACGGACCAATAGGCCGCGGGAATGGGCACTTCGCCGGAAGCGTCCTTCGCCATCATGGATTGCAGCAGACCCGCCGCCGTCCGGCCGCGGCGGATGGCGCCCGCGCGGATCATCGCTTCGGACGCCCGGCACGCGGCGTCGAGCCTGGCGATCGACAGATAACCGGAGTCCTCGAGCGCCCGGGCCACCAGCGCCCGCGCCTGCGTCTCACCCAGGTTCAGCAGGCGGCGCTCGAACGTCGCGGCCGCCTCCTCGGACCCGGCCCATTCGCGCCAGCCGGCCGCCGGAACGGACGTGGTGTGCTGGTACAGGTGGCTCAGCAGCGTCGAAATCCGGGTCCAGTGGCGGCCCGCCGCCGGGTCCATGACCTGGATGAACGGGCCGACGCGATTCCACAGCACCACGAAGTGCGGACGTCCTCCCGCGCTGAGCGTGACGATGATGGCGGGGAGCGCCTTGGCTTCGGGGACCACCACGTGGTCGAGCGGAAGCATCACCTGCTCGGAGTCGAGCCCGAGCTGGTTGGCGACTTCATCCAGGGTGACGATGGAGGTGCCGTCGACGTCCGTCTGACACACTTCGCGAAGGACGCGATAGTTGAGCTCGGCGCCCATTCCCGCGAACAGGCTCTTGAGTGAAGCGGGACCGCAATCCGTCGCCGAGATCTGGATCACCTCGGGAATGATTGAGTACCGGCGCCTGGGGGGAGTCATGGTCAGCGGGCCTCGGCTTCGGGCTGAAACACAGTCACGGGCGGTTCTTCAGGCTGCGGATTCCATTCGCCGACCGCCCGCATCAGCAGCGCGACAGGCGACGCCCGCGCGACCTCGACCTCCACCACCAGGGTCATGCCGTGGCGCAGTTGGATGCGCGGATCGTCCGGCGGTGCGAACTTGAGCTCGACGCGCACCGTACCGGGGATGGCCTCGGGCGTGGCGGTCTGGCCGGGCTCGGTCCCCACTGCCGTCACCCTGGCGGGGACCGTCCCGTAGATGGTCATCGGGTAGCCGTCGAGCTTGAGGCGCGCCGTCTGGCCGGGCTGGATCAATCCGACGACCTCCTTCGGGAAACGGGCGCGCACCCGCACCTCGGCATTGCTCGCGACGATGGTACCGACCCGCTGCCCATCGGCGATGAACGCTCCCGCGCCGAGCTCCGCCACGTCGACCAGGTGGCCCGTGGCCGGCGCCCGATACAGCTTCCGCTCGATCTGGTACTCGAGGCGGTCGATGGCGCCCTGGAGCTCCCGGATCCGCCCCTCGGCGCCCAGCGCCTCGCGCTCGAGTGCGAGCAACTGCGCGGCGAGGGCTTGACGGCGCACGTCCTGCTCGCGCCGCAGTCGGGTGAGCGCCAGGCCCTGCGCCGTCTGCGCGAAGCTGAGCGCGTCGACATCGGTCGTGCGCTCCAGCTTCTCCATCTCCGAGACCGCGCCCGTCGGGCTCTTGAAGGCCAGCTCCGCGCGTTCCACCGCGAGCCGGTGCCTGGGCACGAGTTCCTTCTCCCTCCCCAGCGCCTCCTTGACCGCGACCTCGTCCACCCGTGCCGTCAAAGCCGCCTCTTCGTGCTTGTTGGTGATCTGCCGGCGGATGATGGAGAGCTCCTTCTCGGTCGCGGCGAGCGTCGCCTTGCTCCGCTCGAGCTCAAGGCGCTCGGCCCGTGCGTCGAACTCGATGAGCAGGTCTCCTTCCTTGACCTCGTGGTCGAGTTTGAGCTGCGAGAGCACGACCTTGCCCGCACTGGGCGGCTCGATGCGATGGACGGCGTTGTGTGGCTCGATCCGGGCCTGTGAGCTGGCCTTGACGAGCGGGACCTTGGCGAACAGCGACCAGGCGATGAGCCCGCAGGCGCACAACACCATCAGAGCGACGAACACGAGGCGCGTGTCCGACTCATAGCGCAGGGAACGAAGGGTCCGCTCGAAGGGATATGCCATGGTCCGCGAACCAAAGTCGCCTTAATGGTCGCGCCGTGTCAACACCTCGGCCACTGCTTTGCGACGCACGCTCCCATGGTCTGAATACGAGCGCCTCGATGCGACGCGGGACTTCGCCCGCATCGCCGCAATGCGCCACATATTGGACTGGGGTTCGATTTGACATCCAGTTTCGAGTACACGTAGCGTTCGACTTGAAAGGAGGCACGACATGAAGATCAAGCTCCACGTCCGCGGCGGTCCGAAGGCGCGTTCGTAGTCAGTCGTTTTGACGCCAGCTGTCGAAGCTGGTCGTCCCTCGTTTTCGATCACCAAAGGGGGGTTGATGGGGCTCTTCCATCAGCCCCTCCTCTCGTTTCTGGCACTGCCTTGAGCTTGCAGGTGCTCGGTCCCGCCAGGTTGGCTCCAGAACCTCTCAGGTGCTTGAACCGGATCTGCCAGGGCATGAGCAAATCGGCCTGCTTGAAATGGCTTAAACATCATCCTCCGACCTGCTGAGTCAGCCACCCTCGGCGAGTACCGCGGCACAGGGATGCTGTCTAAACCTGGTACCAATTCGCCTGTACAGGCCTTGGCGGGTGAGCACGCTGATTTCAATCTCCACTCCGCCACTGCCTTGCGCCGCACGCTCCCATGGCCTGAATACGAGCACGTCGATGCGACGCGGGACTTCGCCCACATCGCCGCAATGCGCCACATATTATTCTTGGATTCGATTTGACATCCAGTTTTGAATACACGTAGCGTTCAATTTGAAAGGAGGCACCACATGAAGATCAAGCTCCACGTTCGCGGCGGCCCGAAGGCGCGCTAGTAGTCTGGTGTTTTGACGCCAGCTGTCGAAGCTGGTCGTTCCTCGTTTCAGAATCACTAGAGGGGGGTTGATGGGGATCTTCCATCAGCCCCTTCTCTTATTTCTGGCAACGTCTTGATCTTGCAGGGGCTCGTTCCTGCCAGGTTGCTTGAGAACCTCTCATGCGCTTGAACCGGAGATGCCAGGGCGCTCGTGGGTGGCTGTTGTGCCAGCCTCGTGGCTCCCCGGAGTGGGGCGGTACCTCAACCTTGCAAGTCGGGCAGATTCGCCCGCCATTTTCTCCCTGCTCCGCCGTGTGCCGCGCCAGCATTGATGAGTGAATTGGCCTGCTTGAAATGACTTAGAACCCTCCTCCTCCGACCTGCTGAGTCAGCCACCTTCGGCTGGTCATCACGGTTTCAATGTTTCAATGGCAGCAGCTCGCCTCCATCCAGGGGCTGCACGTCACCTTCACCGACGCCAACAAGGACGGCCTCGCTGACGCGCTGCTCTACAGTCCGGGCAGCGGCACCTCGACGCTGTACGCCAACACCGGCGACGGGTTCGTCGCCCAGCCGGTGGGCGCCTTCGCGTCACTGGGGTTCGGCTACGCGCACAGGCCGCCCCCGGGGCCTGTCAGCGGCGGACGGTGCTGGACACCCTCCCGGTGCGCACGGCCGGCCATGACGATGTCGCCTACACCTACGGCTAAGCCTCGCCCGGGCGCATACCGCCGGGCGCTGCCTGCTCGGCTGTCAGCCCACCGAGCGGCCTGGCAGGGCGCCTTCGCCCGCTACTTCGACCTCGTCGCCGATACCTGCGAGGCCAGCGACCCCATCCCCTGGGCATCTGCCGCGGGCATGTTCTGTAGTGGGTCCGCAGGGGGGCTTGGGAAGGAAGGCTCCTGCGCCCCGGACGCCGGTGACTTCGAGGGCGACAGCAGAACTGCCCCAACTCCACGGACCACCTCCTGACGTGTCCCAGGGAGGTCTCACGAGAAGTTGGAACCCGTCACGACGGGGCACAGCGAACACTTACGAGGCAATCACACCACGGACTTACGCCACGCGCGAGACACATGCTCCTGTCCTTCCTGGGCGAAGCGCCGCACCAGCTCGTCCCGACCGCGCGTTCCGTGCTCAAGCAGATACGCAAGCTCCGCGGGCATCAGCACCTTGACCGTGACCAGCCGGACCTCTCCGGCCGGCATGGTGAAGCGTCCTGGCAGCGTGCTCGATTCCATGCCCAGCAGCACCCCTACCCTGCCCTCCTTCGTCAGGAGCGGCTCGGGCATTCCCTGGCCTGAGACCTCCATCGAAAGGAAGCCTGCCTTCACCTTCTCGCGCACGCCTTCATGTGCCGCGACTTCGTCCCCCACCCGCTCCAGCAACCGCAGGAGCCAGCTCTTCTCGACATGCGCCTGGGGTTCGCTCGTCTCCAAGGCCAGTTCCAGGCCGAAGCCCACGGACGGCTCTGGCTCCACTCCGGCCACGAAGAAGAAGTCCGAGAGCCCGTGCGTCACCAGCAGGGTCCGCCCATTCTCGCGGTGGATGACACGCCACACCTGCCTCCGGGCAGGCCAGTTACCACCGACGACAATGGGGATGATGACCTCTTCATCCAATTTTCCCAGGGTGCGCCAGAAGACTTGGCGGGCAGCATCTGCCTGATCCGCCAGAGCCACGAGCTGATGGTTGCGTGCTCTCTCCTCCGGACTGATGGCACTTGGACCTGTGACTTCCTCGAACTTCACCCCCGTGACACCCGCTCGCTCCAGAGCATCCTTGATGTCCTCGGACACGATGAGCGCGATGGTCCATCCCCAGGTCCGGAACACCTTCGCATCGCCCACCTTCGTCGGGTCGATTCGCATGCCCGATACGCCGCGATACTTCCCGACCTTCTCCGGGCGCCCATCCTCCGGCTTCCAGTACCGCACCTCCTCCGAGGCGCTGTCATCGATGCACCGGATGGTGCGGGTCACATTGACGAGAAAGTAAGGCCCGGACTCCGAGGCGATCTTCACAGAGAAGAGCTGAACGTCGTCAGGCGCCAGCCTGGCGAGTACCGAGATCACCTTCGCGTGGACGACAGGCGTGACGCCAATACCCGCCATGGAGAAGTCCATCGGCTTGCCCGACCGGTCGATCGGAATCGTCAGGCGCCCTTCGACATGGACCGGCTCACCCTTCCTGAACATCCATGGATTGGCGACTTCTCTCCCTGTCTCGTCAGTCGGGTCGCCCAGACTCCAGCGACCAGGAGAGGAGACATCGTCGAGCAACTCGAAGTACCGCATCGCCATGATGGCTCCATCCCATTTCAAGTCCGAGTCACCAGTCTGTTGAGCTTGGAGCCCGGAGTAGCAATCTCCGCGGCAAGATTCTTCAGAGCGCTGGTGAGCGACTCACGACACTGTTGCATACTGCTACAGTCTTCCATCGCCTCGTTCAGCCGCTTGAACACATCGCGATGGTATGCCTCTGGGTGAGGCCCCTTATGGCCCGGTACGCGGACCTTGTTGGCCGCGTCATTGAGGGACATGCCCGCCCGGTCGAAGAGCTTCTTGAACTCCGGTGACCACGGACCACCGTTGTTGAAGGAGTCCCACCACTTGTTGGTGGCGATGTGGTGCTCGTGGGCACTCGTCGCCACCGGCTCGGACGCCACGGCTTGCGTACCGCGTGCTGTCTCCGCGAAAGCCTCCGGGTCCAGGGCGATGGTGATGACGCCTCCCGCTGCCACCGCCACGGAGGTAACCTGCCCCGCTGCCGACAACCTGAAGCCGCCCTGCCCTGCTCCCACCAGCGCAGCCTGCGCGGAGCCAGGGAGCGTGGGAATCCGCGCCGCCAGCGTCTGCGCCGTGCCTCCCAAGGCCGCCATCGCCAGCATGACGAACGCCCGCGCGGCGTTCCTCCCCATCACCTCTCCGTGCCTCTCTCCCGCGTCCTGAATCCCATCGAAGGTGGTTGCCTCCTCTACCTCCTTCGCCAACACCCTCCAGCCCTGCACGAGGCTCCACACCGTGTCCCATCCCAGGTAGGCGATGAGCGCCACCGTCAGCGTCGCCGCGATGCCCTTTGAAAGCAGCGGCTCGGGCACCAGCCACAAGGCGAAGTAGACGGCTCCCGTCGTGGCGAGCATCGTCATCATCGACTCCTTGTCCGTCAGCCCCTCCAGGGCCTCCTCCGTTTCGTCCCAGACCGAATCCAGCGCCAGACGAAAGGCCAGGGTGCGCTTGCCCTCCTCGTCCAGGGTGACGCCCTCGTCCAGCAGATGGAGGCAGTCACGGGACTGCTCCTGACTCTGGCACCAGCGTCCGTAGGCACTCACCAGCTCCGTTTCCGCGTCCGGCGCTTCGGCCACCAGAAGGCGGCCTCGCCGCGGCTCCTCGACAGAGACCAGTCCCAGGTGCCCCCGCACATGAGCGGAGGCACGAGGAGGGTCCAGGTGGAACAGCCGCATCGCGGCGTCCCTCGGCAGAAAGGAGCGCGGCGCGGTGCGCGCCAACTGCTGGACCGCCTCGGTGAACTCGTCAGGCTCCAGCCTGACTGGCTCCGCATCCGTGCGCGGCTCGTAGACGAAGGGCCGTCCTTCGCCCGTATCCAGTCGCACCACCCTTGAGGCCGCACACCCCGAGCCCATCAACACCAGCAGCACCACGGTGCCCCAGCGCAGCGTCATGCGGCTCTCCCGTCATTGCGCCTCTCTCGAGAGCCGAAGTCCATGAAGTACCAGGCCCGACGCGATGCCCGGTTTGATGCTCGCGTGCGTCTTCTGCAGCTCGTACGCAAGCAGTGCGGCGATGTCCTGCCTGACCGCACCCGACATGCCACGACCAAGCAGCCCGATATGGCCAAGACGCCTCCCTTACCGAAGCGAGGCGGCAAGGGCCATGGGCTCCTCCTCCGGCGGCGCGGCGGCGGTGGCGGTAGCGGGAAGCACCGTGGTCCCCTCGTATTGCACCGACTTGGGGTAGGGAAGTTCCAGGCCGTTGGCGTTGAAGGCGTCGAACAACAGCCGGTTGAGCAGCCGCTTCACGTCGAAGTGCGTCCCTGGCTGGACCTTGGCTTCAATGCGAATGGTCATCCAGCTCTCGTCCATGCTCTCGATACCCAGCAGCTTGGGCATCTCGGACACCTTGCCCGCCGACAGCAAGGGCACCTGCTCGCAGACCTGGCCAATCACATCCAGCACCTTCTTCAAGTCGCACTCATAGGCCACGGCCATGTCCACGACCGCCAGCGTCCAGCCGCGACTGTAATTGATGACATTCTTGACTTCACCGTTGCGGAGGATGTGAAGGCGCCCGAAGCGATCTCGAATGCGGGTGATGCGAGGTGTTATCTCCTCCACCACGCCCTCGGTATCGTTGATGCGGATGTAGTCGCCGTTCAAGATCTGGTCCTCGAAGAGCAGGAAGATGCCATTGACCATGTCCGTGACGATGGCCTGTGAGCCCAGACCCACGGTGAGGCCGACGATGCCGGCACCAGCGAGGATGGGGGTGGGGTCCACACCCAGGTCGCTGAGCACCATCATCCCCACCAGGAAGTAGACCAGGTACGTGGAGGCTCTCTGGATGAGGGCGACGAAGGTGTTGCGCCGCCGGGCCTTGTCATCCAGGTCGAGGCCGTCCACCTTGAAGGCCCGGGCGATGAGCAGCCGGACGAACTCCACGACGACGCTGGCGGCGAAGAACAGGGCGATGACGCGGATGAGCACCGGCCCGTACGGAGCAAAGGACTCCAGGCCCTGGAACCGACGGATGATGAGGGTCGCCACCGAGATGTAGACGATGGCCTCCAGGCTCCGCTGCCCCACCGGTAGCAGCCGGCTGAGGGCCATGAAGTACTCCTCGTACTTCGTGGCCGTGCTCTTCGCCCGCCAGGACTCGACCAGCCGACCCGACATCAGGTGCAGCAAGGACACCGCCAGGCGCCCACCGCTGATGCACAGCAACACGAAGACGGTGGTGCCAACGAGCCAGTCGAACGCGGCCGGGGGTTGCAGCGAGGTGACCGCCACGCCCACCGCGACGTAGGCCAGCACCAGCTTGATGAAGCCGGGCCCCTGCTCCATCGCCTTCTGGGCATGTGCCCTGTGCTCCGGGCGCAGTTGCCACTCGTTCACCCTGCGCTCGAGCCGCATCAGGAGCTGACGTGCCGTCCGATCCAACACCAGGAAGGCCGTCAGCAAGAGCACCAGCAGCCCCGCTCCGCGCCCCAGGGCCGCCAGCCCCTCCACCGTCACCCCCGCCAGCAAGGCATTGAAGGAGGGCTCCAGATCCTTCTTCGCCCACAGGGAGAAGCCCAGCACGGCGATGCCGATGATGACCACGACGAAGGACAGGAGGGCGGCGCTCAGCCGGGCGCGCTTGCGAAGGGCGTCCGCCATCTGCTCCAGCGCCTTCACACCCATCAGCCGGATGCCCTGGTACAGCAGCGCACTGGAGGCCACGAGCACGGCCCAGAGGACGAGCAGCAACAATGCCACGCTCAGGCCGACGAGCCATGCGTTGTTCAACTCGACCGTATCCGCAAGTCGGAAGATTTCCATGCGGCGGGGCATAGCACACCAGCGAACACATCGCGCCCCGCGCCCGCGGTGGAACAGCGGCTCCAGCTTCTCACCAGACGGGAAAAGCCGCGAACTGTTCGCCGTGGCACCCATCCATTGCGGACAAGGCAAGCGTGGAGCCTGAGACAACGGCTGGGAGGGAGCCGATGCAAGGAGTAGCGGCCGCGAATGGACTGGACTGAGTTGCTCGCGAGGACGTTCGAGTTCGACGTGTTCGCCCGCGTCAGGCGTGGAGTCAGGCAGGCACCTGGGGCTGGTTTGCCCCACGACACCTGATGGGGTGCGCGCTCCGTCTCCAGGGTGAAAACGGACCGCCGGCCTAACTGCTCCGGACTGAGATCCACCTGGGTGGCCTCCGCGACCTCTATGGAGCCCACGCTCCTTGTGGGCAACTGCCTCCTCCTTGGTGTCTACTGAAGCGGACAGGAACTTCCGCATCATTCGGGGGCACGGGGCTCATCTCTGCCCGAAAGAACTCGGCGCGGTGAAACGCCGAGCACCAATCGAGATGGGGAATCGTCTTCGAACAAGCCATCGACATCCGCGACGCAGGCGCGATGGCTCCTGAAGTTGCATCGCATTGAACTGCAATTGCCAAGCCCACCGGCTACCGGCCATGCTCATGGCGAAGACGCCGTGCAGCATTTTAACTATACTGAGTGACGACAGCTCGCACAATCAATGGGAGGTTCTTCATGGCAGGCACAGGTGCGCCAGCAGCCCTCAGGGGGTATCGTCTCCAGGCGTTATACACACTTCATCGCATACTCTCGGACAAAGAGTCGGCTCAACTCGTTTTCAGGCTAGAGGGACACGAAGACCTTGACATTCTTGACGCGACAGGCCGAGTTCTAGAGGTCATCCAGATCAAGGCTTATCAAGACACGTTGACACTCTCTGAGCTCAAGCCAAGGAAGCCGGAATCATTCTTTCACCGGGTCCTGAGCCGACGCTCCGCGGCCCCAGACATACTCGAACGCATCGTCTCCTTTGGCCCCTATGGCCTGGAAATGGTGAATGCATGGGCCGGGCATGAGCCTTACCGAGGGCGAGTGGTTCGACAATTCGAGGAGTGGGACTACACGGTCGAGCAAGCGGAGCGCCTGCTCGCAACAGTGACTCTGGGTTTTGCCTCGGAGAGGGAACTGACAGACGCCGTGTTCACGGTGCTGAGAAATTCCTTCACGGGAACTGATCCCTCAGCTGCTTTCGACCTACTCCACGCATGGCTATTCCAGATTGCTGAGTCGCGAAAATCCATCACCCAGCGAGACATCGAAGAACGCCTGACCAAAGTCAGTCGCTTTCTCGCAGACCGAGCCACGCACCACGCAGAGTGGTTCACGACTATCGTGCCTCTCGACAATGGTTCCGTCGCCAATGCCGAAGAACTCGGCAAGGAGTTCTACCAAGGCATCTCAGCACGCTACGAACACATCCTCTCAGGCGCCGACATTATCCGCCGCGATAAATTGGATGCAATTGAGCAGGCATTCAGCAAGGCGCGCGTCGTGGTGGTACGAGGCGCATCAGGACAGGGGAAAAGTGCTCTTGCACATCGCTTCCTTCATGACTACGTCCCCTCCGCGAGCCGCTTCAGGGTGAGGCTCATTCAGGATCGACGCCATGCTTTGAGCATCGCTCGAGCCCTAACCGGGCATCTCTCAACGATTGGTGCGCTCGCATACATTCACGTGGAAGTCTCTCCGGGAGATACAGCCTGGACGGAGCTAGTAGATGGCCTGTATGAGCAACGTTCCGCCCGTATTCTCGTGACCATTCGCGAGGAAGACTGGCTGCGGGCGAGCATCGATCGCTCGAGTCTGCGCTTCGAGGAAGTAGCCCTTCAGCTCGAAGAAGCCGAGGCTCGCTTGATTCATGCTCGGCTCACTCAACATAGGCCTTCCCCCCAGAACTTGGACTTTGAGGAATCCTGGGCACGATTTGGTGGAAGAGGCCCCCTGCTTGAGTTTACCTATCTCGTCACGCAACACGACACGTTGCACGCTCGGCTTGAGGCACAGGTTCTGCGCCTCCGCGAGCGAGCTACCCGACTCGGCAGACAGGCGGAAGCCGAGCTAGAGCTGCTGCGACGCACCGCAGTCGCCTCCGCCTATGGCGCTCGACTCAATGTCGTCCTACTCGCCGGCTCAATTGGCCTCTCCGAACCATCGCTCACCATCCAGCGACTCGAACGCGAGTACCTGATCCGCACGGATGGTTCAGGTCAATTTGTGGACGGGCTCCACCCTGTCCGATCTGCGGTCCTGGTCACTCTGCTCACCAATACCGCATTCACCCCATGGATTGAAGTCGCAGTTCGTGCCCTACCTCAGATAGTGGAAAGCGATTTGGGAACATTTTTACTACACACCTTCTCACGCCATAAGAACGAGCGCTCAAGACTCGCACGGGAACTTGGAACAATACGCCCATCGACCTGGGATGGAACTGCACAGGTATTTCGTGCACTACTCTGGATGGGGCTGAACGAATACATTACAGACATCGAGCCAGTGACAACCTCCGCAAAGGCAATCTTCGGATCCGGCTGGTTCGCGGCACTGCCTATCGATGTGGGTGAGGTCCAAGCTATTTCTCCCGGACTCACCTTCTCAGTACTGGACAGCCTCAGCTTCATTCCCGAGGAGGCCAGACGTACCATACAAGGCCTGCGCGCCCGCCTGTCATCATCTCGCCATCTATTCTCGGCTGCGCAGCAGTGGCTGGTCGCAGTTAGCGCAGGCATTACGCCTCCCGCAAGCACCGAAGGATGGGCGGCTGTGGCCGAATGTATTTTCTGGGCTGCACGCCTTGAGGTTGCACTCCCCTGGGGACAAGAATTCTTTCACGCATATGAGACTGCGCTCGATTCATTACCTCTGAATGTCGCCGCAGATGTCGCCTATGCGCTGTCCTTTCACCCAAATATTGATGTGCATAAGCAGCTGGCTCGCTTGAACCCCAAAGCAATCGTCCGGGCTCGCCAAGAACTCCAAGTATTCATGCTGGAGCAAGATGACCAGCGCATCGCCGCGCATTTTCTCATGGATCCGGCGTTCATCGCGGGCCACGAACCCGATCCAGTCGCGCCAAGTCTCCATTCCTCATCGGAAAAACTGAGCCCCAATCGAGAAGCGGTTCGCCGTGCTCGGCTACTACGGAGCTTCCTACCAGGGCGACATACGTATGCGACCCAGGGATACGGCCAACGCTCTTCACTGCTGCCGATGGAGTACGATGAAACGACGAAGGAACTGGAGACCAAATATCTACCGCCCGAATGGGCCACACGCCTGAACGGCATGTTAATCAACCTCATTACCTATCCTGACCGACCAAAGACATGGGAGGATCATGCGGTGGAAGTGCTTCACCTCCGCCAATCCATCATTGATGCATTGGAGATGCTTCACGAAACACTCCAGTCGTATTTTCGCGGGATGGCGACCCTGCCACTAGTCGGCACGAGAGGCGTCCTAAGTGCTGCCAAATGGGAGAAACTTTGTAATAAAGTCGCACAGATTCCACTGTTACCTCAAGTTGCCGTAGACGAGTGGGGATTTACCTCGGAACAATCTGACGAGTTCGGAGCAGGACCAACCACGTCCGCGCTCGGCGCTCGCGCATCCAAGCAAAGCCTTCAGTCTCTCGCACTCCTGAGACACAGGGAGTATCTTGACCTCTTGGGCAAATACGCACGGGCCGTCAGGAACTTCATGAGTCAGATAGGCATGCCACTGGCACTTCAGCCTCTTCTTGCTCGAGGCAGCGCGCGGGAGAGGCGCAGTGCGATGGCGGTATTGAGGAATTCCGGGGAGGAAAAACTGAACACCCACCTTCCTACTGTCAACTTGGCCGAGGCGGCAAGCACAGTTCTCGCATTGCAGCAGGAGTATCAAAATCGATTCAAACAATACATTCTCGACGGGAGACTGGAGCAAACCGAAACGAGGGAGACTGAGCTACTGCGCGACTCCTGGGCATTATGGCTGATGTTTGTGTACTCCGCCCGCAGCGGGGGCATGTCCCGACCTACCCAATGGGCAGTTCGCAAGCAGGATGACGCGGGCAGGGCAATCATCGACGGCCTTCGAACTCGACTCACCTCGCTCTCTGCATCCATCCTCTCAGAGGACATCCAGTGGGGGCGAGACTCCGCGCTCTGGTTACAGCTAGATTTTGGGGGGCCGGAAAATCTTCATCAAGAGCGGGAAGCCCTACTGGAGGCTCTGCATGCCACCTTTAGGCGCAACAATGTCGTGAGCATTGATTTTCATATCTCGCGCATCAAGTGGCGCCACATTTTGATTATTCCCACATTTCTGGGCAAGGCGTTCGCGCGCACAGCTTGGTCGTTGCGAATGGACCTAATTTCGCAGACATCTCCTGCGGAACTTGGGTGGTGGAATCATTCTTCCCACCCTGTATCCGAGATCGCGTGGAACAAACTCGGCGTTGATCTCTGGCAACATCCGTTCTTGAATTGGGCGAACGAGGTCGTCGAGCCGTTAGTAAGGCTAGGGCTGCGACTGGATCTAGTCTTGGGCGTACATGAGTCAATCGCTCCTCTTGAAATTGACACACTGGGACATGAAGTCATGGACAATTACTATCACAGCCACGAGGAGCCGATAACTTCGGCCACACAGCGAATCTTCGCTGCGGCCGAGAAGATGGCTGAGTGGATTTGCTCTCCCGCACGTAGCTCGTTCCCCATGAATTCAAGTAGTGAGGATATCCTGCCCGGCTTGCGAGCGATCTTGGACTGGTTGAGCGGCACGGATGCGGACGAAGGACCTAAGGCTCGCGCCGAGCGGATGCGGCGCGGCCTTTCCGAAGCGATCGCAATCGCAGAACACGTTCGATTGAAATGGGCTGCAGCGGTGACTTTCGAGGAAAGAAATACCCCATAACAACACCTGCACCGATTCTCGCCCCTCAAATACCGCACTCCGACCCAGCACCTCCTTTGCCACCAACCGGTTCCGCCCCTCGGAGATGGCCGGTGTTGCTCCCCCGCGACTCACGCCCCCCTAGCCCGTCAGCCAGGCGCGAATCAATGGTGATGACGCCTCCCGTAGCCACCGCCACGGAAGTGACCTGTCCCGCTGCCAACAACCTGAAGCCACCCTGCCCTGCCCCCACCAGCGCAGCCAGCGCGGAGCCAGGGAGCGTGGGAATTCGCACCCCAAGCGCCTGCGCCATGCTCCTCAGCGCCGCCATCGCCGGCATGACGAACGCCCGCGCGGCGTTCCTCCCCTTCACCTCTCCGTACTTCTCGCCAGCGTCCTGAATCCCATCGAAGGTGGTTGCCTCCTCCACCTCCTTCGCCAACACCCTCCAGCCCTGCACGAGACTCAACACGGTGTCCCATCCCAGGTACGCAATGAGCGCCACCGTCAGCGTCGCGGCGACGCTCTTTAAAAGCAGGGGCTCGGGCACCAGCCACAAGGCGAAGTAGACCGCTCCCGTCGTGGCGAGCATCGTCATCATCGACTCCTTGTCCGTCAGCCCCTCCAGGGCCTCGGCCGTTTCGGCCCAGACCGAATCCAGAGCCAGGCGAAAGGCCAGGGTGCCCTTGCACTCCTCGTCCAGGGTGACGCCCTCGTTCAGCAGGTGGAGGCAGTCTCGGGACTGCTGCTGGCGCTGGCACCAGCCCCCATAGGCACTCGCCAGCTTCGTCTCCGCGTCGATCAGACCCATCTGGACCGAGGAGCGTGAGTGCTCGGCTCCGCATGCCGCCTTGGCGCAGGGTACCTGCACCATGAGTACGGCCCCGCTCGCGCGGCATGCTCCTGCTCCTGCCCTCATCCTTCCAGGCCGGAAAAAGGGCCGGGACGGCGCAGAGGTCCACTCTCGGACGGCCCCAAATCCGCCCTCCTCCCTCTAAAATCCGAGGGAGGAGACTCCTTGCGCCCCTGGTCGCTTCGAAGTTCTTGCGGTGACGCGACGCTCCCGATATACGGGCCCTCACTTCACGGCCAGGTAGCTCACCTGGTTAGAGCGGCGGTCTCATAATCCGCAGGTAGTCGGTTCAAGTCCGACCCTGGCCACTGCCCCGGAGTCACTTCCTGAGTGATTCCGGGGCTTTTCTTTTGCCAGAGCGCTCCCGGCGGCGCGTCCTGCTGAGTGCACGCGCCTCCCCTCTTCTACTCTGCGCCACGGAGGCGAGCGCCTCTCAGACTGCGTCGTCCAGACCTTCGAGACCGCGCTCGGCATCCCCCACGACGGCTCCCCTCGCATTGACGACATTGCCCCGCAGCCCAGATGCGCATGGCCGCCGCCGCCTCGGAGCTGCCCAGGGCCTCCACGAGCGCGGCATCCGGCTCCAGTCCCGAGTCCTGACACGCCAGGACACCGAAGACCACAAGCCCCACCCACCACGGTTCACGCAGGTGCATCCAGCCCCTCCAGACAGGCGATGTCGAGGGAAACACATCCACGTGACCACCCGCTCACCACGGGTGACAATCCCTGTCCATCCCAAGCCGAATCCAGAGGATTTGACACAGCCTCCCCAGGCCAGACAACGGAACAGCGCCGGCTCACGAGGGGCCGACGCCTCACGACCTCAACTCAAGAGTCGTAACCCGTGTAACCCCGCAGCACGACGACCTTCCGCGTGGCCGGGTAGTACAGCACCGCGAACTGGTTGAACTCGTGGCAGTTGTGGCAGGACACTTCCTGGGTGGCGAGCCACGCCTGGACCTCGCCTCCACCGGCGTACGCGTCAATCGCCGCCAACAGCGCCGCCCCGTCCCCGTAGTAGTTCGACGTCAGCAGGAGGCTCTGCGACAGCCCCGCCCGGTTCGTCGCGATGCCCTGAGCGAACGTCGGGAAGTCCTGGTACCACGGCCAGTTGAGCTGGTTGAACACGCCCTGGAGCGTCACCGGCGATTGCGTGCACTGCGGCGTCACGTACGCGGCGATCGTCTCCAGGTGATGCCAGGCCCCATTGTTGGAGCCGATGTTCCACTCCTCCCGCGCATCCTCCAGCGACGACGCATCCACCGACGTCAGCGTCAGCGGCACGCGCGGCACCACCTGGCAGATGTCCGACGTGTAGCGGCAGCGGGACACCTGGCGGTACGTGCCACAGGCCGCGAAGTCGGTGGTCCCCGGGGGCTGCGAGTGGAAGCAGTTGTACACCGCCAGCTCGCACGAGGGCGTCGGCCAGGTCTCGTACGCATCACCCGTGGTCAACTCCAGCACCGTCACGCGCGGCACCAGCCGCGCCGTCTTCTGCTCCGTGGCCTGACCACCCTGGTACACCGTGAACGTCAAAGGCAGCGTGGTCGGGTCCATCGCCTTCTCCACCGTCGAGTAGGACCAGTCCAGCCGGTACGTGTCCGCGTCCACCGCCGCGACGACCGGGACCCCGTCAGGCGCCGTCACCGTGAGCGCCTCCGCGGAGACATCCGCACGCCCCCGGTACACCAGCACGTCCGCCCCGTTGCGCACGTAGACGGGGTCCACCTTCTCGTCGATCCACACCGCGTTCGTCCCACGGAAGTCGAAGAAGCGCGGGTACACCTCAATCTTCGCCGTGTAGTTCGTCGGCGTGCCCGTGAAGGTCTCCACGGTGATGAACAGCGGCAGCCCGGACAGCACCGTGTTCAGCTCGTGGCCCACCGGCAGCACGACTTCAAAGCGGCGCTCGCTGATGATGTTCGCCGTCCCGAAGGCGTCATCCGGCACGAAGCTGAAGACACGCTTCAGATATCGGTTCGCCGTCGCCTTGAGGATGAGCGAGCGCACGCCGTTGCGCGTCTCGAACGTCCCCATCGTCTCGAAGCTCAGCTCCAGCGACGCCTCCGTCGCGTAGATGCGCGTGGCCGTCGCCTCCGCCTCGGAGACTCCCAGCTCGACTTCGGGCGCGGGCTCGTCATGGGAATCCATACAGCCCGACATGCCCAATACAATCCAACACGCAACCAACAGCTTGCGAAGACTCATCAGTCCGCTCCAGGTGGGTGACTCGGGGAAAAACACAATAACGTGGCCATCCAGCCACGAGACGTGTCAATCCCGTCACACCGGCGCGAGCACCGAGTCGCCCCCCAGTTGATACATTCTCAGAAAGAGGCGTCGGCCCGAGCCCAGGGCCGACGCCTCACGACTTCAACTCAGGAGTCGTAGCCCGTGTAGCCCTGCAGGAAGACGACCTTCCGCGTGGCCGGGTAATACAGCACCGCGTACTGAAGGAACTCATGGCAGTTGTGGCAGGGCACTTCCTGGGTGGCAATCCAGGCCTGGACCGTCCCACCGCCCGCGAAGGAATCAATGGCCGCCAGCACCGCGAGGCCATTGCCGTAGTAGTTCGAGCTCAGGAAGATGCTCTGCGACAACCCCGCGCGGTTGGTGAAGATGCCGTCCTCGGGGAACGGAAACCCCTGGTTCTGCTCCGACAGCTTGTTCACCACCGCCTGGATGGTGACCGGCGTCGCAGGGCACTGCGGGGTGCTGTAGGCCTGGATGGTGTCCATGTAATGCCAGGCACCACTGTTGGAGCCGGCATTCCACGCCACCCGCGCGGGCTCCAGCGAGGACGCATTGATGGCCGTCAACGACAGCGGCACCGCGGTGCATACCTTCGCCTGGGACGCGGCGAAGCCATCCACTTCCACCAGCGACACGGACTCCCGAACTCCCTCGGCGCTCGCGGCGAACGAAAAGACAGCGGCAGCGGCAACGCACACACGACGAATGTTCATCAGGACGCTCCAGGTGAGAAGTCCGCGAATTACCACATCAATTTGGGAGAACGGATAACAAAGGTGTCACTTCCACCCCGTGGGGCCCGGGCCGTTTTGTTGACGAGTCCTCGGAGCGCCCTCCTAATGCCAGGACAGGTCGGTAGCGGCCTGTAGCAGCCACGCCAGGAGGAACCCCCGATGCAAGATGGAAACGCCAGCCCCCTGAGCCCCGAGCTTCCCGCGTCCCCGGCCGCCGCCGAGGTGTCCGTGGACGCACGTGGGCCCGAGGCCGACATCGTCTCCACCCACGTCCTGGTGCCGGAGGAGCAGGTCCAGAAGCTGCGCGAGTTGGCGCGGCGGACCCGCATCCACCAGAGCGAGTACCTCCGCGAGGCGGTGGAGGACCTGCTCGGCAAGTACGGCCGAGGCCCCGCGAAGGAAGAAGGCCAGTCGTGACGCGTCGGGCCTTCATGCAGCACGGAGCGCCGCCCCGCACCCGCGAGCACCTGTGGCCCGCGCGGCTCCACGACGTGGAGACGGCGCGTGGCCCGCGCGCTCGTCCGGCCTCCGAGAAGCCTACCTCCATCCGCGACGCCATCATCCGCTGGTTGGACCAGGAGCTGTAAGACACACACACCCGGCCCCTGTCTGGAGGCTGGCGACACGCGCGGGCTAGGCTGGCGGCTTCCTTTCCCAGGAGCCCCGCACCCCATGCGCTCTTTCTTCCTGACCGTCGCCGTCGCCGCCTCCGGCTGTTCCACCACCGGTGGCTTCCAGAAGCTCTACCCCGGCATGACGGCGCGGGAAGTGGTCGACGCCATGGGCGAAGGCCCCACCCGGGCGCAGGAGTTCCCCGACAAGTCCACCGCCTGGTACTACGGCGAGGACCGCTGCGTGCTGATGCGCGACGACAAGCTCGTCTCCAAGGCGACGTCGAAGGAGCGCATCGCGGTGGACACCCCCGTCGTCTCCATCCGGGACACCGCCAAGGCCTGGTGCGCGCCGGAGGGCTACGCCACCGAGGGCCAGAGCGAGCACCAGGTCGACACGCCCTTCGGCACCATCAAGCGCAACATCGACCCGTGACGCCGTGAAGAAGCCCCACGGCGAGCTCCCGCGAGGACCTCGCGGGGCTCACGCCGTGGGCGCGGCGGCCTCGCCTTCCTTCTCCAGCTTGCCCGCGATGTCCTTGAAGGACATGTGCCCCAGGGACATGAGGAGGATGCCGAAGCCCACCGTCTGCGCCGTCTGCGCGAACCACATCACGTTGGCGTAGGCCAGCCCGCTGGCATTCACGACGGACGCGGGCAGGAAGAGGCTCAGGCCCACCTTGCATGCCGCCTGGAACGTCCCGACCATGCCGGGCGCCGCCGGAATCATCACTCCCACCACCAGCACGCACAGCACCACGTACGCCTGGAAGAGCGACAGCTCCATGGGCTGACACGCGGTGCCGGCCGCCACGCCCGAGCAGTCGAAGGCGTTGGCCAGCAGCATCATCCCGAAGCCGTTCAGGCCCCAGTAGCCCACGGTGAAGAGGAAGAAGAGGACCACCTGCTTCGCGTCGGGCAGCTGCCGCATGGCGCCCACGAAGGTGTCGACGACGTCCGCCACCTTGTCGGCCAGGCCCGGAGCGAAGCGGCCCACCGTGGCGCGCACCAGGCCCACGGTGCGCTCCTGCTGCCACAGCCCGACGAGGAGGAAGAGCAGCCCGCCGCCGAACACGGCGAACATCAACCACGAGCCCAGCTTGACGTAGCGGACCTCGGGCGTCTCGGTGGGGACGAAGAAGAGAAGCACGCGCATGGACGAGGCCACGAAGAGGCCGTCGACGATGCGCTCCAGCACCACGGACGTCATCGCGGCGCTGCGGCGGATGGAGCTGCGCTGGGCGATGAGGAAGGGCCGGGCGAACTCCCCCAGGCGGAACGGCAGCACCAGCAGCATCATGAAGCCGATGCCGGACGCCTCGTTCAGCTTGCGGAAGGGGATGCGCTCCATGCCCGACAGCAGGCTGCCCCACCTCAACGTGCGGAACACGTGGATGGCGAGGAGGCAGCCGAAGTACGGCACCAACCAGACGTAGTTGGCCGACTTGAGGCTGGCGAGTTGGGTGCCCCAATTGGTGTCCCGGAAGGCCCACCACAGGAAGAGGACGGTGACCAGCAGGCTGGCCATGAGCTTGACGGCGCGTTTCACGGCGGCCGGGTATACCGTCAGTCCTGGTCGGACTCCAGCGACTCGCCGGCCAGCAGGCGGGATGGGTTGCCCCGAAGGAGGCGGCCGGACGCCTCCTCCCCCACCCTGCTCCTCAGCTCCCCGAGCGCCCGGCCCACCCAATCCCGCGCTCCCACGGGGCCGTGCAGGTCCGTGGCGGCCACGGCGTAGAGGCCGTCGTCCAGGAAGGCCCGGGCCAGCTTCTTCGCCATGGGGCCATAGCGGCCCATGAGCGCCCCCACGTCGAGCTGGAGGTGGGCGCCCGCGCGCACGGCCTCGGCCGCGCGGCCCTTGCGCTCGAACTCCAGGCACCGCTCGGGGTGGGCGATGAGCGGCACCACGCCCTTGGTGCGGATGCGGAAGAGGATGTCCGGCAGCGCGGGCACGGGCGCGGTGTAGGGCAATTCCACCAGCGTCACGCGCCCCGCGCCCAGCATGCGCGCCGAGGGCGTCCCCAGGCCGCGCAGGAAGGCGTCATCCAGGACGTTCTCCGCGTTGCGGCCGAGCGACAGCGGGATTCGCGCCTGCTCCAGCGCCGCCTTCAGCTCCGCGAGCCGGGCCTCCACGACGTCGACGGGCGCGTACTCGGGGCGAGCGTGAGGGCTGGGCGCCACGGTGGAGAAGCCCAGGTCGACCAGCGCGCGCGCCATCTCCAGCGCGTCCTCCAGCGTGCGCGCGCCATCGTCCACGGCGGGCAGCAGGTGGCAGTGCAGGTCGACGAAGCCGCTCACGCATCCTCTCGCTGGCGGTCGGGGTGGCTGCCGGAGGGCAGCTCATCCTCCGTCTGCTCGGCCTGGCGGTCGGGCATCCGGTACTCCTCCCCCAACCATCGACCCAGGTCCACGGCGCGGCAACGCCGGGAACAGAACGGGAAGGCCGGGTTCTCGGCCCTCGGAGGGGAGAGCTTCTTACAGATGGGACAGGTGACAGTGCTCATGATGGACCTGTCCTTAGATATGCCTTGACGCTCTCGCGGGCCAGGACGTTTCGTGCCCGCTCGCCCGAAGAGAGGTCCGCGCCATGAAGGTCATGCGAATCACCGAGCCCGGTGGCCCTGAAGTCCTCGCGGAGGAGGAGCGCCCCGAGCCCACGCCTGGCCCCGGCGAGCTGCGGGTGCGCGTCCGGGCCACCGCCCTCAACCGCGCGGACCTGCTCCAGATTCGCGGGCACTACCCCGCCCCGCCAGACGTGCCCCCGGACGTGCCGGGCCTCGAGTACGCGGGCGAAGTCGTGGCCGTGGGCCCTCGCACGCGCCGCTTCAAGGTGGGTGACAGGGTGATGGGGTTGGTGGGCGGCGGCGCCTGGGCGCAGATGCTGCTCACGCACGAGCGCGAGGCGCTGCCCATACCCGAGGGCCTGGACTTCGCGGACGCGGCGGCGCTGCCCGAGGCTTACCTCACCGCGTACGACGCGCTGGTGCTCCAGGGCGGCCTGAAGCCCGGTGAGACGGTGCTCGTACACGCGGTGGCCAGCGGCGTGGGCTCCGCGGCGGCGCTGCTGTGCCAGGCCACGGGCGCGCGCGTGGTGGGCACGGGACGCAACGCGGCCAAGCTGGCGCGAGCCTCCGAGTGGGGCGTGGTGCGCACGGTGCTGTGCGAGTCGTCACCCCCGCGCTTCGCGGACGCGGTGCGCGAGGAGACGGGCGGCCGGGGCGCGGACCTGTGCCTGGACCTGGTGGGCGGGGACTACGTGCCGGAGTCGCTGCAGGCCCTGGCCCCTCGCGGGCGGATGATGCTGGTGGGGCTGGTGGCCGGGGCTCACGCCGACCTGAACCTGGGGCTGCTGCTGACCAAGCGCCTGAGCATGACGGGCACGGTGCTGCGCAGCCGCCCCGTGGAGGAGAAGATGGCCCTGGCCCAGAGCGCGGAGCGCCACCTGCTCCCCTTGTTCCGCTCGGGCGCGCTGCGCGCCGTGGTGGACGCGGTGCTGCCCAAGGCGGAGCTGCGTCAGGGATTGGAGCGCATGGCGCGCAACGACTCGGTGGGCAAGCTCGTGGTGCGCTGGGAGTGACGGGCTGGCGCGGGCGGCTCGGAAGCGGGACGGCCGAGCTGCCCTGGCCGCCCCGCTCCTGACGTGTCGTGGCGCTCAGCTCAGGGAGGCCCGAGGCGTCCCACGCGGAAGCGCCCGTCCGCCGTCGTATAGACGCGCCCGCCGCTGATGGAGTCCCACAGCGCGCCGCCGCCGTAGGGATTGTTGTTGTCCACGGCGATGGTGAGCGGCTGGGTTCCGGTGCCAAAGACAAACGTATAGGTGTTCAGGGCCAGCGTGGACACCCCCGTGTAGTTGGCCCGGTACCAGGTGAAGCCGGGGCTGCACTGGACGCCCGTGTTGACGACTGACGTGGCGACCGCCGCCACGGCGCCGGCGAAGCCACTTCCGTAGCGGATGTGCGCGGCCGTCGGCGCGGCCGTCGAGGGGAAGCAGCCCTCCGCGAAGTTGGTCAGCACATCGATGGGGAAGTAGAACGCCTGGGCCACCTGGGCCGTCACCGTCACGTTATGCGTGTGCACCGCGGGCGCGGCGCGGTCCACGTTGGCGTTCGTATGCCAGCCATAGAGGAGGGCCACGCCCGCCGCGTCCGGGTAGGTGATGTTGAGCGTGGAGGTCGTCACGCCGTTGCACCAGGGATAGTGCATCGTCGAGTTGACGTCGTAGGGCGTGAGCGCGCGCCAGTTGTTGTCCTCGAAGCAGGGAGCGGCGTTGCGCGTGTGCTCGTGACGGAAGCCGAGGACGTGCCCCAGCTCGTGGATGAGCACCGTGGCCGTCGTCACGTTGGGCGAGGTGGGCGGCGCCGGGTCCAGATTGGGGATGTTGATGACCAGCGTGCGCGCCACACACCCACCGCCCGAGGGGAAGAAGGCACACGCGCCGCTGCCCGTCCACGGCTGCACGGAGAAGGTCACCGCGGGGTTGGCGTTGGTGCAGTTCGCATCCTGGCTCGCGTCATAGATGAACTGGACATCCGCGAAGGCCCGCCAGGTCGCCGCCGCGTTCGCCATCTCGTTGACCATGCGCGCCTTGTTCCCGCCAAACGCGTTGCTCACGCAGTAGCGCAGGTTGAAGCGCGAGGCCCAGGGCCAGATATCATCCGCCAGCCCCACCCGGTTGACGATGAGCGGTGACGTCTGCGTCCCCAGCGGCTCCGGCCCCGCCTTCACTCCCGCGGACTGCGCCGCCACGTAGCCGTCGTAGCGCTCGCGAAGCGCCTCCAGCGACAGCCCGATATCCCACTCGACGATGTAGTACTCCTTGCCGTCCACCACCTGCCGGGCACTGCGCTGGTACTCCTCCCAGGACACCACGCCGCGCGAGGACTCCCCTGGCGGAGGCGCGGACGGCGGCCCTCCAGCGTCCCCCGTCGCCGATCCACACGCCCACAACAACGGAACCAACAACAGCCCCCACCGCGTGAACCTCGCCCCTGCGCCTCGGACCGGCGTCATGACTGCTCCTCTTTGGAATGGCTTGTCTGGGTACGGCCATTTACAGACTCGCACCCAACAACCCCTCTCAGTCAATGGTGGATGACCTCTATACCCTCGCATTCGAGATTGTCATTTCCGTTGGCGCGGCCTTTTCGCGCGGCCGATGGAATGTCGTGACGCATCAACGCGGTGCATCAGTGACCGGGAGGTCACGCCACCGTGTCGCGGGACTCCACGCACGGTGCTTGACGGCGTCCGGCGCGGCGGCTTAGCTGAAAACTGAATCACCCCTCAACTCACGGATTCGCCGCACACGTGCGGCCCGGGAAGGCAATGCGCTACATGGGACACCTTCGGCATGGCATGGTCATCGGCTTGGCGCTGCTCGCGGGATGTGGAGGACTGGAAGGCACGGAGGCCGGGGCGGAGCACCCCGAGGCCACCGGCACCGTCGAGGCCGCCCTCTACGAGACGCCGGACAGCCTGGCGGGACTCGTGGGGACCTACTCACGGAGCTGGCCTCTGGCGGCGACGGAAGAGCTGCTCACGATGACGCTGACGGGCACTGAGTACATCGACCGGGTGGAGGGCAGCTACGTGCGCACGGTGAGCCGCACCTGCCCCGTGCTGGGCTGCAACACGGAGACGGGCAGCTTCTACGCGCTCCCCAACAACCCCGCCATCGGCTCGTTCATCGCCTTCAGGGATTTGGCCGGGGTGACTCGCGACGTCTATTCCATCAGCCAGATCCAGCGCAGCCTCTTCACGGGGAAGATCACCGGCATCATCCTCCAGAAGGGCGTCAATGGCTCGCAGCCCTTCACGATGACTCGCGTGGGTTTCTGACCCATCGGGGCGCCCGGACTCCTATTGCCCGGGCGCTCCGTCAATCCCAGCCGTACCAGTACTTCTTCTCGGGATTGTACGAGTACTTCCAGAAGACGATGGTCATGCAGGTGATGCCGTAGGCGTCGGGCGTCTTGCGGTAATAGCCGGCGTCGGAGAGGCCTGGCCTCACGTCGGGCGAATCAGTCAGCTCGCACGAGGGCGCCTTCGACAGGTGCGCGGGAATCAGCTCCGCCACCGACTCGGGGTACTGCCCCGTCTCGGCGTGGTAGGCGTCCAGCGCCGCGATGAGGGGGGCGAACTCCTCCTCGATGCGATCAAACCGCCAGGACATCCCCCGCGTCATGCCCGCATAGGTCAGCGCGATACCGACCAGCAGGTACGCCTGGGTGAGGAAGTTCACCGACTTCCGGCCGGGCATGAGCGCGCGGACGAACGTCACCAGCAATAGCACCCCTCCCCCCAGTACCAGGAACGGCACCAGCAGGGCCGCGGTGAACGAGAGATGCCCCAGCACCGTCATCATCGCCGCCCCCAGCAGCACCACCACGGGCACAAGCCAACGTGTCATCCCCGCACCGTAGCAGGCGGGGATGACAAGGTATCGTGAAAGCCCCCACGTCAACATCCAGCGAGGCCGCCGCCAGTCCCTTCCGGGCTACTTCTGCTGCTTATCCCACTCCTCGCTATAAAATTCGCTGTACGGTCGATTGGTGATCCCGTTCGGGACTTCGCCGTTAAGGAAGCCCGCGTGGACGCGGTCGAAGGCCTGCTGCTCCGCAATCGCGCTGCCATGCCCTTTCGCCAAGGCATCGTTGTAGGCCTCCCTGTATTGGGTCTCCATCGGGAAGCTGGCAGATACGTTGATGCCCTGGGCCATGAGGTCATCCTTGACACGGATGCCGTCCACGGTCGCCATGGCCTCCTCGCGGATATTCCCCGCGATAAAGCTGTCTTTCGGTTCCTTGGAACTCGGCGTCGTCTTGTCGAGAGTCTCCCTGGCGTGCCGGGCTTCATGGACCAGGTCAAGCGCGGCGGCGCCCAGAGACAGGCGGCCATCAATGTTGATGGTTTTACCATTCCATTGCGACGGAACCTCGTCGAACTCGACCTTCACCTTCCTATCCTCCAGGAACTTCACCGCGAGCGCCCCCAGCGGAGACTTGTTGAGCACGTCCTTCAGAGCCTGGAGTTTCTGCGGATTCTCCAGCGGCTTCTTCGGAGCCTCCACCGCCCGTGGCTTGCTGGCCGCAACTGGCTGGCTCCCTAGTTTGCTGTAGTCCTGCTTGGGAGGCCCAAAGCTGCTCACCCCTGAGAACCCGACGGAGGTCTTCGCAGCTGTATCCGTCGCATTGGCTTTCGCCGCGCTTGGACTCGCATTCGTCGAGGCGCTGACATTGGCCTCACTTCGGGACGAAGCCCTGTCACTTCCCCGGGAGCTCCCACAATTGCCCCCACGATTTCCTGAGTCTGCACCACCCACCGACGACATGCTCGCCTCCTAACAGAAGCCAGTCTCAGCGCGTCTTGACCACGCTTCGCCCTGTTCTCGGCGCCAAGGCAATGAAGTTGCGCGACATCACTCAAGCGCCAATCACACGACACAGTCCTGCCCTCGCGTCCACATAGGCAAGCAGGCAAGTGTGCTCAAGATTGGCAACGAGAGCTTACTCCGGAAAATCGGACCTCCCCCCTAGAGCTCTCGTCAACGGCGGGTGTCGGTTCCCCGCGAACAGGGATTCGTCAGCAGCCCATCCCTGTCGGCCCGCCCACATCGAGATTCGCTGAAGCACGGCCCGCACCCTTCGCGGGGGCGATGGGCCGCTCGCGCTTTCCCGAGGCCCCCCTGCCTCTCCGAGTACCCCATGAAGCCAGAACCCACTCAAACCGCCCGCAGTGCGCCCATTCCCCTTGCTCCCCCGCCCGGAACCCTGGCTGCCTTTGGCCCAGGCACCCGCATCCAGCACTACGAGCTGATTCGACAGCTCGGCAGCGGAGGCATGGGGACCGTCTTCCTCGCGCGAGACACCCGGCTGGGCCGTCGCGTCGCCATCAAGCTGCTGCACACGCAGGACGCGCAGTTCGCCCGCCGGTTCATCCTCGAGGCCCGCACCACCGCCCGGTGCAGCCACGAAAACATTGTCATCATCTACGAAGTCGGTGAGGCCAATGCCACCCCGTACATGGTGCTGGAGTACCTGCAGGGCCAGCCGCTCAACAAGGTTCTGACGAGCAGCCCGCGACTGCCCCCGTCGCGCGCCGTGGAGCTGGTGTCGCCCATCCTCCGCGCTCTGTCCTGCGCGCACGCGCACAAAATCGTCCACCGGGACCTCAAGCCGGAGAACATCATCGTGACGGACTCCGGCACCATCAAGGTGCTGGATTTCGGCATCGCGAAGGTGCTCCAGGGAGACGAGCATCGCGGCGAGACGGACCCGCGCGCGCTCCTGGAAGGGCTGCGGCTGCTGCCCCCGATGGGGCCTCGGGATGAGTCCGTTCACCTGACGCGCCAGGGCGCGTTGCTCGGGACGCTCGCGTACATGTCCCCGGAGCAGTGGGGCAACGGAATCCCCGTCGACCACCGCACCGACATCTGGGCCGTCGGCATCATGCTGTTCCGGATGCTCACGGGCCGGCATCCCCTGGAGCCCCTGCGGGGTCCTCAGTTGATGGTCACCGCGTTGCTCGAGGAGCCCATGCCGCCGCTGCGGTCCGTGCTCCCCGACGTCCCCGCCGAGCTCGCCGCCGTCGTCGACCGGTGTCTGCTCAAGCGCAAGGAGCAGCGCTTCCCGGATGCGCTCGCGGTGCTGCGGGCCCTGGAGCCGTTTCTCCCCGGCCGGTTCGTCCACGAGGCGGGGCTCGACGAGAGCCCGTATGCGGGCCTCGGCTCGTTCCAGGAGGCGGACTCGGCGCGGTTCTTCGGCCGCTCGCGGGAGACCGCCGCGCTCGTCAACCGGCTGCAGGACCAGCCGCTGCTCGCCGTTGTCGGTCCGTCGGGCGCGGGGAAGTCCTCGTTCGTGCGCGCGGGCCTGGTGCCCGTGCTGAAGCGGACCGGCATCCCTTGGGAGTCGCTCATCATCCGCCCCGGTCGAGACCCGCTCGGGGCCCTGGCCAACATGGTGGCGCCTCTCGTCACGTCGTCACCCACGCTGGAGGAGGACCTCCGCAAGCAGCAGCAGATCACCGCGCATCTTCGGATGGAGCCGGGCTACGTGGGCGCCGTGCTGCGGGCCCGGGCGCGTCGCGAGCGTCGGCGCATCGTGTTGTTCATCGACCAGTTCGAAGAGCTCTATACGCTGGTGCCCGATGCGAAGGAGCGCCGTGCCTTCACGGCCTGCCTGTCTGGCATCGCCGATGACGCGACGTCCCCCATCCGCGTCGTGCTCTCCTTGCGCTCCGACTTCCTGGACCGGGTGTCGGAGGACGAGCGCTTCATGGCGGAGCTGTCCCCGGGGTTGTTCTTCCTGACGGCGCCCCAGAAGGAAGGGCTGCGGGACGCGCTCGTGCAGCCCGCGGAGATGGCGGGTTATCGCTTCGAGTCCCCCCAGATGGTGGACCAGATGCTCCAACACCTGGAGACGACTCCGGGTGCCCTGCCCCTGCTCCAGTTCGCGGCCACCCGGCTGTGGGAGGCGAGAGACCCATCGCGGCGGATGTTGACGGAGAGCGCCTTCCAGCAGCTCGGCGGAATCGCGGGGGCGCTCGCCACTCATGCGGACAGCGTGCTCGCGGGGATGTCTTCTCCGGAGCGGGCGCTGGCTCGGGCGATCTTCTTGCGGCTCGTCACGTCGGAGCGGACGCGCGCGATTGTGTCGCTGGCGGAGCTGCGCGAGCTGACTCGGGACGCGGACGAGCTTCAGCGGCTCATCGACAGCCTGGTCCAGGCGCGACTGCTCGTCATCCAGACGGGGAACAAGGCCACGGGGGCGTCGGTGGAGCTGGTCCACGAGTCGCTCATCTCGGGCTGGCCCACGCTGCGCAGGTGGCTCGAGGAGGGACAGGAGGACTCGGCGTTCCTGGAGCAACTGCGGAACGCGGCGCGGCAGTGGCAGGCGAAGGCTCGGGACAGTGGACTGCTCTGGCGCGGCGAGATGGCGGATGAGGCGCGGCGGTTCCAGCGACGTTTTCGGGGAGAGCTGCCGGTGTTGCAGCGGGCGTTCCTCGACGCGGTGTCGGCGCAGGCGACGCGGGCGGCTCGGATGAAGCGTGCGTTTGTTGTCGGCGCGGTGACGTTGGTGACGGTGTTGTTCGCCTCCGCGGCGGTGGCGCTGGTGGTCATCCGGGAGGCGCAGCAGGAGGCGGAACAGCAGGCCATCATCGCTTTGCGCGCGGAGGCCTCGGCGCGCAACGCGGAGTTCCTGGCGAAGCGCTCGGCGGTGGAGGCGGAGGAGCGACTTGCGGAAGTCCAGGCCAAGGAGCTGGCCCGACAGGAAGCTCAGCAGCAGGTCGATGCGGCCAACGTGCGGACCGAGTCAGCCAACAACAAATTGGTGAAGCAGAACATCGAGTTGGGCAAAGCCGTTCTCCGGGCTCGATGGGCGCAGTACCAGGCGAACGAGGCACTGCGACAGGCCGAGAACAGTGCCCAGCAGGCTCGACAGGCGCGCGCCGAGGCTGAACGACTGCTGCAACGCGAGCAGGAGCGGACGCTGCGCATCCAGTCCACGCTCGGAAGCTCTTTCATCGAAACCTTGAAGTAGGACCGAGGCACCCATGACTGCGATTCAGAAATGTGGCTCGCGTGGACGCGGGCTGGCCGTGGTGTTGATGGTGTCATGGGCGAGCGTGTCCATGGCGCAGCGTGTGGACAAGCCGCTGGATATCGGCGGAAACCGGCCGTGGGCGCAGGGCGTTCCACGGGATGAGCAGCAGGCGGCCCAGGCGCTCTTTTTCGAGGGCAATGAGCGACTGCGGGAGTCCGTCTTCGTCGAGGCGACTCGGAACTACCGACGGGCGCTGCGACACTGGAACCACCCGGCGATTCACTACAATCTGGCGCTGGCATTGATGAACCTCGACCAGCCTATCGAGGTCTACAAGCACCTGAAGTCGGCGATGGGCCATGGACCCGAGCCTCTCGACTCCGGCAGGTTTGAGCACGCGCGCTCGTACAACGCGCTGCTGGAGAAGCAGCTGGCTTGGGTGGATGTGAAGTGTGACGAAGAGGGGGCGATTGTGACGCTGAATGGGCAATCGCTGTTCAAGGCACCCGGGAGGTATCAGGCGTTCATCCGACCTGGGGTGCACAGCATCGTGGCCTTCAAGGACGGGTATCTGCCGACGGAGAAGCGTCAGCCGTTGATGCCGGGTGAGAAGGCGGAGGTGGACCTGGATCTGTATACGGAAGACGAGGTCATCCGGTACCGGCGCCAGTGGTCCGCGTGGATTCCATGGACGGTGCTCGGCGCGGGGCTGGCGGCGGCGGGCGGCGGCGGGCTGATGCATTGGAAGGCGAAGGAATCTTTCCGGGATTTCGACGCACAGCTCCGGCCCAATGGGAAACATATGACCAGCGAGCTGGCGGGACTTCGAAGAACGGGCTCCAGACTCCAGGCAGGCGCACTAAGCGCCTATTCACTGGGGGGTGCCGCCGTCGTAACAGGGACGGTGCTGCTCTATCTCAATCGGCAGCGGGCCTATCGACTCAATCCAGCCGAAATGGGTCCATCACTGGTCGTCGCCCCCGCCATCGACTCCGAGTCAAAGGGCGTCGTGGGCACCGTTCATTTCTAATGAGGTAGTTCATGCACTCTATCAAAATATGCCTCGTTCGCATGATCGTGGTCAGCCTCCTTCTCGTGGTTGCGCCGCTACTGGCTTGCGTCGAATCACAGAGTATTACTTGTTCCACTGGACTGATGTGCCCTCCTGGATACACATGCTCCCGCCACGGAACTTCGTGCATTCCCAGCACATGCGGCGACAGCAGAAAAGAAGGCGAAGAGGAGTGTGACGACGGCAATGACTTGAATGGCGACGGCTGCCGAAACGACTGCACCCTCGAGACATGTGGAGATCGCATTGTTCAAAGAGGAATTCGCGAGCAATGCGACGATGGCAACCAAAAAGACGGTGACGGGTGCAGCGCCGATTGCCTCTCCAATGAGACCTGCGGCAATGGCTTCGTCGACGCACCTACGGAGGCCTGTGACGACGGGAACAACGAGAGCGGCGATGGATGTTCTCTGGATTGCAAGTCCAAAGAAAAATGTGGAGACGGCTTCGTCAACATTGAATGGGGCGAGCAATGCGACGATGGGAAAAACGAGAGCGGCGATGGGTGTAGATCCGATTGCCGCTCGCTAGAGATTTGCGGCAACGGCCTTATCGACTCAGCCCGGAACGAGAAATGCGACGACGGCAACACGAAGTCGGGTGACGGATGCAGTGCCAATTGCCTCTCCACTGAAATCTGCGGCAATGGATTCACCGATTCGGCCGTTGGCGAAGTGTGTGACGATGGCAACCTCAACGACGGCGATGGATGCAGCCGGAATTGCCACTCCGATGAGGAATGCGGGAACGGGGTTCTCGACACGTCCGTAGGCGAACTGTGCGATGACGGGAACATCCGATCAAGTGACGGATGCAGTGCCGACTGCCTCTCCACTGAGCAGTGCGGCAACGGCATCATCGATACATCCGTGAGTGAACGGTGCGACGATGGGAATAGAATCAACGGCGACGGGTGTCGCTCGGACTGTCGCTCGACCGGGCGCTGCGGCAATGGCATTCGTGACGACGACGAGCAATGCGATGACGGCAACCAAGCCAACGACGATGACTGTCTGAGGACTTGCAAGCTCGCGACCTGCGGCGATGGCTACATCAAGACGACACAGCCATCTCAAGAGTCTTGCGACGACGGAAATACCAACTCTTGTGGGGCGTGCAGTTCTTCCTGCAGCCAGATTCAGCATCCGGGGCCTGCAAGTGGGGCCATCGTCATTGCCGGAGACATCCGGGAGGGCGAGATAATCTCCGTGGGCGCCGGCAACGTCCGCCGCACGTTCGAATTTGTCAAAGCCGACTCGCCGTCCGCTTCACACGTCGCGATTCCAATTTTTGGACTGACGGACACCGCTTTCATCGCCGAAGTTGTCCGGTCCGCCATTCAAGCGACGACCGCCGACAAAATGTCATCCCAGTTGAGAGTCATCGCCACCCGAGCCGCAGACAGCAGCACCGTGAAACTGGTGGCCATGGATTCAGGCCCGGCAGGCAATCAGCCCCTCATTGAATCAGTCGCGGACTCATCCTTCGCGGTGACTTCAATGAGCGGGGGCGCCGGCTACGACTGCCCAGTCGACATGGGATGCACGGAGGACCACGACTGCGCCCCTGGTGACGGCTCCACCGCGTGTCAGAAAAGCGTAGGGAGCGTCACGGGAAAGTGCTCGCTCCTCAAATCGAGCCCTTAACAGACAGTTGCACCCGGTTCCCGGCCCCATATCCTCCGCCGCCATGGCCACCCACTTCGACCCCAGCGCCGCGGCGCAGCCGGGTTCCGGCGTCTTCGGACTCCCCCACTCCCCCGATGAGGCGCACGTCGTCCTCATCCCCGTCCCCTTCGAGGCCACCACCAGCTACGGCGGCGGCACCTCCGAGGGGCCCGCCGCCGTCCTCGATGCCAGCCGCCAGGTCGACCTCTTCGACGTCGAAACCGGCCGCCCCTACGAGCGCGGCATCGCCATGCTCCCCGAGTCCGAGGAGCTCCGCGACTGGAACACCCGCGCCAAGGAGCGCGCCCAGGTCGTCATCGAGGCCGGCGGCATCCACTCCGGTGAACCCGAGCTCCTCGCCGCCGCTCGCGACGTCAACGCCCTCTGCGACCAGATGAACGAGCTGGTCTACCGCACCACCAAGCACTGGCTCGACCAGGGCAAGCGCGTGGCCGCCGTCGGCGGAGACCACTCCATCTCCTTCGGCATCATCCGCGCCCACGCGGAGAAGTACCCCGGCCTCGGCGTCCTCCACCTCGACGCCCACGCCGACCTGCGCGTCGCCTACGAGGGCTTCACCTGGTCCCACGCGTCCATCATGTACAACGTCTCCGAGCGCATCCCCGGCATGAAGACGCTCGTCCAGGTCGGCCTGCGCGACATGAGCCAGGAAGAGCACCGCTACATCGAGGACTCCAAGGGCCGCGTCCACGGCTTCTTCGACGCCGCCCTCCAGAACAAGCGCTTCGACGGCATCCCCTGGAACCGCCAGGTCGATGAGATGGTCGCCCTGCTCCCCCAGCACGTCTATCTCTCCTTCGACATCGACGGCCTGGACCCCGTCCTCTGCCCCCACACCGGCACGCCCGTCCCCGGCGGTCTGTCCTTCCCGGAGGCCATCGCCCTCATCTCCGGCGTCGTCCGCTCCGGACGCACCATCGTCGGCTTCGACCTGACGGAAGTCGCCCCAGACCCCGAAGGCAGCGAGTGGGACGGCAACGTCGGCGCCCGCCTGCTCTACAAGATGATTGGCTGGATGCTGAAGTCCCAGAAGGCCTGAGCCTCTCAGCTCACGCTCCCCGTCGGCACCCGCGAGACTATCGTCAGGCCTCGCACCGCCTGCGGCTCCACGGACAGCGCGCCCCCCTGCAGGCGCGCCAGCTCCGACGCCACCAGCTCCATCGACTCGAGCTGCGCTCGCAACACCTCCAGCGCGGCCCGGTCCACCGACGGCCCTGACTCCAGCCTCCGGAGCTGCCGCCGCGCCTCCTCCAACGGCCCCTGCAGCGCCCTGGCCGCCCACTGGCTCAGCGTGGCCCCGGGCGGCCCCTCCACCCTCAAGGCCGGCTTCGGCGCGTTCGCCAGCGACTGGTGAACCAGCGCCTCGAAGTCCGTGATTTCGAAGGGCTTGTGCAGGAACGCATGCGCCTCCGGCGCCCCCTGCGGCAACACCGCGCTCAGCAGGATGACGTGCACGTCCTTGAGGTCCGCGTCCCGCTTCAGCCGGCGGCACAGCTCCACCCCACTCAGCCGAGGCATCATGTGGTCCGTCACCACCAGATGTGGGCGACACGCCCGGGCCAGCTCCAGGGCCTCCTCGCCATCTCGAGCCTTCACCACCTCGTGGCCCAGGTCCTCCACCACCTGACTGAGAACTTCCAGCACCGCGGGCTCATCATCCGCGACCAGGACAAGGCTCATTCTTCCGCTCCTCCGCCCACCAGCGCGGCCCCCAAGCCACGCCGCCAGGACTTCGACCTGCCCCTGGGATGAACCGAAATCCTCGGGGAACGGCCGACTCCTGGAGATGCAATCGTTCACGGACGTGCGGACTGGTTTATGAAAGGCACCGCACCGCCTCCAGCGAATCGTGGGAATGACGCCAGCTTCCCGACAGTCTGCGTGTCATTCGCCGGACAATCCGCTGCGGGCGAACGGAGGGCTGACATGAAGGCTGGAGTCATGAAGTGGGGACCCTTGGTGGTGGCGCTGCTCGCGTCCAGCGGCGCGAGCGCGGACCTGGCCCGGCGTCGCGACGCCGTCGTGGAGGTCGTCCAGAAGGTCTCCCCGGCCGTCGTCTACATCGGCACCGAACAGGAGGTGGAGTCGCGCTTCCGCCGCCGCTCTCCACTGGAGGAGTTCTTCGGAGGCCAGGGCGGCGAGCAGGGGCGCCAGAAAATCGAGGGCCTGGGCAGCGGCGTCATCATCGACCCGACGGGCATCATCGTCACCAATGACCACGTCATCCGGGGCGCCTCCGCCATCCACGTCGTGCTCGCGGACGGTCGCTCGTACGACGCGGAGGTCATCGGCAGCGACGCGGGCAATGACCTGGCCGTGCTCAAGGTGACGGCGAAGGAGGCCCTGCCCATCGCGAGGCTCGGCACCAGCGCGGACCTGATGATTGGCGAGACGGTGGTCGCCATCGGCAGCCCGTTCGGCCTGAGTAAAACCGTCACGGCGGGCGTCGTCTCCGCCGTGGGCCGCACCTTCCGCGCGGACAACCGCGTGTACAACGACTTCGTCCAGACGGACGCGGCCATCAACCCCGGCAACTCGGGCGGCCCGCTGCTCAACGTGGACGGCGAAATCATCGGCATCAACACCGCCATCTTCGGCGGCGGAGCGCAGGGCATCGGCTTCGCCATCCCCGCCGACAAAGTACGCCGCATCGTCGACGAGCTGACCCGCTTCGGAAAGGTGCGCCCGGCCTGGGTGGGCCTGGATGCAGTGGACCTCACGCCCCGCGCGGCCCGACAGCTCGGGTGGGACCGCTCCTACGGCGCGCTGGTGACGGCCGTGGAGGCGGGCAGCCCCGCGGACCAGGCCGGCGTGAAGCGCGGGGACATCGTCGCGGAGCTGGGCGGCTCCCGCATCCAGGACGCCGAGGACTTCGACACCCGCGTGCGCGGCTACCCCGCCCGCTCCGCCTTCCCCCTCGCCCTCTTCCGCGAGGGCGCCACACGCACCGTCCAGCTCACCCCCTCCGAGTTCCCCCCACGCATGGTGGAGTCCCTGGCCTGGGACCGACTAGGACTCAAAGTGAAAGAGGCGCGGGGCGTGCTGGCGCTGACGGGGGTGAGGGCGGGGAGCGCGGCGGCGGAGGTGGGGCTGGAGCCGGGGGACATCATCCTCCGGGTGAACAACCAGCCGGTGACGTCGGCGGACGGGTTCAAGGAGGCGCTGGTGACGGCGCGGCGCGGACGGAGCGTGTTGTTGCTCGTGCGGAGGGGCCGCTACGGGTACCACATCACGCTGCCCTTCGAGCAGGACCGGGGGCAAAGCCTGTAGGGCCGGCCTCCAGGCAGGCGTGGCAGGGGGTTTCCTCGGATTTCGATGGGCGGCTAACTCGCACTAGCATGCGTGCCCCATGAGCACCGTGCGCTACCTGTCACTTGGTCCCCTGCTCGCCGGGGCGGGCTCCCGAGCCTTCCTGGGGCTTGCCCTCGAGGATGGCTTGCCCCCTCGCCCAGTGGTTCTCATCTGGGCTCCCCAGGAGGTCGTCCAGAGCCCGGAGCTGACCGCGAAGCTGACGCGGGAGACGGGCCGAGCGCTCGTCTTCGAACACCCGAACATCCTGCGCGTCCACAGCCTGGCCGCCCAGGACGGCGGGCTGGCGCGCGTCACCGAGTTCGCCGATGGAGAGCCCCTGCGGCGCGTGCTGGAGGCGAGCCCTCGGCTGCCGCCACCGCTCGCGGCGCTGGTGGCCGCGGACGCCGCCACGGGCCTGCACTACGCGCACATGGCCGGCAACGACGACGGCACGCCGCTGGTGCACGGCGACGTGCGGCCCGAGACACTGATGCTCTCCTTCAGCGGCCTGACGAAGGTGACGGGCTACGGCGCGCTCAGCGTGGCCCCGCGCGAGCGGGATGGAAAGCGCGTGAAGAACCGGCGCGCCTACAGCGCCCCGGAGCAACTGCTGGGTGGTCGCGAGGCCGTGAACATCCAGTCGGACGTGTTCCTGCTCGGGCTCGTGCTGCACGAGTGCCTCTCCGGGAAGATGCCCTTCAAGGAGAACGCGGACCCGGACAAGGCGACGCTCACGCGCACGCTGCCGACGATGTCCCAGGACGTGCCGCTGAAGCTGGACGCGGTGGTCCGCAAGGCGACGGCGAAGCGCGCGTATGACCGGTACGCGTCCGCGCACGCCTTCCGCGAAGCGATTGTGGAGGCGGTGGGCACGCTGCCCGCGCACACGTCGCTGGCGGACTACCTCGCCAAGCTGTTCCCGCCGGAGAACGAGGCTCGCGCCGCGCGGCGCCGGGTCATCGACGCGGGCATCGCGGACGTGCTCCAGAAGGTCGGCGTCTCGCCCCCCGTCGTGGCGGAGTTCCTCGTCACGGGCACCCTGCCCCCCTCGGCCATTCCGAAGGTGTGGCCGGCGATGCAGGGCCAGCTCTCCATCCTCGCGGCCGTGTCCGGCGGCACCAGCGGCGTGCAGCTCACCGAGCCGAGCGCGCCTCCATCGAGCGAGCCCACGGGCTCCTCCGCAGTGGTTGCACCGGCACTGGAGACCGCAACCGCCACCGAGGCCACGAGCACCACGGCGTCGAACCCCACGCTGCCTTCCGTGGCGACGATTCCCGCGGTCGCTTCCTCCGAGGGCGCCACGGCGTCGACGGGGACCGCTGACGCGGCCACGAGCGCGGTGGCTCCTGCCGCACCTGTGACGACCTCCGAGAGCTCGGGGCCGACTCCGGTCGGAGCAACGACCGCGTCCTCGACTCCGAGTGCCACGCCGCTCGCGAGCGCCGCGCCGTCGACCACGCCCGCCACGAACGGCGCGACTGCATCCGGAGTTCCGGTGACACCACCGGGCGCGGTGCCGGCTTCGAGTCCCCTGCCGCCCTCGGCCGGTGCGCCTCGGAAGTCCTCTCGGGGCTGGCTCGCGGCCGTGGGTGTGGGCACGGTGCTCGCGCTGGGTGGCGCGGCCGTCATCGTCAAGCGCCTGCCGGCCCAGCTTGAAGCGGAGCTGGAGGACGCGGGGCCTCCGTCCATCGCGATGGGCGCCTTGGAGGACGCGGGAGCGATTACCGACGGTGGCGCGGACGCGGGCGCCGAGGTGATTGCGACCGGCTACCTGGACCTCACCGTGGATCCTCGCGTGGACGTGTCCTATTCGGGTGGGTTCCTGGGGCGCACGCCGCTCAGCGTGGCGCTGCCCGCGGGTCGACACGTGCTCACGCTCACCAACGCCGTGCTCGGCATCCAGGTGGCGCGCACGTTCACCATCACCGCGGGCGGGCGCAACGCGCAGCAGCTCTTCCTGAACAAGGGCTTCATCAACGTGCGCGCGCCGAAGGACGCCATCGTCACCCTCAACGGCCGGCTCGTCGGTGCCGCGCCCGTGGAGGAGCAGGACGCCTACGAGGGCACGCATCAGCTCCTCGTCATCGCCAACGGCGCGCGCTGGGCGAAGACCTTCAAGCTGGAGCCCGGCCAGCGCGTCTCGTTCGACGTGGACTTCGAGACACCCTCCGAGGAGTAGGTCCCCTCGGTCCCCGCTGGCAGTGGCTCGGCGCTGTGAGCCCTGCCAGCGCGCCTCGTCCGAAGCGATGCCGCGCGGGTGTGCCGTGACTACTCCCGGCGCTCCAGCCGCAGGAGCTCCAGGACCCGGTCGGCGTCCAGGGGACGCGTCACGCAGTCGCTGACCCCCGCATCCAGGCACTTCGCCCGCTCGTCATCGCTCAGTGAGGCCGTGACGACGACGATGGGCACGCCCCCGAAGCGCGCGTCCTCGCGGAGCGTCCTCAGGACGTCGTAGCCCTCGTCAGTCATCGGCATGAGCAGCAGCAGGCCATCGACCTCCGGCGACTCCCTCAGGACACGCAGCGTCTCGCCCATGCTCTCCGCATGGAGGACTTCCAGGCCGCGCGACTCCAACACGCTGATGAGCGAGAACGCCTCGCGGATGTTGTCGTCCGCCACGAGCACGCGACGTCGCGGGGCACCCTCACCGAGCGCTCCCGACGCCCTTGCCTCTTCCAGGAACGAAAACCCAGAACCGCCACGCATCGACTCGTCGCGCGCGAACGCGGGGATGTCGGCCGCCGAGAGCTCCACCATGGACTCCCCTGCCCGCGCGGAATACCGGGGCCCACCCGCCTCGCCTTCGGCGGCCTGGGCCTCCCCCACGTAGACATCGGGCAGGTAGAGCGTGAAGGTGCTGCCCCGCCCCAGCTCGCTGGCGACGTGCAGCTCTCCTCCGAGCAAGTGCGCCAGCTCGCGGCTGATGGACAGCCCCAGGCCCGTGCCCCCGTACTTGCGGCTGGTGCCCGGCTCCGCCTGCTGGAACGCCTCGAAGATGCGCTGGAGCTTGTCCTGAGCGATGCCGATGCCCGTGTCCACGACGCTGAACGCCAGCACCCCTTCGGCGCGATTCAGCACGGGGCTCTCGAAGTGGAACAACCCCCGAGCCATCAGCGCCACGCGCAGCTCCACCCGCCCCGTGTCGGTGAACTTGAAGGAGTTCGAGAGCAGGTTCTTGAGCACCTGCCGCAGCCGCGAGGAGTCCGTCCGCAACGTCGGAGGCAGCGAGCTGGCGAGCGAGACCCCAAAGCCCAGGCCTTTATGCTCGGCGACATGCTGGAAGTCGCGCTCGATGAGCGCCTTCACCTCCGCGAGCGGCACGTCGTCCGGCTCGACGTGCAGCTTCCCCGCCTCCACCTTGGACAAGTCCAACAGGTCGTTGATGAGGCTGAGCAGATCCACGCCCGAGGCATGGATGGTCCGCGCGTACTCCGCCTCCTTCGGCCCCAGGCGATGGTCCGAATCCTCCGACAACATCTTCGCGAGGATGAGCAGGCTGTTGAGCGGCGTGCGCAGCTCGTGGGTGATGTTCGCCAGGAACTCGCTCTTGTGCCGCGAGGCCAGCGCGAGCTTCTCCGTGAAGCCCACGTTGTCGTTGAGGTCCTTCCACACGCCGGAGTGCCCGGCTTCCGCCCCACCCTCCACGCCCGCCTGACGCGCGACGCGGTTCACCTCGCTGGCGAACGTCGTCAGTCGCTCCACCATCCCGTTGACGATGTTCTTCAGCTCCAGCGACTCGCCCCGGACCTCCGTGGTGAGCATCTGCGACAGGTCGCCCCGCGCCACCGCGCCACTCACCCGGATGAGGTCCCGCACCTGGGTCGAGAGACTCCCGGCGAGCACGTTCACCCCGTCGCCCAGCTCCCGCCACGAACCCTCGGACATCGCCACGTCGAGGCGCGCACCCAGCCGGCCTTCGACGCCCACCTCACGGCCCACGCGAGCCACCTCACGCGTGAGGGACGACAGGCGCTCCGCCCCCGCGTTGAAGGTCTCCGCCAGTTGATCCATGAGCAGGTGCGTGCCCTGGACAGGCACTCGCCTCGAGAAGTCGCCCCGGTTGGCGGCCTCCATCGCGGCCAGGAGGGCTCGAAGCTGAGCGTCCTGCCGTACGGTCCCCTGGTTGCCATCCTGTTCCACGCATTGCTCCCGTGAATCCGCATCCGTCACAGGCCCGGAACGCCTCCGGCCCAGCGACGCCACGACATCGCGGCGACTCCGAACAAATGAACCGTCTCCCAGAATCCCGAATGACGACTACGCGCTCTTGCGGCGCTTCATCATCGCCTCGTACGAGCGACCCACGCTCTGCGAGAGGATCATCAGCTCGCCCACGTCCGGCGGCGTGAGCTGATCCGGCCCATTGTCCACGTACAAGAGATGCACCACTTTGCCGCGGACCAGCAGCGGCAGGATGACCGCCGTCGTCGGGAAGCCGCCACCCAGCAGCTTGTAGAACACGCCCATCGCCGCGTCCCGGCGCACCGGACCCACGTAGTGCGAGCGCGTGTCGCGCACCAACCGGAACGTGCTCTGCTCCCGGAGCGCCACGCCGATGCGGCGCACCGCGGCCTCGCGCACCCCCGGGCCCATGCCGTGCCAGCCCGTGACGAGGCTGCCCTGCACCGACAGCAACAAGTTGCGCCGCCACTTGCCCAGGGCGAAGCGCAGCACCGTGCGCGCCACGTCCTCGCGGTCCAGGCTGCGCGCCAGCTCCGCCTGCGCCTCCGCGAACGTCAGCGGCGTGGGAGGCGGCTCGGGCGGGCGCGGCAGGGGCGCGGCGGCCACGGGTTGAGGCGCGATGGGGGCCACGGGCGCGCCCGTCTGCACGGGAGGAGTCGGCGGAGGCGGCGCGGTCGGCGCCACCGGGCGCGACACAGGAGGCGGCGCTTGCATCAAAGGAGGCGGCACCACCGGACGGGCCACGGGCGCCGTCGGCAGGGGCATCGGCTCGAGCTCGGGGAGGGCTTCCACCACCTCGACGCCGGTGATGACCTCCTCCTCGCCAAGGTCCCCCTCGTAGTCCGCGCCACCGCGCAGCGCCTGCGCGTAGACGGACTGGAACTCCTCCTCGCTCATCAGGTCGGGCGGCTTCTCCTCCGCCTTGGCGATCTCCGCCGCCGCCTGCGAGCCCGGCTTCGGGCGGGGCCGCACCGCGTTCATGTCGATGGCGCGCAGCGGACGGAACGCCTTGGTGTAGCGGCGCAGCAGCTGGTTCATCCGGAACTCGGGGATGACCACCGGCACCACGCGCTTGCCCGTCTTGAAGGCAATCGCGTCCAACGTCGTGAAGTCGTGCGGGTTGACGACGGCGACGCTCAGGCGCGTCGCATCCACCCGCATGGGGAGCAGCTCCTTGTCATCCGCCTGGTTGGCGGGCACCAGCTCCATGGCCTTGGGGTCCGGCACCATCTCCCCGGAGGCGAACGCGCTGTTGTGCAGCGTCCCCAGCGTCTTGGCCAGGTCCACCTCGGACAGCAGCCCCAGCTCCACCAGGTTCGTCCCGAGCCGGCCGCCATGCACCACCTGCGCCTCGAACGCTTCCTCGAGACCCTCCGCGGTGACGAGGCCATCCTTCAGGAGCTGTTCGCCCAGGCGCATGTCCGGCTTGTAGCCGCGCCCCATCCCGCTCCGCAAGCACGCACACCGGGGCCCCTAGTCCTCCGGGTGGTGACTGAGCGCCACCCGGTTGCCCTCCGGATCTCTCACGTACACCGTCCACCGCGTCTCGTGCTCCAGCGGGACTCCAGCCTGAGTAAGCTCCGACACCACCGCGGCCCGCTCCGTCCTGGCGATTCTGAACGCGAGCATCAGCAGGCCCGGGCGCTCGTGGCGGAAGGGGCTCGCCTCCGGCGCCGTGCCCGCCGCCTCGATGGCCAGGAAGCCGCCCCCGGGCACGCCCACCCAGATGCTCCGCAGGGAGCCATCCGGGCGCAGATGGCGGGTGAGCTCGGGAAAGCCCAGCAAGTCCCTGTAGAAGGCCGTCACCCGCTCGATATCCTCCGCCTGGATGGCCACATGGTGGAAGCCCTGAACGTTCATGGGGGCGATGGTATGGTCCCGCCGCCCATGGCGCGACTGCTCATCGTCGAGGACAACCACGAGCTGGCCTCCCTCATCGTCTCCACGGCGCAAAGCCGCGGCCATGACGCGCGCGCCGTGCACACCGGCGAGGCCGCGCTGGAGGCGCTCAGCCCCGGCTCCAAGTGGGACGCGGCGCTGGTGGACCTGCTGCTGCCGGACATCCGTGGCAGCGAGGTGCTCGGCGCCCTGCGGGCCCACGGCATCCCCGCCATCGCGGTGAGCGGTGTGTACAAGGGTGACCGCTTCGCGCAGGAGGCCGTGCAGGTCCATGGCGCTCGGGCCTTCTTCGAGAAGCCCTTCGAGCTCATCCAGGTGATGGAAGCCCTGGAGCAGGCCGGCGGCGTGGAGCCCGTGGCCCGCACGGCACCTCCCGTGGAGGACGGCGCGGCCCAGGACGAGCTGCTCGACGACGCGGACCTCATCGTCCTGGAGGAGTTGATCCCCGACACCGACGAAGCGGGCGAGGCCAGTGCGCCCATGCAGGCCATCCCCGACTCGGCGCCGCTGCCCGGCCTGGAGAGCACGGAGCCGGCCCTGCCGCTGCCCTTCGCGCACCGGGAGAAGGTGTGGACGGGCACGCAGCCCACCGCCGCCGCGACGGCCAGGACGCGGCGCACGCTGCCCGAGTGGTCCCTCGGCGGAGACCTGAAGGACACCTCCGTGGCGCGGCTGCTCAACGCCTACTACGAGGCGCGTCACCACGGAGAGCTGAAGCTCCAGCAGGGCTCCATCCTCAAGGTCGTCTACTTCGAGTCCGGCCGCATCGTGTACGCGGCCTCCAACCTGGCCCATGAGCGCTTCGGTCGCTTCTGCGTCCGCAAGGGCGTGCTCACGGAGCAGAAGCTCGCGGAGGTGGCCGCCTTCGCCCGACAGGAAGGCCTGCGCACCGGCGAGGCGATGATTCGCCAGGGCCTGCTGGACGCGACCCGGCGGCGACAGCTCCTGGAGGAGCAGGTCCGCGAGCTGCTCTGGTCCACCTTCACCTGGACGGAGGGTGCCTACGGCTTCAGCTCCATGAGGCCCCAGCGCGCGGACCTGGTGAAGCTGTCCGTGTTCCCGGGCGACCTGGTGCTGGAGGGCGTGGAGAAGACGGAGACGCTCGTGGTGCTGCGGCAGCGCATGGGGCAAGGGCGTCGCCTCTTCCCCACGGCCGACCCGCCGTACGGGCTGAACGAGCTGAAGCTGCAGGGGCCGCAGGCGCTGCTCCTGGCCTATGCGGACGGCAGCAAGACGGTGGAGGACCTGCTCGCGCTGACGGACCTGTCGGAGCGACAGGCGCTGGCGACGCTGCGGGGCCTGGAGCTGCTCGGCGTGCTGGAGGAGCGGCCGGAGACTCCGAGCCGCCGCCACCGCATCTCCTTCGGACTCTGAGTCAGCGCCGCGCGCCGTCCCGACGGCGGCGCAGCCACTGAGCCACCGCGAGCAGCCCCAGCAGCGCGGCGCCCGAGCTTCCCTGCGAGCAGCCACAGGACGACGGCGGCTCGCGCGACACCGCACCGGACACGGGCACGCCGTTGAGGAACACCTCACCAGCGAAGCGCGGCGACGACAGCAACCGGGGCCGGCCCACGTACGTCAGCGTGCTCGTCGTGTGCGCGGCCAGCGCCACGCCCTCCACCTGGAAGCCACCCTCGACGGATTGCTCCGCCAGCGTCGCGCCTTCCACCTTCACGCTGCCGGGCACCAGCTCCATCCCCTCCACACGCTCGACGTAGCGCAGGCCGGTGACGGCGCAGTCCGTGGTGTTGCTCAACTCGACCACCACGCCCACCAGCCCCGTCTCCTGGCCGGAGGCGGACTCCGTGGAGTGCGTCACGTCGACGAAGGGCTCCGCGACAATCGGCACCGAGTGCACCCGAGTGGCCGCGTTACCCCCACCCGCGTCGGCGGTGACGCGCAGGGTGACGGACGTCCCCACCAGCTCCTGCAGGCCCGTCTCACGCGTGGCCACGGTGACGACCAGGCCCGAAAGCTCGTCCTGCGTGAGCGCCGGGCCCCCTTCCTGAGACCAGGAGACGTTTGCGTCCGTGCATGCGTCGGGAGGAATCCGCTGCGTGAGGGTGGCCTTCGCGCCCTCGCCACAGCGCGCCACCAGCGCCTCACCGTCCACCTCGCCCAGCGCCACGGCCCGCGCCTCGGCGGTCAGCGTCTGCCGCGCGCGGCCCGCCTCCACCGGCGTGCCAGCGTCGGAGAAGAGCTCACCCCGCACCGTGTACGTCGTGGCCGAGCAGACCGCGGGCAACTGGAAGCGCCACGCGCCCGGCACGGGCACCACCTGGGAGGCCAGCCGCACGCCGTCGGCGGACTCCAGGAACATGCGCGCCTTGAGCTTGTACACACTGGGGCAGCGCAGCGACGTGCCCAGGGTCGCCTCGACGTCCTGGGCACCCGTGACTTTCATCGTCAGGTCGAGGCTCGCGGCTGACACGTCCTCCGCCTCCGGCCGGGCCTCCACTCGCACCGAGGCCTCGGGCCCGTCCACCACGACTTCGTCGACGGTCATCCGATTGCGCGCCACCAACGTCAGTGACGTCACATCGCAGTTCGACGCCGACACCTGGAGCGCCGACGCGGTGACGGGCGCGGTGAAGTCGACGGGATTGCCGGCAGCGTCCTTCACCGTGAGCCCTGGAGGCACCGCGCCCCCCTGGAGCCGCCACACCGTCTCCACCCGCGGCAACCCCACCGTGGCCGCACAGGCGTGGAGCGACTCGGGGCTCAGCACCACGGTGTTCCCCGTCGTCACCTGGCGAACCGCGTTCAGCGCGAAGGGCGCGGCCGGCTTGCCCCAGGGCCGCACCTCCACGGAGAAGGCCGTGGGAGCGGACGGCTTCTGGCCCCTGTCCCGTGCCCAGACTTCGTACGTGTAGCGCGCGCCCGTCGCGGAGCAGACGAACTCCGGTGGATTGAAGGTCGCCGAGCGGCCCTGCGCATCCGTCACCAGCAGCGGCTGGCCCGGTGGCTCGCTCCACACGTAGTCCACGGACTCGCAGAGCCCGGCGCCCGGTGAGGCGGAGAACACGAGCGGGGAGCCTCCCGCGGTGGTGGTGCCCTGGAGCGGCAGCACGCCGGGCGCTTCAGGGCCTTCCGTGTTCTCGATTCGCACGGTCACCATGGCCTGACGGTCATTCGTGCCGAGTCCATCCGAGGCGAACACGGTGAACTGGGTCGTGGTCGTCTCGCAGACCTCCGGAGCCGTGAGGGACAGCGACAGCGCATCCACGCCAGGCGTGGCGTTGACCGTCAACGGCGTCGCCCCCACGTCGGCGGAGACTCGCACCGCGTCGCCGTCCGCGTCGCTCGCCGTGACCTCCAGCGTCCGCGTCGTCCTCTCGTCGATGAGGACGGGCGCTGGAATCGCGCCGAACACCGGCGCCTCGGCGTTGAGGTAATAGATGACGTTCCGTCCCTGGTTGCGCAGGGTGATGACGCAGAAGGTGGAGTCCACACAGGACACCTGGTCGAACGGGTCCGACACGGGCAACGACGAGTTGGCGAACGCGGGATGGATTCGCCAGGTCGTGCCGGAGTCGCTGGCACTTCCCGTCGGCACGGCGCCGAGCACGACATGCTCTCCATTGCGCGTGCCCACCGCGAGGCCAAAGCCCGTCCCCAGGCCGGTGCTCAGCTCGGTGGTCACATCGACGGAGACGATGCTCACCGGCCCCCCGTCGAGCAGCGTGACGCGCCGGAAGTCCCCGGGAGCTGGCGACGCGGAGAGGGGCGCCCGGAAGAGGCCATCCCCATTGCCCACCAGGGCGATGGGATACACCCCGCTCGTGGGGATGAGGTCCACCGTCTGGAGCGGCTGCGCCGTCAGCGCGCTGTTCATGTTGAACGAGGCCTCGCTCTTGTCGCCTCGAACGTAGAGGAGGTTGGGCGGGCCGGTGACGGAGACGAGTGCATGGGCCAGTCCGCCCGCTGACTCCGTCACGCCCATCACCGACGTCGCGCTGAACGCGCTGGTCTCCAGGACGCGGGTGGTCCATGGGAAGATGCCCGTCTGGGCCGCGGTCGCATGCAGCAGCAGGAAGTCGTTCGTGTCGACGGCGACGGCGGCGTAGGTGATTCCCGACGCGGTCTGCATCACCCGGCGAAACTCCAGCGTCGTGGCTGTGGGCGGGACGGGGAAGATGGGGCCGGGGGGGATGCAGTTGTTGTGGGCGAAGATGTCGCCGTCGTTGTTCACGCCCGCGAAGCAACCCGAGGGCCTCAGATACAACGTGCCCACGGCGGGCGACAGGTTGCGGTTGGCCACCTGCTCCTCGTTGACGTGCAGCTCCACGCCCGTGGAGTGCGCGATGGCGACGGTACCAGGGCTCCACGCCTTGACGTCGCGCGGCTCTCCCGGAACCGTGAGGCCTTCCTTCCACTCCGCGGACGCCACCGTGGAGAGTCCCAGACAGAGGCAGATGAGGATGCCTGAGCGCACGCGATACTCCTAGTAGGCGAGCTCCGCCCGGAGGTAGAGCCGGTCCTGATCTTCGGACGACTCGGAGCCCAAACCCAAACCGCTGAAGCCCAGCAGTGTGTACCCGACAGCCATTCGGAGCTTCTCATCCATCCGATATGCCACTTCCGCACGCACCGCTGTCAGTCGGTCACCTTCCGGTGAAGCCGTCCGACGGGCCAGCTCCGCCGCCACTTCCAGCCCGCCCACCACGCGGACCGCCGGGCGCACCGTGCCCGTCCACACCCACCGCGAGGAGCCTTCCAGGCGGCTGTGTCCCGCGTGCAGCCCCGCCGCCACCGAGAACCTGTCGCCCAGGCGCACCGCGGGCAGCAGGGAGAGAATCTGCAAGGCCCTGTCGCCAAACGCGGCCCGCGTGCCCGGCAGCAGCTCCCGCGTGACACCGTAGCGAGCCACCACGAGCCACGGGCCGGGCCGCCACGCCACCGCCGCGTAGCCTTCGAGCAGGCGAGCCTCCAGCGCGTCCTCGTTGAGGGTCCGCGCGAAGTCCACGCGGCCAGAAGCCGTCACGTCGCGCAGCAGCTCCGCCTCGGCGGCCAGCGCCACCACCGTCTGGAGCCGGTCCACCGGCTGGGTCGCGCCGCGCTCCGGCGTGCCCTTCTCCCTCCGCAGCTCGAAGCGGCCTTCCAGCCGGAGTCGGGCCAAGAGCAGCTGGCCGAAGACACCGCCCGCATCGCGCCGCAGCGGAGGATTCACATCCAGCAGGCTGCGCACGCCGCGCTCGTAGCGCGCCCCCACGCTGAAGCCGTCCAGCACTGTCTTCTGGAGCCCCACTGCTCGCGACAGCCGCACGGACGTCGCGTCATGCAGGCCCACCTCCTCGACGAACAGGGCGGTGCCGCTGTCGGGCAGCTCCGTGCGAGCCCCCGTGAGCGTCCGGCCCGCGCCGAAGTCCGGCCCATCCACGTCCACCGAATAGCCGCCGTAGTACACGTCCGAGCCACGACGTGACTCCACGTTGGCCCACGCACGAGGCCCCAGCTCCGGGCCCCAGCCGCCACGCACACCCACGCGCGTGTCGCGTCCCAGCTCCACATCCACGCCCGCCGCGCTGAACGTGTCATCCACCCGGCCCGGCCCCGCGCCATGCAGGGCCAGCTTCTGGCGATGCGACGCCTGGAGCCAGAGGCCATCGAGCAGACGGTAGCGGCCCGCGACGCCCACGGAGGTGCGTCCACCCGTCAGCGCGTCACCCTGCCCCACGCTTTCCGCCGCCTTGAGCCGGGCATCCCTCGCCTCCACGCTCACGCCCCAGGTGGACTCCTCCCAACCCACGCTCGCGCCCACCGTGCTCGCGGAGAAGGGGTTGTCCACGAAGGGCTCACGAGGGTCCGCCGAGTTCCTCCCATCCGCGAGCAGTGACAACCGCAGCCGCCCCACGGGCTGGCGCAACCGCAGCGCGAGTTGCTGGAAGCGCGCCGCGTCCAGATGCGCGCCGTCCGAGAAGCCTCGTCCGCGCCAGCGATAGGACGCATCCACGGAGCCATCGCCCCACAGTCCCGGTCCGCGCATGCGCAGCCCGAGCGCCTCGCCGCCCGTCGCCAGCCCCGCGCCAGGACGCAGGAAGCTCAGGCCGCCGTCGTCGGAGACGCCGAACACGGCCGAGTCCACCGCCATGCCGCGACTGGACGCCGCCTCCGCCTCCAGCGAATACGCGCCCAGTCGAGCCGAGCCCCGGCCCGAGTAGAGCGTGTACGGACGGCCCTCGCGACCTTCTCGCACCGCGGCCAGGCCCACGCGCGCACCGCGCCACTCGGCCCACACCTCTCCGCCACCGGAGTCCTCGGTGCCCGTCGTGCGCAGCGCCGCGTAGTCGACGACGAGCACCGGCTCCGGGGCCTCCGTCAGCATGTCGGTGCGCAGGAAGGTGTCACCGGCGAGGAACGACAACGGCCGGGACAGCAGGATGCGCCCCGCGAAGTAGTCGATGTCGTAGTCGCGTCCGCGCACCAGGTGGCGCTCGGCCAGCGGCAGCCCGGTGACTCCGTCGCGCACCTCCACGCGCAGCAGCTCCGAGCCCTCCGCCACCGACACCGCGCCCAGGTAGAAGAGGCTTCCGCCCGTGGCGCGCAGCTCCTCGTGCGCGGGAACAGCCGAGAGCCCTCGCGTCGGATCCGTGAGGCTGCCGCCAAACGCATCCACACCCGCGCGGAGCCCTGGGCCCTTCACGCTGGAGGTGGTCAGCTCCGCATAGGGGCCGAAGAGAGGACGATGGTAGCGGCCCACCTCACGGTCCTGCACCAGCGCGCGGTACGTGCCCAGACCCACGCGGCCGTAGTCGGGGTGACGTGCCTCCGCCCGGAGCCGGGCCTCGGAGGAGTTCGGCGTCAGCGACACCGAGTCGTCGCCCCACTCCTCCGGCGAGAAGTCCGGGTCCGCCACGCGGTCGAAGCGCTCGGGGACGCGAGGACGCAGCCAGTCTGGAAGCTCGGCGCCGCGCAGCGTGTGGCCATCCGTGTCGCGAAGGTCCACCTCGCCCACCACGTCCACCGGACCCAGGCGCAGCTCCGCATGCGCGGAGCCTCGGCCTCGGAGTTGGAAGTCGCTGTCCGCCGGCGCGAAGCTCGCCTCGACGTCCAGCAACCCCACGGCGAACGGCCTCGGCTTCGCGAGGATGTCCACCACCACCTCGTGAGCGGAGCCACCGGGCGGCGTCAGCATCAGCGACACGCGGTTGTTCCCCGATGCCAGTGTCACGGGGACCTCCACGCGGCCGTCGGCGTCGACCACGGAGGGCTCGCCCTCGGGACCTCGCACGGCGGTCCCCGAGGGGGCCTCCACCTTCAGCCGGGTGACTCCGCTGGCCGCGGCCTCGTCACGCGCGGCGGGGAGCTGGAACGCGCCCAGGAGCACCAGGGGCCTCGGCACCACGAGCCAGCCTTCGGCGCGGCGCACGACATCGACATGCTGAAGGGAGACGCGCACCTTGCCATCCGGAGCCGTGGCCTGGAGGACCAGCGTGTTGTCACCCGCGATGAGGGGAACCGAAGCGCTCCACCCTCCGCTCGCATCCACCTCCGCGTCGACTCCACCGATGCGCACGCGGTCACCCACGGCGGCCCGTCCGGCGACCCGGAAACGCACGGCGCCCTCGCCGGAGACCACGTCCGCCACGGGCGGCACCCGCGAATAGGACAGCTCCAGCGGTGGCGCATCCGAGGCCCGGCTGCGCACGGCGAAGTCCTGGAGGACGACAGCGCCCCAGGGCACCTCCACCGTGGCGGCCTCCGGAGTCACCTGACTCGCGGCCGGCAGTGAGCGCGGGTCCACCTTGAGGCGATGACGCCCCGGGCGCAGGTGAAGTCCTCGCGTGGCGTCCGGCATGCGTGAGTCCACCCCGGTGAGGTGGAAGCGTCCGCGCGAGTCGGTGCGCACCTCGCGTCCCGTCGTCAGCACCAGCCGCACGCCCGCGACACCTGGCTCGTCGACGCCGCAGAGCCCGTCTCCATCCACGTCCAGACACACGCGTCCGGCGATGGTGGAGGCCAGCGAGGGAACGTCCATGGACACGCCCTGCCCCCAGGCCGTCCCCGCGCACAGCAGCACGCCGAGCACCAGCAGGCCCGAGCGCCTCATGGGCGCACCTCGACGAGCAGCGAGGGCACGCCCACGAACACGCCCTGTACCCAGCAGGCCCGAGCGCCTCATGGGCGCACCTCGACGAGCGCGGTGACACCCGTGGCCACGTCCGCCACGGAGACACTCACCGGACGCGTGGCGCGCACCGTGAAGGACGTGCGTCCCTCGCGGACCTCTTCGCCCTCACGCGCTCCGTCCGACAGCGCGACATGCACCGCGCGCCCCTCCAGCACGCGCCCGCGCGAGTCCTCCACCCAGTACGTCACGCGCGTGCCTTCCCTGCGAAGCCGCACGTTGACGGGGACCTCGGGCGCCAGGCGCACCTGCTGCGAGACGGCCTCGGGCACGAGCGGCACATCCAGCGGATACGCCAGGCCCTCGCCACCCAGCACATGGACGGTGCGCACCAGCCCCGTCCACAGGCCATGCGCCACCAGGTGCGCGCCCGGAGACAACGTCCCGAGGGACACCGTGCCATCCAGACCCGTGGTCAGCTCGTGTCCATCCAGGCGCAGCGGCTGCGAGGGCACCGGCAGCCCGGCCAGGTCCGACACGCCCGCGTACAGCACGCCTCCACGCGGCCACACGGCGATGCGCGCCGGCTCGCTGCCCACCGGTCCCCACGCCCGCGCGCTCAGCGTCACCTGCTCCTCTCCCCCGGAGACCGGCGGCTGCCAGGCGCTCGCGAAGTCGCCGGGCGCGGACTCCACCGGCGGCGTGAAGTCCCCTTCGGGTGCGGCGAGAGACAACGTCGCGCCGGGGCGAGGACGTCCCAGCGAATCCCGCGCGCGCAAAGTCACCTGGGCCTGGGCACCACGATGCACCAGCGACTCCGACACGGACATGGACAGCTCCGTCACCGGTCCCTGCATCAACTGGAGCGCCAGCACCTCGCGAGAGCCCGCGCCACGCTGAGGCCACGCCGCTTCGATTCGCTCGTCATCGCCGAGCGTCCGAGGCGCCGTGTAGAGCCACTCCAGCATGCCGCCCGCCGCGCGCGACGGGCCCTTGAGGACACCCCGACGCGCCTGCGCGGTCACCTTCGCGTCCTCCACCGGCTTGCCCAGCGGGTCGCTCGTCGCGCACAGCAGCCGCGCCCGCGACACACCATCCGCGGGAAGTCGCTGCGGCTGAAACACACACGCGAGCCCGTCGGTGGGAGGCAGGTTCAAGTCGATGTTCTCTCGCTTGGCGTTGCCCGCCCGGTCCACCACGCGACCCTGGCCGAAGCGATGTCCCGGCGGCACGACGATGGGGAGGCGGAAGCGGCCATCCGCGCCCGCCGTCACCGGACCAAAGGTCGCGCCGGCGATGTCGATGGAGATGCGCGCGTCCGGCTCCGTCGTGCCCGGCAGGTTCACCGACGCGGCCAGCGGCACCAGCACGCGCCCGTAGGCCCCGTGCACGGACTGCGGACTGGGCCACGCGGAGAACGCGACGAGGATGGCCACCTCGGGATGCCGCGTGTCCGGGAGGATGTAGCGCGCCCGATACATTCCAGGTGCGACACGCTCCAACCCTTCCACCCGGCCGGTGCTCACTCGCACCACGGGCGGCGCGCCGCTGTCGTCGGCCGTGCCATCCGGCCGCAGCATGCTCACCGTGAGCACCGCCTCCTTGTCGCGGCCCTTCACTGGCGCGGCGGGCTCCAACCCCAGCTTCACCTCGGTGGCGGGAGGCCCGAGCACATAGCGAGCCTGCGCCTCCAATCCATCCACGCGCGCGCGCACCAACACGTCGCGCGCCCCCGCGCGAGGCACGACGACGAAGGTGCGAAGCGGAGGCTGCGCGAGTCCCTCATGCAGCTCCGCGCCCTCCGCGGTGACGGTGGGAGTGCCCACCAGCGGCACGGGCACTCCGGCCGCATCCTTGCGCACCACCGCCACGGGGAAACCCTCTGGCGTCACGGCGGACGACGGCCCAAGCAGCTCCAGTGTGTCGGCTCTGGCCGAAGCACACACGCACAGCAATAGAATGGCGGGGAGCGGAAAATGTTTCAGGACGCCAGGAAGTCTACAGGGCCCGTCCTCTTCGCCGAAGCCCCTTCCGCGAAACCACCACCGAGACTCGCCGGGGTCGCGCCAGCCACAACGCCACCAGCACCAGTCCCGCCGCCGCCACCGACGTGCCACCCGCGCTACAGCCTGCTCCACGCTCGTCGCTCAGCGGCACGAAGGTCAGGGATGACACCCCACCCACCTCGAGCGTGAGGGGTGCCACGTAGTGCCCCGGGATGCGCTCCTCCCCCGCCACCGGCTGCGTCACACCGCACTCGGACGCGGTGCCGTAGATGCGGATGCGGAAGGAGCTTCCGGGATTTCCTGAGATCAGCGCGGCCAGCCAGGTGTTGCCATCCAGGGTGACGTCGCGAGCCACCAGCGACACGGTGGGCTTGAAGCGGGACGGGTCGACGATTTCAGCGCCGTCCAGCCACACCCAGCCGGAGGTGGCGCGCTCGCCGCTGTACCCGTTGTCGACACACATCACACCCGCGCCCCGGCCGTAGAAGCCGAGCGACACCGCATTGGGCTGGCCCGTCGTCCGCGCCACTTCCAGCGCGGCGAGCAGCGGCGTCGTCCCAGGCTGCGTGCACACCACCTCCGCCGTCCGAGTCGGCGCCGAGGGCGTCACGTCCTCGCACGGGCCATCTCTCGGGAGCTTGAACGTGAACGAGCGCACGTTGAAGTCTCCGTTCTCCGCCACCGTCCACACCACGCGCACGGTGCCGTCGGAGGACACGCTCAAGTCATTGAGGTTCTCGTTCTCCGGCGACTGGGTGAGCATGTAGAGCGTCTGCGTGTCCAGGTCGTAGAGCGCGATGTCGAAGTCGCCCTTCGCCGGGTCCTTGCGCTCGAAGGCAATCAACGAGCCGCTGATGCTGGGATTCGCGTCCAGCCCCGGCAGCGCGAGTCGCTGCTCGGTGCCACCATTCACCGGCTTCCAGTAGATGTCCCGGTCCGACACACCGTCCACCGTGCGCGTGCTGGCGTAGACGACGATGTCTCCGTTGGTGTCGGGCTGTGACTCCTCGCCCTCGCTGCCGGTGAGCGCCTGCGAGTTGAAGCCATTGCCGGCCCAGCGCGCCTGCCAGATGTCGCAGTGCTGGCCCTGGGCATCGCACTTGGCCCAGACCACCGTCTTCCCATCGGGGGCCACGGAAGGCGTGCGGTCCAGCATGCGGTCATCCGTGAGCCGAGTGAGCGTGCCCTGGTCCAGATCGAAGAGGGCGATCTCCGGCTCCAGCGTGCTGCCGGTGTAGCCGAAGTCCTGCCACGCCACGGTGCGGCCACCAATCACCGCCGCCCGTCGGCTGCTGCCCGCCTGGGGCGCCAGTTCCACCGGCGCTTGCGCCTTGCCCACCTCGAACGTGTAGATGGCGCTGGAGGTGCTGACGCGGGTGAACACCACGGTGCTTCCGCTGATATCCGACACGAAGTCGAACGCACCGTTGTTCGGAATGGCCTCGTCCACTCCGGACACCAGGTCGTGGTAGCGAATCTCGCTCGTGCCACCGGACTCGCTCGTGTAGGCGACCAGGGCCCCGCTCACGTGAGGGTCCGTCTGGTCTCCGGGCCCGCCGTTCACCACCTTGGCGGACCCGGTGAGACTGCCGACTTGAGGGGAGGCGGGGGACAGCGCAGGCAGCAAGCACGTCACAACGGCGAGAGCGCGCAGCATTTGAAACCACCTTCCCGGGGGGACTCAGGAACGACAGACCCATGGCCCGCACAAGGCGCAGTGGGTCCGGAATGCTCCCCGGAGCGTGCTTCCCACGGCGGTCACGGCCGGCCGGACTTCAGGCCCCGCGGCTTTGCGCACCAAGCCTTTCGGCCAGGATTGCCCTTGAACAGGAACGACTGTGGTTCAGAGTCTAGGGAGACCCCCTGCCAGGGGTCAAGCCGACCGCTTGCCCGCATGCTCCTGGGTTCAGGGAGATGCTTCGCTTGCCTGATTCCAGATGTTGGGGTCGGTCTTCAGCGAAGGAGGCCGGGTGTCGACGATGAGCTCGGCCTTCTCGCGCTGCTCGACACGTCCGACGCCCACCGCGCGCACATCCACGGTGTTGGAGCCCTCGCGCAGCTTCACCTTGCGCTCGAAGCGGCCGTCCGCGTCGGCGAGCACGCGCACGTCGTTCACCTGCACGCGGCTGCCGGGCGTCGTCTGGCCCTTCACGACGAGCTCCTTCTCGCGACGGGTCCGCTCGGAGGGCCAGTCCACCTTGAGCAGCAGGCTGGTGGGAACGGCCGCCGGCTCCGACGGGGCCTGACCGGGACGGATGACGGACTGCTGACCCGCGCGGACGATGACGACCTTGCCCTGGCCGAGCAGGGTCACCTCGCCCTCGCGCGTGCCGACGGCCACGGTGCCCTGGCCGTTGTTGCTCATGGTGAAGGCACCGGCTTCGTGCAGGGTGGCCACCGCGTCGCTCTGCGCGGCCTTCACCTCGAAGGTGTGGCGCTTGCCGGGACGCACGACGGCCGTCGCCATACCGTCGGCGAGCAAGATGCGGGACACCGACGCGGTCAGCAACTCCACGGACGCCTCGGTGCCCGGTTCCATGCGGAACTCCACCGCCTCGCCGCCGATGAGCACTGCGTACGAGCCATCATCCGTGCGCACCTTGTCGTGGCGCCGCAGGGCCATGCCCACCGAGGCCTTGCGCCAGGTGCCATCGCCCTCCTTCACCTCCACGGTGCCCGTCACCTCGGTCAGCTCCAGCTCCATCGCCTTGGGCACGACGGGCGCGGCCACCGGCTCCACGAGCGGGGCGGGAGGAGGAGGTGGCGGAGGCGGCTGGCGCAAGAAGACGAACCACCCCAGCGGCAGGGCCGCGAGGATCAACGCGAGGCCGATGAAGAACGGCGTCTGGCGCCGGGAGGGGCGAGGCTCAGCCATGGAGTCCCTCTAGCTATCACAGCCGGAGTGGGATGCTCAGGCCCTCGGCAGCTCGACGGTGAAGCAGGCCCCCTGCCCTACTTCCGAGCGAACAGTGAGCGTCCCACCCGCCTCCGTCACGACGCGCCAGGCCACGCTCAACCCCAACCCCACGTTGGACCACACGTCCTTCGTGGTGAAGAAGGGCTCGAAGATGCGCGGGCGGATGTCGGGAGAGATGCCCTTGCCGGTGTCCTCCACCTCCAGGAACGTGCGGCCGTCGCGCTGGCCGGTGCGCAGGGTGAGCCGCCGCGTGGGCGACTTCATCATCGCAGTGCGCGCGTTGGACAAGAGCGCGAGGATGACCTGGGACAGGTGCCCCGGGTCGGCGCGAACGCGACTCAGGCCTGGCGACAACTGGGTGGCAAGTGTCACGCCGTCACTGAGAATCTGGTGCTCCGTGAGGCTGAGCGCGTCGCGCACCACGGCGTTGAGGTCCACCGGGCGCATGTCCGCGCGCTCGCGCTGCTGGGAGAAGCGCAGGAGGTTCTGGGTGATCTCCTTGCAGCGCTTGGCGCTGTGCTCGATTTTGCGCAGCGTCTCCAAGTCCGGGTCCGACGAGCCTCGGTCCAGCATGAGCAGCTGCACGTTGCCGAGGATACCGGCCAGCGGGTTGTTGATTTCGTGCGCCACGCCCGCGCCGAGCTGTCCCACCGCCGCCAGCTTCTGCGCCTCGAGCAGCTGGGCCTGAGCGCCGCGCAGCTCGTTCGTGGCCTCGTCCACACGCACGCGCAGCTCGTCATTCCACCGCAGCATCCTCGCGCGGGCCGACTCCAGCTCCTCGCCCATGCGGTTGAAGGTGGTGGCCAGCTCGCTCAGCTCGTCCTGTCCCTCCACCTTGACGCGCCGGCTCAGCTCTCCGCGCCCGTAGGCCTCCGCGCCCTGGACGACTTCGTCCAGCCTCCGGTTGAGCCGCCGCGTGAAGAGCGCGCCCAGGCCCAGCAGGACGAAGAAGGCGCCGCCGATGGACGCCAGCACCGTGCGCCGCATGGCATGCACCGGTGCCAGGGCGGTGGCCTCGTCCACCTCCACCACCACGTCGAAGCGCAGGCCCCGAGCCACCCGGGCCACGCTCACGCGCCGGGGCGGGCCCTCCACGCGGAAGCTGCGGACGAGGTCCGGCTCCGGGGCCGTCGGCGTCAGCAGATGCGCGGCCAGCTCCCGGGCCAGCGGCGTCATCCTCCGCGCGGGCTCCGAGCTGGCGAGGATGCGCCGGTCCTCGTCGACGAGGTCCACCCGGCCCAGCGCGCCCTGGGGACGGCGAAGCAACGCCTCCTCCAGCGGCTCGAAGACAATCTCCGCCAGCGCGAAGGGCGCATCCTCGCCCTCGGCCAGCTTCACGGCCACGGCCACCGCCGCGCGCCCGCTCTCCGCATGGACGTAGGCGCCGCCGAGCGCCGCCTGGCCCTTGCCGCCGCCGCGAAGCTGCTGCACGGGCACCGAGTCGACCATCCGCGTCAGCCCGTCCACCTGGAAGGCGGGGTGGCCCTCCACGCCTCGCGGCTGGAACACGGGCGTGCCCAGCGGACGGCCCTGTGCGTCGAGCTTCAGCACCGCGCTCACCGCCGACGACTGTCCGTAGAGCAGCCGCAGCCCGCCCACCGTCTCCGCCTCCGTGGCGGCCTGCCAGTCGATGAGCTCGGCGGAGCGCGCCAGGGCGTCCACCACCTCCATCAACGTGGCGCCCACGGCCTCGGCGGCGGCGGAAGCCTGGGTGCGTTGCTCCGCGTCGATGCGAGCAGCGAGCTCCGCCTCGGCGCGTGAAAGCAACAGGAAGCCGACCGCGGCGAGCGGCAGCACCGTCGCGGCGAGCATGAACAGGACCAGCTGCTGGTAGAGCCTCACCCGGCGACGGAGCGTACCACCTGCTCCCGGTCACTGCGCAGATAGACGGAGCCCTGGATGGCCTTGGCCCGCTTCTTCATGTCCGCCGCGCGGCGAGCAAGCTCCGCGTGGTCCTGGGTGCCGTCCGTCATCACCGCGACGATGGACACGCTCATGATGGGGAAGCGCCGCCGCTCACCGTAGCGGTCATCCGCCTCGATGTGGCCCCGCTCCCTGTCTTGCCGGTCGTAGTAGAGCGGGATGATGCGGTCGAAGGTCTCGATGGCCGTCTGACAGACGCGGTCCACCGACTCCGGCGCGGCGATGAAGACGAAGTCGTCTCCAGCCACGTGGCCCAGGAAGTCTCCGGGCAGGCCTTCCTGCGCGAAGATCTCGCGCATCAAGTCGCCCGTCTGCCGCACGACGCCGTCGGCCTTCGCGAAGCCGTAGTAGTCGTTGTAGGCCTTGAGGTTGTCCAGGTCCAGGTAGCAGAACGCGAACGGCCGCCGCGCCACGAGCCGCCGCTGCACCTCGCGCTCAATCGCGGTGGAGCCCGGAAGCTGCGTCGTCGGAGAGGCCGACAGCTCCTGCTCCTTGCGGCGCAGCACGCTCTCCACCCGGGCGCCCAGCTCCAACGCGTCGAAGGGCTTGGTGAGGTAGTCGTCGCCGCCCAGCTTGAGGGCGCGCACCTTCGAGGACGTCTCCGCGCGGGCGGAGATGAAGATGACGGAGATGTGGCCGCTGGCGCGCTCGGCCTTGATCTCCTCCAGGAAGAGGAAGCCGTCGCCGTCCGGCAGCGTCACGTCCAGCAGGATGACGTCCGGCCGGCGCTCACGCAGGGCGCGGCGCCCCTCTTCCAGCGAGCCCGCCACCACCACGTCGAAGCCGATGTTCTCCAGCACCTCGCGGCAGATGGCGGCGATCTTCACGTCGTCGTCCACCACCAGCACGCGGCCATGGGCCGGGCCCGCGCGACCGCGCACCAGCGAGTCCACCGTGGCCAGCAGCTTGTCCGGCATCAGCGGGCGCACCAGGAAGGCATCCGCCCCGGCGCGGAAGGCGCGCTGGCGCTCGTCGAAGGCTGACGAGAGGAGCAGCGGCGCGCGCCGCGTCTCCGGGTCGTGCCGGAGAATCTCCGCCAGCCGCAGCCCGTCCACGTCCGGCAGCCGCACGGACACCAGCACCATGTCCGGATGGTAGGTCCGCGCGCTCGCCATGCCGTCTTCCGCGTTGAACGCCAGCCGCACGTCGTAGCCACGCGCGGACATCAGCGCCTTGGCGATGTAGCCGACCTCCGGCTCGCCCTCGATGACCAGCACCCGGCCCCGGCTCTCGCGGCGTCGGGGGCCCGGCGCTTCACCCGCATCGTCGGACTGACGCAGCTCCGGGGGCGGCTCGGTGGGCAGCACCGCCATGAAGCGCACGCCGTCCGCGCACGGCTCACACCAGATGCGGCCACCATGGGCCTCGACGATGTTGCGGCAGATGGCCAGGCCCAGGCCCGTGCCGCGCACGGTGCGGTTGGCCTTGGTGCGGGCCTGCTCGAAGCGGTCGAAGATGCGCTCCAGGCTGTCCTCGGCGATGGGGTCGCCGCTGTTCCAACAGGAGAGCACCACGTAGCCGGGGAGGCTGGACGTGGCGTGCAGCTCCACGCGCACCTCGCCGCCCTCCGGGGTGAACTTCACCGCGTTGTTGAGCAGGTTGTTGAGGACCTGGTTGAGGCGGTTCGGGTCGGCGATGACGCGCAGCGGATGGCGCGGCAGCCCCGGCGTCACCTGCACGCGCTTCTCACCGAAGGCCGGCCCGTACTTCTCCACCACCCGTTGGACCAGCTCGTCCAGGTAGGCGACCTCGAAGTTCATCCGCAGCCGGCCCTTGGCGAACTTCGACAAGTCCAGCAGGTCGTCGACGATGGTGTTGAGCTTCTCGGTCGAATCCCGGGCCAGCGACAGGTAGCGGCGCTGGCGCTCGTTGATGTCGCCGGCCATGAAGTTGAGCACCAGGTCCAGCGCGCCGGAGATGGACGTGAGCGGCGTGCGCAGCTCGTGGCTCACCATGGAGACGAACTCGTCCTTGCGCTCCTCCAGCCGCTTCTGGTCGGTGATGTCGCGCAGCACCACGCACACGCCGCGCAGCGTGCCGCGCGCATCGCTCACCGGCGTGGTGGTCGTCTGCACGTGCCGGTCGAAGAGCTTCACTTCCTCGCGCAGCACCTGCGTGCCGCTGTACTCCCAGCCGCGCACCAGGTGGAAGGGCTGGAAGCCCAGCCGCTCCTCCATCATCCGGCTGGTGTGCTCCGTCGGGTCATCCCCCACGCGCAAGAGCCGCCGCGCCGCCGGGTTCATCACGACGATGTCGTTCTTCTCGTCGGTGAGCACCACGCCGTCGGCCATGGACTCCACCATCCGCTCCATGCGGTGGCGGGCCTCTTCCTCCGCCGAGCGCAGGGACTGGATGGCGTCCGCGGTCTGGTTGGCGAGCACGTCCAGCAGCACGCCGTCGTCCTCGGTGAAGGCGTCCGCGCGCTGGCTGAACAGCGACAGCATGCCCACCGGACGTCCACCGGCGACCAGGTTCACCGTGAGCTGGCTGGGGTACACGGCGGGCGCCGCCGCGTCCTGCGTCGTCGTCCCCGCCACGCGGGTGATGACCCGGTCCTCCGGCAACAAGAGGCCGCTGCTCTTGCGGTACGCGCCGAGCATCGACTCCTTCACGCCCAACAGCGCCTGCTCGCCCACGGTGCCGTGACAGCGCAGCCGCAGCGTCGCGCTGCGCGACTCGTCCGGGGCGATGAGCGCCGCGCCGCAGTCGTACGGCAGCACGCGCGCCACGGCGATGAGCACGCGGTCGATGATGTTGTCGTAGCTGGCCGGATCATTCGCGCTGGCCCGGCTCACCTCGTAGAGCACGAACAACGCCTCCACGCGCTGGTGGAGCTGGCGGATGAGCCGCTCCTTGTCCCGCCGCAGCTGCGTGTACTCCACCGCGTTCTTCACGGTGATGAGCAGGTCGTTCACGTCCCAGGGCTTGGTGATGTACCGGTACACCTGCCCCTTGTTGATGGCCGCGATCAGGTCATCGGGGTCGGTGAAGCCCGTCAACAACAGCGTGGTGACGTCGAACCCCTCCGCGCGCGCGGTCGCCGCCAGCTCGATGCCCGTCATCTCCGGCATCCGCTGGTCGGTGACGAGCACGTCCACTGACTCGCGACGTAGGACTTCCAACGCGGCCTGACCGCTCAAGGCCGTGAGGACGCGATACCGGCGCTGGAACATCCGCGAAAGGATGTCCAGGACGTCGGCTTCATCGTCGACGAAGAGCAGCGTGTGGCGGAGCTCGGACAAAGCAGGCGGAATTGTACGTCGAGATCATCGACTGCCCTCAAGAACTGAGAATGCCGAAAAGTTCGACACACACTGAGGGTGCGCACGGGGGACACTGAACAGATTGACTCTACACGTATGTTCAGGGAAAGTGGACACTGAAAGCCTGTTGCCTGGGGACCTGCCCCAAGGGAATCAGGCCGGCCGAGCGAGGGAGCGCATGGAAGAGCTGACGGACCGCCAGCGCGAGATTCTCAGCTTCATCGTGAAGGAGACGGAGACTCGCGGATTCCCGCCCACCATCCGGGAGATTGGCGAGCACATGGAGATCCGCTCCACCAACGGGGTGAATGACCACCTGAAGGCGCTGGAGCGAAAGGGCTACCTGAACCGGGGCGAGCAGCAGAGCCGCTCCCTGGTGCCCACCAAGCGAGCGCGGTTGCTGCTGGGCCTGGGGGCCAAGCGCGACGCGGGCATGGTGGAGGTCCCCCTGCTGGGCAAGGTGGCGGCCGGCGCGCCCCTGCTCGCGCAGGAGCACATGGAGGACTCGGTCAAGATCGACAGCTTCCTCCTGGGCGGCGTGAATGGCCGGGAGGTCTTCGCCCTGCGGGTGAAGGGCCAGTCGATGATCGACGACGGCATCCACGACGGCGACTACCTCTTCGTGAAGAAGACGCCGGCGGCCAATCCGGGCGACATCGTCGTGGCGCTCATCGAGGACGAGGCCACGGTGAAGCGCTACTACCCGGAAGGCGAGCGCATCCGCTTCCAGCCGGCGAACGCCACCATGCAGCCCATCTACGTGAGCCGGACGGAGTTCCGCTCCACGATGATTCTGGGCCTGGTGGTGGGCGTCTACCGGAAGATGCAGGGCGGGCGCGCGTAGCGTCGTCGCGGGCCCTCAGGGGCACTTCTTCACGCGAGGGTCCGCCGCCAACGCGCGCGCGCAGGCGGCCTGCACCAGTGCGGGGTCCTTCAGCTCCCGGGCGAGTCGCGCCGTGGTGAGCTGGAGGTCCACGTCCTTCACCATGTCGTGCTCCGCGCTGAGGCTGCCGAGGATGCGCAGCGCGTCCGGCTTGCGCTCCATGGTGACGAGCAGGTCGGCCAGCTCCCGCAGCTCGCGCACGTCGTTGCCCTGCACGGACTCGAGCGCCGCGGCCAGCTCCTGCTCCGCGCCCTCCTTGCTCTTCATGGCCAGCTGGATTCGGGCCAGCGCCACGTGGACGATGGCGCGGTCCTTCACGCGCAGGGATTCCTTGTACGCGTCAATGGCGTCACCCGGCTTGTCCAGTTGCAGGTGGATGGTGCCGACCAGCTCCCACAGCGTGGGGTCCCTGGGGGACTTGCTGGCGGCTTCCTTGTAGGCAGCGGCTGCCTCCGGCAGCTTGCTCGCGCGCACCAGGGCATCTCCCAGCGCGGTGAGGACGCCGGGCGAGCGCACGCCCTCGTTGACGGCCTTCTGCGCGAGCGCGAGGATCTCCGGCTGACGGCCCACCTTCGTGAGCACCTCCGTGGTGCGGAGGATGAGCTCCGACTTCACCTGGCCCGAGGAGACGTTGGCGGCCAGGACGAAGTGGCGGATGGCCTCGTCGTTCTCGCCCTTCTTGAGGTGGATTTCGCCCAGCTGCTCCAGCGCGTTGTAGTCGTTGGGGTACAGGCCCACGGCCTTGCGCAGGGAGCTGAGGGCCTCGTCGGGGCGGCCGAGCTGGGCCTGGACGAAGCCCAGGCGGCTCCAGTTGGTGGAGCGCTTGGGGTCCAGCTTGAGGGCGGCCTCGAACTCGGTGGCGGCCTCAGCGAGCTTGCCCATGGAGAGGAAGACCTCGCCGCGCGCGGCGGGCAGCCGCGGATCATTGGGCGCAAGCTTCCGCATCTCCTCGAAGGACGCGAGCGAGGCCGTGAACTCGCCCTGGAGGTACTCGGCGGTGCCCTTGATGTAGAGGCCCTCCGCGTGGTCCTTGGGAGTCACCGTGGGACTGTCGTCACAGGCGGAGGTGGCGAGCAGGGCAATCAGGGACAGGGAACGCAAGCGCGTGAACATGGGGGGCTCCGAATCCTAGAAGTGGTACGCGATGCCCAGGTTGAGGTCCAGATTGAGGCCATCTCCGAGCTTGGACTCCGCGAGTCCGAGCACGGCCTGGGCCACATTGGTACCGGCCTCGAGCTGGACGCCGACGTGTCCGGCGATGAGGTACTCCAGCCCGAGGAAGCCGACGACGGTGGGCAGCGGCCCGGTGGACTGGAAGATGCCGAAGTCGCCGAAGGACAGCTGCACGCCCAGGCCGAAGCCCCAGTAGGGGCGCAGCGACTTCTCCACGTTGTGGTAGTGGCGCGCGCCGACGACGCTGGGCAGCACGTTGAGGCCGCCCTCGGCGCCCTCGGTGTCGGAGCGCAGGTAGGAGAAGCCCACCTGGACGAAGCCGAGCCACTCCGGGTGGAACCAGTAGCCCACCTCCAGGTCGGCGCCTGGATTGAAGTTGGCCAGCTTGTCGACGAAGTTGTTGTTGATGCGCAGGCCCAGCGAGAGGCCACCTCCGCCGACCATCGGAGCCCCGCCGATGAGCGGGCGCGCGCTCTGGCTCACGCCAGGAGCCACCAGCTCGGCGACCAGCGCGTCGGCGATGGCGTACACGGTGGGGAACAAGGTGTCCGCCTCGGGCGACTCCGCGCGCGGCTTGGACAGGCTCTCCTCGCGCTCGGTGTCGAGGAGATTGGCGGTGAGCAGGTACGACTCCCCGAAGCGGTCCACGCGGCCGATGATGACGAAGCGCGCGCCGGTGAGCTTGGAGAGGTCCTTGAGGCAGGCGCCGCGCTCACACGAGGACTTGAGGTCGACGAGCTGCTGACGCTGGGCCTCGTTGAGCGAGGCGTCGACGTCGCGTTGCGAGACGACCCACAGGCGCGGAGCCTCGGCCAGCCGCCCGGTGATGAGCGAGGTGACGCCCGTCGCGGAGTCCCGTGCGGACGCGTTGGCATCGAACCCGAGCACCGCGACGCTGAGGGGCGCCTCTTCCTTCGCCGGGGAGGCCACGGCGGGCGCGGGTTCGGGCTCGCTCGACGGGGAGAACACCTGGGCTCGCGCAATCGAGGAGAGCAGGACGAGGAGGACGACGAGGGGTGCGAAGGTGTGCGGCACGGCGCGGCACTCTACCCTCCCCTGGCCCCAGCCCGGAGGGCCCCACGGGCCCTGACGCCTGAATTCGCGCGGCCCACCGTCCAGGCCGGCGAGGGAGGGAGCAAGCCCCCGTCTCCGGAGCCTGAGCCCGGGGCCCGCGCTCAGGTGGACGGCATCGGCCCCAGGTAGTCGAGCGGATCCACCGGCTTGCCATCCACGCGCAGCTCGAAGTGCAGGTGCGGGCCGGACGTCTTGCCGGACTCGCCCACGGTGGCGATGACCTGCTCCCGGCGCACCTTCTGCCCGGTGCGCACGCGCAAGTCCCGGTTGTGCGCGTAGAGCGTGATGAGCCGGTTGGAGTGCTCGACGATGACGATGTTGCCGTAGCCCTTCTGCTCGCCCGCGTAGAGCACGGTGCCTTCCTGGGCCGTCTTCACCGGCGTGCCCGCGGGCGCGGCCAGGTCGATGCCGTCGTGCGGCTCGCGGCCCTTCTTCCCGAAGCGCCCGTACAGGACACCCCTCAGGGGCCAGTCGATCATCCCCTGCGTGGCCAGCCGGGGACGGGCCGCGCCAGGACGCGACGCGGGCCGACGGGGAGGCTCCTCGCGTCGCGCCACCACCTGCCGGGGCGCCGTTCCCGTGGACGTGCGCACCGGCTCCGGGTCCGCTTCGGCGGCCAGCGTGTCCGACGACTCCACCGGCACGCTGCGCTCCACGCCGGGAATCGTCAGCTCCTGGCCCACCGACAGCGCACGAGCGTCCTTGATGCCGTTGGCGGAGGCCAGCTCGTCCACCGTGAGGCCGTACGTCTTGGCGATGCGGTACATCGTCTCGCCTGGGGCGACGCGGTGCCGCACGGACACCAGCTCTGGCTCCGCGTGCGCGGACCGCAGGGCGAACGGCAACGCGCCGTTGCGCGGGGGCGGCGTGGACGCTCCAGCGGCACGGGCCGGCGTCGCCCCCGGCACCTCGGACGGCGCCTGGGACTTCGAGTCCACCAGCGTCAGCTCCGTCCCCGGAGCGGAGGCCCGGGTGCCCGCGCAGCCCGCGACGAGCACGGGCACGAGGAGAACCAGGAGCGCCCTACCCGCTCGGATGGAGATGCCCGGCCGCAACGCTAGGCACCATCCGGCTCGTGTCGGACGAAGTCCTGGAGGCTCCAGCCTTCCAGTCCCTCGAGCTGACCATGGTCCGTCAGGTCCAGGTGCAGGGGCGTCACCGAGACCCGCTTCGACAGGTGCACGGCGTTGCAGTCACTGCCTGGAATATCCTCGTGCTGATAATCGCTGCCGCCAATCCAGTAGTACTTCCGGCCGCGAGGGTCTTCCTTCTCCACCACGCTGTAGCCGTACGAGTGCCGGCCCAGGCGCGTGACGCTGTAGCCCTCCGGCTCCACGCCGCCGGGGATGTTCACGTTGAGCAGCATCCGCTTGGGTAGGGGACGCGCCAGCGCGGCGGTCACCAGCGAGCGGGCGAACCGCGCGGCCGGTCCGAAATCGAACGAGCCCCTGGCCACGAGGCTGAAGGCGATGGCGGGAATCCCGAGCAGGGCCCCCTCCATCGCCGCGGCCACCGTCCCCGAGTAGGTGACGTCTTCGGCCAGGTTCGAACCGTGGTTGATGCCGGACACCATGAGCGTGGGGCGATCATCCTTCAGGAGATGGACGATGGCCAGATAAGCGCAGTCGGTGGGGGTCCCGTCGACGGCGAACCACCGCTCCCGGATCTCCTTGATGCGCAGGGGCCGGTGCAGGGAGATGGCATGGGACGCGGCGCTCTGCTCGCGGTCCGGCGCCACCACCCATACCTCCCCCAGGGGACTCACCGCCTCCACCAGTGCCTGAAGTCCTTCGGAGAAATAGCCGTCGTCGTTGGACACGAGGATGCGTGGTTTCCGCATAGCCGCGCGGTTGTAGAGGAGCCCCCGAGCATCGGCAAGCACGCTCACCGGCGGCGCTGTTACAGTGTCCACCCGCCGAATGCCGCCGCCCCGTCGCCGCAATGCCCCTCAGGGGCCCGACCCGCTCATCGCCCAGCGACGCCGGGGAGCCCTGCTCGGCCTCGCCGTGGGCAACGCCCTCGCCGTGCCCACCGCGCACCGTCCCCTGCAGGCCTCCGCCTTCCCCACGCTGGCGGACGGGCCGTACGACAGGATGATGGGCGGAGGCCCCCAGAAGCTGCTCAAGGGCCAGGTGACGGAAGAGGTCCATCTGGCCTGTTGCCTGGGGCACAGCCTGCGCGACTTCAAGGGCTACGACGCCGCGGACGCGCTGCGCCGCTACCGGGCCTGGCAGCCCCACGCCTTCGACGTCAGCGAGGCCATGAAGGAAGTGCTGGAGGACTGCCAGGCCGGCCTGTCGCCCCTGGGCTCGGGCAAGCGCGTGTGGCTGCGAGGCCACCGCAAGGCCGTGGGCGCCGGCAGCCTCGCGCGCTGCGCGCCGCTGGGGGTGTACCTGGCGAGCGACGCGAAGGCCCGGACCCAGGCCGCGCTGGAGGACTCCGCGCTCACCCACTACGACCCGCGCTGCCAGCTGGCGTGCGCCGCCTTCACCGCCGCGCTCGCCAAGGCCGCGACGACGGGCGAGGGGCTCAAGCCCGAGGACCTCCTCACCGCCGCGGAGTCCGGCATCCTGCTGGCCGGCGCGGCACTGGGGCGCTCCGCCCCCGACTACGTCCAGGAGGTGGCCTTCGCCTCCAGCCTGCTGCGCGAGGACCTGGCGCGCGCCCGTGACGATGACCCCTGGCTCTACGGCCCGGACCTGCACGTGCACCGCGCCCCGCACGCCATCCACGTCGCCTTCCGGCTGGCCTTCTGGGAGCTGCTCCACGCCCCCACGGCCGAGGCCGCCCTCATCGACGTCATCCACCGGGGCGGCGACACCGAGGTCCACGGCGCGGTGACGGGCGCGCTGGTGGGCGCCTTCCACGGAGAGGAGGCCCTGCCCGCCGAGTGGCGCAAGCAGGTGCTGGAGGCCCTGGGCACGGTGAAGGGGCCCCTCTGGGACGTCTACCACCCACGGCACCTGCTCAGCCTCGTGCCCGCCTGACGCGCTCGCCCGTGCGGGGCGGTGTGGGGCTCCAGAGACACGAAGCCCGCGGGGGACCGTCCTCAAGGGGACGCCCGCCGCGGGCTCGTTGCCACGTCAATGCGGCCTGGGGGCCGCGTCTGTCACTCAGGCCAACAGGTCGATGACCACCACGCCCCGCTGGGGCTTCTCTTCCTCGGGTTCAGTGCGGCGACGCGGGCGGTCGTCGGGCATGGGCAGCGGCAGCTCCACCACGGGCCTGTCGTGCTCCTCCCGGCGGCGCTCCCTGCGCTTGATTTCTTCGATGATGAAGGCGTCGAGCATGGGTTTCCGTCTCCCCTCAGCCTACGTACCCCGATGTACGCCCGCCGTCCCGCCCAGAAATCACTGCGACCACTCTCAGATGCAAATTAAGAACCCCGGTTCCGCGCTGGGTACGTTGCCGCCATCTCGCCCGGTTGCTCGTCCACCATCCGACATCCGAGCCAGGGGAACCGTGGCGTAGATGTCATGGAGACCCGAAACTTCCGGTCGGGATGGTGTTGATTCTAATGCCCTCGCGACGGCCCGCAAGCGGACCGCGTCCCGACACACCTCCGGCACTCGGGGCGGCAAGGCGCCCGGCGGGAGGGCCTGCCCGCCTGTCTACTCCCAGGCGGGTGGGGTCAGCGAGAGACCTGGAGTCCAGACGGACCCCTGGCTGCCACTTTCAGGCAGCCTCGGCGCGGCGCTTGAACGCCTCCAGCATCTTCGGCAGCGAGGTGTCGACCAGGGCGTTGACGACGGCCTTGGGCACGAGCAGCCCCAGGGCCATCTCCACGTTGTAGGTCGCGCGCGTCTTGCCCTCGCCCTCGGGCTCCAGCACCCAGCTGCCCTTGTTGTCCTTCATGACCTCGCCCTCGATGAAGGTCCAGGACATGCGGCGGGGGCGCTCCTCCACCACGCGGATGGAGTAGCGGACCGTCTTCATGACGTCGACCTTGTAGTGGACGTCGACGGTGTTGTCCTTCCGGTTCGCGGTGCGGGTCTCCTTCACCTCGGAGAGGAACTCCGGGTAGCGCTCGTACTGGGTGATGACGTCAAACACCTTCTCGATGGGGGCGTTGATGACGATGGTCCGCGTGGCGCCAGGCATGGTGTCGGTCTCCGAGAGCGTCGAGGGGACAGGCTAGAAGGCAGCGTAGCCCGGCTTCTTGTCGAACTTGTGCAGGGACTGGATGAAGCGCACGGTGCTCGTCTTGCTGCGCATCACCACCGAGTGCGTCTCGCAGCCACCGCCGAAGAAGCGCACGCCCTTGAGGAAGTCGCCGCTGGTGACGCCCGTGGCGGCGAACATCACCTCGCCCCGAGCCAGCTCCTCGGCGGCGTAGATCTTCGTCATGTCGGTGATGCCCATCTTCTTGGCGCGCTCGATTTCGCCCGGGTTGCGAGGCACCAGCCGGCCCTGCATGTCGCCGCCGGTGGCGCGGATGGCCGCCGCGGCGATGACTCCCTCGGGCGCTCCGCCGGTGCCCATCAGCACGTCCACGCCCGTGCCCTCGAAACAGGTGGCGATGGCGCCCGCCACGTCACCGTCCTCGATGAGCCGGATGCGGGCGCCCGCCGCGCGGATCTCCTTGATGAGTTCCTGGTGGCGCTCACGGTCCAGGACGACGACGGTGAGGTCCTCCACGTAGACCTTCATCTTCTCCGCGACGGCGCGCAGGTTCTCCGTGGGGCTCTTGCGCAGGTCGATGGCGCCCCGGGCGCGCGGGCCCACGGCCAGCTTCTCCATGTACGTGTCCGGCGCGTTGAGCAGCCCGCCCTTGCTGGCCATGGCCACCACGGTGATGGAGCCCGGACGGCCGTAGGCGCACAGGTTGGTGCCCTCCAGCGGATCCAACGCGATGTCCACGGCGGGGTCACCCTCGCCGCGTCGGCCCACCTTCTCGCCGATGTAGAGCATGGGCGCCTCGTCGCGCTCGCCCTCGCCAATGACGATGGTGCCGTCGATCTGCAGCGAGTCGAAGGCGCGGCGCATGGCGTCCACGGCGGCCTGGTCCGACTCGTTCTTGTCGCCGCGGCCCATCAGTCGGGCGGAGGCGATGGCCGCCATCTCGGTGACGCGCACGACCTCCATTGCAAGGTTGCGATCCATCGTCTGTGCTCCTTCAGGTTCCTGCGTTCGGATGTTCCAGCAGCCGGGCCAAGGACTCCGGCAACCGCGTGGGCTTGCCGTCGCGCCCCACGCATGCGTGCAGGGTACGACCGGTGCACAGCAACGTGCGCGGTTCGCCCTCGCGGAAAAGCTCGTAGGTGAACACGACCGAGGCCCGGCGCAACTCACTCACCGTCGCGCGGATGGTGAGCACGTCGTCGTAGCGCGCGGGGGACTTGTACGCGCAGCTCGCCTCCGCCACCGGCAGCATGAAGCCGGTGCTCTCCAGCTCCCGGTAGCTGCCTCCGCGCGCGCGGAAGTACTCGCTTCGGGCGAACTCGAAGTAGCGGAAGTAGTTCGCGTAGTACACGACACCCATTTGATCGGTGTCGCCGTAGATGACGCGCAGTCGGGCCTCGACCATGAGGGCGCGGACCGTAGCAGGGGCTGACCGCCGCCGTCCAAGACGCCGAGGCGCTTGGCGGTTGCATCTTCCCCGTCGGGCAGTGCAGCTTCTTGGACGTATGATTCGCGCCCTCGTCCTGACCGCCCTGCTGGGTTCGCTGCCCGCCGCCGCGCGTCCTCCCCGACTCACCCTGCTCATCACCGTGGACGCGCTCGGCAGCGATGTCCTCTTGCGCAGCAGGCCACGGCTCCAAGGCGCGCTGGGTCAACTGCTCGACAGTGGCGCCTACTTCCCGTACGCGCGCTATGCCTACGCGAAGTGCCGCACCGCGCCGGGCCACACCACGCTGGCCACGGGCACCAACCCATGGCGTCACGGCATCGTCGACAACCGGTGGGTGGACCGCTCCACCGGGAAGCTCGTCTATTCGTTCGTGGACCCGGCGCATCCGGTGCTGGAGGCGACGCTCAAGCCGGGGCAGGACGCCAGTCCCGCGAACCTCATGGCGGAGACGCTCGCGGACCGGTTGCGCATGGCCACGCAAGAGCGAGGCAAGGCGGTGGCGGTGTCGCTCAAGTCGCGCTCGGCCATCTCCATGGCGGGCCGGCTGGGCCAGGCGTGGTGGTTCGACGACGGCGTCGGCAAGTTCGTGACGGGCACCTGGTACACGAAGGAGTTCCCCGAGTGGGTGAAGCAGCTCAACGCGCGGAAGATTCCGGAGTCGTACTTCGGCAAGACGTGGGAGCTGATGCGTCCGCGCGCCGAGTACATCGGCGAGGATGACCGGAGCTACGAAGCGGACTCGTACGGGCTGGGCCGCACCTTCCCGCATCCGCTCACGGGAGGGCTGAAGGAGCCGGGGCTCAACTACTACAAGGCGTTCGGCGTCTCGCCGGACTCGCACACGTTGCTGGTGGAGGCGGCGAAGGCGGCCATCGTCGGCGAGGCGCTGGGCAAGGACGCGGTGCCTGACCTGCTCGCGGTGAGCTTCAGCGGGACGGACAACGTGTTCCATGAGTACGGCCCGTACTCGTGGGAGATGCAGGACACGATGCTGCGGTTGGACAAGGCGCTCGGGGACCTCATCTCCGCGGCCGAGCGCGCTGCCGGTGGACGCGCCAACCTGACCATCGCGCTGGTGGCGGACCATGGCGGAGCGACGGCGCCCGAGCAGTGGGCGGCGGCGGGACTTCCCGCGCAGCGGATGCACCCCAAGGTGCTCAGCGAGGGCATCTCCGCGATGGTGAAGGAGCGCTTCGGCCCGGACGTCACGGCGACGATGGAGGAACTGGACGTGTACCTGGGCGGTCCGGCGCTGACGTCGGGCAAGGTGGATGGCGCGCAGGTGCGGCGCGCGGTGGCGGACTGGCTGACGAAGCAGCCCAGCGTGGTGACGGCGGTGACGCGCGAAGAGCTCTTCTCCGCGCCGGACCCTGCGGGCTACCTGGCGCCCCTGCGCAAGGGCTACTACCCGGAGCGCAGCGGCGACGTGCTGTACCTGCTGAGGCCCTTCCAGGTCGCCTACTTCGATCCCGAGGGAAGCACGCACGGCTCGCCGTACTCGTACGACTCGCAGGTGCCCGTGGTGTTCGCGGGCAAGGGCATCAAGCCGGGGACGTACATGACGGAGATAGACCCGGTGGACGTGGCCCCCACGCTCGCCGCGCTGCTGGAGATGGGGATGCCCGCGTCCACCGAGGGAAAGCCTCGCGCCGAGATTCTCACCGGCAAGTGAGCGCGGCGAGGGGCCAGGGACCTCGGACTCGAGGCCCCCGCCAAGACGTCACCCCCTTCAGCGCAGCGACGCGAGGAACCCGTCGAGCACGCCGTTCACCCAGGCCGGCGCATCGAGCTGAACCCAGTGCCCGGTGACGGGCTCCACCTTCTTGAACGGCAGCTCGGGCACCAGCACCTGATACGCATCCGGGCCCTCGTTGAAGGCCGTCACCACGGACAGCTTGGGGCCCGGGTAGCGGCGCAGCGCGGAGACCGGGTCGAACGTGAGGAGCGAGCCCAGCCCCGACCGGGCCACCCCCTGCGCGGTGGCACGCAGGTCCCTGAGCACCTGCTCCCGGACCTCGGGCCGCGAGGGCGCGAGCATCGGCGTCCAGTACTCCTCGATGACCTGAAGCCACGCCTCGGAGCCCAGCGCCCCCATCAGTCCCTGTGCCTGCTCCTCCGGAATCTGGCGCCCGTCGGAGGCCGGATCGAGCAGCAGCAACCCCGCCACTCGCGAAGGATTCGCCGCCGCGTAGGCCGCGCAGACCGCGCCGCCCAGGCTGTGCCCCACGAGCACGAACCGCTCCAACTTCAGGCCGTCCACCACCGCCGCGATATCCAGCGCGAAGTCCTCGACGGAGATGTCCGTGGCGACGGGGACCTCGGACTGACCGTGTCCTCGCAAGTCCAGCGCGAGCGCCCGGCGTGTCCCGCGCAGATGTGAGAGCTGCGCCGCCCAGTGCTTCGTGCTCCCAGCGCAGGAATGGACGAACACCACCGGAAGCCCACCCACGCCACCGTCATCCACGTACAGCGCTCCCGCAGGGCCCTTCATGACGACCTCCTCGATTCAGGGGCGCGTCCAGCCGCGCCATGAATCCTTGAGTACGGCCCATCCCTGTCAGAATCTGTCAGCAAATGGCACGTGTCAGCCGAGTCATGCGTCTGGTCGACTTTCTCCGGGGCCGGGAGGCCACCACCGTCGCGGAGCTCTCCGCCGCGCTGGGGGTGAGTCCACGCACCGTCCACCGGGACCTCGCCACCTTGCGAGAGCAGGGCCTGCCCATCGCCAGCGACACCGGGCCGGGAGGTGGCGTCCGCCTGGAGCGAGACAGGGGTGTCACCGCCGTCCACCTGTCCGTCGAGGAGGTCGTCGCGCTGTGGCTGGCCGCGAGCCTGTCCTCGACGGGGAGCGCGTTGCCCTGGGGGAGCGCGGCCCGCTCGGGGCTCGACAAGCTCTTCGCCAGCGTGCCGAGGGAGCGCTCACGCAGCATGCGCGAGCTCTGCCAGCGCGTGGTGGTGGGACGCCCGGCGACGGCCCGCGTGCTCTCGGAGCTGGGAGCGCCACCCGAGGAGCTGCTCGCCATCTTCGAGCAGGCCTTCCGCGAGCAGGTGTGCCTCGCCTTCGACTACGAGGACCGCCACGGGAAGAAGAGCCGCCGCTGCGTGGAGCCGCACGGGCTGCTCGTCGAGTCGCCTGTCTGGTACGTGCTGGCGCGCGACGTGGAGAAGTCCGCGGCGCGCATGTTCCGGATGGACCGCGTCCACCGGCCCCGGCTGGTGCCCGAGCGCCGCTTCATCCCCGACATGGAGGGGCTCAAGGCCCAGGCCCTCGCTCAGCGGAGCAAGGGCCCGGAGTGAGCGGGGCTCAGCCCTGCGGAGGGGCCGCGCGCGGACGGCGCGGCTTCTTCGCGGCGACGATCTCCAGCGACAGGTCCATGGCCCGCGCCGAGTGCGTCAGCGCCCCCATGGAGACGAAGTCCACGCCCATCTTCGCCAGGCGAGGCAGGCGGTCCAGGGTGACGCCACCGGACACCTCGAGCGGAACGCGACCACCCGCCAGCTTCACGGCCTCGCGAATCTGCGCGTCGTCCATGTTGTCGAGCATCACCACGTCAGCGCCGTGTTCGAGCGCCTCGGCGAGCTGCTTGAGGTTGGTGACCTCGATCTCGATCTTGCAGAGGCGAGGCCCGTTCGCCTTGGCGAGCCGGAGCGCTTCGGAGATGGAGCCGCCCACCGCCGCGATGTGGTTGTCCTTGATGAGCACGCCATCAAAGAGGCCGAAGCGGTGGTTGGTGGCGCCGCCCATGCGGACGGCGTCCTTGGCCAGCACGCGCATGCCGGGTGGCGTCTTGCGCGTGTCCAGCACCTGCATCTTCGAGCCCCGCACCGACGTCATCGCCTGCTGAGCCAGGGTGGCGATGCCGGCGGCGCGCTGGACCAGGTTGAGCGCGGTGCGCTCGGCGGCGAGCAGCGAGCGCAACCGCCCGTGACACCGGGCGGCCACGACCTTGGGCTTGATCTCCTGGCTGTCCTGGCGGAGCAACTCCACCTCGACGTCCGGGTCGACCTTGTGGAAGACGCGCGTGAAGGCCTCGAGCCCCGCGAGCACCAGCTGCTCCTTGGCGACCAGCTCCGCACTGCCCTCCGCGTCAGGCGGAATGAGGGCCTGCGAGGTGACGTCTCCCGCCGCCCCCAGGTCTTCGTCGAGGGCGAGGTCGATGAGCCGATCGAGGTAATCCTGCTGCACGTCTCCTCCTGCTACCGCCGGGCCTTCGCCCGTGCCGAGGGCTTCGCCCGGGTGACCTTCTTGGCCGCCGCCTTCTTCGCGGAGGCTTTCTTCGCGGGAGCTCTTCCGCCCGCCTTCTTGGCCGCCGCCTTCTTCACGGGAGCCTTCTTCGCCGCGCTCTTCTTCGCCGAAGCCTTGCCAGCGGCCTTCTTCGCCGAAGCCTTGCCGCCCGCCGCCTTCTTCGCCGAAGCGGCCTTCTTCACGGCGGCGCCCTTCTTCGCTGAAGACTTACCACCCGCCGCCTTCGCGGGAGCGCCCTTCTTCGCGGAAGCCTTGCCACCCGCCGATTTCGAGGCGACGCCCTTCTTCGCGGGAGCCTTGGGGCTCGCGGCCTTGGCTGCGGGAGCCTTCTTCGCCGCCGGCTTCGCGGGAGCCTTCACCGGGGCAGCCGTCGCCACGGTCGGCTTCTCGGTGGAAGCCTTCGGGGCCTTGGCGGCCTTCGGAGCCTTGGCTGCCTTCGGCTTCGCGGGAGCCTCGCGGGAGTCGCCGCCCTCCTTGGCCTTGCCAAATTCGCGCATCGCGTCGTCCACGAGGCCCATGCTCATGTACGCGACGCCCAGGTCGTGGTGGTCCGTGGGGGACAGGCCTTCCTTCGTCCCCTCACGCAGCTTCGCCAGCGCCTCCTGCACCTGGGGGTCCTCCTCGGGCACGCGGCCCTCGTCCCCCATCTCACCCTTCAGTTCCTGGCCCAGGTCCACGCCGCCCTTGTCTTCCTTCGACGGGGCGACCTTCACCTGGGCCGGCTCGGAGGGGGAGGCACTCTCCTCGGTGGGCGTGCTGCTCTCGGTCGGCAGAATCTCAGGCATGGACGGCTCCGGGGCGATCCGCTGCAGGTGATCTTCGAGCTTCGCCTTGCGTTCCTGCAACTCCAACACGCGAGCGCGGTCCTTCTCCACCACGTCGGGCGGCGCCTTGGCCACGAAGTTGGGGTTCTCCAGCTTGCGCAGCATGCTGGCCGCCTCCTGCTCCGAGCGGGCAATCTCCTTGCGCAGCCGCTCCCTCTCCGCGTCCAGGTCGACGAGCCCCGCCAGCGGCACGTAGATCTCTAGATTTGTCGCCATGAAGGCCGCCGCCTGGGGAGGCTTCGGGCCCGGGGGACCCACCTGCACGTCGGACAGGCCCGCCAGCGGCAGCAGGTAGCCACGCCAGCGCTCCAGCAGCTCGCGCGTGCGAGCGTCCGGGCTCTGCACCACCGCCTTCACCTTGGTGGCCGGAGACAGGTTGCTCTCGCCCCGGATGGTGCGCAGCCCTTCGATGGCCGCGATGACCGGCGCCATCTCGGACTCGGCCGCCTCGTCCACCAGCGCCGTGTCCGGCGTCGGGTACGGGGCAATCATGATGCTCTCCGTCGGCCGGGTCATCGGCAGCTTCTGCCAGATCTCCTCGGTGATGAAGGGCATGAACGGGTGCATCAGCCGCAGCACACGGTCCAGCGCGTAGACGAGCACCGCGCGCGTGGTGTCCTTGGCCTTCGGGTCCTCGCCATAGAGCGAGCCCTTGGCCAGCTCGATGTACCAGTCACAGAGCTCCGCCCACAGGAACTGGTAGAGCGTGGAGGCTGCCTCCGCGAAGCCGTACGTCTCCAGCGACGCGCTGGCCTCCGTCGTCGCGCGCTGCAGCCGCGAGAGAATCCACCGGTCCGCCAGCGTGAGCGGCAGCTCCTTCGGCGAGCGCCCGTCGTACTGGTACTCGCCCATGTTCATCAGGGCGAAGCGGCTGGCGTTCCACAGCTTGTTGCAGAACGCCTTGTAGCCGGCGAGCCGGTCCATCGACAGCTTGATGTCGCGGCCCTGCTGGGTGAGCGAGGCGAGCGTGAAGCGCAGCGCATCCGCGCCGAACGCGGGCATGCCCTGCGGGAACTTGTTCTTCAGCGTCGCGTTGAGCTGCTCGGGCTTCGCGCCGAGGATGATGTCCAAGGGGTCGATGACGTTCCCCTTGACCTTCGACATCTTCTCGCCCTTCTCGTCGCGCACCATCGCGTGCAGGTAGACGGTGCGGAAGGGCACGTCGCCCATGAAGTGCAGGCCCATCATCATCATCCGGGCGACCCAGAAGAAGATGATGTCGTGGCCCGTCTCCATGACGGACGTCGGGTAGAAGGTCTTCAGCTCCGCGGTGTCGCGAGGCCAGCCCAGCGTGGAGAAGGGCCAGAGCGCGGACGAGAACCAGGTGTCCAGCACGTCCGAGTCCTGGATGAAGCCCTTGCCGCCGCACTTGGGGCAGGACTCCGGCGTCGCGCGCGAGACGATGGGCTCCGCGCGCGCGAAGTCCACGCCGCCCACCTTCACCGTCGGGGCGTCCAGCGGCAGGTCCGTGTCATCACCCAGCCGGGGGCTGCACGACGTGCAGTAGTACGCGGGAATCTGGTGGCCCCACCACAGCTGGCGGCTGACGCACCAGTCGTGGATGTTGCGCATCCAGTGGAAGTACGTGTTCGTCCAGGACTCGGGGACGAACTTCGTGCGGCCCTGCTCCACCGCCTCGATCGCGGGCCGAGCCAGGGGTTCAATCTTGATGAACCACTGCGGCGACAGGCGCGGCTCCACCACGGTGGTGCAGCGCTGACAGGTGCCGATGGACAGCTTGTGCGGCTCTTCCTTCTCGAGCAGCCCCTGCTCCTGCAGGTCCGCCAGCACCGCCTTGCGCGCCTCGAAGCGATCCATGCCGGCGTACTTGCCGGTGTCCTTCGTCATCCGCGCCGCTTCGTCCAGGATGGACACCATCGGCAGCTTGTGACGCAGGCCCGTCTGGTAGTCGTTGAAGTCGTGCGCGGGCGTCACCTTCACCACGCCGGTGCCGAACTTCGGGTCCACCAGCTCCGCGTCCGCGATGATGGGAATCTCGCGCCCCGTCAGCGGCAGGACGACGAGCTGGCCGGCGAGCCCCAGGTAGCGCTCGTCCTCGGGGTGGATGGCCACCGCCGTGTCGCCCAGCATCGTCTCCGGGCGCGTCGTGGCCACGGTGAGCGTGCGGTCGCTGTCCTTGATGGGGTAGCGGATGTGCCAGATGGAGCCGTTCTTCTCCTCGTGCTCGACCTCCAGGTCGCTCAGCGCCGTGCGGCACGAGGGACACCAGTTGATGAGCTTCTGGGCCCGGTACATCAGGCCCTCTTCGTACAGCCGGACGAAGACCTCGCGGACCGCCGCGGACGACTGGTCGTCCATGGTGAAGCGCTCGCGGCTCCAGTCCAGCGACGCGCCCAGGAAGCGGTGCTGCTCACCGATGCGGGCGCCGTACTTGCCCTTCCACTCCCAGACGCGCTCGAGGAACGCCTCGCGGCCGATGTCGTGGCGGCTCTTGCCCTCGGTCTTCTTCAGCTCCTTCTCCACCACCATCTGCGTGGCGATGCCGGCGTGGTCCGTGCCAGGGAGCCAGAGCGCGTTGAAGCCGCTCATCCGCTTCCAGCGCGTGAGGATGTCCTGGATGGTCGCGGTCAGCGCGTGACCGATGTGCAGGCTGCCCGTGACGTTGGGGGGCGGCAGGACGATGGAGAAGGCGGGCTTGTCGGACGTCGCCGCGGCGCGGAAGTAGTCGCGCTCGAGCCAGAAGGCGTAGAGGCGAGCCTCGACCTCGGAGGGCTCGTAGGCCTTGGACAGTTCGGTCGTATCGGTCATTGAAGACGGCCAGCCCCCCTGAGGGGGGCCGGCGGGGAGGTCAGGAGGTTTGCGGCGAGAAAGTTCGCCTCAGTGCTGCGTCTCTCGGTCCTTGATCAGCCGCTCGAGCTCCTGGCGGATGATCGTCTCCGCGAGCTGCGGTACGACCTCCCAGGCAATCTTCTCGATGACGTCGCGGGACGCCTTGGACAGCGCCTCGCGCAGCAGGGCCTCGCCCCCATCCGCCGCGGGACGGGCGACCGGAGGCCCCCTCTTCGCGGGCGCGGGAGGCGCCACGGGACCACCGATATCGAGCGAGATCTCCTCGGCGCCGCTCGTGTCGGGCAGCGAGTCCTCGATGCTGATGGCGGGCTGCGCGACCACGGGAGCGGCCGGAGCCCCCAGCCCAAACGGGTCCCTCGCACGGGCCGCGGGCTGCGGCGCGCCACCCTGGATGGGAGGAAGCGGCGTGGCACCCGGCGGACGCGGCAGCCCCCCCGGCACCCCAGGCCCCGGAGGGCCACCAGGACGGGCCACCATGCCCGGAGCCCCCGGGCCCGGCGGCATGCCCGGACGAGGAGGCATGCCCGGCGCGGAAGCCCCCGGCGGAGGAGGCACCCCCGGACGCGCGACGGCGCCCGGCGGCATGCCCGGCCCAGGAGGACGCGCACCCGGCCCAGGCGGCATGCCCGGCCCAGGAGGACGCGCGCCCGGCCCCGGAGGCATCCCAGGACCCGGAGGACGCTGCGCCATGCCCGGCCCCGGAGGCATCCCAGGGCCCGGAGGACGCGGCGCCATGCCCGGCCCCGGAGGCATCCCAGGCCCAGGAGGACGCGCACCCGGACCCGGCGGCATGCCCGGCCCAGGAGGACGCGCACCCGGCCCGGGAGGCATGCCCGGACGGGCACCCACGGGCGCCGCGACGGGCGCGGGCTGCGGCGCCACCGGAGCCGCGGGCGTGGTGGAAGGACGAATCACCTGCATGGCGATGGAGGCCGGCAAGGTGTTGGACTTATGACCGACCAGCGCCTTCACCTTGTCGAGCAGAATCTGGCTCTCGAAGGGCTTGGTGATGTGGTCATCCGCGCGAGCGGCGCGGGCCCGGTTCTCGTCGAAGGCCTCGAAGGTGCCCGCCAGCAGCATCACCGGGATGGCCTGGGTGGCGGGGTCGTTCTTCAGTGCCTCGCAGACCTCGTAGCCGCTCTTGCCCGGCATCACCACATCGACGAGGACGACGTCCGGACGCGTCTCTCTCGCGCGCGCGATGGCGTCCATCCCGTTGTCGACCACGGTCACCTGAAAGTCCTCGGTCGCGAAAATCATGCCGATCACCTTGCGGATGGTGAGCGAGTCATCGGCGACCAGCAGATTCTTGGGCATCGTTATCGGGCCTCGGGGGCGTCGACCCCCCTGAATTCGTTGAGAAATCCGGCCGAGAAAACCTTCTTCACGGCACGGTATCAAGCCCGGCAGCTTACGGTTCGCGCTCCGGGGCGATCAAGAAAACATGCGCTGCAGGTCAAGGAACAGCACTGGCTCCGGCAATCCAGGGACACGGAAGGTGCCCGCGGTGTCGTCCGGCTCGAAGCGCTGCAGGACTCCAAGCACCCGCGTGGCCGTCAGCCCTACGTTACGTCCGGCCAGCTCCGCCAGCAGGAAGAAAGGTTCCGGCGCGGGCTGGGCCCCCAGCAATGCGGGAACCGAACAGATGGGCCACAGGACCTGGGCATGGGGAAAGATACCGGCCACCGGTCCGCTCTGCACGGGCAGGACGCTGAAGGCCTCGCCCCGCTCCACCACCTGGGACACGAAGGCCAGGGGGACGCCGAACAAGCTCCCCTGTGACTCGAAGACGAGCGCCCGGTCAGGCACGGACTCGGCCCAGTGCACGGGGCGCGGGGGAGCAGGCGTCGCGCGGGGGCCCACCCGGTGCGGTAGCGCCTCCGCGATGAGCTCCAGATAGAGCCGGTCCTTGTGCAGCACCGCGCCCCGGCTCAGCGGGGCCAGCGAGTCCGCCAGCCCTGGAGGCAACAGGAAGAAAGGTGCGCGCGCCACATCCGCGACCTCCACCACCGAGCGGACCCGCACCGCGAGCGTGGGGCTCACGTCGAGCACCACCACCATGCCCACTTCCGGCTCCGGCGCGCCGCCGAGCAGCGCCGCCAGGTCCTTCACCTCGAGCACGCCCCGCAGGTTGCTTCCATGGGAGCCAGGCATCGCCACTTCCATGACGGAGGTGGCTTCCACGGCATAACGGGTCTCCCCGGCTTCGACGAGCAAACAGAGTCGGCGACCGCTTTCAAAGGGCGACACGGGGGCGACCCTAGCAGCGTTCCGATGGATGGTGCTAAGCCATGCGGGAGATGGCGCGCATCCTCCTCGTCGACGACGAAAAGATCGCCCGCACCCTCTACGGCGACTACCTCACGGCCGTGGGGCACACCGTCACTGCGGTGGCCACGCTCCACGAGGCCCGACAGGCGCTCGCCGCGGACCGCTTCGACGCGGTGGTGACGGACCTCATCCTCCCCGGTGGCGACGGCATGGAGGTCCTCCGGCACGTGCGGGAGCGACACCCGGGCGTGGAAGTCGTGGTCATCACCGGCCTCGACAAGGTGGACCCCGCCGTGCGCGCCATCAAGAGCGGCGCCGCGGAGTACCTCGTCAAGCCCGTGGCGCCGGAAGCGCTCCAGCACGCCGTGCGCCGCGCGCTCACCACCCGCGACTTGATGCAGGAGAACGCCTCCCTGCGCCGACATGTGGCGCTGCTGGAGGCCGGACAGCGCCTGGCCACGACGCTGGACCGGGAGAAGCTGGCCACCGCCACCACTGGCGCGCTCGAGTCCATGGCCTTCGCCAGCGCCATCGTCCTGCTGGAGCGTGACGCCTCGCTGGGCCTGCGCGCCCAGGGCACTCGCGGGCTTCCCACCGGCACCGAGGAGACGCTCGTCACCTGGCTGAGAGATCAGCTCCGGGAAGCACGGGCCCCTCGCGAGTTGGACGTGCTGGACGTCCCCTTCGAGCGCATCCTCTCCTTCCCCGCCGTCGAGGGTGACGCGGTGCTGGGGCACGCGGTGCTCTTCTACACGGACGCCCGGGGCACCGAGGCCAGCGCCTCCGAGGCCGCCAGCTACCTGGTGCGCAACTGGGCGCTCGCGCTGCGCAACCTGGGCCGGTTCGCGGCGGTGGAGGACCTGGCGTACATCGATGACCTGACGCGCCTGTTCAACACCCGCTACCTGCACCTGACGCTGGACAGGGAGTTCCAGGACGCGCCCCAGACGCAGCGGCCCTTCAGCCTGCTGTTCCTGGACCTGGACCACTTCAAGTCCATCAACGACAACCACGGCCACCTCGTCGGCTCCAAGCTGCTGGTGGAGACGGCGCGCGTGGTGAAGGGCTGCGTGAGAGACCACGACGTCGTGGCGCGCTACGGCGGCGACGAGTACGTGGTGATGCTGCGCAACACCGACTCGGGCGGCGCGCTCAAGGTCGCCGAACGCATCCGGCGCACCATGGAGACGCATCAGTTCCTGGCGCGCGAGGGGCTGTCGCTCAAGCTCTCCACCTGCATTGGCGTGGCGAGCTTCCCGGAGCACGCGCGCGACAAGGCGACGCTGCTGGATTTGTCGGACCGGGCCATGTACCGCGGCAAGCGCGGCACCCGGAACGTCGTCTACATGGCGGCGCAGGACCTGGAGGCCCCCCCGGCGGAGCGCCGCCAGGGCAGCACCGGCACCTAGCTCAGGGGCGCATGCTCCCGACGGTGAGGCGCTTGACGAGGCCAGGGTCCACCGCCTCGGCGCTGGCGCCCTCCTTGCCCACGGCCTCCACCGACTCGTGGGGGGCTCCGGAGATGATGAGCTTGAACTTCTCCACCGCCTCTTGCGCGTGCTGGGCCTGCTCGGGGTCCAACCGGGAGATGAGCTGCCAGAAAAGGGCGGCGTGCTCACGCTCCTCGTCCATGACGTGGCGGAGGACGGCCTTGGCCTCCTCGTTGTCGGTGGCGTCGATGTGGGCGGCGTAGAGGTTGATGGCGTCCAGTTCCGCCTCGATGTTGAGCCGGATGGAGCGGGCCAGCTCGGAGTCGGTCATCTTCCGAGGCACGAGGGAGTGGAACGGGTCGGTCTGCGGCATGAAAGGCCCTCCGAGGCCGGGCGGCGACGTCCAGGGGGGCTGGGCGGCGCGGGAAGAACGCGTGGAGCATCCGCGTCCCCGGCGGGCCGGTCAACGGATTCCCTCCTGGCGCGTTGCGTGGGATGGGCCGCCTCCGTCATGCTTCCCGACATGGAGATTCCCGCGCCGCTCGCCCAACTGCTCCAGGCCCTGGACGCGGGGGACCTGCCAGCCGCGCGCACGGCCGCGGCGGCGCTCCAGCGCTCTGGCCTCCACGCCACCCAGCTCGCCGCGGAGGTGCTCCACGAGCTGCGCCAGCCCCTGCTCGGCGTGAAGGCCTACGCCCAGATTCTCGCCGAGGACGGCGGCCCCACCGGCCCCCTGCGCCTGTTGATGTCCCAGGTGGAGCGGATGGAGCAGATCGTCTCCGACTTCATCCGGCTCGCCAGCGAGCGCCACGCGCCCCAGCAGCGCCTGGCCCTGGCGGCGCCCATCTGGGCCGCGGCGAAGCTCTTCAGCATCAACCCGGACTCCGCGCGCATCTCCCTGGAGGTGGAGGCCCCGGAGGACATCTCGGTGCAGGGCAACTCGCGCCTCATCGAGCAGCTCACCCTGAACCTGCTCAACAACGCGCGCGACGCCATGTCGGGACGCGGCCGGGTGAAGGTGGTGCTCACGCGCGAGGGCTCGGCGCCCGTGCTGTACGTGGCGGACTGGGGCCCGGGCATCCCCGACGAGCTGCGCGAGCGCATCTTCGAGCCGTACGTCACCGCGAGCAAACGTGGCACGGGCCTGGGGCTCGCCGTGTGTCGGCGAATCGCCCAGGAGCACAACGCGCGCATCGACCTGGCGCCGCTGGGCGCGCTGCGGGACGTGCCGCCGCCGGCCACGGTGTTCCGGGTGCTCTTCCCCGCCTCGGACTCCGCGCCCGGACCGCGCAAGCGCCTGCTGGTGGTGGACGACGAGACCATCATCCGGATGGTGTTCAGGGACTTGATGGGCAAGGAGTGCGAGGTCATCGAGGCGGCCAGCGGCGAGGAGGCGTTGGACCTGCTGCGGGAGTCGCCCGTGGACCTCATCGTCACGGACAAGAACCTGCCGGGCCTGTCCGGGCTGGAGCTGGCCCAACAGGCGCGCCGCCTGTCGGCCGCATCGCGGGTCATCCTGATGACGGGCTATCCCTCGCTGGTGACGACGCAGCAGGCGCTGGAGCTGGGCGTGGTGGACTACCTGCTCAAGCCCTTCGACGACATCCGCGAGGTGCGCGCCCTGCTGCGCTCCACGCTGGCGGCGCCTCCCACGCAGCCCGGCGCGGTGGCCCATGTGACGCGCGTGGACGTCCTGGAGGACAACCCCACCACGGCCGCGCAGATCGCCGAGGCGCTGGAGTTGATTGGCCTGGAGGCCCGCGTGCTGCCCACCTCGGAGCTCATCGCGCTGGCGCCGCCCGCGGGCGTGGTGGTGAGCTGGGACTTCGCGCCGGCCTACGGGCGCAAGGCGCTGGAGTTGGGCAAGGCCCTGGCCCAGGGCGCGCCTTTCGTCGTGCTGGCCGAGCACCTCACCATGGAGACCGCGCTGGAGTCGCTGCGCGCGGGCGCCACGGCCTGCCTGCCCAAGTTGCTGTCCGACACCACGGCGCTGAGCCGTGAGCTGAGCCGCGCATTCAAGAAAGGCGTCCCATGAGGCTCGCGCTCCTGTCCGTCCTGCTGCTGGGTGTGGCGTGTTCCTCGGACAAGCCCCCGGTGCAGGGCGAACCGGACGCGAGCGGCCCGGTGGACTCGGGCTCGGACGCGGGGATGCAGCCAGACGGAGGCGTGGACACTGGTGACGGTGGCACGGGCTCGGACGCGGGGCCCGGTGAGGAGGACGCGGGGAGCTGCGAGCCACCTCCGTCCGTGCGCGAGTCCGTGCTCGTCCCCGGCCTGAACAACCCCCGGCGGCTCGCCGTGGACGCGACGGACCTCTACATCTCCGAGTCGCACTCGCTGCGGCCCCAGGCCGATGACGGCGATGGACAGGTGCTGCGGGTGTCTCGCGCGGATGGAGCGGTGAGCTCGGTCGCCAAGGGCTTCCGCTCGCCGGACGCCATCGCTGTGGACTCGAAGAACGTCTACGTGCTGGACCAGGGCGGGCTGTGGCGCGTGGACAAGGCCACGGGGGAGCGCGGCACCGTGCCCATCGAGGCCTCGCTGAACGGCGTCATCACCGGCGGCACCGACGTCCGCCTGGGGCGGCTGTCCGGCAAGGACGTCGTCGTCGTGGCGACCGGGGCCCGGCGGCTCGTGCGTGTCGACACGACAGGGGCCTCACCTTCGTCCCTCGTCCTCTTCGAGGGCACCGTCGACACCCAGGTCCGAAGCGCGCGCATCGACGGCACCGACGTGTGGTTCCTCGTCACGGGGGGCACCGAGCCGGGCCTCTACCGTGTCCCCCTGGACCTCGACACGCCCGCGCAACGAGTGGACGCGAGCATCACCACGGGCACCTCCCTGGAGCTCACGCCCACGCACTTCCTCATCACCGAAGGAGGCGGAGGCACGGGCCGGCTGCTCAAGCTGCCGCGCGCCGGAGGCGAGGCCCGCGTGCTCGCGGAGGGCCTGCAAGGGCCTCTGTTCCCAGTGGAGCTGAACGGCGCCGTCTACTTCAAGGACGCCGTGGCCAGGTCCTCGGCCTTCCTGCGCCGCACCCGAGGCTGTCCGCCCGGCACCTCCGACGCGGTAGGCCCCGAGGGCACCGGCCCGGGTGGCCTCCTCGTGGACGGCAACACCCTGCTCTTCACGTCCCAGGAGAGCGGCACCGGGGGCACCGTAGGCCGCGTGCCCTGAAGTCCCCTGCCCCGCCAAAGACAACGGCCCCGGCGCCTCGTAGAGAGGCATCCGGGGCCGAGGCCAGCTCACCCACCGCATCCCGAGCCGTGAAGCCCGGGACGCGGAGCGTGGCTCAGTACTCCATGTCGTCGCCGCCGTAGTCCGGCATGCTGCTGCCGCCACCGCTGCCGCCGCCCTTGGACTTGCCCTTCGGGCGCTCGGCGACCATGGCCTCGGTCGTCAGCAGCAGCGAGGCGACGGAGGCCGCGTTCTGCAGCGCGGTGCGCTCCACCTTGGTCGGGTCGATGACGCCGGCCTTCTCCAGGTCCTCGTAGGTGTCAGTGCGCGCGTTGTAGCCGAACGCGCCCTTGCCCTCGCGAACCTTGTTGATGACCACGGCGCCCTCGACGCCCGCGTTGCTGGCGATCTTCCGCAGCGGCTCCTGGAGCGCGCGACGGATGATGTCCACGCCGAAGTTCTGCTCGCCGCCCGGCTTGAGCTGCTCGAGCGCCGGCAGCGTGCGCAGGTAGGCAACACCGCCGCCCGGGACGATGCCCTCCTCGACGGCCGCGCGGGTCGCGTGCAGCGCGTCCTCCACGCGGGCCTTCTTCTCCTTCATCTCCGTCTCGGTGGCCGCGCCGACGTTGATGACGGCCACGCCGCCCACCAGCTTCGCCAGACGCTCCTGGAGCTTCTCGCGGTCGTAATCGCTGGTGACGGTGTCGATCTGGGTGCGGATCAGCTTGATGCGCCCGTCGATCTCCTCCTTCTTGCCGTTGCCATCGATGATGGTGGTGTTGTCCTTGTCCACCGTGATGCGCTTGGCGCGGCCCAGGTCGTTGAGGGTCAGGTTCTCGTACTTGTGACCCAGCTCCTCGCTGACCACCATGCCGCCGGTCAGCGTGGCGATGTCCTTGAGCATCTCCTTGCGACGGTCGCCGAAGCCCGGCGCCTTCACCGCCGACACGTTCAGCACGCCGCGGATCTTGTTCACCACGAGCGTGGCCAGCGCCTCGCCCTCGATGTCGTCCGCGATGAGCAGCAGCGGCTTACCCGAGCGCGCGACCTGCTCCAGGATGGGGACCATGTCCTGCATCGAGGAGATCTTCTTCTCGCTGATGAGGATGTACGGGTCCTCGGCGACGACCTCCATCCGGTCACGGTTCGTCACGAAGTACGGCGAGATGTAGCCGCGGTCGAACTGCATGCCCTCGACCACCTCGAGCGTCGTCTCCAGGCCCTTGGCCTCCTCGACGGTGATGACGCCCTCCTTGCCCACCTTCTCCATCGCGTCCGCGATGATGGTGCCGATGGTCTCATCCCCGTTGGCGGAGATGGTTCCAACCTGGGCAATCTCCTTCTTGTCGGAGGTCGGCTTGGAGAGCTTCTTCAGCTCCTCCACCACCACCTCCACCGCCTTGTCGATGCCGCGCTTGAGGTCCATCGGGTTGTGGCCCGCGGCCACCAGCTTCAGGCCCTCCTCGTAGATGGCCCGAGCCAGCACGGTCGCCGTCGTGGTGCCGTCGCCCGCCTTGTCGGAGGTCTTGGACGCGACCTCCTTCACCATCTGCGCGCCCATGTTCTCGAACCGGTTCTCCAGGTCGATCTCCTTGGCGACGGTGACGCCGTCCTTGGTGATCGTGGGCGAACCAAAGCTCTTCTCGATGACCACGTTGCGGCCCTTGGGGCCGAGCGTCACCGCGACAGCGTCCGACAACGTCCGGACACCTCGCAGGATGGCCTCACGCGCGGACTGGTGGAAGAAAATCTCCTTCGCTGCCATCGCAACCTCCTGAAGTTACTTGGAATTTTCGTGGATACTACGCAGGTCGTTAGCACTCGACCCTGGCGAGCGCCAACATAAGGGTCAGCCCAACGATGTCAACCAGGAAGGGCGGACGTGTGGGCGAGCGGACGGCCCGACGCGTGCTGGGGAGGGGCCCGGCGAGGGCTACTCGGCGAAGCGCATCAGGGTGAGCAACTGGCCCATGTCCAGGGGCTTGTTCAGCGTGAGGGCCACGCCCTTGCGCAGGCCGCGCTCGGTGACGTTCCCGTCCATGCTGGCCGTCATCAGGAGCACCGGGATGGCCTGGAAGCGCGGGTCGGCCTTCAGCTGCTCGGTGAAGGCGATGCCGTCCATGTGGGGCATGATGTAGTCGGTGATGACCATGCCCACCTGGTTGCGCTCGAGGATGTCGAGCGCCTGGAGCGCATCCGCCGCCGAGTACACCGTGTACCCATGCATCTCCAGGAAGCGAGAGAGCAAGGTGCACAGCTCCAGATCATCGTCGACGACAAGGATGTTCACGGGACGGAACGCCGCACCAGCACGGGCGGCGGAACGTAACAGCCGTCCCCGTCGTTGACAACGCACAGCGGGGCTTCTTATGAGCCGGGCCATGGAGAAGCGGACCGGGAAGCGAGCGGGGTCGGGGGACCCGACGGCGCGGCTGGAGGCGGTGTCGGACGCCTTCGAGGCGGGCGACATCGAGGCGGCGCTGGCACAGGTGGAAGGTCTGCTTTCGGACGCGCCGGAGCTGCCGGAGGCCCTGCACTACCGGGCCGCGGCGCTCGCGGAGCTGGGGCGGCTGGAGGAGGCCGGCCGGGCCTATGGCCAGGCCCTCAAGGTCGCCCCGGAGGACCTGGAGATCCTCCTGGGCGCCGCGGACTGCCTGGTCTGCCGGGCAGGAGAGGACCGGGAGGCGGTGGAGGAAGGCCTGGGCCTGTGCGCTCGGGGCAAGCGCCTGGCCCAGCGCGAGGACGACGTGGAGCTGCTCTACGAGTTCCTCCTCTTGGAAGGCATGGGACTCAACCAGATGGGCGAGTCCGAGCAGGCCCTGGTGAGTCTGGATGCGGCGCTGGGGCACATGCCTCGCTCGGTGGATGCGCGGCTGGAGCGGGGCATCGCCCTGTTCGAGCTGTGCCGCTTCGAGGACGCGCGCGCGGGCTTCGAGGCGGTGCTGAAGGACGCGTCCGACGAGGCGTGGGCGCACCACTACCTGGGGCTGATGGCGGAGCGGCGGGGGGACGAGAAGGAGGCGAAGAAGCGCTTCGCCAAGGCCCAGTCCCTGGCGGCCGAGGAGTTCCCTCCGCCGGTGGAGCTGGGTGAGGCGGAGTTCGACCGCGCGGTGGAGGACGCGGTGAAGGCCCTGCCCCAGCATGCCAAGCAGTACCTGGACAACGTCACCATCGCGGTGGAGGACCTGCCGTCGGAGGAGGACCTCTTGGGCCAGGCCCCTCCCCTGTCACCGAGCATCCTCGGCGTCTTCCGGGGCACGCCCGTGGGCGAGCGCAGCGTGACGAACGCGTATGACCACTTCCCGGCGTCCATCGTGCTGTACCAGAAGAACCTGGAGCGCTTCGCGAAGACGCGCGCGGAGCTCATCGAGCAGATTGGAATCACCGTGATGCACGAGGTCGGTCACCTCATGGGGCTGGACGAGGATGACTTGTGGCTGCGGGGGCTCGACTGACGGCGGCGGCCGAGCGCCGCTGCTTCAGGGCGGCGAGCGTCTGGCGGATGCCCTCCGCGTAGGGTGTCTTGGGCACGTCACCGAGCAGGCGGCGCAGCTCCGAGTCATCCATCAGCACGGGCTGCGTGTGCAGGTAGTGCATCTCCACCAGCTCGCGCATGAACGGGTCGAAGAGGCCGACGAGGCGGATCATCCCCTTCCCCATCGCCATGACCTTCGCGGGGCGGCCGACCTGTCGGTAGACTTCTTCGACGAGCTTGCGCTGGCTCGTCACGCCCGCGCCGGCGAGGTTCCACGAGCGGCCGTAGGCGCGGGGCTCATCCATCAGCTTCGTCACCACGGGGCCCACGTCGGGCACGAAGATGAACTCGTGCGGCGAGTCGATGGGGCCAATGAGCTGCGCGCGCTTGCCATCCACGGCGGCGACGAAGGCACGGTAGAGGAAGCTGAGCTCGACGCCGGGGCCGTAGAAATCAGGGAGGCGGAGGATGGTGCCCTGAAGCTTCCCGGCGGCGTGCTCGGCCCGGAGGAGGTCCTCCTGCTCCTTGCGCATGCGGCCCTTGAAGGAATGGGGCTCGCGCGGGTGGTCGTCCTTCACGGGCGTCGTGCGCGGCAGGCCGTACGGGTACACGGTGCCGATGAGGACCACCTGCTTGACGCCCTCGGCGATGGCGCCGTCGAGCGTCTTGCGCATCAACCGCGGGTGCAGGTGGAACTGCCAGTAGTTGACGCCGACCATGTAGACCAGGGTGTCGACGCCGTGGGCCGCCGCGCGGACCGACGCCGGGTCATCCGGGTTCCACGTCACGACCTCCGCGAGCGGGTCCGAGCCGAACTCGGCCTCCAGGGAAGCCTTCGAGCGGCCCACCACCCGGTAGGCCCGCCCCTGTGCCTTCAGCGCGTTGGCCACGCTCTGGCCGATGACTCCCGATGCTCCGAACAACGCCACCTTGCCATCCATGATGCGCTCCGTATCGAACATCGAGATTTTTATGAACACCGTTCTGTGAACGCCGTTCATTTACTGGTGGCCGTTCGATTCGTCAAGGCCTAGGGTTGAGGCATGGGGATTTCGGAGCGAAAGGAGCGGCAGCGGGCGGAGCTGCGCGAGCAGATCCTCCGGGTGGCGCGGGACATGGTGGTGAAGGAAGGGTTCAGCGCGCTGTCGATGCGCAAGCTGGCGGAGGCGGTGGAGTACGCGCCCGCGACGCTGTACCTGCACTTCGAGAACCGGGAGGCGATTGCCCGGGAGCTGTGCGTGCGGGGCTTTGGGGAGCTGTTGGCGGCGCTGGAGCCGGGGGCGGCGGTGACGGAGCCGTTGGAGCGGCTGTCGGTGATGAGCGCGGCCTATGTACGGTTCGGGCTGGAGCACCCGGAAACCTACCGACTCATCTTCATGGAAGACCCCAAGCTGTCGACCGAGCTCTTCCAGGCAGCCTCGGATGGTGCGGGGCCGCGTTCCTTTGGCTTGCTGGCCCGAGTGTTCGAGGACCTGAGGTCCGCGGGGAGGATTGCGGCCTCGGCGGACCCGACGCGGCTGGCGGAGACCACGTGGGCGGGGCTGCACGGCATCGTGAGCTTGAAGCTGACGTGCGCGGCGCTCCAGACGCCCGCAGAGGAGCTGAGGGAGACGCTGACAGAGACGCTGGTGCACGGGCTTCCGGGGCTGAAGCCGGCACGGTGAGCGTTGACGGGGCCGGGAGGGGCCGGCACTAATCGACGGTGGTAGGGCCTCCGGACCTGGTGGCCGGCTCAGTCTTCAAAACTGAAGAGAGGCGTTGAGAGACGTCTCTGGCGAGTTCGATTCCCGTGCCCTACCGCCACACCGAGTTGATGGCAGAGCGTCCCCAATCAGGCCCCTCTCCAGAAGCTCAGGAGAAGGGAAAACAAACACAGACATCGCCAGAGCATCGACCATAGGCGAAGCCAGCCTCGATGCACTCATTGACGCAGTTGCCAGAACAATAGGACAGCGGCTCCGCTGGCGCTGCGACCGCCAGCGTGGCGCCGAACGACACAGCCGCCCCCGTGACAACGGCAAGCAACACCTGAACGACCTTCTTCGCGGAACCGAGCATCGTACCCTCCCAGGTAGGTGTGACAGGGACTTCGCACTCGCTCACGGCTGCAACGTCTCAAAGGATAGCAGGTCGCCCAGGTCCGCTGTTCTGCCTCGTCAGATGACTCCCCCGCCCCATTCACCGAAGGCCACACCTACACACACCAAACCAACGCACTGCACCGCGGCACGAGCTCCGATGAGGGCCCGATGCCGCGTTGAATCACGAGCGGCGACTCGTCACGTCATGCGCTCAAAAGCGGCCACCCAGCCCCAACACCATGCCACCCTGAGACACCGCCACCGACGGAAGCACGCTGACCTCCGACGGGGCTGGAGTCGCACTGTTGGCGGCATGAGACAACTCATACCCAATGAAGGAGCCCAGGATGGAGCCCGCCAGGGCGGCGGTAGAGGCAAAGAAAAGACGGTCTCCCTCGTCCGCCAGAAGCAGCGCCGTCAAGGCGCCAGTCCCCGCTGCCGACCCCGCTCCAAGGAGCGTTCCAGTCCACGTCCCCTTTCCACCCAGGAGGTGCGCGCCCCACATGGTGCCAATGGGCACGCCCACCGCGGCTCCCAGGAAATAGCCAGAGAACGCCTCGTCGATGCCTCCACCGATTCCCCGGGGGGGGTCACTTGCCACACCGGCGACGATGAGCCCGGGAAATCCCATGGCCAGGCCTGTCACCGACATGGCTCCAATTTCCACCGCGATGCGCGCGCTCGTATGCAGTACCTCGCGCACCCGTGACTCGGACGACGGGTCTGTCACCGGGGTCAATTTGCTCGGCTCCGTGGCCGGAAGGGCCGTTTCCCCTGGCGGCGGGTCATCCGTGGCCGCGAGCGCGAGGCCCGGGACGAGGAACAGCAGCGAGAGCACCAGGGGCCGCGTCAACAGGTTGCGAATCGTGAAGATTTTCATGTGCACGCGACAATGCAACCAAGAGACCAGTCCCCTGCTCCAAGGAGTTCCCAGGGGAGGCGTCGCACGCGACCACGCGGAGGCCGAGCTCGTGTGCAGGTCTCTGCACAAATCCTCCCAACATGCGCGTAGTCGGTTGTCCAGCGCCAGGCCCTGACGCCGCGTCAGAGGATTGGACTCCCATCCCCATCCATGCCGCAACACCACGAGCCGGCCGCACCTGATTCGTCTGATTGGCTCGTTCGGGTCACCACGTGCTCGGTTCCCGGTACAGGATGAGGCATGTACGTCACCGAGAATGCTCTCCGAGGGTTCGTCGTCTCTCTGCGCAAGGGCGCCGCCGCGGCGGAGTCCTCCCCCGCCGTGCGGGACTTCGCCGAGCGTGCCCGTAAGCTCGACCCACGCGGCCTCGTCCGTGAAGGCACGGCGCTCCTGAAGCAAGAAGAGGATGCCGCCATTTCACGCGTGGTGCTTCGCACGCTCCGGGGCTTGCGGGGCGACATCGAGGAGCATGGCGCCCACAGCGAGTTCGCCAACGACGCGGCCTTCGTGCGGCGCTCCATCTCCACCTGGGAGAAACGCGTCGAGGACGACGCGGAGGACGTGTTGCTCGCCGACGACCTCGAGGCCTCCCTGGTCGCGGTGGTGCCTTCATCCAACATCACTCCCGCTGAGGAGAAGGCCTGGAAGGTGCTCAGCAAGAGCCGCCGCCTCGCCACGGCCCTCACGGACCTCGTGAAGAAGCCTGTCTCGCCATGGTTCGCGGAGCTCGCGGCCGCGTACATCGGCCGCGAGGTCACGCACATCGCGAAGAGCTCGCGCGCCGAATCCTGGCAGTCGAAGCTCGACGACGTGCCGGTGCTGCTCGGCCTGCTGCCCAAGTTGGGCAGCCCCCCCATCTTCACCCCTCGCGTACTGCGCGCCGCCAACCTCGTGGTGCTCTGTCACAAGCATGCACCGACGCGTGAGGCACTGGCCGCGATGGGCACACTGGGGGCTTCCGCCGCGGACTCGGAGCGCGCCGCACGCATCAAGCGAGGGGCCTCGGTCATGGCGGCTGCCCGCGCCGCGAATGCGCGACCGCCAACCAAGACAGAACCTCCGGTCAAGAAGGCGGCGCCACCCGCCAGGAAGGCAGTACCTTCGGCCCAGAAGGCGGCACCACGTGCCAAGAAGACAGCGCCACCGACCCAGAAGACGGCGCGACGAAAGACAACGCGCCCGGCGACGCGCTGAAGGCGCTGTCCCGTCTGGTGATGACCACCGCCAAGGCGAGGCGCGAGTCAGCCCGGCATTGCACCGCTGGCGCAGCGAGCGGGCTACCGGGTGTGCCCCACCAACTGCGTGGCCTTGCGGGCCAGCCGCCGCCAGGGGTTGGTGCGGCCACCCTTCTCCAGGGAGATTTCCCTGGAGACAGTCAAGTCCTTGGCCCAGCACCGCCCCAGCTCGCGGACAAACCGCGCATCGTTCATGACGAGCGAGCCCTCACCCATCTTGTTGAGCGACAGCGAGTCCAGGTTGGAGGAGCCCACCACGGCGAGCCAGTCATCCACGAGCATCGTCTTCGCGTGTATCATTGACGGCTGGTACTCGTAGACACGCACTCCCGCCTCCAACAGGCGCTCATACGTGGAGCGCTGCGAGGCGCGAAAGAACTTCACGTCATGAATGGGGCCGGGCCCCAGGATGCGTATCTCCACGCCCTGCCGACACTTCTCCTCGAGCTGCTTCAAGATTTCGTCGGGCGGGGAGAAGTACGCGTTGGCGATCCACAGCCGCTCACGGGCGGCGGCGATGACCATGCGCACCATGCGCTCCGCATCGGTGATGCCCAGCTTGCCCGAGCTCTCCACGAAGCACGCCTTGGCGCGCCCCTCTTGTTCCAGCTCGGGAAAGCAACTCGGTGGCAACAAGCCTCCGCCCGACTCCTGCCAGTAGCGGGAAAAGGAGAGCTGCATCTCACACGCGCAGGGGCCTTCGACACGGACGCTCGCGTCTCGCCACTGCTCGGGCGAAAGGCCGTCGCCGTCCCAGGCATCCCAGATGCCGAAGCCTCCGGTGTAGGCGATACGCCCGTCGATGATGACGAGCTTCTGGTGCGTGCGTCCCAGCAGCCGGCCCACCGCATTGGCCGCCAGCATCCGGTAGTAGTGGACCTCCACGCCGGCCTCGGAGAGCACCCTCCCTACCTTCTGGTCGAAGTCCCGGTCTCCGGAGACGACTTCGCTGCCCACCGGGTCCACCACCACGCGGCAGGCAACGCCCTCGCGAGCACGCTCAACGAGCGCCTCCACGATGCGGTCGGACACGTCGCAGGGCCGCCAGAGGTAGACGAGCATGTGGACGCTCTCCCGCGCCGAGCGGATGTCTGCCTGCATGCGGTCGAACACGGAGCCGTTCTCCAGGAGCTCCAGCCGATGTCCAGCCTGCAACGCGACACCGATGGACTGGTAGAGCGAAAAGGAGAAGCCCTCGGGCCCAGGAGGCAGCTCGTACGGGCCGCGCATCTCGTGGTCACAGCGATCAACAACTCCGTCGAGGCCGTGAGCCCCAAGCTTGAGCAACATTGCATCGCGCTTCCAGCGGTCGTTCATTGCCTTTCAACCTAGGGACACTGCCCTGCCCCGGCATGGGAAGAAGCGCTCAAGCCAGGCGACGCATCAAGCGACGGGTCGTCACGTCATGCGCTCAAAAGCGGCCACCCAGCCCCAACATCATTCCACCCTGAGACACCGCCACCGACGGAAGCACGCTGACCTCCGACGGATTCGGGGGCGCGCTGTTGGCGGCATGAGACAACTCATACCCGATGAAGGAACCCAGGATGGAGCCCGCCAGGGCGGCGGTAGAGGCGAAGAAAAGACGGTCTCCCTCATCCGCCAGAAGCAGCGCCGTCAAGGCGCCAGTCCCCACTGCCGACCCCGCTCCGAGGAGCGTTCCAGTCCACGTCCCCTTTCCACCCAGGAGGCGCGCGCCCCACATGGTGCCAATGGGCACGCCCACCGCGGCTCCCAGGAAATAGCCAGCGAACGCCTCGTCGATGCCTCCACCGATTCCCCGGGGGGCCCACTTGCCGCACCGGCGACGATGAGCCCGGGAAATCCCATGGCCAGGCCTGTCACCGACATGGCTCCGATTTCCACCGCGATGCGCGCGCTCGTATGCAGCACCTCGCGCACCCGTGACTCGGACGGCGGGTCTGTCACCGGGGTCAACTTGCTCGGCTCCGTGGCCGGAAGGGCTGTCTCCCCTGGCGGCGGGTCATCCGTGGCCGCGAGCGCGAGACCCGGGACGAGGAACAGCAGCGAGAGCACCAGGGACCGCGTCAGCAAGTTGCGAATCGTGGAGATTTTCATGTGCACGCGACAGTGCAACCAAGAGACCAGTCCCCTGCTCCAAGGAGTTTCCAGGGGAGGCGTCGCACGCGGCCACGTGGAGGCCGAGCTCGTGTGCAGGCCTCTGCACAAATCCTCCCAACGTGCGCGTAATCGGTTGTCCAGCGACAGGCCCTGGCCGCGATGGACACGCTCGGGGCCTCTACTGAGGACTCCGAGCGCGCCGCCACACAGCGAGCGGACCCCGTGAAGAAGGCTACCGGAGCTGGACCGACGCGTCTTCACGGCCTGCCTCTGTCGTGGCAGGAGACGGCATGGTCGCCCAGCTTGGCCCCCACTCGGCCAAAGCCTGAGCAAGTCCTCGCAATGACTGGGCTCGATAGAAATCCAGGGCGCGCAGCGAATCGTCCGTGCCGGGCTGGCCATCATCACTCATGAGGTCCAAGTAGACGCGCTGCAACAGCCGGGGCATCGCGAGCACGTCATCCTCGTTGTATTGGAGCGCGATCCGCCACTTGGATCCCGGCCATGCCCGACGCCGCTGGATGCTCTCCAAGTACTCCGCGGCCAGAAGAATCCCGAGGGAAGGGTGACGCATCGGGATGCCGGCCGCCTGGGCCACCGCTTTCAATTTGAAGCCAGCGGAGGGCGGTACCACCTGCTGCCGGAGGTAGTTGAGCAGATCGATCTTCTCGCGAGCCTCGAAGCGGGCCGCATGAGAAGGCAACTTCCGCTGCAGCCTGTCGGCGATGTACCTGTGATCAAACCCGTTTCCGCTGTAGCAGACGAGTGTGGCGGCCGGCTCGGACTCGATGAGTTCCATGAATCGCGTCAGGATGGCGCGCTCCTCACCGGGCCGCTTCGCCAGGAACTGCACAACCCGGCGGGTGCCGGGCATGAGCACACCGATGAGCCAGACCTGCTCCCCCATGAAGAGCGGCAGGGTCTCGATGTCGTAGTAGATGGCGTTGCGTGGGTAGGACTTGGGTTGGAAGGGCCAGGAGCACGGCAGGAAGCGCTTCTGCTGGAGCGCCCGCGCATGAGTCTGCCACAGCTGTGCGATCTTCAAGGGAGCCCGGGCAGCCTGTGCGAGGTGCTCGTCCGACACGTCCAGGACGTCTTTTCGCGTCAGGATGCCAGCCTGATCAAGGAACTGGGTGCGCTTGGGGCCGCATTGAACCAGTGCGGTCACCTTCAGGGTGTGAGGCAGAACCCACTCCACACGTTGAACGGCTCCGCCTTCGATATCGATGACCGCGACGCGCCCAGGATCATCAGGACCATCATGGTTCGAGGCATTGACGACCCAGCAGTCGCCGAGCCGCGCGAGCTGTCCCCCGCCCAGATGCGCGTGGCCACAGATGACGAGGCGTACATCATGCCTTTTGATGAAGGCCCGAAGCGCCCGGCTACCGATCCGACCCACTCCGAACCGCAGCGCCAGATCAAGCACACCATGAGGCGGTGCGTGACTGACGATGATGAGCGGCGTCGCCGCTGGGAAGCGCTCTGCCTGCTCCCGCAGGTGCCGCGTTGCATCCTTCTCCGTATAGGTCACGATGCCCATGGGACCTGGCGAGGCCTCCAGCCCGATGATGCCGAAGCGGCCGAGGCGCAGCGGCCGACGATGCAGATCCCGTACTCCAGGAGCACGGAAGATGTGCCGGTGCCACGGAGCACAATCATTACCGATGACACCCGCCAGCCCCTTGGATGCGCGGCGAGCCAGTCGTTCGAATTCGTTGGGGCGTGCCTCTTGCTGCCCCGGGCGGAGAGAGAAGACAGCGTAGCGATGAGACCCGCGGGTCACCTGGGTGAGCGAACACTCGCGGGCCAGTGCTTCCCGAAGCGCCCCAACAGTCGCTGGGTCGCCCAGGAGACGGCAGAGCCGTTCCGCGGGAGTCGGCGGTCCCCAGGAGGCAGGGTCCGAATCCCTGCGCCGGAGCGCCGACAGCACGACGCGATTCACTGTCTCAAGAGGAGCACCCGCCGCCTCGCGCAGTCTCACCGCCAGCGTCGACCACCCCCCTCTGCTGCCGATGACAAAGGGAGCCGGCCGGCGAGCGGCGGGCAGAATCGCAGGGAGGACCGTCCCCTGAGCCCCTTCGATCTCATCCGCCAGGATCTGCTCGAAGGGGACCTCTCCAAATCGGCGCGTGTCATCACCGGCATAGACAATGAGGTCCGGCTTTTCATCGATGGAATCAAGGGCCCAGTCGATGTCGACCATAGGCTGCGAGCGCCAGTCGCTGAAAGCCACGATGCGCATGCCTTGCCTCCTATTCGCTGTGTACGCGCCTTCGCTTGAAGTGCCACCAGTAGCCCAGGCGCGGAATCCTGCCCATACCTCCGCAGTGGTATGTTCAGGCCGACATCCCAGCGCAGGCCTCAAGCCCGGTACGGACGACGAGACTCCTGGTCCGGCGCACGAGAAGCAGAACAGCTTCACACGCGCCCCTGGGCGAGGCACCGGGGCGGACAAGCTATCGCGGGTCGCTCACGTCAGACGGCCCTGGTCTCGCGAGCGCGGTGGTGCTCACTGAGCTTCGCGAGGGTCGCCAGGTCCGCCCGAAACGGCGTCATGATGGGAAAGCATGCAAGGCGTTTCCCCTCACGGCCCGCACCGTGGTGATTGAGGAACGTCCCGAGCGTCCCGCCAGGGCTCAGGTCCACCACCGTGCCCGGCCTGAGCTGCTCCACCGCCCCCAGCGCCTCCACGAAGCGGATCGGCTCACGCAACACCTGCCAGAAATAGCGCGGCGAGACCTCGCTCATCCATCCCGCCTGCGTGGCGGAGTAGACGGGGACCTGGAGACGACCCAGGGGAACCGCGCCCATCGCACGCAGGACATCTCCCTCGGAGGCGTCGATCATCGGCGAGTGGAACGCCCGACGCACCGGCAACCTCTGGCACAGCACGCCCTTCTCCTTGCAGCGCCTGTCAATCTCCTCGCAGCGCCAGGAGGGCCCCGACACGACGAAGTGCCGCGCGAAGTTCACGGCCGCGAGCCAGGTTCCTTCATGCAGCCACGCCTCGCGGTGGAACGCCGCGACATCGTCCAGGATGGCCACCATCCCGCCCTCTGCGCACCGGGCGAGAAGGCTCCGCGCCTGGGTGATGCATGCCCGCAGCGCGTCCTCCGCGGAGACGGCTCCCGCGATGACGAGGGCGGCCAGCTCTCCCAGGCTCGCCCCCACCACGAAGCTCGGGCGGATGCCCTGGGCGGCCAGCGTCCTCGCCAAGGCGACCTCCACCATCAGGATCGCGGGGTGACTGAGCAGCAGGTCGTCGAGCGGCTCCGTCACCCGCCGCTGCGCACTGTAGACGGCGTCCACCACGGACCGTCCGAGCAGCTCCCGCGCGACTTCATCGAGCGCGCGGAGCTCCGCTCGAAACACGGGATGGTCAGCATGGAGAGGCTGCCCCATTCCGAAGAACTGGGAGCCCTGCCCGCCGCAGAGGAAGACCGTCTCAGCGCTCATCGACGACGGCCGTCCTTCTCGGGAGGCGGACTCTCCTTCGCCGGTGCTGGCGCGGCGGGGCGCCCTCGCGACGGGCTCGCCGGCTCCTTGCCCAACCCCTTCAAGTAGTCCTGCACGGCCTGAAGGTGCTTCGCCGTGAAGATGAACCGGGCCTCTCGCTTCGTCGTATCAACCGAACCATCCGCGATGGCACGCGGAAGGAAGGGATACTCACTCAGCAACGCCTTGAAGGACAGGAGCGTCGAGCGGTCCAGGATGAGCCCCAACCCGTCCAGCCGACTACGCGACTGCCAGGGCTTTCCCGCGTTGATGTCTGCCTTCAACGTGGCCGCCATCCGCGTCAGCTCCTTGACCTTCTGTGCATCGCGAAGACCACTCGCCATCCGCGTCAGCAGGTCCTGGAGGGAGCGCGCCGTGAACAGCAGGACGTCCTGGTGCAAGAGGCTCCAGCCCACCTGGAACAGCTTCACCAGCTCCTGGCGCTCCAGCAACTCCGCGGCCTGCGCGACAGTCACCTCGGACTCCGCCGAGCCCACCGCCTCCTCCCGCAGGAGCCGCTCGAGTCCCAGGTTGCACACAGCCACGGCTGCATCCGCGGCCTCTAGCGGCCGGAAGACACGACCACCCAAGCTGCACCCCGACATGAGCACGTTGGCCAGGTAGCTCAGCTCTTTCAGTCGCTCCAGATAGGCCGTCAGATTCCTCTCACGGACCGCCGCGATGGCATGCTTGATCAACGGCTCGGCGCGCACCTCCTGCCGCGCTCCCGCCGCGAGCAGCGGGTGCTGGCGCGGCTCCTCGAGCACCTCCGCCTCGCGCAGCTCCTGAAGGAAGCGCACGACCTTCTCCGACTGCGCCATCTGCCCGGGCGCCCCCTGAGGCAAAGCCTGGGCGTCCTTCTTCGGACCACCGCGGCGAGGCGCCTCGACCGCGCGGAAGTACGATTGGGTGATGTGGTCGCGTGACTGAGACGCGGCGAGCTGCTCCGTGGGCGTCACCCGCGCGAGGTTCAGGAAGCTCGCCGCCGACGAAGGCGCCACGTAGCCCTCCTGCTCGCGACGGTCCTCCCGCTCGGCGGCCACGTCGGACTCCAGCATGTCCTCGCTGCTGAGCACGTTGTGCAGACCGCCGTTGTCCTCGATGTACTCGGTCGAGGCATAGCAACAGCGATCAAGCATCCTCGTCATGAAGTCATGACTGTTCTTATCCAGCTCGATGAGCACGGCGACGATGGCATCCCAGCTCTGATGGTCCTTCGCGATGACTTGATACTCCGCGAACTCCTCATACAGACAGCTCTCCAGCGCCTTGTCCGTCAAGTCATCATCGTCCGACCGACTGTTGCCCGACATCCGCTCGGCGAGCTCGTCGATGTTGATGACCAGGACATGTTTGCAGAGCGCCAGGGTGACGAGGTCCTCGTCCAGCTCCGTCAGCTTTTGCGCCGTGAACTCCACCCCGGCTTCCATCATCACCTGGAGCCAGAGACCAAACCGCTCGGCGTCGAACGTCGCGTCCTTGCCCGGCTTCTGACTCTTCCAGAGGTCTTCATCGAAGATCTGCTTGAGCTGCTCCGTCGTCGCCAGCGCGACGAGCTCGCCCGAGTCCTCCAGCCCGATGTGGTCGATGAGCTTGGAGAGCACGGGGGCCTCCAGGCTCTGGACGATGCTGACCAGCTCTGGCTCTTCCAGGATGCGCGTCAAGAGTTGCTGCGGACGGGTCGAAGAAGTTGAAAGGGCTTTCGTCATGGCGGCTCCCCACGAACCGGGTCGAAGCGGTGGTCATTGCCAGAATCCATACTAGAACACCTCGCGGTCCAACCACTGATTCCGTTGTGGTCTGACTTCAGGCACACCACTCATTTTCAGCCGCGCCATTAACAACCGTCTCTGGGACTGGCGCCTGGAGGCGGGCCACGTACTCGGCGAGGGATGCGAGTGTCCGGTGCGCGACGACGTCGCCCGGCTCGAGTTGGACGCCAAAGTCCTCCCTGAGCTTCGCCACCATGAACATGACGTTGATGGAGTCCAGGCCGTACTCACTGATGTCCACGTTCATGTCGACCTCGGACTCGTCGACCTTGAGAATCCTGGCGGCGGCCGCCCGCACTCGGGGAGCCACTCGAAGCCGGGCATCCGAGTCCAGGCCCTCCGTGGAGTCAGGGGCGCCGGCCTTGGGAGCCTCCTCGCGGGGCGACTCGAACGCGCGGATGGCCGAGGCGATCTCGGCGACGCTCTTCCCCGAGACGACCGTCATGGGCTCGAAGGCCGGACCGAAGAGCGCCTTGAGGCGCAGGATGATGGTCATCATGTCCAGGTGGTCCACCCCCTGGTCCTGAAGTGACTTCAGCACATCGAACTCGGAGAGCTGCCGCTTCATCACCGCGGCGACAATCTGGATGATCTGCCCCTGAATCGTCGACGGTGGTTCGACGATGGTCTGGAGGACGGACGGCGCGGTCACCGGAGGTGCCCCTGTCTGAACCTGGGGCCTGGCGTCCTCTCCCGTGAACCAACAACGCCGCTTCTCGAAGGCATACGTCGGCAGTGGGACGCGATGCGGCCGGGTCGGGTAGAGCGAGTCCCAATCGAACGTCACCCCCTCCACCCAGCGGCGGGCCACCTCGCGCGGCTCGAGGCCCCGCGTTGACTCCTGACCCCGCTTCTCTTCGGACGCGGTGCCCTCGAACACGCCCTGAGCGGCGCGTCCTTCGCAGAAGGCATCCAGTTTTTCGATCAGCGCGTCAACGGACGTGACAACGACAGCCAGACGCTCGGGCAGCTCTCTGCGGCCCACTTGCAGCGTGTACAGCACCTCCGCGAGCGAGAGCCGACCACTCCTCCGACGGAGGAAGGCCCGCATCCGGGCCGCTGACGCCTTGAGCCCCTCCGGGCGCTTCGCGGAAAGGACAAACACGCCCTCGGCCAGGGGGACCTCTTGCCTTCCCTCGCGAGCCGCCGCGTCGCCGACGTACTCCTCCAGGATGACGTGCGCGTTGGCCCCTCCCGCGCCAAACGAGCTGAGCCCCGCGCGTCGCTTCGCCGAGGGCCCGGCGTTGCTCGGGAGCACCCACGGCGCGAGCCGCTGCTGGACTCGGAAGGGCGAGCCGTCGAAGGCAATCTTCGGGTTCGGGACGTCCGCGTGCAGCGTGGGCACGAGCGTGCGCTCCTTGAGTTGAAGGATGACCTTCGTGAGACCCGCGATGCCCGCCGCCGACTCCAAGTGCCCGATGTTCGACTTGACCGAGCCCAGGGCGCAGAAGCCCACGTCGGACGTCTGAGTCCGGAAGGCCTTGGTGAGCGCAGCCACTTCAATCGGGTCCCCCAGCGCCGTCCCGGTGCCGTGCGCCTCCACGTAAGAGATGGTGTGCGCCGGGACGCCGGAGCGCTGGAGCGCCGTGGCGACCACCTCCGCCTGCGCATTCAGGTTGGGGACCGTGAAGCCGCTTGTCTTTCCTCCGGAGTTGACCGCCGTGGCCTTGATGACCGCGTAGATGAAGTCCTGGTCCCGGATGGCCTCACGCAGGGGCTTGAGCAGCACCGCGCCCACGCCCTCACCGTCGACAAAGCCATCCGCGCCCTCTCCGAACGTCTTGTTGCGGTCGCCGCGGGAGAGCATGTTCACGCCGCAGAGCCGCTTGTAGTGCAACGGGTGCAGGATGAGATTGACGCCCCCCGCGATGGCCAGGCGGCACTCACCTCGCCTCAGGCTCTCCACCGCGAGGTGCAGCGCCGTCAGCGATGAGGAGCACGCGGTGTCGACCATCAGGCTGGGGCCGTGCAGGTCCAGGTGGTATGAGACGCGGTTGGCGATGGCCCAGGGCGAGGCGTGCGCGCGAGTGAAGCCGCCCTTCCCATGGACCTCCCCGCTGAACAGCTCGTAGTCATGGTTCATCGCGCCGACGAAGATGCCCACCCGACGCTCGATGGCCTCCAGCGCCCTGGGCCCCTGGCCCCCGTCCTCGAGCGCCTGCCAGGCCGTCTCCAGGAAGAGGCGGGCTTGCGGATCCAACGCGTTCGCGTCCTCCGGCACCATGTTGAAGAAGCCGTAGTCGAACTTGTCCGCATCGGTGATGAAGCCGCCATGACGGCTGTAGACGTCACGCCCCTGCTCCTCCGGATTCCACCGCTCCGAGGGCACGGGCCCGATGCAGTCGCGCCCCTCCCGCAGGTTCTCCCAGAAGGCCTCCACGTTCTCGGCCTGGGGGTAGCGACCGCTGCACCCAATGATGGCGACATCGCCCTCCGCGCTCTCGAGCGGCGACGAAGCGCGGGGCCGCGACCGAGGCTCCGCGTCAAGCGGCGGTGGCGCGAGGGGTGCCCTCTGCTCGGCGGGGCGCTCCTCGGCCCCGAACAGCCTTCCGAGCGCCTCGGGGTGCACGGCGACGAAGTGCTCCGTCAGCTTCAGGAGCGTCATGTTCTCGAACAGCAACGTGGACGGCTGCTGGCCCAGGTCGTCCTCGAAGCGCCGGACGATCTTCAGGTTCACCAGGGAGTCGACGCCGAACCGCTCCAGCGGGGCATCCTCCGGCAGGCGCTCCTTCGCGATGCCGAGGACCTCGGAGAAGACCCTCCGGACGTAGTCGAGGACTCGCGCCTGGATTGCGCCAGGCGCGGCGACGGAGGGCTGCGTCCGGGGCGACGGGGTCGGGGACTCGGGGCGTGGAGGTGCCCGCATCGCCACCGCGTCACCATCGACCTGGGTGAGCCCGTCGCTGACGGCGAGCAGCAGACACTGTCGCGACAGCTCGGGGCCGCCCGCCACGGGAGAGCCGAGCGCGCGCACCGGATGGAAGCCGCCGCCCTGGAGCACCCGCAGCCACTGCCCCGCATCAAGGAGGGGTGAGCCTTCGAGTCGAGCCGCCGGGTCGTCGAAGCGCCACCACCCCTTCATCAGCCCGAACGTCATCGTGACGTAGCCCTGCACGGCCGTGGTGTCGCTCACCAGCAGGAGCCCCCGGGCCTTGAGCAACCGCTTGAGGTTCGCCACGGTGCGGCGGATGTCGCGGGTCGCGTGCAACACGTTCGCGCCCAGGACGATGTCGACACTCCCGGGGGAAACAGACTGCCGATCCACCGGGGTCTCCACGTCGAAGGTCACGAACTCGGCGAAGGGATGCTGCGCGCCGTACCTCGCGGCTCCATGCCGGACGAAGGCCTGGGAGATATCGGTGTAGAGGTACTTCACCCGGCCGCCCAGGCCCTTCAGTCGCGAGAGCACGAACTCGCTCGTGCCTCCCGTTCCAGCGCCCACCTCGAGCACCGTCACCGTGGCGGAGGCATCGAGCGCGAGTCGGCGCTCGACCTGGTTTCGCACGGCCTCGGCGGACAGGTGATTGAAGTAATCCGAGAGCGCCGAGCCGCGGTAGACCCCCTCCACGAGTGACGTCGAGCCCCCGGGGAACATCACCTCCGTGGAGTCGATGCGCCCGGAGAGCACCTCCGGATACGCCTGGACGCACGTCCGCAGCAGCCGGACATGCGGCTCCAGCTCCGGGAACTCCTGGACGAACCGCGCCTGCTCGGAGGCTCCCGCGCTCGCGGCCTCCACGCGCGAGGTGGTGATGAACGAGCGCCCCTCCCGCTGGAGGAGTCGCCCCCGCTCCAGCATGCCCAGCAATGCCTGGAGCAGCCGCTGGTGAGTGTCCACGACCTCCAGCCGCGCAGTCAGCTCGGAGAGCGTGGTCCGCTCACCGGCGCGGTGGAACACGCCCATCCGCTGAAAGGTCCCCAGCAAGAGGTCCTGGCTCAACACCTCGAGTCGCTCGAACGCGCCCTCCAGGTCACGCAACCTCCTCGGGTCTGCGGAGACCACCGGCAGCGGGTCCAGGGGGATTGCCTCGCTGTTCGCTGGGAGCAGCTCCTGGCGTCCGGCGGCATGGAGGTGCAGGGTGCCGAGCAGGGACAGGTCTCCCTTGAGGACCACCACCTGGCCCAGGCGCTCACGCTGCGCGAGGACACGGCGGATGATCTCCAACCCCTCCGCGGGCTCGATGGAACGCACACCGCGCTTCGCGAGCTCACTCCGGTAGCGCTCGGTGGCGACGATGCCGACGCTCCCCCAGTAGCCCCAGTTGATGACGACCACGGGGAAGCTGGCGTCGCGCCGAGACAGGGCTGCCTGGCCGTCCTCGAACCGTGACGCCGCTGCGTAGTTGCTCTGCCCCGCCTCACAGATGAAGGACTCGGCGGAAGAGAAGAACAACATGAAGTCCAGCGGTGCGCCCCGGAACACCTCAAACAGCGCCACGGTGCCAGCCACCTTGGGCCCGAGCACCTCCTCGAGGACCGGCTCGGTCATGTTCGCGAGGATGGCGTCCTTGAGGACGATGGCGGAGTGAACGACTCCGTCGACGGCGCCAAAGCGAGCCCGCGCCTGCCCGTGCGCGTCCTGCATCTGCGCGAGGTCGCTCACGTCCGCCGCCAGGTAGAGCACCTCGGCTCCGAGCCCCTCCAACTGGCGAAGCTGCTCCTGCATCCTCACGTCAGCGGGGCGACGGCCCACGAGCACCAACCGGGCGCGCACGGTCTCCGCCAGGCTCTTGCTCAACTCGAAGCCGAGTCCGCCCAGCCCTCCCACGATGAAGTACACCCCACGCTGTTTGAACGGCGCGGCACCGGGAGCAGGAGGAAGGACGAGCCGCTCCAGCACCTGCTCGTAGCGCCGCCCTTCGCGAAGCGCGACCTCGGCCTCGTGCGCCCGCGCCTGCTCGTCGATGAGGGCCCGCGCCATCGTGGGACTCGCGGGCTCCTGGGCGCCCACGTCCACGCAGACGACGTTCCAGCGGAGGAACTCGCGCGACAGGGAGCGCACGAAGCCGCTGACCGCCGAGGCCATGGGCCGGACCTTCTCGTCTCCCAGCGCACGGTGCGCATCCCGAGTCACCACCTTGAGCTCGAGCGAACGCGCGGAGAACCCCTGCGACACGAGGGACTTCACCAGACGGAACAACATGTGGAGCTGCTGTTCCTGGGCCGCGCGCACGTCACGAAGCGGGGCCAGCCCCTGAGAACGAGCCTGTCGCTCCCCTCCTCCCGCGGACAGGAAGTAGATCACCCCCGGCGCGACGGAGCGGTGAGCATCCCAGAGCTCGCCGGGCACCTGGTCATCGCGCAGCGGAATGCTCCGCACGTCCTCACCACGACGAGCGTGCTCCGCGACGAGCTCCGCGGCCAGCGCCTGCTCTTCAGCGTCGTGGGGCCGGAACAGGACGACTCCGGTACGCGCTCTCACGGAGGGCGCATCCCCGCCCGTGTCCGGGCGCGCCCGCTCCAGCCAGCGAGGGGCGAACAAGAAGCCCTCGAGGTGGTCCGCCAGCGGCCTCAGCACCACCTCGTCGAACACGGCCCGGGTGTCGCCGGCTTCGTCCAGCAGGACGACCTGGTAGGACGCTGCGCCCGGCCCCTTGCGTCGCGCATGCGCGAACCCCTTGGAGGGTAACGGCTTCAGGAGCCGCGCCGCGCCGATGGTGAAGGGGACGAGCGCCGAGGTCTGCTCCCGCGCCACTCCGCCCAGGCCGAGCACCAGGACTGACCGCAGCACACAATCCAGGAGGATGGGGTGCAGCGGCCGTCTCGCCAGCTCATTCGCTGTCTCGGGCGGGAGCTCCAGGTCGACGAGCGCCTCCTCTTGACCGGCCCAGCACGCCTTGAGTCCTCGGAAGCGCGGCCCATAGAACAAGCCCAGTGCCTGCGCCCGCGCATGGAGCGCCTCCACCGCCACGGGCTGCTGGCAGCGCGCCCTGAGCTCGGAGAGCACGAGCCGGCTGGCGGGTCCGCCCTCCTCGTCGGGAACGAGGTCACCGGACGCATGGGTGAGCTGCGTGCCATCGACGTCGCGGCTCCGCAGCACGAGCCGGTATGTGCCGCCCTGCTTCGTTGCCACGACTTCGAGGTCTCGGTCCTCACTCACGAACAGCGGTTGCAGGAACGCGATGTTGGCGAGCCCGAGGCGCCGTGCGCCCCCCAACAACCGCGCTCCCTCCGTCGCCAGCTCCAACCAGGCCGTGCCGGGAAACACCGGACGGCCATGCACCTGGTGCTGGCTCACGAGCACGTCTTGCGCCAGGACTCGGGCCTTGAAGACGACCCCACCCTCCTCGAGCCCTCGCGCGAGGTCGACCTGAAGGAGCGCGGACCCGGTGCCCACGTCCACGGCGGCGGTCCCGGCGCCTTCGGAGGCACGGAACCAGCAGCGCTCCCGTGCGAACGGATACGTGGGCAGGGAGACGACCTCGGGCCGGTGGGCTGCCTGATCGTGCAGGCGCGACCAGTCCAGCCGAACCCCCATCGTCCACAGCTTCGCCACCTTCTCGAGCGCTCCACCTGAGAGGAGCGCCTCCATGTACCGATCTCCCTCACGGCCCTCCAGGAGCCAATCGGCTTCTGACGAACCCTCGGTCAGTCGTCGGTGGTGGAAGCCCGCGTCGCCAGCAACCGCCGCTCCTCCCTCCAAGAAGCGCAGGAGTCGCGCACGGACCTCCGGCAAGGAGGACGCCACGAACGACAGACGCTCCTCCATGGCGGTCCGTCCCGATTGCAGCGTCCACGCCACCGCGTCTAGTGAGAGCCGCGCCCCTTGCTCCGCGATGAAGTCGGCGAGCTCCCGGGCGCGGACCTTCAGTCGCTCCGTGTCGCGAGCGGACAGGACCATCACCTGCGGCCCCACCGGGACCGAGGACCGAGAAGGCGAGGCGCTGGGGTACTCCTCCACCACGAGGTGCGCGTTGGTGCCGCTGAACCCGAACGAGCTGATCGCCGCCCGCCTCAGCATGCCGGGAGCGGGCACCCAGTCGGACAACTCCGTGACGACCCGGAACGGCGTGGCCTCGAAGCCGATGAGGCCGTTCTCCTGCGCGAAGTTGAGCGACGGAGGGAGCTGCCGATGCCGGAGCGCCAGCAGGACCTTGATGAGGCCCGCGACCCCCGCGGCAGCCGACGTGTGGCCAATATTCGTCTTCACCGAGCCGAGCGCGCAGAAGCGCGTGCGCGGAGTAAACGCCCGGAACGCGTCCGTCAGCGCCTTCACCTCGATGGGGTCTCCCAGCTTCGTGCCTGTCCCGTGCGCCTCCACGTAGGAGAGGGTCTCCGGGTCGATGCCGAAGCGGCGATAGAGCCCCACCTCGAGCGCCGTCTGCGACTGGGCGCTCGGCGCTGTAATGCCGTTCGTCTTCCCGTCCTGATTCGTCGCCGTTCCCTTGATGACGCCGTAGATGCGATCTCCCTCCGCGAGGGCCTTGTCGAGCCGCTTGAGGACGACGGCTCCCACGCCCTCCCCCGGGACGAAGCCATCCGCGCGCTGGTCGAACGTGTGGCACTGGCCGGTGGGTGACAACATGCCGGCCTCGGACATCCGGGCGTAGGAGGTCTCGGCCAGGTACAGCGTGACGCCGCCCACGAGCATCATGTCCGCCTCGTCGTTGACGAGGCTCTGCCGGGCCAGGTGCATGGCGACGAGCGACGAGGAGCAGGCGGTATCGACCTGCAGCGCCGGCCCCTTGAGGTTCAGGAAGTAGGCGATCCTCGCGGCGAGGATGGAGTTCGCGTTGCCAGTCATCGACTGTGCCTGACGCGCCGCTCGGGAATCCCCACAGAGCAGCTCGTAGTAGTCGTTGTTCAGGACGCCCACGTAGACGCCGCAGCGCTCGCCATCCAGCCGCTCGGCCGAGTAACCAGCGTCCTCGAGCGCCGTCCACGCCGTCTCCAGGAACAGCCGCTGCTGTGGATCCATCAGCGCGGCTTCGCTCGGTGAGATGTTGAAGAACAGCGGGTCGAACGCGTCGACCTCGTCCAGGAACCCGCCCCACTTGCAGCGGTGACCCGCGCGGCTCGCATCCCACCGCTCCGAGGGCACTTCGCGGATGGAGGACACTCCCGCCTTCAGGTTGCGCCAGTACTCGTCGACGTTCCGTGCGCCTGGGAGCTTCGCGGCCATGCCGATGACGGCGATGTCCTGGGAGGCCACCTCGACCGCACGGGCCCGCAGCGGCGGTGGGACACTCACCGGGGTCGGCGTGGCTTGCCACAACTCCAGGAGCTCGTCGCCCGGGAGCTTTTCGTCCAGGAGGTCCACGGGAGCGACCACCGGCACCGGCACGGGCTCCGGTGCCAGCTCACGCACGACCTTGCTCACGGGCTCACGCACCGGCTCCGGCTCCGACGCCAGGCCGCGCGGAGCCAGGTCCTGCAGGGCCTTCGCCAGACGGGCGATGTCGCCATGGTCGAAGATCTGCACCGCCGCCAGCGACGACCCCAACTCCTCGTTGATGCACTTCACGAACTCGAGGGCCAGGATGGAGTCCAGCCCCAGCTCCGCGAACGGCCGGGTCTCGGCGAGCTCCTCCTGCGGGACATGAAGGGTCGCCGCGAGGAGCCCCTTGAGCTTTCGACGCAGCTCTACCTGCGACACGCCCTGGGGCGGCGGCGATGACGGCCGGGACACCTGCTCCGGCTCACGGCTCGGCGGCTCGGGGCTCTTCAGAGGCACCGTCGCCTGGGGCTCTCGCGCCTGGGACTCCCTTGACTGAGGCTCCTTCAGCTTCAGCTTCATGACCGGCTTGTCCTTCCGCTCGATTTCCACAGTCCCCACCGTGTCCGCCACCGTCACTGCCGCGGCCATGGGCCGCGCGAAGAGCTTCGAATCGCACCAGAACCGCTTCCGCTCGAACGGGTACGAGCTGAACGAGACGCGTCGCCTCGGCTGCCCTCGATGCAGCGCGCTCCACTCGAGGTCCCCTCCCGCGACCCAGGCCTGGCAGAGCTCCGCCCATCGCCCGTCCCGGACCCGCTCCGCCACCCAGGAGTCATGCGACGCCGCGCCGCCTGGATGGGCGCCCTGTCCCTCGGCCCGCGCCTGGAACACACCCTCCCCGGTCGCCCCCGTCTCCGCGAACACGCGGAGCTTCGACTCCAACTCGGGCAGGTCCGACACGAGGAGCGCAAGCCGCTCGACCATGGGCTCGCGGCCCACCTGCGACGTGAAGGCGAGGTCCGCCAGCCGGACTCCGCTCAGTCGACCCGATTCGGAGTCGCGCAAGAGCCTCCGGGCATACTCGGTGAGCGCGGACCTGGTGCGCGCCGACAGCACCACGACGTGGGGTCCCACGGCTTCGGTCCGCGCCTCGGGGCCGCCGGGATACTCCTCGATGGCGACGTGCGCATTGGCACCGCCGAAGCCGAAGGAGCTGACTCCCGCGACTCGCAGCGTCTGGCCGTCAGCGCCCGTCCTCGCCTCCCACGGCTGCGGCTGCCGCACGACATGGAAGGGCGTGTCGTCCAGCCGGATCTGCGGGTTCAGCTTCGTGAGCGTGGCGTTGGGTGGGATGCGCTTGTGCGACAGCGCCAGCAGCACCTTCGCGACACCCGCGATTCCCGCGGCCGCCTCCAGGTGACCGATGTTGCCCTTCAGCGAGCCAATCGCGCAGTGGGCCGGGCCACCGTAAGGCAGCTTCCACTCGCGATAGAGCGTCTCGAAGGCCTTCTTGATGCCATTGATTTCAATGGGGTCCCCGAGCGCGGTGCCCGAACCATGAGCCTCGATGAGGGACACGCGGTCCGGAGCAATCCCCGCCTTGCGGTACACCGACATCAGCAGCTCGGCCTGGGCGTTCGGGTTCGGCGCGGTGAGCGAGTGGGCCCGGCCACCGTGGTTCGTGGCGGAGCCCTTGATGACGCCGTAGATGTGGTCACCGTCCGCGATGGCCTTGTTCAGCGGCTTGAGCAGGACGGCCGCGACACCTTCGCCACGGACATACCCGTTGGCTCCCTCGTCGAAGGCTCGCAACTTCCCGCTGGGGCTCAGCATGCCCGCCGAGTCGAACGCCACGAAGAGCGTCGGACTCAGGAGGAGGTTCACGCCTCCCGCGATGGCCTGCTCACAGCTTCCCTCTCGAATGGCCTCGCAGGCGCGATGGATGGCGATGAGCGAGCTGGAGCAGGCCGTGTCGCAGGGCTCGCTCGGTCCGTGGAAGTTGAAGTGGTAGGAGATCCGGTTGGCGACCAGCGAGTGGAAGTTGCCCGTGGGCGCAAGCGCCTCCCGCTCGAGCCCGTTCTCCTTGAGGAGGCCGGCGTAGTCCGAGGTCGCGACTCCGACGAAGAGGCCGGTGCGCGAGCCCGACAGGCTCGAAGGCCTGTAGCCCGCGTCCTCCAGCGTCCTCCAGACGGTCTCCAGGAAGAGTCGCTGCTGGGGGTCCATCAACTCGGCTTCGCGGGGAGTGACGCCGAAGAACGCGGCATCGAAGCCGTCCACCTGCTTCAGGAAGCCACCCCACCGGACCTTGCTTCTGCTCGCATCCCATCGCGAGGGGGGGACCTCCTGGACAAGCTCTCGCCCAGCTTCGAGGTGCTCCCAGAGCGCGTGGAGATCTCCGGACTGGGGCATCTCGCCCGCGAGGCCAATCACGGCGATGCCCTCGTCACCAGGGCGACCGGCCACGCTCACGGCGCCACGTACCTCCACGTGTGGCGTTGGCCGTGAAGGCGCTGGCTCCTGTCGCGGCTCGGGCGGCGACACGGCGCGCGCATGCGTCCGGATGGCCTCGCCATGGTGCTCGAGGAGGAACGCGGAGAAGTCGCGGATGGTTGCGTACTCGAAGAACAACGCCGGGGTGAGATCGAGCCCGAAGTGCTCATTCAGCTCATTGGCGAACTGGGTGAAGGTGATGGAGTCGAACCCGTACTCCCTGAGGTCGTCGGTGAGGTGGATGTCACGACGGTCCACCTTGAGGATCCGCGACATGATGCCCATCGTCTCGGCTTGCACCTTTTCGAGCAGGCCGTCGTTCTCCGCCTTGTTCCCGGTGATGGACATGCCCTGCTGCTCCCTCGATGTGAGTGCGACCTCGAACGCTTCGAGCCCCTCGTGCTCTTGCGCCAGCTTCGTCCGGAGTGCCCCGACGACAGGCCCCTCGGCCTCGGGCTCCACGTCGGACAAGGTCCGATTCAGCGGCCCGGCCGAGGGCCGCGCGCCATCGATCCAGTAACGGTCTCTCCGGAACGGATACGTCGGGAGGCTCACGATGTGCCGCGAGCGACCCGCAGCCAGTTGAGTCCAGTCAACGCTCTCGCCCCGCTGCCACGCCGCCGCGAGTCGAGACAGCTCGCCGTATCGCGCGTCACCACGAGCCCCCGCACCGGAGGACGACGCGAGCGCCTCTCGCAGCTCCACCAGACTGCTGGCCACCACCGCGAGCCTTTCGGTGAAGGCGTTGCGCCCCACCCGCAGCGTGTGCGCGATATCTCCCAGCTCGAGCCGCTTCGCCTCATCGGTCGCGAGGAAGGCGTGGAGCTGACTCACCTGCTCCGCCAGGCGCTGCGAATCCCTGGCCGACAACACGAAGACGTCGGGCTCGGCGTGACTCGCTCCAGCGACAGCAGGGGTGCTCCGCCCGTGCGGCGACTCCTCCAGGATGAGGTGGGCGTTCGACCCGCCAGCGCCGAATGAGCTGATGGCGGCGATGCGGGCATGCCCTGACTCGACGGACCAGTCCTGGTTCTGCTTCACCACATAGAACGGCGTCTGGCCCAGCTCGAGCTTCGGATTCGTCGCGTCCCCCTGGAGGGTGCGCGGAATCATCTGGTGGCGCATCGCGAGCGCGACCTTGATGACCGCGGCGATGCCGGACGCGGCTTCCAGGTGGCCGATGTTCGGCTTGACGGAGCCGATGGGGCAGGCCTGCTCCTGTCCCCGCTGCTGACCGAAGGCGAGCTGGAGCCCGCGAATCTCGAGCGGGTCCCCGAGTGAAGTCCCCGTGGCCTGGCACTCCACGTAGTTGATGTCTTCGGGCCGCACCGCCGCCCGCTCCATGGCCTTCTCGATGAGACGGGCCTGCTGCTCGGGGTTGGGAACCGTGAACCCCGCGGCCTTGCCACCGTGGTTGCTCGCCGTGCCCCGGATGACCGCGTGGATTTGATCGCCGTCCGCGAGCGCCGCCTCCAGGGGCTTGAGCAGGACCGCGCCCACGCCTTCGCCGGGCACATACCCGTCCCCGCCCTCGCCGAAGCTCCGGCAGCGGCCGTCCGAAGAGAGGAACTTCGCCTGGCTCAGGTAGACGTACTTGCCGGGGTGGAGGGAGAGGTTGATGCCACCGGCGACCGCCATGTCGCAATCGCCGGACAGGAGGCTCTGGCAAGCCAGGTGGATGGCGACGAGGGACGACGAGCAGGCAGTGTCGACCGCCAGGCTCGGCCCCTTGAAGTCCATGAAGAAGGAGGTCCGGTTCGCGATGGCCCAGTAGAGCGAGCCTGGCCCCTTGTAGTCGCCCTGAAGGAAGCCCCTCTCGTGCGCGAGCTGGGAGTACTCGTTCCACATGGTGCCGACGAAGAGGCCCACGCTCTGGTGCTGATAGCGCCGCCGATTCGCGTAGCCAGCGTCCTCCAGCGTCTCCCAGACGCACTCCAGGAAGAGGCGCTGCTGAGGGTCCATCTCCTCCGCTTCCTTCGGGGAGATGTTGAAGAACAGCGGATCGAAGCGGTCCACCTCCGTGAGGAAGCCACCCCATCTGCCATACGAGCGCGCTCCTGTGTCGGTGCGGCTCCCCTGGATGGCGCGAGCGTCCCACCGGTCGGTCGGGATGTCGGTGATGCAGTCCCGTCCCTCGATGAGGTTGCGCCAGAAGTCGCTCACTGTGCGCGCCTGCGGGAACCTTCCGCTCATGCCGATGATGGCGATGTCGTAGCCCTTGCGAACCGGAGCGAGCCTCGCGGGCTCGGGCGGCGCCACAACCTCCGGAGTCGCCCCCGGACTCTCGGCCTCGCTCGGCTCCACGGGGCTCGCCAGCCCTTCCTTCTCGAAGTACGCGACGAGCTTCTTCAGGTTCGGATGCTCGAACACCAGCGTCGGCGGCACCCCGTTGAACTTGCGGTCCAGCTCCGCCATCAGCTCCTGCAGGATGAGCGAGTCGAGTCCCATGGTGAAGAACGACTCGGTCTCGTCGAAGCCGGGCCCCGGCAGCCCCAGCCGCGTCGCGATGAGCTCCCGGAGGTAGCCCTCCACATTCCGCACCTGTGCAGGCACGGCGGGCAGCGGCTTCTTCGTGTCGGGCCGCGCACCTCCCTCCACGAGCACCTGGACAGAATCCCGCTGCGCCAGCACCGCCTCGAAGGCCCGCATGCCGGCCTCAACGCGAATGGGCCGCAGGTGGCGGACCTCGACGGAGCGGTCCTCCGTCAGACGGCTCGCCATGCCTACGCCTTCCCACAGCGGCCAGTTCACGACCAGGCTCCGTCCCGGAGCACCGCTCCGGGCACGGAAGGCCATGAACGCGTCGAGGAAGCTGTTGCCCGCGGCGTAGTCCGCCTGCCCCACGTTCGCCACCAGCGAGACGATGGACGAGAAGCCGATGAAGAAGTCGAGCGGCTGCTCCTGGGTCGCCAGATGCAGGGAGAGGGTGCCCTCCAGCTTCGGAGCCAGGACGCGCTGGAACTCCTCCCAGGACTTCGTCAGCAACAGCTTGTCGTTGAGCACGCCTCCCAGGTGCAGCACGCCATGAAGCGGACCGAAGTCCGCGGTGAGCTGCTGGATGGCCCGTTCGACCTGGCGACGGTCCGTCACATCGCAGCGCAGGTAGTGGACCTCGCACTGGCGCCCCTCCGCGCGCTCCAGTGAGGACCGCTCCGACCGTCCCATCACGAAGATGCGGCAGGACACCCGCGCGGCCAGGTGGTCGATGAGCGCACGCCCAAGCCCCCCGCCGCCGCCCACGAGCAGGTAGTTCTTCCCGCTGGTGAAGAGGCTCGCCGGGCTGCTCTGACTTGCCGGGAGCGCGCGCAGCTCTCTCACGAGCCGGCGACCTCGCCGGTAGACGACCAGGTCTTCCACGCGTCCTTCGGCCGCGCCCTCGCGAAGAAGCGCGTCCATGCCCACGGCGTCGAACGTGTCGACGTCCACCATGGACACCTGGAGGCGTGGGCTCTCCAGCATCGCGGTCTTCGCCAGGCCGAGCAGCGCCGCCGCCGCGAACCCCTCCCCGCGATCCGCATGGGTCGCGACGAAGGCCTTCCGCACAGGCACGAGGACTCGGAACTCGTGGTCGCTCGCGAGGCGGAGGTGGGCCTTCACGAGCAGGAAGAGCCACTGGAGCGCACGCTCGGCCTCCGCCGGCTCGTCGGCCCCCAGCGCATCGAGGACGTAGAGCGTGACACGACCGGGGGACTTCGTGAGCGTCTCGAACACGCCGGTGAAATCCCCGCCGCCAGAAGACACCACCTGCACGCGGCCATGCGCCCGTCGCGCGCGCTCGATGAACGGACCGGCGTGCTCGCCCCGGGAATCGACCACCACGGCGCGCACGTCCTGGGTGCTGGCCACGGGCACCGGGGCTTCCTTCCAGGACGGGACCTTCAGCTCCCAGCTCGACGGGCCCTGCTCCTTCTGCGCTCCGTCCGCGCGCTGGTAGACGACTTCTCGCAGCTCCAGGACGCGGCGCCCGCTCACGTCATGGCCTGTCACGTCCACACTGAACCGGTGCTCGCCCTTCCCCGCGGGTCGGCGCGCCACCTGGAGGCGGATGATCGAGGGCAACGTCCCGAAGAGCCGCAAGGCCCCAACGAAGGACGGCACGAACCGATCACGCCCAAAGGAGAGGTGCCCGCTCACGTACCCGGCCAGCAACCCCGCCTGTAGCGCGGTATCGAGGACATGCGGCACCTGGCCTTCGCCCTGCTCGCGCAGCCGCTCCGTTGACAGCTCCGCGTAACAGGCCGCATCCGAGCTCTCGAAGCGCCGGAGCAATCGCAGCGACTCGCCGTACTGGAAGCCGCTGGCGGCCATCCCCTCGTAGAGGGCTCCCACGTCATGCGGCTCGAGCAACGCGTCCATTCGCGAGGGCGCGCCAGCGCCAGGAGGCATGTCGACCTCTCGCGCGACCTCGGCCTGACTCAGCTGGAGACCATCGACGGAGACTCGCGCCACGTCTCCTTCGAGCTCGGCGCGCAGCTCCACGGTCCGGCTCACGATGCCAGGCGTGTGGAAGACGACGTTGCGCAGCCATGCACCGTCTCCACCGCCCGCGCCTCTCGCGGCCCGCAGGGCCAGGTGCATCATCAGCGCGCCCGGGATGAGCCGATTCCCCCCGACCACATGGTCCCGGATGATGGCGTCCGAGGGTGAGAGCGCGAGCTGCGCATGGGTCGTCGTGGGAGACTCCTGAGCGGTCCGCTCACGAATCCAGAACACCTCGCCATCGAAGGGATAGGGAGGCAGGGAGGCCTTGCGGTAGCTCCCAACGGGATGGAGGCGCTCCCACTGGATGGGCGCTCCTCGCTCCCAGAGCTCCAACACCGTGCGATCAAACAGCGCCTGGAGGTCCTCTCCCTCCCCCGCTCCGTCTGGAGCCCACTCGAAGACGTGCGGCCCTGGGATGGGTCCACCCCCCAGCGAAGCCTCCACGGCGGCCTGGAGCCAGCCTTCTTGCCCCGGCAGGCGCGCGAAGCGCTCAAGGATCGGGTAGCTCCCCTGGCTCCGCGCGGACGCGGCGGACTGCGCGGCCTGGGCCAGCTCCGCGAAGTCGGGCGTGTCGGAGAGCAGCAGCTCGACCGTGGCCGTCCTCGACAGGACTCCATCCGCGACGAGCGCGACAAGCTCGCCGAGCCGCTCATCCCGCGCGGGCGACCGAGGCTCGAAGCTCCACTTGGTGCTGAGCTTACGGAACGCGCTCTCCACCGCGACGAAGAGCAGCAGACGGGCCCGCGCTCCCTCCGCGCCAGACGTCCGGCGCTCGTCGTGGAGGAACCGCTCCAGGGTGAGGCCCAGCGGCGCCAGCGCCTCGCTCCACTCCTCCAGGAAGCGCTGGAAGGTTCGCTGCCCCTGGAACAGCAGGCGGGCGCGCCCGACGGAGGCCGCGAGCTCCTCCTCCGAGAGCTGGAGCTCCCCGCACAGGTGCTCCAGATACTCCCGCCGGACGGCCAGCGCGGGGATGAGCTCCCGACCCACCGGATCGAACAAGCTGGCGTCCGGCGCTCGCACGCGGCCCACCGCCGTCACTCCTCCGGACGCGAGCGCGAGGGCCTCCGCGGGCTCCACCATTCCAGACAGGGCGAGCGCGACGATGAAGCCATGCCTCTCGCCATGAAGCTCCCGGGCCGAGAACCCCAGCTCACCCAGGCTCGCCCAGAACGCATGGCCGACGAGGCAGGAGAGCAGCGCTCGCGCCTTCCGCGGCCACGAGGCAGCCCGGAAGGCCGTCTCCAACCCACCGCGCAGCCCTGGCACCTTGCACTCGCGCAGCAGCGCATCCACCCGGCCCCGGAAGAGCGTGTTGCCTTCATAGAGCGAGCGCACGCTCCGAAAACCAGTGAAACTGTGATGCCTCAGCACCAACGTGGAGGGCGCGGTCCTGGCGCTCACCGCCTTCACGCCCGCCCCGTCCAGGAACTCGCCCAGTTCCTCGACAGTCTCGACGAGCGCCCCGCTCCGCAGCGGATAGTGCCCCGAGGCCACGGCGTTCGTGGCGCAGAGGTCCTTCAGGTCTTCACGCGCTCCATCCGCGCCATCGAGCCACTCCCGCCACTGCGCGATCCGACGGGTGAAGCTCCCCGTGGACTTCGCCGAGAGCAGGAACAGATGCTTGCGCCCGGAACGGCTGGAGCTCCGCGCGGCCCGTGGCTCGCCGACCTCGTCCGCGAGGTGCTCCTCCAGGACGACGTGCGAGTTCGCACCGCCGAGTCCGAACGAGCTGACGCCCGCGCGCCGTGGCAGGTGCGGCTCGGCGCTCCGCCATTCGCTGTTTTCGAGCGCCACCGAGAAGGGCGTCCGCGGAAAGTCGATGATGGGGTTGAGCGTGGTGACGTTCAGGGTCTTCGGCACCTGGCCGTGCCGCATCATCAACAGCACCTTGATGAGGCTCGCCATGCCGGCCGCGGCCTCCAGGTGGCCGATGTTCGTCTTGACCGAGCCAATCTTCGCGAACTGCGTGTCCGCGGTGGAGCAGCGAAACGCCTGCGTCAGGGCCTCCACCTCGATGGGGTCTCCGAGCGAGGTGCCGGTGCCGTGCGCCTCCACGTAGCTGATGGTCCGCGCGCTGATGCCAGCGGACTCGATGGCCGAGAGGATGACGTCCCGTTGAGCAACGACGCGCGGCGCCGTCATCGAAGCCGCATGGCCGCCGTGGTTGACGGCGGAGCCCTTCACCACGCCGTAGATGCGGTTCCTGTCTCGCACCCCATCGTCGCGGCGCTGCAGGAGCAACGCGCCGATGCCATCGCCGGACACGAACCCGTTCGCATCCTTGTCGAAGGTCTTGCAGCGCCCATCCGGGCTCAGCATCCGCGACTTCGACCACGTGATGTACTTCCACGGGTGGAGGCTGAGGTTGACGGCGGCCACGATGGCGTAGTCACTCTCGCCTCGCTGGAGCGAGCACCGAGCCTCGTGGAGCGCCACCAGCGATGAAGCGCAGGCCGCGTCGATGGCGAAGCTCTTCCCCTGGAACCCGAAGGCATACGACACGCGGTTGGCCAGGATGAACACGTAGTTGCCCGTGCCCGCGAAGCTGTCCGGATGAACGCTCGGGTGGACTGCCTCCTGGTGGTAGTCCACCGACGTCACTCCGACGAAGACGGACGTCCTCTTGGCTCGCAGCTCGGCCAGCGGGACACCCGAGTCCTCGATGCAGTGGAGCGTCTCCTCCAGCAGCAGTCGCTGCTGCGGGTCCATGTTCTTCGCCTCTCTCGGCGAGATTTCGAAGAACTTGTGGTCGAACCGATCCACGTCGTCGACGAGCCCGCACCAGCGGCTGATGGAGGTGTCCGGATGGTCGATATCCGGCGAGTAGTACCTCCGGGTGTCCCAGCGGCTGCTCGGAAGCTCCTGGATGCAGTCCCGGCCACTGATGAGGTTGTTCCAGTACTCACGGTAGGTGCGGGCCAGAGGGAACCGGCAGGCCATCCCGATGATGGCCACCTCGGGCGAAGCCACCGCCTCCCGTGGGGACCCAGGCTTCTCGTCGGCACTCATGGATTCGCTCCCGTCGAGCCGTCCGCGCGCAGGCTCACCAGGAGCTGGGAGAGCTTCCCGAGCGTCTGGTTCTCGATGACCTGCATCGGGTTGAGGTTGAGCTCCAGCGCCTGGTTGAGCTGCTTCACCAGCTTGATGGTCATGATGGAGTCGAGGCCCAGGTCCTTGAAATCGATGTCATGGGTGATGGCCTTCGGGTCCGTACCGAGAATCGAGCCCAGGGCCTCGCGGATGAGCACGACCTCACGGCCTGGCTCGGGAGCCCCTCCGCTCTTCTGGGTCCCCTGCCCCTGCGGCGCGGCCCTGCCCAGCGCCTCTGCCTCGGGACTCGACTCGAACGGGACCTCGTCGAACCAGTAGCGCTTCCTCGCGAACGGATAGGTCGGCAGAGAGACCTTCCGGGGCTTCGAGCCGGAGCGATAGAGGCCCCTCCAGTCCACGTCCTCACCGGCCACCCAGCGCTGGCACAGCCCCCTGAGGCTCCCGGCGTCGGCGAGCAAGGGCTCCACCCCACTGTCCTTCCCACCGCTTCGCAGCCCCTGGAACCGTCCACGAGACGGAGCGGAGCCGACGTAGACGGAGCCGGCGCGCCCCGGCTCGTCGCGGAGGAACGCCTCCAGGTGAGCCAGCAGCTCGTGTGGGCTCTCCACCAGGAAGGCCACGCGCTCCGTCATCGCCATCCGTCCCACCTGCAGCGTGTACGCGAGACTCCGAAGCGAGATATGCGCGGGCCTGGGCGAAGCGCTCGCCACCGGCGCTCCAGCGGAGCAGAGCGCATCGAAGACGGAGCCCAGGTTCTCGGCCCCCGCCAGCGACTTCACCTGGTGCTGGAGCCCGAGGCGGGTGTTCGCCTCCTCCACCAGCCGCGACAGCGCGAGCTGGTCGAAGCCGAGGTCCACCAGCAGCTCGTCCTCATCGACGGTGCGCGCGTCCACGCCAAGAATCCGAGCCGCGAGCTCTCGGAGCTGGTCACGAAGGCCCTGGGCTGGCCGGGACTCCTTCCCCACTCCCCCCGTGCTCGCGCGGAGGTGCTCCGCCAGCGCCCGGAGGGACTCCTTCAGCACCGGGAGCGTCTGGGCGGAGACCGGCACGACGAAGGGCCCGGTCTCCTGCTCGGGAGCGACGGGCTCCTCGGGCACGTACTCCTCGAGCACCACGTGGGCGTTGACCCCGCCGAACCCGAACGAGCTGACAGCCGCCCGGCGCGGCAGCGGCTTCCCGACCTCGTCCATGAGAGGCAGCCAGGGCTTCGTCTCGTCGAGGATGTAGAGCGGCGAGTCGTCGAGCTGGATGTAGGGGTTCAGCTTCTCGAAGTGAGCGTTCTTCGGGAGGACCTGGTGCTTCAGGGCGAAGGTCGCCTTCACCACGCCGGCGATTCCAGCGGCCGTCTCCAGGTGGCCGATGTTCGTCTTCACCGCGCCGATGCCGCAAAGCTTTCGCGTGGACACCGCGCGACCCTTGCGCCGGGCGAACTCCGCGAAGACGTCCTTGAGGCCGTTGATTTCAATGGGGTCCCCGAGCTCCGTCCCCGTGCCATGCGCCTCGATGTAGCCGAGCGTCTCCGGATCGATTCCGGCCTTCTCATGCGCGGCGATGATGACGTCGCGCTGGGCCAGCGGGTTGGGCGCGGTGATGGAGGCGGTGTGGCCGCCATGGTTCGCCGCGGCGCCCTTGATGACGCAGTAGATGGGGTCGCCATCCTCCACGGCCTGACGCAGGGGCTTGAGTAGGATGGCGCCCACGCCCTCCCCTCGCACGTAGCCATCCGCCCGGCTGTCGAACGTGCGGCAGCGGCCACTCGGGCTCAGCATGCCGGCGTCACTGAAGGCCAGGTAGAGGTTGGGGCTCAGCAGCGTATTCACCCCACCGGCGACGGCCACGGTGCAGTCTCCCCGCTGAAGCGCCTCCACCGCCTTCTGCACGGCGATGAGGGAGCTGGAGCACGCGGTGTCCACCGGCTCGCTGGGCCCCGTGAAGTTCAGCAGGTACGAGATGCGATTGGCGAGCATCGAGTGCGCATTGCCCGTGGCCATGTGCGCGCGCGCCCGTCGCTCGAGCAGGAGGTTCGTGTAGTCGTGGTTGGCCACTCCGACGAACACCCCCACCCGCTGTCCCCAGTGCGACAAGGGGTGGTGCCCGGCGTCCTCGAAGGCCTTCCACACGGCCTCGATGAACAACCGGTGCTGCGGGTCCATGAGCCTCGCCTCTTGCGGAGACAGTCCGAAGAACTCCGGATCGAACAGGTCGACTCCGGGCATGAAGCCGCCCCACCGGAGCGCGGGGGTCTCCTTCGCGAGCAGCTCCGCGTTCCAGCGGCTCGCGGGCACCTCGGAGATCAAGTCCTGCCCGCGCAGGAGATTCTCCCAGAAGGCCTGGGGACTCTCCGACTGAGGGAAGACACCACTCACGCCGATGATCGCGATGGGCTCGGACGCAGCGACCGTGGGCGCCCGCGCGCGCTCCACCGTCCGGACCGGAGCACTCACGGGGACGCGGCCCTGGTAGTGCGCGGTGAGCTTCTCGCCGAACTTCTGACAGACCGTCCGCGCGAACCCCTGGATGGACACGTGGCCGTAGAACAAGGGAGGCGTCGCGTCCAGACCGAGCCGGGCGTTCAGCTCGCCCACCATCTGCACGACCCGGATGGAATCCAGGCCATACTGGCTCATGTCGTCGTCCGTGCTCACCTCATCCGGGCGAACCTTGAGGACCTGACAGACGATCTCCCGCAGGTCCTCGCTCACCGCGGAGACGAGGTCCTTCGCATCCTGGACGGCGCCACTGCCCGCGGGCTTCGTGACGGTGTCCGCCGAGCCCTCCGCGGCCGGCTCGGAGATCCAGCACCGCCTCCGCGCGAAGGGATAACCGGGCAGCGTCATCCGCGTCGGCGGGGTGTCCGCGTAGAGCGAGCGCCACTCCACCTGCGCGCCCGCGACCCACTGCGCTCCCAGTTGGAGGAGTTCCTCGCCGGAGCTCCCGGAACCTTGCCGCTGACGGGCCTCCGTCCGGCCCGCCAGGAACCCGTCGAGCGCCTCGCGCAGCTCGCCCGTCGAAGCCACGACGAAGGCGACCCGTTGTTCGAGCGCCTCACGGCCGGTCTGCAACGTGTAGGCGAGGGAGACGACGTCCGAGTCGAAGATCGTCTCGCGGTGGCGCGTGAGGTGGTCCGCCAGCGCCCGCGCGAAGGCCCGGAGTCGCTCCTCCGTCTTCGCCGAGAGCGGGACGAGCACGAGCCGGGGCGAGGACGTCGCGGATTTAGGCCGGGGGTCCCGATGCTCCTCGATGATGAGGTGGGCGTTCGCGCCACCCGCCCCCAACGCGCTGACGCCCGCGCGCAGCAGGCCGTCCCGCTCACCCGACTCGGGAACCCACGGCGCCAAGGTGCTCTGCAGGCGGAACGGCGAGTCCGACAAGTCCAGCTCCGGACTGGGCGCATTCGCGTGCGGTGACGGGAAGAGCTGCCGCGTCCTCAACTGGAGCAGCACCTTGGTCAGCGCCGCGATGCCCGAGGCGGACTCGAGGTGGCCGACGTTGGCCTTGATGGAACCAACCGTGCAGAAGCTCCGGTCCCGCGTGTGCCGGGCAAACGCCTCCTTCAACCCCGACACCTCGATGGCGTCACCGAGCGACGAGCCCGCCGCCGCGCACTCCACATAGGAGATCGTCCGGGGCGAGACCTGGGCCCGCTGGAGCGCTTCATCGATGGCGTCCGCCTGGGCGCGCGGGTTCGGCGCCAGATACCCGCTCGTCTTCCCTCCGGCGTTGATGCTGGAGCCCTTGATGACGCCGTAGATGACATCGCCGTCCGCTCGGGCTCGCGCGAGCGGCTTGAGGACCACCAGCCCCGCGCCCTCACCGTCCACGAAGCCATCCGCCTGAGCTCCGAAGCTGCGGGTCTGCTCGCCCTTCGTGAGCAGGCCCGCATGCGCCAGACGGTCGAGATGGTCGGGGTGGAGGATGAGGTTGATGCCGCCCGCGATGGCCAGCTCACACTCTCCTCGCGCGAGGCTCTGCACCGCCAGATGGATGGCCGTCAGCGAGGCCGAGCAGGCGCTGTCCACGGCGAAGCTGGGGCCGCGCAGGTTGAACCAGTAGGAGATGCGGTTGGCAATCGACCAGAACCGGCTGCCCGCGCGGTTCGCCAGGCCCGCGGCCGAGGCGCGTGCCCCGACCCATTCGTAGTCGGGATTCATCGCGCCGATGAACACCCCCGCCTTCGGAGCCTGCTTCAGCAGCGCGCCGCGCGGATACCCGGCATCCTCCAGGGCGTGCAGGGACAGCTCCAGCATGAGCCGTTCCTGGGGATCCATCTCCTCGGCTTCGGCGGGCGCGATGTTGAAGAGCAGCGGGTCGAACTTGTCGACGTCCCGCAGGAAGGCACCCCACCGGACCGAGCCTTCCCCAGCCCCCCAGCGCTCGGCTGGAATCGGACTGAAGGCGCTCCGGCCCGCCCTCAGGTTCTCCAGCAGCGCGTCCAGCGTCTCCGCGCCGGGGTAGCGACCGCTCAGCCCGGTGATGGCGATCTCCAGCTCCGTGCCCTGCCGGGGCCCCACCTCGTTGAAGCTCCCCCGAGTCGGCTTGCGCTCGAACGAGAGCGTCTCCTGGTGGGGCGCGGCGGGCGAGGCGCTCCCCGTCACTCGCGCCAGCTCCACGCCCTTGTTCTTCTCCAGGTACTCGGCGAGCGCCCGCACCGAGAGCTGCTCGAACAGCAGCGTCGAAGGCAGCTTGCCCAGGTCCTGTTCGAGACGGCGGCGGATCTCCAGGCCAATCAGCGAGTCCACGCCGTATTCATCGAAGGTCGCTCCCTCCGCGATGGCGGCGGGGTTCTGCTTGAGGACCTCGGAGAACACACGCTTCACGTAGGCGCTCGTGCCGCCCACTGCCGGCGGCGTCACCACGCTTCGCGCGGGCGCGGAGGTGGGGACGGAGGATGGACTCACGCGCGGGGCCCGCGCCGGGGGCGCCGGGTGCACCACGGGGGGAGCGGCGACACCCTCTCCCGGCAGGCGCACGGCGACGCCGTCGCTCTCCGCGAGGATGACGCTCTGCCAGACGTGCGCGGACGGGACGCCTGGGAGCCCCAGGGCCTTCGTGCCTTGGAAGCCGCCCTGCGCGAGGAGCCGCTCCCACGTCTCCTGGCTGACGACGGGAGAGCCGGGGATGCGGTTCTCCGCATCGCGGAACAACCACCATCCCTTCATCGTGCCGAACGTCAGCGTCGCGAAGTCCTTGGCGGCGATGGTCTCATTGAGCACCAGCAGGCCGTTGCGTCGCAGCATGGCCTTGATGCGACGAAGGGTGGCGGCGAGCTCGGCCGTGGCATGGAGCACGTTGGTGCCCAGCACCAGGTCCACGTCCTTCAGGTCCGCCCCGCGCTCCAGGTCGAGGATGCGGTACTCCACCGGCACCGGGCTGTGCTGGAACCGCTCGCGCGCCTTGTTGAGGAAGTGGACCGACAGGTCACTGAAGACGTAGCGAACGCGCTCGGCGTAGGGGCGGAGGGCGTCGAGCACGAAGCGCGTGGTGCCTCCAGTCCCCGCCCCCACCTCCACGATGAGGAGGGGCTGCTTCGGCGCCTGCCGCAAGCGGACCTCGACCCAGGCGCGCACGGCCTCGGCGGTGAGCGTGTTGAACAGGTCGGAGTGCAGGCTGGACGCGTAGACCTTCTCGACGAGCTCCGTGGAGCCGTTCGGGAACATGACCTCCATGGCCGAGCGCCGCCCCGTCCAGAACTCAGGCAGGGACTGGACGCAGCGGTCCAACAACTCCACATAGGGCGTCAGGTCCGGCAGTCGCTCGAGCACCGCGGCGCGGAGCTCCTCCAGGGAGCGCTCGCCCTCGGGAGCCTTCGCGCGAATGGCCTGGCACTCACGGTAGAGGCGCTCCTGCTCGGCAAGGACGTCCTCCTCCCGGACCACGACGCCCTCCAGCCTTCGCCGGAGGCCGCGCCGCGCATACTCCTCGAACAGCTCGAACCCGGACACGACCCGCCTCGCGGGCTCGTCGGACAGCGTCCCCACGAAGGCACCGAGGTGCTGAAGGACCTGAGCCAGGCTCGACGCCTGGGTCTCCCTGCTGACGGAGACGCTCGCGCGCGTGCTCGCGGAGATTCGCCCGAGCACCCGCTCATCACCCTTGATGGCCACCACCTGCGGCAGAGGCAGGCCGAGCACCTGTTCGATGGCGCGGAAGCCCTCCTCGGGGACAATCGACCCGAAGCCCTCTTCGCGAAGCAGCAGGTTGTATCCAGGGGTCGCCACCGCGCCGACGGTGCCCCAGAAGCCCCAGTCGATGACCTTCACCGGGAACGGGAGCGCGTCCGCCAGGGAGAGGGCCAGCGCATCCTGGAACCGGCTGGCCGCCGCGTAGTTGGACTGGCCCGAGCCGCCCGCGATTCCCACGGCCGACGAGAAGAACATGAGGAAGTCGAGCTGCTCCGCCGCGAGCACCTCCGCCAGCACGAGGCTCCCCGCGACCTTGGGCGCGAGGACGCGCTGGAGACTGGACCGACTCAGCTTCTTCAGCGAAGCGTCCTGGAGGACCAGCGCCGAGTGGAAAACGCCGTGAACGGCGCCGAAGCGCTCCTTCACCTGGGCCATGGCGCGCCGCAGCGCCACGATGTCCGTGACATCGGCCTGCACTCGGAGGACCTCTCCGCCAAGCGCCCGCAGGGCTTGGAGCTTGCGCTCCTGTTCCTCGCCAGGGGCGCTCCGCCCCAAGAGGGTGACCCGGGCCCCGAACCCTCGCAGGAGGTGCTCCGCCAGCGCCATGCCGATGCCGCCCGTGCCACCCACGATGACGTAGGAGCCACCCTGGCGGAACACCGGCTGCGCGGGGCCTTGGGCCTCGAGGACTCCCAGCCGTCGCTGGAACAACGCGCCGTCGCGGAGCGCTACCTCGGTGGGCCCATCCTTCTTCTCGGTGAAGAGGTACTGCTTGAGCACGTCCGACCGCAGCGCGTCGGTCCGCTTCTCGCCGCCGAAGTCGACGACGCGGAAGCGGCACTGGGGATACTCGCCAGCAATCGAGCGCAAGAACCCGCCGAGCGCGGCGCCACTCAGCAGGACCTGCTCATCCGCCCGCGTCTTGAGCGCGCCCCAGGTGAAGACGCTGAAGTCCAGCGGACGCTCGAGCACTCCACGCGCATCCAGCATCCGAGCCACTTCGTACAGGCAGTACAGCGCGCGGCTGTCCTCCGCCTGCAGGGCCTCGAAGGAGTCACGTCCCATCCCCGGGGCGAGGAAGAAGACGGAGTCCAGCGGGAAGCCACCCTCCAGGAGCGGCTCGAGGCCTCCTGCCTCCACGTCCCGAAGGGACAGGGACTTCGTCTCCGCGTACCGCTCCTCCAGCTCCTCGCTCCACGCTTGCGCGAAGGCCGCCGCGCCATCCAGGTACACGATGAGCGCGCCACGCTTCTCGACCGGACGTTCTTCCACCGCCTGCACCCGCACCGCCTCGAAGTAGGGCGCGTACAGCATCGGCACGGAGGGCTCCGCCATCTCCCGCGCCTCGAGCCCGTACACCTTGATGGCCACCCTGCCGTCCGCGCCCACGAGCGCGATATCGAAAGACAGCCCGTCCTCGCTCTTCACGTACACGGCCATGCTCGGCGCGACGGGACCCAGCACCTCGACCGCCTCCACGACGAAAGGCAGCAGCAGCTTCGCCCGCCCCGTCCCCGCCGCGACGGAGACCTGCCCCAGGACGACATGGAGCGCGCCATCCAGCAGCGCCGGGTGCAGGGTGTAGTCGGAGAAGCCCTCGGTGGCCTCCGGCGAGAGCTCCAGCCAACCCACCGACTCACGGCCGTTCGTCTTCAGCCGCTGGAGACTTCGAAAGAACGCCCCGTAGCGCAGGCCAGCCCGCTCCAGCCGCGCATACACCTCCCGGCCCTCCACCTCCTGGGTGCAGCGCTCGGCGACGGAGGCGAGGTCCAGCGTCTGCGGTGCCCCCTCCTCCGCCTCGAATTGGTACTCGCCCGTCGCGTGCCGCACCGTCCCTTCGGGCTGGTGGCTCGAGATGACGAACGACGTCGTCCCCTGCTCGCTCGTGAGCTCCACGGAGACGCGGCAGCTCTCCTCCACCGCCATCAACTGCTTGAGCACCACGCGGGACAACGAGAACCGCCGGCCCTGGTGCTCGGGCAGGAGGAAGCTCCGCCACGCCATCTCCAGGTAGCACACGCCCGGCAGCACGCCGCGTGAGCCGACGACGTGGTCGCGCAGGAACGGCTCATCCCGCGTGAGCGTCTTCTCGTAGCGGAGGGTGTTCCCCGCCAGCGTCGGGATGACCCGGTCCACCAGGGGATGAAGCGCCTGCTCCCGCGCCGCTCCGCCCCGGAGGAGCGCTGCATTCCAGTGGCGCTCCCGCTCGAAAGGATAGGTGGGGAGGCTGAGCCTGCGAGGCGTGGTGCCCTCGTACAAGAAGCCCCAGTCCACCTCGAGCCCCGCGGCCCAGAGTCGCGCCACCTTGTCGAAGCGCCGCTTGCGCAAGAGCCCCCGGACGTAGTCCTGGCCGTCGACGCCCTCCAGGGCTTCCAGCACCGTGGAGTCCTGCTCCCGAGGCGCGCCAACGTAGAGGCCCTCTGTCGGGGTCGACGTCACGAACGCCTGAAGCTTCGCGCGCAGCTCCGCGGCGGTGGAGGCGAGCATCGCCAGCCGGTGCGGCATCACCTCGCGGCCCGCGTGCAGGGTATGGCTCAAGGACTGGAGCCATCCCCCCTCACGAGCGCGGTCTGCATCCGGAGTCCTCCGCGCGAGCCACTCCAGCAACCGCGCGGCGTGGCGCTCCAGGGCCGCGCGCGTCTTCGCGGACAGGACGAAGGCCAGCGGCCCTTCCTCCACGACGGACACGTCGTCCGAAGTGCTGTCTTCGTACTCCTCCAGGACGACGTGCGCGTTGACGCCGCCGAAACCGAACGAGCTGACTCCAGCCCTTCGGGGGATGCCTGGGGCGGGGCGAGGCCAGTCGGTGGTCTCCGCGACGACATGGAAGGGAGACTGCTCGAAGGCGATGAACTCGTTCAGGGCCTTGAAGTGGACCGTCCCCGGCAGCTTCCGATGCCTGAACGCCAGCAGCACCTTCACCACCCCGGCGATGCCCGCGGCGGCCTCCAGGTGACCGATGTTCGTCTTGACCGAGCCCAGCCCGCAGCGATGAGGCCGCTCGGCCTGCCCGCTCCCCTCCTCCAGCGCCTTGAACGCGCTGACGAGCGCGCGCGTCTCGACCGGGTCGCCCAGCTTCGTCCCGGTGCCGTGCGCTTCGATATAGGAGACGGTGCGAGGGTCGACTCGCGCCTTCCGGTACGCCTGGGTGATGAGCTGCTCCTGGGCCTTGGGATTCGGAGCCGTGAGCGAGTTGGCATGGCCACCGTGGTTGATGGCCGAGCCCCGAATCACCGCGTGAATCTGATCGCCCTCCGCCACGGCCTTCGACAGGGGCTTCAAGACGAGGATGCCTGCGCCTTCGCCTCGGACATAGCCGTCAGCGGAACGGTCGAAGGTCTTGCACCGGCCATCCTCGCTGAGCATCCCCGCCTTGCTGAAGGCAATCGTGAGGAACGGGGACAGGATGAGGTTGATGCCGCCGACCAGCGCCTGGTCACAATCCCCGTTCTGGATGGACTCGATGGCGCGGTGGATGGCCACCAGGGAGCTGGAGCAGGCCGTGTCGATGGACTCGCTCGGGCCATGCCAGTCCATGAGGTACGAGACCCGGTTGGGCAGCATCGTGCCGGCGATGCCGGTCGCGCTGTAGGCCTCGATGCCCTCCGAGGCCGAGCCCAGGAAGGCGCCGTACTCCAGGGCGCCCACGCCCACGAACAACCCCGTGCGGCTGCCACGCAGCTCGCTGGCGCGGTGCCCGGAGTCCTCGATGGCCCGCCAGACCAGCTCCAGCAGCAACCGCTGCTTCGGGTCCATGAGCGCGGCCTCTCGCGGGGAGATGCCGAAGAAGGCCGCGTCGAACTTGTCGACATCGGAGATGAAGCTGGCCTGCCAGGAGCCTCGCCCATCAATCTTGAGGTAGGGACGCTCCTCGGGCACCGGCGTGACGAGGTCCGCGCCGCGCGCGAGGTGGTCCCAGAACTCCTCCAGGTCCTTCGACTGAGGGAAGACACCCGCCACGCCCACGATGGCCACGGGCTCGGCCCGGGTCCCGGTGTCAGGCACGGGGGCCGCCCGAGCCACGGGCTCCGTCACCTTCACGGAAAGGGGCCGCTGCCGCTCGATGACGGGAGCTTCCTCGCGAGGCCTCGTCAGGAGGGAGGCGTGCTCCTGGGCCAGGTGGAGCGCCAGCGACCTCGGGCTCTGGAACTCGAACGCGAGCGTGGGATAAAGCGTGACACCGAGCTCATCCCCGAGCGCCCTCATGAAGCCCACCAGCGCGAGGGACGTGAGCCCCGTCTCCATGAAGTTGCGAGTCGGTTCAATCCGACTCTCGGGGACCTCGAGCAGCGCGGCGATCCGCTTCCGGAGCCGGAGCTCCAGCTGCCGGGCCAGGTCCTCTCCCGAAGCGAAGGCCGGAGCCTGGAACGAAGCAGGAAGCGGCACGAGAACTGGAGCCTGCACCCTGGCGCCGGGAGCGAAGGGATTGCCGGGCACGGGGACGTTCTTCAACGTGACGCCTGTCATCTCGACGAGCGGCTGCCCCGCCGCGTCGAGCAGCTGGGTGTCGACCACGAGCACCTCGTCGTTCGCCTTGCGCACCACGCAGTGGCAGTAGCAGCGAGCGCCCGGCACCTGACGGATGACCAGGCGCTCCACGAACATGGGGATGCACGGCTTCCCACGCGCGACGAGCTGCTCGAAGGCTCCGGCAACGATGGCGCCGTCCAGGAGCGACGGGGGCAGCGAGAACTCGAAGCCGGCCGCGGCCTCGTCCGAGACGACGAGCTCTCCCAACACCTCGCCGGCCCGATGGAACGTCCGCCGAGCCGTGAAGAGCGAGGCGCCATAGTCCACGGCGACCTTCCGCATCTCCTCGTAGACACGCGGCCCTTCAGTGGTGCGCTCGGCCTCACGCAAGAAGCGCGCGACGTCCAACACACCCTGTGGGCGTTCCCGTCCACCCTCCACGTCGAAGAGCAGCTCCCCTGAGGCACAGGGCGTCCCAGGCGCATCAGGCTCCTTGTGGTAGGCGACCTCGAACGAGTTGCCCCGCAGTGACACCACGAGCCGGGCGGACTCTCCCTGCCCGAGGACGAGCGGCTGAAGGAAGAGCAGGTCCTTGATGCCCACAGGTGGCCGGTCAACGAAGTGCCACCGGCCCACCTCGAGCGCCAGGGACGCGTACGTCACGCCCAGCAGGACGCGCTGGCCGAAGACGGTGTGGTCCCGCAGGGCCGCATCCTCGTAGCCCAGCTCGAAGCCGTCATGCGGGCGCGTCCCCGTCATCCTCAACGCCTTGCGCGTGAGGAGGCCGTGTCTCCTGCGCGACGGGACCTGCGACTCCGAGGCGTTCGCGCTCGGAGCCCCCCTGTTCAGCTCCTCGGTCATGATCTCGCCTCGGGCGTCTGCTCACCGGCGCTCGGCACGGCGATGCGTTCACGGCTGCCTTCTGAAGTTCCGTTGGAGGAGTGCTTGCGTCCCGCCTGGGGCGCGTCTCCATCGAACCAGTAACGGATGCGCTCGAACGGATAGGTGGGGGCTGGGATGCGCGAGGGCGTGCGACCGGCGTGCAACGCTTGCCAGTCAAGCTCTCCCCCGCGGACCCACCGCCGGGCCAACGCGGGCAACCCGTCCTCCGCCGTCGGAGGAGACTCGCCCACCACACCCTCGTAGGTGCTGTCGTCCTTCGTCCCCGAGCAGAAGCTCGCGAGCGAGGCCTCCAACTGGCGGAGGTCTCCCGCCAGGATGACCAGCCTCTGCCCCAGCGGCTTGCGTCCCGTCTGGAAGGTGTACGCGAGATTCTCCAGCACCCGCGCGGGCGGCTCGTGCGTGAGCAGCTCCGCCACGTGTTCGCGAAGCGAGGCCGCGTACCTGCGCAGCGTCCCCTCATCGCGAGCGGAGAGCGGGATGAGCTGAGCACCCACCGCCGCCTCGTCCGAGACGCGCGTGGGGGGCAGATACTCCTCGAGCACCACGTGGGCATTGGAGCCGCCTGCCCCGAAGGAGCTCACTCCCGCGCGGCGCGGCAGCCGATTCCCCGCCGCATCCAGCGGCTCCTTCCAGGGCTCCGGGCGGGTGACCAGGTAGAAGTGCGAGTCCTGGAGGTCCAGGTACGGGTTCACCTGATGGAAGTTCGCGAGCGGGGCCAGCGTCTTGTGCCTCAAGGCGAGCAGCACCTTGAGCACGCCGGCGATGCCCGCGGCGGACTCCAGGTGGCCCACGTTCGTCTTCACGCAGCTCACGGCGCAGAAGGGCCGCGTCCCCAAGGCTCCGCCTCGCGCGCGGGCCAGCTCCTGGAAGGCGCGCTTGAGGCTGTTCAGCTCGACCGCATCACCAATCTCGGTCCCCGTCCCGTGAGCCTCGATGAGCGAGACGGTGCGCGGATCGATGTCCGCCCGTTCGTAGACCTGGCGGAGTAGCTGCACCTGCGCATTGCCATTTGGAGCGGTCAGCGCGTTGGCGCGGCCCCCGTGGTTGACGCCCGCCGCCCGGATGACGCCCAGGATGGAGTCCCCATCCTGCTCCGCGGCGCGGAGGGGCTTGAGGATGAGCGCACCGGAGCCCTCGCCTCGGACGAAGCCATCCGCCCCTTGCGAGAACGAGCGACACGCGCCCGTGGGGCTCAGCATGCCCGCCTCGCTGAAGGTGATGTCCATACGAGGGCTCGCGATGACGCTCACGCCTCCGACGATGGCCAGCTCACACAGTCCCCGGCGCAGATCCTCGACGGCCTTGTGGATGGCGACGAGCGAGCTGGAGCACAGCGTGTCCACCGGCTCGCTGGGGCCGTGGAGGTTCAGCAGGAACGAGACGCGATTGGCCAGGAAGGCATGCGCATTCCCGAACGTCGCCGCCGAACGCACGCCCTCCGAGGCGGATTCGACCACGTCCGTGTAGTCGCGGTTGGTGACTCCGACGTAGAGCCCCGTCTGGGAGCCCGACAGCGACGACGGGTCATAACCCGCGTTCTCGATGGCGCCCCACACCGTCTCCAGGAACAAGCGCTGTTGTGGGTCCATCAGGCGCGCTTCCTCGGCGGGAATGCCAAAGAAGGGAGCGTCGAACTTGTCCACCTCGTCCAGGAACCCGCCCCACTTCGAGACGCTCTTGTTCCGCCCCTGCTTCGAGTCTCCGTGGAACTCGCGCCAGTCCCAGCGGTCCCCCGGCACCACCCGGATGAGGTGGCGCCCTTCCTCCAGGTTCTTCCAGAACTGCTCGAGGCTCGGCGACCGGGGCATCTTCCCGCTCATGCCGATGATGGCGATCGGCTCATCCGCTCGCGCGCGCCGGTCCGATGACGCCTGGGATACCGGAGCATCGAGGGGCGCCTGCGGGGAGGGGGCCTCCGCGGAGGCTCGCGGCTTCGCGCTGGAGCGCTCCTCCAGGTACGCCACGAGCGCGTTGAGCGTCGGGGGCGTGAGCTCGAAGAACACGGCCGGCGTCAGCTCCGCGCCGAAGGCACCATTGAGCGCGGTGGCCAGCTCCGTGAAGGAGATGGAGTCATAGCCGTACTCGGCCAGATCCTTTCGCTCGTCGAGCGCCTCGGGCGCCATCTGCAGCAGGCCGGCGGCGATCCGACGAACCTCCTCGCGAATCGACCGCTGCGCGGGGGCGGACTCGGGACGCGGAGCAGCGACCACCTCCGGCGTGGCCACGGCCGAGCCCTTCATGAAGCGCGCGGGCAGCACGGCGCCAGGGCTCAGTACGAGCGCCTCGCGTATCCCCCGCCCCACGATCTCCTCGAACGCCCGCAGGCCGACGGAGGTCTCCAGGGGCTGCGTGCCGAAGAAGCCCTGGATGAACTGCTCGGTGGCCGCGTCGACCTTCATGCCCCCCTCCTTCCAGTAGGGCCAGCAGATCGCGTGGTTCGTGCCGTGGCGCATCCCCTTGAGGACCAGGCCCTCGCGGAACGCGGTGAAGCCGTTCAGGAACGCATTCGCGAAGGCGTAGTCCGTCTGGCCCACGTTGCCGGTGAGCGCCACGATGGACGAGAACACGACGAAGAAGTCCAGCCGCTCCGCCGCGAAGGCCCGGTCCAGGTGAAGGGTGCCGAAGACCTTGGGAGCGATGACGGCCGAGAACCGCGCGGCCTCCTTCCTGGCGAGGAGCTGATCCCCCCGCTCGCCAGCGGCGTGGATGATGCCCTGGAGTCCTCCGTACCGGGCCCTCAGCGTGTCCGCGAGCATCTCCACGTCACTGAAGTCGCTCACGTCCGTGACGAAGTAGTCGACCTCGGCGCCGCGCACCCTGAGCCCGTCGAGTTCGCGCTGCTGGGCCTCCGACAATCGCGAGCGGCCACAGAGCGCCACGCGCGCACGCACCCGCTGGGTGAGATGTCTCGCCAGGTGCAGCCCGAGCGCTCCCGCCCCTCCGGTGATGAGGTAGGCACCGCCGTCCTTGAAGCGCGGCTGTGCGGCCCCTGCCTCCTCGAAGTGAAGAGGCTCGAGGGTCTCCACGTGGCGCAAGGCGCCTCGATACACCACGAAGGCGTCCGCCTCCGCGCCAGGAGCCAGCTCCGCGACGGCGGCGTCCGCCATCTCCTCGGTGCTCTCGACCTGGACGACCTTGAGCTTCAGTCCATCGGTCTCCAGTCGAACCGAGCGCGCCAGCCCGGTGAGCGCCGCTGACAGGGGCTGCGGCCGGAGCTCCGTGGCCGGGAAGACGTAGAGGAATGAGACCGGACGCTCGTGCCTTTCACGCAGCAGCGCCTTGGACAGGTGGAACACGCTGAGCGCCCCGTCCTGGAGCTGCGCCTGGAGTTCATCACGGCCGTAGGAGAACGCGGCCGTCGAGCAGCCATGGATGACGACCGAGGGCGCCAGCTTCCGGGCCCGCAGGGTGTCCACCAGTCGCTCCAGCGCCTCGGGTTGCCGCGCATCGAAGTCGAAGGCCAGGCCGCCATCCCGCTCGGCGAACCGGTCCGCGGGCCTGGCCCACACGAGGTGGGGCTGGTCGCCCGAGTCCGTCGTCAGCCGCTCACGCAGCCGCTCCACGAAACGGGCATCGCGCGCCAGCACGAGCAAGGGGCCCAGCCCCTTCCCACGCGACGGCGCGCCATCCACGGCCAGGTCCGAGCGCACGAGCACGGAGCGATACAGGGCGGCGGGCGCGTCCCTGACAGCGTCGTCCTTCTTCACGGGCCGGACGCTGTAGTCGTGGACCCGGACCAGCACCTCGCCGCTCGGGCTCAGCAACGCGAGGTCGAACCTCGACTGGAGCGAAGGCCGGGCGTGCTCGTCGCGCATGCTCACGTGCACGAAGCAGGACGCGGGGAGGCGACGCCCGAGGATCTCCAGCTCCTTCATCGAGAAGGGCAGGAACGCCGCATTGCTCTCGCTCTCGGGATTGAAGAGCAGCCCGGCGAGCGCCTGGAGCATCCCCTCCATCATCGAGGGGTGGAGCACGAAGTCGTCGCCAGCTTCAGCGCCGTCCGGAAGCTGGAGCTCCACCAACGCCTCGCGGCCGTTGCGGTAGACCTTCTGGACCGGCTTGAGGCTCGAGCCGTAGCCGTAGCCGAGCCCAGCGAAGGGCCCGTAGAACCGCGAGCGGTCATGGACCGTGGGGCATCGACGCTTGAGCTCCTCCACGTCCACACGCTCCGGGCTCGCGTCCCGAGCGAGCCCGTACTCGAGTCCTCCCTGCATGTGGACTTCAGCGCCGTCGGTGACGACCTTGAACCCGACAGCCCCGTCCTTGCGCTCCAGCCGCACGGCCACGTCGCGAAACGCTTCGTCGACCACGAGCGGCTTGAGCCAGACGAGGTTCTTCATCCGCGCGACCTGCCCCGAGCCCGCGGCGAGCTCGCCCGCCATGCGGACCATCTCCAGGGACACGACCGCGGGGAGGATCTTCTTCCCTCCGATTTCGTGGTCGCGGAGGTAGCTGGCCTCGGGGACGAGCCGCTTGCGAAACACCACCCCATCCAGCGTGGACTCATTCCGGTCCACGAGCGCTCCGAGTGCCCGCGCGGAGGCAGGCCCGGTCCGACCGCCCGAGCCCTCACCCACCCAGTGCCGCTGCTTCTCGAAGGGATAGGTGGGCAGCGAGACGCGGCATGGCCGCGCGCCTTGATGCAGGACGCTCCAGTCGACCTCACCGCCCGACGCCCAGAGCCGCGCGAGGCGATCATGCGCTCCGCCCGGCGCCGACGGCTCCAGCACCTCCTGGCCCTCCAGGAAGGAGCGCAGGCGGCGCTTCACCTCATCCACGGTGGAGGCCACGAAGGCGAGCCGCGACTCCAGCTCGGCCCGGCCCACTTGCAGCGTGTAGGCGACGTCGCCCAGCCGGGCCTTTCGGCGCAACCCCGATGAGCCCTTCTCCATCCGCTCCAGGTGCCTCAGCAGCGCCTCGGCCTGCGTGCGGAGCTGTCCAGTGGACTTCGCGGACAACGCGATGACCACGGGGCCCGGCCGTGCCTCATCCTGTCGGGCCTCTTCCGGGTACTCCTCCAGGACAACGTGAGCACTCGCCCCGCCGAAGCCGAAGGAGCTGACGCCTGCTCGACGAGCGACGCCAGGGGCGATCTCCGTCCAGTCCCGGGCCTCGCTCGCGACGAAGAGGGGGGAGCCGGCCAGGTCGATGAGCTTGTTCAGCGCCTGGAAGTGGAGGTTGCCGGGAATCCTGCGGGCCTTGAGGCTCGCGATGGCCTTGATGACGCCAGCGATTCCCGCCGCGGCCTCCAGGTGCCCGATGTTCGTCTTCACGGCCCCGAGCGCGCAGTACGCGCCTGGGCGCAGCGGGCCCTTGCCCTGGGAGGCGGCCTCGAACGCGCTCGTCAGGCTCTGCACCTCGATGGAGTCGCCGAGCTGCGTCCCGGTGCCATGGGTTTCGATGAACGAGACGGTGCGCAGGTCGACCTGGGCCTGGGCGTAGGCATCCTCCAGCAGCTGCGTCTGGGCATCCGGGTTCGGCGCCGTCAGCGAGTTCGCCCGGCCGCCATGGTTGACGGCGCTGCCCCGGATGACGGCGTAGATGGAGTCGCCGTCGCGGCGGGCGTCGCTCAGGCGCTTGAGCAGGAGCGTCCCCACGCCCTCGCCCCGGACGTACCCGTTGGCGGACTGGTCAAACGCCTTGCAGCGACCGTCAGGGCTCAGCATCCCGTTCTGGCTCAAGGCCAGATAGAGGTTGGGACTGAGGATGAGATTCACCCCGCCGGCGATCGCCGCATCACACTCCTTGTTCCGCAGGGCGCCCAGCGCGCGATGGATGGCCACGAGCGAGCTGGAGCACGCCGTGTCCACCGCCTCGCTCGGCCCGAGCAGGTTGAAGAAGAAGGAGACCCGGTTGGGAACGATGGACCCGGCGAACCCGGACAACGAGTAGCCCTCCAGGTCCACGCCCCGCTCGCGCTGCAGGTCCCAGTAGTCGGAGCTGATGGCCCCCAGGAAGACGCCTGTCCGCGTGCCGGAGAAGTCCGCCGGCTTGTAGCCCGCGTCTTCGAACGTCTTGTAGACGGTCTCGAGCGAGAGGCGCTGTCGCGGGTCCATCGTCCGCGCTTCGCGAGGGGAGATGTTGAAGAAGGCCGCGTCGAACTTGTCCACGTCCGAGATGAACCCGCCCCAGATGGCGTCGGACTTGTTCTTCTCCGTCTTGGGGTTGCCGTAGTACGCGCGGAAGTCCCAGCGGTCCTTCGGAATCTCACCGATGCTGTCCTTGCCGGACAGCAGGCCCTCGAAGAAGCCCTCCGGGTCCTCGGAGCCCGGGAAGCGGGACGCCATCCCGATGACCGCGATGGGCTCGGGGGCCTCCTCCCTCACCGGAGCGCTCACGGGCGGCGGCGCGGAGCGCGAACCCAGGCGCTCCGCGAGGTGCGCCCCCAACGCACGGAGGGAGGGGTACTTGAAGAGCACGGGAGGATCGACCTGGAGGGACAGCCGCTCCAGGATTCGCGCTCGCAGCGCCGTCAGCGTCACGGAGGTGAAGCCGCTCTGGGCAAAGGTCGCTGAAGGGTCCAGGCGCTCCGCTTGGACACCGAGCACGGCCGCCGCCGCTTCCCGGAGCACCGCCTCGACGCTGCTCGCCTTTGACGTGCTCCCACTCCGCGAGACGGGCGCGGCGTGCGTCTGTGCCCGCTCTGAACCCGTGCCATGGAGACGGAGGAGCTCATCCAGCTCCAGGCTCGCGAGCACCTTCCGGTCCACCTTCGCGTTGAGCGTCATGGGGAACGAGCGCATCCGGTGGAAGGCGGTCGGAACCATGTACTCGGGGAGCCGCTGGCCCAGCCGCGCCTGGAGCTCCTCCACGGCCAGGGCCGCTTCATCCTCGCTCAAGCAGAAGGCGTGCAGCCCCTGCTGGCCCAGGCGATCTCCGCGCACCACGACCACGGCCTTGGTGATGCTGGCGACGGCCTGGAGGACCTTTTCAATCTCCTCCAGTTCGATCCGATAACCCCGGAGCTTCACCTGGTTGTCGATGCGCCCCGCGTACATGAGCGCGCCATCTGGCCGGACATAGGCCAGGTCCCCGGTCTTGTAGATGCGCTCGTCACGGCCTGTGACGAAGGGGTTGTGGATGAAGCGCTGTGCGGTCAGCTCGGGCTTGTGGAGATAACCCTTGGCGACGCCGTCCCCTCCAATGCACAGCTCCCCCGTCTGGCCCATCGCGACGGGCGTGCCGTGCTCATCGAGGATGTAGAGCTTCGTGTTCCCGATGGGCCCGCCAATGCTGATCTCCTCGCCCGGGACGACCTTCCAGAGGGTGGACCAGATGGTGGTCTCGGTCGGACCGTAGAGGTTCCACAGCCCGGCGACCCGCCCCAGCAGCGTGTCCGCCAGCTCGCGGCTCAGGGCCTCTCCGCCACACAGGGCCGTGAGCGAGCGCTTCCCTCGCCACCCGGAGGACACCAGCATCTGCCACGTCGCGGGAGTCGCCTGCATGAACGTCGCGGCACCGCGGTCGAGCGCATCCTTCAGGCGCAGGCCGTCCTTGCAGCTCTCCTCCTGGAGGATCTCCACCCGGCCTCCGCACAGCAGCGGGAGGAACAGCTCCAGCCCGGCGATGTCGAAGCAGAGGGTCGTGACCGCGAGCAGGTGTGCATCGGCGGTCATGCCCAGATGCCGCTCCATCGCGCACAGGAAGTGGGTGAGCCCCCGCTGATGGACTTGGATGCCCTTGGGCTCTCCGGTGGAGCCCGACGTGAAGAGGATGTAGGCCACATCCTCCGGCGTCGCGCGAGCAGGCGCCGCCTGCCGCCACGTGCCTCCGAACCGGCCACGTGCCTCCTCGAAGAAGGCCTCGTCCACGGGAATGACTCGCCCCGAGAACCAGGGAGGCGTCCCTGACTTCAGCCGGTTCGTCAGCAGCAGGCCCAGGCCCGAACCCTGGGCGATGTACCGGAGCCGCGCATCGGGGAACGTGGGATCCAACGGCACATACGTCCCGCCCGACTTGAGCACGCCGAGCAGGCTGACCAGCATCTCCAGCGAGCGGTCCAGGAAGAGGCCGACCGGCGTCCCCCGCGTCACTCCGAGGTCATTCAGGGACGCGGCGAGCAGCGAGGATTGCTCGTCCAGCTCCCGGTAGGTGATGGAGCGACCGGCACACAGCGCGGCGATCCGCTCCCCTGCTTCACGGGCTCGCGCGGTGAAGAGCTCCGCGAAGGTCTTCTCCCGAGGAAAATCCAGGAGGGCTTCGTTCCACCCGACGGGCGCCTTGTTCCGCGTCTCCGGAGCGAGCCCACCGCCACCGCCGCCACCACCGGATGGGCGACGCTCGGTGAACCAGTACCGCCGCTTCTCGAACGGATAGGTCGGCAGGGAGACCCGGCGCGGAGTGCTCCGCGTGTAGAGGCGACGCCAGTCGAGGTCCTGCCCCGCCACCCAGGCCTGGCCCAGCTCTTCCACGCGCCCCGCGGTGAGCGCCTCCTCGAGCTCGCGCGTCCCCACCTCGGGCCGCTTCGAGACCTGCCCCGTGAAGACCCCGCGTGCGCGTGGCTCGCCGGAGAGGAACGCGGACAGGGCGCTCACCACCTCCGCCCGGCTCGCCGCGACCAGCGCCAGCCGGTGGCTCATCGGCTCTCGCCCCACCTGCAGCGTGAAGGCGAGGTCCCGAAGGGCCAGCCCCGCGCTCAGCTCATCCTCGAGGAAGGAGCGGAGCATCTCCGCCTGGGCTCGCAGGACCCCCTCCGACGAGGCCGAGAGGGGCACCAGGTACGGCCTCCCCTGCTCTTCTGCTCCTGGCTCCGCCCTGGAGGCGACCTCTTCCAGCACCACATGCGCCAGCGCGCCACCGAACCCGAAGGCGCTGACCGCGCCGCGCCGCACTCCACCCCCCGGCCGGAGCCATTCGCGCGCCCGCTCCACGACGTAGAACGGAGAGCCCTCCAGGTGGATGTAGGGGTTGAGCTCGCTGAAGTGCAGGTTGCCGGGGAGCCGGCCGTAGCGCATGCCGAGGAGGACCTTGAGCACGCCCGCGATGCCCGCCGCCTCTTCAGCGTGACCGATGTTGCTCTTGAGCGAACCGACGCCGCAGCTCTGGGGAGTCCATTGGACGGGCCCTCGTGCCGCCGCCGCGCGCTCGAACGCCGAGGCCAGCGAAGAGAACTCGATGGAGTCGCCGAACGACGTCCCCGTGCCATGGGCCTCCACGTACTGGATGGAGCGCGGGTCCACCTTCTGCCGCCCGTAGATGTCGAGGAGGAGTGCCTCCTGGGCATTCGGGTTGGGTGACGTCATCGAGTTGGAGCGTCCGCCGTGGCTGACGGCGCTGGCTCGGACGATGGCGTAGATGTTGTCCCCATCCTCTCGCGCCTTGCGCAGCGGCTTGAGCAGCACCGCGCCAATGCCCTCGGCTCGGGTGTAGCCAGCCGCGGCCTTGTCGAAGGCCCGGCACTTGCCGTCGGCGGCGAGCACTCCGCCCCGGCCGAACGACACGTGCATCGCGGGCGAGAGAATCAGATGGACCCCGCCGGCAATCGCCATCGAGCACTCTTCGCTCCGGAGCGACTGCAGGGCCCGGTGGAGCGCCACCAGGGAGCTCGCGCACGCCGCATCCACGGCCTCGCTGGGCCCCTGGAAGTCGAAGAAGAAGGAGACGCGGTTGGCCAGGATGGAGTTGGAGCGACCGGTCGAGCTCTGCTCCTCGATGGCATTCCCACTCGCGCGATACAGCTCGTCATACTCGGGCAGTCCCGCGCCGATGAACACGCCGGTCCGGGAGCCCGCCAGCTCCGACGCCCGGTAGCCCGCGTCCTCGAGCAGCCGCCAGGTCGTCTCCAGGAAGAGACGCTGGCTCGGGTCCATGATGGTGGCCTCCCGCTCGGAGATGCCGAAGAACGCGGGGTCGAACTGGTCGATGCCGTCGAGGAAGCTGCCCCACTTGATATGGGTCTTGTTCGCTTCCCGGGAGGGCTCGCCGAACCACGCCCGCCAGTCCCAGCGCTCGGCGGGAATCTCCGTCACGGTGTCCCGGCCCGAGGTCAGCGTCTTCCAGAAGCCGAACACATCCTGCGCCCCCGGGAAGCGCCCGCTGACGCCGATGATGGCCACGTCCATGGGGCCGTCGGCGGCCTCCTGACTCGACGAGGTCTCCAGCCAGCCCCAGCCCTTCTCCGAGGGCGCGGCGGTGCTCGCCACGGCCGAAGGGCCTGGCTCCACGACCTGGGCGGCTGGAGCCTCCACCGGGGCGCGCCGGGTGACGAGCCGGAGCGCGTAGTGGTCCGCGAGCGCCGGGTACCGGGCCTCATGCAGGTGGGTGATGAAGGCGCGGAGCTTCTTGTATTTGAAGAAGAGGACCGGCGTCAGGAAGAAGCCGAGCTTCGTCCCGATGCGATCCGCCAGCCTCGTGAGCGAAATCGAGTCGAAGTGAGCGCCGCCCGCCGAGTCGAGGTCCATCGACAGGTCGAGGGAAATCGAGGCGACTGGCACGGACAGCGTCTCGGCGACGATGCCCATGACCTCGGCGGTGAGCAGCCGCAGCACCTCGCGCCGGGTCTCCTCGCTCTCGAAGTCGACGCGCGTGGCTCCAGCCGACGCCTGGGCGTCCTTCGCCTCCCGCACCTCCACGCGCGGGGCTCCGGCCACGAACAGCGACTCACCGGTCCTGCGCCCCGCGCCGGTCAATGACGAGCGGAGCTGGCTGAAGGAGCGCGCGAGCTCTCGCGCCATCCCCGCCGAGGAGCGCGGCGCGGCGACGACGAAGAAGTCCAGCGGCAGCTCGGCCGTGATGTCGTCGAGCGCCAGCACTTCGTCGAGTGAGCGGGAGATCGGCTGCGCGGCGTCGAGGAAGTGGATGACGCCGTCCAACCGCCCGAAGTCGTTCTTCACCTTGGCGCGAACGAAGCTCCGCAGGCCCTCCACGTCATCGAGCATGCCCGCCTGCGCGAGCATCACCTGGCAGCCGTGCTGCCCCGTGAGCTGCTCGACCCAGTCCTTCGAGACCCCACCGGACGGGTCGACGACCAGGTAGACACCTCCCCGGCGGCAGGAGATCCGCTCCGCTTCGGGCAGGACCGCCTGAAGGGGGCACCCCACCACGGGCTCACCCCGCACCACCGAGCCCAGCGCGGCCAGCAGGAGTCGGCTCGCCGCATCCAGGTCCGGCAGTCGCCTCTCCAACGGGAGGTTGCACAGCAGGAGCCCTGAGTCGTCCTCGGTGCCCGCGCCCACGATGACGTTGTGGGGCTGCAGTTCCAGGCCGTCGCCGTGGTGCGCATAGAGCATCCGCACCGGGGCGCGCCCACCCGGCTCCCGCAGCGCGCCGCGCAGCTTCTCGACGGCCCCCAGCGCGAACTTCCAGTTGCCGGCGAGCGAGTCCGTCAGGCTCTTGAGGTTCCTGCGCCCCACGTAGTCGACGTTCCAGGCCTCGTAGTTCCAGAGGTGGAGGATGACGTGGACGCGGCCATGCGCCGCTTCGACCTCGGACAGCAGTCGAGCGAAGTGCTCCGCCGACTCCGGGGCGACCTGGAAGAGCCGCTCGCCCAGCCGACGGAACAGCCGCCCGGGCTTGACGAGCACGAAGGTCGCGCCCGCGAGGGGACCGCCGCGCTTCGCCTGCTCCACCAGCTTCGCGTGGAGGTCATCCCGACGGGCCAGCACCAGGACGACCTCGCCTGCCCGCGCTTCACCCGCGCCATGCGTGCTCATGAGTGGCCCCGGCCGACCTGGTCGAGCCGCCCGGCGGCGTTCGCGAAGGTCGCAATCGAGTAGTCATCGAACAGGGAGCGATCCACCTTCATCTCGAGTCCCGCCTCGTTCGCGTAGTCCGCGATGAGAAAGTTCCCCGCGACCTCCAGGTCGACGGTGCGCGCGAGCTCGCGGATGTCATCGAACCCGGTGTTCCAGGGCGCCCCGAGCTGACGGAAGCCATCGAGCAGCGCCTCCGACTTCCGGTACCCGGTGCTCTTGGTGATGAGCTTCTTGGAGAGATAGTCGAAGGTGATCTCGAACCGCTTCAGCCGCTCCCGGAGCGAGGTGAGCACCTTCACCGCGCTCTCGTATTCCAGATAGAAGACATTCCCCTCCCACAGGATGAATGTCTGGGCTTCGAAGTCGAACCCCTGCCGCGCGAGCAGCTCCAGAAAATCCACACTGGTGTACTCCGCGGGGACGAAGGTGCTGGCCGGAGCGTAGCCGTGCATCTCCAACTGCTTGCGCTTGAACTCCAGGACGTGTCCCTGCTCGACCTCGAAGAACCGGACCCCCTCGGTCCCCAGGCGGATGGGCCGGGTATCCAGGCCCGAGCCCAGGATGAGGAACTGACGGACCCCCGCGTCCATCTTCTCCAGGAAGGTCTGGTCGAAGTACCGCGTGCGGTAGCGCACGAGGTAGCGCGTGGACGGCGAGGCGGAGGCAATCGCGTTGGACGCCTGCGTGGCCTCCTCGTTCAGGAAGGCATTCGCCACATGGTCGCTGAACAGCGGGCTCGCGGCCTCTGTCTCCTCCGCGCGCCAGTTCGCAATCACAAACGCAGTCCGGCCCACCAGCTCATAGGCAGTGCTCATCAGGATTCCCCAAGGCCGCTCGCTCAGTCGGCCGTCATGCCCCGAACAGCTTCTCGATTTTTTCTCGAACCTCCGGCTGAGCGAAGCTCCGCCGGTGCATGGCTCGCTCACCCGCGATCACCCGCTGCAGCTCCTGTCGGGTGGTCTGCGTCAGGTGTGCCTTCAACAGCGCCAGGGAGAGGCGAGGCTTCTGCGCCAGCTCCGCGGCGATGCGCAGGGCGACCTTCACCACGTCCGCCTTCTTCTCCACCTGGACCTGGGCACCTCGCGCCTTGAGCTCCAGGCCGTAGTAGTTCCGGGCGGTGAAGAGCATCTCCGCCCCGAGCGCCTCGCCCATCCGCTTCGGGAGGATGTACGTGGAGCCCATGCCGGGGGTGAAGCCGTACTTCATGAAGACCGCGCTGTAGAGGGACTCCTCCGCGAGGATGACGATGTCGGCGAAGAGGCCCAGGGCCAGCCCGCCGCCAATGGCATGCCCTTGCATCGCCGCGATGACAGGCACCTCGCACCGCAGGAAGAGGTCATAGAACAGCAGCCCGTCGAGCGAGGCCTCCTGGGCGTCCTCCGAACGAACCCCCTCCACGAGCGCGATGAGCTCCTCCTTCGTCCCACCGCAGCAGAAGTAGTTGTCGAAGCCATGCACCACCACGACGTGGAGCTCCGGCATCCGGGCGATGGTGTCGAAGGTCCGCTTCAGCTCCTGCACGAAGGCGGGCGAGAAGGTGTTCCTGCTCTCGCGGTCCTCCAGCGCCACCACGCCGATGGCGCCACGCCGGGTCAAGGTGACGTTCGGACTCATCGGCGAGACTCCCCTTCCCACGGCAGGCGCTGGTGGGTGAGGAAGTCGTGGATCCGGCGACGGACCTCCGGCTCCTGCGCCAACCCCGAGGTCGTCCGAACGGCCAGGCTCTCCACGCGCTCGTCGATGGGGAAGGCCTCGTTCACGTAGCGCTTGAGCTGGTGGATGCCCTCGGCGGGGATTCGCTGGAAGCGCAGCAGCAGGCGATGGAGGGCGCGCTCCGCGTCCTCGCCGAGCTCGTCAACCAGTCGGAGCGCGAGCGCCCGCTCCGCGGTGAGCTGCTGCGCCGTGAGGGCCAGCGTGCGGGCCTCATGCAGGCCGACCCGGCGCGCCAGGAAGGGCAGCACCATGGCCGGCAGGAGGCCCCAGAGGATCTCCGGCAGGCTGAAGGAGGCCGCCGGGGTCGCGAGCACCAGGTCGCTGGCGGCCACGAGCCCCACGCCTCCCGCGAGCACCTTTCCATCCACCAGCGAGACGACGAGCTTTGGAAAGGTGGCGAGGCGCCGGAGGGTCCGGAAGTAGAGCGCGCTGGTGGCGGTCATCTCCATCAGCTCGGTGAAGTCCATCCCGGCCGAGAAGGTGTCCCCGTGCGCCGAGAGGACGACCACCTTCGTCTCCCTGGAGTGCTCCGCCTCGTCGAGCGCCTCATTCAGCGCGACGAGGAGGGCCTGGTTGATGCTGTTGCGTGCCTCGGCGCGGTTGAAGATCAACCGCAGCGACAGCTCGCCCCGCTGGCGGAGGATGACGGGGGTGCTCATCTCAGCTCCACTCGTATTCGCGGTGGTAGTCCTTGATGCGCCGGAGCACGAGCCGCTTCTCCCCGGCGAACCCCTCCTCGTAGATGCGACCGAAGCGGGAGACGCCCACCTCCAGGTCCTTGGCCCCGAACGGGAAGCTCCCCGCGCTGTCCAACAACGCGTCGTACTCCTCCATGGACAGCCGATAGCGCCGGTCAAGCCGCGCGCCGATGTCCATCTCCGCCATCACCCGCCGCGACGAGGGTCCCAGGAGGCCGCTGAAGAACTCCGACGAGCAGCCCGAGCCGTACGAGAAGAGGCCCACCCTCACCGGGAGCGCGGCGCGGAGGTTGTCGACGAGGCCCGACAGCGCCAGGTAGAGGGAGGCCGAGTACAGGTTCCCCACGCGCACGCAGTACTCCAGCGAGGGACCGACTCTCGCCGCGAAGTCGCGCTCGATGCCACCGCTGTCCAGCGCCGCGAACTTGCGGAGCAGCTTGCGGTGCGCGCCCTTGACCATGCCGCCAAACGGCGTGTGGAAGGCCAGCGCGTCGAAGGTCTTCACCACATCCGCGCCCTCGACCCGGTCCGCGTAGGCCTCGAAGCAGCGCTCCAGGCAGTCCAGGTAGGAGAACAGCGAGAGGTCGGGGTTGCCGGTCTCGATGTCGTAGGCGGGCCGGCAGGTGTCCATGACCTCGTAGCCATGGAAGCCGGTGGCGCCCACGTCGATCTCCAGGACCTCGGGAGACGTCCCCACCAGGGATGCGACAGCGCCGCTCCCCTGGGAGGGCTCGGCGTAGTTGAGCTTGTCCACCGAGCGCGCCACGTCCGTGGCGATGACCAGCACCTTGGGGTCGTAGTCCGCATGGGCGATGACGTGGTTCACCGCGATGCCCAGCGCCGCCGTGCCCCCGTAGCAGGCCTGCTTCACCTCGAAGAGCTTGCAGCGGCGGCTCAACCCCAGGTGGTGATGCACGTAGGTGCTGATGGACTTGCCAAAGTCGATGCCGGACTCGGAGGCCGTGACGACCATCTCGATGCGAGCCTTCTCGGACTCGCTCAGGCGGTCGATGAGGGGCCGGGCCGCGTTCACGGCGTGGGTGACGGGGTCCTCCCACGGGAGGCCCACGGACTTCTCCCGCATCATCAGGTTGTCGAACCGCTGCAGGTTCAACCCTCGCGCCACGAAGAGGTCCCTGACGCCGATGGCGGCCGCCCCCCCGTACACATTCATCCGCTCGATGCCGACTCGCATGCTCAGGTCCTCGCCCCGCCCACGACGATGCAGGAGTTGATGCCGCCAAAACCAAACGAGTTGCTGACGGCGCGCTGGAGCTCCCGGGGCCTCGCGCTCGCGCCCGCGAAGCGGCACTGCCCGTCGATGGGCTCCTCGAGGTTGGCGTTGGGGTGGACGAAGCCGTGCCGCAGCTGGGTCACCGTCGCGATGGCCTCGACCAGACCGGCGGCGCTCAGGCAGTGCCCCACCAGCCCCTTGGTGGAGTTGATGTCGACCTTCGCGACGTCCTCCCCCCACACGCTCTTGAGGGCCTCCACCTCCGTCCGGTCCCCGAGCGGAGACGCGCTTCCGTGCGCATTGATGTAGTCAATGGCTCGCGGCTCGAGGCCCGCCTGCCGCAGCGCCTGGCGAATGGTCCGGGCCTCGCCGGCCGCGCTCGGGTCCGAGGAGGCGTTGCCATCCAGTTGGACAGCCGTCCCCAGGAGCATGGCCTGGATGACAGCGCCCCGCCGCCGGGCGAACTCCGCTCGCTCGAGCACGACACAGGCCGCCGCTTCGCCCGGAACGAACCCGTTGTGCCGCCTATCAAAAGGCCGGCACGTCCGGGACGGCTCCTCCACGAAGTCCTTGCAGAGCGCGGCCGTGTTCGCCAGCGCCTGGACCTCCAGGATGGACAGCTCGGCCGGAGGGGCGGCCACCACGCAGACATCACACAGGTCGAGCGCGAGGAGCTGGTGGGCGCGAGCCAGCGCCACATTCCCGGAGGCGGATGCCCCGCCGACGGTGCACCCCTCCCCCTGCGCGCCGAGCACCTCGGACAGGACTCCCAGATGGAAGGTGTCCAGGAACTGCAACGCGAAGCGGGGGTTGATGAAGGTGGGGTCGCGGCCGTACTCCTCATGCATCCGGAAGACATATTCCTGGGTGAGGTTGCTGCCGGCCACGACCAGCCCCACCCGCTCCGGCGAGACAGGCGCCGTCTCCAGCCCCGCGTGCGCCCACGCCTCGAGCGTCGCCACCAGCGCCGTCTGCACGGTGAAGGGGGCGCGCCGGCCCAGCTTCAGCGCGCGCGCCCTCGGCGGCTCCACGCGGAGCTTGCACTGCTCAAGCGCGGCCTCGAAGGAGAACGCCCGAATCTCCGCCGCGATCCGCGCCCCTCCCGCGAGCGACGTGGCGAGCCGGCTCCGGAATCCAATCCCAGAGCGCCCCGCCCGCAAGCCCTCGGTGAGCGCCTCGACCCCCTGGCCGAGCGAGCACACGATTCCCATGCCTGTGATGGCCGTCGGGCTCACTGGAAGTCCATTCCTCAGGCAGCGCCGCGCTTGGACTTCTCGTGGAAGAAATCCACCAGGGCCTTGATGTTGTCGACCTCGGAGAGCTCGACGAGCGAGAACTTCAGCCCGAGCGTCTCCATGGTCATCGTCACGATCTCCAGCCGGTCAATCGAGTTCGCGCCGAGGTCCACCAGCCGCCCCTCCGAGGGAACCAGCTCCGCGGAGATGGAGAGCACGGAGGCGGCATGCTCCTTCACGATGGCGAAGATTTCCTCACGTCTCATGGCAGTCATTGCTCGCATCTCAGTAGGTGAAGACCATTCCCACGAAGGAGACTCCGGAGCCCGTGCCAGTCAGCACGGCCTTGTCCCCCCGCTGGAGGCCCCGCAGCTTGACGGCCTCGTAGAGCGCCATGGGCATGGAGGCGCCAATGCAGTTGCCGAAGCGCTCAATGATGCGGATCAGCTTCTCCTCCGGATAGGAGAGGCTGAGGTAGTCGAGCACCACCCGGCTCGGCTGGTGGGGAATGATGTACTTGACGTCACGAACCTTGATGTCGGGGCACTGCTTCCACAGGGACTCGGTGAACTTGGGCAGGTACTCGAAGCCGATCTTCAGCAGCTCCGCGCCATTCATGTGCAGGTAGTTGTCCTCGGGCCGGGTGTCCTTCGAGTTCGGCGGCTTTCGCGAACCGCCGCCGCGCACCTCGCTGAACTCGGCCCCAAAACCATACGTCCGGAGGTGGGTGGCGTGGATGCAGCTCTTCTCTCCGGGCTCCGGCAACGTGACGACGGCCGCCGCCGCGGCATCACCGAACAGGGTGAAGTTCTCCGGCTTGCGGAAGTCCAGGGAGACCGAGGCGATGTCCGCGGAGACGACGAGGACTCTCCGGTAGCGCCGCATGTTCAGGTAGTTCGCGGCGACCTCGAGCGCGACGAAGAAGCTCAGGCAGGAGGCATTGACGGTGATGGCGGGAGTCCCCGACCGCCCCAGGCCCAGCTCCCGCTGCACCAGCGGACCGCCGTCCGGCACCGCCTGCTGGGGTGCGCCGGAGGCGCTGATGATGAGGTCGATGTCGGTGAGCTGAAGGCCCGCGTCGCGAACCGCCTCCTTCGCGGCCTCGGCGCCCATGAAGGCCGCCGTCTCCCCCTTGACCCACCTCCGCTCCCGGATGCCTTGCTTCTCCAGACACCACCCCTGGGGAAGGTCGTACTTCTTCTCCAGCTCGCTGCTCAGGACGACGTCTTCCGGCACATACCGACCGAGCCCGGAGATCTTGAATGGCAAAGCGAAGGAACCGCTGTTGTTCATCTTCCACACTCCGAGCAAGGATGAATCGATTTCAGCCCGCGAGAGCCTGCCGGGTCCCCGGGCCATACAATCCAAGCGCCGTGAACCTCTCGCCAAGAAACATCGCCGTGTCAGACATTAATTTCGACGTGATCTGGGAGACGTGACGGTTCCGCCACGGCTCCAGCTCCGTCCCCTTGACCCAGGCGTTGAAGGAGCCCATCGCGGGTCCGGAGTGGACCTGATAGTCGACGCGGCCGTCGGCATCTCCCGCGAGCGCGAGACGCGTGGAGTAGGCGAAGTACCAGCGGAACACCAAGGCCATCTTGTGCTTGGGGTTGGCCTCGGCCTTCTCCAGCTCCTCCGGCGCGCGGGCACGGAAGTATGCCTTCGTCTCCTCGTAGACCTGGGCGATGGAGCGCTTGAAGTACTTGGTCTCCAGTTGAGCCCGGGTCTTCTCGTCGATCTGCTCGAGGGAGTCGTACCGCCTGTACAGCTCATAGAGCTTGTTGGCGCGGGCCGGGAAGAAGAGCCCTCTGCGGAGGACCTGCACCCGCGCGCCCAGCTCGAACATGTCCCCCGAGGGGGCCATCGTGGTGTCCTGGACCCCGGCCTCCTGGAGCAGGGACTTCACCTCCGCGGAGGCCCCGCTCTCCACCGTGCACTGGTTGATGCTGCCCGTGACGATGTAGTCCGCCCCCATCATGAACGCCGCCGCGGCGGCCTGAGGCGTTCCGATGCCGCCAGCCGCGCCCAGATGGATTCGCCGGGCCCCCGGGTGCTTGTCCGCGAGGCGGTCCCTCAAGGCCATCATCGCGGGCAGCAAGGCGAACGCGACGCCCTGGTCGGTATGGCCGCCCGAGTCCGCCTCGACGGTCAGCGCGTCCACCATGGGCACCGCGCGGGCGAGCCGAGCCTCATCGGCGGAGAGCTTCTTCGCGGCCACGAGCTGCTCCAGCAGCCGCTCGGGCGCGGGACTCAGGAAGGCCTGAGCCACCTCGGGCCGGGACACCTTGCCCAGCACCCGGTGGCGGATGGTGATGGAGCCGTCGGGCTCCTCGCGCAGCCCCCTGGCGCGGTAGCGGACCAGGGCGGGCGTCACCTGCATGAACGCGGACGCCTCGACGATGCGCACCCCTCGCTTGAGGAAGAGGTCCACCATCGCCTCCTCGGTCTCCGGGTGGTTGATGTCGTGGAGCAGGTTCATCCCGTAAGGCGCCTGAGTCCCGAGCGCCGCCTGGATCTCCTGGATGGCCTTGTCGACGCGGTCGGGTGACAGGCCCGCGCTCCCGAAGATGCCCATGAACCCCGCGCGCCCCATGGCGATGACGAGCGCCTCCGACGCGATGCCCCGGTACATGGCGCCGGAGACACACGCGCAGCGCAGGCCGAAGTCGCGGAGGAAGTCCGCGGAGCCCAGGCGCTCGGCGATCAGCCTGGGGGGGCTCCCGGGCTGGACGGGCTTTGCGCGGGGCAGCTCGAGGCTCACCACCGGGGGCTCGACGCGCGCGGGTGGGCTGGGGGAGACAGGCGAGGGCTGGGGTTCACGCGACGGGCGCCAAGGCAGCGGCTCCGACTCCGCCCGGATCTTGCGAAGCAGGCCCGCGAGGACGTTGCCAGGTCCCACCTCCTCGAACTCAGCTCCGTCCAGCGACAGGAGCCTCCGGACGATCTCCGCCCACCGAACAGGCCGGGAGATCTGCGCCGCCAGCGTCTCGTGGATGCGCTCCACCTCGTAGGGCAGCGCGTGGACGTTGGAGAACACGGGGAAGCGCGGAGGAGCGAAGCGGAACGCGCCCAGGAACGACGTGAACTCCTGCTCCGCCTCCACCATGTAGCGCGAGTGGAAGGCCGCGCTCACCCGGAGCAGCACGAAGTGCCGGGAGCCGGCCTCCTTCAGCGGCGCCTCAGCCCGGGCGATGTCCTCCTTCAGTCCGGAGATGACGAGTTGGGTTGGGGTATTGAAGTTCGCGATGTCGACCCCGGCCAGGCCTTCGCGCTCCAGGACCTGCTGGACCGCCGCCGCCGAGAGGCCAATCACAGCGGCCATGCCCCCACCCCGCGCGCGCCCCATGAGCTGGCCGCGCTTCTGGACCAGCCGAAGCCCCGTCTGGAAGTCGAAGACGCCCGCGGCGAACAAGGCGTTGTACTCGCCCAGGCTGTGACCCGCGGCGTAGGTCGGAGTCAATCCAAGCTCCTGCTTCTGCAGGTAGCTCAGGGCGTTGACCACATACAGCGCCGGCTGCGTATAGGAGGTGTCCTCCAGACGTTTGTCCGGGTCCTCCAGACAGAGGCTGCGAATCGAATAGCCGAGGAGCTCATCCGCGTCACGGATCAGCTTCGGGTACTTGTCGAAGAGCGCGGCGCCCATTCCTCTCGACTGAGCGCCCTGCCCAGGAAAGACAACGGTGCAAGTCATGGCAGGCCTCCGTTGCAAAGCCTCGTCCCCGTCGTGCCTGTGTTCTCCTCCTGTAACTGTCCGCCCCTGGCGAACAAACCCAGACCCTTCACAGGCGAGGCCCCCCTTCTCGTCAGCGTCTCTTACCCATAACGGCAACCATTGAACAGGTCAATCATGCTCAAGCCGCATTTCGGGCGAATGAAATTTCGCATTGCCCAAGAAATCCGGCGACCTCCCGCAAAGATTTCCAGTGTGGCAACTCTGTTACGGAATATTTCGGCGGCGATATGGCAACTCTGTTACGGAATATTTCGGTGGCGAGGCTTCAGCGCCGAATGGCTGCCTGGACACGGGGCAGCAACCTCCATTGCCGCATGCCGCGTCCTTTCAGAAAGGCTTCGCGAGCAGGATGGCCGACACCGTGGGGACCATGCCCGCGACCTTGAAGGCCCGGCGGACGCTGTGGCTCACCACGGGCTGCTTCACGTAGGCGGGCTGCTGCTTCAGCGCGTCGAAGCACTTCCTGAGCGTGGCGGTCTGCTTCGCCTTCACGAAGAAGCGCACCGTCCCGTACGCGTTCTTGTCCGTCCCCAACTGCTCGTTCTTGAGCCCACTGCTGACCAGGACCAACACCACCTCCGCGGGCAGCTCCTCGCGGAACTTCTTCACGAATGCGTGCATCGCCTGCATCGTCGCGCTCGTGACATCGACGATGAGCGCGCGCTTGCCCGCCCAGCTCGAAACCCCGCTGATGTCGAACGTGTCCATCGCCGACAGTGACGTCACGCAGTGGTTGTTGTCGCCCAGGATGACCTGCGCTTCAGCCAGCGTCTTCACCGGACTCAACCAGCGGTTGATGTCCAGCAGGTGGGGCGACTCGAAGTACATCTGCTGCATGTAGATCTTGACGGTTTCGACCAGCGTCGCCTGCGGCATCCGACTCTTCGGGGGCCTGAAGAGGATGTTGGGCTGGATGGCCTCCCCCTTCAAGGTGATGGGCTTCATCGGGTCCTGGGGAGCGAGCTTGACGAACTGGTACGTGCTCTTGCCCTCGGTGACGGGCTTCTCGGACTGGACCACCGCATTCCCAAGGTCCTTCTTGTCATAGGCCATGGGAATGACGTCGAGCACCTCGACCGCGCGGCTGTCCACCTCTTCAATCCAGAGCTTCGTGAAGGCGAGCGCGAGTCCAATCGCATTCAGGCCTCCCTGAGAGATGAGCTTGAGGTGGAAGAGCTTCTCATCGTTCTCTCCATCCTCATCCTCGGAGTCGCTCCCGTCCTCGTCGTCAGCCGTCTCGCCCACGCGCTTGTGATAGGCGCTGACACCGGAACGATAGATCTCCTCCGCCGCGAAGAGCGCCGCCGCCCAGGCACTGTCGAGCGTCAGCTCCTTCGTGCTGTCGACCTCCATGGTCGCGGCCACGAAGATGGCGGAGACCATTTTCTTGAAGTCAGGGTCGCTGGACCACGGCCAGTCACCCGCGCGAGGCTTGGGGGCATCGAAGGCATAGCGTGTCTTGCCGGGGACGTAGCTCAAGGTCCCCTTCTGGATGCGCCACCGCGAGTCGTCCTCGAGCGGTGCCTTCACGGCCGCGAGGACACCATTCTCGCCTCGCTCCAATGCGTCGAAGCAGGTCTGCGTCGCGAACGCGCCGCCCTCGAAGGTCCTCGTCACGTTCGTCATCAGCTTCTTCATCGAGCAGATCTTCTCGTTGAGGAAGTCATGGAGGGTCGAGCTGGGCTTGAACGGATTGGTCCCCTTCTTCTCCTTCCGATAGTCGGAGTACCCGGTGCTCGTGAAGAACGAGGCACCCGGCTTGTCTGTCTTCGCCGCCACCTTCAGTCCCTTGAGGTCCTTGAGGAAGGCGTGGATGGCCAGGTCGACCGCGCCGAGGAAGTCCGTCGGCGCGAGCCCCAGGTTCAAGCGAATCGAGTTCACCGTCGGCGCGGTCGTCGGGGTGAGGAAGCCAAAGCTGGAGCGGCACACACACGGCATCTTGTAGGCGAGCTTCTGGGACTCCAGGTCGACATAGGCATTGAAGACGAAGCACATGTACTCGACGAAGGAGTCCGGATCCCCGACGACGTCTTCCATGTACGACGTCAGGTCCAGGTGGACGCACGGGTAGTCATTGACGAAGTAGACCTCCTTGAGCTTCACCTGGGCGACCAACTGCTGGCACCGCATCAAGCTGTACTGCCGCAAGTGCTCGTACAGCAGCCCGCTGCCCCGCCAACGCTCTCGCTCGTCGACGCGGCAGTTGGAGGTCCTCACGTTGAACTCCGAGAGGTAGTTGAGGAAGCCGCCCACGTTGGCGGTGATGACCTTCTCGCGGGAGACCTCTTTCTTCTTCGTGTCGTAGTGAAGCCCTGCGTCGAGCGCGCCAAAGGGTGTGAACTCGTTACCGTGGTTATTGCTCTTCGCCGACCGCGTGTAGGTATGAGGCTTCTCTCCACTGGGCCCCAACTTCAGCTTCTTCTTGAAAGGTGAGGGGTCCACGTCGTCGAGCTTCCGCTTCACCTCCGGGGGTTGCTCGAAGCCTCCGAAGGGGTCATGGAAGTCGCAGAGGACGTCGTCGAACATGTCGGTGAAGGAGGCGGCCGACTTGCTCTTCGCGGGCTTCATGACTTTCCGGACCCCATGCCAACCGTCCACCGGGCAGAGAGCAGCATCGGATTCGAACGGCTTGGAACAGGTCATACAATAGAAATGCATGGCAACCTCATGGGGTGGCATGCGTTTCAATTGCAAACCAGGGGCCTGCCGTAACCCCCTGGAGTGAGGGCAATGCCTTCTCCTTCGCGTCGGGGAGGCACGCAGCCGCTTCCAAACCAGACGCAGGCGTGGCCCAAACACGGCAAACAGGGATTGCTCTTGATATTCCATGAACCCTTGAATTCCCAGTTCACTTGTCCTGAGAATCCAAGGCGTCGGCACACCCGAGGGCTGTCATGCGCTCAACAGTCCAAGAAGGAGGGCCCGGCATTCTGGTCCTGAAGTGAAGGACTGGAAACGAGAGCCCACCCATTGGTTGGGTGTGAGCGCCGCCGGAAGCCGAGGATGAGGCCTCGTTCCATATTCCCCGCACCTGGGACTAGCATGAGGCCATGGCGACCCTCATCCCCGCCCTGAACCAGTGCCTCCCTCGGATGCAATCGGGGGAGAAGCGCGTGGCCCGGCGGCTCGAAGAGAAGCTCGAAGACGACTATCTCCTCTGGTACGACGTCGCCATCGGGCAGACGGGCCACCACCCTGACTTCATCGTCCTGCATCCCCGCCGAGGCATTCTGGTCCTGGAGGTGAAGGACTGGAAGCGCGACGGAATCCACCGCATCGACAAGAACAGCGCGACCCTGCTCACTCGCGACGGGCTCAAGGAAGTCGCGAATCCGTTCGAGCAGGCACGGCTTTACGCCCAGGACATCGCGTCCCTGCTCCAGAAGGACGCGTCCCTGGTTCTCCCCGAGGGGCCCCACCGGGGCAGGCTGGCCTTCCCCTGGAGCTACGGCGTCGTCTTCTCCAATCTGACCCGAGCGCAGTTCGACGAAGCGGGGCTTGGCGAGGTCATCGCGTCAAGTCGGACCCTCTGCAAGGATGAGCTGACCGAGAGCGTCGACCCCGAGGCCTTCCAGCAACGGCTCTGGGAGATGTTTCCCTGGGTTCCCGCCCGCCCGCTGACACTTCCACAACTCGACCGGATTCGCTGGCACATCTTCCCGGAACTCCGCATCGGAGGAACACAGCTCAGTCTCTTTGAACAGCCAGACGCCGAAGCAACCTTGCCCGACCTCATCCGCATCATGGACCTCCAGCAGGAGCAACTTGCTCGAAGCCTGGGCGAAGGGCACCGCGTCATCCATGGCGTCGCGGGCTCCGGCAAGACGATGATTCTGGGCTACCGCTGCGTGCAGCTCGCGAAGGTCATTCAACGACCCATCCTCGTGCTGTGCTTCGGCCGCCACCTGGCGGAGTGGCTGGAGCCCTATCTGACCGCACGAGGCATCTCCCAGCAGCAGGTGAGCGTGCGTACCTTCCACGCTTGGTGCCGCGAGCAGCTCGTGACCTTCCACGCGGGACTTCCACCTCAAGGGCTTTCCTCCTCCGAGTATTCCGAGCAGCTCGTTCAGCGCGTCATCCACGCGGCCGACCGGGGCCTCATTCCTCGAGGGCAGTACGGGGCGGTGCTGATCGACGAAGGGCATGACTTCCAGCCCGAATGGCTCAAGCTAGTGGCCCAGATGGTCGCGCCGGAGACCAACTCACTGCTCGTGCTCTATGACGACGCCCAGTCAATCTATCGACGCGGACGCTTCAGCTTCCGCAGCGTCGGCATCCACGCCCAGGGGCGAACCACCATCCTTCGCCTGAACTACCGCAACACCTCCGAAATCCTCCAGTTCGCCTACCACTATGCCAAGGACGTGCTTACTCCCGAGGATGCGGATGAAGACGGAGTTCCATTGCTACTCCCGCAGAGCGCGGGCCGCCATGGGCCACCGCCCCAAGTCATTCCGCTGCCCAGCCTGAGCGCGGAGCTGACCTGCATCGCGGGGCATCTGCAACAGCTCCACTCCGAGGGACTCCGCTGGAATGACATGGCGGTGCTCTACCGCACCGTCGATGTCGGGGACGCGGCCATCCACCAACTGCGGCGGTCGGGCATTCCCTACCAGTGGGTGGGCAAACGCGCGCCCCAATCCGCGCTGAAGCCCACCGAAGATAGCGTCAAGGTCCTCACCTTCCATTCCAGCAAGGGCCTGGAGTTTCCAGTCATCGCGATTCCAGGGATCGGCCGGCCCTCCAGACATGCGACTGACGCCAAGGAGGAGGCCCGCCTCCTCTATGTGGCCATGACCCGCGCCGTGGACAGGCTGGTGCTCACGGGGAGCCCAGAAGCGCTTCGCGCCACCCTCCCCTCTCAGCGGGCTCCTCCCTGAGTCACGATGGGCGCCGCCGGTCATTCCCCTCCACGTCAGCGGCAATTTCGTCAGACTTCATCAATCCGGAGCAAGGAGACTCGGTACCCCATTCGCTCCAGGCGGTCATGTGCGTAGCTCAGGTTGAGCTGGCTGAAGAACGGGAGGGAATGCGGCCACTTCGGATGGTTCTTCGTGATGACCGCGAACACGACTTCGAACTCCGCCGGGTTCGGGCGCTCCTCCGGAATCAGGTTCTTCAACGTCGGATGGGTCTTCAGCACATGATTCCGGGCATGGCTCCTGAACCGCGGATCCATCCAGAACGCGTCCGCCGAGACGACGCCTTGGGAGAAGAGGTGACTGAGCGTTGAAGACCGCGTCTTCCTCTTCACGTGCACGAACTGCCGATCCTTCGTGAGCAGGTCACAGACCTCGATCGACGTCTTGCCCTCTGAGACAAACGAGTTCTTCTTGTCCATCAAGATGAACTTTCCCGACTTTGCCGCCTGGATGTTGTAGTCGTCTTCCCGGTCCGTGCTCTTCGCGGGAGGAAGGACGAGCGTCGACTTCTTGATGCCTCCGACCCGGCCTCTCACCTCATCAGCAAAGTTCTTGGCGACTCGGAACCAATCGCCCCCAGAGAGCACGAAGACCTCTCCCTTTTCCTCGGCCTCGAAAACAATCGAGTCATACACACTCCACTTGGACACGGGAGCATTCGCCGCGCCGGAGTGGACCTGGACATGGTCTCGCTTGAGCTCGGCGATCGACACCTCTTCTCCATCCTTCGTCTTGAGATAGTCCTCCATCAACAAGTCATGGCGCGGCGTCGGGTCCGCTTCCGTCGAGAACGAGAGCCCCGGGGAATCACTCCAGTCGATGACCTCGGGAGTGGCCAGGTGTAGACCGTCGGAAGGGCCGGACAGAATCTTCTCGATCAGCCTGCGATTCAACTCCCCAAGCATCGCCTGGTCTCGAACCGACCGGAGATGATCGAACCAGGGGAAGTGCTTCTTGTACTCCTGGCTCTGGTAGGCGGTGAGGAGTTCCTCGCACTTCGCACCCAGTTGCTCCACCTCGACCTTGGCACTCAGCGACAGCGAGTCAGAGCCGACTATCAGCTTCGCGAACTCCTCACTCTTCGGCTTCCCCGCGATGACACGAAGGATGTCCTGATTCAGGTTGAGCGCGAACGCATCCAGGGGCGAGTTTCTGCTCAGTTGCTTCCGCGTCTGTGTCGTCAGGTCCTCGACCTTGCGGGCATCGACGCTCCGCAACTGTGTCGGATCGACCGAGTTCAAGACCACCTTGAGACCGAAGTCCCGCTCGAAGCAGTCGGCGCGTAGAAGGTTCCGGCCATGACCCTGCGTGAATGCGACGATTCTCTTCTTCAGCCGGACAAAGAACACCCCACACACGTTCTCGTTCTTGAGGTTCGGAAGCTTCTTCGTCACGACCTTCTCCAGGAACTCCATCCACGGAGGTGACCGAGCCCTCTTCAACTGGAGGTAGAAGTCGGCCGCGTATGAAAGTCGCGGTGACAACTCCACCTTCTCCACGGCGTCGACGTCCTTGAGACAGTCCTCGGGCTTCTTGAACTCGTCCTTGATCAGCAGCGCAGTCAAATGCCGGACACGCACCCGATTCTTCTGCATGGCCATACTTCACCCTCTCGGGCGCGCCTCGCCGCAACGCGCCGGTTGCTCTCGACACACCGTACCGACACACGGGGAGGTCACGACATACCTCCCGAGGAGTAGACCCTCCGGAACAAACCCGCTGAGTGAGTTAACACCCACCCGGGTAACAAAAATCAAACGCATCAACCCAACCTGGGGGCATGTCTTTGTACGATCGACTCCGCTAGGATCGACGCATGCTCAGGCGAACCACCAGGGTGGCTCGACTCCGACCCGACAGGCGGGAATGGCACCTACCACTGGGGTGGTAGGGACAGCCTTCCCTCTTCTGTCTATGGAGCGGGAA
>NZ_JBLZWL010000029.1:0-211100 GCF_049194865.1 Corallococcus terminator | reverse complement strand
GGCCAGCCCCGCCCAGTTGTCCACGTAGGGCAGCTTGTCCCGCTGGTCGAGGTAGCCCAGGGCGATGTGGTAGTTGCCGACCTGGGTGTGCAGCGTCCCCAACGCGCCGAGAATCATCGCCTTGTAGCGGACGTTGTTGCGCATCAAGTCCAGCGCGACCATGTAGTGCCGGTTGGCGCGCTCGGCGGCGGCGGGGGACCGGCTGCGCAGGAAGTCCTCGTGGTGGATGGCGCCCAGGAGGGCCTGCACCGCGCGCTGGTTCTTGAGCTCCGGCCACGACTTGCGCAGCTCCTGCACGGCAGCCTTCACCGCCAGGGCATGGGCCTTGTCATCCTCCAGCTTGGGGAGCTGGCGCGCCATGACGTAGGCCTTCACGAAGTGCGCGAGCGGTTTCGCCATGCTCGACGAGGTGGTGGTGACCTCCTTCTCCACGACCTCGGGGCTGACGTCGGCGCGCAAGCGCAGGTTCACGGATTCGACAGCGCTCTCCAGAAAGCCCGTCCGCTTCGTCACGAGGTCGAAGTCGGCGCGGGCATCGTCCTGGCGCTGCCTCGCCAGCCGTCGATAGGCGCGGCCCATCAGCGCGCGGCGGAACAACCGCTCCGCCCGGCGACGCTCCTCGGTGCCCGCCGGGGCGTCATCGACATAGACGGTCGCCAGGGCCTCCAGCACGCCATCCGCGCCGAGCCCCGACGCACGCTCGACAGCGTCCTGCACCACCGCGCGGCGACGGAGGGGGTCCTGCTGCTGACGGTAGAACGCCATCAACGCATCCCGCACGGGACGCGGGGGACGCTCGTCATGCACCGCGTTGACGTGTCGCCCCAGCTCCAGGGCGAACGCGTAGGCGGAGCCCGCGGGGGCCTCGGCGAGGGCCTGGGCCATGGCCGCGTCCGCCTCCGCATAGGGCCGTCCCCGGTACAGGGCGCTGACGGCGGCGCGAGCGAAGTCGAGCTGGTCATCCGCCGGGAAGACCTTGTGCAGGGAGAGCCGACGGGCGGCTTCGACCAGCGCCTCCCGGTCGTCGAGCTTGCGGTACAGCGCGTCCGCCTGGTCGTACCAGGCCTCCAGCACCCCGCGGGGCGTGGTGTCGACAATCCGTGCCTGTGCTGACTCCAGCTCCTGACGTGCCAGCTTGAAGTCTCCAGCGGACTCCGCCAGCTCACTGCGCACCACGTGTTGGAAGACCTCGGTGGGCGGACTGGGCGCGACGGCGGGCGCCAGCGCGGCCATGCGCTTCCGCTCGGCGTCGCTCAGCTCCTCCACCATGCGACCGCGCTCGCGGTCCTTCATCGCGCGCCGGTGGTCGATGAGGATTCGCAGCGGCTCCTCCAGGCCCAGGGTCGCGGGGTCACTCACCCGGCGCATCTGGTCGGCGTAGAACTCCGCCGCGCCGAAGTCCTCGAAGGCCAGGTGGAGCCGGCTCAGGCGCATCATCAACAAGCGGCGCACCTTCGGCCGCTCCTCGCGCAGCAGGCGGTGGCGGTAGAGCAGGACCTGGTCCGCGCGCCTGCCGACCATGCGCAGCTCCTCGTTGAGGCGAGGCACATCCCACGCGCTGGGAACCTGGCCATCCAGCGGCAGTTGATACACATCCAGCGACTGCGCGCGGGAACAAGTCGCGATGAGGGACGCGGACGCGGGCGACGGGTACTGGCAGTTCCAGGACACGCTGGTGAGCTGGTTCGGACTGGCTGCGGCGGCCTGCTCGGGCGCGTCGTCGCGCTCCGTCGCGAACGGCACCCGGAACAGCACCCCGGTGTCGCTGGCGTCAATCACCCCATCCGCGTTGGAGTCGGTGAAGAACTGCACCACGTACAGGAAGCGTCCGTCGCGCGAGAACACCGGCTGCCCGGTCTGCCCCGGGAGGTCCAGCGCCAGTGGGATGGGCGCCGCGCCGGGGCGGTCCAATCGCAGCGCCTCCAGGTGGGTGGAGGCGCGCGCTGCGAAGCCAGGGCCCACCTGCTTCACGGAGCGCTCGACAGGGACGTACACCAGCCAGCGCCCATCGGGCGTAAGGGTGGGACTGGTCAGGTTGCGCTCGAGCAGCGGCTTCACGCTCCACTCGCTCCCCAGCGCCACCCGCGACAATCGCAGGTCGCCCTGGATGGTGGCCCGGCTCACCAGCGCGATGTGCGAGGAATCAATCCACTCCGCTTGCAGCGCGTTGGCTTCCTCCTCCAGGCAGCGGCGCTCCTCCGCGCCGGGCAGGTCTCTCACGCACAGCTGGCCACCAGCCTGGGTCCGGAACGAGATGTAGAGCAGGCGCTTCCCATCAGGGCTGATGCGCGGCCAGGTCACTTCGGCGCCTTCATCGAAGAGGCGGCGCTCGCGGCCCTTCTCCAGGTCCTGCGTGTAGATTTCGGTCGCGATGTTGCGGTTGGACGCGAAGATCAACGTGTTCTCATCGGGCCCCAGCTGCCCCAGGAACTGATCTCCCACGCCTACGGTGAGCCGTGTCGGCATGCTCACACCGCCGTCGTTCTCGTCATCCTGCGCCCGCGCTCCGCTCGCGACGAGCAGGGCCAGGACCAGGAGGCACCGCCCCTGGGGCGTCAGCACTTCTTCTCTCCCCAGGTGCCGTCAGCGGCCTCCACCCAGCCACCGCAGACGACGCCCTCCGCGTGGACCTGGTGCCAGCTCTGGCGCAGCGACTCCTCGGGCACGCCGGGGCGCACGGTCCGCATCCACTTCCAGAGCTGGAGCCGGGCCCGGTTCACCCGCTCCATCAGCGCGACGTCATCGGACGTCATGCGTCCGGCCAGACAGCGGCGACGGGTGTCCACCAGGAGCCCATCCTTCCCCTCCCCCACGCAGTGCCGCCGCAGCAGCTCGTCGACGCGGTCCGCCTGCGTCCTGCCGATGTTCTCGACCAGGGGCGTGGGCTGGATGCCCAGCTCCTCCAGTTGGTTGGGCGTCAGCGGCACTGGCGTCGGGCTCATGCCCGCGCGCGCGAGGCGCTGCTCCACGTCCCTGAACGAGCCCGAGGCCTGCTCCTCCAGCGCCGTCGCGCGGTCCACCATGACGATCTCCGGAGCGCTGATGCACCCGGGAGCGGCGAGGGCGGCCAGCAGCAGCAACTCGCGGAGTTTCATGGCGCGGCCTCCAGAGGGGGGATGGATTTGAGGAGCTGATCGACGATGGGGCCCATGGGGATGCCACGGATTTCGTTGATGCTGAGCAGCTTGGCCAGCCCGCCCATGGTGATGCTCAGGCTGCCGAAGCCGTGGTTGAAGCTCACTCGCACGTGCTCCGGATAACCCAGGCTCAAGGCGTAGCGGACCCGGTTGGTCGCGGGGTCCACATGGCGAGGGTCCTCCAGGTCGAGCAGGTCGAGCAGGTGCCGGTTGCCGATGCGCAGGATTTCCGCGCGGCCGTTGATGCTGCGGTCCTTGGCGGAGATGACCACGGCGGCGTTGCCGTCGAAGGGCTCTCCTCGGGACGACTTCACGCCGGTGGCTCGCACGCGCGCCTCCAGCGTGGACTGATTCCCCTGCCAGTCCAGCAGCCACTGTCCGGTGATGCGCCCACCGCGAACGCCCATCTCCAACTGGGTCATGGAGACCACGTGCTGGTTGATGGCCAGGTTGCCCGCCAGCGGCGCGATGGCGACCTGCGGCGTGGTGATGCTGGCGGCCGACACGAACCCGCTGCGCGAGAGCAAGGGGTGCTGGTCCGCGAAACGAAGCATCGGATACGGATTCACGTCGATGTCGCTCAGCAGCCGCACCTGCCCCTCGGTGAACTCGACGTTCTCCGTGAGCGGGACGTTGCCATCGAGCGCATCGACGGCGATTCCCTGCTCGGGCAGTCGGACGTTCACGTTCTGGAGGAGCAGGCTGGAGAAGGTCCGGAAGACCACGAGGTCGGGAGACGCCACCCGGAACTCGACCGAGACCTTGCCGCTGCTCTCGAGTCTACCGGGCTGCGCGAGCTTGGACAGGTCCTGCGCCAGCTCCCCTCGAAACGCCAGGCGTCGCCGCTCCTCACTGAGGTCGAGCCGGCCTTTGACCTTCAGCTCCGTGCTCGTCCCCCCGTTGGACAGGAACAGGTCGGGGACGTGGATGACCCCCGAGGCCTTGCGGAGCGCGGTGAACGACAACACCAGGTCCTGCACCGGATAGGGCAGCGCTGGCTTCTGCTCGAGCGTGCGCGCCTTCAGGTCGTGCTTCACCACGATTTCGTCCAGCTCCCACTGGTCCGTGAAGGTGAAGGTGGTGTCGCTGGACAGGTCGGCGAAGGAGAACCGACGGTCCCGCAGGCCGACCGTGAGTTTCTCCGCGGTCAGGTCGCCATGGACACTTCGGCGGGGTCCATCGATGTGCGACTCGATTCGCCAGTGCAGCGCGGGAAGGTTGAGGGACAGGGCATCCTCTCTCCAGCGGATGCCGAGCGCGTCCACCACGGCCGTCCCCTCGAAACCCACGCCCCGCAGCGGGAGCGGCAGCAGGCGCACGTCTCCCTCGGAGGTGATGTCCTTGAAGACGCCGAACAAGGTGCCGTGCACGTCGAGCTTCAGCGCGAACTTCGAGGCATCCACCGCCGCGGGCACATGGAACCGGGCCAGGAGCTTTGACAGCGGTCCGAGGGGAGGAAGGTCCGCCGTCACATCACCGCGAAGCGCACGCGCCTTCCGGTCGAAGGCCAGCGCGACGTCGGCCCCACCCTTCAGCCCCTCCTTGCTGGTGACGACCAGCCGAAACGCTGGCTTCCCGCGGTCGACGTCCAACGTCATGAACTGGTGCTGGGTCCCCACCTCGAGGTCACCCGCGCGCAGACCTTCGACTCGAACGTCCAGCTCTCCCTTGTGTCGCCACACATCTCCCCGCGAGTTCAGCACGACGGCGATGGTGCTGGCCGTCACGTCGTCCCAGGCGAGCCGCTGCAGGCGCAGCTCCGTCCGGTGCTCCCAACGGGGCGTGGGGGAGAAGAGCGCCGTCGCCGTTCCTTTGGAGGTCAGGTCCACGGACAGGTCCTTCCAGCCGAGACGCGCGGCGACTTCGTTGGGAAGGAAGGGCCGTGCGATGGCGAGGTCCGGAGTCTGGGCGGACAGGGTGAATGCCACGTCTTCCTTGCCCTTGGTGGCATCCAGGGACGCGTGGACCGCGCCGACATCGAGCGTCACGCGGGCTCGGGCCCGGCTGAGCCGTGGTTCGTCGAGCAGCGGGAACACCTCCGACGCATCCAGCTTCAGGTGCACGGGGCCCTTCAACACCTCGCGCCCATCCGCCATGACCACCTGGAGCGCCCCCACGGGCACATCCGCGCTCAATGCGAAGGGCGGCTCTCTGGCCAACGGGGCTCGGAGCTGAAGGCCCAGACGCTCTGCCTTCGCACGGACACCCGAGGCACTGACGTCCAGGGCCTCCACCATGGCGGACAGCGTTGCATCCCCCGCGACCATGAGCGGTGAAGAGGGCTCCGGTCGCAGCTGGTGTCCCTTCAGTTCACCCTGGGCCTTCGGAACTCGCAGCGTGGCGGTCCCGTCGACCGCCAGTCCCTGGAGCGCGAAGGCCAGCTGAGCGGACAGCCCCTGCTTCGAATCAGGCGTCGCGACCAGCGAGATGCGGCCACTCCCGAGCGCCACCTGAAGCGCATCCTGGGCCAGCCGGACCGACGTGACGTCGACGTCCAGCCCGAGCTTTCCCTGCGCGCCCAGGCTCGGCATCGCGCTCAAGGTGACGTCCTGGGCGTCCAGGTGCGCCTTGCCGCGTTCAAGGGAGACCGGACGCCACTCGGCGGGGACCGCTTGCAGAAGCCGTCCCAGGTCCACATCGGCCAGTGCCCGCGTCACGACCACGGGCACCTCCGCCGCATCCGGCAGCACCGCCAGGACGTCCACCTGGGCGCTGTCGGTCAATCGGGTGCGCTCCAGCTCGATGACGGTGTGTCGCTTCTCGGTGTCGAACCGCGCGGACACTGCGCCGTGCAGCAGCGTGCCGACGGTGAACCGTGAGTCGAAGGTCTGCCGCGTGACATCCAGGTCCACCTGAGCGCGCGCTTCCGAGGCTCCCGCCTCCACCGACAGGACCAGCTCCAGCGCGGCCACGCCCGTGGGAACAGAGGAGCCTTCACGGCTCAACTCCAGGGGCAGCGGAGCCCCGGCCTCGCCCAGGCGCGCGAAGACCTTCCATCCTCCGTCCTGTTCCTTCAGGTCGACCACGGCCTCGAGCCCGCGCAAGGACCAGCGGTCCACGACCTCGCCGCTTCGGACGCGGACGTAGTTCAACGACACGCCCGACACCTCGACCTTCCCGACGGGAGGCGCCGAAGCCAGGAAGTCCGCGAGCTGCTGGGAGGTTCCCAGTGGCGCTTCAGCGGGTTGCGGCTCGGGAGTTGTCGCCGGCTCCGGCAAGGCCGTGAGGGACGTGGGCCCCGCCTCGTCGGCCACCAAGGTGAAGGCGACGTCCCGCACGGCCACCTGCTCCACCAGCGTGGGCCCATTCAGGAGTGAACCCGGCGACCACCGCGCCTCCAGCGTGCCGACGCGCAGCAGCTCGGGCGCTACGCCTTGAAACGGCGCCGGAGTCCGCACCACCAGCCCCTCCAGTCGCAGCCCCGACAGCACGGCGACCTGGGCGGTCTGGTAGTCCAGTTGCAGGCCCGTGGCCGCTTCCACCCGGGGGAGGATGCGCTGCTTCATCCAGGGGTGGGCGAGGTTGTGCAAAGCAACCCACGCCGTGACGAGCACGAGCGAGGGGAGCACAACGAGAATCAGGAGCACGCCCGCGATGATTCGAGCCCACCGCCGGCGCGGCCGTTCAGCTCTAGGGGAGTCCATGGTGCTCGGTTGACGCGCGCGGCCATCATCGACGGGAGCCTGGGCGAAGTCGAGGAGCCGTTGCAGGCAAGCGGGCAGGCGCAGGAAGGCAGCGGAGGGCCGCTGGCGGGCCCCGGGGCGAAACGTGCCGGATTCCCCGTGCGGCTACTCCGATTCGTCTTGGACGAGCAGCGAGTCCGGGTCCGTGAACAGCACGTCGGCGCGCTTTGAGAGCGCCATCTGCTGCAACCCCTCGTTGACACCTTCACCCGCGAAGTCGCAGGGCGTGTCGCGCAGCAGGAAGGCCTGCTCCGAGGACCTGACTTCTTCGGGCAGCTCATCGAAGGTGTAGTACGTGCGGCCGGGGATGCTGATGGGCTCGTTGGTGTTCAGATACCGGTCCGCCACTCGCGGCGACACGCGCTCGGAATCGGCGCCCTTTCGTCCGTAGGCGGCCTCCTTCATGTCGAAGCGGAGGAAGCACTGGTCCTCGCGCGTCGGAAGGAGGAGCTCGTCGAAGCCGTAGGGGACGTCGACGGAGTAGAGGATGACGGTGCCGGACGTGGGGTCCGTCAGCTTCACCTTGTGCGGGCCACGGCTGACCTCGAAGACGAGGTGGTCGCCGTCCGTGCTCAGCTCCGGCGTCGGCTTCCCGTCCACGACGAGCTCCACCGCGCTGCCTCCGACCGTCAGGACGTGCAGCCTGCCGACGCCCAGGGCACGGATGAGCAGGGGCGCGAGGCCCGCGCCAACGAACCCGGCGACCACGACCCCTACGGCGATGATCTGAACCTTCCGCACCGACCTGGCTTCCCTGGGCACCACCATGGCCTCCTTGCCGAGTCCACCAACGGCCCGAGCACGCGGGACGATAATCCACGACGTCGGCGGCCTGTGGAAAAGGAGGTGCGCCGCTACTTCCCGGCGCCTCGCGGCGACTCCTCGAAGGCCGCGAGGCGGGCGAGCTGCTCGCGCGCCACGTTCAGGTTCGTCCCGGCGACAGCATGGGCCAGCCTCTGAAGCCACGCGGCGCCCGTGGGTCGCTTCGTGAGCCATCGACTGCCCAGCACCATGAGGGTCAGGAACACGAGCCCGAAGAGCACATTCGCCGCCAGATAGCCCGTCCCCAGCGCCCGATAGGCATCCACCCCGACAATGCCTCGCAGCCCGACGATGAGCAGCGGCGTCCACAAGAGCGGGGACAACCACAGCACCCACTGTGTCGTGCGGACCGTGGACACCCTCAGTGACTCCACGCCGCCCTGCAACTGCGTGATGGGCGCGGAGTAGTCGAGCGAGCCCACGCGAAGAAACTGTCCACCCGAGACGACCGTGAGGACCAGCGCCACCCCATGAAGCAGCAGCGCGGGCACGACGAACCGGGGCTCGCGCTGGTTCGCCGCGATGAAGGCTCCCAGCGCGACCATGCTGACCAGCCCCATCACCAGCTCGAACCCCAGCGACCATCGCAGCCGCCCCATCGCCGTTCGCGTCCCCTCCAGCTCCGTCGCGCGCAGCAACCGTCGGTTGAGGCGGATCACCTCGTCCAGCCGCGCGTCATTCGCCTGCCAGCACTTCTGGAAGTCATCGAGCTCCATCGTCAGGTCTCCTTCGTCGTGTCGTTGGTGAGGTCCTGCATGTCGGCGCGCAGCCGTTCCTTCAGGCGCCCGATGCGCGTCGAGACATTGGCGGTGCTGATACCGAGCACCTCGGCGATGTCCGCGTGGCCGTGGCCATCCAGGTACAACATCGCCAGGGCCTTGCTCAGGTCATCGAGCCGAGCGATGGACTGGTACAGGAGCGCCAGGTCCTCCGACGGAGGCCCCTCCACGTCCCGAGCCACCTCCAGCATCTCCTGGCTCTCGGGCGCGAGATGTCGCTTCCGGGTGCCCTCCCGCCGCTGGAAGGAGATGGCCACGTTGAGCGCCACCCGGTACATCCAGGTCGAGAACCGGAGCCGCTCGTCGTAGCGGGGAAACGACTGCCAGAGCTGGGCGATGGTCTCCTGGACCAGGTCGTCTGGCTCCGCCCCGGGGCCGCCGTAGACGCGGGCCACCTTGTAGAGAATGCGCCGGTGCGCCTCCAGGAGGGCGAGGAAGCGAGAATGTCGGTCGGGTTCGGCCATCGCGGGTCCACAGGTTGCGAGGGCGCGAGTGACGCGTCCATCGCCTTCACTCCATGGTTCGCGCCAGGGGGGCGGAATCTCACACCGGCCTGTCCTTTTCCCGGCCCCCCCGACGGAGCCACGCCCCCGCCGAGGTACGCCCCGGGCAGCCAGGGAGGCTGCCGCTGAGCCACCCCACCCCTTTAGGCCGGGTGCGCCCCCCTCCGTGGGATAGGGTGCCCGGCCATGACCTTCTCCTCCCTCGGTCTCTCGGACGCGCTCGTCCGCGCGATGAGCGACCTCGACTGCCTCGACCCGACACCCGTGCAGCGCGCCGCGATTCCAGCGGTGCTGCGGGGCGGTGACGTGTGGGCGTCGGCACCGACAGGCTCGGGGAAGACCGCCGCGTTCGTGCTGCCGCTCCTGGAGTCCCTGGCCATGAGTCCTGGCGGCAATCCCCGGCGAACCCGCGCCCTCATCGTCGTGCCCACCCGCGAGCTCGCCGCTCAAATCGCCGAGGCTGTCGAGCAGCTCGGCCGACATCTCGCCCGACGAGTGAAGACGTGCCTCGCGGTCGGCGGCGTCTCGCTGAATCCCCAGATGATGGCGCTGCGCGGAGGCGCCGACCTCGTCGTGGCCACCCCTGGCCGCGCGCTGGACCTGGTGGACCAGAACGCGCTCCGGCTCTCCACCGTGGAGACCCTCGTCCTGGACGAGGCCGACCAGCTCCTCTCCCTGGGCTTCGCCGACGAGCTCACGCGCCTGCTCGCCCTGCTCCCCAAGCGCCGCCAAAATCTATTGTTCTCCGCCACCTTCCCACCCGCCGTGGGAAAGCTCGCCGCGGACCTGCTGCACGAGCCCACCCGCATCGACATCCCGCCAGAAGTCCTTCCCGGCGCGGACCTCGTCGTCCAGCGCGCCATCGAGGTGGACGCGGGACGGCGCACGATGCTGCTGCGGCACCTGCTGGAGACTCAGGGCTGGTCCCACGTGCTGACCTTCGTGGCCAGCCGGTATGGGTCGGAGCACGTCGCGATGAAGCTCAACCGCGCCGGCATCACCGCGGCGCCCCTGCACGGGGAGCTCAGCCAGGGGGCACGCACGCGCGCGCTCGCGGACTTCAAGGCGAAGCGCGTGAAGGTCCTCGTCGCCACGGATGTCGCCGCGCGCGGCATCGACATCGTGCAGTTGCCCGCGGTCGTGAACTACGACCTGCCGCGCTCGCCCGTGGACTACCTGCACCGGATTGGCCGCACGGGTCGCGCGGGCGAGCCGGGCACGGCGCTCAGCTTCATCAGCGCGGACACCCAGGCCCACTTCCGGCTCATCGAGCGGCGCCACCAGCTCCGCCTCCCCCGCGAGCAGCTCCCGGGGTTCGAGCCCGTCGATGTCCCCACCCCGCCCCTGGACGTGAATGGCGGAGTGAAGGGGAACCGCAAGAGCAAGAAGGACAAGCTGCGCGAAGCCGCCGCGGCTGCCGCGAGCCGCCCGCCGTCGCGCAAAATAAAAGGGGCGTGAAACACAGGCGGGAAGATCCGCGAACGCCTTCGTTCCTCTGGGGCACAACCCGGAGGTTTCATGCAACGCGGTGCATTCCTGTTGGCTCTCGCCAGTCTCATCCCCACCTGGGCCCTGGCGGCGCCCCACGTTACGAGGCTTCCTCCCCAGAACGCAGCGGTCCACTGCAGTCCCGGCTCGACGTGCGCCCAGCCCACGGTGGACGGCTGGGTCCCTCCGATGGAGTACGCGGACGGCAAGAAGTTCCCGCTGCAGGACTATGTGAACGGCGGCCCCAACGGCGAGCTGTACCTGCTCGTCAGCGACAACGCCGAGTACACCTCGGAAGAGTGCAACTTCGGAATGCCCAAGGCCGGCGGGATTCCCTCGGTGCAGACGAACCCCTGCCTCTCGCAGACGCTGTTCATCGGCATGCGCCTGCCCCGGCCCAAGGACGCCAACGGGACCTTCCTGGATGCGGCCGGCGTCATCGACGTCTGGCTCGATGCCCAGCGTGACGCCACCATCAACCAGGTCGCCGGGGCGAACCAGCCCCGCTCCGAGGACCGATACCTCCAGCTCCGCTACTCCACCGGTCCGAACGGAAACACCACGCTGTCGCAGCGGATGGGCAACAACACGAATGGTTGGACGGCGCTGACGGCCCCCAACCAGGCCTGGGCCACCACCGCAGTGGTGTCGACCCCGAGCGCCCAGTCGTCCCTCGTGCACATCGAGTTCGCGGTGAAGCTGCGCAGCAGCGTGCCGCCCATCGTCGGCAGCGAGCCGCTGTCCGCCCTCGTCCGCAAGCTGGGCCTCGGCATCCAGAGCACCGTCTTCTCGGTGGCCGGCGCCACGCAGCGGGTGGGAGGCGGCATCTTCCCCAACGTGAAGAACCAGTCGCCCGTCGACTTCATCCCCTCGACCTGGGAGACGCTCGAGCTCAAGGAGCCCGTCTCCATCCCTCTCAGCTTCACGATGTGGAACGTGGGGCAGATGCCTGACGCGACCTTCTGGGTCAGCGACGGTGGCTCAGGGGAAATCGACACCGTCGCCGCCAAGATCTTCAGGAAGGAGGTCGCCTGCATCTCCGAAATCTGGATGTCCCATGAGCGCGGCGAGCTCGTCGAGAAGGTCAACGCGCTGCGCGCCATCGAGGCGCTGCCTCCCATGCAGGCCGTCACGGAGCTGAACGACGACGTCTTCAAGCTGGCCACGGAAAGCACGGGCCTCGTGCTGCTGTCCTCACGGCAGATTCTGGAGGGAGGCGTGCACCACTTTCCCTCGCACATGTGCACCGGCTCCGACTGCCTCCAGGACAAGGGCGTCATCTGGGCGCGCATCGCCACCCCCGCCGCGACCACGCCCGTCGTCGTCAATGATGATACCGGCGCGCCCAGGGTCGCCACGGCGACGGACTACGGCGAGTTCGTGGACGTGTTCTGCACCCACGTCAACGCGGGGGAGAACGTCCCCGGCCCCGACACCGATGCCCGCGAGGACCAGCTCTTCGACATCAAGGCCTATGTCCAGCAGGTGCGGAAGGGCGGGCCCCTGCACGAAAACACCTTCCCGTACCTGCTCGGCGACGACGACATCTTCCCCCAAGGGACGTGGCCGAGCGGCATGGACCGCCCCGCCTTCCTGCTCGGGGACATGAACACCCTGGGGCCCAAGGCCACCCAGCCCGACTCCAACTTCCCGGCCTATCAAGACATGGTGGGCCCCAGCTTCCTGGCCATCAACCAGCGCACTGAGTTCGAGAAGGCCAACAGCCTCTTCTCCGAGGCTCGCGACCTGGCGCGCACCTCGTCCGGCCCGGACCCGATGGCGACCGGAACGTGGCTGAGCAGCCAGTGCACGGACCTGGTGACGGACGAGCTGGGTTCCAAGGACCGGCTCGACTACGTGCTGGTGTTTCCTGCCGAGGACACGCTGGCGTTCCCCACCTACGCGCTGCTCAAGGAGCCCACGGCGGACGTCAAGCCGCACTTCGACCCTGACTCCGGCATCCTCATCGCGAGCCCGCCGCAGCCGCAGCTCTTCCAGCAATGCCTGTCGGACCACGCGATGGTGGACGTGAGCGTGGCCTTGACGCGGGTGAAGGATGTCGTGAAGTACAACCCCGCCAAGCCGCACCGGATGGAGTACGCGGTGAAGCAGGTGACGGACTTGGAGACGGAGAGCGGCTGCTGCGCGGACTGGTTCACGCCCCGAGTGCACATGACGGCGAATGGCTTCTTCCGGGAGAACGCCTTCCTGACCATCGTCGAGGACCAGACCATCTACCCGAACTGGCAGGTGCGGACCGGGCCGGACAATCCCACGCAGTTCCCGGACCTGCCCGCCAACTTCACGGGGGTGGTGAACATGACCTCCGCCATCTGGGAGGAGGATACCGGCCCCAATGACCACTACGACTCCATCCCCGAGGGTGGCGCCGGAACGGCGGTGGACGAGCGGGACGGCCACTTCAGCTTCTTCGCGGCGTCGGGCCTGGTCCTCCGGGTGAAGGGCGAGACGAATGCCAATGATTGGCTCAACGGGCTCGAGATGATGGGGAGCTTCCTCAATGGCTTCGAGAACGGCATGTCCCTGGAGACCGAGGGCAAGGACCTGGACACGGGCGACAACGCCCGGGTGCGGCACTACATCCAACTGAAGGAGCTCGAGTCCCCATGAGCGCAATGAATCTGAAGTACGCAGTGCTCGCGCTGCTCCTCGGGGGCACGGGTATCGCCCACGCCGTCGAGCCGATGGTGCCGTACGACAACTTCAATCCGTCGGAGTCCAACCCGCCTCGCGCGACGAAGGTGCGCGGCATCGACGCGGCACGGTGGGCCCACGGAGAGACGGGGAGCCGTCAGCAGGCCCTTCGTGAGCTGGCCTTCACCCGCCTGCGGCTCATGAGCCGGTCCAACACGGGCACGGGACGCTACGGCCTGCGCTTCACCCAGTCGTCGGTGGTGACGGCCATCGAGGCGAAGGTCCGCGTGAACAACGCCCGGAGCACGGGGTGCGCGGCGCCGGGTGTCGGGGTCTCTCAGGGAACGGCGGAGCTGTCCGGCCACTTCTTCAACGCCGCCACGCCCAGCCGGGCCAGCGCGAAGGATGACATCACCGCGTCCATCCGCATCGTCTCCCGGTCCACGGACCCGCTGGGCTCGCAGGACCTGCGAGTGGAGGCCAACATCGAGCGGTGCAGGGACGCGTCGTGCACGGGGCGCAGCTCGCTCTTCACGGCGGACCTGGGCCTGATTCACCAGGGCGAGCAGGCCCGCTTGCGAGTCCAGTGGGACGCGGCGAATGACCGCTTCGTGTTCCAGCGCGACAGCCAGCCCGAGGTGTACGGCGCCTACACCGTCACGGACACCCTGGCTCCCGGCATCGCCAACAAGGAGCTGGTCGTGACTCACGCCCTGCCCTCCTGCGGGAGCGGCAGTCCCAGTCCGCTGGGGTATGTGAATGCATACTTCCACGATGTGCTGGTGAACCAGTCGGCGGCACCCGCGCCCTGACGTCATCACCCGGCCCACCCCGAGGCCATGGGGTGGGCCGCTGGAAGGCCCCGTCACGGCGCCCTAGCGACGGGTGAACACCCCCAGCTTGTCGCGGTTCCACGCGTTGATGGTCAGCGAGAGGACCTTCGTTCGCGGAGCGGCGAAGAGCGCCCCGGAGAACCCACTCGCGTTCTCGCCCGTGGTCTCGAAGAAGAACTCATCACCGCTGTAGTGCATGAGTGGGAATCGCTTCCCCGCGGGGCCGACGGTGAACGACAGCGCCCCATCCTTCAGCGTCACGGTGAGGTCACCGTAGACGCGATTCGGATAGGTGCCGACGTAGGCGTTGAGGTTTCGCGCGGGAGCCGGGCTCACCGCGGGCTTGGAGTACTTCGTCTGGTCCGCGGTGATGGGGTCGGCCACGATGGGCCCGAAGAAAGCCAGCCAGTCTCGCGTCGACGCGTTGTAGCGAACGATGTCCACGAACTCGGCGGAGATGGCCTCCGGCACGCCTCGAGGGTCCGCGTTCGTCAGCACGGCGATGGCCAGCTTCTTGGACGGATAGACGGTGATGACCGTGGACGCTCCGCGTCCGAAGCCGCCCGAGTGCCCCAGCCTCAACTCCCCGGTGTCCTCGTAACCCACGTTCCAGCCCAGCCCGTAGAAGCTCGTCCGTCCCCCCAGCTCCTCCGGACCCTGGGTGACACTGTTGGGCCGCCAGATGGTCTGCAAACCCGGGACGTCGACCACCGGGTTCGGAATGCCCGGGTAGCCGCCCCCCGCGACCAGCATCGTCAGCCACCGGGCCAGGTCTCTCACCGACGAGTTCGCGCCACCGGCGGGCGCCTGACCGTCATTGTTGGCCCCCAGGTCCGGCTTCCATTGGCCATCCACCAGCGTGTGCAGCGCCGCCCGGTTCTTGCTCGCCTGGAGGTCCGCGAAGGAATAGGAGGTGCTGCTCATGCCGAGCGGCGCGAAAATCATCTCCCGCGCCAGGTCCTGCCAGGAGCGCCCCGTCGCCGTGGCGAACGCCAGCGCCCCGGCCGTCAGGCCATAGTTCGTATAGGCATACGAGTCGCGAAACCGCGTCAGCGGATACAGCGCCAGCTTCGAGATGATCTGCTCACCGGTGTAGCCCAGGTCCTCGAGCAGGTCTCCCGCATGGTCGGGCAAGCCACTGCGATGCGAGAACATGTCGGCGACCGTGACGTGCTGCCCCACCCAGGCATCCGCGAGCGTGAAGCCAGGACGGAACGTCTGCAGTGTGTCGTTCCAGTCCACCTTGGCCAGACGCCGTGTCAAAGCCGCGGCAATCACCGTGGAGCTCAGCGGCTTGGAGACCGAGGCGAGCTGGAACACCGTGTCCGCATCGACGTCACCCACGACGCCCGCCTGGCGCTCGCCCAGACCCTTCAGGTACCTGACCGCGCCGTCGTACACCACCGCGACCGCGATTCCGGGCACGGTGGAAGCCGCCTTGTCCTTCTTGACGATGTCGTCGAGCACCGCCAGGGCTCGCGTCACCCCGTCGGCGGTGATCTGCCCGGAGGCCGTGGATGTCGCTGGGGCCGCGGCTCTCGGCCTGGGGGCTGGCACGGCCGCCTCCGCTGTCGAGCCCGCCCCGGCGAAGGCCGCCCCGACGCCCGCGGCACCCAGCCCGCCCAGCAGCGTCCTGCGTGCCATGCCCGTCGCCGTCGTCGGTGGTGACCCCTGCCCATCGTCTTGCGCCATGACTCCCCCCGGAAGCCTCACGTCGAAGAGGTTTCGACGCACCCGCGCCGAGCACACTGGGAGGCCCGTGGACGCACACGCAAGAGACCCAGGTGCCAATGTGCCGCCGGGTCAACCTCACCTCGTTTTCGAGCTACGGCGGGCCCGTCGGTATTCCTTGACATCAAGGTTTCCCCACTTTATTACGACCTGAAAACGATAATGCGTATCGTTCTCATCTGTGGACGCCCCTCACCAGGGCGGTCGCCACGGGTGGAGCGGCGCATTTCCATCCCCCCCGTTGAGAGGCTGTTCCCATGAAGCATCCCGTTGCCTTCCGTTCCTTGCGCTGGTCCCTGGCGCTGCTGGCCCCTTGTCTCTTCACGGGCTGCGGCGACTCGGACGATGAGGACACCGGACCGCTGTATGCCATCACCACGCAGCTGCTCGCCCAGGACCCGGCCGAGAGCTACGTCCTGGTGACGAACAAGGCGGAGCAGACCAGCGCGCTGACGCTGGACAACGCCATCAAGGTTCCCGGCCGTGCGCTCGGCGTGGGCATCCCCAAGTCCGGCTCGCTCTACGTGGTGACGGACGCGAACCCGGTGGTCACCCGCTACAAGCTCAATGGCAGCCGCCTGGAAGAGGCGGGCACCGTGAGCTTCGCGAGCCAGGGCGTCACCTCCATTGGCGAGTACCAGGCCAACTTCCACTTCATCTCCGACACCAAGGCCTACTTCTTCGACGGCGCCACCTCGAAGGTCGTCATCTGGAACCCCACGGCGATGACCGTCTCGGGCAGCATCCCGCTCCCCGAGCTGAACCTCCCCGACACCATCCTGGCCTTCTCGGGGGCCGTCGCCCACCTCGGCAATCAGTTCATCATGCCCGTCGGCTGGCGGCCGGCGTCTGGCAATGGCATCACCCGCAAGGCGGGCGTGGTCTCCATCGACACGGCGACGGACGTGCCCACTGTCTCCACGGATGACCGCTGTGGCTACACCCACGACATCGCCGTCGCCTCCGACGGCACGGTGTTCCTCGCCACGGAGGCGTATGGCGCCGCGGTTCGCCGGACGGATGGCGCGGACGCGCCGGAGCCGTGCCTGCTCAAGTACAACGCGCAGACGCGCACCATCGACCCCACGTTCTATCGGTCACTCGGCGGACTGGTGGGCGGCGGCACCGCGGGCGCGCTCATCCCCGGGCCCCAGGGCACCGCTTACGTGCGCGTGCTGGATGAGAGCATCGCTCCGGTGCTCGAAGGCACCCACCCCCGCACGGTGGCGAGTGGGACGGGCTGGCAGTGGTGGGAGCTGAACCTCACCACCCTGGTCGCCACGCGCAAGTCCGAGTTCCCCTCCACCTCCGGCAGCGTCTTCCTCTACGAGTCGGAGAACCACACCCTCTACACCGAGTTCGGAGCAGGCGCCGCGTCGACGACGCTGCGGGTGCTGGGTGAGAACGGCAAGCCCACCGTGACGACGCAGGGCCTCTCGTTCTCCTTCGTCCAACTGCGCTGAAGCGAAGCTGTTCCTGGAAGTCCCCTGCCCCTGGTTCCCGACGGGCCGTGTGCGAACGGAACCGGGGGCAGGCCCCCGTCACACCTGCTTGTCATCTTGGAGATTCGATGCGTCTTTTGTTCCGTCTCGCGGGCGTCTTCGCGGTTTCGTCGCTGTGGTCCCTCCCTGCCTTCGCCACCGGCACCGGCATCACCGGGCAGTCGGGCAAGGGCGGGCCGACGTGCAACACGTGTCACACCGGCGGGGAGACGCCCACCGTCGCGCTCGAGGGCCCCACGACGCTCGAGCCCGGAGGCACCGGCCAGTACACCTTCATCATCCGAGGCGGCGCCGCGAAGACCGGCGGCGTCGACATCGCGGTGAGCGGCACCGAGGCCGTCCTCGTCGCGGGTGCGAATCTGAAGAAGCTGGGAGCGGAGCTGGTCCACACCCGGCCCATGGAGTTCAGCGGGAACGAGCTGCGCTTCGCCTTCTCGCTCACCGCGCCGTCGTCCGACGTCACCCTCACGCTCTTCGGCGCTGGCAACTCCTCCAACGCGGACCAGAACAGCACGGGTGACCGCGCCGCGACCACGAGCGTGGCCATCCAGGTGGGCAAGGGCACTCCCACTGCTCCTGTCCCCGGAGACGATGATGGAGGCGGTTGTGCCGCCGCGGGGGGCGTCTCCTCGTGGGCGCTGGCGATGCTCGCCGTTCCCCTCGCGCTGCGTCGTCGCCGGAGCTGAAGCGCGCCTCGTCGCTGACCTCAGGAAAAGAGCCGCGCCCACCCTTGGAGTGGGTCGCGGCTCTCGTCCATCAGCACTGACCGCGAGCTACTGGCAGCTGCCCGACTGCAGGTAGTCGAGCAACGAGCCACCGCCGCTCGAGACCTCACGGCCCACCAGGCACTGGCCCGCGGAGACGGCCACGCTGGAGGTACCGGCGGTGAGCGACAGCTCTCCGGTCACCACCTGAATGCCGCCCTTGAAGCCGGTGGTGGCGTTGGCGCGCACCGGACGCAGGCTCGGGCCACCGGAGCCACCCGTGAAGCGCACGCGGTACGTCGCCTCCTCGTACCCCGCGGGGACTTCCATGTCGGGGTCCGCCTTGAGCGGCGCCAGGAAGAAGCGCGCCACCAGGTCCACCTCCGGCTGCACGCGCACCAGCGGCAGCCCGTCATCCCCGCGCGACAGCGTCAGGTCGAAGTGGCGGCCGGACTGGCTGTTGAGGTCCAGCGTGAAGAGCTTGTCGTTGCCCAGGCTCAAGAAGCTCTGCGCGTCGCCGAGCCCCACGTGGCCCACGGTGAAGTCCTTCTGGTTCTCCGTCGCCTCGAGCGTGAACGACAGGCCCGACAGGGACACCGTCCAGTCCTTGCCACGCAGCGCCGGCGCGACGCCCGCGTACGGCACGCGCACCTCGGTGGTGTTCAGGTCCAGCAGGAAGCGCGCGCGCTTCGCCGCGCCATCCGCCTCCAGCTCCACCAACGGAGCCGCGCGCGCCGAGGAGATGGCGATGGTGCCATCCTCGCCCGCCAGCTCCAGCCGCAGCGCCTGGAGGATGGAGCCGCTGACAATCCAGTGCTGCGCCCCCTCCTTCGTCACCTTCAGCTCCACCTGACCGACCATCACCGTCGGCAGCGCCTCGGCCGCCTCCGCGTCGAGCTGCTGCACCGCGCTCTTCACGCCGCCCAGGTCCACCACCAGCGCGATGACCTTCGGCAGGAAGCGCAGCGACACGGGATTGGCACGCTTCGAGCCGATGAGGAACGTCAGCTCCAGCCCGTCATCGTCCAGGCTCGTCGCGCGCACGCGCAGCTCGGACTGGTTCACGAACTTCACGCAGTCGGTGTCCGCCAGCTCACGACCGTCGGTGCAGACATTCTCGCCCTTGAGCAGGAAGACGGTGGAGGCACCCTCCGTCGACTCCACGTGCTCCGCGGTGAAGACGCGCTCGCGCAGGTACTTCTCCAGGCGCGCGGCCTGGGCGCTCGTCTCCGCCTCGTTGGAGAAGTCGGGAAGCGAGGAGCCGTCCTCTTCCGCCTCCTGGCTCGGGAGCGCGGGCATGGGAACGTCCGCGAAGCCCTTGCTGAAGACGGACAGGGCCTCTTCCAGACTGTCGACCGCGGGCAGTCCGTTCATCGTCCGTACGCTCGCGCTGACGCCGCGCACCATCTCCGCCGAACGGCTGGCGGTGACCTCCGCGACCTTCTGCGCATCGGGCGGCGGGTTCTCGCTGTCGCATCCCGTGGCGACCAGCGCGAACACCGCGACGCCGGCAAGCCAGAACCTGGCGGTTTTCATGAACTGCTCCTTGGAAAGGGGTGTGGGTACGTATCCCCTCTTGAGCAATGCATGGGCCAACCGTGACCCCCTGTGTTTCCAGGGGTTACCGTCGTGACTGGGGTGTAGCGCGCTGCACACCGCGACTTCACTGTCACGAAGCCTGCGCACCTCTCGCCATCGGCGCGCGCGCGTCGAGCCGGAATTGGACGCACCGCGCCAAGCGGCGGATTTGACTTAATATACATCGTAAATTAACTCTCCCGGAGATGACTCAGACAGAGCGCTGGCTTCTCCAGGGTGCCACCGTGGTGACGGGAGACCCGGACTTCGAAGACCTCCCGTGCGGCGATATCCTCATCGAGGACGGGCGCATCACCGCGATGGGCCGGGAGCTGCGCGTGGAGGGCTGCCGGGTGCTCCCGCTCGCCGGCAAGCTGGTGATGCCGGGGCTCATCGACACCCATCGGCACACGTGGCAGACGCCGCTGCGCGCGCTGGGCGGCGACTGGACGGTGCTCGACTACCTGGCGGCGGTCCGGGTCAAGCTCTCGCCGGTCTTCCGTCCAGAGGATGTCCATGCGGGCACCCTCGCGGGGGCACTCGAGGCGCTCGACGCGGGCATCACGACGCTCGTCGACTACTCCCACTGCATCTCCTCACCAGCCCATGCGGACGCGGCCCTCCAGGGGCTCCAGGATGCGGGCATCCAGGCACTCTTCGCCTATGGCTACGCGCAGGGCCCCGCGCCGAGTCCCGCGTTCCCCACCCCCGAGCATCGCTTCGCGGACGCCCGTCGGCTCCGTGAGGGTCCTCTCGCCTCCGACAGCGGGCGGGTGCGGCTGGGTATCGCGCTCTCCGAGATGCAGGTGCCGTGGGAGCAGAGTCGAGCGGAGCTGCTCTCCGCGCGCGAGCTGGGCGTGCCCATCACCCTGCATTGCTCGGCGTGGCCCGTCACGGGGCCGAGCGAAGTCGAGCAACTGGGCCGCGACGGACTGCTCGGCCCGGACCTCCTCTTCGTGCACTGCACGTTCAGCGGTGACGAGGACCTGGCCCGCATCGCCGACAGTGGAGGCTCCATCAGCGCCACGCCGGAGTCGGAGCTCCAGATGGGCATGGGGTTCCCCGTCATCGGGCGCGCCCTGCGGGCGGGCGTCCGCACCACCCTGGGCTGTGATGTCGTGGCGAGCAACGGGGGCGAGCTGTTCACCGCCATGCGGCTGGCGCTCCAGTCCGAGCGAGGCCGCGCGAATGCGCTCGCGGGCCTGCCCAGGAGGCTCGACCTGAAGGCGGGCCGCATGCTCCGCATGGTGACGCAGGACGCGGCCGACGCCCTCGGGCTCGGGGCCGTCACGGGCTCCCTGCGCCCCGGGAAGTGGGCGGACCTGGTGGTGCTCTCCGCCGACGCCCTGAACATGACGCCGCTGGGCCAGCCTCGTGACGCGGTGGTGATGCAGGCGCACGCGGGGAACGTCGAGTCGGTGATGGTTCGCGGCAAGCTCGTGAAGCACCAGGGGGTCCTCCTCGAAACGGATGTGGCCGCCGTCCGGCGGAAGGTCTTGCGAGCGCGCGACGCGGTGCTCGAGCGCGTCGGGGGGCTGTCCGCGCTCCTCGCTGACCAGGCGGCGCTCGAGGAGCACTGGAACCTGGGGAATGGACTCGCGGACGACGCGGGGTGAAGAACCCGTTTGCGCGTCTCGCGGAGCCGACTACGTTGGCCCGCGCCGTGGTGTGGCTCGCGCGGCGGTTCGAGGAGTGGGATGGCTGGTCGCGAAGCTCCGGAGGGAAAGAAGGCGAAGAAGACGATGGGCCGCCCCCCTCGGCTGTCCCTCCTTCTCGTCACCGAGGCCGCCACGGAGCTCGTGCGGCAGAGCGGGCTGAGGACTCTCTCGATGCGCGCCGTGGCGGAGCGAATCGGCGCGACGCCCATGGCCCTCTACAACCACGTCGGAGACCGCGAGGAGCTGGTGTCACGCGTGGTGGAGCACATCTTCGAGCAGCTCGTGCTTCCCGACGCCACCCTCGCGCCCCTGGACTGGCTGCGAGAGGTGGCGCTGCGCGTGCGCGTGCTCGGCCTGGCTCACCGGGGCGTGATGGACTACCTCCTGGAGGAAGGTCCGGCCGTGCACGGAGCGCTCCTCGTGCTGGAGCGCACCGTCAGCAAGCTCCACGACGCGGGAGTGCCCTGGAGCGAGGCCGGGGACCTGCACAACACGTTCTTCTCCTGGCTCGCGGGCACCATCCGGCGCCAGGAGCAGTGGGCCGCCAGGGACGAGGGTGCGCCGCCTCCCCTTCAGCGCTTCCACACCGCGGCCCTGGCCCTTCCCGCCAAGGACTACCCTGGCGTGAAGCACACCCTGTCTCGCATGCGGGCGCTGGATGTCGACGCGGAGTTCGAGAACAGCCTCGACTTCATGCTGGAGGGAATCGGCCGACGCATCCAGCGACATCAGGACGAGGCCCCGCCCGTGAAGAAGCCTCGCCGGAGGTAGCGCGGCGGCGGTCAGTGCGTGCGGACGCGGGCCAGCCGGTCGGCGAAGAAGTCGAACATGCGTAGGTCCGTGAGCGCCCTGCCCAGGGGCTGGCAGTGGGAGCCCGCGCCCTCCTCGCGGGTGAAGCGGAGGTGCTCCTTCTCGCAACGAAGCGCCTGGAACAGGGCCTCCGCCTGGCCTGGCCAGAACTGCTCGCCCTCCGTGTCGAGGACGAGCAGGGGCGTGCGGATGCGCTCCACGACGTCGCGCAGGTGGTAGCGCAGCACCTGGGAGAACGTGTCGAACGGCGTCCCGGTGCCATAGGGCCTGCTCCGGAAGGCCATGACGCGGGCCATGACAGGGTCTGCCTCCACTTCGCGCATCGCCTCGTTGAACGTCTCCCGCGCTCCCGTGTGCAGCAGCGCGACGAGCTCTGGTGGCAGGTGTGACGTCCACGACGTGGACACGTCCATCACCCCAGGGTCCACCACGGCGGCGACGAAGCGATGCTCGAAGGCCAGGGCGCGAGGAAGCCAGTACCCTCCCTGGCTGATGCCGTAGGCCAGCAGCCTTCGCGCATCCACATCCGCGCGGGACACCAGCGTGTCCACGACGGGAGTGAGCACCGCTTCCCAGTCCGGCCGAAAGGGAATGCCCTGCTCGAACAACAGGGACTGCTGGCCTGGGCCGTCGTACACGAAGGCATTGAAGCCCCGTCGCAGCGCTCCCGAGACCCCCGTCCCCCACAGCGACGTGAGCGAGCCGTCACTGCCATTGGTCAGCACGAGCGTCGGCCGCGATGTGCCCGAGGCATCCGGACGGAGGAGATACCCGGGCAGGACTCCCCGCTCGTAGGGAACCTCCACCCGGAGGAAGCAGCCCCCGGAGCGGGACACCACCGCGTCCCAGCATCGACGATGCAGGGCGAAGGTCGGCATCAGGACGCGGGGGTCCGCCAGCCCCGTGACGAAGGCGAGCGCGCGCGAGTACGCCTCCGCCGCCGCCAGGAAGAACCACCGCGCGCTCTCCTCATGTCCGGAGACCGCGCTCGATTCAGCCTGGACGCGCAGCCGCTCCGCGGACGACCTCCAGGCCTGGAACCATCCTTCCGCGCTCCCCTCCTCGATGGACGCGAGCGTCACGAGGACTCCACCGATATCGCCCACCCCTTGGGATGCGAGGCCCAAGGCAATCCGCGCCTCGAAGTCGAAGTCGGGGTCCGCGAAGAAGCGCGCGGTGATGCCGCTGCGCCGCGTGTCGTGAGGAAGGGTCGTCGTCGTTGCCTCGCTCATGCCGTCCTCGCTCCCATCCTGGCTGGACGGGAAACGTCATACTCATGAGGACAGCCTTCAAGCAGACGGCCCGCCCGGGCGGCCGTGGCATCCATCGCCAGGCCGGCCCGAGCGGTCCATTTCGACAGGAGAGCTCCGGACGCCCGAGCCTCCAGTCGCCTGGAGCAGGCGTGCCGCCTACGGCCCCGTCAGCCGGCTGAGTGTGAAGGAGGGACGATTCCATGTTCCTCCCGGGAAGCTCAACGAGGAGGAAGCCGACATGGCGCCTGGCGCGCCCGCCGAGCCGTTGACCGTGAAGGTGCCCGCGGGGCTCGACGAGGTCGACGGTGTGCCGGTGCACCCGGGACACAGGTTCGTGCCCGTGACGTACGTCATCGGGAACGAGAGCGACGTGGAGGTGCTGGTCACCACGCCCTGCACCCACACCGGGGTGCTGCCCTGGTAGGCGGTGAGGTTGGCGAAGTGGGTGTTGCCTTGCGTGTCGAAGGTGACGCCCCAGCCGGACTGCGCCGCGTTGTACCAGGCGCCCGTCAGGTTCATCACCGGCGTGCCGCCGCCGAACGCCAGGAACGAGATGGGCTCGTTGCCCGACAGCCCGCCCAGCGTCCAGTAGAAGTGCCACGCTCCGAAGTTGTGGGTGAAGCGCAGGGTGCCCACCACAGACAACGTCGCGCTCGAACCATTCCACGAGGTCCGCAGCAGGTCGCCGCGCCACTCACCGGGCTCCGCGTTGAGGTAGCTCACGTACCACGTGGGGACGCCCGCTGAGGTGTACGTGTACCAGGTGACGTAGAGCTTGTCGGAGGCGACGTGCTGGATGTCCAGGCCGTTGCCGGAGCGTGAGGGGTTGTACCAGGTCCCCTTCGTCGGGAGCGGCGGGAGGTTGGTGTAGATGGCCGCCGCCGCGTTGATTCGGCCAGTGCCACAGTTTGAGCCACAGCCGGCGACGGCCGTCGCGGTGCCCTTGATGCGCGCGGCGACCTGCGCGGGCGTGAGGGAAGGCTTCTGCGAGAGGATGAGCGCCGCCAGGCCCGCGACATGCGGAGCCGACATGGACGTGCCGCTCAGGTAGCGGTGGCAGTAGTCGCCCGTCAGGAGCGAGCCCCCAGGCTTCCCAATCGCCCAGGCCGAGACAATCTGGTCCGTGCCGCTGTACGGATCCCAGGTGTTGGGGTCGGAAGGACAGCCGATGCCCTGGCCGAAGAAGCCGGAGCTGGCGGTGCCTCCTGGCGCAATCACATCCACGCGGGAGCCTCCGCTGCTCCACGTCGCCCGCGCGCCCGTCTGCGTGCTGGCGCCCACCGCGATGACGCCATTGCAGGAGGCGGGCGTGACGTTCGCCGCCTGATAACCCGCCGCGCCGTCATTGCCCGCGGCGGCCACCACCACCACGCCCTTGGCGACGGCGTAGTCCACCGCGCCCTGGATGTCGGGATAGCTCGAGCAGGGATAGACGGCCGAGGGGGAGCTGGGGTCGTAGGCCGTGCCGAAGCTCATGTTGATGACCCGCGCGCCATTGTCCGCGGAGTACCGGATGGCCTCGTCCACGGTGGCCAGGGTGACGCCGTTGCCGGCGTTGGAGACCTTGACGGGCATGAGCTGACAGCCCCAGCAGACGCCGGCCCCTCCCACGCCGTTGTTCGTGCGCGCCGCGAGGATGCCAGCCACGTGCACGCCGTGGTGATAGGTGTTGGTGTCATAGGGGTTCGCGTCCCCCTCGCCGAAGTCATATCCAGCGGTCCACGCACCGAGCAGGTCAGGGTGGTCCAGCCGGCCGGTGTCCAGCACGGCGATCTTCACGTTGCCGGTGACGGTGTTCCAGGCCGTGGGCAGGTTGATGGCAGGGTAGTTCCACTGCTGCGCATAGAGCGGGTCCGTCGGCGTGGCGAAGAACTCCAGGTAGAGGTTCTCGTGCGCGTACTCGACGTTCGGGTCCTGGCGCAGTACGGCGATGGCCGCCAGCGTGAGGGCCTCCTCCTCGGCGATGGAAGGCGCCACGGGCCGCTGCTCCGACTCCAGCGCCACCAGCACCGCGCCACTGGAGAGCGACTGGACGCGCTCGGAACGGAAGCCGCGGACCGAGGGAACGGCGTCCGCCGCGAGGCCCCGGACGGAGTCCTTGAGCTTCACGATGGCCTGCCCCGGAACGAACCGCCGGGGGTTCTTCGCGGACGTCACGGGCGCGGGGGACGCCGGCGGTGTCTCGGGGGCGGGAGCTTCGGCGCCACAGGCACTCCACAGAAGGGATGTCAGCACCCAGGGGACAAGGCGCGCTCGAACGACAGTCTTCACTCAGCCTCCAGTCTAGAGATGGATTGAAAAGACCATACCCCGCGAAGTCTCTCTTCGCGGGCTCGTTCCACGCGGACCCCAACCTGGTAACCTGGTCAGACCCCAGTCCGAGTGGTGTCCAGCCTGCCCCCCGACCTTGGACCCCGACGTTAGGAACCACCTCAAGCTCTCATGCGCCAAGAAGCGCGCGGCCTTGGGCCTTCACGAGGGCATGCGCGTTGGCACAGGTGACACCGACGCATCCGGACGGTGCTTCATGGGCATGACCCAACATTCCCGCACTTCCGAAATCAGTCACGGTGAGTCACTCGAACGCGGGCCCGCGCGACGGTCGAGGCTCGCCGCGCTCCCCCTTGCCCTGCTCATCGGCCTGGCGAGCGCGGTCAGTGGTTGCGATGACAGTGATGACGAGCCCACGACGCTGCACGCCGACCTGCAAGCCATTCTCGAGGACGCCGTCGCCAAGGGCGTCACTCCGGGCGTCGCCCTCGCCGTCTCCTCCAGCAAAGGTGCTCCGTGGCTGGGAGTCGCCGGTGTTGGAGATGTCGAGCGGAACCTTCCCTTGTCCGCGCAGCACCACTTCCGCGCGGGAAGCATCCTCAAGAGCCTGGTCGCCACCGCCGTGTTGCAGGGCGTCGAGCGGCGCACGCTCGCGCTGGATGACACCCTGACGGAGCGCCTGCCGACGAGCGTGACGGACCGCATCCAGAACGCGGAGACCATCACCGTGGCCATGCTGCTCAGTCACCGTTCGGGCATTCCAGAGTGGGTCACCGAGGAGACGGACATGGCCATCGTGAACGACCCGGAGCACGTCTGGACGCTCGATGAGATTCTCGGCATCGCGGCGGCACAGCCCTCGTCGTTCCCGCCCGGTGCCCGATATGGCTACTCGAACACCAACTACGTGCTCCTCGGCGAACTCCTGTCCGCCACGGAAGGCCGGGGCTGGCGCGCGGTCGTCCGCGAACGAGTCATCGAGCGAGCCGGCCTCTCTCACACGCGTCTGCCCGAGCCGGGAGACCTGGGCTGCACGGAGCCCTGCGCGCGCGGGTACATCCCCTTCGATGAGGAGCTGGCGGATTTCACCGTCGTCGACCCTTCGATGGCCGGGGCGTCTGGCGGGCACGCCCTCGAGACCACCGTCTCCGACCTCATGACCTTCTGGAAACAGCTCCGCGCCGGTGCGCTCTTCGAGCGCGCGGAGACCCTGGAGACCATGCTCGCGTTCCAATCGGCGCCCGAGCCCGAGTCACGCCTCATCGGATACGGGCTCGGGGTGATGCAGCTCGAGGCCAACGGGACTGTCGCCGTCGGGCATCTGGGCACCACGGCGGGCTACCAGAGCTTCATGCTCTACGTCCCTGGGACGGGCCGCTACGTCACGGGGGTCATCAACGTGATGGGGGACCTGGCCGCCGTGCTCGAGCCCATCCTGGACCGCGCGGCGCGGCCCTGAGCCTCGGAGGGCTGGAGCTTCTTTCGGTTCACCGCCTGAAACACGCGGTTCACCGACGCCTGGCGGGGCTTCGCAGATATGCCCCGCGAATGGACGGGAGGCTCGGGAATCCTCCCTGGCGCGGCGGGCGGCTCGACGACCCGCCCGAGGAGCCTCCTTCGCATGCGACCTTCCCGTTCCCTCCTGCTGCTGGCCCTCGTCGCTCAGTGGGCCTTGCCAACCACCATCGCCAGCGCCCAGACGTCACGAGGCTCGCGGACCCAGCGTCATGCACGCGTCGACGCCATCTTCTCGCCGTGGAGCGGCAAGGCCACGCCCGGCTGCGCGGTGGGAATCTCTCGCGACGGCGTGCTGGACCACGCGCGCGGCTACGGCATGGCGAACCTGGAGTACGACGTCCCCATCACGCCGCGCTCCGTCTTCAATCTGGCCTCCATCTCCAAGCAGTTCACCGCGTTCTCCGTCGGGCTGCTCGCGCAAGAGGGCAAGTTGTCGCTGGACGACGACATCCGCCAATACCTGCCGGAGATACCCCACTACGGCAAGACCATCACCATCGCGCACCTGATGCACCACACCAACGGGTTGCGCGAGCAGGGCCAGCTGCTGAGCCTGGCCGGCTGGCGCGGCGACGACCTGACCACCGAGGCGGACACCCTCGAGGTGTTGACCCGGCAACGCGGCGTGAACTTCGAGCCGGGCACGGAGGTCCTGTACGGCAATGCCGCGTACACGTTGCTGGCGGTCATCGTGCGACGCGTCTCCGGCAATCCCCTGCGAGCCTTCGCCGACGAACGGATCTTCAAGCCGCTCGGAATGACCGACACCGAGTTCCTCGACGACCACAATGCAATCATTCCCAGGCGCGCCATGGGCTACTTCCCCCGTGAGGGCGGCTGGCGAATCAGCATGCCCAACACCGACAACTACGGCCCCGGTAATCTGCTCGCCACCGTCGATGATTTGCTGAAGTGGGAGCAGAACCTGCTCGATGGGCGCGTCGGCGGGCCGGCCTTGAGGGCGTTGATGCAGACCTCCGGCAAGCTGAACAACGGCACCGAGCCTGGTTATGGTGGTGGCTTGCATCTGGGCGCGCATCGCGGCCAGCGCACGGTGCGACATGACGGCATGGCCTCTGGCTTCCGCACGGAGGCCGTCCTCTTCCCCGACCCACGGCTGGCCATCGTCGTGCTATGCAACGGCGGCTCGATTGATGCCACGGACCTCGCGTGGAAGGTGGCCGCGGTGTATCTGGGCGACGTCTTGAAGGACACGATGCCTCCCGCCGTCGCGCTGCCGGAGGGGGAGTTGTCGGCGCTCGCCGGCGACTACTGGAGTCCCCTGACGGACGAAGTCGTGCGGCTGGAGGTCAAGGACGGAGCGCTGCGCGAGGTCGGCATGCCCAAGGCCTTCGTCCACATCGGCGATGGGGCGTTCCGACCGGGCGAGTCGACGCATGTGTGGCGCTTCGCGGCGCCGAAGGCCCAGGGCCCGCGCGAGCTGAGCATCCGGGACACCTGGCCCACGACGAGGGACTTCATCCGCCTGAGCGCGCCCATGCCCACGGGCTCGGACCTGGCGGCGTTCGTCGGACAGTACCGGAGCGAGGAGGTCGACATGACCTACACGGTGCGCGTCGCGGACGGCAAACTGGCGGTGCGCTGGCCCCGTCGGGACGAGGTCATGCTGGAGCCCGTGGGTGGGGACCGGTTCGTCGGTTCGCTCGGAGCGGTGACCTTCACCCGGGCGGCCTCCGGAGGCGTCGACGGGTTGCTGGTCAGCAGCCGCCGCCTGCGCCGGTTCCGCGCGGAGCGGATGGGGCTGTCACGACCAGCGCCCGCCGTGGGCCGGACCGGCCCCTAGCTCAAGCCAAGCTTGCACTCGGGGAGTGCGCGCCGGAGCTGCTCGAGTTCCGCTGGCGGCAACGTCGTCCAGTAGAGGCTCAGGGTCCGAAGCCAGGGCATCCGGAAGAGGACGGGCGGCACCGTCGTCATGGGCGTGGACTGGAGGTCCAGGAACTTCAGGCGGCGCAGCCGCTCCAGGGCGTCCGGCAAGGTCATCAGGCCGGTCCGGTTCAGGTCGAGCGACTCGAGTGATTCGAGGTCACCCAGTTCGGGCGGAAGCTCGGTCAACTCGGGGTTGAAGGACAGGTCCAGCCGCTTCAGCTTGGAGAGGCGTCCCAGCTCAGGGGGAACCTGCTTGATGCCCGTCGTGCGCACCCACAGCGACTCCAGCTCGGTGAACTCGCCAATCACCGAGGGCAGCTCGCCCAGCTTCCGGCCGTTGAACAACAGCTCCTTCGAGTCCCGTGGGAACTTGTCGAACAAGTCGGCCGGGCCCTTGGCCTTGGCGGGCGCCTTCGCCTTCGCCTTCACCGAGACAGGAAGGGAGGCCCCTTCGAGGTCCGGCGGCTCCACGGAATCAGCCCCCTCCCCCGTGCCGTCGAGCGCCTCGGCCATCTCGTCCAGTTCCTGTGCGAGCCAGGAGGAGAACGGCCCCAGTTCGTCCACGGGGAGGCTGTCCTCCACGCTCCAGACAACCAGGGCGTCTTCGGTGGTGCTCTTGCCAAAGGCGAAGCCATTGACGTCGTCGATGTCGCGGGACGCGAACATCACGAACGCGTAGGTGTGAGTGCCCGCCTCACGCTCCGCGCGGACCTCGTCCCACGTCCGGTCAGGAACTCCCGTCTGCTGGGACAGGCCCACCTGCCAGCGCGGCGGGAGGAAGCCCAGCGTGGACGCGTCGTGTGACAACCACCGGTAGCCCAGTGTCTTGACGAACTCGACATAGTCAGGCGGCAGCAGCGGCGCGGCGTCGAACGCGGTCGAGAACGGCACCACCCGAGGCTCCAGGTCTTCCGGATACCGGCCCGCGGCGCCCTTCCCCAGCACCTGGATGGCCTGCTTCTCCACCCGCTTCCACTGCGTCGCCAGCGACACGGTCTTCTTCGGCATGCCGCACCCCTACCCGCATCCTCCGATGGCGGGGAAGCACGAAGTGACCCGCGAGCGCATCCCATGCCGGGCTTGGAGGGCAGCTTGAGTTCCGGAGCCTCGCGGGGAGTTCCTGAAATTCGTCCCCTGTTCGCACTGGGAGTCGTGACGCTATCACTCGCAAGCGCGCAATCACACACCACGCATCCCACCGAGCATGTGCGTCCAATCCATTGGACACACCTGTCCACGCGGGTGTGCAGCCGCGTGCCCCGCAGTACCCTTCCCCGCCCCAAACCCAGACACACCGCGACCTCGGCGCGAGCCTTGCTAGCTCGCCTCCATGCAGTCCAACGCCAGGAGGCAACATGAGCAGCTATTACATGGACCAGGGCAAGCGAATCCCGCTTCAACCGTCGCGTCGCTTCATGGCCGTGCGCTACCAGCCCGGGCCCCAAGTGCCCATGGCCGTGGCCTCGGTGACGAGCACACCGGGCTTCGGTGACAAGCGCAAGGCAATCGAGTTCCCCAACGAGGGCGTGATGCTCCTGCCCATCCAGGCGGAGTCCTCCACGAGCGCGCTGCGAGCGACGGTGAACAAGTCGGCGACGTCCGTGTTCCACCACGAGCCGGACACCACCAACGAAGGCGTCTTCGAGCAGTCGGATGGCTCGATGATGTTCCCCGATGGTCAGGTCAACGCGGACCTCTCTGGCCAGAGCAGCGCGAACCTTCAGGCGCTGCTCCAGCGGGTGGGAGCCCGCATCGAACAGGAGCCCTCCACCGACTTCCCCTTCCACGTCCTCACGCCGGATGACGGCGACGCCTTCCGTCTCGCCAACACCCTGGCGGAGGTGCATGGCCTGGAGGCGCAGCCGCGCTTCCACCGCCTGCTCAAGCTGTCCCGCGCTGGCCGGAGCACCGCCACCCGGATGGGCCCGCTCGATGCCCAGGGGATGGACCCGCTCATGCCGCGACAGTGGGGCCTGAGCGCCATCAAGGCCCACCAGGCCTGGAGCATCACCCATGGCGAGGCCCCGGTGCGCGTGGCCATCATCGACTCCGGCGTGGACCTGGGGCATCCGGACCTCCAGGCCAACCTCGCCCGGGGCTACGACGCCGTGGACGATGACGACCAGCCGATGCCGATGCCAGACAGCCACAACGCCCACGGGACGGCCTGTGCGGGCATCGTCGCCGCGGTGGGCCGCAACGGCGTCGGCGTCATTGGCGTCGCCCCCGGCTGCACGGTGGTCCCCATCCGCCTCGCCCGGGTCGTCGACGGGTACCTGCATCTGAGGCCGGGCGCGGAGTCACACTGCATCTACGCCGCGGCGCGGCTGGGCGCCTGGGTCATCAGCAACAGCTACGGGGGCCCCGAGCAGCCGGACCTCACCGTGCGACGGGCCATCGCCGACGTGGTGCGGAACGGGCGCGGCGGCAAGGGCTGCGTGGTGCTGGCCGCTACCGGCAATGACAACAGCACGGTGAAGTTCCCCGCGGCCTACCCGGAGGTCATCGCCGTGGCCGCCACGCGCCGCGACGACGACCGCTGCACGCCCGCCGACTGGGGCCACTTCCAGGGCAGCTGCTTCGGCCCCCAGGTCTCCGTCGGCGCGCCCGGCCTGGACATCTGGACCACGGACTCCCGAGGCGAGCGCGGCTACACGTCCTCCGCGTCCCCAGGCGGCGACTACACGGGGACCTTCGGTGGCACGTCCGCGGCCTGCCCGTTCGTGGCCGGCGTGGTGGCGCTGATGTTCTCCGCCAACCCGAACCTCACCGCCCAGGAGGTGCGCCACATCCTCCAGGCCACCGCCGACAAGACGGGCGCCATGGACTACACCGACGGCCGCAATGACTACCTCGGCCATGGCCGCGTCAACGCCTTCGCGGCCGTGCGCGAGGCGAGGCGCCGACGCTGACAGCCCGGCTCGAGCGGACGGGGATGCACGAACCAGGTAGCGGAATGTCGGAGGCGCGCCCCCTCCCCGCCCGGAACGAGGCCCCACGAGGACTGTCCACCCGAGTGGAATCGAGCCCCCGGAACTGACCACTCCACTGGTCAGTTCCAGCGCGCGTCGCCCGGGACAACTCCTGGCGCGTGAAATGCTTAGCCGTGGCGACATGAGCGGCGTCAGGGTCCAGCAGTTTGAACAGCGGAAGCAGGGCACTACACTCCCCAGGATGACTGGTGGAGTGGACGCTTCCGCGCTCGAACGCGACCTGTATCTTACGGTTTTCCGCATCCTGGGCGCGACCGACCCCACGGGCTCCATGCAGGAGGTGCTCACGCGACTGGTGGCCCTGGCGCAAGCCCAGTGCGCCTACCTGGAGCTCTACCGGGATGCGACGGCGGGGGACCGGCGCTGGTCCATGTCTCACGGCTGCTCGACGAACGAAGAGGAGCAGATTCGCGCGGTGACTTCCCGCGGCATCGTCGCGGCGGCCATCGCCTCCGGAGAGACGGTGCACACCGCGTTCGCCCTGCTGGACGAGCGCTTCTCCGCGTCCAAGAGCGTCAAGCAGCAGCGCCTGGAGGCGGTGCTCTGCGTCCCGCTGTCGGGGGGAACGCCGGGCGTGCTCTACCTGGAAGGGCGCCGGGGCGCGGCGGGCCTGTTTCATCCCGACATCGTCCGGGCCGCGGAGAACGTGGCGCGCATCATCGGTACGGCCGCGCAGCGGGCCAACATCGTCAGCCGGCTCGATACGGAGGACCCGACGCTGCCCTTCCGTCAGCGGCTCCGGCTCGACACCATCGCGGGCCGCAGCCAGGCGCTCGCCCACGTCTTCGAGCAGGTCGCGCTCGCCGCGCCGCTGGACGTGTCGGTGCTGGTGAGCGGCCCCTCCGGAACGGGCAAGACGCAGCTGGCCCAGGCGCTCCACGAGAACAGCAAGCGCAAGGCGGGGCCCTTCATGGAGCTCAACTGCGCGGCCATCCCCGAGGGGCTCATCGAGAGCGAGCTGTTCGGCGCGCTGCCAGGCGCCTTCCCTGGAGCCCGCAGGACGGTGGGCAAGGTGGAGGCGGCCGAGGGCGGCACCTTGTTCCTGGACGAAATCGCGGAGATTCCGCTCGCCGCGCAGGGCAAGCTGCTGCAACTGCTCCAGTCCAAGCAGTACTACGCGCTGGCGAGTCCCCGGCTCGCGAAGGCGAACGTGCGGGTGATTGCCGCCACCAACGCGGACCTGGAGCAGCTGGTGGCGGAGAAGCGCTTTCGCGAGGACCTCTTCTACCGGCTGAATGTCTTCACCATCCGCATGCCGGCGCTGTCCGAGCGACGTGAGGACGTGGGCTCCCTGGTGGATGGGCTCCTCACGCGGCTGTCGGACGAGCACGGGCTGCCGAAGCTCCCCGCCTCACCGGGGTTCTACGCGACCTGCGAGACGGAGGACTGGCCCGGCAATGTGAGACAGCTGCGGCACCGGCTGGAGTCCGCGCTCATCCGCGCGTGCGCCGAATCCGCTACGTGCGTCGAGCCCCGCCATCTGACGGACGGGCCCCGTGCCCGCGAGGAAGGCCCGGCCTCGTTCCACGAGGCGACGCGCGTGTTCCAGAAGGATTTGCTCCGCCGGGAGCTCGACACCACGGTGTGGAACGTGAGCGAGGTGGCGCGCCGGTTGGACCTCACCCGCGCCCATGTCTACAACCTCATCAAGGCCTTTGGACTGAAGCGCGCGTAACGCGCGGGTCCATCACGCGGTAAAAACATACATCTCCAGAGGACACATCCATGTCGACTCGCGCGGACATGATCAAGAACTACTACCAGGCCAGGCACAGTCCCACCACGGACCTCAAGACACTGGAACTCTGGTGGGGCATCGAGATGTCGCCCACGTACTACAGCCCCTTCCTGGTCCGCTTCGTGGACCGGTCCTCCAAGCTGGTGGGCCCCGCGCCAAAGGACGCCCTCTCCTTCCAATTCGTGCGCGACACAGGCGACCTGCTCAAGCCGCTGGGGAACTTCGTCGTCGACCTGAAGGACGAGCCCAAGGAGGTCTGGCCCCATCCTCCGTCCACGATTCCGGCCAAGCAGGACATCGACGCGGTGAAGCCCACCGAGAAGCTCTATGGCTTCCTCTTCCTCTCCACGGAGTGGCAGGAGACCACGCAGAAGAAGGTCGACTCCCTGAGCATCAAGCTCTCCATCAGCACCCTGGCCGAGGGCGGAGGAAAGTGGCCCATCGCAGCCGCCCTGGAAGAAGACGAGTACCTCCGACTGCGCACCTTCATCGACACGCTGCGCGACGCCAAGAAGAGGGACTTGCTGCGCGACTCACTCAGGCACGCCTTCGGCCGGTAGCCGGGAGCAAGAGCGTCATGGGCAAGAACCTGACCATCATCTCGTATTGCAAGAGACTCGACTCGACGTTCGAGGAGATAGCGCTTCAAGTCTGCCAGGACCTGGCGACCAGCCCGACGGTCTTCGCCAGATATCAGGGAACGGATGACGGAGAGCTGCGCAGGGTGCTCAGGTCTCCGGGCATCTACAACAACCCACAGGACGATACGCAGGATATCGACTGCCTCGACCTCGTGGGCCATGGCGTCGGGGAGAGCGGCTTCAACCTCGGTGACACACCCATCATCCGGAAGAATCAACCGATGGCGGCTGTCGCTGAATTGCTCACGGCGCTCCTTCCCCGGAACGCCACGGTCCGACTCCTGGGCTGCATGACGGGCGCGGGAATCCCCGGTCACACCACCCTCCAGAACTTCTCCAAGGCGCTCAACGGCCGGCAGGTGCTCGGGACGACCACGGCGCTGACGGCGCGCCACTTCGATGCACGAGGACTGAAGCCGACCTACGAGCGCTTCGTCGCGTCCACTGACACGTCGCCCGCGCCCTCCTCGCTCCCGGGCATGGCCCTGCGCGCCACGGGGGTCAGCCCCCACGTGCTGCAAGTCCTTCCGGCCGGATACCACCTGATTGAGCGGGCGCGTCCCCTGGCGGAGCCCGAGTCGACGACCGTGGTCCAGGGGATGCGGGTCACCCTCTACTGCGCGGGGAGGCTGGCGATGCTCGAGGAGCGCCAGGACGCGCCCCCCCTGTTATTCCAATGGAGCGGGGACACGCTGCCCGCCAGCCTGCCGCGAGTGGGGTAGCGCCGAGGACCGCGCCTCCCGCTCCACGCAGCGAAGGCCCATGGCGAAGTCGAACCGTCGGACCGGAAGATGGTTCGACCAGGCCACCTGGTGATGTCCACCGTCCACGGGGGAGTCCCACCGACCTCCCAACAGGACCCGCAGGTTCTTGAAGCTCCCGGTGGTGGCGGTCGTCGCGGACCACTCCGCGACATTGCCCGCCATGTCGAAGAGGCCGTAAGGGCTCACGTCCTCCGGAAACCCTTCCACCGGCGCGACACCCTCGAAGCGGTCATCGCCCGACAGGTTCGTCGGTGGGTCCTTCCTCGTCCCCAACCAGACAGTCGTCCGCTGGGGCGCCGGGTTCATCCGGGTTCCCGCCTCATCCAGCGTGAGGCCGCCCCGAAAGCCCTTGCGCCACTCGTCCACCGTGGGCAGGGACTTGCCCAGGTACCGGCAGAAGGCCTCCGCCGTGAGCGCATCCACGCCCGTGACAGGGCTGCTCGGGAGCAGCGAGCGCGCGAAGATGGGGGGCTCGGGTGGCAACGCCCGCTCATTGCCCGTCCTCGCGAGCAGCGACTCCTCGAACAGGCGGAACTGTCCATTCGTCACTTCCGTCCGGTCCATGGAGAAGCGCGCCAGCTCGACGAGCTGCTCGGACTCGCCCGTGTCCTCGTCTCCCGGACGCCAGTAGGGCCCCGCGGGGATGGGCACCATGCCCGCCCTGGACGCCGCGCAGGTCGGGACGGGGATGCGGATCTCCTGAACCGACGAGCGGCCTCGCTCCTGGTGGCCCGGCAGCCGCTCCAGGCGCACGACGGAAGGCGCGCAGTCACCGCGCCGCACCGTCAACCAGGCCGGACGCGACGGCGCCTCCACCCGCTCGCGGAAGCTCCCGTCCGCGTCGCGGCGCGCGTGGCTCCGTCGCAGCTCCAGCTCCGGGTACGGCACCGCGGACTCGGGCCCCTCCCGCCCTTGCGCGGGGGCCAGCGTCCACTCCAGCTCGCTCCCGAGTCCCGCCCGCATCCATTGGCTCGCCTTCGGGTCGAAGTCGTAGGGCTCCAAGAGGAGCTCGAACTCACCAATGTCCGCCGAGGCGAGCCGGATGAGGTCCTGCTGTCGGACGGCTTCCCGCTCCTTCTCGCGGAAGGCCAGCGCGGCAATCACCGCCCCCACCGTCACCAGCACCAACGCGGCCGACACGCCGCCCACCCACCACCGGCGCCGCAGCGCGCGGCGGCGGGCCCGCTGCCTTCCCGCCTCCAGGAACGCGCGCGGCCGGGTGGGCAGCGCGATGTTCCACTCCTCCACCCGCTGGAGCGCCTGCCGCAGGGACTCGTCAGACCAGGTCTCCTCGTCGGGCCGGCCTCGCTGCTCCCAGAGCTGCGCGGCCTGCTCCAGCTGCTGCACCAGCACCCGCTCCTCTCGCGTCTCCTCCAGCCACCGCGCCAGGTCGGGCCACGTGGCCGCGAGCGACTCGTGCGCCAGCTCGATGAAGGCCTCGTCCGTCTGCGGGTCTCTCGTGACGGCCGCCAGCCGGTTCGCCAGCAGCTTCTCCAGCACGCGCGGGCCGACCTCGCCCAGGTCCTCCAGCAGCTCGGCCTGCGGCCTGGGGCGGCGCATGCCCTCCACCGTCACCAGCCGCAACAGCAGGACGCGGATGGTGCGCACCTCCTCCACGGGGAGCTGGAGCAGCAGCTGATGCGCGTGCGACGCGAGCGCCCCGCCCACGCCCCCCAGCGCGTCGTACACAGACGACAACAACTTGCGTGACTCCACGTCGCGGCGCTCCCACAGCGCCATGCACGCGAACTGCAACAAGGGCAGCCCCGCGGGCTGCTCCCGCACGTCCTCCACCAGCCGAGACACCAGTGAGGCGTCATCCACCGAGTAGCCCACCCGGCGCAGCGGCCCGTTCACCGCCTCCCGCAGCGCGGCCGACGTGAGCTTCGCCAGCACGAAGGCCGCTCCCAGGAATGGACGCAGCGGCTCCAGCGAGCAGAAGGCGCCCAGGTAATCATCCCGGAGCACCAGCACCACGCGCCACCGGTCATCCGCCGCCGCCGCCGCCGCCAGACACCGCGCGACACACAGGGCCTCTTCCGGAGCAGCCAGCGTGAAGAGCTCCTCGAACGCATCGAACGCGAGCAGCACGCCGCCCCCCGTCAGCTCGCTCTGCCTGCGCAGCAGGCGCACCACCTCGCCGGGGCGCCGGGTCAGCACCTCCGCGAGCGCCTCCGCTGGAGCCTCTCCCGACAGCCCCGCGGTGAGCATCGCCGCCAGGCGCAACAGCGGCTTCGGTCCGGGCCGGGCATGGAGGACCGTCCACCGGTCCTGTTGTCGCAGGCGGACGAAGACGCCCGCGTGGAGGAAGGAGCTCTTGCCAATCCCGGAGGGCCCCACCAGGGGCACGAGCGGCTCGTGGCGCAGGCGCTCGACGAAGGCGTCGACCTCCGTCTCCCGGCCGAAGAAGTCCTCCGCGTCGGCCTCGGTGAAGGAGCGCAGACCCCGGAAGGGCACGCGGTCCGCCGCCGTGCGCACCGGGCCCAGGCTGAGCGCCTCGGCGAGCGCCAGCGCCACCTCACGCGCGCCGGGCCTGCGCTCCGGGTCGATGGACAGACAGGACTGGAGTCGGTGGGCCCCGGGGACCTCGGACCAGCGCGGCGAGAAGGCCGGCGTCTTCGGCGCGGAGATGAACCGCGACAGCTCCTGGTCCGCGATGGGACGCTGCCCCTCGAGCAGCTCGAAGGCGATGACCCCGAGCGACCACACGTCGATGGCCGTCGACGGTGACGCGCCCAGCCAGCGCTCCGGAGCCATGTACGCCGGTGTCCCGGAGGCCGAGCCCTGGGGCCCTCCCGCGAGGCGCGCCAGCCCGAAGTCCACCACCCGCACCCGCCCGTCCTTCGGCAGCAGGACGTTCTCCGGCTTGAGGTCCGCGTGGATGACGCCATGCGAGTGCGCCTCCGCGATGGCCTCGGCGATGGCGCGACAGATGCGCAGCGTCTCGTGGATGCCCGGCCGCTCGTGGGAGAGCCGCTGCCGCAGCGACTCGCCGTCCACGTACTCGAGCGCCAGATAGGGCCGCCCCCGATACGTCCCCACGCCGTGCACGGTGACGATGTGGGGATGATTGAAGCGCGCGGTGACTCGCGCCTCCTCCAGCAGCCGGTCCGAGTCCTGGGCTTCGGGCGACTCCACATGCAGGAACTTCAGCGCCACGCGCCGCCCCAGCGTCAGGTCCTGGGCCAGGAAGACCTGACCCATGGCCCCTTCCCCCAGCGACTTCAGGACCCGGTAGCCGTCCACCTGACCCCCCACCTCGACGGGCCCCTCCTCTTCCCCAACGTGGGCGACGACCAACGGGCTCGGCATGTGCCGGCGAGTGTCCGGCATCGCGGTTTCGAGGCGCAAGCCCCACCACGAGGGGCCCGGGTGTCCACCCGCATTGACAGGGGCCCGGGCACATTCCACTCGATTTGACAGGGGCACCCCGCGCGCCACTCCGGTGCGGGCTTGGTCGCGCCCTTGCAAACGCTGTCGGCACCATGCACCTTCGATTGTTTCTCCTCGCCCTCCTGGTCTTCGCCACACCTGCCCCCGCGTGGGATGTGAAGTGCCTGGAACGGGGCGAGCCCTGTACCGACGCGGCGAGCCGTTATCGCGGCGACTGGCGGGGCGAGCACCAGCAGCTGTGCCGTGCCGCGCTCGCGCGACTGAAGGTCACCGAGCTGGCGGACCAGTCCGTGCGCCTGGGAGACCTCCCCACTGCGGGGCGCAAGGCCGCCGCGGAGGATGCGAACGAGCTGACCGGGCCCGTCGTCGCCGCCAGCCGCGCGGTGTGCGAGTTCGCCGAGCTGCCCGACCACGCCTTCGGCCTGCGCGACTACCTGGACCCTCGCACGCTCGACGCCGACTACCCCTGTCCCCAGCTCGCGAAGGACGCGAAGGGCTGCCACGACTACACCACCAACATCGGGCCCCTCAACTCGACACACTTCGGCTCGCAGGCCGTGGAGATGTACCGGCACTACCACCAGCAGGCCGTGAAGCTGGCGGGCGAGTGCAAGCAGTTGGGCAAGGCGCGCCCGTTCGAGACGGCCTCCTTCACCCACGTCTTCGAGGCGCGCGCGTGCGAGCTGCGCGCGCTGGCCGTGGAGAGCGTCGGCCAGCACTTCCTCCAGGACCGCTGGTCCATCGGCCACATGTGGGAGCGCTGGGGCAGCCCCGACGCCAGCGACATGCCGGATGCGTACTCGCTCGCGGCCTTCGTGGGCATCATCCACGGCGCCGAGGCCATGGTGGGCGCGCGGGATGGGCTGTGCTCGTACACCACCACGCCCTCGACGTGGCTCGCCGAGGGACTGTCCCCCCAGGCCGGCGTCGGCGACATGCACGTGTCGGAGCTGCTGTCGAAGCCCGAGTTCAAGCAGCAGCGAGAGCGACTGCTGGGGTGCTCGGCGCGGGGCTACGCCGAGGTGCTCGAGGCAGGAGGACGCGAGCTGAAGCACGGCAAGCTGCCGTCCCAGGAGGAGTGTGGTCAGCGCCCCTGGGCCACCAACGAGTCGATGTACCGGGCGACGGCCCTGGGCTCACGTCCCGCGCAGGAAATCACGGAGACGGTGACGAAGCTGTTCGAGGTGGAGAACCGGGAGGTCACCTGGCCGTTCACGGACTACTACTCGCTGGCCCACGCGTGGGCCGCCCGTGTCGACCAGGCCGACAAGACGCACATCGCCCGCGAGCCGCAGGACACGTTCCTGGAGGTCCGGCCCAATGACGCGTACCTCGGCAGGATTCCTCCGCGCTACTTCGAGTCGTTCGACGACGGCAACCGCGACGAGGAGCTGGCCGTGGTGCTCCATGGCTTCGAGGGACCGCGTGCGGCGTGTGCCGTGGTGACGCGGCCCACGCTGGAGCGCTGGCGGGACGCGTGTCGCGAAGGAGAGGCGGCGGCCTGTCGGCTCTGCGCGGCGGGCCTCCATCTGCGGGTGAAGGTGGGTGAGCAGACCAGCGCCTGTGGCGCGTTCGCGGCCGAGGACGAGGTCCAGGTGCCCGCCTCGCCGTGCGGACATCCGCTGCGCGCCGAGGAGCTGTGCCGCGCCACGCAGTGGTCCCAGCCCGCCTGCGGCGCACGCTGAGCTTCACGAAACCTCGAGGGGGAACAACATCCATGCATCGAACAACACGGTTGTGGTGGTTGCCATGTCTACTCCTGGGTGCATCCGCCTCCGCGCAGATCACCCGCGTCGTCCCACTCAAGTCCGCCGAGCAGGGGCTCGCGATGTTGGGCAAGGGCTACAACCCGGTGAGCGGCCAGTTCCTCGCGCCTTGCGTGGTGCCGTCGGCGCCCAAGAGCATCACCAACGAGAACGCCACCATCAGCGACCTGGAAATCACCACCGTCTCCAGTGAGCAGATGATGGACACGCTCATCGACCTGGACGCCCACGCGACGATTCGCGCGGGTGGGTCTGTCGAGGTCGGAGCCAGCTACCTGCACACCGACAACGTCACGCGCTTCTCCGTCTTCGGGCGCATCAAGGCGACCGCCCAGCGCATCACCTACAGCCTGGAGGAGTACAAGCTGCAGCCCTGGGTCAAGGAGACCGTCGAGTCCTCCGCCACCGGCAAGGAGGACTTCGCCAGGCTCTGCGGTGACCAGTTCGTCGCGGGCGTCATCTCCGGCGCCGAGTTCACCGGGCTGCTCCGCATCGACACCGTCTCCGAGAAGCAGAAGGACCAGATAAAGGCCAAGCTCGAGGCCGACTTCGCCGCGGTGAAGGCGGGCATCAAGGGCACGGTGAACTTCGAGAACTACGCGAAGACCACCAACGTCCACGCCAACATGAGTCGACGAGGAGGCGTGGACGCGCTGCCCTCGCTCGCGCTCGACGACTACATCAAGGAGGCGCGGCGCGTCCCCGAGCTCGCCGCGAGGAACCCCTGGCCCGTCGCGGTGCTCACCGTCGACTACAGCCTGGTGTCGAACAAGCCCAGGTGGAACGCGCTCAAGTTCCAGGCCCAGAAGGACATCATGGACCAGCTCGTCGCGGACTACGCCACGCTGGCGCGCCGCCTCGCCGACGAGCGCTTCGCCCGGGACAATCCCTCCCAGTTCGTCCCACCGCCGGACGCGGCCGCCCTCGCCGCCCATATCGCCGCCCTCCAGACCAACCTCAACCTCCTCACCAAGTCGGCGACCCGCTGCATGGACGACGTGAATACGTGCGTCAACGGCGGCTATGAGATGCCGCAACCGTTCCCCCTCCAGCGCGTGCAGACCACCGGCACCGAGCCCTGCTTCCAGAACGACCAGGAGGCCTGCAACACGGACAAGGGCTGCCCCGGCACTCGCGTCTGCCAGGACAAGAAATGGACGGTCTGCGCCACGACGCAGCCGTGTGAATGCAGGCCCGGCACCACGGAGTCCTGCCCCTGTGAGAAGGGCTGTCAGCGACAGCGCACCTGCCAGGCGGACTTCAAGTGGGGCGCTTGCAAGTGCGACGACTGCGTCTGCGATCCCAACTCGAGGCAGGATTGTGCCTGCCCCATGGGCTGCCAGGGCGGCAAGCAGACCTGTGTCTCGAACGGGCAGAGATGGTCGTCCTGCGTGGGCTGCCCCTCGCTGTGTCCCCGAGGGTTTCAGCAGCAGAATGGAATCTGTGTCGCGACCTTCGCCGCGGCCCCAACAGAGGTCGCCTGGAGCGTCACCTCCGCCAGCGACAACTCACGCCTGGCGGTCATCCACGCGCCGAGTTGGTGCAGGTCTCCTGGTTCCAGACAGGTCAGCTGCGAGCTGCGCGGCACCCTCAACCGGGCTGAGCCGAGCAAGGCCGTCTGCAAGCAGAACAACGAGACGGCCATGAAGATTTTCTGTGATGGGCAGGAGACCGGGGTGCACGCCACCGAGTTCCAGCCTCCCCGGAACCCACGGCCCGCGTTCGACCGCGCGTTCGCGTGCGGGAGCTCCGTCGAGGTCTGGAAGGGCACGGGCGCCTATTTCTGGGACCCGACTCGCGGCTGCCTGCGCACCTTCAGCGACCTCCGCTGGTCCGTCGAACTCTCCACCGCCTGTCCCTGAGGCCCCTCCATGACCGCGAACACGCGAGCCCTGCTCTGCTTCATCCTCCTTTGTCCTTCCGCGTACGCCACGGATGGCGTCCACGAAGCCAAACTTCCCAACGGCAAGGTCGTCACCACGCGCACCACGCCCGATTTCAACCTGGTCTCGGTGAAGGCCTCCGCCAGGGCCACCCGGGCGCGCGTCACCTGCATCTGCACCGCGGGGAAGAGCAAGACCCAGACCTGCACCCTCTCACCCGAGCTCGGCTGCAGCTGTACGAATGGCGAGCCCACGCTCCTCGCCTGCCCGAAGAGGTAGTGGACCCACCGGGCTCGTGACGGCTTAGAGGTAGCGCATCCAGGGACTCGAGGACCGTGCCTTCAGCCGGGAGAAGGCACGGCAGGCGAACCCCCTGGGCACTGTCGTCACGAGCGCCAGGAGCCACAGCGCGGCCGAACCGTTCCCGCGTGCTCATCCTCCGGTGGCGCGTGAACAGGGCGAGGCGTGGGTCGAAAGAGGGCGCATCCAGGCAGTCATCAACCCCAGCAGGATTCCGAGTCGGGACCTCATCAAGCGCGGGGCCGCTGGAACGGCTCCATCTGGGCCGCCAGTGCTCGCTGGAACGCGGGCCGGGCCTCACAGCGTTCCTTGTACGCCTTCAACGTGGGAAACCCGTCGAGCACGTCCGTGTGCCGGAGGATGCGCAGCACCGTCACCATCATCAGGTCTCCCGCCGTGAAGCGGTCCTCCAGGTACTCGCGCGTCCCCAGTCGCGTCGCGAGCTCACCGAGCCGCTCCTTGAGCGCCTCCACCACCCCGGGCCTGCGCGACTTCGCCCACTCCTCGTTGGGGAAGAACAGGTCCACCTCCGCGAGCGGCTGAATCACGATTTCAACGGAGTTGAGCGCCGCGAAGAGCCACGTCACCGCGCGCGCCCTCCCCTCCACATCCGCCGGCAGGAGCGCCTCACTCTGGTTCGCGATGTGGAGCACGATGGCCCCCGACTCGAAGAGGACGAGGCCGTCCTCCTCGAACACCGGCACCTGTCCGAACGGCTGGAGCCCGCGGTAGTCCGCCGAGGCCTGCACTTCGCCGTCGATGAGCTTCACCTCGTACGGCAAGCCAGCCTCTTCCAGCGCCCACCTCACCCGGAGGTCTCGCACCAGCCCTTGAGCAAACGGAGGGACCCACTTGAATGCGCTGACAGTCCTCATGTCCTGGTATCTCCTCGTTTCGGTGCGAGCGCATCAAACACGCCACACCGGCACCGTCAACGCTCCAGGGGCCAGCGGTCCTCGGCAGCCCAGCTGCCACACTCAGCGTGACTGACGCACCGCGCACAGGCCAGACGTTGGACGTTGGACGTCGGAGGCAGACGGCGGCCCGGTCATCCCCGCCCCTTTCTTTTGACAGACACGACACACCTCAGGAAGCCAGGCTGAACGAACCGAGGGAAGCGGACACGATTCGCCCCGCCCGGATGGATGTGATTCCCGCGTCCACGGGCGCCCCCATGAAAAGAATTACACGGCTCCCATCCTTCACTCGAGTGTCGTCCTGCCATCGGGTGCGCTCTTCGCGGTGGGCGGCTTCTCACGCGTGGGTGGCGGCCAGCCCGTCAGCACCATCCTGGCCAGCGCGGAGCTGTATGACCCGGCGACGGGCGCATGGAAGGAGACCGCGGGCATGCTCGTCCCGCGCGCGGACTTCACGCTGACGCCGCTCTACACGCAGGAAGTCCTCGCCGTGGGTTGCGGGCCAGAGGGTGAGCCCCCGGCGGAGCTGTACACCCCGTAGCTCCCTCACGGGATGCGACCCAGGGCGACGGGTCTTCGGCCCCGTCGCCCTGTGTCCTCGTCGACACGCCGTGCACGGTGGCCGCCTCGGGCAGCGCGGGCACGAACGCGCCATCGTCACGCAGGCCGCAGTCGTGCCCTCAGATGGGTTGAGGCCGGTTTCGAGTCGTGGTCTAGGCATCCGCACCATGCGCTCGGAGACACTGACTCTCATCATTGGCCTGTTGCTCGTCGTTCCCTTCCGCACCGTGGAGGCCCGGCCCACCGAGACCGAGGCCCAGCTCTGGTACACCGTGACGGCACAGGGCGGCATCGGAGCGAACTTCCTGTACTACTTGGAGGCGCAGCCGCGCTTCAGCAAGGACGACGGCCGCGTCATCCTTCGCTCGGCGGGGGGCGTGCGGTTGTCCCAGGACATGTCCCTGTGGCTGGGACAGGGCTGGATTCCGCTCTGGGTCTGGGATGGAGACCCGGCCCTGCGACAGGGCGAAAGCCGCCTCTACCAGCAGTACCTCTACACACCGAAGCTGGGGGACTTGCGCGGGACGCTCCGGGCTCGCTTCGAGCAGCGCTTCCTGACCGGGACGACGGAGGTCTCCCTCCGCGCGCGCGTCATGCTCCGCGGCGCGCACCCCGTGGCGGCCGAGGGACGCCTGTCACTGATTGTCTGGGACGAGGTCTTCTACCACCTCAACTCCGTGCAGGGCGGCCCCAGCGCGGGCTTCGACATGAACCGCGTGTTCGTGGGAGCGGGCTGGAAGCTCGGAGACCATTCCTCCGTGGAGGTCGGCTACCTCAACGTCTTCACCCGCCGGCCCTACGCGCAGACCGACCAGCTCATCCACACACTCTCCATCTCCACGCCCTTCAACTTCATGTAACAGTACGACAAGGGCACACCTCCAGCGGCCCTCCAGGCCCCAGAACATCGGCGCTCCGCGAACCCCACCTGGGGTTTCTTTGCCCCACGGGGCAGGTGCCCGATAACCAGACATCACTGTGTGGTTTCGAAACACTCCGAAATAGTTCCGAAATCACCAGGTTCCACGCGGACTTATTCCGGATGGCGTCAAGCCTCTTTACGGACGCACCCTGGATACCTGGAGCACGGATACTCCACGTTATACGTTATTTGCGGGTTTCTCACCCTGCAAGACTCACTGGCCCATCAATTGCTCAAGGGCCCGGGAGCGCGACAGCCCGCTGCTGGTGGACACCAGGCGGATGACGCGTCCCCCCGTAGTCTAAATGGACGAGGAATCTCCGATGCCCGTGTTCCAGAAGATGTTCAAGGGAGCTGCTGTCCTCGCGATGACCGGTAGCGCGCTGCTGACTGGCTGCGGCACCGACATGCCGGTTGAAGCGTCGCAGAACGAGCAGGAAATCATCGCCAACCTGGTCGAGGCCGGCTTCCCGGCGAACGACATCATGGTGGCGGACGGCAACGTGTACGTGGGCCGCGACGCCCATGTGACGCTCGAGGCGTCCCGCGAGATGCTGCAGCAGCCCGAGCAGGGCCCGGAGCAGTACCGCACGACCAACCTGGTCAGCTCCAGCATCACCCGCATCTGCATCGTCCCGACCTCCGGCTTCAACAGCTACGCCCGGCTGAGCCAGGGCCTGGACCTGGCCATCGCGAACTACAACGCGCTGGGCCTGTCCTTCACCATGGTGCGTGGCAACGCCGGCTCGTGCAGCGCGACCATCACCGCGCAGACCACGTCCGGTGCTGGCGGCTCCGCGGGCTTCCCCTCGGGCGGCCGTCCGTACGGCACCATCAACATCGGCACCAGCCTGAACACCTACAGCGTGGGCGTGAACGAGCACGTCATCACCCACGAGCTGGGCCACACGGTCGGCTTCCGTCACTCTGACTACTACAACCGCGCCATCAGCTGCGGCTCGGGCGGCAACGAGGGCGCCGCGGGCGTCGGCGCCATCCACATCGCTGGCACGCCGACCACGGCCTCCACCGGTGGCTCGCTCATGAACTCCTGCTTCCGTTCGACGGAGACGGGCAACTTCACCGCCTCCGACCGCACCGCGCTGACCACCCTGTACTAGTCCTGGCGCGCTCCCCACGGCTTCGTTCCTGACGCCGTGGAGTCGCTCTTCGTGCGAGCCTCCAGTCCGTGACTCACGTCCGGGCTGGAGGTTCGTGTGTTTGTGGAAGCCAATCAGCTCGACTCGGAGAGCTGGGACGTCGCAAGCCAGCGCTGGCCATCGAACTGGTAGAACCACGTGGCATTGCCCTCGCCCCAGTCGACCAGTCCCTGTCTCGCTCCCTCGGGTGCGTAGAGCTGAAGGCAGCTCAGCTCGCGCGGCAGCGACTGGACGTCCCGCACCTGCCCACCCCGCGTGAAGAGCACCCCCACGGAGACGGATTGGTTGCACGAATAGCCTTCGCCCGGGAAGGCGAAGTCCTGCTCTCCGTCCTGGTCGAAGTCACCCTGCACGCACGGCCATCCATCCTCGCGCAGGACCTCCAGGTCCACGCCCAGCGCTTCGAGCCGTGGCGCCGCATCGCCGACGGTGCCCACGCACAAGCACCGGGTGTTCGTCACCGTGTCACAGCCCGCGTCCACGAGCACAATCGCCACGCGCGATGCGGGCGCCTCGCCGCGCAACGGCGCCTCCGCGCAGCCCACGCCCACTGACAGCAGAGACGCCCAGATGCAGGTCCAATGTCGCTGAATCACGTGTCGATGCCTCCCGGGGAGGGGCTTGTGCAAGCCCTGTGCACACCCCCGTGCGGCCCTGGAGCCACATGCCTCAGGGCGCGGTCCAGGTGGAGACAGCGGCGGTTGACGTCCCTCCCGTCATGGCCGAGGACAGGGGGATGATTGAACTGCCCCCCGACGCCTCCATGAAGGACTACCAGCACTACATCCACGAGCTGGAGGCCCTGCATGGCTGGCTGAAGCTGGACCTGGTCCACAACTGCTTCCTCATGGGCGAGGAGGTGGGCGAGGTGTTCAAGGCGGTGCGACGCCACGAGAAGCTCTATGACGAGGGGCGCGGCACACCCACCGAGCAGGCCCGCGCCCACGTCGGCGAGGAGCTGGTGGATGTCTTCAACTACCTGCTGGCCATCGCCAACCGCGTCGGCGTGGACCTGGAGCAGGCCTTCCGTGAGAAGAACGCGCACAACCAGCAGCGCACCTGGAGCTGAGGCTCCAGCGGCGCTCCAGAGACATGCGGGCTTGCGCCCGATTTCAGCCGAAGACCCGGGAGCTGTAGTCGGTGTCGAGGTCCGCGGGCCAGCCGAGCGTCTGGATGCCGTGAGCCATCAGCTGGTGGTGCGGGGACAGGCTGTCATATTCGGAGCGCTCCCTATCCTTCCTGGGCCTTCAGCATGGCGTCGGAAGACACCGACTCGCGTTGCCCGCGCGCACCGCGCTTGAACAGCCAGGCGGCTCCGAGAAACAAGGCGACGAAGCCCGCGTTGAGCACCAGGATTTCGGCCGGAGGGCTCCACGGCAGCCCCCATCCGGTGAGCACCGCGAGCAGGGCAATCGCGGCTTGCGTGAAGGCCATCGCGACCAGCGTGCGAGCCATGCCGGCCGCGCGCAGGCGCACGATGAAGGCACCGGAGATGCCGACGAGCAGCACCCCGCCATAGAGGAGGTTGGTGCGGTCGCCGTCCGCGCCGATGATGCCGACGCCAAGGCTCAGCCAGACGAGGCTGAGCGAGGCGAAGAGAGCGAGGCAAAGGGCGGCACGGTACGAGGTATTGGGAGTCGCGGTTCGCATGAGAAGGTCTCCGGAGCAGGCAGACTCAAGGTGGCACCACCGCGCGAAGGTGGCGGGGCGGTCGGAGCCAGCGGTCGAAACCCGACGCCAGGCGGTCCCGGGACGAGCGCTACGTCCAGCAGGGAGGAAACGGGCAAGAACCACTTCCACTATCAGTACGGCGTGCCGCCCCTGACAGCCCGGAAGCTCGCGGCGCGATGAGGCCGCGTGGGGCACGTCCCGCGTTGCCTGGGAGAACGCAGCTGCGTCCCCTGCGAACGCAGGACCGGCCTCGGGACGCAGCGCCGATTCCGCTCCTGTCGAACCGCGCGGGGTCGGAAGAGACACGTCGGCGCGCACGCTGAGAGCCGCCACGAGGCGTGCCCCCCCTGTCGGGTGGTCACCTCCGGCTTCAGGTCGAGGCGTGCCGCTCCAAGGGCCCAGGGAACCCGGCGAATCCGCCCTGGGGAACCCACCCGACGGTCGCCCGCCTGCTCCTGATCGCCGTCCTCACGCGCGGGCGATACATCGCCGCGCCCCCGGCACGAAATGTGGATTGCACGACGGCGGCACGTGCGACGTCCTCCCACCCGTCCGTTCGAGGGTGCCGGAGTCACGCGTCCGCGCAGGGAACCTATTCAACTGGGATGAAGCCGGCATGCCGAATGTCTACACCGTGTGTTTCTGCGGAACCGCCTGCGCGCGAGACGAGGGCGAAGTCACCCGATACTGGGACTACAAGCTGCTCGGCGGCCTCTTCGCCAAGAGCGACCAGCGCCTCATCAGCGATAAAGACATCTTCGACAAGGGGACGGGCTACATCCCGGTCCGGCTTCACACGGAGATCTCCACCAACCTCCGAGATACGAAGAAGAGCATCACCATCCGGGGTGTCGGCGAGAACGACTGGTACGACCAGATGGACACCTGTGACCCGCTGGAAACCAGCCTGCCTGGCGCGCCGGAGGAGCTGCGCAAGTACGCCCGCGACTACTCGGAAGGCAACCAGCGGACCATGAGGGGCCAGATAGCGGGCTGGGCCGATGCCGCGCTCGCGCTGCATGCCGCCAGTTGTGCCGCCGCCAGCGGGGCGGACCAGTACAACTTCGTCGGGCACAGCCGCGGCGCGGTCGAGTCCATCATGGCCGCCTGGTTCCTGTATGCCTATGGGGGTGATGCCTATCGGAACATCCCCATCAACATCTTCGCCATCGACCCCGTTCCGGGCACCGGCGAGTGGTACAGCATCCAGACCCAGCTGCCTCCCAATGTCGTCAACTATGTCGGCGTCTATGCGTGGGATCACCTGGACGTGGGCTTCAGCGCGGTGATTCCCCGGCCCAACGCGAGGATGACCCAAGACCTCGCGCACCAGGCCATCGAGGACCGGGGACTGGGGACCACGTGGCAGACGCTCGCGAACAACCGCCAGCTGGCGGACCCCCTCATCAAATCCGACCTCCCCAAACCCGCCGGGTATCGGCTCTACGCGACCCGGGGACGCCACAGCACCGTCGCGGGAATCGCCACCACGGATGGCCTGTATGACCCGGACAAGTTCGACGACGACGTCGCGACAGTCCCCAGGCTCATCTACAAGATGGCCCGAGGCTATCTCACCCGATGGGGAACGACCTTCCACACGAAGAGCGGGGTCCAGGACACCGTCAGACAACTGAGAAAGAGAATCCATACAGCGCACTCTCACTTCGACGCCATGGCGGGCGGACAGACTCGAACGTCCCGCTATGTGACGCGGCAGTCCGTCCGGCGGGTCTCCTCCATCCACGGAGTTCTTGGCTGGAACAAATACTACTTCGAGGACGTGGTGGGCACGCCCCCCTACAGGCTGACCTATCCCTGCACCATCGAGCAGGCCGGTGGTGGATGGGTGGATTGGACATTCCTGTAACTCAGGTCGTGGCTTCCAAGGGGTAGGAACCAGCTCAGGCGAGGAGTGCGGAGAAGATGAGTCAGATCAACGCGGTGCGAAGCAAAATCGACCCACGCTATTTCAATCACCTGAGCGGGGCGAGCTATGTGCGAATCATGGATACGCCTCGCATCTGGGGGTTGGAATTTGGCCCCGGCATCAAGGAGCCGGCCCGAAAGCGCACGAAGGAGTTCGAAAGAGCCCTCGTCGAGGTCATCCAGAAGACGAAGTTCCGCTGCGACGTGGCCTCGCTCAACAGCCCGGACCCCGAGTGGGCCAAGGTGATTCTGGGAGCGATGGATGCCGCGCTGAGCGAGGACCTGGGGAGGACGAAGCGCACCCAGTTCCGGTTCCTGTTCGGGCAGACGCCCATGCTCCTCATGAACGGCACCGCTCCCCCGCTCATCGACTTCCAGGGCGCGCTGATCCGACTGGTGCGAGCGCGGACGCGGCACTGGAAGATGAAGCCGGAGATCTGGATGGGGCAGTTCTACCGGCTCCGGGAAGGTCTCCAATCAGGGCTCCTCGCCCGCCTCGCGGAGTCCCTGCCGAGCTGGATGGTGTCGGAGGGGGATGATGACTTCACGAAGATGACGTGGAATCACTCGAAGATCGTCGCCTCGGATGGCGCCGAGTCCCTGGTGGGGGGACACAACCTCAACATGGACCTGTTCACCAGCTATCCGCCGGTTCATGACGTGTCCGTCGTCATGCATGGCGAGGCGGCCCTGGGGTCGCAGCTGTACTTGAACCAGATGTGGGCGTGCGGGACGGATGTGTTCACGAAGGAGTACCTGGATGTCGATGCCGGCGTCTGGAAGAACGGGGATGACCACGTCGGCAAGCAGTGGGAGCTCAAGGACCCGCTGATCGAGGAGGATGCCCTCGCGCACCGGACCGAGCGCTTCGAGGCGTTCGCGAAGCTGCATGGAGGAACCGTGGAGGACTTCAGGTCCGCCCCCAGCGGCTTCAGCAAGAAGCTCTTGCCGGACATCGACGAGGAGCTGGACGAGGACCTGCTCGATGACGACATCCGGAGGGATGACCTCCAGACGCTCGCCGACCTGGAGCTGCCGGTGTTCAAGGAGAAGAAGTACACCTCCTACGCCAGCCTCGGTGAGTACAAGAAGGCGACCCGCGTCCTGTCGCTCGGGAAGTACTGGAAGGGCTCGAGTCTGGAGACTGACTACGAGAAGGCCTCCGAGCTGATGAAGGAGGAGCTCATCAAGGGCGCGAAGAGCATCCTGCGGTTGTCTCAGATGGACCTGGTGAGCGCCTGGAAGAAGAAGTGGTCGTCCCACGTCGTCTGCCACTGGATCATGGAGGCCCTGCTCGCGAACGAGAAGCTGGTCGTCCAGGTCGTGGTTTCACCCCTGGACGCCGGCGCGGGCGCCGAGGGAGACCAGTACTCGTTTGGCTCGGGTGCGTGTCGCACGTTCGAGTTGTTCCAGTACTACATGACCCATGCCGTTGACACCGACACCCTCCTGCCAGACGCGAAAGTGCGGGAGCGTGCGTTGGATCGGCTGCACATCGCGCCCCTCTATTACACGCACCGGGTCCCCGAGAAGAGCACCACCGAAGGTGTGACCTATTACTGGCCCGAGCTCTCGGACGCGGGCAAGACCGCGACCCTGAAGCAGCCCTCGCTGGCCCTCGCGCCACCGGACAAGGGCGTCATCGGGAGCGCCCAGGAGTCGGTCAAGAAGGCCAGCGGCGCCTTCTATGACAAGGTCCCTTCCGCGCCGGGCAATCACGCGAAGATCATGATTGTCGACGACGAGTCGTATGTCGTCGGGTCCGACAATCTCTATCCAGGCTTCCTCTCCGAGTTCAACTACCTGGTGGAGGGCGAGTCCGCCGTGAAGGACATGCTCGAGACGTATTGGACGCCGCTGTGGAACAACTCGGGGCATCACTGTGTCAATCCCAAGTGCAAGGACGGCTGCACGACCCGTCCCGCGAAGTTCAAGCCCAAGCTGTCCCCATTTCTGGGGTCTGGAATGGGCTTCAATCCGTTGCTGATGGGCGTCAGCGGCAGCAACCCCTTCCTCCTGGCGGGCCTGATGTCGACACCGTTCCTCGGCAAGTCAGGGATCCAGTCGTCGTTCTCCAAGAACGCCGGAAAGTCTCTCCTGGGCGGCTCCAGCGACGGGTCTGGCATTGGCATGTTTCCGCCGCTCTTGAGCCACGACAACAGGGGCAAGGTCAAACGGGTCAACGTGTCCCGGGCCGAGAACCTGGACGCCATCCTCCAGCAGGACGAAGAGGTTGCGATGGTGGGAATGGTGGAGCGGCAGCTCGCCAAGGAGTCGTCGCCGTTGAGCTCGGAGCCCTCCTCTCCGAAGGGGAAGAAGAAGCAGGAGTCGGACGTCCATTCGAACGGCGACAAAATCGAGGGGGACCACTACTACACCGACCGGCAGATCCTCCGGCTCATGGAGCACTACCTCAAGGAAATGCCGAATGTGGTCGTGCGCCCCGGGCTCGGCGCCTACCAGCTCAGTCGCCTGGGCCCCGACGCGTTTGACGATGCCCTCCGAGGCATGGCCGAGGATCGCGAACCCCGCATCATCGTCCAGCCCTACAACGTCAACGGCAACCACTGGGGCTTGCTCTACATCAAGGCGTCCCCTTCACCCTTCGGCGGCAGGCAGGCCCGCGTGCTCTACATCGACCCGCTCAACCCAAGCAGCGTGCCGAACCTCGGTCCCCTGCGACGCGCGTTCCCGGACCTTGAAGTCGAGCGGTGCGACATCCCCTATCAGAATGACAACTACGGGGGCGGGTTTGGTGGACAGCACAGCTGCGGCCCTTGGATTGTCTATCTGTCGTGGTGCCTCGTGCGTTCCGGGAACGCCTTGCCCCTCCCACCCCCGAACCCCCGCACGGCCGCTGTCGGGCTCCGCGCGGAGCACCAGAAGGTCCTGGATGGACTGAACCGGGGCGGCAGCGACTTCCTCTGAGTCGGACGGGAGATGTCGCCGAAGCCCATGAGACCCGGGCATGGGTCATTCCATGCCCGGTTGACGCCGTGTCCAATGTCTCTGCTACACGGCGTGTATGCCCCTGGACCCAAGACATCTCGCGGGAAGGCTGTCAGTCGCCTTCCTGCTCCCGCTGATACTGAGTATCGCCTGTGACACGGCGCCCGCGGCGCCGGAGACCTCGGCTCCCGACGTGGTCGGCACGCAGCAGGCGCCACTGGACCCACCCACCTGGTTCACCGACGTGGCCATGGTGGGCACCAGCGCGTGCTCCACCGGTCTCAACAACTACGGCGTCATCGACAACTGTTACAACGTGGAGAACCCACAGCGGCCCAGCATCTTCCGGGAGCTGTCCCCCGCGTGGCGGCCCTATCGCTCCACGTATTCGGCGCCGCTGACGCTGCGCCCCGCCGCGCTCTCCGGGGTGATGCAGCCCTTTCCCCCGAATGAGTACGACAACGGGTGGTCCACGCCCCGGATGCCGGAGAGCAGCGACGCGGCGAATGCCATCCAGGTGCTGCCCTTCAACCGAGGCACCAATGACGGCCGCCTCTTCGTGCGCGGCGGCTGCCGTGGCTGCGCGGAGGGCTCCCTCCTGTACACGTTCCGTCCGGAGACGCTGGGCCAGGACTTCCGCTACGACTTCGCCAGCAAGGGCGTCCGGTACGTGCAACCTCCGAACACGGTGGGCCTGCACCCGTTCACCTATTTCAACCCCATGGCCACCGGACTCACTGCGAAGAACAACGGCGACTTCCCCGACGCGCTCCACAGCACCACCTGTGAGAACTCGATGTCCGCCCAGCTCCAGGGCAGCCACGGGCGCAACCCCGTGGCGTGTACGGCCCGCTACGAGGTGAGCTCCACGCCCGTCCCTGGCGACTGCTACGAGATGTCGCTCGTCTACGGAATGGTCGCGTCCGACGGCAAGCGCTGGGAGCTTCGCTCGGTGGACCTGACGGTCTTCGTGCGCACGCCGAAGTCCACGGATGCGGGGAAGCCTGTCGACGGAGCGGGCACCGGGGGCTGGGGCCTCTGGGTCTACCCTCGCAACCCGGAGGGCGAGGTGAAGTCCCTGCCCACCTGGAACCTGCCGCCGTACCGCCCCTTCAACATCCATGACTCGCCCTGGGGCGACATGAGCGCGGGCTCCACGTACAGCATTCCCGGAACGCCCGACACCATCGACTGGCGCCGCCTGTTCACCACCAACCCGGGCTTCCAGTGCTACGTCCCGGTGCCGGTGTGGCCGCTCCCCACGCCCGTCTACGTGCGCAACATGTCCCCCTCCGCGCCCAAGTGGTGCCAGTTCTTCGACAGGCAGAGCTACCGCTCCTCGTTCCAGGTCGAGGACGACGAGGACGCCGTCATCGGCAACGGCGGGACGTGGAATGGAGTGACGGGCTGGGGCACGAACGAGCGGCCCTATGCGTTGTTCGAGCCCGCGACGAGCGGCGACGGACGGCTGTTCGTCGTCAACATGAATGGCCTGTACTACGCGGCCTCCGACGACGTGTGTCGCGCCTCCAGCTGGGGGCACTTCAAGCCCATCAGCATGATGCCGATGGACCCGCTGGTGAACAGCCGCTACGAGCTGGCGAAGTCCCAGGTGGTCAACGGCCGGCCGCAGCCCTTCCGAGACACGCTGGGCAATGCCATGCCCTTCGGCGTGCGAAACCAGTGGGCCTACCCATGGCTGGACCGCGAGGGAAAGAACCTGTTCTTCGCCGCGAAGAACAATCCCCACGACGGCTACTACGCGCGGCAGGTGCTGCGCGAGGACCGCTTCAGCCCCTTCTCCCAGACGGATGTCACCTGGGGCCCGCCGTCGGATGCGACCCGAGCGACGTTCAACCCGGACCGGGCGCCCGCGCAGGCCGTCAGCGTGCTCGGCGCGTGGACGCGCGGCAAGGCGGTCATTCTCGACAACGGGCTGAGCATCACCGACCTGGCGGGCAACACCGAGGACCACTACCAGCGCACCTATGACCTGCGCCTGTACGCGGGCGCCGACGTGCCGCTGACGCCCCGGGGCAGCTCCCAGATTTTCTCCTTCGAGAACCAGCTCAACCACTTCGACGGGATGCGCCCCACCCTGCCCTTCGACGTGGTGTGGAACGTCCAGTCCAACACGCAGCGCAACAGCGAGGTGGCCTTCGACGACTACCTCAACAAGCGCGCCTTCGTCGTCGCGCACATGAACGCGGCCATGCGCATGGACGTGTCGCCGCACGGCCCCATGCGCGCGGAGACCTTCCCCCAGGATGGCTTCGTGCCCTTCAAGGACGCCTGGGCCTACGTGCGCGGAGGACAGCTCGCCGACTTCCGCTTCAAGCGCAACCCTCTGGCGCAGAACGCCGCCACGGGCAGCCCGCTGCTCGGCACGGATGGACCACAGGCCCCCTCCTCCGTTCGGCTGCGCGGTGGCGCGCGCATCGAGCCCGTGGCCCTGGGCGGCGTCAGTGGCAAGGGCGTGTGGCTGGATGGCCAGAATGACTTGATGGACATGGGCTATCCGGTCAACGGTGCCCAGCGCGACTGGCTGTTCGGCATCTGGCTCGACTCACGTCAGGACAACGTGCTCAAGCCCGGCGTGACGCTCGCGCGGAGCCTGCCGCGCACCATCTTCTACTTCTCCGACAGCTCCTGGGTCGCGCTCGTCCAGGTGAAGGACAACACCGGCAATGTGTGGCACGAGCTCTCCGTGTACAACGGCGCGACGGGGTCGTCGTACACCGTCAACCTGGGCTCGCTGGTGCAGGCCGGGCGCTACTTCCACTTCGGCATGAAGATTCACACCGTCGGGGGGCAGCGGACCCTGGCGTTCTACATCAATGGGACGTGGCACTCGACGCTGACCGTTGCGCCGTGGGACGTGGGCTTCGACCCCATGTTCAACTCGATGAATGGCTGGACGTGGATGACGGTGAGCGACCCGGGGCCAGCCTTCGTGCCAGGACAGACGCGGCTGCCCTTCTACGGCTGGGTGGATGAGCTGCGCATCTACGCCCTCGCGCCTGGCGACGCGCAGCGGCCCTGGACCGAGGAGCTCCTCTGCAATCAGGCGCTCGGCACGACGGTGGACCTGTCGTGGCGGGAGCCCGAACCGTGGACTCCGGCGCTGGAGAAGCTGCGCTTGCGCGCGCAGCAGTACCCCGGGCTGCGACGCTCCCTCTGCGAGCAGATGCGGTTGGGCACCTACTCGGAGCCGCTCGACTACCCGGCCCAGTACGGAGAGCACATCTGCATCGACCGGGTGCACAAGAATCCGAATCCCAACCCGGCCCTCGCCGCGCGGTGCATGCGCGCCGGGATGCTGGCCATGCCCGCGCTCCATTCAACGCTGCCTCGCCCGGACACGAGCGGCAACGCCTTCTGCCTCTCGTGCCACACGGGGACGGCCACCCTCCCGGGGCTGCGACTGGGCGCGCTGACGACGGGGACGGGGCCCCGGTTCCAGGACCCACGGCGCCAGCCCATGAATGTCCCGGCGGTGATGGGCGGCACCGTCCCGTTCTGGCTGACCACGGGCATCAACCAGCCGGATGGAACTCGCACCCTGGACCAGTACTTCGACCACTTCCCGGCGCCCTGACGTCGGTGAAGACAGACGCCCACGCCCTGACTCCGCGTCAGGGCGTGGGCCCGGCCTGCGCCGAAGCGCGGCTCGACTCGTCCCAGGCCTTGGCGAGTTCGCCCCACGGGTCGGCGGGTTCGTCACATCGCGTCAGTGTCACGGAATGGGAATCGTACGGTTCGGGCACATCGTGTGTCTTTTCGCACGACGTCCAAGGAGTGACGACCGTGAGTCCTTTCAACACCCTTCGAAACACAGTCCTGACGAGCACGCTGCTTCTCTCATCCCTCTCCGGCTGCCAGGACCCGGACCTCCCCGACGTCGACCTGCGAGAGGAGACAGGGTCCACCACCCAGGCACTCGTCTGCGGCACCATCGTCCCGGTCATGACGGGGCCCACGACGCCGGGAGGGAGTGTCATCCGCTCGGGCGCCTACGGTGCCAATTACGAGGCCTGGATGGCCTTCGACAACGCCAGCAGCCTGTGGGTCTCCGAGGTGATGCAGACGCCGGCGTGGATCGGCTACCACCCCGTCACCACCACCACGCTCCACCGCTATGCCCTCGTGTTCCACAACGGGCCCAGCCTGACCTCGCGCGCACCGAAGGATTGGACGTTCCAGGGCTGGAATGGCACGTCGTGGGTGGTGCTCGACACGCGCAACAACCAGACGAGTTGGGCTGGCCACGAGCGCCGTGAGTTCACGTTGGCCTCGCCCGCGACGTACATGCGCTACCGGTTGCACGTGACGGACGACAACGATGCATCGCCGGGAGTCCACGTCGTCTCGCTCCGGAAGCTGGAGTTGATCTCCTGCGTCAACGATGGGGTCGCGAACCCCGTCTCCGCTTCGTGGACGCGGACCTTCGGGGCCACGGGGGCCTCCACTCACGTGATGGACCTGGCGGGAGACTCGACGGGGAACACCTACGTCACGGGCTACACGGGAGGAGCCCTCAATGGCACGCCGATGGTGGGCGCACTGGACGCGTTCCTCCAGGCACGCGATGCAGGCGGCAACCTTCTCTGGTCCAAGCCCATTGGCGCTCCGGGGAGCGCGGCCCTCGGCTACGGCATCGCGACGGGCCAGGTCGGAGACGACGTCTTCGTGGCGGGCTACACCGCGGGCTCGGTGGACGGCACGCCCCAGGTCGGATCGATGGATGCGCTCGTGACGAAGTACCGGAAGACGGGCGTGCTCCAGTGGACGCGACAGGTGGGCGGCGCGGGGTTCTCCACGGAGGGCTATGACGTCGCGGTCGACGCTTCCGACAACGTGTTCCTCGTGGGGCTCGCCAAGGGGGGCCTGGACGGGAACGCGCTCATCGGCACCCAGGACATGTTCGTGACGAAGTTCGACGCCGCGGGCAACAAGGTGTGGACCCGGCAGACCGGCGCCACGGGCAAGAGCACCCTCGGGCGGCGCGCGGCGACCGATGCGGCCGGCAGTGTCTTTGTTTCCGGTTGGACCTCGGGCGGACTGGACGGCAATGCCTTGATGGGCGCGCAGGACTTCTTCGTCGTGAAGTACGACGCCGCCGGCAACAAGCTGTGGACCCGGCAGCTCGGGTCCGGAGGCAACTCGGTGTGGCTGTATGGCTCGGCGACGGATGCGGCGGGGAATGTCTATCTGACCGGACAGAGCAACGGCGGCCTGGATGGGAACCCCAACACCACCACCTCTGGAGATGTCTACCTGAGCAAGTATGACACCTCCGGGGCGCGACAGTGGACCCGGGAGTTCAGCGCGACGAATGGCGCCTGGGCCTCCGGACTCTTCATCGACGCGACGGGGGTGTACGTGAGCGGCGGAGGCCGGGGCGACGTGGGCAACCCCGCCAACACCATGCACAGCGTGGCGCACAACTACGTCGCGAAGTTCGACACGGCGGGCACCCGGCAGTGGGTCCTCCAGCAGAGCCCGGCGATGTTGGCGGGAGCTCCTTCTCCCGTCTACAGCAACGGAGTGAGCCGAGGCAGCGGTGGAGTCCTCTACCTGGGCGGGTACACGGGCGGGAACTTCGATGGCAACGTGCTCTTCGGAGACACCGACTCGTTCGTGACGAAGCTGCCAGCACCCTGATGAGGACTGAGTGACCGCGCGGCGCACCTGGCGCCGCGCGCCTCGTCCAGGGTAGCCCCTTCAGCCACCCGCTTCGCGCTCTCCACGCATGCCCCTGCCCTCATCGAGCGCATGAATGTCGCCAACTCGAGGAAGTGCCACTGAAGACCTCACTGGCAGGACACCTTCGTGCCGCTCATCGCGTTCGCGACAGCGACCGTGTCGCGCGCGGTGAGCGTGTGGTCCCGGATCCAGTCGACCGGCTTGGGGATGCAGACCCGCGAGACACAGTTTTCGTGCCGCTCGCAGCTATCCGGCTTGTCGCAGGCGCTGTCCGTGCAGCAGGACTCGCCCGTGGGTGGGAGCGGGCAGACCTCTCGGGTGAGCGCTCCCTGCGTCGAACTCACATCCGTTGGGACTGGCGCCGGACAAGCAACATCGCCTCCGGCGTCGGTCCCCACGAAGAAGGACTCCGTACCCGAGGCGGTCAATCGCGCGCGAAGCCCCGCGAAGAGAAACCCACCCTCGGAGCGAGGCGTGATGGCGCTCCCTCGAAGCCCGCCGTAGGTCTTCTGCCAGGTGCCAGAGTGATTCGTACCGAGGTTGCCTTCACCGTCCAGTTGGACGAGCCACAGGGCCGAGTTCGATGAGGTACCGACGGGCGCGTAGGTGCCCGCGACCACGAAGCCCGAGGTCGTCTTCTGAATCCTGTACGGGTTGCCGTAGCTCGCGCCATCGAACTTCCGGACCCACACGAAATCGCCCGAGTCCTGGGCGGCTTTGACGGTCCATACGTCGCAGTCGCTTCCCGAGGTATTGCAGGTGGACCCGGCCAGCACGAGGTGACCATCGGAGTCCTGCACCAGTGAGTCCAGTTGGTCGTGCGTGGTATACCCATAATGGTTCATCCACTGGGGCACCCCGTCACGACCCAGCTTCACCGCCCAGAAGTTCCTGTCCGAGCCTCCCGCGACAGCAAAGCCTCCATCGGCCGTCTGCACGATGCTCGAAGCACTCGTGTTCCTGCGGCCCGCGTCGTTGTAGTAGCGCGACCAGACCAGGGCCTTGGATTGGACGACTTCGCCCGAGTTTCCAGCCACCTCGAGGAAGAACGCCGCGACCGCGACGTCATAAGACGCCCCGGATCGAGCGAAGGAACTCGTTTCACCCACCACCACGAGGCTGCCATCCCCCGTCTCGATGACGGCCCTGGACTGCTCATGTCCACCGGTCTCCAGCTCTTGGTTGACGCCGCCATAGGCCTTTTGCCAGACAACGTCGCCAACGGATGAGAGCCGAACGAGCCACACGTCATGCGAGCCGTTCAACGACCCCTGCCGCATCGACCCCGTGAAAACGATGTCACCGTTGGACGCGACCAGGAGCCCCGTGAGCGAGTCCTCCGCCGACGTGCCATACCGCCACTCCCAGACGCGGCCTCCTCCGGCATCGAACTTGATGACCCATGCCTCGGTTCCGCCCCCGATTGTGTACGTGGTGCCACCCGTCACATAGCCTCCGTCCGGAGTGCTCGCGATCGCCACCGGCTTGTTCTGCGGGATGCCATAGGCGAATGAGAAGGTGCCCGGCACGGTCTGGATGTCGAGCGTGGCCGCAGTACGGGCGGCGGGCTCCAGCTCCAGACTGCTCCCGCAGCTCCAAGAGGAGAGCGTCGCGAGCGCGAGACAGCAATGGACGGCGTGGATTCTCATGGGGTCCTCTCGTGAAGATGTGGTCAGGGGACGAGCTTCTTGCCACCCCTCTCTACTTCAAATGAAGTGGCCGACCAGGGAATGGAAGTTCACCACGAAGTAGATCAGGGGAACGATGTTCCCCAAAACCAGGGTCGGAACCAACCAGGCCGCGGTAACGAGGACCGACCCTTCGTTGAGATAGACGAAGAAGTTGAACAGGAAGAGCCCCAGGTAGAGGTCCATCGTGACCTGACGGCCCCATCTCAACGCGAGAACCTGCTTCAGGGACTTCCAGAACGACTCCGTCCGACTCGCATGAACGGTGTACCCGACAAACAGAGTCAGCAGAGCGAGCGCGAGCCAACGAATACTCTCCATCGGGATTTTGTACTTCAGAATCCCACGGGTCACCAGACGTCGCGGTCCCGCCCCATCGGCCTCGCGGTCGACCCGCGGCGCCTCAATAGTCGAAGCGCGAGGTGATGATACCGTCGAGCCGGTAGAAGGAGTTGTCCACGTCGATGCTGTAGGTCTGCCCGACCGGGTGGCGGAGCCCCTTGGCGTAGCCCTGGCACGCGGAGCACACGAGCACGCCATCGAGCGTCACGTCCCAGAGGCCCTCCAGGTAGTCGTCCGTCGGTGAGCCCTGCAGGGTGACCAGCTCGAGCTCCAGGACGATGGCGGTGCCGTTGGTGTTCACCTCAATCCTCGCGTTCGCGAACGCGGGCCCCGAGCCCTCCTGCCAGCTCACCACCGAGGAATTGAGGACAGGAGCGAAGAGGACGCCCCGAATGAGGGCCTCACTGCCCTTCTTCGACCAGATGCTGTGCACGGGCTGCCCCGTCGCGAACACCAGCCCCGGAACAGTGACGACCGCGAGAAAGAGGGCAACGACAGCCGGGCGAAGCTTGCGCATGGACGCACCTCGAACCGCGATGACAGGATTTGACAGCGAAGGACGCAGCCAGTGTTCGCCCAACGCCCTCTCATGTCAAACACGCTCGCCAACATCATGCCTGTCAAAAACATCCCCTCTCGCTGAAGCAGCGCGCCGGGGCCTCGGTGCCCTCACCCTCAAGCCCATGGCGCGGTGCGTGAAGGTGTGGAGGGGAGTCCACCCCACAGTGGCCTCGAGTCACCGCCACCCGTGGCAAGAAAGACAGTCGGATGTGGAGGGGAGTCCACCCCTCATTCTCGCGGAATGGCAGACATTTCCCCTCGTGCCTTGTTGTGTCACTCGATGCTATTGTCGCATGTATGCACTGGCACCTGCACCTGAAGAGCGCGGCCCTCGCGGCGGTGCTGTCCGCGATGTCCGGGCTCGTCGTGCCCGACGCGCACGCGCAGCAATGTGAACCCGAGCCGACGTCACCGGCCGAGCCTCCCCAGGACCAGATGAGCGACACGCGCCTGTTGCGGCGCATCGTGCTCGGACTCACGGGGACGACTCCCACCGTGGAGCAGTACGAGGCCATGGCGAACGCGGCCTCGCCCGAGGCGCGGACCTCGCTCCTTCGCTCCACGCTCGATGAGCTGCTCGCCTCTCCGAAGTTCTACGAGCGGATGCTCCGCTTCGGACACGAGTGGATCGCCGTGGGCGCCTACACCACGGGCGCCAATGGCGACGCGTACCAGGGCGACATGTCCGGACACCTGCATCGGTGCGCCGATAACACCCCGCACCCGGGCGCGTTCTACGCGGTGAACGAGTTCATCTCGGGGCAGGACCCGGGCCAGCAGTGCTCGGACAAGGATGGGAGCGGAAATCCCGCCGTGCCGGTGGTGCATACCGTGGAGCCCTGGTGGGCTCCAGGCACCACCGTCCAGGTGCTGGGCAAGGCGGGCTCCGACACCAAGGAGGTCGTCGATACCACCACGGGGAAGATCTGGGACTGCGGCGTCGCGGGCGGCGGCTACTACGACCCCGGGCTGCCTCGGGGCTGCGGGTGTGGCCCGAATCTGATGTGGTGCTCGCCGCTCGCCGGCCTGGGCGCCACGGGCACCTCGAGCCTCAACGGTCAGCGCCGCCACCCCTACGAGGAGCCCGCGCGCCTGTTCGCGCACCTGGCGTGGCATGACCGGCCCCTCTCGGACCTCGTCGTCGGCAACTACTCGGTGGGAACCAACTGGCTGCGAGCGCTGTACATCCGCTTCGGCCGGCAGATGGGCAGCAACGCGGTGGACAAGAACACCACGTGGTGGCGCCCTGACGTAGGCAACGCTCCACGCGACCCGCTGCACCCGACGCCGAACGACCCGCAGGCGTGGCGCGAGTTCGTGGTGGAGGAGCTGGAGCCCTACCACCTCTCGCTCACCCCCGACAAAACGCGCTCCGGCGGCATGGAGCGCACCTACCGCTTCGACCCGCGCACGACGAAGGACGCGCCCCTGGGCCTGCCCGCCGCCGGGGTGCTCACCATGATGGGGTCCATGTCCTCGTTTCCGCGCGAGCGCGTCCGGGCCGCGCGCTTCCTGGAGATCTTCGCGTGCCAGAACTTCGCGCCGCCTCCCGCGGACGTGCACTTCCCGCCGCTGGAGATAGACCCGGCGACGGGGGGGACGTGCCTGCACTGCCACAAGACGCTGGACCCCGCGGCCATCGCCTTCAAGCGCTGGGACTTCACTCCGTTCTCCAGCTACTACGTCCCCTGGCCCTTCATCGGAGGCATGGGCAACCAGCGCGTCACCGCGGAGTGGCTGTCCGGACAGTATCCGCACACCGGCAATGCGCCGGGCCTGCGCTGGAAGAACGCCTTCGTGCCCAACACGGTGCTGACCCCTGTCACTCCGGAGCAGCTCAAGGCGAATCCGGAGGCGGTGCTGCTCGACACGATGCCGGAGTCGTACACGCTGCTGGGCGAGCATGGCGATGGCACCATGGGCCCGCTGGGCTTCGGCAAGCTGCTGGTCCGCTCCGGTGAGTTCGACCGCTGCGCCGCGCGCAAGCTCTACGCGATGTTCATCGGCCGGGAGCTGAATCCGGCCACGGAGAAGGGCTTCATCGACAAGCTGGCGAGGGAGTTCGTCGCGGGGGAGCGCAAGCTGCGGCCCTTCATCCGCCATCTCTTCGAACAGTCCGAGCTGCGGAGGGGCCTGTGATGCGCACGCCGCGTTCGTTCCTGGGAGCCGTCGCGCTCGTCCTGCTCGCGCTCAACCTGGGGGCCTGTTTCGGGGACAGCTCCTACCAGCAGGGGGGCGATGACAAGCCGGACGGGGGTGACACCTGCGCCGCGTCGAGCGACAACGACGCGGTCCGCCTCGCACTCGCGCCCGCCTGTGAGGGCTGCCACGTCAACGGCAACAAGCCCTTCTTCGCCTCGCTCGCCGCGTTCGAGAGCGGGCTCGTCTACAACGAGCGGTTCGTGAAGCGCGGGGACCCGGAGGGCAGCGTCCTGGTCCAGATGCTCAAGGGCACCGCTCCTGGCAGCTACGCCCAGATGCCACCGGGCCAGCCCTACGAGCAGCTCATCGCCAACGGCCGCGTCACGATGACCATCGCGCAGGTGGAGGCGTGGATTCGCGACCTGAAGGTGCCTCCCGTGCAGTTGGAGACGCCGTCACCCGCGGAGTTCCGCGTCCGCCGGCTGTCCGCCGAGGAGATGGTGGTGAGCTTGATGGACCAGCTCGGGCTGACGCTCGAGGACTTCGTCAGCACGGGCAACCCCGACTGGCGCAACCGGGCGTACGTGGTGAACTGGAACAAGTTCTTCGTGTGGCCCGGTGACTGGTCTCCCGGCATCTCGGGCGAGTACGTCTCCGACCCGCGCACCGTCGAGCGCTTTGAAGCGCTCGGGGGCGGCAACTCCCTAGAGTACCGCAAGAAGGACGCGAGCTTCGGCCCCTCCGCCGGACAGGCGCTGGTCCAGATGTCCCAGGCATGGTGCGCGCGCGCGGTGGACAAGCAGAACAACAAGGCGGTGCTGCGCTTCGTGACGCTCGCGGACACCTCCACCAAGAACCCAGACGCGGTGCAGAAGAACCTGCGCAATCTCTACCTGCGCATGCTGGGACAGCCGCCCGCGGACGCGGAGCTGAAGGCGCTGTACGAGCAGGTCTACCTCCCGCTCGAAGCGCAGAGCCCGCGCGTGGCCTGGGTTGGCACCTGCGCGGCGCTCATCCGTCACCCGCTGTGGATCACCTACTGAGCCGAGGACCCCATGCTGAATACTTCTCGACGCACGTTGCTCAAGTGGGCCCTCGGAGCCGGGCAGCTCGCCCTCCTCGAACGCGCGGGGCTCCTCGGTTCTGGAGTCGCGCAGGCCGCGGACGCCGACGTCCCCTCCCGGCTCGTGGTGCTCTACGTCCCGGGCGGCTTCCGTCCGGCGTACTGCTTCACGCCGATGGAGGACTCGGAGATTCCGCTCTGTGTCCCCGGGCCGTCCGGCTTCAGCAGCGAGCCCGTCTTCTTCGAGGCGAGCAAGGTGGTGAACCTGGCGCCCGCCAACGGCCCGTACAAGCCGCTGCGGACATGGCAGTCCTGGAATCCGCAGGACCCGGCGGCGCGTGGCTCCTTCAGCCCGCTCATGTACGGCTACCAGCACTTCGCGCTGCATGAGCAACTGAGCGTGCTGCATGGCATCGACCAGGGCACCAATGACCACGCGAGCGCCTTCATCTCCGCGATGTGCGGCGTCGCGGGCGCGGACTATCGGGCGCCCGCGGTGCACTCGGTCATCGCGAATCACCTGTACGCACGGCACCGGGAGACCCGGCCGCTGCCGTTCGTGGTGGTCTCTGGAGACCGGGGTGTGCCGTCCGGCATGGGGTTGCCCTCTCACGCCTCGCCCGTCGGGGTGCCGTCCATCGACGCGCTCAAGCCGATGCTCTCCGGGAAGCCCACGGACAACGCCTGGTGGACGGGGCTCGACGCTCGCACCGCGGGCGCGGAGCTGGATGCGCGGGGCAAGGCCACGGGGGGCACGCTGAAGACGACCACGGTGGAGCGCTACTCGCTGGCGCGCGCGCAGCCGCTGCTGGGCCGCTCGACGGCGAAGGTGGACAACTACCTGGAGGGCCTGCATGGCTCGCTGTCGTCCGTGTCCCGTGTGTTGGCGACGGATGTCGTGTCCATGCTGGAGGGCACCAAGGGCATCGACACGCTGAAGACGAACCGGCCCGCGTACCTGTCGAGCTACCTGAGCGAGGCCTTCACCTACACGTTCGGCAACGCGAACTTCCACCTGGTCGGGTTGGACCCGCGCATGGACATGGCCCTGCGCCTGCTCAAGTCGGACCTGTGTACGTCGGTGCATGTCTCGCTGCGCATGGACTTCGACACCCACAGCGGCTCGGGCCATGCCTTCAGTTGCGCGCATGGACGCGGGCTGATGGATTGCGTCGCGCGCTTCCTGGGGGAGATGAAGGCCACGCCCGCGCCGGGCAAGCCGGGCAAGACGCTGCTCGATGACACCCTGGTGCTGGTGATGAGCGAGTTCGGCCGGAGCTGGGCGTCCCGCTCGGGCGATGGCAGCTACAACCTGCCGGATGACCACCACCCCTTCACCTCCGTCTTCTTCGCGGGTGGAAACGTGGCCGCGAACCGGCAGGTGGGCACGTATACGACGCGCGGGCTCGGCGTGCCGGTGGACATCATCGAGGAGACGGGTCAGACGCAGAAGCGGGTCCCCCGGTCCGCGGACGTCGTCACCACCGCGCTGCGCATCATGGGCATGGAGCCGCACGAGTTCTTCATCCCCGGTGGCTATGGCGAGGTGGTGGGGCTCCGGAAGGGGTAGCACCGACCTGGGGTGCGCCCTCGCCCGTGCCAGGACTTCAGCCGCTTTCAGAGTCACGCGGACGCGCTATGGTCGCCGCGCGGCTCTTGGGGGGCATACGCCATGAAACAGATTGAGCAACACCTCGCGGAGGGTGACTTCCAGGAAGCACTCCGGTTGATTGAAGCGGAGTTGTCGCAGGCGCCCTCGGGAGAGCGGCTGTTGACGGCGTTCAACGTGAGGGTGCGTCTGGAGGACTACGACGGAGCCCTGCGCGCGCTCGAGGAGTTGGAGGAGCTCGACCCTGGAATCTCCGAAGGGGTGACCTTCCTGCACCACTGTGCCGGGCTTGAACGCTTGCACTCCCAGCGAAGGAAGGACGCCGAGCTGGCCAAGGAGCGCGGCGCGCTGCAGGCGCCCCAGCCCTTCTCGCGTTCCTACCTCCAGGCGGCGGTGAGCCATGCGACGGGCAAGTTCTCCGACGCGGCCCGTGCCCTGGAGGAGGGCGCGCGCTCGGCCCCCAAGGCGGCCGGCACTCTGACGCGGACCAACGGCTCCCGGGTGCGCTTCTCCGACCTGACCGACTCGGATGAGCTGACGGGGCCGCACCTTCCCTGCTTCCAGGGGGGCACCGTGCTGGACGTGCCCTTCAGCGAGCTTCGCTCCCTCCAGTTCGAGAAGCCGAACAGCTCGATGGACGTCGTCTGGGTCCCTGCCCGGGTCCAGACGCTCGACGGCCGCGAGTTCGAGACCCGCGTGCCTTCGCTGTACCCGGGGACGGGCCTGCATGGCCACGCGCCCGTCCGACTGGGCGAGATGACCGTGTGGGAGCACGACCCTCATGGGTACGCCGTTGCGTTCGGCCAGCGCGACTTCAAGCTGACGCATGAGGAGGGCGGCATGGGGATGGTGGGGCTCCTCCAGGTGACCCGGATCGACTTCGAGGTGGCGAGCAAGCCACAGGAGAAGAAGTCCTTCTGGTCCAAGCTCTTCGGTTGAGGCGGGGCCCACGGCGTCTGGAGTCACGCCGGACTCGTCACACACACAGTACGAAGGAAACACCTGGCCTCCGTCTAGCAATGAGTCCCTCTCCACAAGACGGAGTCCCCCATGCGTCGTCTCCTCGCGCTCGCGACCCTGGCACTGCCGTGCCTGGTGCTCGCGGCGCCGGTCAGCCGGTCCAACCTCAACGCCAACAGCGACAACTCCCGGACCTTCGCCGGCATCACTCCCGAACGGCCCGTCCTCCAGCTCTTCATGAACCATGTGGACCGCGCGACGGACGTGTCGCTGCTGTTCGCCGGCGCGGTGTATGCCTCCAAGCAGGATGACTGGCTGCGCGTGCGCGTCCTCGATGGCTGTCTCAACGAGGTCTACTCGCAGCAGCACGCGCTCAGCCTCACGCTCGGCCCCAACCAGCGCAACTGGTTCACCTTCCCCCTCGGCGTGAACCTGACGCACGGCAACTACTACTACCTGGAGCTGTCCACGCGTTATGGCGGCTGGGACGGCAGCGCGCAGCTCGTCGTCAACAACTCCCGCTACGAACATGGCCGGCTGTTCGGACCGGGCTCGCTACAAGGGCTCGGCTTCCCGGGGAAGAAGGACGACGTGATGTTCATGCTGAACGGCACCGTCGAGGAGACGAAGTCCTGGTACCCGATGGCCACCACCAACGTCCTGTGTCCCGGACGCTGCCAGGTGCTGGGCACGGAGAAGCTCGCCTACGGGGCGCGCAACCAGTTCAATGTCATCATCCAGGAGACGGGTACGGCCGGAAACACGGGCTCGTTCTGGAGTGACTACGTCTCCGACCCGGCGCTGCTGTCACTCAAGGAGAACGTGCGCCGCGTCCTCGAGGAGCCCAGTGGCCCTCCCCTGCCCGGCGCGCGCCAGACGGCTCCGCTGTCCCAGACGGTGCCCTACAACTCCTACTACGGACAGATGAACTTCTACGTCGCGGTGGAGAACCCGTTGACGGACCCTCGCGCGGCGAAGGGCTTCTTGTACTGCGCGAACATCGACGCGCAGGTGAACGTCAAGACGGGCTCCTATGCGGCGTATGGAGCGACCTCCTTCGGCGGCGAGCTGCCCAGGCCCTCGGGCAGCACGCCGTGGCAGCACGACTTCTCGCGCGGCATCCTCCAGCACGAGCTGCTGGGCCATGGCATTGGCCAGCTCACCGAGGAGTACATCCTCGCGGGCGACACCGGGGCGATGGTGCAGACGACGCTCTCCGCGAACATGGACCCCATCGGCTGTCCCTCCTGGTGTGGCTCCGCGCTGACGGTGAATCAGCTCATCACCCAGATGGCGTCGGACCCGAACGCCGCCTGCTGGTCCTACAACGCGACCACCTGCCGGGCCCATGAGGCCCCGGGCAGCAGCCCTCGCTGTCTGACGTTGAGCGGCCTGAGCGACCCGGGCCTCGCCTGGTACGGCGGGCGCGCCTGCGCCCCCGTGACGGTGACGAACTACAACATCGGCCAGTCCTGCACCGGGAACACCGGCTGCTACATCGGCAAGACGAATGGCGGCGTCATCGCGGTCAACGCGGCGCAGCCCGGAGGCGACATCATGGGCGCGAAGGGCCGCTCGAACGCGGCGGCCCTGGGCTTCAGCACCGCGATGGAGGCCCACATCCGAGACATCATGGATTGCTTCTTCCCGACGACCTGCGCCTTCTATCCGGAGGCGCGCTGCCTGGCGTTCCAGGCGAAGTGGAGCGCCGGCGGCAACCGCGACGTCTTCGCCACCCGCGCCAACGCCTGCGAGAGCAGCTGGTATCGCCGCCGTTAGCCGTTAGAGGAGGCCCGCCATTCCCCACTCCCGGGCGCGCCGAGGACTTCGCGCCCGGGAGGACGTCGCGGCGCCCAATTCCTGGTGGACGTAGGGGTGGTGCGCTTGCGCTACTGTGCACCACACAGTACTGTGCTCCGCATGGGTCAGGCTGAGCCGTTCGACAAGCTGGAACTCGAGCTGCGCCGTGGGGTGGTGGTGTTGGCCGCCCTGTCGCAGCTGCGTGCACCTCGCTACGGGTACGAGCTGAGACAGGCGTTGGCGGAGAAGGGAATGCCCATTGAAGAGGGCACCCTGTACCCCCTGCTGCGGCGCCTGGAGACGCAGGGCGTCCTGCAAAGCGAGTGGAGAATCGAAGACGGGCCGCCCCGGCGCTACTACGCGCTGAACGCGGACGGCCGGAAGCTGCTCAGGCGGCTCACCGACGCCTGGCAGGGCATGAATGACGCAATGGACCGGCTCCTGGAGGAGGAGAGGCAATGAACGCGAATGACGTGCTGGAGTCCTACATCACCGAAGTCGCCGTGCGGCTGCCACGCAAGCAACGCGACGATGTGGCGTTCGAGCTGCGCGCATTGCTCACCGAGGAGCTCCACGCCAAGGCGGCAACGGAGGGACGCGACGCCGACGAGGCCATGGCCACCGACTTGCTGCGGGCCTTCGGCCGGCCGGAGGCGGTGGCGGCGCGCTACCGCCCCACTCTGACCATCATCGACCCCGTGGATGCGCGCGGTTTCCTGCGGGCAACCGTCATCGGGCTGGTCCTCATCTGGTGCGCCGGCCTGCTGGAGCACCTGTGGCTGCCCCTCCAGTCTGGAAGCGCGGTGCTCCAGGCGCTCGGCCAGTGGTGGGGACACACGGTCGTGCCTTCCTTGTGGTGGCCAGGCGTGCTCGTCGTGGGCTTCGGCATCTCCGCGTGGGTCCGCCGCCGGTGGCCGCACACCTCGAAGTGGAAGCCACGAGCGGGAGATCGCATCCAGGGCGGCCGCGCCGCCATGGCCCTGGGCATCGTGGGCATCCTGAGTGGACTGTTCGTGCTCCTCCAGCCGAGCTGGGTGCTGGATGTCTGCTTCGGTGGCCGGGCAGCCCCCGCCGCCTACGAGGCGCTCACCTACACCGACGAATTCCGTCAGCGCCAGTCGCCCTGGGTGCTCCTGCTCCTCCTGCTCCTCAATGTTCCCCTGATGCTCGCCGTCATCGTGCGCGGGCGCTGGTCCCCGGGCATGCGGCGCCTGGAGACGGGACTGGGCCTGGTCACTTGCGCGGTGATGGCGTGGATCGTCCTGGGGGGGCCCGTCTTCCGCACAGAGGTCAGCGACCGAACGACCCAATTCTTCATGGTCCTCATCATCGCCTCGGTGCTGATCCACCACGGCATCCGGTTGTTCCGGACCGTTCGCCCTGCTCCGACCCTCCACGGCACGCATGGGTGACGAGGCCCCGAAGCACTGGGGTGCTCATGTTTCATCCCGGTGAGTATCAACAGACTCACCCATTCACCCCTGTCCGTGCCCCTCCTTGATACGCGGAAGAGATGTTATCGTCACAAAGCCTTTCAACCCGGAAAGGCCTTTGAGGAGGCGTACATGCAGATGAAGTCCTTCATCACCAAGGCGCTGCTGACCGTGGGTTTGCTGTCGGGTTGTGGTGGCGTCGAAGCGGAACAGGATATTTCGGTTGAGGCCGCGGCCTGCGGAGGCGTGTGCGACCGCTTCTACAATCGCTGCCTGTTCCTGGAGAACAGGCCGGCGGATGAATGTGTCGCGGATTGGGATGCCTGTATGGCTCAGTTCTGCCCGACGGCAGCCGTGGCGGTGGCTGAGTAGCAGGTCTTTGATTGTGACCTCGGTCGCAGGCATTGACCCGAGGGAAAGAGCGGCCCGCCCAGGCATCCCCTGAGGCGGGCCGCTGTGCGATTGGACAGCCCCTCGCGGGTTCGACGACCTGCGCCATACGTGGCCGCTCCTTCCCTGCCCCCCGCGAGACTCGCCACACTGCCCGACTCCTCCGCCCCTCCCACAGGACGCGCTCGCATGAAAAGCCATGCCTCCAGGAACGAGCGGCCCTTGGAGCAGTCCGGCACGAATGCCACCCTCCAGCGCGCGAGGAGCTCCTCGCCCCGCGAGCGGCGTCTCGAGGCGCTCCAGACCTCCGCCACCGGCGGCCCCCATGTCCAGACGCTGGTCCAGATGAGCCACGCGCTCAACCGAGGCGCGCCGGTTCAACGGATGACCGAGGACCCACCCGACAGCCTCCAGGAGGCACCTCGGCGGGAAGAGACCGTGGAGGTGAGCGGCGTCGAGGACGCCCTCGAACGGTCCCACCCCGCTCGCCTGGGCATCCTCACCGCCCTCCAGAACCTGGAAGCGTACGGGGAACACCTGGCCACGCAGGAGGTGACGCCCGAGGTGCTGCGCGAGGTGCTCGCGGTGGAGGACCTCTCGAAGATGGACCCCGACCTGCTGACACACGTCGACGGCGTGCTCAAGGGCATGCTGATGCAGGAGCAGCTCTATGTCGCGGAGAGCCGCGAGTCGCTGCATCAACAGCTTGCGTGGCACCTGGGGGGAGCTGAGGACAAGGGGCTTGTCTCTCCCGAGATGAGGGACGAGGCGTACTCCTCGGTGACCAAGGAAGACCTGCGGAAGGACAACGCGAAGTCCCGCGCCAAGTATCGCTATTATGAACCCATCCGGCACCGGTTGATGAGCATGGGTTTCGTCGTGTCTCCGCCCGGCACCGCGCTCGGAGCGGTGTTCCCCGAGAGGGACTGGGTCCGCGACATCCCGTCAGACACGGAGTTCTGGCCCCAGGCGAAGGCCATGACCGACGAGCTCACCCTGCGCTACCAGTTGCTGGGGGATGATTCGAGCGCGGTCACCCGCCTGCTCAAGCCCCCGGAGGACCATGCACAGAGCGCGTTCTCCGCGAAGGACTGGCGGATCCTCTCCACGTCCTTCGCGAGCGCCGTGGGCTGCCTGTGCGTGTCCTGGACCAAGCACCAGGAGGGAGGGAAGAGGGTGTACGTGCCCGTCCTCGGTGTCTCCGGCGTCGTCCAGGAGGAGCCGCAGGCGCCGTACTTCCAGAAGTTCAACAGGCACCTCGGCCTGCCTGCCTGGGATGCCGATACCGAGGTCCCCAGCGCCGAGGCCCCACCCTACGAACCCTCCTCGGACGTCCAGGGACTGCGTGCACGTTTCAAGGAGCTGTCCGCCACCCTCCAGCAGGAGCGCCTGATAGGCAGAGGCCGTGTTCAGCCCGCGGACGAGTCCCAGCAGGCCATGCTCGACGAGTACAACGGCATCCGGGCGGAGATGGACGCGAAGGAGACCAGCGCCAGGAAGCGACTCAAGGAGACCCACGAGCACGAGGAGATCCAGAAGGGGCTCGAGGTCAATTACGAGACGATGCTCCACCGCGCGAACTTCGCGTCGCTCGAGCATCGCGCCCGGGGCCAGCTCCGACTCAGAAGCCCGGCGCGACAAGCGCTGCTCAGCTATGTGTCGTTCCGAGAGAAGAAGACGCACGAGGGCTTGAAGATCGAGGAGCATCCCATGCGTGAGCTGGACGGGCGCGCGCAGGGTGTCGACCTCTGGCTGTCCGGCTGGCACTCGCTCACCTGCGCGGAACCGGCGGCGCTCATGACCGCCGCCTCGTATTTCTGTGACGGCGCAGACGTGCTGGTGTGTTTTCCCTACGAGGGGTTCCAGAAAACCGGCACGAACCGCAATCGGCCAAAGGAGACCTGTGCCTGGTGTGCCGCCGTCGAGCTCGGCTTCCGCAGTGTGAGCAGCAACCCCAAGAAGGTGGACGAGAGCGTGGATACGGGGACGTGGTTGACTCAGTTCACCATCCCCACCGAGCTCGAGCCGCCCACTGCGCTGCCCGTGGAGGAGGAGTTCGACGCCTTCGACGATGCCAACCCCATCACGACCGCGACGCGCAGGACCCTCGCTGGCCGCGACGCTGTCGGACTGGTGAGGAACACCAACCTCGAGGACCGCGCCTACAGCGACGTCGTCGAGACGAAGATTGGCCGCATGCGCTCGATGTACCACCTGCTCGGCTTGCTCGACCCGGAGGTCATCGCACTGGACCGTCCCCTGTTCGGGCGCCGCGCGCTCGACGGTCCTCGCCCTGAGACAGGGCGCAGCTCCATCGAGGGGCCACGCTCGGACGCGCCCACCGGAGAGGCCTCTTCATCGGAGGTGCGGCACGAGGCCAGCTCGTCCGGGGAACCCGAGGTCGAGGACCTGTCAGCGGAGGCGCGCTACCGCGCGTATGTGAATCGCAACTTCGCCCTCGTCGACAACCCGGGAGGCGGTGACTGCCTGTACTACGCCTTCGCGGACGGCGTGAATCATCGCTCCGCTGAGGACGCCTCGAAGCTCCCGGGGGACGGACGCGCCGAGGAGTCGATGCACTACCGTCAGGAAGCCGCCGCGATGACGGCGACATTGATTCGACGCGGCATCGGCATCTCCCCGGCGATGTTCCGTGACATGAAACCGTCGTCGGAGCTCCTGGAGCTCATCGCTGTCGCAACCGCGCGGATGGAGCAGGTCCGCGGAGAGGCCTGGCAGCAGGTCCGACAACATCGGGGGCTCGGAGACGGCCATGAGTTCCGGGACACCGACGAGAACTACCAGGAGGAGGTCGCCGAGGCCGAAGCCCGTTTCCAGGAGTTGCTCCGGGCGAACGTCCCGCTTGGCGAGTTGCTGAACGTGCTCGCGACGGCCTACGAGGACGGACAGGGCCGCGGGCACCAGTGGGCGGGAGACCTCGACTTTCGAAGCCTCGTGCTCGCCCGTGGGGTGAATCTGAGAATGCACTACGTCGACAACTCGCCCGAGGGACTGCGTGAGGGCGACGGCCACCGGGTCGACGAGTACAACTTCCGGGAGCTGTCGGCGCGCTACCTCGGCGAGGAGGTGGACGAGGCGACCGACACCATCGACGTCTTCCATCAGAACGACAACCACTATGTGGCGGGGCGTCCCTTGTAGTGGGAGCCCTCCCGGGGGCACATGCCCTGCCAGCTCATGTGCCCCGGGGTCCTGGGGTCAGATGTCCAGCATCCAGAGCTGGTTGTTCGCCGTTCCGTCACGCTTCATGGGGTAGGTGATGAGCCGCCCCGAGCCATCCGCCTTGGCGCCCTCGATGTCCAGCACGTGGCCGTTGAGCTGGCTCTGGATGTAGTAGGTGCCGCGAGCGCGACCGGGCACGAGCTTCCACACCTGGTGGGACTCGCCGTGGGCCTCCCAGGTGACCACGCGGGTCCCCGCTGCCTTGTTGGCGCCCTCCACGTCGAGCACGAGCCCGTTGAGCCGGCTGCGGATGAGATAGCCGCCCCGCGTGGGCACCAGCTCCCACTGCTGGTTGTCATTGCCCTCGCGGTTGGACTTGGCCTGGTGGGCGATGAGCCCCGCGCCGGGCGAGCGGTTGTTGCCAGCGATGTCGATGACGAGCCCCGCGAGCTTGCTGCGGATGAAGGTGCCGCGCTGGGGGCGCGTCTCTCCCCGGCCATGGCCCCAGTCCCGTCCGTCGTGGTCCCGCTCCGAGCGCCCGGGCGGCGGCGGGGGCGGCGGCGGGCGCGACTCGCCCTGGCACCAGCCCGAGGGGCTGCACGTGCGCGCGCCATCGCACTGCGAGGCACTCTGGCAGCGGTTGGGACCGGGGCGGTTGCGCGACTCGTCCCAGCGGTAGTCCGGACCCGGCCCCGCCGACGCCGTCAGCGGCAGGAGCAGCAGCGCGAGCGCCGCCCATCCCCTGCCCAGCGCGGACGACCGATTTTCAAGCGAACGAACACCCTCGGAGCCACTCCGAACCGCCACCATGGGACTTCTCCTTCTTTCCTTGAGGTTTCCAGCGGAGGAGCAGCTCTCGCCGCCCGCTCACCCTGTGTTCTTCATGACGGGAGCCCGGGAGTTTCATTCACCGTGAGCGGGCGCGTATTGCTGTAGGAATCGTCCCACCCGCGCCCGGGCGAGCTGACGGCCGAAGCCGCCATCCCAGATGTCGAAGCCGTGCTCCGCGTACGGCAGCGTGAAGAGGGCGTGTGGAACGCCCGCCTGGGCAAGTCGAGCGGCCAGCGCGCGCGAGGCGTCGAGCGGCACGACGCTGTCGGCCCCGCCATGGAGCAGGAGTGTCGGAGGGGAGCGTGGCCCGACATGGTGGATGGGGGAGAGCAGCTCGTACAGCTCGCGGTGGCCCTCCAGCGGTACCCCCGTGAAGCCCTCCAGCGGAGCAGGGTCGCTCGCGGCGTGGGCCACCAGGTCGCCAGGCGCGTAGAACCCGATGATGGCCGCCACTGACGTGTCCCCGGGAGCGCAGGAGGACGCAAGGCGTGGCTCTCCCACGGTGTACCCCGCCAGGGTCGCGAGGTGCCCGCCCGCGGACTCGCCGAACAGGACGAGCCGGTCCGGGTCGATACCGTAGGTGGCCGCGTGGTCCTTGACCCAGCGGATGCCACACTTGACGTCTCCCGGGGCTTTCAAGCCGGTGGCGGGAGGAAAGAGCCGGTAGTCGAGGGAGATGAGCGCATAGCCCCGCGCGGTGAAGAAGTCGGCCCAGGCGCGGGCATGGCCGCGCTCTCCCCCACGCCAGCCACCCCCGTGAAGGTAGAGCACCGCCGGGCGGGCCCTGGCCGCGGAGGCCTCGGGAAGGAAGACGTCGGCGTACAGCTCGCGCCCCTCGACCACGGCGAAACGAACCGTCTGGCTCGGGAGGGGTCGGGCCCCGACGAGCGAACGGAAATACTCACGGAGGTCGAGCGGAATGTCGGCCGCCCTGGCCATCCGCCACGCGGAGGCGGCGGGCCACACCGCGAGGAATCCGATGAGCACCGCGGACGCAGCCGTCCCCCAGCGCAGCCACCTCCACGCGTCCACGTGAGCGCTCCAGAAGGCCACCAGCGCCGTGAGGAGCGCCGGCACCAGCATCACCAGGCTGTACTCCCGCAGGATGCCCTTGAGCAGATGGACGAGCGTGGGCACCCCAGCGGGAGCGAAGAAGACGGCCGCGAGCAGCACACAGCCCACGATGTGAAGCAGCGCCAGGAGGGTGGGCATGACCGAAGAGAACAGGCAGTGCCTGCGTCACGCAAGAACGCACTTGCGCCTGACTCAAACGCGCGCGGCCTGTCCGGCTTCGCGTGTCCCTCGCGCATCCGCTGGGCCGTCCCCCCGGGAACCTACGAGGTCATCGAGTCGCAGCCTCGCGGCACCACGACCCAGAAGCTCAGGCTGGGCAGCATCTCGTCTGCTCCACCGGCGACCTCTTCTTCAATCGCAGCCCCAGGGAGAACGAAATACTCGCCGTCATCATGAAGGACGAAGCACAACCCAAGAAGGGCCTTGGCACCGAGCGCGATTGAGCGCCGCGCCGGTCGCCCCGCGCACGGCATGCGGGCCCTGACCTGTCATGAGCTGGTGGTCATGACAGGTCAGTCCCAGCCGAGACCTACGGGTTGATGTCGAGCCCTCGCTCGGCGAAGAAGCCCTGGACGCTCTGCCGCAGGCTCTCGGTCTGCGTTGACCCCTGAAGGGTTCCATAGGACCAGACAGCCCCGGGCCCGAAGGGGCCGCTCCAGCACATGTTCGGCTCGGCGTAGATGGCGGCGAAGAGGCCATTCCTCGTATTCGCGGCGGAGATGGAGCTCAAATTCGACCTCGACGCGTAGGCCCACATGCCCGAGTCAACGGTGGCTGTGGTTCCTGAATTGGACCAGACGTAGCGGGTGGTCGAGTCGTCGAAGGAAGCATTGTATTCGGCGACGTTGTGGAGCGCGTAGTTGCCATCGACCAGGTAGAAGCTCTCCACGAGCGCGTAGGCGTCCGCGGCGCCATTCACGGTGACGAACGCCTTGCCGCTGATACGCCCGGCATGCTCATACACCGCGGGGCACGAGTACCTGCAGGGCATGAGATAGGGCCTGGGGAAGGGAATGTACCACTCACGCCCGCCACCAGGGAAGCGCACCGACACCCGCCAGTCGTCATAGAACAACCACCTGAAGCAGGTAGGCCTGAGCTGGATGTTGTTGCTTCCCCAGATGTCATGGGAAATACCAGCTGCAGAGCCGGACCTGGCGGTCAGCGAGCCCACCGCGCCAGCGCCATGAGTCCCTTTCACGTGCCCACCTGAGTGCGACACATCGACGACCATGGCAGGGGAAGGAGCCAGGGTCGTCCGGCTCGTCCAGGTGCAGAAGCATTCGCCCCAGTAGGGCAGACGCCGCAGGACATTCTGCGAATAGAGCAGCGCATCACCGCTCAGGTGAGGGGCGGCCTCGGACACGGCATCCAGCAGGTCAATCTCCGTGTTCTCAAATCTATCTTCGATGTAGGTGAGAGCCTCGTCGAACTCGGGGCGCACGTGCACCACTTCCTCGTTGGTGCCCAACGAAGGCGCCACCGCGAGCACGCAGTTCTCCGACCAGTCCTCGCAGTCCAGGTTCAGGTCGTAGAACTGGACATTCAGCGGAGTCCCCCGCCAAGGGTCCTCCACGACCAGCTTCTGCGTCCAGCCGGTCTCCCAGGGCTGCTTCAGCGCACCGGGCAGCTCCACCTCGATGACCTCCCCCGGCTGCGGGAACAGCTCCTGGATGTCGTTGATCTCCCCCTGACCGTCATACGAGACAAGCTGCGCGAAGTCAGGGAAGGGCCCCTCGCCATCCGACCACTGGAGTCGCACCCGGAGACTGTCTCCCTCCAGGGTCAACCCCACGAAGGCGACGGCGGGCTCATCATCCGGCTCTTCCTGGGCCCCCACGGGGGTAGCCAGCAGCAGACTCCCGAGAGCCAGCACGGACAGCAGGCGCGGCCATGGCGGAGCAAGGCCCCAGGGGCCTCGCGCGAATCGTTGGGACATGTGGAAATTCCTTACGGACTCGCGTCTCGACAAGGATTGTCGGGAGGCAATGCCTGCCGAGGTGCCACCACGCAGCCCCAGCAGACCCCAATCAATTATCAGAAACTCCAGAGCGCCCCACCGCACCGACCGGCGAAAGTGTTTCTCGCTGAACGTGCGAGAGGGAATACCACCGGGTCGGAATCACCCAGGAAAGGCACGCGGCGAAGACCCACGGAGGAACCACTACGGCGGCGAGCCTCGCCATGAAGACGGCGAACCCAGACAAGGCCACTGCCCTGGAGAGCACCATCAATCTCTACCAGAACGACTGCTCGCCCACCTGTCCAGGCGCCGAGGAGGGCTCCCCTGTCGACGGCGCGGTGAACGAAGTCGAGGGACCTCCCAGCTCGTCCCTGGCCCGGTGGGCGAGTTCCTGGGCGCCTTCTCCTCCGTGGGCGGCTCGCCAGCGAAGGGCGGAGACAGCCTGGAAGGCGGGCGTTCGAACGGGTGACCCTCAGGGCCCTCCAGGCAGGCGTTCGTCCCCTCGTCATCTGGTTGACGCCTGTTCGTTGACTCCTGGTGACTCCAGCATCTTTGAGACACGGCGAACGCGGCCACGCTGGTACTCAGTCCCCCCGAGACGGGCACGGAGGAGGCACATTTGGGTCGGGCTGAAACAGCCGGAGACATCCGCCACCAGGAGCTGTTCGATGGCGTGGACGTCTCCCTGTGGGAGGAGGATTTCACCGCCGTGACGAGCGCGCTCGACGCGCTGCGTGCCTCGGGCGTCCGGGACCTGCGGGCCTGGCTCGCGGAGCATCCTGAGTTCGTGATGGAGGCCGTGGGGTGGGTGGAAGTCGTGGCCGTGAATGAGGCCACGGTGCGCCTGCTCGAAGCCCGCAGCCGGGAAGAGGCGATGGGCTCCCTGTCCCGCCTCTTCCTCCCGGAGACGATGACGGCCTTCACCGACGAGCTCGTCATGTTCTGGGAAGGCGGCACAAGGCTGGAGATGGAGACCGTCATCCGGACGGTGGGGGGCCGCCACATCGACGTGATGCTCACAGTGACTCGGCCTTCGAGTGAGCGCGGCGATAGGGTCTTCGTCACCATGCGAGAGGTCACCGCGCAGAAGGCGTTCCAACGGGCGCTCCAGGAGAGCGAGGCCCGCTTCCGGAACATGGCGGACCACGCGCCGGTGATGCTGTGGGTGACGGACGTCACCGGCCACAGCCTCTACCTCAGCCGGAGCTGGTACGAGTTCACCGGACAGACGGAGGAAGAGAGCCTGGGCTTTGGCTGGCTCAAGGCCGTGCATCCCGACGACGCCGAGCGTTCAGGGGCCGTGTTCCTCGCCGCCAACGCGGTGCACAGCCCCTTCCGGATTGACTACCGGCTGCGGCGTGAGGACGGTGAGTACCGGTGGGCCATCGACTCGGCCAGCCCCCGCTTCGGGCCGGCCGGCGAGTTCCTGGGCTACATCGGCTCGGTCATCGACATCTCCGAGCGCAAGCAGGTCGAACAAGAGCGCGAGCGGCTGCTGGTCTCCATGGACGAGGCCATCCGGCTGCGCGATGAGTTCCTCACCGTGGCCAGCCACGAGCTCAAGACGCCGCTGACGCCGCTCCACCTGAAGCTGCAGATGCTGGCGCGCGCGGCCCAGGAGCGGCGGGGCCCGGAGCTGTTGGAGCGACTGCCGGCGGACCTGGAGGTCATGCTGCGGCAGGTGAAGCGGCTGTCGACCCTGGTGGGCGAGCTGCTGGACATGACGCTCATCAGCGGCGGACCGCCGCGTCTGGCGCTGGAGCCCGTGGCGCTGAGGGCGCTGGTCCACGCGGTGGCCGCGCGCTTCGCACGTGAGGCCCAGCGCACCGGGACGCCCCTCCACGTGGAGGTGGACGACGGGGTGGTGGGCCAGTGGGACCGGGGGCTGCTGGAGCAGGCGTTGTCGAACCTCCTCTCCAACGCCCTCAAGTATGGCGAGGGTCGTCCCGTCCATCTGCGGGCCGGCAGGACGGCGGAGCACGCCTGGCTCAGCGTCCGCGACGAAGGCATTGGCATCCCCCCCGCGGCCATGGACCGCATCTTCGAGAAGTTCGAGCGCGCCGTCTCCGCGCGGCACTACGGCGGGCTGGGCCTGGGGCTGTACATCGCACGGCAGAACGTCCGGGCTCTCGGGGGAACCATCGAAGCGCGGAGCACTCCGGGCCAGGGCGCCACCTTCACGGTGAGCCTGCCCTGCAAAGTGCCCGGCACGAACGCGTCGCGGGAGCGGACCTCATGAAGGGCTCCCAGGCCGTGGAGGAGGTGTTGCGTGGCGGCGGCGAATGCGGCGCATTGCTGCGGCGAATCGACTGGGCGCGAACAGCCCTGGGCCCCGTGGAGACCTGGCCACAATCCCTGCGCACCACGGTGGGCATCGTGCTCGCGTCCAACTACCCGCTCTACCTGGCGTGGGGTCCCAGGTACGTGCAGATGTACAACGACGCCTACCGGCCCATCTGCGGCGCGACGAAGCATCCCGCGGCGCTGGGGCAGGAGGCCGCCCTCACCTGGCCGGAGGTGTGGAGCACCTTCCTCGCGCCCGGCTGGGAGCGCATCCAGGCCACCGGAGAGCCCATCCGCGTGGAAGACTTGATGATGCCGCTGGACCGCAACGGCTACGTGGAGGAGTGCTACTTCTCCTACAGCCACAGTCCCATCCGCGACGAATCCGGCGGCGTGGGCGGCATCTTCGCCGCCCTCACGGAGACGACCGAGCGCGTGCTCAACGAACGGCGGCTGCGCACCCTGTCCGCGCTGGGCGCCGCGGCCCTGGGACAAGAGACGCCAGAGGCCACCTGCCGCGAGACGGCGCGCGTGCTCGCGGGCAACCCGAGCGACGTTCCCCTGGCGTTGCTGTACCTCACCGACGCCGCGGGGAGGGCGGCGCGCCTCGTCGCCACCAGCGGCGTGACGCCGGACAGCCGCGCGGCCCCGTCCCAAATCGCCCTGGAGGAGGAGTCCGCTCCGGACACCTGGCCCCTGGCCCACGTGGCGCGGACGGGGGAGCCGCTGCGGCTGGAGCGGCTTCCCGGGGCCCTGGGCCCGCTGCCGGGCGGCCCCTGGCCGGAGGCGACCACCACGGTGCTCGTGCTGCCCATGCCCCGGCCCGGACACGCTCGGCCGCTGGGCTTCCTGGTGCTCGGAGTCAGCCCGCGCCGGGCGCTGGATGAGGCCTACCGCCGCTTCCTGGAGCTGGTGGCCAGCGGTGTGACGACAGCCGTGTCCACCGCGCGCGCCCGGGAGGAGGAGCGCCGCCGGACGGAGGCGCTGGCGGAGCTGGACCGCGCCAAGACGACCTTCTTCAGCAACGTGTCCCACGAGTTCCGCACGCCCCTGACGCTGATGCTGGGGCCCGTGGAGGACGGCCTCCAAGACTCCGAGGAGCCGCTGGGCCCGAGCCAGCGCCAGCGCCAGGAGACGGTGCATCGCAACGGCCTGCGCCTCTTGAAGCTGGTCAACACGCTGCTCGACTTCTCCCGCATCGAAGCGGGCCGAGCGCGGGCCGCCTTCGCGCCCACGGACCTGGGCGCGCTCACCTCGGACCTGGCCAGCGCCTTCCGCTCCATGGTGGAGCGCTCCGGCATGAAGCTCGTCGTGTCATGCCAGCCGATGTCGGAGCCCATCTGGGTGGACCGGGAGCTGTGGGAGAAGGTCATCCTCAACCTGCTCTCCAACGCCTTCAAGTTCACCTTCGCCGGGGAGATTCGCGTCGCCTGCGCGGCGCATGACGACGGGGTGGAGGTGTCGGTGACGGACACCGGCACGGGCATTCCCGAAGCGGAGCTGCCGCGCGTCTTCGAGCGCTTCCACCGCGTGCAGGGGGCCCGGGGCCGGAGCTACGAGGGCAGCGGCATCGGCCTGGCGTTGGTGCAGGAGCTGGTGAAGCTGCACGGTGGGTCGCTCACCGTCCGCAGCACCGAGGGCGAAGGCAGCACCTTCACGGTCCGGCTGCCCCGTGGCAACGCGCACCTTCCCGCCGACCACCTGACGACGGAAGGGCCGCCCCACCACACCAGCCTCCCCGCCTTCGTCAGCGAAGCGGAGGCGTGGCTCGGTGCCCAGCAGCCCTCCGCCACCGAGGACACCTCGGCCCTCCTGGACGTGCCCCGGCCCTCCCAGGCCGGCGCCCGGGTGCTCCTGGTGGACGACAACGCGGACATGCGGGACTACGTCCAGCGACTGCTGGGGGGACGCTACACGGTGGAGACGGCCGCCAACGGCCACGACGCGCTGGAGCAGGTGCGGGCCCGGCGGCCGGACCTGGTGCTCAGCGACGTGATGATGCCGGGGGTGGACGGCTTCGGGCTGCTGCGCGCGCTGCGCGAGTCGCCATCCACCGCGGACATCCCCGTCATCCTCCTGTCCGCCCGCGCGGGTGAGGAGGCCACCGTCGAGGGGCTGGAGGCCGGCGCCAACGATTATCTGGTGAAGCCCTTCTCCGCGCGGGAGCTGCTGGCGCGCGTGGAGGGCAACCTCGCCGTGTCCAGGGCGCGCGAGGAACAGCGTCAGGTCGAGCAGTCACGGCAGGCCCTGGCTGTCGTGGTGGAGCAGAGCTCGGATGCGATTGGAATCGCCGACACCGAGGGCCGCGTCACCTACCTCAACGAGGCGGGACAGCGGATGATGGGCGTGACGGGGATGGAGGCGGTGCGCCGCACCGCGCTCCTGGACTACTTCCCGGAGGAGGAACACCCCTTCATCCGGGACACGCTGCTGCGCACCGTGGCGGCCCAGGGACGCTGGGCGGGAGAGCTCCTGGTGCGCAACCTCCAGACGGGCGCGCGCGTCCCCGTCCTCTACACCGTCTCCACCCTCACCCACGCCCGGACGGGTCAGCCGGTGGGCATCGCCGTCGTCGCACATGAGTTGTCCGAACAGAAGCGTCAGGAGGCCGAGGCCCGCCGTCGCGCGGAGTTCGAGCAGCAGCTCATCGGCATCGTCAGCCATGACCTGCGCAACCCGCTCAGCGCGATTCAGTTGGGCGCCTCCGTGCTGGCCCGGCGGGAGGATCTGAACGAGCGGACCCTGCGCTCGGTGCTGCGCATCCAGGCCTCCGCGGAGCGCGCCGTGAGGATGACACACGACCTGCTGGACCTCACCCAGGTGCGCCTGGGCGGAGGGCTGCCCATCCACCGTCGCCCCGTGGACCTGCACGAGCTGACGCAGCAGGTGATTGACGAGCTGCAGATGAGCCACTCCGAGCGGAGGTTCCGCGTGGAGTCGGACGGGGACGCCGCTGGTGAGTGGGACCCGGACCGCATCGCGCAGATGCTCGGCAACCTGGTGGGCAACGCGCTCCAATACAGTCCCGGCGACTCCCGCGTGACGGTGCGCGTCCACGGTGAAGCGTCACGGGTCATGCTGTGCGTCCACAACGAGGGCCCCCCCATTCCCGACGACGCCAAGGAGCGGCTCTTCCGTCCGCTGCAGCGGGCACGGACGGGCGACTCCAACGCGGGGCGCAGCATCGGCCTGGGGCTCTTCATCGTGAAGCACATCGTCGAGTCCCACGGGGGCACGGTCGACGTGACCTCCCGAGAGGGCCAGGGCACGACGTTCATCGCCTGGCTGCCCCGGCTGCCTCCGGGACAGGGCGCGGGCTAGCAGGTGGGCCCCTGGCTCACCTGAGGAATTGCCACAGCGTGCCGTCACCCACGTGGCCATACAACGGTCGGTCCAGGGCCACGACCTCGCTGTTGAGCAGTCCCAGCAGGTGATACATCGACCGCAGTCGGCCGACCTTCGTCTCGACGGCGGGGCTGTAGGCGACGAGCTCGAGGTCCTTGTTCTTCACGAGCCGGCTCGACTCGCGTCCTCGGAGGGTCGTCCGCGTCTGCTCCATGATGGGATTGTCGTCATCGAAGGCATTGAAATCCTCCTTCACGGACAGGAAGCCCTGGGACTCGTCCTGCAGCGTCAGCGTGTTCTGCGTCAGCCATACGCCCTTCCCGACACTCGTTTCCACCCCCCCCGGGTTCTCGCTGAGGCTGCGGAAGCCAAGCTCGACAGCGGCGCACCAGGGGCAGGTCTCCTTGGGCCGGTTGCGGAATTCGCCTGTCTCGTTGAAGCCCTCGTAGGGGAAGCAGATGAGCACGTCGCAGCCTTCGTTGAAGTACGACGAGGCCATCATGAGCGCGGCGGGCTCGGCGCAGCTCAACGTGTGCCATCCGGCGACCCATAGGTCCACCCCCTGCCCGCCATCGTTGAGAACATCGAGCTTCAAGTCCTGACTCTTCTTGTTCTCCCGGAAGGAGACGTAGCTGAAGAGAGCCTGACGCGAAGGCGTGCGCAGCTTGAGCCCTGAACGAGCGTGGTAGCCCAAGGCCACGAGGTTCGTGCGCTCCAGCATCGTCTCGTAGTTGACCTCGAGCTCGTATTGGATCTGCTTCGCCTTCTTGAACTCGCGATAGCCCCGGGACTCATCGATGACCATGCTGTCCGTCTTGGCCTTGGCGGTCCTGTAGGTCTTCACCAACTCTTCTTCCGGAGAGCCAGTGGTTGGCTTGTTCTTCGGTTGCAGATACTGCCTTGCGGCCTGTTGAGCCCGTCCCGTCAGGGTCCGCTGTGCCTTGAGCTCCTCGCTCTCCGCGTACGCGCCCACCTCGGGGATGCCGGGGTCTGGCTGCCAGCTCGGCAGCCCCAGGTGTCGACAGTACTTCTGGAAGAACGACGGAGTCGGGTCCTGTTCGACGACGCCGGACAGGCCCAGGATGGGCACGTACACGGTCTTCCCCATGGCCCTGTGCCGTGTCCACGAAACACACAGGCAGCCCACCGCGGACGAAAGCGCATCCCGCACATGCTTCCAGCGTTCCTCCTTGGGAACCAGCATGCGGATCAGCGAATCGGGCTCATCCCCGATGAGGTGATAGCGTTGCACGAGCTCGTCCGTGACGTCCTTGGCCCTTTGCAGGAACGTGGACTCGGGGAGGTCCCTGAGCCAGTCCTTCTCGGGGAACACCCCGCCCATGGCGATGCCTCGAGGCGGCACGACGAACCCCATGCTCATCAGCCGGGTGCGGATGGGCTCGTAGTAGACGTTCTTGGCCTTGTCCTTGGCCTTGGAGTGCTCCGGCTCGCTCTGGATGAACGAGTAGATCCGCTCCAGCTTCTGGGACGGAACCTGGCTCTTGTCCACGCGTCCCGTCAGGTGCCAGTCGAGCTGCTCGTTCAGGGAGGCGCGGCACTCCTCGATGTAGAGCTGTTCCTCGGCCAGCAGGGTGGCGATGACCTGCCCGACGGACTTCAACAGCTTCTTCGAGATCTTCCCCCCTCGCTCGATTCCGAGGACCTCACGGACCAGGTCGTCCGTCACCTGTTGCGACCCCAGGTGGTCCTCGTAGCCTTCCAGGTTCTTCAGGGCGATCTTGATGCCCTTGCGGGCGTAATGGAACGCCTCGATGTCCGACAGGAACTCCTTTTGCTTGTGGCGGCTGTAGGCCTTGTCACGTGAGGCCGCGAAGAGGTCGATACAGGTGTCATCGATGTGCTGGGGAAGCTCTCCGCCCGTCAGGCCGAACCACTTGCGCGCCGCTTCGGCCGTGAGTTCGCGAAGGCCCGTGCCGTCATCCAGGAGGATCGTCATGGGCACACGAAATACAGGTGCCCGGTGGGAGTCAAGCCAGGGGCCAGCGCCGGATGGGCCGGCCAGTGGCCCGCATGGGATGTCATGGGTTGCGAGCGAACCCCCGAGGTGCTCGGGACTCGCGCGGATGCACCTGACCCGTCTCTCGACTCAATCGCAGTACCCGAGAGATGCGTCGACGCAAGCCCTCGAGAACCGGTCGGCCCCCTGAGCAGATCATGCCTGGCGGATCGCCTCAACCAGCCCCCGCCGTGAGCTGCAATGCGTCTCAGCAGCGGAAACACGGAACCGGACAAGGTGCTCGCCATTGCGCACGCGGTGGCTGGGAATTCAGGGGGCGCCGCCGGGCTGCTGCCCATGAGGACTGGGCCTTCCCTGGAAATGCACTGCTACACTGCCGCCTTCCGCCCGAGCGGCCCGGGCCCCGGGCCCGACGAGACAGAGCGCCATGGGACACCCCACCCACACGAACGAAACCCCGTTCACCTTCGAGTTCACGGGCCTCTCGGACGAGGAGGGTCGGCCGCTGCTGCTGCTCGTGGTGAAGGCCACTTACTCCATCGGTGACGCGGGGCTGACGCTCGCGGAGAAGCAACTCCCCGTGAGATGGGGAGGCGAGGCCTGGGGCAAGCCCGGCGAGTCCAGCGACAAGTACGAGCCAGAGGGTGCCTTCATCAAGCCCGCCACTGACGTGGCGCTCCTCGGCCATGCCCACGCGCCGCACAAGGGCGCCACGGAGGTGCTGGTGGCGCTTCAAGTGGGACCGCTGAAGAAGGTGGTGCGCGTGGTGGGCGAGCGGACCTGGTTCAGAAGCATGGGCCGTGTGGCCGCGACGAAACCCCTGCCCTTCGAGAAGTTGCCTCTCACCTGGGAGCGCGCCTTCGGCGGATGGGATCGCACTGACCCGGCCAGGCCCACCTTCGAGCCGCGCAACCCCGTGGGCACGGGCTTTCGCGCCAGCCCGCGCCACTTCGAGGAAGGGCTGAAGCTGCCCAATCTGGAGGACCCGGCGGAGCCGCTTCGCGAGTTCGGCCAGCGGGTGACACCCATCGGCTTCGGGTTCACCTCGCCGCACTGGCAGCCACGCGCGAAGTACACCGGAACGTATGACGAGGCCTGGAACACGACACGTAAGCCCCTGCTGCCCAAGGACTTCGACCGGCGCTTCTTCAACGCGGCAGCCCCAGGGCTCATCGCCCCCGGCTACTTGAAGGGGAACGAGTCCGTGGTCATCGCGGGTGCCTCGCCCCGAGGCCGGCTCGCCTTCTCGTTCCCCGGGCAGCCCACCCCCGTCGTCACGGTGCGGCTGAGAGGCGGCGCGGACATCTCCCCCGAACTGCGCCTGGACACCGTCATCCTCGACCTCGACGCGGAGCAGGTGTCGCTGCTGTGGCGCGGGCATGTCCCGCTGGGGGAGGGGCTCCATGACGTGCGCGCCCTGCGAGTCACCGCCGAGGGCGTTGACCGTCCCGTCCGGAAGAGGCCCGCCTGAGCGGGAGGGCGGGCAGTCCGGCTGTGACACCGAGAAGCGGACGGATGCTCCACCGGGTGCTCGCGCCGTGTGTCCCCGACGCGGTATCCTGACCTTCTCGCGGAGGAGACCTTCGTGCCCGTCAATACCGGTGTGAACAAGATGTCCGTGGTCACCAAGGACAGCGGCGGCGTCACCACCGCATTCCCGGATGTGTGCAAGACGCCCAGCCCCGGCGGGCCCGTCCCCATCCCTTACCCCAACGTCGCCCAGTCCTCGGACACCGACAAGGGCACCAAGAAGGTGTCCGTGGCCGGCAACCCGGTGTGCGTCAAGGACTCCAACTTCAAGACAAGCACCGGCGACGAGGCCGGCACCGCTGGCGGAGGCGTGGCCTCCAGCAAGACCCAGGGCAAGGCCGAGTTCGTCAACTTTTCCTTCGACGTGAAGTTCGAGGGCAAGAACGTGGCGCGCGCCTTCGACCTGATGCTCCACAACGACAAGAACACGCCTCCCTTCCCTCTCGTGCAAGGGCCTGTCATCGCCAGCAGTGACACCGAAGACAAGCCCAAGTGTGGCGTGTGCAAGAAGCACGTCTGAGAGGCGCGGCGGATGCGCGCGGAACTCATCATCAACTGGGGGAACTACGAGGAGCACCTCGACGAGGCCGCGTTCCTCTGGAGCCAGTGGGAGCGCTCACTGCTGGCACCCGACTATGTGCTGACGGAGACCCTCTCGGATGAGGAGCGACTGCTCGCGCGCCTGGATGCGTTGCGGTTGGGAGGCGCTCCGGTGGCCACGAGGCTGCTCGTGCCGGCGCTGGAGTCGGACGAGGCGGAGCGGGTGGCCGCGGCCGCGCATGTGCTGCTGACCGAGGACGTCCCCGCTGGTGGCGGTGAAGCGGTACGTGCGGCGCTCGAGACGGCGGCACCTCCCGTCCTGGCGGCCCTGGGCCGGGCGCTGGAGTTGCTCGAGCCCCACGCCCTTCCCTCCTGGGTTCTGGCCTTGCTGGACCATCAGGAGACCCGCCTGCGGGCGCTGAGCCTGGACGTACTCCGCGCGCACGGCATGGACCCAGGAGCGAGGCTGGCGCACCTGCTACGGCACGAGCATCCCCAGGTGCTGGCCGCCGCCGTGCGCGCCAGTGGAAGGCTCCGGCTCCAGCCAGCCCCGGAGTGCCTCCCGCGTGCCCTGGCCTCTGCTGATTTCGAGGTGCGGGACGCGGCCATCGAAGCAGGGCTGCTGCAAGGGCAACGCGCCGCATGGACCGCCTGTCAGAAGGCGGTGGTGGAGCGCGCCCCCCGGTTGCGCCTACCCGCGCTGCTCCTGGCCCTGGGCGGGGACGAACGGGACCTGGGGCACGTGCGCGGTCTGCTCGCCCTGCCAGGGCACCTTCCCGACGCACTGTGGGCCCTGGGCTTCAGCGGACGCGTCTCCAGCGCCGACGCCTGTCTGGACTGGCTGGGAACCGAGGCCGTGGCGCCTCTGGCGGCCGAAGCCTTCTGCGCCATCACCGGGCTGCGTCTGGAGGGCCCCTTCGTCGCCCCTCCGGCCGAGCCCTCCGACACGGACGAGGGCGGGTTCGACGAGGACCTGTTACTCAAACCCGAGCATGCGCTGCCCCAGCCCCAGCCCGGCGCGGTGGCTGCGTGGTGGTCCGAGAACCGCAAGCACTTCCAGCCCTCGCGCCGCTACCTGTACGGCAGCCCCTTCACCGGGGAGGCGCTGCGGGGAGCTCTGCTGGAGGCCCCCATGCGGCGCCGACACACGCTGGCGCTGGAGCTGACGCTGCGCAGCCGCGGCACCTGGTGGCCACCGACGCGGACCTTCGGCACCCGGCAGCTCGCGGCGCTGCGGGCCCTGCCCGAGACGTTCGGCCTCGCCTTCACCCAGGGGCCCCTCGCATGACGACGACCGTCGCCTCACGTCCCCAGGCGCAACTGCCTCGGGGCATCGCCATCACCGGCCTGGGCATGGTGTCGGCCATCGGGATGAACGTCATCTCCAGCTGTGCCTCCGCCCGCGCGGGGCTGAGCCGGCGCTCGGAGCTCGCGCTGGAGGAGTCCGACGTCGACACGCTGGAGACCGTGCCCTTGAGGGGCCATGTGGTCCACGGCGCCACCAACGGCTTCGACGGCTTCGCCCGCCTGCTCCGGCTGGGGGAGCTGGCCCTGGGGGACCTTCTCGGGCAGTCCGGGCTGCGAGGCGAGCACCTGCCGAGGACCGGCCTCGTGCTGAACCTGCCAGGTGACTTCTATGAGTCTGCCCATCTACGGGCCAGCCTCGCCGCGCTCGCCCCCGAGGACGAGGCGGCCGAGCAACAGGAGCTGCTCGCCGAGGTCCGAGAGGCCCGTGAGCAGCTGAAGCAGCGCATGCCTCGGGAGCTGCTCGCGCTGCACTCGCTGGCGCTTCCCGCGCAGACCCAGGCCTGCTTCACCGGCGGGGCCGCGACCTTCATGAGCGGCCTCGCTCAGGCGGTGCAGTGGCTGCAGACACGCGTCCTGGACCGGTGCCTCGTCGGCGGCATCGACTCCTTCGTCCATGGCGAGCCCCTCACCCAGGTCTACGAGCTGGGGCTCACCCGCGGGGTCGGAGCCGTCACTGGCTTCTTCCCGGGAGAGGCCTCCGCGTTCGTGCTGCTGGAGCGGGTGGACGCCGCGCGCGCGCGCGGAGCCGCCATCCAAGGACTGCTGGGTCCCCATGCCGCCACGCGGGAGACGCAGCACCGCTTCTCGACTCCGCCGCCGCACGGAGCAGCGCTCTTCGCCGCAATGGCCGCCTGTCTCACGGTCTCCGCTCCGCGCGCCCGCGACGTAGGGCGGGTCATCGTCAACCTCAACGGGGACAACGTCCGGGCCCGGGACTTCGGCACGGCCCTGGTCCGCCTCGCCGATGCGAAGCTCCCCGCCACCTTCCCGCAGTGGTACCCGCCCGAACACTGCGGCGAGATAGGTGCCGCGACAGGCGCCGCTTCCATCTGCATGGGCGTCCGGGGCTTCGCCCGGAACTACGCCGGGCCCCAGGACATCCTGGTGGCCCTGCTGGATGACGATGAGAGCCGGGGGGCCTTCGTCCTGGAGCCTCCCCCCTCCCAGCCCCGAGAGGGAGCGCCATGAGCGAGCAGCCGAAGAGCAAGCAGGACCATATCGAGGAGCTCAAGAGCCACGAGTCGCACAAGGAGGGCGAAGGCGAGGGGTGCGTCACCCGCTGCAAGTGGGAGAAGGAGACGTACGCGAACGGGGGCTTTCGGTGGAAGTGCGCCGTCCCTGGGCACGACCACCGGGAGAATGGCCTCAAGTACCACCTGGCCAATGACACGGCCTGGTACAACCTCGACTTCGCCACCGAGGGCTCCGCTCGGGCCCGGTTCCTGCGCGAGCGCAAGTCCGGCACCCTCATCCTCAAGGACAAGAAGCCGGACCCCAGCCAGCCCCGGGCCAGGACGACCTGGTGGATGAAGGGCAGCGGAGGGAACTTCAAGAGCAAGAGCAAACCCTGGGCGTTCAACGCACACCACATCATCCCGATGGGCGCTCTGCACAACGCCTTCTTCAAGCTGGATGATGGAGCGGGCAAGCTGCTCCTCCTCCAGCAGGCCAGGTACAACATCAACCAGGGCCTCAACATCATCTTCCTGCCCGTGACCGAGGTCTACGCGCGCCTGTTCGAGCTGCCGGCCCACCTCAGCGCGCCAACCGCCAATGGCAAGCAGAGCAACAACCATCACGCCTACAACCGGCTCGTCGAGACCCGGCTCGACACCGTCACCGACCCCCTTCGCGAAGCGGATGCCCAAGGGGAGGACCACCCGGCCCTGACGCCGGAGAACCTCGCCGGGTTGAAGACGGAACTCGACGACTTCTCGCGCCTCATGCGCGAGAGCCTCAGGGACCTGGGAGTCGCCCGCAGCAAGGCCAACGAGCTTCGTGAGCCTGGCGACTTCCTCTCCCACTCCATCGACCTTGTCGACTGAATCCCATGCACGACTACTTCATCCTTGCCACGACCAACGAACCTGAGCATTGCGCCATCGGGCCCCTGCCCGAGCAGCTCGCCAGGCAAAAGTGGCGCATCGCCAAGGGCCAGCCCATGGGCGAGCACCACCCGGCACGGGCGCGGCTGGACATGGACAAGCGCTATCCAGGGTTCGTCGTCCCCGACCTCGTCAGCAACACCTTCCACTTGTACATCATCAGCCACCGGCTCAAGCCCTTGCTGCAGGCCGAGCTGAAGGACCAGGCGGAGGGCGAGTTCCTGCCGGTCTCCATCTACAACCACAAGGGGCGTGTCGCCGAGGAGGACTACTCCATCGCCAACATCTTCCGGGCGGTGGAGTGCGTCGACAGGAGCCGGTCTGAGTTCACCGAATCCGCGCTCAAACCGGGGCAGCTGTCCATCCTGAAGCGCCTCCAGTTGGACCCAGAGCGCATCCCGGCCGAGCCGCGGATCTTCCGCCTCAAGGAGATGCCCGCCCTTCTCATCATCCGGGGCGACCTGCGTGCCCGACTCGAGGAAGCGGGCATCACCGGCGCCAACTATGTGGGCCTGGGCGACAAGTGCATGTTCGTCTGAAGGCCCCCAGCGCATGACGCCCCTCAGCTCCCTGGCCCTGGAGACCGTCCGCGCCAACGCCCTCTATCTACAGAGAGAGGCGCTGGAGAGCATCCGCGCCCAGGACGCCTACGAGCAGACCGGCAGGCCCTATGTCGAGGTGGCCTGGTTCTACCGGCGCGTGGGCCTGTGCGAGCTGCTCTCAGAGGCGCGGACGGACCGGTTCTTCGTCTACCTGTGCAAATCGGCTCAGGCGCGACTGAGCCTCCTGCAACGCGTGGCCGGGGGCCGGCCCGCCCAGCAGCAGCACACATGCGCCAGCAAGAACTTCTCCTTCATGGACGCGCTCGCCGCCGGGCAGCTTGAGCTCGCCTCACGACTGGCCCGCATGACGACGGACCGCCATGAGCCGGCCCACGAATACGAGGAGGACTTCCTGCTCCACCACTTCCTGCATCGGCTGACGCTTGGCGACCCGGCGGCGGATGAACTGCGCCCGCTGCTGGCGCGCTGGGAGGCGGTACTTCAGGGAGACGTCACCTGTCACCTGGTGCTCTGCCAGGCCTTGCTCACACGAGACACGGAGCAGTTCCACCGTGCCCTGGCGGACGCCATCGCCCAGCGCGCGGCGACCTTCAAGGAGCGCAAGAGCGACGGAGGGCCGCAGGATGTCGCACTGACCGAACCCCATGTCTATGTCACGGGGCTCGCGCTGCTGCGGCTCGCGGAACTGCGGGGGATGGAGACGTTCCGCGAGTATCCTACCCTCCCCCGGCTGGCCCGTATCCCCTTGGGCCTCGCGCCGCCTCCCACGGATTCCTGGCTGAAGCCCGACCTGGGCGTGCCGCCCTGAGGTTGAACGCGCCGCTGGAGACAGCCTCACTGTGAGGGCAGTCTTTCAACGCGAGCGCGTCGGACCCGTGGGTCCGCGCTCGATGCCAAGTTTCAGCAGTGCCTGCTCGAACCGTGGCTCCCAGCCGGGCAAATGAGTCCACCAGTCCTCGGCGATCCGACGATTCTTGAGGTCATTCGCGCTCTCGACCCCCGCCCCCAGCACCTTGTCGCCGAAAACGCTGTGCCGATAGACATACGTCGCGTTGCCTGTGTCGGAGAACTCAATCACCGAATACTCGCCGAAGCGCAGACAAAAGGCGCTCACCTCTCCTTTCGTGAAACGCCTCGCCCTCCTGAAAGCAGCCTGCTGTTCTGAGGGAAGCGTTCGCACGTTACGGAGCAGTGCATCGTAGGCATCCGGAGCCAACCAACAGGTCGTTGACTGGATGGCTCCCAGGTATCGCAACCAGAAGGAATGCCGGTCCCCCTCGTTCATGGCCTTCTCGAAGAAGAACTCGAGGTCTTGCCGAATCAGCGCCAACAGAAACGCCTCGAACGCATGCTTCGAGCGACCGCGAACCGCGCTCCATGCCTCCGTCAAGGTAGAGAGCCGAGGGTCTCCGAAGACGCTGTCCTTCGCGATGAGCCGCTCCTCGAGTCGGGACTGCACGTCCTTGCGGACCCGCCCCCGCGCGCGACACTCCAGCATCGCCGCGATGACGGCGACACGAGCCTCCACCGGGGCGCCCAGGACACTCTGGCCCGCGCTTGCGTTCGGCAACCACGCCCGCCCTACCTCGGACTCGAGCAGGTACAGCAGGGCTTCCGACGCGTCTTCCCGTGCGCCACACCGTTGCAGCAGGTACTCCGCGGCGACATGTCCTGAATAGCCGACCGCGGGCCTCAATCCAGCGTGCCGCAGCAAGTCGAGGACTTCGCCCAACGGGCGGTCTGCCCACCTGGCCGCCACGCTCTTCGGCCCCTCCGGTTCGAGTGCCAGTTCGATGGACACCGGCAAGCGCCACCGGAGCAGCCGCAAGTCCTTCGGACAGCGCCCCGTCAGCTTCGCCCATTCGTGCATCTGTTCGGAACCCACATCCGCCAGACACCAGTCGCGAAGCCGTTGCCGCACGAGCCGGGGCCACCCATCCGGGAAGCGCTCCAGGAACTCCGCCATGCGCTTCGGCGCGACCTTGCGCCACAACCAGGGCACGACTCGCCGCTCACGACGGGTCAGCTCCGAGAAGTCCCCACTCTTCACCTTCTCGAGCAGCGCATCGACGTCGAGCGACTCGACCATCCGCTGCACGCGCCCAGGCTCCCTTTCATCCGTGCGCCGTTGGGCCTCGTCCAGGCTGGAATGAAGCTGTCGTAGCCCGTGCTCCACCTGCTGTTGAAACGTGCCGAGGCCCGCCAGCGCGTTCCGCTGCCGCTCCTCCACGCTCGCAAGCCATGCATCCAGTCCCATCGGACCTCCTACAAGCGCAGGTCGCCACGCACGCGGATGACGAGCCGCCGGTTCTCGGGCTCGCCACCATCAGTTCCAGGCCGAGGCGCGGTTTGTCCTCTCCCGGAAACGACGAAGCTCGAATCGAAGCACTCCCTCTCGTAGCCCGCGTCATGGAGCTGCTTGCGCACAGTGAAGAACACCTCCTGAGCACGCGCGGCGCTGGCCCTCACGTTGTTCTCGAAGCTGTACTGCACCACCCCGTCCCGTACTCCGCACTCCCAACTCGTCCCCAGGAAGGGACGGTCATCGGTGTGCCCTTCCAGGATGATGGAGGGCTCCGCGCCCGCGTCCCGCATGGCATCCACCGCCTGGCAGACTCGATGGATGAGGAGAACCGCGCCACGCTCGAACTGCTCGACATAGGCAGGCGGTGTCCGACACTGCCCCAGGCCGAACTGCATGTGCTTGAATTCAATCTCCAACGCGTTCGCGCCACCGTCCATCCCGCTGAGCGCGATGAAGCCGCCGTCGAGCCTGTCATCCAGGTAAATCAAGTCCTCCCGCAACGCGATAAGGGACTCCTGGACGCCCTCCTTCTGCGAGTCCACCTTCTCGATGGCTGCTTCCTTGTCCCGGATGGCGGCCTCGCGCTGCGCATTCGCTTCGAGAATGAAGATGACCGCCAGCAAAAGAAACACCACCGCGACGCCCGCCATGAGGTCCGCCAGCGACTTCTCGGTTCCATCCCCCGAGGCACTCATGCTCGCCGCACCTGCGTCTTCAGCGCCTTGCTGAGCTCCTGGACCGTCTCGTTGAGGTCATCCACACCTTGAGCGAGTTCCCCCGACGTCTTCGCCACCACGCTGTCCAGGTCCTGCATCACCTTGGTCCATTGGCCACTCAGCGTCTGCGCCTGGACCTTGACGGACTCCTCGTAACCACGCGTCAGGCCCTCGAGCACGGGCTGGACGCGCTCAAGCGCCTGGCGCTGCGCGTTCAGCAGATTCTCCTCCACCTTGACGACTTCTCGACGGCCCAGGGTGACCTGGTTGAACTCCTTGGCGGTCTCGATGAGCTGGCGAGTGACCTGCTCCATCTGAACAGCGGCTCCCCGCGCCTTGTCATGCGTCTCACCGGCTCCCCGGGTCGCGGAGGCAAGCTGGCTGGCGGTCTTTTGCAGTTGCTCCGTGAGCTGACGAAGCCCGTCCTGGGTCGTCCCCATGACCTTGGCGAACTCCTCGGACCGACTCTGGAAGCTGCTCATGTCCACGTTCGCGGCCGAGCGGAGTGCCTCCACCTGTCGAGCCAGGAAGGTCGCCTGGTCTCCTGTCTGCTGTTGAAGGTGCTGGGTGCTCGCGTCCATGCCCGCGAGCACTTGCTGGAACCGGGCCACGACGGACTCCACGCTGCGCTCCAACTGCCCGAGCACCTGCTGATTCTCCACTCCCAGCCGATGCGATGAATTCGCCGAGGCCTCGAGGACGTGAGCGGTGGCCTTCACCAGTCCATCCCGCACCTGGTCGAAGCTCTCGATGACGGAGGCGATACGCGTCCCCAGCGTGTCGATGGCACGCTGGTTCTCCTCGCCCCACTGCCGCGCCTGCGTCCCCATCATCTGGGACATGGCCTCGAACTGCTGTTCGAGCCGGGGCAGCACCCCCATCAATTCTTGCATCTGCCGAGCCATGTCCTGGGACTGGGAATGGAATCCGCCCGACACAGAATCCCGGAGCTGTTCGAGGATGCGCGCCAGGTCATGCTCCTGCCGCTCGGCGAGCGACTGCTGGATGACCCCCAGGCTGTCGCGGACCGTGGACATCTCTTGCTGAAGTGTCAGCGCGAATCCCGAGGTGATGGAGCGCTGGAGGTCGGCGGCAATCTCGCGCACGGCCTTCTCCACCGCCGAGAGCTGCCGGGTGATGACGTCACCGACCTGCTCCTTCATCATGGAGCCGAAGCTCGCCTGGACCTGGGTGCCAATGTCCTGGAGCGAGACATTGACACTCTCCAGATGGAGGAGCCGATCCGAGAGCTCGCGGCGAGTCTGGACCAGTTCGCCCTTCAGTGCGTCCAGCGCGTCCCCCCTCGCGGTCGCGAGCACGATGCCGTGGGCCTCCAGCGTCTGGGTGGCGGACTCGAAGCGAGGCCGCATGGCATCCAGTCGCGCCAGCAACCGGCCCTCCTGAATCGACGCGAAGGACTGGAAGAAGAACGACCCCAGCAGGCCCGTCGCCGAGACGAAGAACTTGGCGCCCATCTGGCCGATGGCCGCCGAGAGCAACACGGCCTGCGTGGCCCCCGCCGTGCTGCCTCCCAACAAGGCCTCCCTGACGGGACCGACCAGCACCATTCCCAGCAGGCCGAACGTCATGACCAGGGCGATGCCCGTCAGGCTCTTTCCCAGCGCGTGCCCCCAGGAGTGCCGGAACAGTGCCCGGCACGTCTCGCGCAGCCCTTGTGATGGTTCCGCCCGGATGAGGGCGGGCAGCGGCACCGGCTGACCTCCAGGAGGAAAGACGAGCTGCTCGCGAATGGCTCGCCACAGCGCGCGCGCCTCTTCCTGGGGCCCTGGCTCCTGTCGCCGCCCTTCGAGCACGTCATCCAGATGCGTATCCAGCAGCTCGATGGCGCGCCGGAGCTTTCGCCTCCGAACCTCCACCAGGACTGGGGCCCACAACGACAGCACCGCGATGCTGCCCACGGCATACCGCAGCTCCGCATCCCGCCAGAGCGTCACCAAGGTCTCCATGATTCAGCCATCCCCCTCTTCCTCTTCGCGAGCCCGCTGGAAGACCCCCGTGTACCGCTGAGCGTCGTCGTCCGTGGGCGACAAGAAATCCCGCGCGATGGCGCGCTTGCGCTCGACCAGTTCGTGGAGCCGCAGGTCGAAGCCCGCGTCGGGCCGGCCGCGGCGGTGGAGCAGGGGGTAATAGACATGGACGGGACGTACCTGCCCGATGCGATGGGCGCGGTCCGTCGCCTGGTCTTCCTTCGCGGGGTTCCACCAACGCCCGTAGTGGATGACGTGGTTCGCCGCGACGATGTTGAGCCCGGCGCCCGCCGCCAACGGGCTCAGAATCAGGACCTGGAATCCCTTCGCGCGGGAGAAAACGTCGATGTTCTCGAGCGCCGCCTTCCGACTGCTGGGTTCACCGTTGAGGATGTCTACACGGCCCAGGCGGAATCGCTCCGAGATGAGCTGCGCCAGGAGGTCCTGCATCGCCCGGGAGAGGACGAAGACCAGGGCCTTGTCGGCTCCTGTGCCGCCGCCCGCGCTTTCGATCTCCGACAACAACTCCAGACACAGCCGGGTCTTGGGGCTCTCCCGCAGCGCGGTGGCGGATGACAGGCCCCGTGCATCCGAGAGCAGCGCGGGATGCTGATAGAGCTTCTGGAGCGCGGAGAGCGCCCAGAACGAGCCTTCCGAGGACATCTTCCGCGCGATGAGCCGTTCGTGCGACTCCTGCTCCTCCGTCATCTCGACCAGCCTGCGATGCGGCCTCTTGGGTGGCAGGTCCTTCAGGGCCTCCGCCTTCTCCCGCCGCAGCAGGGTGCATCGCGGAGAGGGATAGCCCAGGCGTTGGCGCAGCGTCTGGGCAGCCTGCTCTCCCTGGTGTTCTTCCTGGAATGCCGCGCGCGTGCCGAAGACACGGGGTTGCTGGCACTGGAGCGCGTCGTAGATGGCCCACACATCCAGCAGCTCGTTCTCCACCGGCGTGCCCGTCAAGCCGACCGCGAACGAGCGCTTCAACGCACGGGCAGCGCGCGAACGAAGTGTGTCCGGGTTCTTGAGGTTGTGCGCCTCGTCGAACACGACGACGTCGAAGTCCACCTTCAACAACGAGCGCTGGTAGGCCCCCAGCGTCTCGTAATTGGTGAGCACCATGTCCTGCCGCGACAGGAAGGTTCCGTTGAGTTCCCCTTCGCGTTTGACGGCTTCCAGACCGGGCCCGTGGAGGATGAAGGGCTCCCAGGTGGACTCGACGAAGAAGCGCTCCAGTTCCTGGCGCCAGTTCTCCAGCAGGATGGTCGGACACACGACGAGCTGAGGCTTCAATCGTGCCCCAGGAGGAAGCCGCTCCTGGAGCGTCATGCGCCGCAGCGTGAGGAAGCAGGCCACCTGAAGGGTCTTTCCCAGGCCCATGTCATCCGCCAACAGGACACCGGGCGTCGCTTCTCGCGCGCGACGCCACAACCACTCGAGGCCCTGTCGCTGATGAAGCTTGAGTTCGACGCCCGTCACCATCACGGAGCGCAGCAGCGCCCAGGGCACCGCGGCCTCGTCGCCTGAGCGGGAAGCCCCCGTGGTCGAGGCGTGCAGCTCACGCACCTTCACGGCTTCGAGGGACTTCTTGGCGCGGGAAGAGGGCTCCGGGCCTCCGCTGGTGGCGGGAGCCGTTTCGGACTCCGGCTCCGACAACTGGAGCGCCGTCACCAATTGGCGCCGCAGAGACTCCCCTGGCGCGATGCGGGTCCCCGCCACGACGAGCGGCTCCGTGCTGCCTTGCGCCAGCGCGGCCTCGTTCGCGGCGTGGAGCTCCAACGCGAGTTCCCGCGAATCCAACCGCAAGGGCACGGCATCACCGCCGTCCGGCGAATCAGCGCGCAGCGTGAATGAGAAGTCGCCCTCCTTGTCACATGGGTCGAGCCATTCGAGCCCCGAACCCTCGACGCCCACGGCGGGGTCCCGCCCTCGAAGGACCTCGAAGCCCAGCACGCGCGCGGAGTAGTGAGAGAGGTCGATGATGGCATCCGCGTTCACGCCCTCGGGGATGATGACCGTGGGGTCCTCCATCTCCCGTTGGACGTCCGCGGCGAGGCGGCGCTGGAGGGAACGGACGTTCTCCAGGATTCGTTCAGTGCCTTCGGGAAGGACCAGGGGCCGCCGGGCATCGTCCCCGGCGATGCCTCCCGCCTGAAGACTCGCGAGCGGCAATGCGGTCTGGGTCCCATCCGGATGGACCGCGTAGGGTCGCAGCGAGACGACCTCGGTCGCCTCCGGGTCCTGCTCCCAGCGCAATCCCACGCGGGCGACGGGTTGCGGCTGAAATCGGCTCAGGTATCCCCGCGCGGTGTACCGGACACGGTCTGGCAGCAGCCGAGCCACCTCCTCCAGGACGCCGCGAACCCGCATCACCCGCGCGAGCTGTTCCTTCCGGGGTGCATGGGTTGCCAGGCGGGCTTCCACACACGCCCAGGCGGCGGAGGGTCCCAACAGGATGGCCTCGCCGCGCTCGGACAAGACGAACCATGGAGTGGGATGGGGCGCGTCGGGGAGCAGCGCGTCCGCTACTCGAACCCGGTATCGGGCCCCCGCTCCACCCGGGACACCCACCACCTCACAGCCGATGTCCTGCTGTTCGAGCCCGACCAGGTCCATCAGGAGGTGCTGGAGGACCCCCCATTCCTCATGCAGCGATTCGCGCTCCTCGTCGTCCCCTCCCCCTTCCACGGGCCTTCCCAAGGCAGCCCATTCGCCCTGGGAGAATCGGAGCTGGTGTCCATCGAACCAGCCTCGCGCCCGCCATTCGGCCTCGCGAAGGCCGACACGGAATGCGAGTTCCGGTGGCAAGTCCCGCCGGAGGATGCACAACTGCCCCGCGTCGATGGACCAGCGCTGAATCGTCCCGCGAGGCGTGGACGTCCGTGGCTCAAGAGACGGCATCGGGATGGCCCCCGCAAGCGGCTTTGCTTGCACGCGTGAATCAGAAGCAGGCCTTCCACTCGGACGCACTACCACCGGGGGGTGATGGCCAGGAGGAGGAAACTCGGCATTCTCCTGGCGCTCATCGCACGGTGTCGTGACTCACCAGCCGTGCCGATGGGGCTCCACACCTCCATGACACCAGCCAAAGAAGATGCCTTGTCAAAGCACCGACACCGCAGAGCTGCCGCCATCACCTTCCTGATGTTCGTGCTGACTCTTGCCCTCACGCTCGACTCCACGCGTTCTCCCGTGGATGCGTCGACACCTCTATCCGAGACAGCCGATCCCAGAACGCCACTCCCACTTCGTGCACCGCTGACACCAGAAGTGACCCTACAAATCGGAGATGCCTCGGTGTCTCGGCCCTCTATGTGGCTGCGGGGGCGGGTCGTCTCGGCGCGAACCGGGCTGGGCGTTCCCACCGCTATCATCGTCGTCCTACGTCAGGGCAGAGTCGAATCCCTCCAGAGCAACCGGGACGGCGATTTCGAGTTCGTGCCTTCGATACCGGGCGACTACGTCGTCGTTGGGGCGTCTCATCCTGACTTTCAGCCTTTCGCGCCCGCCCACGGGAACGACGGCGTGAACCTCCGATTTGAACCGGGGACCTCCTTCGCGAACTTCACGCTCGTGCTCGCCCCGCTGCTCTTCTGCGACGGCATTGTGAAAGACGAACAGGAGCGGCCGGTCCCGCACGCAAAGGTCCACTTCCTGTCCACAGGTCGATGGGACCCTGTGAGCGCGCCATCCCAGAGGACCTTCGAGGCCGATGAGACAGGCCACTTCCGCATCCCCTTGATTCCAGACGCACTGATTCAAGCGGAGTCCGGACAGGCCCACTCCAAGGTCGAGTGTCTGTGCCTCATCACCGAGTGCCCGCTCCGGCTCGACCTGAGTGATGAAACGCCTGCCGCGAACCTCCCCTACATCGAGGGCACGGTACTCGACACGCAGGGTGACCCCGTGCCGAACATCCGCGTCAGCGCCACATCGGCAGGCCTTCGACGAGCTCGGAAAGAGGGTGAAGCCCCCATCAATGACGGCGGCATCGACGAGGACCTGCTCAGCATGTTGCTGGAAATCGGGACTCGCGACGAAGCCATCACCGATGAAAGCGGCCACTTCGTGATCGGCCCGCTCTGGCACGAGCCATACGACGTCTTCATTTCTACAGCCCCAGAGACAGCGGTCACAGTGATGGCCGGAACCCAGGAACTCCTCCTCACGCTCCCTGAGACAGGACAGGCGCGGGGACATGTCTTCGCGCAGGAGGATGACAGCCCCGTTACCAGCTTCTCGCTCGTGGTCGAGAAGTTCCGCCCAAACGGAGCGCTTGCAGGCGGACTGCTCGGGGACAGATTTCGTCAGAGCAGCATGCTGCATGACGCATCGGGCTCCTTCGAGCTCCGTCAATTGATGCCTGGGGAGTATCGTGTTCAAGCGGCGGCGCTCGGCTTCTCCTCCGCCACTCAGACTGTCGCGGTACGCGCCGGAGATACGGCTCAACTGTCCTTTGCCCTGAAGCGGGCAAGTGCCGTCCGCGGTATCGTCACAGACGCGAAGACCGGGCGCCCATTGAGTGGCGCCATGGTCACCTCCTGGAGGTCCCCGTTACAAGGCGATTGGTCGGAGGCTGTTGCCATGGGCGCCATCAACACCCGACCCCTCCTGGCTCGCACCACCGTGGACGGCTCCTTCGAGCTGGCGTCGGGAGATGAACCACTCTGGATCAGCCACGAAGGCTACAACCCGTGGGTGCTTCGGGAGCGCGCACAAGCGGGACGCGCCCTGCATGTCATGCTCTCTCCCCTTGGGAGGGGACAAGCCCCGTTCGAGGAGTATGGAGGCGTGGGCATGGTCTACGAGCAAGCTCCTGGGCTCGACGACACGTGGCGGGTCGAGCGAGTGGTCCCAGGAAGCCCGGCGGAGCGATCAGGCATCAACGAAAGTGACATGCTCCTCGCCATTGATGATGTCTCCGCCATCGGCATGGACATGCTGGAGGTCGGCTCCCGCGTCCGGGGAGAGCCCGGGACCCAGGTTCGGCTGCGCCTCTCGACCGGTAGCGCAGGTCGTGAATATGAAGTCGTGCTCACGCGGACGCGCCTCCCGCAGTGACGGTTCCGAAATCGAGCTCTTCTCGACCAACGGGAACCTCCTTGTCACGCCACCCAGTCGCTCGACAACCGGGTGGGCAACGCGCGCCAATACAGTCCCGGCGGCTCCCGCATGACGGTGCGCATCCACGGCGAAGCGTCACGGGTCATGCTGTGCGTCCACAACGAGGGGCCCCTCATTCCCGACGACCCCAAGCAGCGGCTCTTCCGTCCACTCCAGCGGGCTCGGAAGCACGACGCCAACGCGGGGCGCAGCACCTGTCCGGGGCTCTTCTTGATGTCTCGCACACGGTGCGAAGCCATGACTTCAGACACACTGAAGGTTTCCATCCTGGAATGCCCGGCGCGCGTCGCGTCATCCATGGCGCTGTTTCGTCTGCCCATTCGATGACCTACGCTCGAAGCGCGGCAAACACGGAAACCCCATCAAGGAGCACACATGCGAGGCATTCTCGGAGGACTGCTGTCGGTCGCGCTGCTGACGGGCTGTGGCGGAATGGAGCAGGTCGAGGCGGAAACGGCTGCCGCTCCCACTGAAGGCAATGACGTGTCGGCGATGAGCCTCTGTCCGACCAATTACCTCCTCAAGTACTACGACTCGACCTACACCACCCTCATGGGCTCGGTGGAGTGTGAGTGTGGCTCGGAGCCCATCTTCCGGGGAGAGATCACGCCCTATTACAAGAAGTACACGCTGAACGTCTGCCCCTGAGCGACGACTGGTCCGCTCCCTGTGACGGAGCGGACCAGTCGCACGCGGGGGTCGACCGACGTTCTCAGCCGTGGCCCCAAGGTGCGCGCCAGTGACCAGGTCGGCTCACGGAAGGGCGGTGGGGACCACGCAGATATGGACCGAGGCGGAGCGGACGCCGCCCAGCAGGTCGCTCGCCGTCATGGTGACGAGGTAGTTGTTGCAGGGCGCAGCCGGGAGCTCTCCGCGGCGGAAGCCTGGCTCCCGATGACCAGCTGGACCGAGCCGGAGGACGACGCCTCCGGACCACAGCCGGCGACGAGCGCCAGCGCCGAGGCAAGGACAGACAGAGCTTGCAATGCACGCATGGGCTGTTCCTTCTCGCGCAGGCGGAGACTCGCCTGACAGGCCGCGAGAGCAACAGGGTGCATCAGCAGCAAGGCAGGCAGAATGGGGGGAGAACACTGACACCGACCCCTGGGGCCGGCGAGACACCCATTGCAGGCTCCCCCCGGCGTCAAGCCGAGGGAAGTCGTACTCGTACAGCACTGAATCCCGTCCAACTCGGACCAGGGTCAATTCCCCAGGATCCACACGGGTGACCAGTGATCTTCTCCCGTTCCAGTACCCAGGACTCCTCCCTCGTTGCTGCCCCAAGCCCACACATTGCCGTCCGAGCGCCTCGCGAGCGAGAAGTTCGCGCCCGCGACGACCATGCTGATGTCATCAAGGGCGGAGACCTGCACAGGCGTGGAGCGAATGACGTTGCGGCCGTCGCCGAGGCGCCCATTTCCACCGTGGCCCCAGGCCTCGACAGTCCCGTTGGAGATCCGTGCGAGCGAATGGACAAGGCCCGAGGAGATGGAGGTGACCCCGCTGAGTTGGGTCACCACCACGGGCTGGTATCGGTCGATGAGGGTCCCATCGCCGAGTTGGCCGTAGAGATTGCGACCCCATGCGCGGACGGTGCCATCGACGAGCAGCGCGAGCGAGAAGTGGCCGCCCGCGGCCACCGCGACGACATGACCGAGACCAGGAACGGTCACGGGCTCGAGTCGAGGAATGGTGGTGCCATCACCCAACGAGCCATCGACGTTCTCACCCCATGCGCGGACGGTGCCATCGGCGAGCAACGCAAGCGAGTGAGTAGAGCCAGCGGCCAACGCGACGACACCGGAGAGCCCGTTCACGCGCCTGGGGATGAGCCGGGTGTCGGTGGTGCCATCGCCCAGTTGACCATGCGTATTGCGCCCCCAAGACCAGACGGTGCCATCCCCCAGCAACGCAAGCGAGTAGCCGTTGTTGGCGGCCATCGAGCGGACATTGGCGAGGTTGGGAACCAGGATGGGCTGGGGTCGGTCCACCCGGGTTCCATCTCCCAGTTCACCAAAGACGTTGCGCCCCCAGGCGCGGACGGTGCCGTCAGTCATCAGTGCCAATGAGTGATAGAACCCAGCGGTCAACGAGACGACACCAGGGAGCCCTGACGGTGGAACGGGTACGGGCGTTGGCCGGTCGTCCGTGGTGCCATCGCCCAACTTGCCATGGGTGTTCGAGCCCCAGGCCAGGATGGTGCCATCGGCGAGCAGCGCGAACGAGTGATAGAGGGCGGAGAGGTGGACGACGGGACTGACGTTCAACCGCTGCGTCGACGTGGTCGCGCCTGGGAGGTCCGTCCGCCCTTCATCGAGGCCACATCCCATCAGCGCCACCATGGCGCCCAGACACATGCACAGCGATTGGCTTCTGGCTATCCGGCTCATGAGGGCCCCCTTGTCCACGATGTTCCAAACTCTCGAAAGACTGTCAGAATCCTATCATACCAGAGGTCCGCTTCGGAGCCCCGTGCGCCCGGCCCAAGATGAGAGCCAGCCTTCGCCCCGACGGGCCGACATTGCCGCCAAGCACCGCTGAAGGATCCCCTCATTTAGCGAGTTGATCCTCAGTCGCCTGCTTGGCTGGCGCGTGCGCCAAGGCAGTGGCGCGGTGCAGAAGACGCAGCCATGCTGGAGCGCAAGGTGGCCCTCAACGAAGAGCAGGTGCGGACCTTCCTCGAAGGACTCTTCGAGGAGGACCTGCACGCCAGACGAGTGCTGTCGCTTTCGTACGCGACACTGGGCGCGGTGCATGCGGCCTCGCTGTCGGTGCATGCCATCGGACAGGCGCTGGCCTGGGCGCGCGGAGGCGTGGAGAAGCATGGCATCAAGCAGGTGGACCGGCTGCTCTCCAATGAGGGCGTAGACGTCTGGAAGCTGTTGCCCTCCTGGGTGGCTTTCGTCCTGGCGGAGCGGACCGAGGCGCTGGTGGCGCTCGACTGGACGGACTTCGATGCGGACGGGCACACAACGCTGGTCGCCAGCCTTGTCACCACCCACGGCCGCTCCACGCCCCTGCTGTGGATGACGCTTCAGAAGAGCGTGCTGAAGGGCAACCGAGCCGAAGCCGAGGACACCCTGCTGCTCCACCTGAAGCACTGCGTGCCCGAGGGCGTGAAGGTGACAGTGCTGGCCGACAGAGGGTTCGCGGACAGCAAGCTGTATGCGCTGCTGGGCGAGCTGGGCTTTGACTACGTAGTGCGCTTCCGCCAGGACGTGCGGGTGGAAACGGCCCAGGGCCAGCAGCAGCCCGCCTCGGGATGGATGCCGGCCTCCGGCCATGCCAAGAAACTGGAGCGCGTGCGCGTCACCGCCGACAGGGCGCCCGTGCCCGCCGTGGTGCTGGTGCACCAGAAAGGCATGAAGGAGTCGTGGTGTCTGGCCACCAGCCTTGCTGACGGCAGCGCGCGCGAAACGGTGACGCTCTACGGCCGCCGCTTCACCTGTGAAGAGACGTTCCGAGACATCAAGGACCTGCGCTTCGGCATGGGCCTGTCCGAACTGCGCGTGAAGAGTCCGGAGCGCCGTGACAGGCTGCTGTTGGTGAGCGCCCTGGCCCAGGCGTTGCTGACGCTGCTGGGCGCCGCGGGCGAAAGTTTGGGCATGGAGAAGGGCCTGAAGGCCAACACGGTGAAGACGCGCACCTACTCCCTCTTTCGCCAGGGCTGCATGTACTACCAGGCCATGCCCATGATGAAGGAGGAGCGGCTGCTGCCCCTCGTGCAACGCTTCTCCGAGCTCCTTCACTCACACCACGTCTTCCGTGAAGCCTTCGGTTTCATATGAGGGGATAGCTCAGCAAGCACCGGGCAGCACGAGAATCCTCCCGCGTCAGGAGTTGTCGGAGATGGGGGTGTCCGCGAAGCGCACCTGCTGGAGGGCATCCTCGACCATCAGGTCATAGGTGTACTTGTGCTCCGTCGCGTTGAAGGCCGCCGTGGTGGCCGGGTGCTTCCAGTTCTTCCCTTCGTCCAGGCTGACCTGGATGGCCCCAGCCCGCTGCGGAGCAGTCCCGGGTGCCTTCACGCCAGCGAAGACGAACTCGGGGTCGAACCTGACTGGGCGTGGCCCGGTTCCGTAGACAGGTTGGTTACGCTGCCATCCTCTTCGTTGTGGACACTCGCTCGAACTCGACTGGGCTGATGTAGCCCAGGGAGGAATGACGCCGCTTCCGGTTGTAGAACACCTCCATGTACTCGAACAACGCTCGCTTTGCTTCCTCACGTGTCTTGAAGTGGGTGACGTAGACGAGCTCCAGCTTCAGCGTGGAGAAGAAGCTCTCGGCCACCGCGTTGTCCCAGCAGTTGCCCTTGCGCGACATGCTGCACGCGATGCCGCGCTCCTCGAGCAGCCGGCGGTAGTCCTCGCTCGCGTACTGCTTGGGTTCAAGGGGTCGTCGCAACACTCCAAGAAGGAGATGTCGCGATGGGCACAAGAGGACGTCGACGCGCGGAGCGGGCCGGGCGCACACGGATGTCGTCGCCCGGTCGTCCACCGGTGGGCAGGCGTGAGCATCGAGAGCGCTTTTGGGCGGCCATCGCCCGAGGTCTTTCGAGTGAGGATGCAGGGTCAGCAGCCGGCGTGTCACCGGTGGTCGGGACGCGCTGGTTTCGCGAGAGTGGCGGAATGCCGCCGTTTCGCCTGGCCAAGCTGTCGCAGCGCTACCTGTCGTTCGCTGAGCGCGAAGACATCGCTGTCTTGCACGCCCAGGGGTGCGGAGTACGCCACATCGCGCAGCAAATCGGCCGCTCGCCATCGACGGTATCGCGAGAGCTGCGCCGCAACGCTGCGACCCGGGGCGGCGCCTTGCAATACCGCGCCACCGCCGCCCAATGGCACGCTGACCGACGCGCCCGGCGCCCCAAAGCAGCGAAACTCGCGGTGAACGACAAGCTGCGTCGGTACGTACAGGATGGCCTCGCTGGCACGCTCTGCGCCGCCAATGGGGTAGCCGTGCCAGGCCCGACTGTGGGCTGGAAAGGCCGACGGCATGGTCGCAGGCAGGACCGGCGCTGGGTGACGGCGTGGAGCCCGCAGCAAATCGCCAACCGACTCCAGGTCGACTTCCCGCAGGAGTCCTCCATGCGCATCTCCCACGAGGCCATCTACCAAGCGCTCTACGTGCAGGGCCGCGGCGCACTCCGGCGTGAGCTGGCTGCGTGCCTGCGGACGGGCCGGGCCCTGCGGGTACCCAGGGGGCGCACCAAGAGGCGCGGCAAACACTTCGTCAGCCCAGACGTCATGCTTCGTGAGCGGCCTGCCGAGGCAGATGCCCGCGAGGTGCCGGGGCACTGGGAGGGCGACCTCATCGTCGGTTTGGGCAGCTCGGCCATTGGCACCCTGGTGGAGCGCACCACCCGCTTCACAATGCTGCTGCATCTGCCCCGAATGGACACCTACGGTCAGCCCCGGGTGAAGAACGGCCCTGCGCTCGCTGGACACGGCGCCCTGGCAGTTCGCGACGCAATTACAGCATCCATCATCACGCTGCCCGAACAGCTTCGCCGCTCACTGACCTGGGACCAGGGCGCCGAGATGGCGCAACACGCCCAGTTGCGCATCGACACCGGCCTGGCCGTCTACTTCTGCGACCCGCACAGCCCATGGCAGCGCGGCACGAACGAGAACACCAATGGGCTGCTGCGCCAGTACTTCCCCAAGGGCACAGACCTGGCCAGGCACTCGAGCCGCGCCCTCGCCGCTGTCGCCGCAGCGCTCAACAGACGCCCTCGCAAAGCACTCGGATGGAAAACACCTGCTGAAGCCTTCAACGAGCACCTATACTCATTGCAGTCCAACAGCGTTGCGACGACCGATTGAATCCGCCCTGGCTGCCGCGGTCCGAGTGGTGCAACTCGGGCGCGGGGCGGCCGAGCAACGCCATGTCGAGCGCGCGCAGGACGAGGCCCCGGTCGATTTTCTCGCCCATCGCCCAGCCCACCACCTTGCGGCTGAAGAGGTCCAACAGTACGGCCAGGTACAACCAGCCCTCGTCAGTCCAGACGTAGGTGATATCGCCGGCCCACGTGCGGTTGGGCCCGTCGGGCAGGAAGTTCCTCTCCAGCGTGTTCGGCGCCACCGGGTGGCTGTGGGCTGAGTCGGTGGTCCGCACGAAGCGACGCGGGACGCGAGCGCGCACGCCGGCCTGGCGCATCAGGCGAGCCACCCGCTTGCGGGCCACGCGTCGGCCACGCGCCTTCAGCTCCGCGTGCACGCGAGGAGCGCCGTATGTGCCTCGGCTCTCCTGGTGCACGGCGACCACTTCAACGCTGAGGGCCCTGTCACTCCTCTTGCGCTCGGACTCGGGCCGTTTCGCCCAGGCGTAGTAGCCGCTGCGGGAGACGCTCAGGTGACGACAGAGGGAGGAGACCGGAAAGAGGGCCTTCTTCGCGTGGATGAAGGAGAACTTCACTTCATCTCCTTCGCGAAGAAGGCCGCTGCATTTTTTAGTATCTCCCGCTCCAGCCGCAGCTCGCGGTTCTCCTTGCGCAGCCGAGCCAGTTCCTCGCGTTCCGCTGTCGTCAACGCACCGGGCTTGCCCTCGCCCCTGTCCGTCTTCGTCTGCGCCACCCACAGCCGCAGTGCCGACTCCGTCAGGTCCAGGTCGCGGGCGACTTGCGGGAAGGACTTGCCCTCCACCAGCACCAGCTTCACCGCCCCGGCCTTGAACTCCGCCGAGAACTCACGGCGCGGCCTCCGGGGCTTCTTCTGCTTCTCCTCGTTCGCGGACATCCCGTCCTCCTTCCATCACATCTCGGGTGTCCACGGAACTGGGCTACTCCCAGCCTTATGCAAGCGGGTGGAGCAGGCCAAGGTTGAACGGACTCGACGAAACTGCAGCAACTCCCACTCACGCGAGATCCACCTTTACGCTCACTGCCCTTCCACTCCAGTCATCGCCTTCAAACCGGACTCCCAACTCACTATGCTGCGAGGAGCCATGACGTTCTCACATGACCCTACACCACCAAGGGCGAGCAAGTCCGCGCCTCCCGCGACTGGGGCGACACGAGCCTACGCCGGGTACGAGTATCAACTGCTCGTCAGCCTCTGGAGCGCGTTGGTGCTGATCTTCGAAGAGAAGAGCGCGGAGCAGATCGAGATTGAGCCAGCTTCCCAGGAGGACATCGAGGCGGACCTCGACGTGCCTTTAGAGAATGCGTCAGCCGTGATTGAGGTCACTCGGCGGCTGGTTCTCCAAGTCAAGTTACACTCCTCCGCTCCCTGGTCCGTGTCCGAGTTTGAGCAAGTGCTGAAGGGACAGGACTCCTCGGGTGGAAACCGTAAGTCTGCGCTGCAGCGATTGATAGACGACCCGGGACATCGCTATGTCCTAATTACGGATGCCCAGTTGCCCCGAGCGCTCCAGGGATTCCGCATCGAGAGCCTCATGGCAGAGGCGCCAGCCCCGTTGCTCTCTAAGAAGATTCGATTGCCAACCGGTGTGGAGCGTGCGGCGCTCTCCCGAAGGATTGGCATTCTGGACCTGCAGCACTCCGAGCGGGTGGCAGCGCAGATCCACACGCTCCTCGCGCAACGGCTCTTCGTGCCTCTCACACGGGTGGAGGTTTGCAAGGAGCGACTCATGGAGCGGGCTCGTGCCAAGCTCCTGAACCGTGCGCCACGGCAATGGACACGTGGGGAGATTCTTCAAACCGCCGAGTCATTCGGTGGGAACCCGATGGTCAGCAGCGAACTCCGCACGTTCGTTCCTCCGGGGAACTACGCGAACCTTCAGCACAGGCTGGAGATAGGCCATGCGCTCGTTCTTCAAGGGCCACCTGGCGCCGGCAAGACGCAGGTTCTTGAGAAGCTGAAGCATGAGTACCGGACGAGGAGGGAGCCATTCGAGGTCCCTGCTTCATCATCCCTTCGGACACCTGGTGAGTTGCGGGAGGTATTGCAACGCGCAGGGCGCATCTTCATCGCGATAGAGGATCCCTGGGGCAAGTTTCAAAGGGAATCGGGGGCCGACCGTTGGGTCAGCGACCTCTACTCGCTCCTGAAGCTCGCGGGCCCAGACAAGAAGATCGTGATCACGACGCGAGAGGCCATCCTCCACGAGACAGGCAAGTATTCGACCGAGATGGTCCAGCGGTTCGTGGAGTCTCTAACCTACGAGCACTACGACTACAACGCACGTCGACGTATTTTCGATAACAAGCTTGCAAGCGCACACCCCTGGCAACGCGAGCTAGTCATTGGGTTTGAGCAACACATCCTCGACACGCTCTTGGCACCGCTGTCGATTGATCGATTCGTCGACAAGATAAAAGGACTCAAACGAGACAGTGATTTCGCGCTCACAAGAATGCTAAAGGAGTGCTCCGTCGATCACCTGGCGCATCACTTCATTGAGGAGTTGCAGGGTCTCGGCTGGAACGAGACACCAGTATCGGCCGCCATCGCTCTTTGGGGGCTCCTCTCGCTCTCCCAGGAGTCGACTTTCAGCGCGGAGGACTCGACCGAGTGGAGAAGACTCCTGAAGGGATGTACTCGCGCGCCGATGCCCTGGGATAAGTTCATCCAATGGATGGTGGCGGGCAGTTGGTTGACTCACGAGATGGGTCAATACAGTGCCCACTCCACCACAATAGAGGGACTTGAGCGCCTCCTCTCCGACGAGCGGGACCACGCCGAAGAGGTATTGGAGGGGCTCCTATCAAGCCTTGTCGACGCGAAACGACTGGACGATGGCTACAGCCTGTATCGCCGTGTTCCAGAAGACATCATCCGGACTCCTACAGCGATACAAGCGGCATTTCGCGATCACTTCCGGGCCCGACTCGTGGCAGTGGACCGTGCGCGATTTCAGAGCATGTTCTACATCGCCAACGAACTCTGCGATGGCGAGGACACCCCTGTGTCTTTGCTCGTAGATGGAATTGCTGGCTCCATGCGCCGCCGATCGGAACAGTGGTTCACGATAGGCTCCTTCATTCCGCCGGTCTGGACCGCAGCGCAAACAGCCTTGGTCCATATCTCCGGGGAGGCCCGGGAAGTTGCGACACGTTACATCAGGTGGTTGCTCCCTTTCAGTCTTCACAAGTGTGCGGGCGCATTGGCCTCGTGGCTATGGAGCCTTGGCTGGGACCTGACTGAGGACTTCCGGCGAGCAGTCCATACAGGACTCAGCTCCCCTGGAGGAGCTGACGGCCTGGGAGAGGCCATTCATGGCTTCCTGATGGGCAAGGAACCCGCGCACGAAAAATTGCTGGAGGCCCTCCTGCGGGCCTGGGATGTCGCGGACCAAGCGGACGAGAACGCAAGTGCATCCATCCGCCATAAGGCTCAGCAAAAGATGACGAGCGAATTCGATGCTGATGTCTGGATGGACGCAAGCGCCGAAATCCACGTCGTGAGCGATGCGCTCACTGCGGCAGTGATGGAGCGCAGGCATCTGCAGGGCTATCAATGGTTGCTGGCTCATCCCCGGCGAAATGCTCTGTTGGGCTATTGGCGGAGCGCCCTCACCGCGCAACTTCCACGCATCATCTACTCTGAACTGGATGATGAGGAGAGAGAGGACGAGCGGGAGCAGATGGAGCAGGAACTGGTGGAGAGGGCGCAGATCAAGCGGGCACATGTGCAACCCGTAACAGCAGAGGAATTGCGTGCCTTCTACCATTGCTGCATGCCCGATAATGCCTGGGCACTTTGGACCTTGGTCAAGCATTTTCAGGTACCCGAACTCGTTCCGGAGTTGCTCGAAACGCTGGTCGCCGGTCCACCAAGATACATGGACAAGTGCCTGGATGCGCTCTGTTCACTGGCGACCACGAACGACTTTCCCGAACAATTGGATGCCGCCCTGAAGCGGGCTTCGAGCACCCGCCGCGACGCCATCCTCTTTCTAGACCAAATGTACGACTGGGACAGCGTGACCCACTCCGACTCGGCATGGGTCGTCAGCCAAGCGCTCGATGCGACGTTATCGTCACCGGCGATGCCCGCACTCGTCGCCTGTCGCCAAGTGGAGGAGAAAGGCGAGCCCTCACCCGTGGTGCTTGCCAAACTCGCTCCCGAGCATCGACACGCGTTGTGGGAGTGGTCCCGTGAAATGGAGTCTCGGCTCGGACGTGTCGCGCTCGTGGTGCTCGCGGCATTAGGAGAGAACGTCACAACGGAAGCCCAAATGGCGCTTCAGTCCGGGGAAACACCGCTCCGGATGGTCGCGCTCAAAGCGCTCGGATGGAGCCGCGAGCCGAGGGCTCGCGCAAGCCTGCTGCGAGCGCTCGCCGACGAACACTACGAGTGCCGACTGCTCGCGATCCGAGGACTCACTCCAGATGCGAACGAAGCCGAGCGACAGGCCATCACCGCACTCACTCAGGATGGAAGCGCACCCGTTCGAGAGGCTAGCGTCCAGGCCATCCTCGCGGGCCGATGGACGGAGGGACTTCAGTCCCTCTGCGCCCTGCTCTTTGACTCGCGCAATAGGAACTACGGGGAGTCTGACAGGAACGTCGACCACCACGTTGCCCGCGCCGCGAGCAGCGCTCTGGCGGCATTCCAACCACTACCCATGGAGATTGTCAGTTCCCTGCTGATGTTCTTGAGCGATGGCCTCACAGCTAACGTTGACGTCCACGTTCACGAGCAGATCCTCCAGTTGTTGACGCCTATGCCCCTTCCCGCCCTTCCGAACGTCCTGACGGAGCTTCTGAAGGATCTCGCCCAGAATCCTGGCAAAGGTCAGGCCCCCCTGCGCTTCGACGGCCGATCCCAGGGCGTGAACCCTAACGTGCTCGAACTCCGATCCGTCGCGATGTGGAGTCTCGTTGAGCACCTTGAATACCAGCCTACGGCCAGGGCAACCGTGGACCTGGAGCCGCTTCTTTCCATGTCCAACCACCCGCGCGAGCGATTAGCCATCCCAGCGTGGTCGGGGCTGGCAGTCATCGGTGAGCGAGCCTGGAACGCCTGCTATGAACTCCTGACCACCCGAGAGGAGCACACCGAGGAGCAGATTGCCCTGCTGGTACTCATATCGACGAGGTTCGGATATCGAGTGCGCCAGAGCCCCATCGCTGGACTAATGCCGGAAGGCGCTCCTCTCTGGAAAGTGGCGGAGTGGTTAGCCCTTACGGAGCCTGCACTGCTTCTGGAGTGGAATACGCGTTGGGCACAGGCGCCCGCAGTCCTCGATTGGTTAAAGGCGCTCGGAAGAGGCAACGCGTGGCGAAAATACGTCTGTGCATGGCTGGGGCACCAATTCGGAGGTCCTTTTATCGAGAGCTTGAAATCTCAGCCCTGAAAATCCAAAACTTTCGTGACGTTGAGGTGTTGAAGGCTCACGCGGCCCAGACGCGCGTCATCCACGTCCTCCACCCGCCCGACCGCTACCTGCCCTCACGCATCCGCGTGTTCCTCGACTTCGTCGCCACGCGCTTCCCACCGGCGCGGTGAAGCGCGGCGCGGCCTAGCGCGTGTTCAACGCGGCGTTCAGCGCCTCCGCCGCCGCGACGGCCCAGCGCTGGCCGATGGCGACATAGCCGGGCGCGTGGATGAAGGGCGGAAGTTCCTCCCGGGACCTGCGGTCGTGGTCCATGTTCAAGGGCATGGCATCCTGCGAGGCCCTCGCCAGCCGCACCGCCCGCCACGACGCGCCCGCGGCCTCCAGGACCCGCAGGTAGTCGTCCCGCTCCAGCCAGCGCGCGGCATTCTCCAGGAAGACGGGCCGCATCGCCCGCGTCGCCGGTTGGACGGGGTGCTCCTGCTTGGCCCGCCGGCGATATTCCTTCAGCTCCTCCTGGCGCAGCGCGATGAGCCGCTCCCGGAAGGAGTCCTCCGTGTCCTCCATGAGCTCCAACGTGGCGCGCCCTTGCTTCGCATAGAACATGTCCGTCGCGTCATCCGCTCGGGCCCTGGCTTCCACGAACGCGACGTAGTCTCGGGTGGCCGCAAGCAGCGCCCGCTCCGCCTCTTCCAGGGGTTTTATCGTCGCCGGCCGTGACTCCTCCGGCACCACGACGAAGCACTCCTCATAGGGCCCGCTCAGGCCTCGCGGGTCGAGGCTCGAGTGCTTGTAGCGGTACCAGACGACGCGCTCCGGGAAGACGAGGGCGAGCTCCGGCAACGGGGGCTGTCGCGGTGGCGGCGTGTGGAGCGCCCAGTCCCCCGGGTCGACGGTGCTCAGCGTCCGGATCGCTTGCAGGCCTCGCGCCCGCTGGCGCTCCAGCCACGCGTAGAACGAGGGCTCGAAATCCCCATCGAATGCAAAGCCGCGAAAGACATCCCGCTCCCCCCTCGCCGCGCCCACCCACGGGTCGTCGAGCACCGACGCCCGCAGGTCGAGCCCACCGAGCCGCGCATTTCCGACGATGACGGCCTGCCATGCATAGAGGTGGACCAAAATGAGCATTCCCCTACCCTCCCGAGCCCTCACGCCGCTGGCAAGTCCCCACGCGCCGTACGGTTCCGCCGGCTGCGCGCCTGCCTGTGCGGCGAGTCACGGCTCACTGGATGAACCTCCTTAAAGCAAGCATTGCCAAGGCCTCCTCCCCTGGACGCAACCGCGAGGAGGCCTCTCAGGTACAGCCAATCCCAGACGGCGCGACTTCCACACCGCACCCCACCCGCTGCGTCATCGTGAATCAGTGGGGTGGTACGAAACCCAGGTGACACCGCGGCACCAGCCCAGCAACAACCCCACGCTGTAAACACGCACCTGGACCTCGCTCGATGCGGATGTGGTGAGCATGCCCCCGCTGTCGGTGACCTACACCACCGGCATTGGCACTCCGTTCCAGAACCCGTGGGAGCCAAGGATTGGGACGGTGCGCGTTCCTGACAGCACGAAGCCCCGGCGCTCCGGCCGTTTTCCTGGCAGCGCTTCGGGGATTGAGAGGGACGGACATGTTGCGTCAAATGGCGGGAGTGATGGCCTTGCTGCTGGTGGGCTGTGGCACGGAGTCCGAGGTCAGGGAGGACACGTCCCTGCAGTCACGGCGAGAAGGCATCATCGTGGGTGGCAATGACCTCATCCCGGTGGCGGCGGATGGCTCGAACATCCCGGCGAAGTACCGCCCGCTGCTGGATGCCTTCGGCCTGTTGCAGTTCGCCTCGGGGGGCTCCTGCACCGCGACCCACCTGGGCAACGGCGTGGTGATGACGGCAGGCCACTGTTTCGCCGCGGGCTCCGGCGAACAGTCGAACATCGCATGTCCCGCGAACACGACCGTCGCCTGGGGAAAGCGCGCGGGGACAGGCCCCAACCTGATCTCGCTCTGTACCCGCATCCTGGCGATGCGGAACTCGACCGCCTGGGACTACGCCTTCATCGAGGTGAGCCCGCCGCCCTCCGCGGCGGTGGGGTTCCAGTCCAACGCGGGCGGTGTCGGCAATCCGGTCGGCTCCTCTGGAACCATCTTCAGTCACCCCCAGGGCAGGGACCTCGAGTGGTCGCAGACGTGCTACATCCCTCCTCTCGCCGCCGGCTTCCTCCACTCCTGCGATACGGAGTCTGGAAGCAGCGGTGCCGCGATGATTGAAGACGACTCGCTGCAGGTGGTCGGGTTGAACCACTCGAACAATGGCATCCACAACCAGGGCATCTATCTGGACCACACCTCCATCGGGTGGCTCTGGCGGGCGCACCGGCCCACCGGGGAGCTGAAGGCGTGGGGCGGCAAGTGCCTGGACGCGCAGGGCGGCGGCACCGCGAACGGCACCCCGTTCCAGCTCCACTCGTGCAACGGTTCCTCGGCGCAGACGTTCCGGAGGGAAGGGCTGGCCTTCGTCGGCAACGCGGGCAAGTGTCTGGACGCGCCCTCCGCGACAGTCGGCGCGACGACCCGGCTCTTCGACTGCTTGGGGAGTGGAAGCCAGCAGTGGCGGATGGAGAACGTGGAGCTTCGCCACATCTCCGGCAAGTGCGTTGACGTCCCCTATGCGTATGACGGCTCGGGGACCTGGCTCTTCGACTGCTGGGGGGGCCCCAACCAGAAGTGGACGGTGACGGATTCGGGCCTCATCCGCGCGCCGGATGGCCGGTGTCTGGATGTGCCGTGGAGCACCGCGAATGGCACGCCGGTGTGGGCCTATGCCTGCCATGGCGGCGCGAACCAGCGGTGGACGTTCAACCCGGGCGGGGAGATTCGCAGCCTTGGCGGGAAGTGTCTGGACCTCGCCGATGGGGATACCACCAACCGCACCCCCTTCCGGCTCTGGGACTGCAATGGCTCATCCGCGCAGAAGTTCCATCTGCGCGGGGAGATTCGGGGGCCGGGCGGACTCTGCCTCGACAACCCCTGGAGCACGTCCGACGGGACGCTGCCGCTCGTGTGGACCTGCCACGGGGGTGACAACCAGAAGTGGGAGCATCGCTGGTAGAGCGCGAACAGCTCACCAGACTCCCGGTGAGCGTCAAGGTAGATGTCGCGTGTCGGGATGAACCACGCCCGGGAGGCGCCCACCCGTAACGACACGTTCCCAAGCGTCGAGTCCGCGACCGAGCCGCCTCTATCGCTCGTCGCGAAGAGGCCCCCGTCGACCCGGGCGCGACGCCAGTCGCGTACTCCAGGAACGCGCCCCGCGTTCCCCGAGGACGCAAGTCCGCATCGACCAACCCTGTCATTTCAAGGCCTTCGCGCATGGCATGTCAATTGCCATACCCGTTCACAGCCAGGACATTCCGCCGCACTTCTCTTGCCGGGAGCGCTTGCCCATGAACTGCGTCGATTGCAAATGCCCCTTGGTCGGCGGTGGGCTGAAGAAGTACTGCCCCAAGTGTAGCCGCGTCTACAGGAAGATTGGCCCGGCCTACCACAAATCAGACACCATCTATCGGCCGGACTTCCAACTACAGCCCGACGTCCCAACGCGAAACCCTGGGTTCAAGACATCCATCAAGGAGGTCTTTCTGAATCCACCTGCCCCGCTCAAGCCCTTCCCGTTTCAAGATCAGGGCCACTACGGCGGCTTTGGGCTCACGCACCGGCCTCTCCTCCACTTCATCTGGCTGGGAACCCCACCGTCATCATTGAAACTCAGGGCCGCACTCGACTGGGCTCACTACCTGAAGGACACCTGGGGTGGAGTCTGCCTTTGGATTGAGCCCGACTGCTTCAAACTCTTCCAAGGAATGACGGACGGGGGGGAGGTTGAGGCGCTCGAGACCCCAGGCGGCAACGTCATCAAGCCCATCGACAAGCTGACGCGCCACGGAAGCGCGCCTGTCTACTTCGCCTTCTTCGATAAACACATCAAGGTGCTTGCGAAGTCCCTCGGCCAAGACCATCAAGCCAGGCTTCACATACTGAAGGCGGCGATTGACTTCGAGCGACAGAACAGGGCTCCCTTCTCCCTGGTCCAGGTTGCCTCCGACATCCTCCGCATCATCCTGCTTCGATACTACGGCGGCGCGTACTTCGATTTCGACGTCAGCCCCAGCAGCTACTGCCGCTCCGCGAAGCTGCCAGACCCACAGAGAATTCCCCTGGGCAAGAATGGCTTCGTCTGCCATCGCAAGGGCCCTTTGAACGAGAACGACATCATCTTCTCCGACCCCTCCGTCTCCCCGCTTGTCCTGGAGGGGCTTCTCGAAGACATGTGCAAGTTCTACGGAGTCGCTCCGAGCGCGCGAGCAGACATGCTTACGCGCCTCATGGAGTCGGAGCTCCAGGAAAGAACCCAAAGCGTGCTCGACAAGTATGAGGCCAGCAGGAACCCGAGTGGAGAGCTGCTCAATCAGCTTGCCGTGCTGGTGCAGGACGACACCCACCGAGGAGTCAAGGCGACCTATCCCAAGGCGGTCGACGACGAGGTGCTCGAATTCGTCAAGCTCTTGAACGACTCCATTGAGTCAGCGACATTCTCCGGCTTCCAGTTCCATCCATCCTCTGAGAACGAGCCCAAGTGGGAGAGGATGAAGGCGCATTTCAGCCACGAAACGCTGACAAAGCCCTTCTATTCATGGAAGGACCCTGGGGCGAGTGCCGCGCTCCAACGAATTGACGCCGTCACGACAATTCAAGCCGCCATTCGGGGTTTCCTGGTGCGAAAGCAGCGCCCGGAGCAGCCCGCGCCCCAACTCTTGCATCAGGATTCAGGCGAGGGAGAGCCCATGCACGAGGAGCCTGACCTTGATGAGAGACTCTACCGGCTGCGGCAGCCCACGAAGGCATACTCCGGAAGCACCTCCTTCAATATCCTCGAAGGGACCTTCCAGATGACCCTGGAGCGCGACAACGAGCGCTACAGCGGCATCCTCCTGAGAGATGCCCGGGTGCTTGAGTTTCGCGCCGGGAAAACGTCCAGGATGCGCGACGTCCATGCGCTGCGCGTCTTCGTTCACACGGACGTGCTCCATTTCCCATTCATCGAGCTGGCCTGAGCCCGTTCCGCCGGACGTGGAGTGCGGCGGCGATCACCCGCGCTCGTCCCCGCGCTGCCCCGCTTCCTCGCGCGCTACCCGGACCTGACGCTCCGAGACCAGGAGGTGGACCCGGTCGCCAGAGGCGCGGACGTCCACCTGCGACTGGGTCCGCTGGAGGACTCGACGCTGGTCGCGAGGAAGCTGACCCAGGCTCGACTGGTGGCCTGCGCGTCACCTCTCTACATGGAGCGCCGTGGCACTCCGACGACGCCCGAGGACCTCGCGCGCCACGACTGCCTCGGCTTCATGCGCGACGGCAAGCCCCTGCCCTGGCTCTTGTGGGAGGGCGGCACCATCGTCCCGGTGGAGCCTCACGCGGGCCTGCACATCAACCACGGAGGCGCGCTGCGGATGCTGCGCTGCTGGGGCTGGGCATCGCCTGGCTCTTCGACTTCATGGTGGGCCGAGACCTGGCCTCCGGCGCGCTCGTCGAGGTGTTGGCGGCCCACGCGGCCCAGACACGCGCCATCCACGTCCTCCACCCGCCCGACCGCCACCTGCCCTCACGCACCCGCGTGTTCCTCGACTTCGTCGCCACGCTCTTCCCGCCGGCGCGGTGAAGCGCGGCGCGGACTAGCGCATGTTCAACGCGGCGTTCAGGGCCTCCGCCGCCGCGACGGCCCAGCGCTGGCCGATGGCGACATAGCCGGGCGCGTGGATGAAGGGCGGAAGGTCCTCCCGGGACCTGCGGTCGTGGTCCATGTTCAAGGGCATGGCGTCCTGCGAGGCCCTCGCCAGCCGCACCGCCCGCCACGACGCGCCCGCGGCCTCCAGGACCCGCAGGTAGTCGTCCCGCTCCAGCCAGCGCGCGGCATTCTCCAGGAAGACGGGCCGCATCGCCCGCGTCGCCGGTTGGACGGGGTGCTCCTGCTTGGCCCGCCGGCGATATTCCTTCAGCTCCTCCTGGCGCAGCGCGATGAGCCGCTCCCGGAAGGAGTCCTCCGTGTCCTCCATGAGCTCCAACGTGGCGCGCCCTTGCTTCGCATAGAACATGTCCGTCGCGTCATCCGCTCGGGCCCTGGCTTCCACGAACGCGACGTAGTCTCGGGTGGCCGCAAGCAGCGCCCGCTCCGTCTCTTCCAGGGGCTTTATCGTCGCCGGCCGTGACTCCTCCGGCACCACGACGAAGCACTCCTCATAGGGTCCGCTCAGGCCTCGTGGGTCGAGGCTCGAGTGCTTGTAGCGGTACCAGACGACGCGCTCCGGGAAGACGAGGGCGAGCTCCGGCAACGGGGGCTGTCGCGGTGGCGGCGTGTGGAGCGCCCAGTCCCCCGGGTCGACGGTGCTCAGCGTCCGGATCGCTTGCAGGCCTCGCGCCCGCTGGCGCTCCAGCCATGCGTAGAACGAGGGCTCGAAATCCCCATCGAACTCGAAGCCGCGAAAGACGTCCTGCTCCCTCCTCGCCACGCCCACCCACGGGTCGTCGAGCACCAGCGCTCGCAAGTCGAGTCCGCCGAGCCGCGCATTGCCGACGATGACGGCCTGCCATGCATAGAGGTGGATCGAGACGAGCATTGCCCTACCATCCCGAGCCCTCACGCCGCTGGCAAGCCCCCAGGTGCCGTACGGCTCCGCGGGTTGAGCACCTGCCTGTGAAGGCGAATCACAGCTCACTTGATGAGCCTCCTTGAAGCATGCGTTTCCAAGCGAGGAGTGATTCGTGAAGAACTTCGAGCAGCGGCGCGACGTCTCCGGAGTCGAGCATTCCACCACCGGGGACGAGCGGACCGACGGAGGTGCTCCGGAGTCCCCTTCCCCACATCCACGAGTGGCCGCCCTGCAAGCAATGGGGGCGAGGCTCAATCAGGGTCCACGCGAGTCGGCGTTCCCTCGGGACGCGCGGGCGTTACGTCAGGACGCCGGGGGGGCGTCTCTCTCTGAGCTCCTGTCGGGACTGGCTCGGAGCAGTGGATGGCACGCGCCTTGCCATGCAACTCACCGCTCCTCCTTTCTCCCCCGAGCCGACCATGTCTGAGTATGCAGGGAGTCGTCGAAGTGCGTCCCTGGATGCGTTGTTTGTCGAGACGCCCAAGTCCACGCTGCTTGAGTCCAGGAAGCAGCCGGAGGTCGGCAAGCCGCTCAAGAAGTCGAGCCCGCAGCAGAAGGCGCTGCTCAACCGCCTGATGGCGATGCACCCCGTCGACCACCTGTTGATGGGCGCCTCCGAACATCCGCGACTGCATCCAGGAGATGAACGAGGCGTTCCGTCTCAGTGGCGTCACCGTGAGAGGGCGACTGGTGGCCATCGAGCGGTTTTCGCCTCCGCCGCCCTTCATCAGCACCGGAATGTACCGGGACGCGTTGCTGGGAGAGCCGGCGAGCGAAGGGGAGCGCGAGCGCCGCCGGCAGGAGCCCATCCCGAGGGGCATGGATGACTACTACGGGACCATCCGAGACAGGTGCCTGACGCTCCGGGAGCGCTACCTGCCGCACGTCACCCTCTTCGTGGCGGGGAACCTTGGAGACCCCATCAGCGGAGGCATTGGCGTCACGCACTGGGACGAGTCCATCGTGGTGGTGCCAGCCGCCAAGCTCCTGGATGAGCACGCGCCCGCGCACGAGATAGGTCACCTCTTTGGGTGTGAGCACAACCGGGAGGCCGTCACGGTGCGCATGGGCGCATCCTGCTACGGCTACATCGCCGACCACTGGCGCACCATCATGGCCTACAACACCACCTATCCCCCACGCAGGGTCCCCGTCATCGGACGCTTCAGCAATCCCAACGTCATCTACGACGATGAAGTGAACCCGCCGCACGTCACGGGTGACGAGGGCGCGAACAACGTCGCGCAAATCAATACATTTGCTCCGACGATTCTCGGGATTCGCGGCTGAGGATGCACCCGCCCTTAGGATGGAGGAGCCCGAAGCCACGCTGCTGATGTAGAGGCGGGTTTTCTCAAGGCAACCAGCCCCGAGCCTTCAGGGCTGGCTGGAGACTCCGTCCATGCCGAGGGTGCGCCGCGAGCCAGGTCTCTCCCGATGCGCGCCCCGCGACGAGCACCTCGCATCCCTCCCAGACTCCCGCGCGGTAGGACGTCCCTGGCTCCAGCCCCTCGAGGACCGTGAGGCCGGGAGCCTCCACATCCAGTTCCGAGAGCGGCACCGACAGGGACCAGGACGTCCCAGGCAATTTCGGGAGGCTCACCGCCTCCACGTGGCGCGCGGCGAGCCACTCGATGAGGGCTTCATAGCGCGCATGAGCGAAGCGTGTTCCAGCCGAGGTGGCGAAGGGGCGCTCGGGGACGACCCAGAAGGCATCCGCCAGTTGCACCGTCGAGGGCGACAGAAAGGGGAACGGACGGGAGAGCCCCGGCAAGGTCTCCACCTCGGGCTTGCACACCACGGTCGTCGAGTACCACCCACCCACACCCAGCAAGACCAGCGCGTGGCCCACACAGGGCAGGTAGCCGGGGAAGCGCGGACGCACGGTCCCCTCGTTCGCGGAGATGCCCAGCACGGGTGGGTCGGTGACGTCGGGCTCCGACTCGTCGGTGATGGAGAAGCCCACGCCTCCCGTGTCGGTCTCCACGAGCCGGAAGCGCCGAGGCAGGTCCGAGAGCGTGAGCTGAAACCCGTCACCCCGTGAGCGCCACGTCTTCAGGTACCGCTCCGCCTGACCAGGACCGCGCGCCAGCTCGGGGTCTCCGACCGAGTCGGCGAAGAGCGAAGACCAGCCGATGACCTCCCAGAAGGCTCGGAGGTGAGCGGACTCCTCCGGCCCCAGGGGGACGTCGCGTCGCATGGGGCCATAGCTCGGCCGGAAACGCTCCAGCAGCGCCCGCAGGCGGAGGGCCTCCTCGCGAATCACGTCGGGGGGTGGGGGCGTGAGCGGGGTCATACCGAGACAGGCTCCTGGGAACCGGGCAGCACGAGGCTTCGCACGCGTCCGGAGTGGTTGGAGTTGGGGTGTCCGCGAAGCGCACCCGCAGGACAGCAGCTTCTCTCGTCAGGTCATGGACATACCATGGGGAGACGCAGGCAGATGCATTCATCTTGTCATTGCAATAGACTGGCTTCTGTTCCACTCACCCGACGAGGCCACTCATGAAGCACTCTCTTGCTGTGACGGCGGTGTTGCTCAGCCTCTCTCTGCTGGGCTGTGGCGGTCCGGTTTCCGAGCCTGCGCTGGAGCCAGAGGCGGTGTCAGAGAGCGGCGAGTCCTCGACGGTCTCCCAGTTTGGTACGTGTACGGCGCAGTGTTCGGGAGGCCAGACAGTCTCCTGCTCCGGCAACACCTGTTCCCAGACGGACTACCAGGGCGTGACGTGCGACGGTGTGTTCACCGCCTGCCCGTCTTCCCCAGCGTGCACGGGCCACATTTCTTGCAGCGTGCTGGTGGGCAAGCGTTGCTTCATCGAAGGCGAAACGCAGCCCTGCTGCGACGGCGCCTCCACCACTGAGCTCTATTGCGCGTATTACAACAACAACAGATTCATCTGGGTGCACTGACGAGCCTCCAGGGACTTGGGGCCCTCACGTGCTCGCCATGGCGCTCGTCGCGCGTAGCGAGGACGCTGGCATCTCTGTGTATTGATGGCCGTCACGCTCACGCTGGCGCGAGGCGGTGCCCCAGCTCCACGGCCAAAGAAAAAGCCCAGCAACCTCACGGCTGCTGGGCTTCTCACTGCTGTGGAGGCGGAGGGAATCGAACCCTCGTCCGAAAGCCTTCGGTTCTTCGACCCTACGTGCGTAGTCCGCGATTTGCTACGTCCTCAGGACTCCCACGGACGGGATTCCTGAAGCCGGTCCTGGAAAGATCTCGCCACCTCGGGCCCAGGCACCCTTGGCAGCCAGCCCGCATTATGACGGTCGATCCCAACCCCACGGGCCGAGAGCGGGGGGACCGCGCACTAACAGCTGTTTTTAGGCAGCCAGCGCGAGCTCAACGTTGTCGTTGGCTTTTGTGTCTTTGCCGGGTTGGATTTACGAGCTACCTGACAAGCTCGGCACGCGTCTCGAACTTCTATGCCCCCGTCGAAACCGGGTCGCCCCCGGGGTGTTGACTGACTGCCTGCTGCTCTTGCGGCCACCGCTTCGACCGCGTCTTCCTCACATTAACCGCTGACGGCCGCGCGTCAATCCTCCTGAGCGTCCACCGCCTCACCTTCTCGCACGAAGGCGGACACTCGGCCTGGAAGTCGCTTCCCCTCCAGCTTCGCCGTCGTAGGGTCGCCTCCCCGCTCGGACAGCCCTCGCGCTCCCCAGCGGCCACGAGGACCCCGAATGAGACGACTGCTTCCCCTCCTCCTGCTCGTACTGGGCACCGCGCTCCCCGCGCTGGCGCAGAAGAGCGCCGCCACCCAGTCCTTCCCGTACACCCTCCAGACGGACAAGCTCCCCAACGGCCTCACCGTCGTGCGCGTGCCCTACCCGTCCCAGGGAATCATCGCGTACGTCACCGTGGTGCGCGTCGGCTCACGCAATGAAGTCGAGGCCGGCAAGACGGGCTTCGCCCACTTCTTCGAGCACATGATGTTCAAGGGGACGAAGCGTCACCCCGAAGGCGAGCGCGAGCGCATCCTCGGCACGTTCGGCTTCGACGACAACGCCTTCACCACCGACGACATCACCCTCTACTACTCGTACGGACCGACGGCGGGGCTGCCCCAGCTCATCGACATCGAGGCGGACCGCTTCCGCAACCTTGAGTACTCCGAGCCGTCCTTCCGCACCGAGGCCCTCGCGGTGCTCGGCGAGTACCACAAGAACGCCGCGGCCCCGTACCTCAAGATGGAGGAGACGCTCAACGCCGCCGCCTTCACCAAGCACACGTACCGCCACACCACGCTCGGCTTCTACGACGACATCAAGGCCATGCCGGAGGCCTACCAGTACAGCCGCGACTTCTTCGAGCGCTGGTACACCCCCGACAACGCCATGCTCTTCATCGTCGGCGACTTCGATGACGCCCAGGTGATGAAGCTGGTGCGTGAGCACTACGGCCCGTGGAACCGCAAGACGTCCACCATCACCGTCCCCACCGAGCCCCCGCAGACGCAGCCGCGCACCGCCCACGTCGACTGGCCCCAGCCCACGCAGCCGCGCCAGGTGCTCGCGTGGCACACGCCCGCCGCGTCCGCCAACACCGCCGACTCCGCCCTCCAGACGGTCCTCGTCGCCTACCTCGTCGGCCCCACCAGCCCCGCCTACAAGCAGCTCGTCCTCGAGAAGCAGCTCGTCGAGTCCATCGGCAGCGACTACTCCGAGCACCGCGACCCGCACCTCTTCACCCTCACCGCCACCCTCAAGGACGAGAAGGACCGAGACCGCGTGCGCCTGGCCCTGCTCAAGGAGGTCAGCAACCTGGCCGCCGGCAAGGTCGACGCCGCCCGCGTCAAGGCCATCCAGGACAACGCGCGCTACGGCGCCCTGATGGCCCTCCAGACGCCGCGCGAGGTCGGCATCCAGCTCGGCTGGTACGCCGGCATCCTCGGGACTCCGGATGGCTTCCAGCGCCAGCTCGCGAACCTGGCCAAGGTGACGCCCGCGCAGCTCTCCGACTTCACCAAGCGCCACCTCAAGGCCACCAACCTCACCCAGCTCAGCCTCACCCCCAAGGTCGATGCCGCCGGAGGGACGAAGTGATGAACGCCAAGGCCCTGCTGTCCCTCACCGCCCTCTTGTCCCTCGCCGGTTGCGCCTCCACGCAGAAGTCCGCGCCCGAGACGACGCCTCCTCCCGCGACGGAGACTCCGGCCACGCCTCCCGCCGCCGAGAAGACCCCGGCGGCGCCGAAGGAAGTGCCCGCAGCCCCGTTGAAGCAGCCCAAGCCGCTGGAGCTGGTGGTCCTCGCCCGCCCGGACACGCCCATCGTCACCTTCCGGCTCGTCTTCCACACGGGCTCCATCGATGACCCGAAGGGCAAGGAAGGCCTCACCGCGCTCACCGCCTCGCTGATGGCCGAGGGCGGCACGCAGAAGCTCACCTCCGCGCAGCTGCTGGAAGCGCTCTTCCCCATGGCCGCCGAGCTGGAGGCCTCCACGGACAAGGAGTTCACCACCTTCTCCGGCCGCGTCCACAAGGACTTCCTGCCGCGCTACCTGGACATCTTCACCGACGTGCTGCTCGCGCCCCGCCTGGACACGTCCGAGCTGGAGCGCCTGCGCGCCAACGCCGTCAGCGACGTGGAGAACAGCCTGCGCAGCGCCAACGACGAGGGGCTCGGCAAGGTCGCGCTCGATGCGCTCATCTACAAGGACCACCCCTACGCGCACTACACCGGCGGCACCGTGCAGGGCCTCAAGTCCATCACCCTGGATGACGTGAAGGCCCACGCCCAGCGCGTCTTCACTCAGGACCGGCTCGTCGTCGGCCTCGCGGGAGCAGTGGACGATACGCTCAAGCAGGCGCTGCTCTCGCGCCTGGGCACCCTGCCCGCCACCGGCGCGCCTCGCGTGACGCTTCCCACCCTGCCCACCACGTCGGGCCGCGCCGTCATCATCCAGAAGCAGACACTCTCCACCGCCGTCAGCATGGGCTACGTCAACCCGGTGCGCCGAGGTGACGCGGACTTCTTCCCGCTGGCCTTCGCGCTCACCCACCTGGGCGAACACCGTCAGTCCATCGGCCTGCTCTTCAACGAGCTGCGCGAGAAGCGCGGCCTCAACTACGGCGACTACGCCTACGCCGAGCACTTCATCGAGGACCCGGGCACCACGTACAACCGCACCAACATCGCGCGCACCCAGCAGGACCTCACCCTGTGGATTCGCCCGGTGGAGCCCGGCAACGCGATGTTCGCCACGCGCGGCGCGGTGTACTTCCTGGACCAGCTCGTCAAGGAGCCCATCCCCCAGGAGCGCTTCGACTTGATGCGCGGCTTCCTCCAGGGCTACTCGCGCCTCTGGGAGCAGACCGACCCGCGCCGGCTGGGCTACGCCATCGACTCGCTCTTCTACGGCACGCCTGACTTCCTGGAGCAGTACCGCCAGGCGCTCACGAAGATGACGCCCCAGTCCGTGCAGGAGGTGCTGCGCCGCCGCCTCCACCCCACGGGCCTCAACTTCGCCTTCGTCACCCAGGACGCGGAAGGCCTCGCCAACGCCCTGCGCTCCGGCCAGCCGTCGCCCATCACCTACGCGTCCGACAAGTCCCAGGAGCTGCTGGACCTGGACAAGGTCATCGTCCCCTACAAGCTCCCCGTGAGCCCGGACGCCATCACCGTCATTCCCGCGCAGTCCTTCATGGAGAAGTAGCGCAGGGCTGTATTTCGGCCCGAGGGGTGGGTCATTTGTTTCCGCCCCTCGGGACCGGATGGTATGAGCTGCCATCATGCGAGGCACCAGCTCCGGCCACTCTCCACGGTGGCGGCCCCTGAGCGGTTCCGCCGTCCGACTCGTCCTGATGAGCCTGCTGTTGGCCTCGGCGACGGTCCACGCGGAACACGACCCCTTCTCCCGAGGCTTCGACGCCGTTCCCGTCAAGCCCACACCCGCGCAGAACAGCGGCATCGCGCTGGAGGGCACTGGTAGCAACGAGCCCGTCGGCAGCTTCCGCGGCGCGCTGCTGTTCGACTTCAACTGGCGCATCCTCGCCCTGAAGGATGGCGAGGAGAAGCTGGCCGACCTGCTGCCGTACCGGCTCGATGCCCACCTGCTCTTCGCCTACCAGCTCCACGAGCGGTTGGAGCTGGGCATCGACCTGCCCTTCACCCTTCTCCAGGGCGACAACTTCCACCTGCTGGGTGAAGTGCTGGGGGCCCCGAACTTCCCGGGCGCCGCCGGGGTGAGTCGCACCACGCTGGGCGACCTCCGCCTGGTGCCGCGCGTCCACCTGCTGGACCGCGAGAAGTTCCCCGTGGGCCTTTCGCTCATCGCGGAGGTCCGCGCGCCGACAGGTGACGCGGACAGCTTCACGGGCGAGCGGGGCTTCGTCTTCGCGCCGCGCCTCGCGGTGGAGCAGCGCTTCGAGGTGCTGCCCATCCCCCTCCGCGTGGTGGGCAACGTGGGCGTGAAGCTGCGCAAGCATGCGCAGTACCTGAATCTGTTGGTGGACGACGAGCTGACGCTCGGCGCTGGCGTCATCGGCGAGCTGCCCAACCTGGGCCGCTTCACGGACGTGCAGGCCACGGCGGAGATGCACCTGGGCACGCCGCTGGTGCGCCCCTTCAACTTCGACCAGTCCGACTCGCTCAAGACGCCGTGGGAGCTGCTCGTCGGCGCCCGCGCGAAAATCTGGGGCAACTGGGGGCTGGAGCTGAACGTGGGCCGTGGCCTCAACCTCTCCAGCGGCTACGGGCGCGAGGCCCTGCGCGTGATGTTCGGGCTGCGCTACGACGAGCGCTTCCAGGACTCGGATGGCGACAACGTGCCCGACGTGAGGGACCGCTGCCCCAACGAGGCCGAGGACAAGGACGGCTTCCAGGACAGCGACGGCTGCCCCGACCCGGACAACGACGGCGACGGCGTGGTGGACGGCGAGGACAGCTGCCCCGACGTGAAGGGGCTCAAGGAGCGCAAGGGCTGCCCCGAGGTGGACACCGACGGCGACGGCATCACCGACGAGTTCGACAAGTGCCCGGACAAGCCCGGCCCCAAGGACTACGACGGCTGCCCGGACACCGACGGCGACGAGGTGCCCGACAACGAGGACGACTGCCCCGAGCAGTTCGGACCGCCGGAGAACAACGGCTGCCCGTTCGACTCTCCGCCGTACGTGTTCGTCGAGTCGGACCGCATCCGCATCAAGGGCAACGTGCTCTTCGAGACGGGCTCCGCCGTCATCCAGAAGCGCTCCTACCCGCTGCTGGACGAGGTGGCGACGGTGCTCCGGAAGAACCCCACGCTGGGTCCGGTGCTCATCGAAGGCCACACGGACAACAAGGGCTCGCGGCAGCTCAACATGGGCCTGTCCGACAAGCGCGCGCGCTCGGTGCTCGACTACCTGGTGTCCAAGAGCATCGACCGCAAGCGACTGAGCTCCGCGGGCTTCGGCTTCGACAGGCCCATCGCCACCAACGACACCGCGCTGGGTCGCGCGAAGAACCGCCGCGTCGACTTCAAGCTCGTGCGCTCCGAAGTGGAGACCGAGGGTCGGGAGACCGTCGTCCCGGCGGGGCAGCAGCCTCCCGCTGGCAAGCCCTCGGGCACGACGACGCCTCCGGCCACGGACACCAAGCCGGCGACGACTCCAGCAACGCCGGCTCCCGCCTCGAAGCCTCCAGCAACGGACGCAAAGCCGGCGACGACTCCAACCACGCCGGCTCCCGCCCCGAAGCCTCCGGCCACGGACGCAAAGCCGGCCACGACTCCGCCACCGACGCCCGGCAAGTAGTCGGGCCACTCACCGACGAGAACCGAGGCGCCCCTGCCCCACGAGGACAGCGGCGCCTTTCTCATGCGCGTTGTCGGGTCGCGATGGTGGGATGGAGCATCTCTCAGCCCCACGGACATCGGTGCCGGAAGCAGGCGCGCCCGGCGGCCACGCCTCGCGACGGTGTTGTTCCGTCACGATGGCCGCGAGCACCGCTACTGCTTGAGGGCCCGCTCGATGCGACGGCGCAGGGCGTCCTCGGACAGGGCACCTCGCTGCGCGTCCGTCACCTTGCCCTCGCGGTCCAGGAAGTAGAGCGTCGGCAGCGCGTTGACCTGGAAGGCCCGCGCCACGTCGTCCCCGGCATACACCACGTAGGGCTTCAAGTCGGGAAGGTGGCGCTGCATGAAGTTGTCCACCAGCTTGGGCGCCATGTCCCCGTCATCCCGACTGGCCGCCAGGAAGACGAGCCCCTGGGACTCGTACTCCTTCGCCAGCTTCACCAGCGCCGGCATCTCCTCGCGACACGGCGGACACCACGTCGCCCAGAAGTCCAGCATCACCACCTGGCCCCGGAGGTCCTCCAGCTTCAGCACGCCACCTTCGTGACGCTGAAGCTCGAACGAGGGCGTGGCCGAGCCATCCGGAACCAGCTGCGAGCGCCGGGCCTCCAGCACACCCAGGTACACCACGCCCGCCAACCCCAGCCCGGCAATCAGGGCCATGAACAGCTTCGTCCCGCCGCCTGTCGGCCTCGCGGGCGGCGGCGCGCCGATTCCTTCCTGCGTCACGAGAATCCACTCCTGGTCAGGCGGTCATGCACCTGACGCAACACCCAGCGCACTCCGCTTCGGGCCACCGGTCTCCGCGACACCCACCGCGCCACGTCCGGACCCCAGCGATAGTAGCCACGGATGAACCCTCGCCCGAGCGGGCTCTTCCGCAGAACGTCGTCCCGGTACGCTCGGAAGGCCACCAGCTCCGGCGCGCCCTCGCCAAACGCCACCGTCGCCACGAAGCACGACGACGCGGGGCTCACCCACATGAGCCGCTGGTTGGTGAGGTTCACCACCACCTTCAGCTCCCGCGCCTCCGTGTAGAGGAACGCGAGCAAGTCCCTGCGCGCGGCGGGGAACTCCTGCCCACCAGCTTCTTCGAACTCGATGCGCGAGGAGTTGGTGGTGCCCACCTCGTCCACCGTGAAGAAGTAGCGCTTCGAGCTGCGGCGGACCTCCACCTCCAGCCCTCGCAGCTCGCCAAAGTACGCCAGGAACGGCGTGCCGCACACCGGGCAGACGAAGCGGTTGTACGCGTGGCTCGTCAGGAAGGCGTAGTCGCCCACGCGCTTGCAGCCCGTGTTGGGACACACGAGCTTCACGCTCGCCTGCGGCGCGGGCCGGGGGTCATACCGCGAGCCCCCCGACGGCTTGTCGAACACCGCGGGGGGACGCGGCGGCGCAGTCACCAGGTGCCGCGTCGGATGCGCGGCCCGCTCCAGCTCCAGCGCGCGTCGCCAGGCCGTCTCGGCCGCCTCCAGTCGCCCGCTCGCGGTGTGGCACAGCGCCTCGCCATGCGCGAGCAGCGCGGCCACCAGTTTATCCAGCGCGGGCGCCATCGAAGGGTCGCGCCCCGCCGCCAGCGCCTCCGCCAGCACCCGCTCCATCTCCGGCAGCAACGCCTGCGCCGCCTGACGTGAGGGGTCCTCCGCGCGGCGATACACCGGCGGCTCGGGAATCCGACTGAACAACGACGACGCGGCGGCCCGGACGCGCTCCACCACCGCGTCTCCACGCCCCACGTCCAGCTGTGCCGCCTTGGCTCGGGCGGCCTGAAAGAGCTCTTCGGGCTGCAAGGCGGCGGACATTAAGGGCACGGAGTCGCCCTGTCAGCGCGGATCACATACACGCGGTCGGAAACTCGCCACCCCACTTCGTCCGATGTAAGAAGACGTAGGAGGCTGTGAGCATGGGAGCTTTGAAGTTCATCGTCTGGACGGTCTGCGCGGTGGGGCTCGGCATCTTCCTGTCGACGGGAGAGGTGGACGGCCGCACGCCCTTGCAGCACATGGAGCGGACCTGGAAGCGCACCGTGAAGCCGGACACCATGGACCGGATGAAGGACGGGCTGGAGGACGCCTACGAGGACGCGAAGGGCGCTGTCTCCCGCACGACGCCCGCCGCCCCGCGCGAGCGCATCAGCGCGGAGGACCGGGCAGCGGTCAACCGCATCATCGCGCAGAAGAAGTAGCCTGGCCGACAGGTCCGCTTCCGCGACAGGTCTCCCCTCCCTAGGTTGCGTGGGTGGTCGGGTGGTCGGTCGGGGCGGAGGCGGGGCATGGGCAGGGCTCCTTTCATCAAGAGTGTCGTCATCCTCACCGCGCTGGCGTGCGCGCTGGCGACCCCAGCGCAGGCCGCCGGGCGCGGTCGCGGACGTCTGTGGCTCGAGGCCCAGAACCGTTCGCTGGACAACCAGCGGGCCACGCTGAGTGACGTGGCTCGCAAGGCGATGCCGTCGGTCGTCTCCATCACCACCCGACAGCTGACGGAGGAAGCCGCCGTGTCGGGCGAGGAGCCGCAGAAGGGCATCGGCTCCGGCTTCATCATCCACGCCGACGGCTACATCCTCACCAGCGCCCACGTGGTGGAGGGCGCGTCGGAGGTCGTCGTCTCGGTGATGCACCCTCGCGGCTATGCGGAGGAGTACGTCGCGCGCGTGGTGGGCGAGGACGCGCGCACCGACTGCGCGCTGCTGAAGATTGAAGCCCCGCGCCGGCTGCCGGTGCTGCGGCTGGCGTCCGCGTCGCACGTGCGCTCGGCGGACTGGATTGTCGTCATCGGCAACCCGTTCGGCCTGTCGCACTCCGTGACGGTGGGCGTGGTCAGCTACATGGGCCGCACCGACGTGACGCCCAACGGCCGCGACGGTGACTTCGACTACATGCAGATGGACGCGTCCATCAACCCGGGCAACTCCGGGGGCCCCGTGCTCGACTTGCACGGCGACGTGGTGGCGGTGGCCAACGCCGTCAACGTGGCGGGCCAGGGCATCGGCTTCGCCATCCCCATCGACATCGCGAAGACGGTGATTCCGCAGCTGCGGGCCCACGGCCGCGTGCGCCGGGGCTGGCTGGGCATCAGCGTGCAGGACTACTCGCCCGAGGTCGCCGAGCAATTCAACCTGGGCCTCGGCCAGGGCGTGGTGGTGACGGAGGTGGTGGAGGGCGGCCCGGGAGAGCGCGCGGGCCTGCTCCACGGCGACGTCATCGTCGGGCTCGACACGCGGAACGTGCGGCGGGCGCACACCTTGCGCTGGCAGGTGGCGGCCCGGGGCGTGGGCCACGACGTGCGGCTGCGCATCCACCGGCTGGGCAAGCCGATGCGGCTCAAGGTCCGGCTGGAAGAGATGCCGAGCGAGGAAGCTCCCGCCCCCACCCTGGCCTCCCGACGGCAGGGGCGGCGGCCCACTCGGGGCCATTCCTCCGTGCTGGATGACCTGCTGTCGCCCGTTCCCAGGTCGAAGACGCTCCCGCCCACGGCCCCGGAAGTCGAGCCGGCCGCCCCGGGTTCCGAGGACGGCGCACCGGCGCCTTGACTCCCGCGCGGACACCGGTCTTCCGGCGTCTCCTTGCGTTCGGGTGGCATGGGCGCTAGACAGTGCGCCTTTTTCGTACCCGGCGGATGGTCCACGTGTTCGTGGCGCCGAGGTACCCGCATCGTTTCGCAGGAGAGGTTCCACAATGGCCGAGGCCACCCCGACGACCCAGAAGAAGCTCACCCACTGGCCCCGCACCGCCAAGGGCAGTGGCAAGAAGGCGTGCTCCGTGGAGGGCTGCAAGCGCCCCTACCGCGCCAAGAGCTACTGCTTCTTCCACTTCAAGCAGTGGCGCCAGGGCGACCTGCCCCACTCGCGCTACCGCACCTGCTCCAAGGACGGATGCCGCGTCAAGACGCTCAAGGCCGGCCTGTGCGAGAAGCACTACGGCGAGACGTACAAGAAGGACGCGGCGTAAGTCCCGCGCCGTCGTGCTCGCAGCGGCGCCGGGGTCTTCTCCTCCCTGACTGAATCCCCAGGGAGAAGTGCCCCGCGCCACCGCGCGACCTGATTGCTTGAAGGCCGTGAGCCACCGCTCCGCCTCGCACCGGGTCAGCTTCACCCGCCTCCACATCCGCTCCAGCTCGTCGACTCAGGTGCGAGTCGTGGTGCCAACCACGCACACTCCTGGGACCTCGAGTGCGTCGGGTGCGGAACAACGGGGAGTTGCACCCCAGGACGCATGCCTCCGAGTTTAGCTGGTTGATCCTGGTGCGGATCGGTATATTCCCGCCGGTATGCGTCGCTGGCTCCCTGGGTTGCTCCTCTCGCTCGTCTCCGTGCTCACCGCTTGTGGCGGTGCGGGCACGCCCGTGCGCGCGACCATGAGTGCCCGTCAGGCGCTGTCGCATCCGCCAGAGTTCCTGGAGTTCGAGTCCCCCGCGACGCGCCTCGAGATGTTCCGCGAGGTGGCCCGTCAGTCGGACCTGGAGGCCGGGCAGGCGGCGCAGGCGCTGGTGCTCTTCCCCATCAGCCAGCACGGTGAGCTGCTCGCCGCGCCCGGCTTCGACTCACGCATGGACCTGTTCCAGGCGCCTGACGCGGGCAAGGGCATCGAGTTGGTGCTGGAGGCTCGCGCCGCGGAGCGCTGGCCGGAAGATCGGCGTGAGAGCCTGCAGGGACTGTCCGAGCGTGAGGCGGCGGAGCTGGTGGCTCGCACGCTGCTCGCGCACTGGGGCATCCAGCCGGAGAGCGCGGTCCAGGTGGACCGGGCGTCCGGGGCTCCTTACGCGGTCGCCTACGTGGACGGCGTGCTGCGCGTCAACCCGGCGTTCCTCTACCTGGCGGCGGCCTACGGTCCTGCTTCCATGCCGGCCACGCTCCAGTAGAGTCCCGCGCCTCAGCAACAGGCCCACCCATCTCTCGCCGTGCCCCACTTTCCAGAGGGGCGGGCCGCGAGGCGCCAGTGAATACCTCCGCTCTTCACGCTCAGCTTCCCCATACGCTCCAGCAGACGAACCTGCCGGGGCTCGGTCAGCACTATCGCGGCAAGGTCCGTGACACGTACCGGAGCGGCGACACGCTCGTCCTGGTGACGACGGACCGGCTCTCCGCGTTCGACCACGTGCTCACCACCATCCCCTTCAAGGGCGAGGTGCTCAACCGGCTCGCGGCCTTCTGGTTCGAGCGCACGAAGCACATCTGCCCCAACCACGTGCTGGACGTGCCGGACGCCAACGTCACCGTGGCGCGCGCCTGCCAGCCCTTCACGGTGGAGGTGGTCATTCGCGGCTATCTCACCGGGAGCCTGTGGCGCGACTACGAGAAGGGCACGCACACCGCCTACGGCCTGCCCTTCCCCGCGGGCCTGCGCAAGGACGAGGCCTTCCCCGAGCCCATCATCACCCCGTCCACCAAGGCGGAGTACGGACTGCACGACGAGCCCATCTCGGAGAAGGAAATCCTCGCGCGGGGCCTGGCCAGCGCGCGCGACTGGGCGCGCATCACCGAGGCGGCGCGCGGCCTGTTCGCGGAGGGCCAGAAGTGGGCGAGCACCCGTGGCCTCATCCTCGTCGATACCAAGTACGAGTTCGGCAAGGTGGGCGATGACCTCTACGTCATCGACGAGATGCACACCCCGGACTCCAGCCGCTACTGGGTGGCGGACGAGTACGAGGCGCGCTTCGCCAAGGGCGAGGACCAGCGCATGTTGGACAAGGAGAACATCCGCCAGTGGCTCATCCGCGAGCGGAACTTCTCCGGCCAGGGCACGCCCCCGCCCATCCCCGATGACGTCCGCGTGGAGCTGGCCACCAAGTACGTGGCGGCCTTCGAGCAGATTACGGGAACGACGCTCGCGCTCGAGCCGGGAGACGTGCACGCGCGAATCGAACGGAACCTGCGCCAGAAGGGCTACCTGAAGTAGCCCTCCCAGCGGGACGGCGGGGCGCTACTCGCTCCGGCCGAAGACGCGGCGGAAGACGTCATCCATGTGCCGCGTGTGGTAGCCCGGGGAGAAGCAGTCGTTGATCTCCTCGGGCGTCATCATCTTGCGCAGGTCCTCGTCCGCGAGCAGCGCCTGCCGGAAGTCCACGCCCTCTTCGTAGAGCTTCATCGCGTTGCGCTGGACGATGACGTAGGCGGCCTGTCGGTCCATGCCCTTGCGCGCCAGCTCCAGCAGGAGCCGCTGCGAGTTCACCACGCCCCCGAGCAGGTCCAGGTTCTTCTTCATCTGCTCCGGGTAGACGCGCAGGTCCTCCATCAGCCGGGCGAAGCGCACCAGCATGAAGTCCGCGAGGATGGTGGCGTCCGGGCCGATGACGCGCTCCACGGAGGAGTGGGAGATGTCCCGCTCGTGCCACAGCGCCACGTCCTCCATGGCGCTCACCGCGTAGCCGCGCAGCAGGCGCGCCAGACCCGTGAGGTTCTCCGAGAGGATGGGGTTGCGCTTGTGCGGCATCGCGCTGGAGCCCTTCTGCCCGGCGGTGAAGGGCTCCTCCACCTCGCGCACCTCGGTGCGCTGCAGGTGGCGAATCTCCACCGCGAACTTCTCGATGCTGGAGCCCAACAGCGCCAGCGCGGTGAAGTACTCCGCGTGCCTGTCACGCTGCACCACCTGGCTGGAGGCAGGCGCGGCCTTGAGGCCCAGCTTCTTGCAGACGTGCTCCTCCACTGCCGGGGGCAGGTGCGCGAAGGTGCCCACCGCGCCGGAAATCTTGCCCGTGGCGATGGTCTCCCGCGCGTGCAGCAGCCGGGTGCGAGCGCGGCGAAGCTCGTCGAACCAGATGGCCAGCTTGTGGCCGAACGTCACCGGCTCCGCGTGGATGCCGTGGCTGCGGCCCATCTGGAGCGTGTGCTTGTGCTCGAAGGCGCGCTTCTCCACCGCCGCCATCACCCGCTCCAGGTCCTGGAGGATGAGGTCCACGGCGTCGCGCAGCGTCATCGCCAGGGACGTGTCCAGCACGTCCGAGGACGTCATGCCCAGGTGCAGCCAGCGCGCGCTGGGGCCCACCCGCTCCTCCATGAAGGTGAGGAAGGCGATGACGTCGTGCTTGGTGGTGCGCTCGATTTCGTCGATGCGCGCGGCGTCCTCGGGCGTGAAGTCTCCGGCCTTCTGGAGGCAGTCCGCCAGCGCCTCGCGCGGGGCCAGTCCCGCCTCCACCATGCCCTCCAGCGCGGCGAGCTCCACGTCGCGCCATCGGCGCAAGCGAGCCACGTCGTTCCAGAGGTTGGACATCTCCTGTCGGCTGTATCGCGGAATCACTCGTAGACCTTCACGGCAAAGTCCTTCCGTGCCGCGAACCGGAGCAGCTCCAGCACGGACTCGGAGGACGGGCCCAACTTCCGGGCGGTGGTGAGATTGATGGACAGGTCCAACCCCTCCGGCTGCGCCACCGCCAGCGCTCCCGGGTCGATCTTCTCGTGGATGATGCGGTTGGCCAGCCGGCCCGCTTGGAGGCCAATGGCCATGGGGCTGGGGGACAGCGCCAACGACGCGCCCTCCTTCACCTGACTGGGCGTGAGCGCCACGAGCGGCAGCCGCTTCGACTGCGCGAAGGCGATGAGTTCCTGCACGACAGCGGCGTTGCCCACCGTCTTGTCCGCCACCATCAGCAGCGCGTCGACGCGGCCGGCGGCGCCCTCCAGCACCTTGCCCACCTTCCCGGGAGAGTCCACCTCCAGCGGGAGGATGGACAGGCTCCGGGACGCCGCGGACGTCTGTGCCTGCGTCAAGGTGCCGCCGGAGAAGCGAGGGTCATGCACCATGCCCACGCGTCGGGCCTTGGGTGCCACCGCGAGCAGCGCCTCCAGCTCCGGGCCCAAATCACTGGTGAGGGAGATGCCGGTGACGTTGGGGCCCTCCAGGCCGTACTTCTCGAAGTACGGCACCATGGCGAAGAGGACGGGCACGTCCTCACCCAGCGAGCGGCGAGCGGCGTTGGCGGCCAGTGGCCCGAGCGCCAGCACCAGCGCGGGCTTCTGGGCCGCGAGCTTCTTGAAGATGCGCGCGGCGGTGCCGGGACTCTCGTCCAGCGTCATCTCCTGCACCTCGGCTTTCGCCTCCGCGGCGAAGCCGGCGATGACGGAGGCATAGGGCGCCAGGTTGGCGGACTTCACCGCCACCACGCGCGGACGGGCAGCCCCTTGAGCCCCTGCTACTGCTGGCACCAGCAAGAGCAGGAGCGCGAGGGCCCGCCAGCTCATGGCTTCACGCTCGCGCAGCAACGGAAGCCCACGGAGAGCGAGGTCTTCTCCGGGGCGCTGTAGGTCCGCGCACTGCACCTCGACTTGCCGTATGGCTCGTCGAACGAGCCACCCTTCTGCACGGCCCCACGCTTGGGGTGCACGGGGCTCGTCCACTCCGCCACGTTCCCGGAGAGGTCCGCCACGTGATAGCCCGACCGACATCGCGGGAACGTCCCGGAGGGCGCGGCCGCTGGAGGCGTTTCTGGAAGAGAGACCTTCGTGTTGCACGAGCCTTGAACGTCGTCCTCGATGGAGGCGTAGCGCGCGCTGCCCGGTCCCTTGCATGCCTTCTCCCACTCCTCTTCCGTGCAGAGCCGCTTCTCCGCGGCCTCACACAGCCCGCGCGCCTGCTCCCAGGTCACTTCCACCCGAGGCATTCCTCCCTGCTTCCTCGAGTCCGAGTATTCGAACTCGTCCACGCAGAAGGAGTCCACCTCGGTGTACCTGTAATAGAGTTCGCCTACTTCCCCCTCGCTGTCGTCGGGCCTTCCCTGTTGGAAGGACCCACCGCTCACCAGCTGCATTCCCTCCGGGCACTTCTCCGCCATCACGACGAGGGGAGGAGCATTGGCTTCCGGGGCCGCCTGGCGGACGGACGAACCTCCCATAGGCACCACCGGTGAGGTCCGCTGGATCGACCGCAGGTGGCGCAGCAACAGGTAACCGCCACCGGCCCCCAGCGTGAGCCCGCCCACCGTCAGCACCACCATCCAGATGAACGCCGAGCGGCGGCGCGCGGACGAGGACTTCGACGGACGCGTGGCCCGGTGAGTGGGAGCGATGCGCGGCGCCGAGCGCGCCGCCGAGGTGATGGGTGAGTCCACCGTCCGAGCGCCCGACAGCGCCGGAGAGGACTCCAGCGTACGAGCCGTGCGGATGGCCGGCACCGGCACCGCGGGCGCCGCATCCAGCGTGCGTCCCAGGGGGCGAGCCCCGGAGACCGCGGGCGAGGACTCCAGCGTGCGCGCCGACCGCGCACCGGAAACGGAGGGAGCGGGCTCTTGCCCCGCCGCGTCCGGCTCCTTGGCCCGAGGTGCCGAGCGCGGCTGCGCGGCGGGCACGGGTCCTGAGGCACGCGGCGCGGGCGCACCACCCCGGGCAGCGGCGGGCTCGGGGGGCAAGCGCCCTCCGTGAGCGGGCTCGGCGGAGCCCCTGGCGGAGCGTCCACCCTGTGAAGACTCCGAGGCGGCTTTCCCCCCCGCGGACGCCTCCGAAGCGGAGCGCCCGCCCTGCGGGGAATCCATGGCGGCCCGCGCGGCGGACGCGGTGATGAACGGCAGCGCCTGCTCCGTGAGGTGCTGGGACGCGCCGGGGTTCGCGCCGATGATGGCGGCCAGCGTCGCCGCGTCGAGCGGCTGCGTCGCGTCGGGTGGAGGTGGCTCCTCCTCGACGGGCACGGACGGCTTCGGCGACGTCACGATGCCGGTGGGCACGGGCATCATGTCCGTGGGCACCGGCGGCGGTGGACGCGCGGACATCCTCACCGCGGCGGCCTGCGCCGAGCCCACGGGAGGCGGCACGCCGCGCACGTGCGTGGCAACGGCAGCGGGAGCCCGAGAGAGGATGCTGGCGAACTCCGCGTGCAGCTCGCCCGCCGTCTTCGGCCGGGCCAGCGGGTTGATGTTGAGCGCGCGCCGGTAGAGCGCCTCGAAGGACGTGGGCAGGTCCGGGTGCAGCGACGTGAGGCCGGGCACCACGCCGTCGGTCGGCACCAGGCCCGTGAGCATCTCCCCCATCACCACGCCCAGCGAGTACACGTCCATGCGCGTGTCCAGCTCACCGCCCGCGACATACTCGGGAGCGACGTAGATATCCGCGCGGTGGCTCTTCTGAGCCTGGACGAAGGGGAGCTGCGGCACCGCGAGCCCGAGCCCGTAGTCCGTCACCTTCAGCAGGTCCGGCAGGACGATGACGTTCTCCGGCTTGAGGTCGGAGTGCGGACCGAAGCGATGGGCCGCGTCCAGCGCCGCCGCCATCTGCGCCAAGAGCGGCTCCACGTCCTTGAGCGAGAAGAGCTGCCCCCGCGTGGCGCGCTGCTCCATCATCCGCCGGAGCGTCATGCCCTCCAGCAACTGCATGGTGAAGAAGGGCCGCTCACCGTCGAGCCCCTCCTCGTAGACGCGCAGCAGGTTGGGGTGGTTGAGCTTCTTGCCCACCCGCATGGAGAACGAGAACTGGGTGCGCTCCTCGGGCTGCTGGACGAGGCGCGGGTGCACCGTCTTGAGGGCGACCTCGACGTCGATCTCCTGGTCCTGGGCGCGGAAGACGAAGCCCATGGGGCCGGAGCCCACCACCTCTTGGATGGCATAGCGGCCGGCGACGACGTCCCCTGGCTTGTAGGGGGCGCCATCGAGGCCGCGCTTGCGGACGACACCCGCCGCTTGTCGCGCGGCAGCGTCGTACTTCATCCCGCAGGTGGGACAGGTGTCGGTCGTCTCGGGGACGTGGCTGCCGCAGCGGTAGCAGAGCAAAGCAGTCGGACTCCAGGGGCCGGTCGAAGGAGGAGACCACGAGCGGGGTGCGCGGTCCGGCCTCATATTCTGCACGCTCCCCTGTCATCAAGGAACGATGCCGTCGGCTTCGCTCGCTAACGGCCGGTGGACCCGAAGCCGTTCCCCCCCCGTGACGTCACATCGAGGACCTCCACCTCTTCCAGCCTGGCGGACGTCACCGGCGCCACCACCAGCTGGGCCACCCGGTCGCCCCGACGCAGCGTGAAGGGCTCGCTGGAGAGGTTGACGAGGATGACCTGCACCTCCCCCCGGTAGTCCGCATCCACCGTCCCAGGGGAGTTGAGCAGGGTGATTCCGTGGCGCAGCGCCAGCCCCGAGCGAGGCCGCACCTGCCCCTCGTAGCCCGGGGGCAGCCCCAGCGAGAGGCCCGTGGGCACCACCATCCGCCCCAGGGGCGCGAGCACCTGCTCCCCCTCGATGTCCGCTCTCAAATCCAGCCCGGCGGCGAGCTCCGTCTCGTAGCGGGGAAGCGGCAAGGGCTCCGGATGGGCACGCACGCGGCGCACCTGCACGGTGAGGGACGAGGCCATGGCGCGGATGTACCACACCCCTGTCCCGTCTCCAGTTCCCGCGCCAACGTCACGGGTTGTCCGCGAAAGCGACGACAGGCCCGGGAAGCCGAGAGGCACCGGAACGCGCCCCATCCTCGTGACTCGGCGGAGAGCGCCGCTGCTCAGGGTGCGCTGTCGTGGGACACGGCGCGAACCGAGGCGCGGAACTTGAGCGGGTCCATGGGCCGGGAGGCCAGCTCCAGCTGATAGTGGAGATGAGGCCCCGTGGAGCGCCCGGTGTTGCCGGAGCGGGCGATGAGCTGCCCGCGCGTCACCCGCTCCCCCACCCGCACCAGCAGCTCCGAGTTGTGGCAGTACGCCGTCGTCACGCCCCGGCCATGGTCCAGCACCAGGACACGGCCATTCACCGCGTCCTCGCTCGCGCGCCGCACCACGCCCTCCGCCACGGACGACACCGCCGTCCCCGTGGGCACGCTCAGGTCCACGCCCGTGTGCATCCGCCGCGTTCCCAGCACCGGGTGGTGCCGCTCTCCGAACGGGCTCGACACGCGAGCGCTCTCCGACACGGGCCACGCGAGCCCGAAGGCGGTGGACAGCGCCAGCGCCTGCGCCGCGCCCACCGAGGCCGTCTCGAAGCCAGGAGGAAGCTGCCGGTTCAGCGACTCCAGCGTCGGCGCGCCGCCTTCGGCCACCACGCGCTCCTGGGCGTAGCGCGCGGGGACGCGGCCGACGAAGAGGGCCGTGAGTCGCGCCTCCTCCCGAGGGAAGTCAGCCTCCAGCGCCGCGTGAAGCCTGCGCGCGGCGACGGGCCCCTCCACCGGGTCCAACAGCCGGTCCATGGGAATCCCCAGCTCCTGGGCCAGCGCCGCGGAGGGCTCCCGTGCGCGCGCATCCAGGCCCTTCAATGCGAGGTGCGTGCCCCAGGCCAGCGACTCCGCATCCGTCAGCGGACGCACCAGGGACACCTCGGGAGCCAGCATGGGCGCGGCGAGCGAGGTGCCCGTCATGCCGTCGTAGTACGCCAGCAACGGGCGGGCGGTGCTCTTCGTGGAGAAGGCCCAGGCGGAGGCCTTGCGCACCAGCGCGCCCGCGGGCGTGTGGTGGTACGCCGTCCACACGCACAGCACCGCCATGCAGAAGTCCAGCAGCCCCCTGGCGCGGCTCGCGAACATGGCGGTCCTCAGCGCAGGAAGGAAAGGAGTGGAGTGGCGTCCAGCACGGCGGCCAGTGCCAGGGGCACCACCACCGCGCATCCCAAGAGGCCCCGGGTGAAGGCCCGTCTGCCGCGCGCTTGTGTACAGGCCGCGTCCGCGTGCTGGAGGTTGCGCAGCACCGCGCGCCAACCCAGCGTGGCCAGCACGCCCCCCAGCGCCCCCAGCGCCAGGCCCCTCGCGACCCAGTCCGAGACCTGGTCCCCCATCAGCTCACGCCACGACAGGTACACCGTGCCCTGCATCAGCTTCGCCACCGTGCACGCGCCGGCCACCACGACGGCCGCGGTGGCCAGGGGCCGCAGCCAGCGCATGGGCGTGGGCTGGCGCAGGCAGCGTCGCCACAGCGCACGCCACGAGGGCTTCTCCTCCCGCCCCTCCAGCGCCACGCGCCACGCCTCCGCGGGCTTCACGGCCGCCGTCGTGGACTCGCGGTAGCCCAGGGCCGGCAGCGCCAGCACCAGGTCCGCGGCCAGCTCCCACACCAGGGCGAGGATGCGGGCGATGCGCGTGCGCAGCTCCAGCGACACCCACTCCACCATGGGCGCCGTCACGTCGTAGCGGCCCACCAGCCCATCGAAGGCCGCGTCCGCGCGGTCGACCAGGGACACCAGCCTGTCATCCAGCGTGTCCGCCGCCGCGTGCACCCCCACCGCCACCAGGGCCAGGAGCCCCAAGGGCATGAAGGCCCACCGGAAGGAGCCGAGCAGGCGCGAGACGTCGGTGACGAAGCAGGTGGAAGTCGGTGGCGTGGCGGACGGCGAGCGGGGCGGCAACGGGGCCTCTGGGAAGGCGGGGCTCGCACGTCCAACGCACGGCCCCCGTCCCCAGGTCTAAACCAGCGCCGGCCCAAACGAAAACGCCCCCTGCCGCACAGTGGCGGAAGGGGGCGTTGGCACGACTCCGAGCCTCACGAGGAGGCTCGGATGCGAGGCGTCAATCAGGCCTTCGCGTCGGGCTGGGTGGCCTCGGGGGCCGGCTGCGCGGCGACAGCGTCAGCGGCGCCCTGCTGGGTCGCCGCGCGCTCCGCCATCGCCTCCTTGCGCGACAGGCGAATCTTGCCCGTCTTGTCGATGCTGACCACCTTCACCAGCACCTCGTCGCCCTCCCTCAGCACGTCGGAGACGCTCTTGACGCGCTTGTCGGACAGCTCGGAGATGTGGATGAGGCCGTCGGTGCCCGGGAACAGCTCCACGAAGGCGCCGAACTCGGCGATCTTCCGCACGGTGCCCGTGTAGATCTTCCCGATTTCCGCCTCGCGGGTCAGCGCCTGAATCATCGCGATGGCGGCCTTCACGGCGTCGCCGTTCGCGCTGGCGATGTCCACCCGGCCGGAGTCCTCGATGTTAATCGCCGCGCCCGTGCGAGCGATGATGTCCTTGATGACCTTGCCGCCCGGCCCGATGACGTTCTTGATGAACTCGGGACGAATCTGGATGGTGGTGATGCGGGGCGCGTACTGGCTGATTTCCTTGCGGGGCTGCGCCAGCGTCTTGAGCATCTCGCCCAGGATGTGGATGCGGCCCTGACGCGCCTGCTCCAGCGCGCGGCTCATGATCTCCGTGGTGAGGCCGGTGATCTTGATGTCCATCTGGATGGAGGTGATGCCCTTGGTGGTGCCGCACACCTTGAAGTCCATGTCGCCCAGGTGGTCCTCGTCACCGAGGATGTCCGACAGGATGGCGAGCTTGTCGCCCTCCTTCACGAGGCCCATGGCGATGCCGGCCACCGGCGCCTTGATGGGGACACCCGCGTCCATCAGCGCCAGCGTGCCACCGCACACGGAGGCCATGGACGAGGAGCCGTTGGACTCGAGGATGTCCGACACGAGGCGAACCGTGTACGGGAAGGACTCGCTCTTGGGCACCATGTTGCGCAGCGCGCGCTCCGCCAGCGCACCGTGGCCGATTTCACGACGGCCCGGACCGCGCAGCGGCTTCGTCTCGTTCACGCTGAACGGAGGGAAGTTGTAGTGCAGCATGAAGCGCTTGAAGGACATGCCTCCCAGCATCTCCAGGCGCTGCTCGTCGTCGCTGGTGCCCAGCGTGGCCACCACGAGCGCCTGCGTCTCGCCACGGGTGAAGACCGCGCTGCCGTGGGTGCGCGGCAGCACGCCCACTTCGTTCGTAATCGTGCGGACCACGTCGTGACCGCGGTCGCCGATGCGGCCACCGTTGACCGTCATCTCGCGCATGTGCTCGTACTTGAGGTCTTCCACCACCTGCTTGGCGTGCTTCTCCACCAGCGGGGAGTAGGCCTCCGCGAGCTGCTCCTTGAGCTTCGCGATGGTCTCCTTCTTCGTCTTGGAGAGCGACTCGTACCGGGCGCCCTTCTCCTTGATGGCGTAGCCGGCCTTGATGCCGTTCATCGCCAGCTCGCGCACCTTGGAGCGCAGGCCCTCGTCCACGGAGGCCGGCTTGTCGAACGAGCGCACCTGCTTGTTCAGCTCGCGGCGCAGCTCGTCCTGCATGTCCAGCGCGGGCTGGGCGGCCTGGAAGCCGAAGTCCAGCGCGGCGACCATGTCCGCCTCGGACACCTCTTCCGCGCCACCTTCCACCATGACGATGGCCTTGCGGCTGACCGCCATGACCAGGTCCAAATCACTCTGCTCACGCTGCTTCGCGGTGGGGTTGGCCACCAGCTGACCGCCCACGCGGCCCACGCGGATGCCGGCGAGGGGGCCGTCGAACGGGATGTCCGACACCCACAGCGCCGCGGAGGCACCGGTGATGCCGTGCACGTCGCCCTCGTTCTCCGGGTCCGCGGAGATGACGCTGGCGATGACCTGCGTCTCGTACGCGTAGCCTTCCGGGAACAGCGGACGCAGGGAGCGGTCCACCACGCGGGAGGCCAGCGTCTCCTTCTCCGTCAGCCGGCCCTCGCGCTTGAAGTAGCTGCCGGGGATGCGGCCCGCCGAGTACAGCTTCTCCTGGTACTCCACCGTCAGCGGCAGGAAGTCGATGTCCTTCTTCTCCCGCGCGCTCACCGCCGTCACGAGCAGCATGGTGTCGCCGTAGCGCACCACCACGGAGCCATCCGCCTGCTTGGCCAGACGACCCACTTCAATGCTCAGCTCGCTCTCGCCAATCTTGACGCTCTTCTTCAGCATGTCCTTGCCTCGGTATTCTTCGGGCGAGGACCCCACCGCACGCACCTGGCCCGCAAGGGACCTGGCACCCCGGGAGGGCCCTCGGGGTGTATGAGCGGTCGCCAAGGCCCGAAACAGGCACATGACAGGCAACCGCCAGCCTGTACTGCGGAAGGGCGCTTGCGGAGCGCCGGAGGGATGTCTCGGAACTTTTGATCCCTGATCGCACCGGCCGACAACCGTGTCAGCCGGTCCGAACGGAAACCAAAACCTCCGTCGGCACCACTCCCTCGCCCGCCTCCACCCACCGCTTCTCAACTGCTTCTCTGTCCTGCCACTTCCCTGCGTCTGAAACGCGCGGGGCGCTGGTTGAACCAGCGCCCCGGGTCCTGCCGAGATGCCTACTTGCGGATGCCGAGGCTCTCGATGAGCTTCTTGTAGCGGGTGACGTCCTTCGACTTCAGGTAGTCCAGAAGCCGGCGACGCTGACCGACCAGCTTCAGCAGACCGCGGCGGGAGTGGTGGTCCTTCTTGTGCGTCTTGAAGTGCTCGGTGAGCTGGTTGATGCGCTCGGACAGCAGCGCGACCTGCACTTCAGGGGACCCGGTGTCCGTCTCGTGGGTCCTGAACTTCGTCACCAACTCCGACTTGCGCTCCTGATGCAGCGACATGTGATTCTGTCCTTCGTGCCCCGCTCCGGCGTGAATACCACTTGAGTCGCCCAGGTCCGCGGAGGGGTACAGACCGGGTCTCATGCTCCACTTCTAACGAGCGGGGGGCTTATAAGCTTCACCCTACCCAGGGTCAACCTTGGACGCCTGCCCGTACGCCCCACGGGGTGTGGAGCGTGCGAAGACGCACAGCCAGGGAGCAGCCAGGCCTAGACGAGCACTCGCAGGTAGCGCAGCCGTCCGCTCACGCTCTCCGCCACCGCCAGCAGCGCGCCGTCAGGCCCTGTCACGCGCAGCCGCCCTGGACGCAGCGAGGAGGCGACCTCCACCGGCACGCCGTGGGACACGCGCTTGGCATCGTCGGCCCCCACCCGCACCTCAGGAAGGTCGACCAGGGCCTCCGCGATGGGCACCAGCCGCGAGCCCAGTGTTCCGTCCTTCAACAAAGCCGGCACGTCCGCCAGCGGCAGTGCTCGGGCCAGGGTGAAGGGACCACTGGCCGTGCGACGCAGGGCCTCCAGGTGAGCCCCGCAGCCCAGCACCCGTCCCAGGTCGAAGGCCAGGGTGCGCACGAAGAAGCCCTTGGAGCAGCGCACGGACAGGTGGAGGCGGTCCGCGGAGAAGTCCCGCAGCACCAGCTCGTACACCGTCACGTGCCGGGCGGCGCGCTCGACTTCCTCGCCGGCGCGAGCCAGCTCGTACAGTCGCTTTCCGGCCACCTTCACCGCCGAGTACATGGGCGGTACCTGGTCGAAGCTTCCTCGGAAGCGCGCCAGCGCGGCCTCCAGGAGTGCGGGCGTCAGCGCGGGCACCGGCGCCTGTGCCGTCACCTTCCCCTGAGCATCCTGCGTGTCGGTCTCCGCGCCCAGGCGCACCGTGGCGTCGTAGGCCTTGTCGCCCTCGGTGATGAAGCCGGCCACCTTGGTGGCCTCTCCCAGACATAGGGGCAGCACGCCGGTGGCCATGGGGTCCAACGTCCCCGTATGACCCACCTTCTTGATTTTCAGCAGCGAACGCACCTGTCGCACCACGTCGAAGGACGTGGGGCCAGAGGGCTTATCGATGACGAGGACGCCGTCCATGTCACGCCAATCTTGTGGGCCCGGGGCTGGAACTACCAGCCTTCCTTGCTCCGGACCTCGCGAAGCAGACGGTCAATCTTGTCCCCCTCGCCCACCGATTCGTCGAACGAGAAGAAGATCTCCGGCGACACGCGCAGGTTGACGGCCGACGTGACGTGGCGGCGCACGAAGCCCTTGGCCGCCTCCAGCCCCTTCTGCGTGTCCGAGCGCTCCTCGGCGGTGCCGATCATCGAATAGAAGACACGGGCCACGCGCAGGTCCGGGGAGACCTTCACCCCGGTAATCGTGATGTAGCCGATGCGTGGGTCTCTCAGCTCGCCCCGGGTCAGCAAGTCGCCGATGGCCACCTGGATTTCCTGCCCCACTCGCTCGGGTCGGGAATGCGTCGTCATTTCTTCTCCCAGTCTCGCGGGTTGCGCAGGGAGCGGGCTCGAACCCGCGCCTCGTCCAGCGTCATCCGTCCACCGCCCGACGGTGACGGGCGGCCCGTACCGGGGTCGCCGTCGTTGTCGCCGTCATGACGGCGCTCCCACTCGCCCAACCCCTCCGCCTCCGCCAGGGAGGCCCGCTCGCCCCGCAGGAAGCGAGCAATGGCCGCCTCCGACGAGGCCGCCGTCGCTTCCGGTGACAGCGGTGCTTCGTCTTCGTCGTCCAGGGCGGACTGCTGGGCCCCGGCACCCGCCGTACCGCCGGCGGCGAAGAGCTGATCTCCAAAGGCGAAGATCTCCGTCTCCCGAGCCATCAGCGGGGCGACATACATCTCCTCGATGAAGTGGATGACCTTCTCCAGTTGCTCGTCCACGTGGCGGCGGTCATTGCCCACCACCGAGAGGGCGAGCGAGGCCTTCTGCCAGAGGTCCTGGTCCTCCACCTCAGCCACGGCCACGTTGAAGCGAGCCTTCACCCGGTCCGTCACCCGGCGCAACACCTGTCGCTTGGACTTCAGCGAGCCGCTGTCCGGAATCTGGAGGGTAAGACGTGCGACACCTACGAACATGCCAATCCCCCGACCCCTGGGGACCTGGCGACTGCGCGAGGCCCCCAGGGCGAAACCTCCCCGGGAAGGTGGGGCCTTCCCGGGGGCGAGAGGACACGCGGCGCGAGACTAGGTGAGGCTCTGCCGGGTCTCTTCGATCTCGTAGGCCTCGATGATGTCGCCGGCCTTGAGGTCGTTGAAGTTCTCGATGCCGATACCGCACTCGAAGCCCTGAGCGACCTCCTTGACGTCGTCCTTGAAGCGCCGCAGCGACGCCATCTTCCCGGCGAACAGCTGCTTGTTCTCGCGGATGAGGCGAACGATGGCGCCTCGCTTCATCACACCATCCAGCACCGCCGCGCCGGCGATGGTGCCCAGGCGAGGAACGTTGAAGGTGCTGCGGACCTCCGCGCGGCCCAGCTTCTTCTCCGTGCGGATGGGCTCCAGCAGGCCCTCCATCTCCAAGCGCACCCCGTCGATGAGCTCGTAGATGATGGTGTAGCTCTGCAGGTTGACTTCCTGTGCCTTGGCCGCGGCCTCCGCGCCGGACTCCGGGTGCACGTTGAAGCCGAGCACCACGCCCTTGGAGGCGGCCGCCCGCATCACGTCGCCCTCGGTGATGGCACCCACGCCGGAGTGGACGACCTCCACCTTGACCTTGTGGGTGGAGAGCTTCTGGACGGCCTGCTTGACGGCCTCGGCCGAGCCCTGCACGTCCGCCTTGATGACGACGCGCAGCTCCTTGGGACCGCCGCCCGCCTTCGTCTTGGCGAACAGCTGCTCCAGGGACTCGCGGCTGACCTTGCCGAGCTCGGTCTGCCGCTCCTTCATGTTGCGGTGCTCGGCGATCTGCTTGGCCGCCTTCTCGTCCGCCACCACGTTGATGGCGTCGCCCGCGCTGGGAACACCGGACAGGCCGATGACCTCCGCGCAGTAGCCCGGCTTGATTTCCTTCACCATCTCCCCGCGGCTGTTGTTCATCGCGCGGACACGGCCGTAGTGCGAGCCGGTGACGACGGCGTCGCCCAGCTTGAGCGTGCCTTCCTGCACCAGCACCGTGGCGACCGGGCCACGGCCGCGGTCCAGCTTGGCCTCGATGATGGCGCCGACCGACGGGCGGTTCGGGTTGGACGTGAGCTCGAGGACCTCGGCCTGCAGCGCCAGGTTCTCCAGCAGCAGGTCCAGGTTCTGCTTCGTCTTGGCCGAGACGGGAACCATGATGGTGTCGCCGCCCCACTCTTCCGGGACGAGCTCGTGGGCTGCCAGGTCCTTCTTCACGCGGTCCGGGTTGGCGCCGGGCACGTCCATCTTGTTGATGGCGACGACGATGGGGACCTCGGCCGCCTTCGCGTGCTTGATGGCCTCCACCGTCTGCGGCATCACGCCGTCGTCGGCGGCCACCACCAGCACCACGATGTCCGTCACGTTGGCGCCGCGGGCGCGCATGGACGTGAAGGCCTCGTGACCCGGGGTATCCAGGAAGGTGACGTCACCCCGCGCGGTGGTGATGCTGTACGCGCCGATGTGCTGGGTGATGCCGCCCGCCTCGCCCGACGCCACGTTGGCGCTGCGGATGGCGTCCAGCAAGCTCGTCTTGCCGTGGTCGACGTGACCCATGATGGTGACGACCGGCGGACGCGGACGCTCGTCCTCGGGACGGGCCTCCACCTCGGGCAGGTAGTCCTCCACCTCGAAGCCCACGCGGTCGATCTTCCAACCGTAGTCCGTGGCGATGGCCTCCGCCGTGTCGGCGTCCACCATCTGGTTGGCCGTGGCCATCTTCCCCTGCGCCATCAGCTTCTTGATGAGCTCCGCGCTGCGCACACCCATGCGCTGGCCCAGGTCGGACACCGAGATGGCCTCCTGCAGCTTGATGACCTTCTTCTCCTCGGCCATCTGGGTGATCTGCGTCTTGGCGCCCTTCTTCGTGGGCTTCTTCTTCTTGCCACGGATGGGGATGGTGACGCGGCCCCAGACCATGTCCGTCAGTTCCTGCTTGGACACGCTGGTCGTATCGCCACTGGTGCGCTTGCGCTGGCCACGCTCCTTGTTCTTGGAGACGTCCACCAGCTCGCGGCCCCGGCCCAGGTGGTCCGGAACCACCTTGTATTCACGGCGCTCGGGGATGCCCAAGCGGCCCGGCGCCATGGGGTACTGCTTCGCCTGGCCGGCCGTGGGGGTGACGCGACGCACCTGGATGAGCGGGCGCGAGATGACGACGGCCTGCGTGGCCGTGGGACGCGCCTGACCACCCGTCGGAGACACCTGGGCGTGAGGAACACCGCCCACCATGATGGTGGGACCCTGCGGCGCGGCGGTGCCGCCAGCCGCGCCCGGTGCTCCGGGAGCCGAGCTGGGACGCACCGGCCCCTGGCCGGGACGCGCGCTCTGGCTCTGGTACGACGGGTAGCTCGGACGACCGCCCGGACCACCAGGACGCCCACCCGGACCGCCCGGACCACCGGGACGTCCGCCAGGACCACCCGGACCACCAGGACGCCCACCCGGACCGCCCGGACCACCGGGACGTCCGCCCGGACCACCCGGGCCACCCGGACGACCACCGCCCGAGGGACCGCTCCGCTGCCCGTAGCCCGGCGCGGGGCCCCGAGACACGACGGTCGCGGACGAAGACGGGGGAGAGGACGTCCGGACAGTCGGCGGAACCGGCGAGCGAGGAGGGGGTTGGGGCAAGTGGGTACTCTCCTGAGAAGGGGAACGTGGCTGCGCGACGGCAGCAGGGGGAACGGCGGGGGCGCGAGGCGCCTCGACCGGGGCCTTGGGAGCCTCCGTGGCAACCGGAGACGTGGCGACTTGAGCGGGCTGCTGCTCGGTCACCGGGGGAGCCGTCGGAGCCGCGGGCGCGGCGGTGACGGCGGGAGACTCCACCACGCTGGGGGCCGGAGCCGTCTCGACAGAGACGGGCGGGGGCTCCACGGCGCGGGGCGCCTCCTCGGGAGGCTGGTAGGCCTCGACGTGGGGGTGATGAGCGGACTCGACGGGTCCGGAATCGTAGTGGTCATTGGAGTCCGCGGACTGCGACTCCATGCCCGCTTCGGCGGAGCCCGCGGGCGGGCCCACCTTGCGGCGCACCACGAACCCCTTCGCCGTCACGGGAGGCGCTGCCTGCTTCGGCTTGCGCTTGTCCAGGATCTTCTGGACGGCGGCGGTCGCCTGGTCGTCATCGAGGGAGGACGAATGGCTCTTGACGTCATAACCGAGAGCGGACAGCTCGGTTACGACCTCCTTGTTGTCGAGCTCAATGCCGTGGCCCTTGAGCTCCTTGGCGATTTCGTGGACGCGCTTCTTCGACATATTGCCCTTGTTGGCCTGCGGCACCCGGCGACTCCGGGGCGCAGCACCCTAGCTCAAACCCGAAAATGTGTGCGAGTGGTCCTTAACACCCACTCCCCCCCAACACCCCTCCGCCCTCATGGCGCAGGCTCCTATGCCTACCCGAGCTGTGACGGGTCTACCAACCCCGCCTTCCCGCGAAAAGCCCGACCAAACGCCTTCCGCTTCAACGCTGCCGTCATACAACCGACACCGCACAGGTAGGCGCCCCGTCCGGGCAGCCGCCGCTCCCTGTCCACCACGATGGCACCCCCAGGCCCTATCACGAACCGGGTGAGCTCCGCCTGCGATCGCTTGGACCCGCATCCGACGCACATCCGGACCGGGCCTGACCGCGCGCTCTGCTCCGCTGGTACCGAGCGACCTGTCGGGCGCCCCACGTCGTCCCTCTCCTCTTCCTAGCTTCCCGCTAGCTTACGGCGACTTGGTGGCTTCCGCGCCACCATCCAGGGTCGCCGTCGTGATTCCGCGCTCGGCGTTGAGTTCCGTGCGCAGCTTGGCCTCCTCCACGAGGTAGTTCTCCGCCGCGCTCTTGAGCTGGCGCGCCTTCTTGATGCCCACACCCGGAACGTCGCCCAGCTTCGCCAGGTCCTTCTCGTTGGCGATGTCCTCCACCGTGCGGTAGCCGGACGCCATGAGCTGTTCGATGGTCTTCTCGCCAACGCCGCGCACGCGAGCCATGCGCTCGGCCTGGGACAGCTCGTCGGGGTGGCGGCGAGCCTCGGCCAGCCGGGCCTGCTCCCTTTCATAATCCATCCGGGACAGCTCCGCCTGGTCATCCACCATGCGCTTCCGGGCTTCCTCCTGCATGGAGGGGACGCGGGCGGGGTCCACGCCGGGGATCTGCGCCAGCATCTCCGCGTTGGCCTCGGCCACGTCCCGGGCCTGCCGGAAGCCGTGGGCGTAAAGCGTCTCCACCAGCATCTCGTTGACGCCCGGCAGCGAGCCCAGCGAGCGGCCGGCGAACTCGCGCATCTCGCGAACGCGGCTCTCGCTGTTGATGTCCAGCTTCCAGCCCGTCAGCTGGGCCGCCAGGCGCACGTTCTGTCCGCGCCGGCCGATGGCCAGGCTGAGCTGGTCGTCCGGGACGATGAGCTCCATGGCGTGGTTGGACTCGTCGATGATGACGCGGCTGACCTCCGCGGGCGCCAGCGCCGAGCACACGAAGCGGGCCGGGTCCTCGTCGTACGGGACGATGTCGATCTTCTCTCCGCGCAATTCCTGCACCACCGCCTGCACGCGGCTGCCCTTCATGCCCACGCACGCGCCCACCGGGTCCACGTCCGAGTCCCGGCTGGAGACGGCGATCTTCGCGCGGCCACCCGGCTCGCGCGCGGCGGCCTCGATGACGACGATGCCCTCGGCGATTTCGGGCACCTCCATCTCGAAGAGCTTGGTGAGCAGGTTGACCGAGGCGCGGCTGAGGACGATCTGCGGGCCCTTGGACTCGCGCAGCACGTCCAGCACGTAGGCCTGGACGCGGTCGCCCGGACGGTAGGTCTCACGCGGGACCTGCTCGCGCACCGGCAGCACGGCCTCCGCGCGGCCCAGGTCCACGATGATGTTGCCGCGCTCGAACCGGCGGGCGATGCCGGTGACGATCTCGTTCTTGCGGTCCTTGTACTCGTTGAAGACGTTCTCGCGCTCCGCGTCCCGCGTGCGCTGCAGGATGACCTGCTTGGCCGTCTGCGCGGCGATGCGCCCGAAGCCGCGGCGGAAGGTCTTCAGCCGGAGGATGTCGCCGTACTGGTCGTCCTGGGCCTTGGCCTCGTTGGCGTCCTCGTCCCGGTAGAAGATCTGGAAGACGAGCTCGTCACCGGGCTCCACTTCCATGCCCTTCTTGTGGGCCTCCGCCAGGATGATCTGATTGACCGCCTGAACCGGGTCGGTGATTTCGTCGACCACGACGATGGCCTGGAACAGCTCCACCACGCCCTTGTCCGCGTCGTACTTCGCCTCGAGGTTGCGGTCCTGGCCAAAGTGCTTCTTGGCCGCGGTCTTCATCGCGTCCTCGAGGGTGGCAATCAGCACAGCCCGCTCGATGCCCTTGTCCTTGGCGACCTGGTCCAGGACGAGGTTGAGATTGACGTTCGGGTTGGCTTGCTGCGTAGGCATGGTCTTCTCCTGAATGGGCCACGGGCCCCCCGCGCGGCAGGGTGCCCTGTATGTCGACGTCTAGAACTCGAACTCCAGGTTCGCCTTGGCGATATCCTTGAAGAGGATGTGGAAGGTTCCGGCGCCTTCCACCTCCACCGAGATACCGTCGCCCGCCACCCCGGTCAGCGTGCCAGTGAAGCTCTTGCGCGGCGGCTCGCCCACCGGCCCGAACGTCTTCACCTTCACCTTCTGACCCTGGACGCGCTCGTAGTGGTTCGGCTTCCTCAACGGCCGGTCCACTCCGGGGCTGGAGACCTCCAGGCTGTACTCGTGGGGGATGATGTCCTCCACGTCCAGCACCGGGTCCACCGCGCGGGACACCTGACTGCACTCGTCCAGTCCTACCCGGCCCCCTGGCTTGTCGATGAAGAGCCGCAACACCCAGCCCTCGCGCTCCCGGATGTACTCCAGGTCCACGAGCTCCAGGCCCTCGCCCGCAACGAGGGGTTCGAGCACTGAAAGGGCCCGTTCCTCCACCGTCTGCTTGAGGTTCTTCTCCGACATGACTGGGAAACCAGACTCCAAAAACGCGAAAAGCGGGCACGGCGGCCCACTTTTCGAGGTGAAAATCGAAAAATGTCGGGCGCGTCCGTAACACACGCCCCAGCGGGGTGTAAAGGAAGGACGCTCCCTCTCGGGTCCCGTGAAACCTGGCCAACAGGGCAAGGAATTCCCAGGGGTTCCGCGTACCGGACGGGCGTTATAACGGGCTCCATGCACCTCATCGCCGCCGCCCAGATGGTGTCCACTGCGGACAAGGCCTTCAACGTGGAAGTCGCCACCCGGCTCTTCCGGCGCGCCTGCGACCTGGGTGCTCGCCTGGTGGGATTGCCAGAGAACTTCTCCTGGATGGGACCCGAGCCGGAGCGCCAGGGCGCGGCCGAGGGCTTGGATGGACCCACCCTCTCCCGGATGGCGGAGCTGGCGCGCGAGCGGAAGGTGACGCTGCTCGCCGGCAGTGTCCTGGAAACCGGCGCGCCCGGCGGTCGGCTCTACAACACCAGCGTCCTGTTCGGCCCGGACGGCGAGCGGCGCGCCGTCTACCGGAAGATGCACCTGTTCGACGTGGAGGTGGGGGATGGTGCGACCTACCAGGAGTCCGCGGCGGTGGCACCGGGGACGGAGGTCGTGGCGGCGGACACGGAGGTGGGTCGGCTGGGGCTCTCGGTCTGCTACGACTTGAGATTCCCGGAGCTCTACCGCCGGCTGTCCAAGGACGGGGCGACGCTGCTGGCGGTGCCTGCGGCCTTCACCCTGATGACCGGCAAGGACCACTGGGAGGTGCTGCTGAGGGCGCGCGCCATCGAAAACCAGGCGTACGTGCTGGCGCCCGCCCAGGGCGGCCGGCACTCGGCCCAGCGGCAGACGTATGGCCACGCCATGGTGGTGGACCCCTGGGGGCTGGTGACGGCGAGGGCGTCGGAGGGCGAGGGCCTGGCCGTCGCCCCGGTGGACCCGGAGCTGCAGTCGCGCATCCGTCGCGACCTGCCCTGCCTGCGACACCGCCGATTGGATTAGCCTGGGGGAACCTGCTTTTCCGGACGGACCCCTTCTCGTGAATGGTCGACGTTGGCTCCCCATGCTGCTCGCGCTCGCGCTCCCGGCTTCGCCGCTCGGCTGCACCGCCGAGGACGCGCCCGCCGTGCCCACGACGTCCAACACTCCAGCGCCCGTGCCTCGCGCGCACCTGCGCGGGTTGAAAGGGAACGTCCAAATCAAGCGCGCCACCGCCGACGAGTGGAGCACCGCCAGTGAGGGCGTCCCGTTGTTCGAGAACGACAAGGTGCGCACCGAGGCCGGTGCGGGCGCGGACCTCGTCTTCAGCGGCACTGGGAGCATGGTGCACCTGGGCGATGACTCGCTCATCGGCATCGCTGAAACGCGCCCGAGGCCCGGCCGTCCCCGCACGGACCTGACGGTGCTGCGCGGACGCATCGACGCGGAGTTGAAGCAGCCCGCCAATCAGTCACTTTCCGTGGGCACCTCCGCGGCCACCATCCAGGCGGGAAGGGAGATTGTCTTCCAATGAGGATGGCCCTGTTCCTGCTCGCGTGGTTGAGCGCATCCCCCCCGGACACCACGGTGGTGGGCCCCCGGGAGTCCCTGCGGGAAGTGGCGGAGCGCGTCCTCGGAGACGCGAGCGCCACGGCCGAGCTGCGCGCGCTCAATGACCTGCCCTCGGATGCCGTCGCCCCCGGCACGCGCCTGAAGCTGCCGGGGCAGGAGCGGGCCCTTGCGCTCAAGGCGCTCGAGACGGCGCGCACCCTCGTCGCCCAGGCGAAGGGCGCGGGAGTCCTCCCGGAAGCCGAGGCACGGCTGAGCGAGGCGGAGGTCCACTTCCGCACCGCGCGTTATGCGCAGGCGTCCGAGGCGGCCAACGCGGCCGGGACGCTGGTGTCCGCCGGACGCGCCCCCCACCCCTCCTCATTCAGCGTGCACGTGGAGCCGGACGCGGGCACCACCACCGTCAGCGTCACCCGAGGCCCCCCCGTGCGCGTGGAGGCCGAGGGCGTCACGCGGCCCGTCGCCCCTGGAGAAACCGTCCTCGTGGAGAAGGGCCGACCTCCCGTCGCGCCCCCCCCGCCCCTGGCGGTGCCCCAGCCCGAGCAGCCTAGAAACGGCGCGGTGCTGAAGCTGCGCGCGGACAAGCATGACCAACTGGGGCCGGTGAAGTTGACCTGGGCGGCGGTGCCCGGAGTGGAGCGTTATGAAGTCGAGGTCGCCCGGGATTCGGCGGGCGCGACCGTCGTCACGCAGACGACCACGACGCCCGAGGTGACGCTGCCCGTGCTGCCCGCCGGACGTTACTGGTGGACGGTGCGAGCGGTGGGCGCGTCGGGTCGCTCCGAGCCGTCGGCCGTCCGCCGGTTCGAGCTCGTCCCCGCGCGACTCTCAATCAACGTCAAGAAGGGCCCGTGGCAGTAGTCCATGGAGGAGCCGCCCCGTGCGCCTGTTCAAAGCCATCCTCCTGTTGATGCTCGTCGTCAGCATCGTCCCCACGCTGATGGTGGGGTGGTTGTCCGTCTCCCACACGCGAGAGCTCCTGGTGCGCGACGCGCAGGAGCTGGCACAGGAGCGGGTGAAGCAGCTTCGGCTCAAGGCCGAAATCTTCCTGGGTGAGCCCACCGAGGCCGTCCTGAGCCTGGCCCGCGTGCCGAACTTCTTCGCCCTGCCCATTGAGGCGCAGCAGACGCATCTGGCGTCGGTGCTCTCACAGCGCCGCGAGGTGCTGGCCATCACCGTCTTCGGTCCGGACGGCAAGCGCCTCCCCGGGCTCCAGGCCTTCTCGCGTCACGATGTGCCCCCCACCGCGCTCGCGTCGCATGAGGAGCGCGGTCGCGCGTTGCTCGATGGCCGCAGGGAAGGTCGGCTCTACTCCGACGTGGTCGCCACCGGAAACGGTGGACCGGTGCTGACGATGGCCTTCCCCGTGGGCGAGCCCGTGAAGGGCTTCATCGCCGCGGACCTGTCGCTGGCGGGCCTGCGGCAGATGCTGGAGCAGGAGCGCGTGGGCAGCACCGGCTTCGCGTACCTGTCGGACAACCGGGGTCACCTCGTCGTCGGAGGCGGCGGCGTGGCGGCGCTGGGCGGGGACGTCTCGCAGCGCAGCCCGGTGGCGCACCTGCTGCGGCAGCTGGCCAGCACGCCCGACGCGGAGTTGTTCCACGTCGGCAACTTCGGCGATGGCCGCGACGCGGTGGTGGCCGCGTACACGGTGCTGCCCGAGACAGGTTGGGCCATCGTCTCCGAGCAGCCGGTGGAGCACGCCTATCGCCAGGTGGAGACGATGGAGCGACGCATCCTCATGGGCCTGGGCGCGGCCATCCTCGTCGCGCTGGTGCTGGCGGCCCTCTTCTCGCGCAACCTCACCCGCCCCCTCAAGGTCTTCACCGACGGGGCCCTGGAGCTGGCACGCGGGAAGTTCGGCGTGGAGGTGAAGATTCCGCAGAAGAACGAAGTGGGCGAGCTGGCCCAGACGTTCAACTACATGAGCAAGCAACTGCTCGCATACGACATGGAGAACCGCGGCCTCTACGAGAGCCTGGAGAAGGGATATCTGGAGACCATCGTCGCGCTGGCCAACTCCATCGACTCCAAGGACGCGTACACGCGCGGTCACAGCCAGCGGGTGGGCGACTTGTCGGTGGAGATTGGCCGGGAGCTGAACCTCACCGAGCGCGAGCTGCGCCAGCTCCAGTACGGCGGCATCCTCCACGACATCGGCAAGATTGGCATCGTCGAGTCCATCCTCTGCAAGCAGACGAAGCTGACGGACCAGGAGATGGCCATCATGCGCGAGCACCCGGCCATCGGTGACGCCATCATCGGCCCGGTGAGCTTCCTGGGCGCGGTGCGCGCGTGCGTGCGCCACCACCACGAGCGGTGGGACGGCACCGGCTATCCCGACAAGCTCCGGGGCGAGGACATCCCCATGCTGGCCCGCATCGTCGGGTGCGCGGACACCTTCGACGCCTGCACCTCCACGCGCCCGTACCAGAAGGCCATGCCGCTGGAGAAGGCGATGGAGATTCTCGACAGCCTCACTGGCGCGCAGTTGGACCCTCAGGTGGTGGCGGCCCTGCGCCGGGTGGTGGCCAAGAAGGGCGTGCGGCTGGAAGGCCACCGGCTGCCCGTCAAGCTGGCCTCGTGAGGCGCGCGCCCCCGCCCGGAAGGATGCTAGGGAGGGCGCATCGCTGTTGAGCTTTCGAAAGGTGCAACGTTGAGCTTCTGGGACCGCATCAAGCCCTCGACTCCCTCCGCCACCGCGACGGATGCCCGCCTGTCCCCCGACGGTTCCCAACTGGAGCTGACGTGGGATGACGGTCTGAAGTCGGGCGCCTCCGCGCAGGCGCTCCGCCAGCAGTGCCCCTGCGCAGGCTGCGTGGACGAGTGGACGAACCAGCGCACGCTGGACCAGACGAAGGTGCCCGCGGACCTGCGCGTCAAGCAGGTCCACCCGGTGGGCAACTACGCGCTGACCTTCGCCTTCAGCGACGGCCACACCACCGGCATCTATCCCTGGAAGCTGCTGCGCGACATCACCCAGTCCCCCACCGCCTGAAGAACAGCTGCCCGGAGGGCCCCACCTTGAACGAACGCTATCGGCTCGTCAGGCCCCTGGCCTCCGGAGGCATGGCGGAGCTGTTCCTCGGCGTGGCCCGGGGCGCGGAGGGCTTCGAGCGCACCGTCGCCATCAAGCGCATCCTCCCGCACCTGGCCCAGGAGCCTGAAATCGCGAGGATGTTCCTGGCCGAGGCCCGGCTGGCCACGCAGCTCCAGCACCAGAACATCGCCACCGTGTTCGACGTGGGCGAGAGCCCCTCGGGCCTCTTCCTGGTCATGGAGCTGGTGGACGGGTGGGACCTGGGCGTGCTGCTGCGCCTGGCCGCGAAGCATCGTCAGCGCTTTCCTCCACACCTGGCCGCGTTCGTCACGCTCCAGGCGCTCGCGGGCCTTCACCACGCCTACCGCAAGCTCCACGAGGGACGTCCGCTGCTCGTGGCCCACCGGGACGTGTCTCCGTCCAACATCCTCGTGTCCCGTGAGGGCGAGGTGAAGGTGACGGACTTCGGCATCGCGCTGCTGAGCGGTGCGTCCTTCACCGCGCCGGGACTCTTCAAGGGCAAGGAAGCCTACAGCGCCCCCGAGGTCCTCCAGGGCGCTCCCGCCACCGCGCTGAGCGACCAGTTCTCCCTGGGCATCGTCTTCCACGAGCTGCTCACCGGCGCACATCCCTTCGCGTCCACGATGCAACCGGGCTCTCTCGCCGTGGCCATCGTCTCGCGAGATGTCCCGCCGCTGCCTCCGGAGGTGCCCGCGCCCCTCGCCGCCGTGGTTCAGCGCATGCTGGCTCGCGCGCCCGAAGCTCGCTTCGCTTCACCGGAAGCCGTCGCCGAGGTGCTCGCGCGGTGGCTTGCCCAGTCAGGTGAACCCGCGAGCGCGCACGCCCTCACCGCCTTCCTGACGACGCTCTCCCTGCCTCCCACGCTGAAGGAGCAGGGCGAGACGGTGAGCGGCGCGACTGCGGGAGGAAGCAACCCGTCGGCCCCCGCGTCGTCGTCGGCACTCTCCTTCTCGCCAGGCATGGACGAGCCCGCGGAGGTGGCGGGCATCGAGATGAGCTCGAGTGGACGGCTCATCCACCGCTGCGTTCGCTGCGGCTCGCCGTTGTCCGCGCCTCGCGCGCCCTGCTCCGTCTGTGCCGCCCAGCTCGCGCCTCCGGCCCCGGGGGCCTTCGCGGCGTCGGAGGAGCATGCGTCCCCGTTCCTCGCGGCGGGTGCGTTCCCTTCTTTCGAGGACGACTCCTCGTTCCAGGGAGCGCCCGTCGGGAACGGTGCCTCGACTTCTTCCGGGACGCCCCACGCACCGAAGACGAAGCCCTTCGGTGCGACACCTCCTGGCCCTCAGCGCGGCGCGCCGGCCATCGCACGTCGTCCTCCAGCGATGGAGGCGGCGACGTCCGCCACCCAGTCCATCGCCGACAGCATCGAAGGCACACCGCGCAGGCCCTCGGCGCCGAGCGTGTCTCTCGCGGGCCCCGAGGCCCTCGAGTTGGAGGAACGCGCCCCTCATCCGGAGAGCACCTTCGACCAGGTTCCCGCCTCGCGTGCCCCCAGACGATGGGGCCGACGCATCATCGCGCTCCTGGGTGTCGCGGCGGCGGCGGGCGGCAGCGTGTGGCTCTGGCCTCAACGCGACCAGGTCTCCGGGCGACTCATGGCCAGCATGGATAAACCCATGGCCGCGCCCGTGCTCATGCTCATGAGCGAGCCCTCGGGCGCGACGGTGCTCGTGGACGACAAGCCCGTGGGGACGACGCCGCTGGCGCTCGACAACGTGTATCCGGAAGGCCCTGTCTCCGTGCAGGTGCGCCGCAAGGGCTACCGCACGTGGAAGGGCACCTTCCCGGGAGCCAAGGCGGCCCAGCTCGAAGTGAAGCTCCAGCGCTGAGCACCGAGCGGCGAGGCCACGGCTTCGTGGTCCTCGCGCTTCGTCACTTCACCAGACGCAGGTGCCCCCGACGCGGCGGAGGCGAGTCATCCTTCGGCCCTTCGGGCGGCGGGATTTCCGGAGGAGGCGGTGGCGCCACCTCTTCCAGGGGCTCGGTGGGCACTTCGCGCAGGAAGGTGCGCGGACGCTCGGCGGCAACGGGCACGGGCGCCGGGAGCGGCTGCGGCGGAGGACGCGCCACGGCGGACTGCTGCAGCAGCTCCGGCGGCATGTCCTCCATGAACATCCACGACTCCTTCGTCACATGACTGGCGATGGCGAACAGCGCCGACCACGGCACCGCCACCGTGAAGCGTGAGCCCGAGAAGCTCAGCGTGCAGCGCACCCCCCACTCGGTCACCGTGAGGTCCGGTGGGTCGAAGCGGTACGACAGGTTGAGGCGCAGATGGGCCTCTCCCCGGAGTGCTGCGGGAACGAGCACGCCCGGCCTTCGCGCGTCCAGGTGGATCATCACCATCCCCTGGTCCAGCGAGGCGAGCAGCCGCTCCTTCTTGTCCAAATCCTTCGTGTCTTCCATCCGGTGGTACGGCGGTAAGAACTGCGGTCGCGCTCAACGGCGGCGCACGGCCCGGTCCATCTCCCGCTTCGTCTCCCGTTCCTTGATGTCGTGGCGCCTGTCTTCGTGTGTCTTGCCCCGACAGAGCCCCAGCTCCACCTTGGCGCGCCCCTGCTTGAAATACAGCACAAGCGGGATGATGGAATAACCACGCTCCCGCACCTTGGTGGTCCAACGGTCAATCTCGGTCCGGTGCATCAGCAGCTTCCGACCGCGCGTGGGAAAATGGTCGAACACGCTGGCGGACTTGTAGGAACCGATGTGCGCATTGAGCAAGAACAGCTCACTGCCCTTGGGCAGGGCGTACGCGTCCGAGAGGTTCGCCTCCCCTTGTCGCAGTGACTTCACCTCGCTTCCCGTCAGCTCCAGGCCGGCTTCCACCTTTTCGTCCACGGTGTAGTCGAAGCGCGCACGCCGGTTCTCGGCGACGACCTTGATGCCCTGCTCGCCGCCTACCGGCCCCTTCGACTTTCCACCCGATGCCATACGTGTCCTGGGTCTCCTAACCGCCAAGCGCCATGTTGTCGATGAGGCGTGTATTGCCGCTGAAGGCCGCCACGAGCAAGCGGGCGGCCTGTCCGGGTACCACCGAGGTGAGCGACGTGAGGCGCTCGGCGTCCACCAGCTCCACGTAGTCCTCCCGCAGCCCCGCGGAGGTCAATTCGTGCCGGACGGCGCCCGTCAGCGCCTGGGCGTCCCGCGTGCCGCCCTGCAGCAGCGTCAGCGCGGCCCGGAGTCCTCGCGACAGGGACAGCGCTCGCTGCCGCTCCTCGGAGGACAGGTAGGCATTTCGGCTGCTCATCGCCAGCCCGTCGGTCTCACGAACCGTCGGCATCCCGACGATGTCCGCGCCCAGGTGCAGGTCCCGGTTGAGCGCCCGGATGACCTGGAGTTGCTGGTAGTCCTTCTCCCCGAAGAGGGCCACGTCGGGCCGGAAGAGGGACAGCAACTGGGTGACGATGGTGGCCACGCCCCGGAAATGTCCCGGACGGCGGGCGCCACACAGCCCCTGGCTCACCTCCGTCACCTCGACGTAGGTCTCATAGCCGGGCGGATACATGGCCTCGGGCACCGGCGCGAAGACGACGTCGGCGCCTGCTTCGCCACACCTGGCCAGGTCGCCCTCGAAGTCGCGCGGATAGCGCGAGAGGTCCTCGCGGGGACCGAACTGGGTGGGATTGACGAAGATGGAGACGGCCACCACGTCGGCCCGACGGCGCCCCTCGCGGATGAGCGAGAGGTGCCCTTCGTGCAAGAAGCCCATGGTGGGCACCAGCGCGAGCCGGCGCCCCTCACGGCGCAGCCCCGCCGCCCACGTCTTCACTTCAGCCACGGTGCGTAGGACGGCGGGCGCCATGGCTAGACCGGAATCCCGTAGACGGGGCCGACCTTCTCCTCACCCTCGGCGGGAGCAGCGACTTCGCCCTCCGGAAGCAAGCCCGCGCCCACGGCCGCGGGGGCCACGAGGCGGATGCTCTTGGTCGCCTTGAACGAGTGGTCCTCGTCCGGGAACGCGCCCTGCCGGACCTCCGTGAAGAACGCGCCCGCGGCCTCGGTGATGGAGCCGTGCAGGTTCGCGTAGCGCTTGACGAACTTGGGCTTGAAGTCCGGATTCATTCCCAAGAGGTCGTAACAGACGAGCACCTGTCCGTCGCAATAACGTCCCGCGCCGATGCCGATGGTGGGGATGGACAGGCTCTGCGTAATCGTGCGCGCCAGCTCCAGCGGCACGCCCTCCAGCACCAGCGCGTAGGCACCGGCGGCCTCCAGGGCGAGCGCGTCGTCGAGAATCTTGCGCGCCTGCTCCTCGTCGCGGCCCTGGACGACATAGCCGCCCATCTTGTGGACCGACTGCGGCGTCAGCCCCAGGTGCCCCATGACGGGGATGCTGGCGCGGACGATGGCGCGGACGGTGTCGGCGAATTCGACGCCACCCTCGAGCTTCACGCTGCCCACGCCGCCTTCCGTCACCAGCCGGCCCGCGTTGCGGACCGCCTCGTGCGCGGAGACCTGGTAGCTCAAGAAGGGCATGTCTCCCACCACGTGCGCCCGCTTCGCGCCCCGGGTGACGGCCGCCGAGTGGTAGACCATCTGGTCCATCGTCACGGGCAGCGTGGAGTCATGGCCCTGGATGACCATGCCCAGCGAGTCACCGACGAGCAATACGTCCGCACCCGATTGGTCCAGGATGTGGGCGAACGTGGCGTCATAAGCGGTGACCATGCAGATCTTCTGGCCGATCTGCTTGAAGCGCTTCAGCGAATGGATGGTGACCTTGTCCTTCACGGTTCACCTCCTGATGGGTGAGGGTGGATACGGCTGAAGCCGCCTCGCTGCCCCTCGCCGTCCCAACATGGGATCGCCGGAGGCCGCGAAGTCGGCCCCAGCAGTCTAACGCCCCCTGGGCGCCCGTGGGACTTCATCAGCGGCCAACCCGACAGGAGCCCGGAATCAGGGCCGCCGGGAGGCCTTGGGGAGGTAATGCTGCGTCCCCGGCTTCGCCTTCCGGATGGCGGCGAGCAAGTCTTCCCGGTCCGCCTCGTTATTCACGAAATCAATATCCGAGGTGTCCACCACGAGGAGCGGAGTCTCCGTGTAGTGGAAGAAGAAGTTGTTGTACGCGTGGACCAGGCCCTCCAGGTAGGTGGAGTCGAACTTGCGCTCGAACTCGCGGCCCCGCTTCTTGATGCGCTGGAGCAGCACGTCGAGGCGGGCCTGGAGGTAGACGACGACGTCGGGCTTGGTGACGCGGGGCCCGAGCGCCTCGAAGACGCGCTCGTAGAGGGCCAGCTCGTGCGCATCCAGGTTGAGGTGCGCGAAGATGCGGTCCTTGGCGAACAGGTAGTCGCTGACCGTGACGGAGCGGAAGAGGTCCTGCTGGAACAGCTCCTGCTGCTGCCGGAAGCGCGACAGGAGGAAGAAGATCTGCGTCTGGAAGCCGAACTTCTGCCGGTCCGTGTAGAAGTTGGAGAGGAAGGGGTTCTCCTCCACCACTTCGAGCACGCGCCGCGCGCTCAGCCGCTCCGAGAGGATGTTGGAGAGGCTCGTCTTTCCGACGCCAATGGGCCCCTCGACCACGATGTATCTGTAGTCCATCCGCCGAGGCCTCCCGACCCGGAATGCGCGGTGCGGCCCATGCCCGCCTCTGACGAGGACGCGGGGCCTCGCGTGGGGGCGCGGATAACACAACATGGCCGTATGGATCGGCAATTTTCCACGACCCGGGGGATGACGGGAACCCCCAGGGCTCGCTTGACGCTGTGGGGGGCATCCCCTACGGTCCGCACCGATTCCATGGTGTGTGCGCGGGGTGCCCTTCAGTCATGAGTGGAAGGCAGCGGGCGAAGACGGTGGTGCGGCTCGAAGAGGCCCGCCAGAGCACCGCGCCCAAGGCACCGGACGAGCAACCTCCCGTGGAAGCAGACCCGCTCTACGGCGTGGTGCTGCTGAAGACGGCCCTCGAGTTGAAGCGACGCAAGGACGGCACCGTGGAGGAGATCCTCCGTGATGTGCTGGCCCGCATGCGCATCCCCGAGGCGGAGTTCCGCGCGTTCCTGGAGCAACAGGGCGGACTGCTCCAGGCCCTCGGCACGCGCTGCCGGTAGCAAGGCGAACAGGCGAGCGGGCGCTCGCCCCCTCCCCTACTCCTCCGCGCCGCCCTCGTCCGACAGGTCGACCTTGGGCGTCACCGTGCCCGGAGCCACGGGGCCGAGCGCGCGCTCTATCGCGGCGAACTCCTCCGGCGCGAGCGTCTCCGCGCGGCGCATCGGGTCGATGCCCGCCGTCTCCAGCGCGGCCAGCATCACTGCGGGCGTGGCCAGCGCCTTGTCGGACTTCAGCGAGTTGAGCAGCGTCTTGCGGCGCTGGGCGAACGACGCCTTCACCACGCGGGTGAAGCGCGCCTCGTCGATGATGGGCGCGCGCGGCGTCTTGCGGCGCGTGAGCGACAGCACCGCGGAGTCCACCTTCGGTGGCGGATGGAAGCGCCAGGCCTCCAGCGTGAGGACGTTCTCCGCGTCGAAGTGCAGCCCGAGCAGCACGGTGAGCAGGCCGTACTCGCGCGTGCCGGGCTCGGCGGCGAGCCGCTCCACCACTTCCTTCTGCAGCGTGAAGACGGCGCGCGAGACGCGGGCGCGCTGCTCCAGCACGCGAAAGAGGATGCTGCTGGAGAGGTGATACGGGAGGTTGCCGACGACGGCGACCTCGGGCGCACCAGCCACCTCGGCGAAGTCCACGGTGGCGGCGTTGCCCGCCACCACGCGCACCCCGGGGATGGCCTCCTTCTCCAGCACCGTCACCATGTCCCTGTCCCGCTCCACGGCGGTGACGAGCGCGCCGGTGGCGGCGAGGAAGCGGGTGAGGTGGCCCAGGCCGGGCCCCAGCTCGACGACGGGCTCACCCGCGCGCAGGTGCAGCGCGTCCGCGATGGCCTCGAGGGCCTCCTCGTCTCCGAGGAAGTTCTGGCCCCAGCTGTACTTCGGGCGCAGGCCATGGCGCTTGAGAATGTCTCTGGGCGATTCCAACCGGGTGTCCTTGCTCACATGCGCCAGGCGGGGTCAGCCGCCAGACGGAAGTCTCCGCGCAGACCGCGGCGCCACGCCTCATACCCCGCGACGGCGATCATCGCGCCATTGTCCGTGCACAACCGCACCGGCGGCAGGAACATGCGCAGCCCCCGCTCCTCGGCGCGCTGCTGACACAGCGCCCGCAGCCGCGAGTTGGCGGCCACGCCTCCACACAACACGAGATTCTTGTGGCCCAGCCTGCGCGCGGCGGCCACCAGCTTCTTCGACAGCACGTCCGCCACCGCCTCCTGGAACGAGGCGCACAAGTCGTTCAGCGCCTGCCCCTGGGGCACGCCGTGCTTCTGCACGTGGTGGAGCACCGCCGTCTTCAACCCGGAGAAGGACACGTCGAAGTTGTCCCCCGGCAGCGCGCGCGGGAAGCGGATGGCCGCCGGGTCACCCTTCTTCGCGAGCTCGTCGATTGGCTGTCCACCCGGGTACGGCAACCCGAGGATGCGCGCCGTCTTGTCGTACGCCTCGCCCGCGGCGTCATCGCGCGTGCTGCCCACCAGCTGGTAATGGCCGAAGGCCTTCACGTCGTAGAGGCTGGTGTGCCCACCCGAGACGACGAGCCCGAGGAACGGCGGCTCCGGAGCGTCCTCCAGCAACCGGATGGCCAAGAGGTGACCCTCCAGGTGGTTGGCGCCCACGAAGGGCTTGCCGGTGGCGAGGCTCAACCCCTTGGCCACCTGGAGCCCCACCAGCAGCGCACCGATGAGGCCGGGGCCGGAGGTGACGGCGATGAGGTCCACGTCGTCGAGCGTCTTCCCCGCGCGCGTCAGGGCCTCGTGGATGACGGGCATCACCTGGACGATGTGGTTGCGCGAGGCCAGCTCCGGCACCACGCCGCCCCAGCGCCGGTGGATGTCCACCTGGGTGGAGACGACGTCCGACAGCACCCGCCGCCCATCCTCCACGACGGCGGCGGCGGTCTCATCACAGGAGGTTTCCAGGCCGAGGACGAGCAAGGCGACTCACTTCACTTCCAGCAGGGCGGGGAGAGCACCGCGAGGTCCGCCGCCCACTCAGTTGCCGAGCGTCTTGAGCATCGTGCGGACCTCGTTGGCGGATGCCCCCGAGGGTTCCAGCATCAAATACTTCTTGTAGGCGTCGGCCGCCTGGGAATTCTTGCCGATGGACTGGTAGGCCATGCCCAGCGACAGCCAGGCCCGTGAGTTCTTCTCTTCGTCGCGCACCACGTCCGCGAGCAGCTTCGTGGCCTCACGGAAGGCCGCCTCGGACTCGAAGCCGTTGACCAGGGCGATGCCCAGCCCCGCCTTCGCTTCGGTGGAGCCCGGCTTGAAGATCAGCGCCTTGCGATAGAACGCCGCAGCGGACTTGTAGCGACTGCCGACAGTGGCCGTCCTCGCCTGCTTGATGAGCCCCGCGTACTCGACCTCCGGGTCCACCGGAGCCTGAACGGTGCCGGAGTCAGCAGCCGCGGGCGGCGCCTCCACCACGGAGGTGCCCGCATCGGGCTCGGCGGCCACGGGCGTCTCGACGACGGCGGTGCCCGAGTCCGTCGCGGCGGGCACCTCGACGACGGCGGTGCCCGAGTCGACCTCGGCGGGCACGGGTACGACGACGTCCGGGGGCGTCGGAGGAGGCGTCTGGACGGCCTCCACCTTCGGCGGCTCGGGAGGCGGCGGGTCCTTCGGCTTCTCGCCTCCGCCTCCGATGACGACCACCGCCGCCACCGCGCCGATGAGGGCCAGCGCCCCCGCGATGTAGAGCCTCGTCCGCTTGGGGCGGACAGGGGCCACCTCGGAGTCGGAGGAAGCCGGACTCGACGGCGTCACCACGGGCGAGGGGGACGTGAGGACGGGCGTCGGCGCCACTACCGGCGTCGGCGTCACCGGAGTGACGAGCGACGGAGGCGGCGCGGACGGCGTCGGGGGCTCCTCGGGGATGGAGGGCGCGACGAAGGGACGCTCGGGAACGCCATGCCCTGGATACGGAGGCAGCGCGAGCTGCTGCGGCGGCGACGCGGGGACCTCTTCGACCTCCGCGATGGTATCGACGTCGGCGGCGGACTCGTTGCCGCTCACCAGCGTCACCTCGGAAGACGGAGGCGCGGGAGTCGGAGGCGGCACGGGCGGGAAGGGATTGGGCCCCACCGCCGCGCCCCCGAAGATGGGCGCACGGGGAGGCGTCGCGGGCTCGGCGGCGGGCGAGTTCGAGGCCAAGGCCTGTGCCGAAGACCCTCCGTTCGACCCGCGTCCACGCGGCCCCGGCGACCACACCGAGCCCGGGCCCCACGTCGTGGGCGCACTGATGCCCTCCGTGTCCACGCGGCTCCAGTCGAGCAGCAGGCTGCGGTGCGCGTGCTCCACCGCGCGATGGGCCGGAGGTGGCTCCACGAGGAAGGACGAGCCCTCCGCCACCGCGGGCGGCAACGTGGGCGCATCACCATCCGCATCCGCCGGGTCCTCGGCCACCGGGCCCTGACGCTTGGGGCGCGCGTGGAAGACGACAACTTCGGCGGGCATCGCCGGCGCGGGAGCGAAGTGCTCCTCGGGCGGCGCCGTGACGGGCTCCTCCTCCACCCCCGCGGGCGGCGCGAGCACGCTGGGCGGCATGACGCGCACCGCGGGCGGCTCCGGCGCCACGGGCTCGACGGCGACGGGCGGCTCCGGCTCCACGTGCGGGGCAACCGGGACGGCCTGCGGCGCGGGCTCCACGGGAGCGCTCGGCGGCGGGGCCGCGTTGAGCCACTGCTCGATGCCGGGCTTGCTGCTCTGCACCGGCTCCAGCGGCGCGTTGCCCAGCTCGCGGATGAGGCCCTCGAAGTACAGCTTGCTGATGATGCCCAGCGCGGCCAGGTCCTCGAAGTCCGAGTCCTCCACCACGCGGCTCAGCGCGCGCTTGCCGTCGAACAGGCGCAGCAGCCCGTTCACTTCGTCCGGAATCTCGGAGAGGCGGTCGGCGAGCTGGTGGTAGTCGATCTCGAACACCGTCTCCAGCGGAGGCAGCTGCTCGAGCATGCGCCCCCACTCGTCCAGGCGCCGCATGCCCTCCATCAACAGGCCCTGCGTGGAGATTTCGATGCGCTCGGGCCTGTCCAGCGAGGTGAACTGGACGTCGAACTGGCCCTCGAACGTGTTGAGCAGCCGGTAGAAGGCGTTCTCGCCCTTGAGCCGGCCCAGCTCCGCGTCGATGACGCGACCTTCCTTGAAGTAGACGGTGCCGGTGCGCTCGCCCTGGATGGAGATGACGCCCGTCTTGCGGCCAATCTCGAACGTCTGGACCAGGTCCACCACGCCCATGTCGGCGAGGCTGCCGGCGAAGCCACCCTTCGTCGTCTCCCGCTTTTCGATCCTCTCCTTCTCCGCCTTCTGGAGGATCATCTTCACGCGGGTGACGATCTCTTTGATGTAGATCGGCTTGGTCAGGTAGTCGTCGCCGCCGAGCTCCAGGCCGCGCACCTTGAACTCGACCGACTTCTGGCTCGTCAGGAAGACGAACGGGATGAACTTGAAGCGCTCATCCGACTTGAGCGTCTTGCACAGCTCGAAGCCATCCATCTCCGGCATCTTGGTGTCCGCGAGCACCAGATCCGGCGGGCTGATCTGCACCTTCTCGATGGCGTCCTTGCCGTGGATGGCCGTCGTCACGGAGAAGCCGGCCTTCTTGAGGCTGACCTCCATCACGCGAAGACTCTTCGCGTCCCCATCCACCAGGAGCAGGTGCTGCTTGGCCACGTTACTTGCCTTTCATCACGGAGGACGATTCGCGGAAGAGCCCGGCGCGGGGGAGCATCCTGCCCGCTTTCCAGGCATGTCAATGGGTTGGAGCGGCGGGGAAGCTGTCTGCCCTCCGATCAACCAGGGGGTGCGAGCAGGCCCCGGAGGGTAGAGCGAACCCCCGGCCGAGGCTCCCATCCGCCGGGGTACGACTCGGTGGGGCGCCGGAGGCGGCCTCAGCGGAAGAATCCCCCCTTCTTGGGTGGGTTCTTCTTCCGCATGTCGATCAGCCGCAGCTCCTGGTTCGCCTCCAGGTGCTTGGAGTTGGAGCGCACCGCGTCGCGGAAGTGGCGCTCGGCCCGGTCCATGTCGCCCTCCACCCGGGCGATGACGCCGAGTTGGTAGTGGGCCCTGTCACAGTTCGGGTCGGTGCGGACCGCATCCGCCATCATCTGCTTGGCCTTGGCCATGTCCGCCTTGCGCGCGGGGTCCATGTAGATGGCCCAGGCGCGCGCGGACAGGTAGGTCGCCTTGGGGTCCAGCGCGTAGGCGCGCTCGTAGTGGTCCGACGCGGTGATGAAGTCGCGCTTGCGGAAGTAGACCTCGCCCATCTTGTAGAGGTCGTCGGGGCTGCTCTCGGGCCGGCCTGCTGCGGGGCGGGACGACGACATGCCCTGGGACGAGGGGGCCTTGGGGAGCGACTGCTGGGCCTGGAGGGTCTGGATGTAGGCCTTGCGGCGGGCGTCGTCGTAGAGGACCTCGTAGGCCTCGCGGATGCCCTCGAAGACGGAGGTGATCTTCTGCGCCAGGTGCGGCAGCGTCGGCGGCAGGCGGTCCGGGTGGAAGACCTTGGCCAGGCTCAGGAACGCGGCCTTGACCTGATCCCTCGTGGCGTCCTGGGGCACGCCGAGCACGTAGAAGTGGTCCTTGCGGGCCTGGATGTCGGCGAAGCGCTGCTCGATCTGCTGGGCGTGGCGCGCCTCGTCCGGCTTGGGGGGCCCGGTGGGCGCGGCTGGGGCGGCGGGGATCGGCTCGGCCCCGGGCGTTGCGCTGGCGGTGGCCGTGGGGGGACCCCGGTTCCCGAGGACGCCCATGTTCTCCATCGCACGGCGCAGCAGGCGCTGGCGCCGCAGCTTCGCTGCCTCGTCGGGGTTGGAGGGATCCGCTGCCACGTCGTCCTCGTCGAAATCCCAGTCGTCCAGATCACCGGACGGCTCGGACCACGCAGTCTCGCCAGTTGGGCCGGTGTTGTCACCGGGGAAGGTCTCGAAGTCGGATTCAATGGTCGCTTCGACGATGCCTTCGACTGGAGGCTCGTCGACGTTCGCCTGATTGACATCCGAGCGGACGAGCGTCTCCAGGTGGGCATCCACCTGCTGGAGCGCGGCCTCGAAGGAGGCGGTCAGCGTCTCGGCGGCCTCGTCCTTGTCGAAGGAGACGATGCGCCAGAGGTCGTCCTCGGTGGCCTTCCGAGCCGGAGTGGGGCCCAGGCGCAGCGGCGGCGGCGCGGCGACGGGTGAGGGGCGCGTGGCCCACAGGCTGTCGTCGGCCTCTGGTTCGAGGGGCGCTTCCTCCGGCCCCTCGTCGGGTGCCACGGGCATGAGGACGGGAGGGCCGTCCTTGGCGACGGGGGTGAGGACCGGGGGGCCCGCGACGGGGCGCCGCGGCAGGGCGGGCGGTGTGGGGAGCGGATCTCCCGCGGGGACCGCGTCGGCCCAGAGCTCCGGCTCGACCTCGAGCAGGGGCAGGTCGGCCTCCGACTCGGACGGGGGAGTGAGGACGGTCTCCCTCGCGCGCCAGGACTCGTCCTGGACGGGGACCCTGTCGCGCGTCCGCGTGGGGGGGACGGTGCCGGGGGGCTCGTCCGCGAGCCAAGGCTCGAGCGGCTGCGCCTTCGAGCGACGCAGGGCCTCCTCCATGTCGTGGAGGAGTTCCGCCTGGGCACGCTCCCTGGCGGAGCGAAGGGCCTCGCGGCTCTCGGCGTGGAGGGGGAGGTCCGCTTGAGCTGAAGACGCCGCGAGCGGCGGGACGTTGGAGGCGCGGGGGAACGGGTTCGGGGGCGGCGCCTCCTCGGGGTCCGCCGGGATGATGTCCCCGACGTCGAGGGTCAGGGCATCGATGTCGTCCGACGCATCATCGGCGGCGGGAGTCGACGGGGCGGGGAGTTCGAGGGGCGGGGCCTGAAGGGCCTCTTCGGCGAGGCGCTGTTCTTCCGCGAGCCGGGTGTGTTCAGCCTGACGCGCCTCCTTCGCGCGACGTACCGCATCCGCGCGACGACGCTCGACTTCGAGACGGACCTCCTCGGCGTGACGCTCCTCTTCGGCGATCCGTGCTTCCTCGGCGAGTCGCTCGTCTTCGGCACGGAGCTGGGCCTCTTCGGCGATCCGAATCTCTTCGGCGATCCGTGCTTCCTCGGCGAGTCGCTCGTCTTCGGCACGAAGCTGAGCCTCTTCGGCGATCCGAATCTCTTCGGCGATCCGTGCTTCCTCGGCGAGTCGCTCTTCCTCGGCACGGAGCTGGGCTTCTTCGGCGAGTCGCGCTTCCTCGGCGCGGAGCTGGGCTTCTTCCGCGAGGCGGGCCTCTTCCGCGCGATGCTCTGCCTCAGCACGGACCCGAACTGCTTCGGCGAGTCGGGCCTCTTCAGCCAGCCGGGCTTCTTCCGCGAGGCGGGCCTCTTCGGCCAGCCGGGCTTCTTCCGCGAGGCGGGCCTCTTCGGCCAGCCGAGCCTCTTCGGCGCGACGCTCTTCCTCGGCACGGACCCGGGCTTCTTCCGCGAGGCGGGCCTCTTCCGCGAGTCGCTGTTCTTCGGCGCGAACTCGAGCTTCTTCGGCGAGTCGGACCTCCTCCGCGAGTCGCGCCGCTTCCGCGCGACGCTCTTCCTCGGCACGGACCTGGGCTTCTTCCGCCAGCCGGGCTTCTTCCGCGAGTCGAGCCTCTTCCGCGCGATGCTCTGCCTCGGCACGGACGCGAGCTTCTTCGGCGAGTCGAGCTTCTTCGGCGAGTCGAGCTTCTTCGGCGAGTCGAGCCTCTTCGGCCAGCCGGGCTTCTTCCGCGAGGCGTGCCTCTTCAGCCAGCCGAGCCTCTTCCGCGAGGCGTGCCTCTTCAGCCAGCCGAGCCTCTTCGGCCAGCCGGGCTTCTTCCGCGAGGCGTGCCTCTTCAGCCAGCCGAGCCTCTTCGGCCAGCCGGGCTTCTTCCGCGAGGCGTGCCTCTTCAGCCAGCCGGGCTTCTTCCGCCAGGCGCGCCTCTTCAGCCAGGCGTGCCTCTTCCGCAAGGCGAGCCTCTTCCGCCAGGCGTGCCTCTTCAGCCAGCCGAGCCTCTTCGGCAAGGCGTGCCTCTTCGGCGCGACGCTCTTCCTCCGCAAGGACCCGAGCCTCTTCGACGAGGCGGGCCTCCTCCGCGAGTCGAGCCTCCTCCGCGCGACGCTCTTCCTCCGCAAGGACCCGAGCCTCTTCGGCCAGTCGCGCCTCTTCCGCGCGACGCTCTTCCTCGGCACGAACCCGAGCCTCTTCGGCAAGGCGGGCTTCTTCCGCGAGGTGGGCCTCTTCGGCGCGACGCTCTTCCTCGGCACGGACCCGAGCCTCTTCGGCAAGGCGTGCCTCTTCCGAGCGACGCTCTTCCTCGGCACGGACCCGAGCCTCTTCGGCAAGGCGTGCCTCTTCCGAGCGACGCTCTTCCTCGGCACGGACCCGAGCCTCTTCGGCTAGTCGCACCTCTTCGGCCAGCCGGGCTTCTTCCGCGATGCGGGCCTCTTCGGCCAGTCGAGCCTCTTCGGCGCGACGCTCTTCCTCGGCACGGACCCGAGCCTCTTCGACCAGCCGGGCTTCTTCCGCGAGTCGAGCCTCTTCCGCGAGTCGCGCCTCTTCCGCGAGTCGAGCCTCTTCGGCCAGTCGCGCCTCTTCCGCGCGACGCTCTTCCTCGGCACGGACACGGGCTTCTTCGGCGAGTCGAGCCTCTTCGGCCAGTCGGGCTTCTTCGGCGAGTCGAGCCTCTTCCGCGCGACGCTCTTCTTCGGCAAGAACCCGAGCCTCTTCGGCAAGGCGGGCCTCCTCCGCGAGTCGAGCCTCTTCGGCGAGTCGCTCTTCCTCAGCACGGACCCGAGCCTCTTCAGCGAGGCGGGCCTCCTCTGCGAGTCGAGCCTCTTCGGCGAGTCGCTCTTCCTCGGCGCGGACCCGAGCCTCTTCGGCAAGGCGGGCCTCCTCCGCGAGTCGAGCCTCTTCGGCGAGTCGCTCTTCTTCAGCACGGACCCGAACCTCTTCGGCGAGGCGGGCCTCCTCCGCGAGTCGAGCCTCTTCGACGCGACGCTCTTCCTCGGCACGGACCCGAGCCTCTTCAGCAAGGCGGGCCTCCTCCGCGAGTCGTGCCTCTTCGGCGAGTCGCTCTTCCTCGGCACGGACCCGAGCCTCTTCAGCGAGGCGGGCCTCTTCGGCGAGTCGCTCTTCCTCAGCGAGAACCCGAGCTTCTTCGGCGAGTCGAGCCTCTTCGGCCAACCGGGCTTCTTCTGCGAGTCGAGCCTCTTCGGCCAACCGCGCCTCTTCCGCGCGACGCTCTTCCTCGGCAAGGACCCGAGCCTCTTCGGCAAGGCGGGCCTCTTCCGCGAGTCGAGCCTCTTCAGCCAGTCGTGCCTCTTCGACGCGACGCTCTTCCTCGGCACGGACCCGAGCCTCTTCGGCGAGTCGCGCCTCTTCCGCGCGACGCTCTTCTTCGGCGCGAACCCGGGCTTCTTCCGCGAGTCGAGACTCTTCGGCAAGACGTGCCTCTTCCGCGCGACGCTCTTCCTCGGCACGGACCCGAGCTTCTTCAGCGAGTCGCGCCTCTTCGGCCAGCCGGGCTTCTTCCGCGAGTCGAGACTCTTCGGCCAGTCTCGCCTCTTCCGCGCGACGCTCTTCCTCGACACGGACCCGAGCTTCTTCGGCGAGTCGCGCCTCTTCGGCGAGTCGAGACTCTTCGGCCAGTCGGGCTTCTTCCGCGAGTCGAGACTCTTCCGCGCGACGCTCTTCCTCGGCACGGACCCGAGCCTCTTCCGCGAGGCGGGCCTCTTCCGCGAGGCGTGCCTCTTCGGCGAGTCGCTCTTCCTCGGCACGGACCCGAGCCTCTTCCGCGAGGCGGGCCTCTTCCGCGAGGCGGGCCTCTTCGGCGAGTCGCTCTTCCTCGGCACGGACCCGAGCCTCTTCCGCGAGGCGGGCCTCCTCCGCGAGTCGAGCCTCCTCCGCGCGACGCTCTTGCTCGACACGGACCCGAGCCTCTTCAGCGAGCCGAGCCTCTTCAGTGAGCCGAGCCTCTTCCGCGAGCCGAGCCTCTTCCGCGAGCCGAGCCTCTTCAGCCAGCCGGGCTTCTTCCGCCAGGCGCGCCTCTTCAGCCAGCCGAGCCTCTTCAGCCAGCCGCGCTGCCTCAGCGAGAAGCCGTGCCTCCTCCGCCAGCCGCGCCTCTTCAATCGCGCGGAGCCTCGCCTCCTCCGCCAGCCGCGCCTCTTCAATCGCGCGAAGCCGCTCCTCCTCCGCCCGCCGAGCTTCCTCCTCGGCACGGAGGCGCTCCTCCTCCGCCCGCTTGCGCGCCTCCTCTTCCTCCTGCCTCCGCGCCTCCTCTCTCGCCTCCCACTCCTCCACCGACAGCGCCTCGACCCCACCCTCGCGCTCCAGCACGAGCAGCAGCGCCTCGCGCGCGGGCGTCAGCGACTCCGGCTCCCGAAACTCCCCGAGCGTCTCCAGCAGCTCCCGCTCGGACGCATCCGTCAGCCACGGCTCGCACGCTGCCACATCCGCGCACCGGAACACCCTCCCCTTCGCCCCTCCCGCTCCCGGCCGCTCCAGCGCCGCCCGCACCACCCTCACCCCGGAGATGGGCTGGAACTCCGCCTCCACGCTCCCAGGCTCGAACGCCGCGCGCTCCGCCAGCTCACTCAACCGCCGCACGTGGGCCAGAACCTGCTGCTCCACCACCGCGGCCTGCTCCAGGCCGTGCTCCTCCAACAACTCCTCGTCCGCCTCCCCCGCCCCACCCCGCGCCCAGAGCGCATCCAACGCCTCCGCGCTCAACAACCCGCTCTGCAACAGCGCCTGCGCCGGACTCTGATACCCGAACCCCAGCCGAGTCCCCACGAGGTCACCCTCGCGCAACGTCAGCCGCGACTCACGCCCTCCCGCGGACAGCGTCAGCCAGCCCGTGGCTCGGGATTTGTGGGCGGAATACAGCGCTTCGGCGGCCTGCGACGGAGTCATCCTCGCCGCAGTGTAGTCCCTCCTCACCGCCCCTCAACTTGCCGAGGGTGCACGCCTGCCCGCCCCGGTGAAACACACCTGTCGCAGCGCCTCGTACGTCCCCACCCCCACCGCCGTGGACAGGTTCATGCTCCGCCGCCCCTCCAACATCGGAATCGTCAGCGCCGTCCCCGTCCCCCCCTCCATCACCTCCGGCAACAGCCCCGTCACCTCCGAGCCGAACACCAGGTGGTCCCCCTCCTCGAACCGCGCCTCGAACAACGTCTGCTCCGCCCGCGCCGAGAACAGCCACCGCCGCGCCTCCGGATACGCCTCCACGTACGCCCCATAAGTCGGGTACAGCCGTAGAAATACCTTGTCCCAGTAGTCCAACCCGGCCCGCTTCAGGTTCCGGTCATCGATGGAGAAGCCCAGGGGCTCCACCAGGATGAGGCGGCAGCCAGTCACCGCGCAGAGGCGGGCGACGTTGCCGGTGTTGGGGGGAATCTGGGGGGAGACCAGAACCAGATGCAGAGGACGCGCCAGGGGCTCGAGCATGGGGTAGAACGCGCTACATGCGCTGGAAGGTGACCAACGAGACGCGGCAGAAGCCGCTGGCGGACCGGGCGGAGAAGGCCACCTCCTTCGCCCAGCGCTTCAAGGGACTGATGGGGCGCGAGCAGCTCGCCGTGGGCGAGGGCCTCCACATCCAGCCCTGCAACTCCATCCACACGTTCTTCATGCGCATCCCCATTGACGTCGCCTTCCTGGACGCCCAGGGGCGTATCGTCAAGCAGATGATGGCGCTGCCCCCCTGGAGGACGACCTCCGTGTACTTCCAGGCCCGCTCCGTGCTGGAGCTTCCCGCGGGCGTCCTGGCCGCGAGCGGCACCCAGGAAGGTGACCGCTTGAGCTTCGAGCCTGCCTCCCCTGCCCCGCTGTCCCCTGTCTGACCGCACCAAGAGCACGTCTTTTGACCGTTTTCCGAGCGCTTTGTTAACGTGCGCCGCCAGTTTCTCGTCCCCTTAGAAGAGTCCCCGAGCATGCGCATCGAGGTAGCCGGCAGCACCCACGTCGGGATGAAGCGGAACCACAACGAGGACAACTTCCTCATGCTGCCCGATGAGCACCTCTTCGTCGTCGCGGACGGGATGGGCGGACACTCCTCAGGAGAGATCGCCAGTCGCATCGCCGTGGACGAGTTGGGTGAGTTCTACAAGATGACGTCCAAGGACCAGGACAGCACCTGGCCCTTCAAGATGGATAAACAGCGCAACTATGACGAGAACCGGTTGGCCACCGGCATCAAGCTCGCCAATGCGCGCATCTTCGAGAAGGCCAGCAGCGAGTCGAAATACAAGGGCATGGGGACGACCATCGTCAGCCTGCACTTCGCCAGCGACGTCGCGTACGTCGGGCACGTGGGCGACAGCCGCGTGTACTTCTTCCGCGCCGGAGTCCTCAAGCAGATCACCGAGGACCACTCCCTGCTCAACGACTACCTCAAGGCGAAGAAGCTCTCGCCGGAGGAAGTGGAGAACTTCCCGCACAAGAACGTCATCGTCCGAGCCCTCGGCATGAAGGAGAACGTCCAGGTGGACGTCTCCCGCGTGGAGCCGCAGCCGGGCGACGTCTTCCTGCTGTGCTCGGACGGCCTGAGCGGCATGGTGACGGACCCGCAGATGCAGGAGATCCTGGGCCGCACGCCGGAGCTGGAGAAGGCGTGCTCCCAGCTCATCGACATGGCGAACGCCGCGGGCGGCAACGACAACGTCACCTGCGTGCTCGCCCGCTACCACCCCGCCTGACCCACGTCGTCAGGCGGTGCGCAGGAAGACCCGCAGCGCCTCGGCCACTCCCCAGGCCTGGGCGATGCACCCCCTGGGTCTGAAGGGGGGCGTGGCGTCGAAGATTTCGCTGACCTGCCCGACGCCCGCCTGTCTCAGGTGGGTCTCCAGGCCGTCCATGACGTCGCGCAGGTGGGCGCGGTCCGGCTGAACCCGGAGCGCCGCGTCCACGTAGTGGCCAATCAGCCAGCTCCACACCGTGCCCTGGTGGTAGGCCGCGTCGCGCGCGCGCAGGTCTCCGTCATACGTGGCCTTGTAGTCGTCGTGGTCCGACGCCAGTGAGCGCAGCCCCACCGGGGTGAGCAGCTCCGCCTCCACCTTGTGCAGCACGTCCGGCCACCGCTCCGGGCTCAACACCGGGTACTTGAGCGACAGGGCGAAAATCTGGTTGGGCCGCACGGCGACGTCATTGCCGCCGCCTTCCGCGTCCACCACGTCGTACAGGCACCGCTCCTCCGGATTCCAGAAGCGCTGGTTGAAGGAGTCCTGGGCCCGCTGCGCGGCCTGCGCGTAGGGCGTCGCGTCCAGGCCCTGGAGCGCGGCCCACTCCGCCATCAACCGCATGGCGTTGAACCACAGCGCGTTGAGCTCCACCGCCTTGCCGCGCCGGGGCGTCACCACCCAGCCGTCCACCTTCGCGTCCATCCAGGTGAGCTGGTAGCCCTCCTCGCCCTGCGTCAGCAGCCCATCCTTCGGGTCGATGCGGATGTTGTGGCGCGTGCCCTGCTGGTGCTTGCGGACGATGTCCTCGAACGTCGGAAAGAACTCGCGCAGGAGCTCCATGTCCCCGGAGGCCGTGACGTAGCGGTCCACCGCGTGGAAGAACCAGAGCGTCGCGTCGGCCGTGTGGTACAGCCCGTCCGCCTCGCCCTCCGGGAAGAGGTTGGGCAACAGCCCGTCCTTCACGTGGTGCCGGAACGTCCGCAGAATCGCCGCCGCCTCGCGGAAGCGCCCCGAGCACACCGTCAGCCCCTCCAACGAAATCATCGTGTCGCGGCCCCAGTCGGTGAACCAGGGGTAGCCGGCGATGACGCTGCGGGCATCCTCGCCAATGGCCCGGGCCCACGCATCGTCGCGCGGGCGCATGGGGTCGACGATGAACTGGTCCCCCGCGAGCACGAGGCGCGCTGGAGTGCCCGTCCTCGCCGCCACGGGCGCGCGCTCCAAGAGGCGCCACTCGCGCTCGCGCTCCATGTCGAAGCTCATGGCCGGGTCGCGGTCGAGCAGCGTCCAGTCATCCACCGTGGCCCCGAGCGACAGCCGGCTGCCCGGCCGCACCGTGCACTCGAAGTAGCCGGGGCTCGCCTGCGTCTCGATGTGGGGCATCCCCCGGGCGCGCTCCGTCCGGTAGAGCTGGGGCGAGGAAATCTCTGGCAGCGCCACGAAGGGCACCGTGCCGTCGGCGTACAGCCGCAACTTCAGCGCCGGCGCGTCCTTCTCCGCCAGCATCTCGATGCGCTCCCCCTGGAGGATGACCTTCGGCTGGCAGTAGCCATGCGGGAAGTCGTGCTCGTGCACGCGGAACACCGGGAAGGGCCGCAGCCGGAGCTTCACCGGAGGCCCGGACAGGTGCGCCCACTCGATGAAGAGCGTGTTCTCGCCATGCACCAGCACCAGCCTGCGGCGCAGGCGCGTGGAGCCCAGGACGTACTCCCACTCGGGGATGAGGCCATCCAGCCGGAAGGAGTGCAGCAGGGAGGTATCTCCCATCAGCGTGCCGTCGGCCCGCACCTCCCCTTCCAGCCGATAGTTCTGCCCCTCCACCCGGGCCGTCTCCACCAGACGCGACAGCATCACGGTGCGGCCCCGGTCAGGCAGCGTGGGGATGAAGAGGCCGTGGTAGCGGCGCGCGTTCACCCCCGCCAAGGTGCTGGACGCGTAGCCCCCCAGGCCATTGGTCACCAGCCACTCCCGGCCGAGCACCTCGATGGCCGGCGCTCCCACCGGCCAGGCGAACTTCAGCTCCGGCAAGCCCCGCACCCGGCTCATCCTCCCGTCCGCGTGTCGCGGTCCGTGGGGCTCCTTCCCGTGCTCGTCATCCACAGCGCGGTCATCCCCGGTACGCGCCATGACGTCGCGACCCTCAGTGAGTCCAGTGAGCAAGAGCCTGCACCTCCGAATCGAACCTCTTCACTCGACAGTCCAACACGCCACCCTTCATCCCGAGGTGGTGCGAGTAAGGGCTCGGGGCACGGAGAGAGTTCCAGCTCGCTCCCCAGGTTGACGAGCACCAGCCGGTCGCCTTCCTGCTCGCTGCCCGAGTAGCGCAGCACGAAAGCGTTGGGTGACAAGACGGCCCCCGTGAGCTGTCCGCCATCCTGCCGGGCGAGCACGGGGTCCTCGCGACGCAGGCGGAGCAGCTCACGGTGGAGGGTGAGCGGCCCCTCGTTGCGCTCGCGCTCGCTCCAGTCGAGCCGGGAGCGGTGGAAGGCCTTCTCGTCCACGTGCTCCACGTAGCCCTCGTGCTCCAGCGCGTGGCGGGCGCTCTCGAACTGGCCGAGGTAGTGCTCCCGGCCCCTGCTCACCAGCGGCTGGAGCTCCGGCTTGTGGTCCACGAAGTAGAAGAAGGGCGTGTTCGCGAACCACTCCTGTCCCATGAAGAGCAGCGGCGTCTGGGGCAGCAGCAGCCACAGCGTGGTGAGCGCGCGCGCCTGTCGCTCCCCGCAGAGGCGGTGCAGCCGCTGGCCCTGGAGCATGTTGGCGAGCTGGTCATGGTTCTGGAGGTAGAAGATGCACGCGCTCGACGGCACGCGCAGCAGCGGACTGCCCCGGGCCTTCTTCTGCCAGCGGTAGTACTGCCCCTGATAGAGCGAGTTGCGCAGCGAGCACGACAGCAGCTCCTGCGCGGTGCCGCGATAGTCCTGGAGGTACGCCTCCGCCCTTCCCGTGGCGGCGACGCGGGCGGAGTGGTGGAAGTCGTCCACCCAGAGGGCATCCATCCCCCAGCCGCCCCGCTCCACCGCCCTCACGCACAGCTCGTCCTGGGGTTCGTTCTCCGCGATGACCAGGATGCCGCGCCCGCCGCCCGCCTCACGCACGGCCTGGGTCAGCTCCTGGACGATGTGGCGCGGCCCGTCGTCATACAGGGCCTGCGTCGCATCCACGCGAAGCCCGTCGAAGTGATACTCGGCGACCCAGGCGCACGCGTTCTGGATGAAGAAGTCGCGGCTGGGCCCCGCGGCCGGGCCGTCGTCGAAGTTGGTCGGCTCGCCCCACTCGTTCTCGTACTTGCGAGTGAAGTAGTCGGGCGAGTACTGCGCCAGGTAGTTCCCGTCCGGCCCCAGGTGGTTGTAGACGACGTCCAGCAGCACGCCGAGCCCCAGCGCGTGCGCGGTGTCCACGAAGGCGCGCAGCTGTTCCGGTCGTCCGTACTGAAAGCTGGGCGCGAAGAGCTGCGCGCCGTCGTAGCCCCAGTTGAAGCGCCCGGGGAACGTGTGTAGCGGCATCAACTCCAGGCAGGTGACGCCCAGCTCCTTGAGCAGCGGCAGCTTGGTGAGGGCCGCCGCGTACGTCCCCTCGGGCGTGAAGGTGCCCAGGTGCAGCTCGTAGAACACCTGGCCCCGGATGCTGGACAGCCCCGTCCAGTCGCCGTCCGTCCACGGATGCCCGTGCGGGTCCACCACCTCGCTGAAGCCATGCGGGCCCTCGGGTTGGAAGCGCGAGGCGGGGTCGGGGAACTCGTCACTCGAGTCCAGGCGGTACTTGTACAGCGCCCCCACGGGCACCGGATGCACGGCCTCGAAATAGCCCCGGTCATCCCCCGTCAGGGGAAGCGGCTGCGACGCGCCTTGAACCACCACCTCGACACTGCGCCTGCACGGTGCCCACACACGAAAGTGAGTGCTGTCTCCACCCGCTGGCCTGGCCCCCAGAGAACCTCGCCACTTCATGCCCCGGACCTCCCCTTGTTCCCGCGCCGAACTCCCCCGGCCCAGGCAGGCTGTCCGTGGCCAAAGGTAGGGCCCATTGTCCGAAACGGCGACCTTCGCGCGGAGGACAGAGCTCGCTCGCACGCCGTGCGGTAGCCGACCCTTTTCGAGCCGGCTCCGTGCGCGCGGAGACAGGTGCGGTCAGCGGCCCGACAGCGGCGCGGGAATCCGGTGCTCCCGCCACGCGAGCACCTCCGTGAGCGTCTCACCCGGCGCAATCGCCGTCTGCTCGAAGACAGCGGTGCTCTGGAGCCGAGCCCCCGCGTCCACCTTCACCCCGGCGCCCAGCGACACGGACTCGCCCACGACGGCGCCCTCCGCCACCGTGACGCCGCGACCGAACCAGGCGGGGCCATCCACCTTCGCTCCACACACGTGCGCGTCCGGATGCGCCCACGAGGAGCCCGGCCCGCGCACCGTGCCGGCGAGCGGTGAGTCCGCCCCCAGCCACTCCAGCCTCACACGGCCGGCGAGCACGTCTCGCACCGTGGCCAGATAACGCGACGGCGTGCCCAAATCCGACCAGTAGCCATCCACTCGCACGCCGCGCACCACCTGCCCCTGGGCCATGGCGCGCGCGTAGACCTCGCGGTTGATGTCCTCGGGCCCCTCCGCGCTCATGAAGTCGAAGACGCGCGGGGACATGACGTGCACGCCCGTGAAGTGCCACGGCTTCAGGCCCTCGCCTCCAGGCCCGTGCCCCGCGATGCGCCGCACGCGCCCGGACGCATCCAGCTCCACCGCCGCGTACTGCTCCCCCTCCGGCATCGGCAGCAGCACCATGGTCGCCAGCGCACCGGACGCCTGGTGCATCGCCACCACGGGACGCAGGTCCACCGGGTAGAGGATGTCGCCGTTGAAGACGAGGAAGTCTCCGTCGGAGAGGAAGTCGCGCAGGCCTCGGATGCCGCCGCCGGTGCCCTGGATGACGGGCTCGCGCACCACGTGCAGCGGCAGCTTCGCGCGCTCACACTCCTCGCGAGCCACCTCCTCCATGGTGTCCGGCAGGTGGTGGGTGTTGATGCCCACCGCCGTGACGCCCGCGGCCTTGAGCACCGCCAGGTGGTAGCGCAAGAGCGGCTGTCCCAGGAACGGGAGCGCCGGCTTGGGCCAGCGCTCCGTCAACGGACGCAGGCGGGTTCCCAGCCCCGCGCAGAGGACCATCGCCTTCATTGTCGACTCCCCTCTTCGCCGAGCGACTGGCTCAGGCCGCCAGCTCGGGCACGTACTTCGCCACCAGCTCCTGCAACTCTCGCAGCTCCGGCCGCTGACGGAACGCCTCGCGCACGTAGCGCAGCGACGCGGGGATGGAGACGAGGAAGCCCGGGTTGCCCTTCACGCGGTTGATGAACTCGAAGCGGCCCGCGTCCTTCAGCTTGCGCTGCACGGTGAGCAAATCGAAGAACGCCTTGAACTCCACCGCGTCGATGCGCTCGCCGCTCGCCTCCTGGAAGGTGGCGATGTAGCGGTCCAGCATCGCGTCCACGAAGGCGCGGTCCAGCTCCACGTAGCTGTCGCGCAGGAGCGCCACCAGGTCGTACTGGCGCGGGCCCTGGAGCGCGTCCTGGAAGTCGATGACGACCAGCTCGCCCTCCTTCACCATGATGTTGCGGCTCTGGTAGTCGCGGTGCGTGAAGCCCCGGGGCGCGGCGGCGAGCTGCTTCGCGATGTCGCGGAACGTGGCGTCCAGCCAGGTGCGCTCGGCGTCCGTGGGCTTCTTGCCGCTCCACGCCTCCAGGCCCCACTCGCGGAAGTGGTGAAGCTCCCAGTCGTACAGGTCCTCGTCGAACGAGCGCGTGAAGGCCAGGCAGTCCGGGTCCTGGTGCTTCTCCGCCTGCACCCGCAGCCGCGCGAGCAGGTCCACCGCGCGGGTGTAGAGCGCGTGGTTGTGCTTGCCGCCTTCCAGCGCGGACTCGAAGGTGATGTCGCTCAGGTCTTCAATCACCATCATCCCCGCCGGCTCGTCGTAGCGGAGGATGGCGGGCACGCGCACGCCGAGCTTGTTCAGGTAGCGGTGCACATTGACGAAGGGCAGCTCTTTCGGAGGCTCACCCTTGGTGGCCTCCTCGCTCTTCTTCGTCGCGTCCAGCGGCATCACCATCACCACCCAGCTCTCCGGGGGCGCGCCGACGCGGTAATACGAGCGATTGCTCGCGTCTCCCTTCAGCTTCTTGATGGGAGCATGGGGAACGGGACGGCCAATGGCCTGTCCCACCTGGTCGCGCAGGGCGGCCTCGAGTTCCATATCGACGGGGTTCTCCAATGGGGGTTGGGAGAGGCTCCCGAGTATGGGAGGGGCGACTTTCCGCGTCAAAGCCCCAGCGTGGCGATTGCCCCCTGGCCCTTCGGGCTGTCACGTAAGCGACGCCGATACCCGAGACACCACGCGGCGCGTCGCGAGCCCGGCCGCTCCCTGGAGAAGCAGGCTCCTTCCTCCTGGCATGGCGTCAGGAGACACACAAGGTCCTGGTGCCCGCGGGACACGGGGGAAGTCCCCGGGGAGGGGCTCTGTTACTTCCCGACCGGGGAGATGGACTCCCGCTGTCGACCGGGCCCCTCGGGCGGCATATAAGACGCGCCGCGAACCCCCCTTTTTCTGGAAGCCGCGATGGACATCCACGACACCATTCTCACCGCCATTGGCAACACGCCCCTGGTCAAGCTCAACAAGCTCGTCGGACCGAACGACGCGACCGTGCTCGTGAAGTGCGAGTTCATGAACCCGGGCGCGTCCATCAAGGACCGCATGGCGCTGTACATCATCGAGAAGGCCGAGCGGGAGGGGAAGCTCAAGCCCGGCGGCACGATTGTGGAGAACACGTCCGGCAACACCGGCATGGGCGTGGCGCTGGCGGCGGCGGTGAAGGGCTACAAGTGCATCTTCACGATGCCGGACAAGATGTCGCTGGAGAAGATCAACCGCCTGAAGGCGCTGGGCGCGCACGTGGTGGTGACGCCGACGAACGTCGCGGCCGAGGACCCCCGCAGCTACTACGAGACGGCCAAGCGGCTGCACCGTGAGACGCCGGGCGCGTTCATGCTGAACCAGTACCACAACCCCGACAACATCGAGGCGCACTACAAGCTCACCGGCCCGGAGATTCTGGAGCAGACGGGCGGCAAGATGGACTACTTCGTCTCCGGCCTGGGCACGGGCGGGACGATGAGCGGCGCGGGCAAGTTCCTCAAGGAGAAGATCCCCGGCCTGAAGAACGTGGGCGTGGACCCGGAGGGCTCCGTCTACGAGGGCTACTTCAAGACGGGCAAGCTGACCGAGCCGCACGTGTACAAGGTCGAAGGTATCGGCGAGGACATGCTGTGCGGCGCCATGGACTTCAAGGTCGTGGACGACGTGCGGCAGGTGGATGACCGCCAGTGCTTCGCGGCGGCGCGGCGGCTGGCGCGCGAGGAGGGCATCTTCGCGGGTGGCTCCTCCGGCGCGGCGGTGCACGTGGCCGTGCAGCTGGCGAAGGAAGTGGGCAAGGGCAAGACGATTGTCGTCGTGCTCCCCGACTCCGGCAGCAGCTACATCAGCAAGTTCCACTCGGACGAGTGGATGCGCGACAACGGGTTCGCCGAGGAGAAGGGCACCGGCACGGTGCGCGACATCATCGGGAGCAAGCAGCGCGACGTGAAGACGGCGCGCAAGGGCGACCGGGTGGACCAGGTGGTGGAGACGATGCGCAGCCACGGCATCAGCCAGATGCCGGTGGTGTCCGAGGATGGACGCGCGGTCGGCATGGTTCACGAGTACGACCTGCTCAACGCGCTCGTCGCCGGGAAGGCGAAGTTCGCGGACACCATCGACGCCATCGTCGCGCCGCTCCAGGGCGCGCTGTCGCTGGACACGAGCATCTCGCGGCTGCGTGAGGTCTTCGCGCAGGACCACGTGGCCGTCGTGAAGGAGGGCGAGAAGGTCGTCGCCATCGTCACGAAGATCGACCTCATCGACTTCCTGCACCGCACGGCGGCCTAGTCGGCCTCCAGGCAGTCGCGATTCCAGAGGGCCTCTCACCAGCAACGGTGGGAGGCCCTTCGCGCGTCCGGGGCACGGGGCATCGATGTCCGGTGGTGGGTTCGTCAGCGTCCGCGCGACATCAGCGCGAAGCGATGCGCCCGCCTATTTCAGGGAAGCGCTCATAGGCGCGCAGGAGTGCATCGAGGTGCTCGGGGTTGTCGAGGTCCAGCGGCGCATCCGTGAGTTGCACGACCCATCCACCCGCCGTGCGCCGCGCCCGTGAGAGCAACTCCGCATCGCGCGAGGTGTCCGGAAAGCCGACGACCCGCGCGGCGGCATCCGACCAGTAGTTCAACCACCCCAGGTGAAAGGGAATCTCGGGAGAGCGGAGGTGATCGAAGAGCTTGAGGGCGGGAAGTCCTCGGGATGGGGACGGCGGCCCTTCCAGCGTGGGTGCTATCTGCTCGGCGATGGCCAGCGCGGCGGCGTCAGGCGTCGCATGCCCCCAGAACGCTCGTGCGCCCTCCGCGACGTGCTCCAACATCTTCCCTGCCGCAGCCACGATGGTCGCGTCGAGCGGCAACTCCGAGCGGACGTTGAACAGCGGTTGGCCGCCCGGTGACAGTATCCCGGGCCTTTTCGACCCGGAGAGCGTCACGGGATAGCTTTCGTCACCGTTGCACAGGAGGGGAATCTTTCCGCGGGTTGCCGCCGCCTCGGCGAGCCAGACATCTCTTTGCGGTAGTTCGATGAGACGTCCTCCCTTCCCCACTTCCCACTCCAGGCGCAAACCGGGTAGCGCCCGTTCCATGCCACGGACGACAGCAAGTGGGCGACTGTCCTGCCCCACGAGAGCGGGGGCATAGACAGCCAAATCGAGGCTCTTTCGCGATGTCATCGGTTGCATCCCGTGACGACGATTTTGAGGGTGAAGTCTTCTCGCAGCAGCGCTTCTCGATGCGCGGCACCGCTCACCCCCACGATGAAATCATATCCACACGCCACCGCGATGGCGCGCGACTCCTGAAACTCTTCGGCCTGGTCTTCGGCCACTTGATTCCGGAGGAACTCCGTGTACGTCTCGAAGCGATGGGTTTTGATTTCCCACAGTACTCGCGCGCCAACTTGCAGCGCATCAAAGCGCTTGCCGCCAACGAGCACGTCCATGCCGGGATATCGATTGGGGGGAACCCTGTCGGCACACTCGTTGTGCGGATCATCCTCTCCTGCATGCGGAACCGGGACGGGCTCGCAACCAGGGTGGTGCTCCGCCGTATCGGAGGAGGTGGGTGGGAACCAGTCCCGGCCCTGGCCCCTTTGCGTGGGCTCCCCGTTCGCCGAGGGTTCCTGCTCAAGAGAGGGCAGTGTCCGAGTCGTAGGTCCTGCACGCTCGCGGGATGCGTTCCGTTCGTAGGCATCCAGGCCCGCCATGATGGCGACACCCACGACGACAGCGCCTGTGATGATCACCGCTCCAACGAGGACCTCAGGTGCCACGAAGACGCAGAGTGCCACTGTCGCGACGCCCATGCCCGCGGAGGCGACAGCGCATCTCCCCGTGACATCGCGAAATCTGACCCGCTCATGTTCAAGAGCGTGAAAGCACCGCTCCGCCAGGACGGGCCATTCATTGGAAGCCTCGCGCACCGCACATCGCCCGTCGTCCGCCCAGGGGTACAACGCCGCCCGCTGGAGATTGGCGTAACTCGGGTCCAAGCCCTCCCCTTTCCCTCGGTCTGGCGCCGTCGTGGCGCAGGCCGGGAGCAGGAGGAGGAACAAAAGTGCGATGCGTGCTTTGAATCGCATGGCGACATCCTTCCGAGCGGTGTGCCGCGATTCGCAGGCTGCGCGGGTTCTCAGTCAGAGCGTACTCGCACGGCGGCCTGGCCAGCCCCCAAGCAGTCGCATCTTGGAAGGACCTCTCGCCGGCAACGGTGGGAGGCCCCCTTCGCCTGTCCGGAGGGCACGGGTCATCGATGTCCGAAAACCGCGAGCGTGGCCAGGCCCTGGGTGACACTGTCCGGGCATGGACCTGCTCGACTCCGACGCCTGCTACCGCGCGCTCCAGACGCGCGATGCCCGCTTCGACGGCCGCCTCTTCGTCGCGGTGACGTCGACCGGCATCTACTGCCGGCCCATCTGCCCCGCACGCACGCCGAAGCGGGAGAACTGCCGCTTCTTCGCCTCCGCCGCCGCGTCCCAGGAGGAGGGCTTCCGGCCCTGCCTGCGCTGCCGACCCGAGACGGCCCCGGACCTCGCGTCCTGGCGCGGCACCTCCAACACCGTGTCGCGCGCGCTGGCCCTCATCGCGGAGGGCGCGCTGGACGGCGGCGAGGCCGGCGTGGACGCGCTCGCGGAACGCCTCGGCGTGGGAGGACGACAGCTCCGCCGCCTCTTCAAGCAACACCTCGGCGCCACGCCCGTGGCCGTCGCGCAGACGCGGCGCGTGCTCTTCGCCAAGCAGCTCATCCAGGAGACGCGGATGCCGCTGGCCGAAGTCGCGCTCGCCGCGGGCTTCGGCAGCATCCGGCGCTTCAACGAGACGTTCCAGGGCCTCTACCAGCGGCCCCCGGGCGCCCTTCGCCGCAAGCAGGCCGTGGAGACGACGGCCAGCGCGGTGGCGGACGCGGGCGTGACGCTGCGCCTGCGCTACCGGCCACCGTATGACTGGGCCGCCATGCTCTCGTATCTGTCCGCGCGCGCCATCCAGGGCGTGGAGCAGGTCTCCGACACGCGCTACCTGCGCACCGTGGCCCAGGACGGCGCCGTGGGCACCGTGGAGGTGACGCACGAGCCCGCGCGCGACAACCTCGTGGTGAAGATTCGCTTCCCCCGCGTCCAGGCGCTCCCGGCCATCATCGCGCGCGTGCGCAGGGTGTTCGACGTGGGCGCGGACATCGAGGTCATTGGCGCGCACCTCTCCAAGGACCCCTTCCTGGCGCCCCTCGTGGCGCTGCGGCCCGGGCTGCGCGCCCCCGGTGCGTGGGATGGCTTCGAGCTCGCGGTGCGCGCCATCCTCGGTCAGCAGGTGACGGTGGAGGCCGCGCGCAGGCTCGCGAATCAACTCGTGGTGCTGTGCGGCGAAGCCCCACCGGAAGGACTCCCCTCCGGCCTGTCACGGGCCTTCCCCTCTCCCGAACGCGTCGTGGCGACGGACCTGAGTGCGCTGGGGATGCCCTCCGCGCGGAAGGCGTCGCTGAAGGCCCTGGCGGAAGCGGCGCTCGCGGACCCGCTGCTGTTCCATCCCTTCGGCACGGTGGAGGAAGGCATCACCCGGCTGCGCTCCATCCGGGGCGTGGGCGAGTGGACCGCGCAGTACATCGCCCTGCGAGCGCTGCGCGAGACGGACGCGTTCCCCGCCAGCGACGTGGCGCTCTTGCGGAGCGCGGCGACGGACGCGGGCGCGCGCCCCACTCCCGAGGACCTGCTTCAACGCGCGGAGCCCTGGAGGCCCTGGCGGGCCTACGCCGCGCAACACCTGTGGGCCGCCGACCCGGGCCTGCGTCCCCGACTCCAAGAGGCGCGTCATGGCTGAGCCGCTCCACTTCCTCATCGACAAGACGGACACACCCATCGGCGAGCTGGTCCTCATCGCCGACCGCGAGGGACACCTGCGCGCCGTCGACTGGACGGAGCACGAAGGCCGGATGCGCAACCTGCTGCGCCTGCACTACGGAGACGGCGGCTTCCACCTGGAGGCCGCGCGCAATCCAGGCGGCCTCACCGACACGCTGCGGACGTACTTCTCGGGACGGCTCGACGCCATCGACGCCCTGGCCGTCCGCACCGAGGGCACCCCCTTCCAGCGCGAGGTCTGGACCGCGCTGCGCGACATCCCGTGCGGCGCGACGGTGTCCTATTCGGAGCTGGCCAGGCGCATCGGTAGGCCCGCGGCCGTGCGCGCCGTGGGCCTGGCGAATGGCGCCAATCCCGTGGGCATCGTCGTGCCGTGTCATCGCGTGGTGGGGGCCAATGGCTCCCTCACCGGCTATGGAGGTGGCATCGAGCGCAAGCGCTGGTTACTCGACCACGAGTCGAGGGTGCGACGGACATCCACTGCCTGAAGCGTCCGCCCTATCCTCCCGCCGCTCCACACCCCTGCTGGAAAGGACCGCTGACCATGCCTGTCGCTCCTCCGAACTCCGCCCGAGACTTCCGTCAGTTGCACGAAGCGGGCTTGCTGCTGCTCGTGAATGCGTGGGACGCCGGAAGCGCGCGCGTCATGGAGAGCCTGGGGGCCAAGGCGCTCGCCACGACGAGCGCGGGCGTGGCCTGGGCCCAGGGATATCCGGACGGAGACAAGCTCCCGGTGAGCCGGCTCCTCGACACCGTCTCCGCCATCGCCCGAGTGGTGAAGGTGCCGCTGACGGTGGACATCGAAGGGGGGTATTCGGACGACCCGAAGGCGGTGGCCGAAGTCGCCTCGGGCGTGTTGGAGGCGGGCGGCGTCGGCATCAACCTGGAGGACGGCGGGGGCTCGGTGGACCTGCTGTGCGCCAAGATTGAGGCCGTGAAGCGCGCCGCCACGGCCAAGGGCGCTGACCTGTTCGTGAACGCACGCACGGATGTGTTCCTGCGAGGCATCGGCCCCGCGGAGCGCCGCGTCGAGGAGACGCTGGCCCGGGCCCGTCGCTACCGTGCCGCGGGCGCGGATGGCCTCTTCGTTCCGGGCTTGAAGACCCCCGTGGACATCAAGGCCATCGTGACGGAGGCGGGCCTGCCGCTGAACCTGATGGCGATTCCCGGCCTGCCGCCCGCGTCCGAGCTGGCGTCGCTCGGCGTCCGCCGCGTCAGCGCCGGAGCAGGCATGGCCACGGCCATCTTCGGCCGCATCGCCGCGCTCACCACGGACTTCCTGCGGGACGGCTGTTCTGCCCCCGCGCCCGAGGCGGGCATCTCCTATCCCACGCTCAACGCCCTGATGGCCCCGCGCTGAGAGCGTGAACCCGGTCGCGCCCATGGAAACGGCGCGACCGGAGTCCCTCGATAGGACTTACGTCGCCGCGCCACCCTCGGGCTTCCGGGCGAACAGCGCGTTGGCGATCTCCGTCATCACCACCTCGCCATTCTGGTTGCGGACCTCGAAGCGGAACTTGATGGCGCCCCGGTCCGGCTTGCTGCGCGATGGCGTGGTGGAGATGACCTCGAAGCGCGCGGTGAGCGTATCTCCGGGACGCACCGGCCGCAGCCAGCGCAGCTCGTCCAGTCCCGGGGAGCCCAGGCTCGCCGTCTTGCTCAATAGATTTTCCACCGCGAGCTTGTGGCAGATGGAAGCGGTGTGCCAACCACTGGCGATGAGGCCGCCGAAGATGCCTTCCCGACCTCCCTCGTCACTCAGGTGGAAGGGCTGCGGATCAAACTGCTTCGCGAAGGCGATGATCTCCTCCCGGGAGACCACGTACGGCCCGGCCTCACTCGCCTCGCCAGGTTGGAAGTCGTCGAAGTAACGCATGGGACTCCTCGGATATGGGTGACTCGTGCTGCGTGGCCCCCTGACGCATTGCATAGGCCGCTCGCCGGGCCAGGGCAACGCATTGCATCGCCCATGTGTCGCTGCTCACCATGTATCCACATCTTCCTGGCTAAGTCGGATTCATGACAGACTGACGCTGCCTCGTCAGGCACTGCCAAGGAGACACCGATGTTCGCGAAGCTGCTCAAGAGCCAGTGGTCCATGGTGCTGTCCATGTTGCTCGTGATGGGACTCGCCGCCCTGTCCATGGGTGAGCCCCAGGCCGTGCTCGTCGAAGAAGAGGGAGACGCGACGTGTGACATGGCGGTGAGCACGCCGCCGGAGAGCATGCTGCTCGCCGACAGTGAATACTCCAACGCGGCCTGTCGCCCCGGCTGCGTGGGCCCGTGCTGGTTCTGCTTGATGGGTGTCTGCGAAAACCGCTGTATGTAGACAGCCGACGAAGCGTTGAGATGCCAGGCCACCGCCGGGAAACCTTTCGGGCTCACGGCGGTGCGCTCCCCACTTCAAGCATTGACTCCAGGTCCGCCAATCCCGACACACGGAGTCGATGCTCCTGGATTTCACATCTCGTGTATTTCGACTGTCATTCACCCGGGGCACCCTGACGAGCGGGACGGGGCCCCGGTTCATGGGCAGGCGGCGTGAGTCAGCCAGATGGCACCCGCACGCTGGACCACCACTTCGACCAATTCCCCACGCCGTAAGGAGGCAGCGAACCTGCCTGCCCCCTCGCGGTCCTCACCTCAGGGTGCGGTCACCGTGCACGGCCACCAGGAGGGCGGCGAGGACCGGTCATCCCAGGTGCCGTTCCAGTAGTCGCGCAGCGAGTACACCACCTGGTTCGGAGTGGTGCAGAAGCGCTCCGGATGGAGGTTCACCACGAGCACCTGCTCGAAGCCCGACACGGTGTGCATATACGTGCGGCAGACCTGGCTGCTGCCGGCCGGGGGGAGACTCGCGGTGGTGGCGCGCACCATGTCCGCGAGGAACAACTGGTTGGCCTGATGGCAGGCGAGCCGTTGGAACGCCAGGTTCGCCTCGAGGATGATGTCCACGTCAACCTTGCGCGTCATCAAGAAGCACCCATCGTAGATGGGGTCGCCGTCTGGATTGCTGGGGTCTGGATGGTAGCGGTACTCCACCACGGAGTACCCCTGGGGGACCACGGGGCAGTCGGAGAACAGCTTGGTGTAGAGGGGGTGCAGCGCGCCCTCCCGGTACACGATGGTGGCCATCTTCAGCGCGTTGAGCTGGACGCCTTCCTGGTGTCCCACGACGATGTCGACACTGGTCGTGGCCTCGCTGTCGACGCGGTCCAGCGTGCGGTTGCCGTTGCCATCCACGTAGGCCACGATGGAGGCAAGGCCGAGACGAGAGCCCGCCCCTCCCATCAGCCCCTCGGGGCCCGGAAGCCGGTTCAGGGACATGCTGAAGGAGTTGGGGAAGCGACCGTTCACCTGCACATCCACGTCGGGGTGATGGAACGACGACCGAGGGCTCACCCGCTGGCACTTCGACAGCGCGTCGCGGACGGAGCTCTGGAGCATGCAGTCCACGACAGCCTGCGGCCACGTCTGCCACAGCAGCGACGCCCGCATCTGGGCGGAGCTTCCCGCCTCGAAAGACTCGGAGGCACGGAGCGAGCCCTCCAGCGTGAGCAGCGTTTCGTCCTCGGCTTCGTCCCCCAGGACACCTCCGCAACCCGTCAGCGCCAGCGTGAGCAGGCTCCACTTCCAGAAACCACGACCCCTCGTCATCGTCATATGGTCTTCCTCTCGGTCCATGGGACAACCCCCATGTCGCGTGGTGGGCACACGACGGGTGACGCGCGCTCTCGTTTCGGAGCGCTCTCGGAGCGCGGTCAACCTGCCGGTGCGACAAGGAGACGTCCGAGGCGCTCACCGTGGGACACGGCCCCGAGGCTCACAGTCCCCAGGTGCAACCGAGTAGCAGGTGTGGCGAGAGTTGCGTGCGGAGCTTTTCATCCTCGCGCATCAACGCGACGTGGCCGCCCAGCCGGGCGAAGAGGCCCGTGCTCGCGCCCACCGGCACCTCCGCGGAGAGCGTGGCGAAGGTGGCCGCTCCCGCGCCCGTGCGTGTCCGCCACGCGGGCAGGCCCAGCTCCCGGCGCCGCTCCGCATCCGGGCTCGTCGCGCGTTGAGTCAGCCCCAGCACGCCGACGCCCGCATGGGCTCCGGCCCAGACACGTCCCACCGAGCCCGCCAGGCCCAGGCCACTCCACAGCCCCAGCTCCACCTGCTCCAGGCGCTGCTCGAGCGTGGAGCCCCGGGTGGCCCCCAGCGTGAGCCCGCCGAGGAAGGACAGCCCCAGCCCTCCGGTGCTCTCGCGCGCGAGCAGCACGGCCACCTGGGGTCCCCAGCCTCCCAGCTGCGTCGAGGAGCGGCCCGCGCCCAGCGCCGCTTGAAGCCGCCAGGTGCTGGCCTCCAGGAGCGCGCCCTTGCGCTGGTGCAGGGCCAGCGTGCGCACCTCCAGGGCCTCGGGATTCAAGCGCTGCTTCTCGCCCCAGGGCAGGTACACCTTGCCGTAGAGCACCTGGGCGCCACGCCGCACCTGCACGCGGTAGCGCCCCGAAGGCAAGGCGACGCGCACCGACTCCTCGGCCCGAGGCTCCACTTCCGCCATGACCTGCAGCGTGCGCTCGTCCACCAGCACGACGCTGTCACCCACCGAAGGAGGAAGCTCGAGCTGCGCATGGGCTCGCGAGAGCGTGGTGAGGAACAAGTCCCCTTCTCCCGCGAGCTGGCTGGACAGCTCCGGGTGCTGCACCGCCGCCGTGGAGGCGTGCGAGCCCGCGAGCGTGCGGTGGTAGACGTGGCCATACGCCTCCGTGAGCGAGACACGGCCGTCGGCGTCCACGTCCGCCGCGCCCCGCAGGCCTGAAATCAGGTGGTGCGTGAAGAACGAGCCCCGGAGGCTGTCCGACTCCTGCGCCACCTCGTGAGCCCCCGCGGAGGCGATGAACACGCGGCCCTCCGGCCCCACCTGTCGGAGGAAGGAGATATCGAAGGCGGGCGCGGACTTGAGGCCCTTGGAGCGGCCGCGCACGAGCGCGCCACTGTGACAGGCATCCAGCACGGCGACCGTGACGGTGGTGGGGACTTCGGCCAGCATCCGCTGCAGCTCCGCGAGCGGGAGGGCCTCGCCTCCCAGGCGCAGCGCGGCCTCGTCGCCGTGTCCCGAGTAGAAGAAGAACAGCAGCGTGCGCTCTCCGGCGCGCCGTGCCTCCTCGATGCGGCCTCGCATCCGCGCGAGTCCGAGTCGGAGGTTGGAGACGGACTCTCCGCGCAAGAGGATGCGACGGTCCTCGGGAACACCGCCAAGCTGGCCGAAGACCGCGTCCATGCGCTCGGCGTCCTGCTGGGCCCAGCGGAGGGGCTCGTCCGTGTCCCGGCCCAGGTTGTGTCCCACGCTGATGGAGAACCGGCTCTCCGCGCTCGCGACGGAGGTGGCGAGGAGGACGAGCAGGACACCGAGGACCCGCGAGCTTCTGTCACTCAAGGCAGCTCCTTCGGGAGAGCGCGCACGGCGTGGCGAGTGCCGGGAAGCGGAGTGAGTGACGGTGGGAAGTCCGCCTCTCGCGCCGACTGCTCCAACCAGCGCTGGACGGCGTCGGGCGACGGTGCATTCCAGGCGTCGGACGCGAGCACCACCACCAGCGCCTCCTGTTCGGGGGCGGCATCCAGCTCCAGGCTCCCGGGCAACACCCACCGCCCCGCAGCCATGGACAGCGCGCCGCCGGTGGCCGGAAAGCCCTGGAGCGGCGTGACGCGTCCATGCTCGCTCAGCGCCAGCAGGTAGAGCGCGCCGCCGTCCACGTCCTCCACCTCCACGCGCACCCGGTCTCCCGGGCGCAGCACCGCGCCGGGCCCCTGCTCGAAGACGACGTCGCCTCGCTTGACGAGCACCCGCGCGGTGAGTCCGCCGCGCACGCGCACCTTCTCCACCTCCTCGAGCGAGAGGATTCGTGGCAGCACCGCCGCGAGCACCACGCCGAGCACCAGCACGGGCTGGCTCCAACGCCAGAGCATCCTCCAGCGACTTGGACGCGGCGCCTCCAGCCGTGCCCGCATCGGACCGAAGGGACGCACGAGGGCGAAGGCTGCCTTCTCGGCCCGTCGCTCGCGCAGGTGCGCCGCGAGCGCGGGCGAGGCGTGCGCCGCCTCCTCCACGCGACGAGCCTCTTCCGGAGAGAGCTCGTCACACAGGTAGCGCTCCAACAGGAGGTCCGGCACGCCCGGGAAGTGAGGAATGGAGGAGGTGCTCATGCGGAGGCCGTTCCCTTTCGGGGCGCAGGACGGGGGGCGACTTCCAGGAGTCGCCTTGCGGTGTCGAAGAACGTCTGGAGCTTGCGCTGCACGGTCTTGCGCGAGACGTCGAGCAGCGTGGCGATCTGCTCCTGCTCCAGTTCGTCGATGAAGCGGTGGGCCACGATGCGCTGGACGTCCTCCGCGCAGTGGGCGAGGACGCGTCTCACCAGGTCCGCATCCACCAGCAGTCGCTCCAGCGCGGCCTCCGGTGAAGCACTGTCCTCCGGAAGCGGTGCCAGTCGCAGCAGCGCATAGGTGGCCTCGGTGCGACGGCGACGCAGCACCGAGAAGCACTGTCGGTCCGCCACGGTGAGCAGCCACGACAACGGAGAGCCCGCGGCGCGAAGCGGCTTCAGGTTCGCATGGACGCGCAGAAACACCTCCTGCGTCGAGTCCCAGGCCAGCGCTTCGTCGCCGAGCAATCGCAGACAACGCCGATGCACGGCCTCACCGTAGCGACGGTAGTAGCCCTCGGTCTGCTCGACCTCGTTCACCGGCTCGCGCACGGACGGACCTCACCCTGGGCCGATACCCGCCCCCACCGTCAGTCTCGCCCGGTACGGGCGTCGGGGGAGGCTCGCCCCGCGAAGCGAGACGCATGACCTTCAATCCGTGGGACATTTCCCGGGCCCTTTCTTCTCGGCTTGACGGAAAGCAGTCGACTCGTTCCCGGCGGGCGTGCCCCACCGGCGGACCTCGATGGGCGCCCCTCCGAGATGGCGCGGTCGACCCTGGACGTCTGGCTCCAGACGTGTCCCGCCTGTGGCTACTGCGCGACTGAGCAGGCGGGGCACCGGGCCTCGGCCCTCCGTCGCTCCTAGCTTCAAGGGGAGACGCTGGAGGTGCGTCATGCCCAATCCCCACACCCTGTTGAGCAGCCCGGAGCTGATTGCCCGGCACATCATCGAATACGGCGCCACGGTGGACGAAGACCCCCTGGAGGCGACCGCCCTGCCACGAGGACCCCTGCCCGCCGAGGTGGCCCTCGGGCTGACGTGGCCCGCGGGTCTGGCGCCTCGGCCCCATCCCCGACTGGCCACCCCGCCCCAGCCCGGCGCCGCGCTCCCGCAGGCCGACTACCTGGTCGTCACGTGGACCGTGGCTGAAGTCGAGGCCCTGGCGGACACCCTCACGCCGGGCGTCCGGCGCACCGCCTGGTACCCGTACGACAGGGACTTCCAGAGCCACTACCAGCCGCTCATCCGCAAGTCGGCGCCCGCCCAGCGGGTGCAGCGCCTGGGAAGCTGGTTCCTCACCGACATCGGCGGCCGGAGCGTGCTGTGCTTCAAGTCGGAGCTGCACCTCAACCAGGACGGCGTGCGCACCGGCGTCGGCACCGCGACGCTGCCGGTGAAGGACCTGTTCCACCAGCTGCTGCGCGAGGTGAAGCCTCGCATGGTCATCACCGTGGGCACCGCGGGGGCGACGTTCCCGGACCACGAGCTGGGCGACGTCATCGTCACCCGCGCCGCCCGCTTCCGCCTGTCACAGGAGTTCCGCAACGAGCCCTTCAATGACAAGACATACCGCTGCGAGATGGACGTCCCCACCCGCTACTTCGACGACGCGGAGCGGCTGATGGCCCAGCACGCGCCGCAGCTCGGCGAGCCGGACTTCGGGCCACCCACCAAGCGCTACGCCTTCAACGGCCCCCTGCTCCCGGGTCCGCGCAACACGCCCGACATCAAGCTCGACGGCAGGGACCTGCCCGACTTCCACCCCATCCTCACCACCGACTTCTTCGAGTTCGGCACCTCGCGCAACGGCCTGGAAGCCGTGGGCGCGGGCGTGGAGATGGGCGACGCGGTGCTCGGACTGGTGGCGGAGGAGCTGGGTAACACCGCCCCCCTGTGGCTCGTCATCCGCAACGCCTCGGACCCTCAAATCAACGGAGACCTGCCAGCGGAGCCCAGCCGGCTCGACATGCAGGCGCACTGGGCCGTCTGGTACTACGAGGCCTACGGGTACTGGACCAGCGTCAACAGCGCGCTCGCCACCTGGGCGGTCATCGCCGGGCAGCCAGCCCCAGGGGTACGACACTGAAGGTGGCCCAACTCCCGAGAAGACCTGGCGCGTAGGGCGCTATGCTCCGTGCCCTATCCGCCAGGAGGAATCGAATGAAGGTCGGGACGTGGCTGGCCGCGCTGGGAGTCGTCTTCTCCGGCCTGGGCTGTGGTGGGTCCGATGGAGCCAACGGCGCGCAGGGAGGCCAGGGACTCCAGGGGCCTCAAGGCGCCGCAGGGCCTCAAGGCTCCACCGGGCCACAAGGCGCCGCTGGGCCGCAGGGCCCCGTGGGACCACAAGGCCCCGTGGGACCTTCCTGGCAGGTGGGGACGGGGCTGGAGTTGAAGGACAATGTGCTGAACCTCCTGTACGGGGGCGGTGCCAACGCGCCGGTGCCGAGCAGCGACCCGCGCCTCAGCGATGCGCGCCAGCCCCTGCCGGGCAGCGGCAACTACATCCAGAATGGCGTGCTCGCGCAGGAGGCCTCGTTCTCGCTGGCGGGGACGGGCACCACGCGCGGACGGATGACGACCCGCTCCGACGTGCTCGTCGACGCGACGACGCCCATCGCCACGCCCACCGCCCTGCTGAAGCTCCAGAACACGGCGTCGGACGGAGTGAGCTGGACGGCGTTCCCGCTGCTCACCGTGGACTCGGCGGGCGGACTGCTGGCGCGAGGCGAGCAGGGCCACGGCGCGCTCCCGATGACCGGCACGGGAACACGCCTCATGTGGGTGCCCCACAAGGCGGCCTTCCGCGCGGGCCATGCGGACACACAGTGGAACGAGAGCAGTGTCGGGTTGTTCTCCTGGGCGGGCGGCAACCTGTCCACCGCCAGCGGGAGGGGGGCGTTCGCCATGGGGGATGGCTGCACGGCGAGCGGCGAGTCCTCGGTGTGCATGGGCATCGGCAATCTCGCCAGCGGGCAAGGCAGCGTGGCGATGGGTCTCTCGAGTTCCGCGACGGGCTTCTCCGCCACCGCCCTGGGCGCCTCCAGCTTCGCCACCGGCCTGTACTCCGTGGCGATGGGGTCTCGCGTCACGGCGAACGCCGACTACAGCATGGCGCTGGGACAACGGGTGTCGTCGGACGGACGCACCGGCTCGTTCATCTGGGGGGACCAGTCGGCGAGCGGCTCCACCTCCACCTCCAACACCGCCAACAACCAGTTCATGGTGCGCGCCGCGGGCGGCATCCGCCTGCGCACCAGCACGGACACCACCACGGGGTGCGACCTGCCGGCGAACAGTGGCGTGTTCTCCTGCACGTCGGACCGCAACCAGAAGGAGGGCTTCCGGAACGTCGACGGCGAGCTGCTGCTGACGAAGGTCGCGGCGCTGCCCATCTCCACCTGGCGCTACAAGAAAGAGGAGGCCGGAGTGCACCACATGGGGCCCATGGCGCAGGACTTCAGAGCGGCCTTCGGCCTGGGCTCGGGCGACACGAGCATCGGCATGCTCGACATCGACGGGGTGAACCTGGCCGCCATCAAGGCGCTGGAGGTCCGCACGCGGGAGCTGCGTGAGAAGACCGCGGAGGTCGACACGCTCAAGGCCGAGATGGCCGAGCTCAAGCGAGGCCTGTCCCGTCTGGAGGCCGCCGTCAACGCGAAGGCCGCACGGCCGTAGTCCCGAGCTGAACGACGAAGGGCCCCCGATGTCCCGGGAGGCCCTGTCGAAGCCGGATGACGCGACGGCTGTGCCTACTCGGCCTGGAGCGTCGCGGGAGGCTCTGGCGCGTCGGCCACGTCCTCCAGCCGGTCCGCGGGAGGCAGCGGAGGCCGGGCCCGTAGGATATCGGGCATGCGGGCCGGGTCATCCACGGGTCCGGGCACCGTCTCCAGCGGCGCCAGCTTCTGCGACGACGCGCGCACCGTCGGCAGCGACTTGGACAGCGTGAGGGTGTCGCGCACCGTGCCCGTGGAGGTGATGAGCCGCGCCGTCAGCGTGCCGCCATCCACCACCACGTCCATGAAGCCATACACCTGGTTGTCGCGCAGCGCCGTCCAGGAGGGCTGGCTGCCCGCGAAGGGCCTCAGCGTCGCGCCACCGCTGCCCACCACGACATAGGGAATGCCGCGCGTGCCCGACGGCGCCACGGCGTCACCCTTCATCGGCTTGCTGCGCTCGTAGTTGTGGTCATGCCCGGTGAGCACCAGGTCCACGCCGTACTTCTCGAAGAGGGGGCCGTACGTGCGGCGCATGGTGAGCTGCGAGCCGTGCTCCCCGCTGGACCAGGGCGGGTGGTGGAAGAAGACGACCTTCCACGGCAGCGCGCTGGCCGCCAGGTCCTGCTCCGCCCACGCCTTCTGCGCCGCCGCGGTGCACCGGTCCGCCGACGCCATGCCGATGGCGCAGTTGGAGTCGAGCGCGGTGAAGTGCACGTTGCCCCAGTCGAACGAGTAGTAGCGCTCGCTCTTCGCCGGGTTGTTGGCGGGCAGGTAGAAGTTGTCCAGGTACGGCTGCCCCTGGTTCGTCACGTACTCGTGATTGCCCAGCGAGGGGAACACCGGCACCTCGCGGAGCAGCGTCCCCATGGGCTTGAACATGCGGTCCTGGAACTCCTGCTCGGTGCCGTCGGAGTAGGCGTTGTCCCCCAGCGCGACGAGGAACTCCCCGCGCCACTCGGGCTTGTTCATCATCGCCATCACCTTCGACTGCGCGGAGCCGCCCGTGCCGAAGTCTCCCATCGTGGTGAAGCGCACCCGCTGCGTCCCCGGCGCGGACGCCGTGCGGAACGTCCGCAGGCCCGTGACGGAGCCACACGCCTCCACGCTGTAGCCATACGCGCGGCCCGGCTGCAGGCCGGTCAGCACCACCGCGTGACGCCAGCCCGCGACGGTGGCCACCGCCGTGCGCGCCAACAACGAGCCCTCGCCGAAGCGGACGAAGGGCGTGCAGGACGCGCTGGAGCGGAACGCGACGATGGCGCTCGTGGGCCCCACGCTCTGGAGGTACGGCAGGCGCGGCAACACCGGCCCGGAGTCCGCGGTGGGCGCGGGCGGCGCGGTCTGCTCGCCACACGCGCGGGCCTCGGCGACGGAGGCCCAGTCATTCACCGTGTTGCCATTCACGGTGATGCGCACATAGCGGGCCTTGCGCGCGCTGAACGCATACGTCTGCGCCAGGTTGTTCAACGCGCTGTCGGCCGCGTACGCCTGGGTGAAGGTGGTGCCGTTCTCGGACGTGGAGAGGACGAAGTGGTTCTGTCGCTCGTTGCCCCGGTGCCACGCCACGGTGGTGCCCACCAACGTCTGCGAGGCGCCCAGATCCAGCGTGAGGAACGCGCCCACGCCCGGGCCGCTCCAGCGCGTGTTCAGGTTGTCGTCCTGCGAGTTGGCCGCGACGCTGCCATCTCCGTCGTCACCGCTGGCCACCACCGAGGCGGTGGTGAGCATGCGGCAGTCGGGCGCCGTCAGCGCGGCCTCGGAGTCCTGGAGCTCCGTCGTGGGGATTTCGGGTGGAACAACGTCCTGGTCCGCGGGTGTGAGCGGCTGCTCGTCGCAGCCAGCAACGGCAGCGAGCAGCACGCCCATGAAGCATGTGGTGAGAATCCTTCGGTCGCTCATGATGGGAGCCCAAACGGAACCCATCCGGCGACATTCCAGTAGTGGACATTCACGCTCGCCTCCAGGCAGCAGGGCAGCCGAGCGCGAGCCACGTCTGGCAGGGCGTGGACAGACGAAGGGCCTCCGCGCGTCCCAGTGCGAGGGAGCGGGGAGGCCCTTGGAAGCCAGCCTGGCTTCAGACGACGCGCGGCCTACTTCGCCGCGTCGAGCGCCTGGGACAAGTCATCGATGAGGTCCCTGGAGTCCTCGATGCCGACGGACAAGCGGATGAAGCCATCGGCGATGCCGAGCTTCTCGCGCGTCTCCTTGGGCACGGAGGCGTGGGTCATGATGGCCGGGTGCTCGATGAGGGACTCGACGCCGCCGAGCGACTCCGCGCAGGCGAAGACCTTCACCGTCTTGAGGAAGGTGCGCGCCGCCTCCAGGCCGCCGTGGATGTCGAACGTCACCATGCCGCCGAAGCCCGTCATCTGCTGACGCGCGAGCGCGTGCTGCGGATGCGTCTCCAGACCCGGGTAGGTGACCTTCTTCACCTTGGGGTGCGTGGCGAGGAAGTGGGACACCTTCATCGCGTTCTCCGCGTGGCGGTCCATGCGGACATGGAGCGTCTTCACGCCGCGCAGCACGAGGAAGCTGTCGAAGGCGCCGGACACGCCGCCCACCGCGTTCTGGAGGAAGTACATCCGCTCGGCCACGTCATCGCGGCTGGTGCAGACGAAGCCGCCCACCACGTCGCTGTGTCCGTTGAGGTACTTGGTGGTGGAGTGCGCCACCACATCGAAGCCGAGGTCCAGCGGGCGCTGGAAGTACGGCGTCATGAAGGTGTTGTCGGCGACAGCCAGGATGTTGTGCTTCTTGGCGACCTTGGCGATGGCTGCCAGGTCGATGAGCTTGAGCATCGGGTTGGTGGGGGTCTCCACCCACACCATCTTCGTCTTGGGCGTAATCGCCGCCTCGAAGGCACCCGGGGAGGACAGGTCGACGAAGGAGAAGTTCAGGCCGCAGCGCTTGTAGACCTTGTCGAAGAGGCGGAAGGTGCCTCCGTAGACGTCGTCGGAGACGATGACGTGGTCACCGTGATCCAACATGTGCATCAGCATGTCCGTGCCCGCGAGGCCGGAGGCGAAGGCGGCGCCGTACTTCGCGCCCTCGAGCGCGGCCAGACAGTCCTGGAGCGCCTTGCGGGTGGGGTTCTGCGTCCGGCTGTACTCGTAGCCCTTGTGCTCCCCGGGCCCGTCCTGGACGTAGGTGGAGGTCAGGTAGACGGGGGTCATGATGGCGCCCGTCGTGGGGTCCGGCTCCTGACCGGCATGGATGGCGAGAGTGTCGAAGCGCATGGGCGGGGGAGTAACACAGCCCCCCGGGCCGCGCATCAGCCTCTGCCCTACTCGAACGTCCCGTGCCGCCCCGCCCCCTTCGCGAAGCGGGTGGCCCCGGCGATGGACTCCGACTCCAGCACCTTCACGCCGCCCACGAACTCCTGACGCAGCGCTTCCTCCAGGCGCAGGCCCCCCTGGGCGTAGGCCGAGGCGCGGTCCGCGTTCATGCAAGCCTGCGGAAACGCGGCGACTTCCCGGGCGAGCGCCTCGGCCGCCTCGCGAGCCTGCCCCCGAGGCACCACGCGGTTGACCAGTCCCATGGCCAGCGCCTCCTGGGCCGACACGGGGCGTCCGGTGAGGATGAGGTCCATGGCCCGGGACAGGCCGATGAGCCGGGGCAGCCGCACGGTGCCGCCGTCAATGAGCGGCACGCCCCAGCGCCGGCAGAAGACGCCCAGCACCGCGTCCTCCTCCGCCACGCGCAGGTCACACCACAGCGCCAGCTCCAGCCCACCCGCCACGGCGTGGCCCGAAATGGCCGCGATGACGGGCTTGCTCAACACCATGCGCGACGGGCCCATGGGGCCATCTCCATCGACCTGGAGGCGCGGCATGCGGCCCTCGGAGACGGCCTTGAGGTCCGCGCCCGCGCAGAAGGTGCCGCCGTCGCCGTGGAGCACGCCCACGCGCGCATCGGAGTCGGCGTCGAAGGCTCGGAAGGCTTCGGCGAGGAGCTGGGCGGTGGCGCCGTCCACCGCGTTGCGCACCTCGGGCCGCTGGAGGATGACGGTGGTGATGGGGCCGCTCTTCTCGACGCGCACGCTCATGGCGCTGAGTCTTCCTGCCCCGGGCGCGTGCCGCAATGCCCGCGCGGGTGCGGGCGCTTCGTCACTTGAAAGCCCCGGGTGGCCTCACGGCGCTTGTCGTCCGTCCGCGAGTCAGGGATGAGTGGGCCCGAGATGGCTGACCCAAAAGAGAGTCACGACAAGGACGCCCCCAAGACGACCGAGGCGGTCATGTTCGCCAACCGGCTGCGCAAGGGCGCGAAGCACTTTCGCAAGTGGGCCCAGGCCCGGGGGCTGACGTCCTTCCGCGTCTACGACAGGGACATCCCCGAGTACCCCTTCGCGGTGGACGTCTACGGCGACTGCGTCCACATCACCGAGTACCCGCACCGCCGCGCGCTCAAGTCCGGCTCGGCGGAGACGCAGCGCACGGAGGTCCTCGCGGCTGTGACGGAGGTGCTGGAGGTCCCCGCCGAGCGAGTCTTCGTGAAGACACACACGCCCCAGCCGTGGGGCCGCGCGCAGTACGGCCGCGTGGGTCAAGGCAGCGGACGGCTCGTCGTCGAGGAGCGGGGCCTGAAGTTCTGGGTCAACCTGGGCGACTACCTGGACACGGGCCTCTTCATGGACCACCGCGACACCCGTCAGCGCGTGCGCGAGGAGGCCAAGGGCAAGCGCTTCCTCAACCTCTTCGCGTACACCGGCGCGTTCACCGTGTACGCCGCCGCCGGTGGCGCCGCGAGCACGGTGACGGTGGACCTGTCCAACTCCTATCTGGACTGGGCCGAGGACAACCTGGACCTGAATGGACTGGCAAACTCGCGCCACGAGCTGGTCCGCGCGGACGCGAAGGCGTGGGTGGAGGCCCAGGCCCGAGGCCCCGAGCGCTATGACCTCATCGTCTGCGACCCGCCCTCCTTCTCCACCTCGAAGAAGATGACGGGCTCGTTCAACGTACAGCGAGACCACCCGCGTCTGATGGACGCACTCCGGACACTGTTGTCACCCGGAGGCGTCCTCTACTTCTCCAACAACTTCCTCGGCTTCCAGCTCGACGACAAGGCGACGCGCGGCTGGAAGTCCGTGGAGGAGCTCACACCGGCCTCCATCCCCGAGGACTTCCAGCGCAAGGACATCCACCGCTGCTGGCGGATGGTGGCGCCCTGAGTACTTCCGGGCGCCACCAGACGTGACGGACTACAGCCAGCAGACGTTGTCCTGGCAGCGCTCTCCGGCGGGGCACTCGCAGTTGGCCACGCACGACTTGCCGCTGCCCTGGTTCACCGGCTTGCACGCGCCGTCCTTGCAAATCTGTCCGCCGGGGCACTCGCAGTTGGCGCGGCACACCGTGGTGGTGCCCGCGTCCACCGGCGTCGGAGGCGGAGGCGCGCGGCAGTAGCCACTGGTGCACACCTGACCGGAGGGGCAGTCGCAGTTGGCGGCGCAGGTGGTGCCCGAGCCCGCGTCCGGAGGCGGAGGCGGCGGCGCGGGAGGACGGCAGTAGCCGCCGTTGCAGACCTGACCGGAGGGGCAGTCGCAGTTGGCCATGCACGTCTGGCCCGGGTCCGGCTCCGTGGAGCGGCACTGGCCGTTGGCGCAGACCTGGCCCGAGGGGCACTCGCAGTTGGCGCGGCACTCACCGCCGTGGGGAATGGGCAGGCAGTAGCCAATCTGGCAGGACTGGTCCGCGGGGCACTGCGTGGTGGACTCGCACTGCGCACGGCACTGGCCGTTCACGCAGTCCTTGCCGCCCGAGCAGTCTCCGGCCGTGCGGCACGCGTTCGGATCCGGCGGACGCGGGCGGCACACGCCGAAGACGCACGACTCGGTGTTGGAGCACTGTCCATCCGTCGCGCAGCCACGGTGGCACTGGTTGTTGATGCAGTAGTTCCCCGTGCCGCAGTCCACATTCACGCGGCACACGGGCCCAGGACCCGCATCCGTCGGAGGAGGACCTGCGTCGGGAGTGCCGGCGTCCCACGACGGGCCGCCGTCCGGGCGCGTGCCACCACCGTCGGGCCTCGGGCCTGAGTCGGGCGTGCCACCGTCACGAGGAGGCTGGGTGGAGCCAGGGGAGCAGAAGCCGTCCTCGCACCTGCCACCGGGGGCGCAATCCGCGGTGCGGGCGCAGGGCTGGTTGCAGACGGAGTTGATGCAGATCTGCGTGTTGGGGCATTCGAGCGCGCTGGTACACCGGTCCGCGTTCGGCCCCAGGTCGCGACAGTAACCAGCGCGGCAGTACTGGTCGGAGTCGCAGTCGGCGTTGGTCTCGCAGAAGCAGAGGTCCTCGTCGTCCAGCCAACTGTCATCGTTCTCGCGGATGATGCAGCCTGAGAAAGCGAACAACAGCAGGAGCGGCGCCAGCAGGCCGCGTGCGGGGTGGTTCATGAGCGGGGACTCCGTGCTGCGGGGAACCGGTCCGGCCACCGGGTGGGTTGTCCGGTTTCACCCGCGTTCGTCTCCGCGCCGCTGACGGCTGATCAAAAATCTTTTTTGATCGGCGCACGTCGCTGCGGCGACCCAGGGGCACGGAGGTAGTGTGCTGGCCTGGACCTTTCACATGGACGGTGGGGCGCTCCTACAGGGGGGGACCTCATGGCGCGTCCCGGAGGGAGAGCGTCCGGTGAGTTTCCGCGAAGCCCAGGCATTGGCACCGGCCGCCTCGCCCGAGGAGCGCCCAGGACAGGGCCCCTCCTCACCTCCCACGTCCTCTGACGAGCCCCAGCTCCACCTGCTGGTGCGCCGGCTCCAGGAAGGCGACCGCACCGCCTTCGAGCGCCTCTATGAGCTGACCCGGGTGGACGCCGCGCGCACCTTGCGGCACCTGGTGGGCAATCGCGTGGACGTGGAGGACCTGCTCCAGGAGGTGTACCTGCGGCTGCTGACGGCGGTGAAGGGCTTCCGGGGCGAGTCGCGCTTCAAGACGTTCTTCTATCGGGTGTGCTCGAACGTGGCGCTATCGCATCTGCGCTGGAAGCGGCGCAGGCCGGAGGACTCCGTCGCGGAGCCGCCCGAGTGCGAGTCCCCGGACGAAGACCCAGAGCGTGCCGCATCGCGGCGCCAGGCGGCTCGGCTGGTGGAGGCCGCGCTGGAGAAGCTCAAGCCGAAGAAGCGAATCGTCTTCGTGTACTACGAGCTGTGCGGAATGAGCCCGGACGAAATCGCCGAGGCCGTGGGAAGCTCGCCCAACACCGTCCGCAGCCGCCTGCACCACGCGCGATTGGAGTTCAACGAGGCCATGCAGCGACTGCTCGCCACCCGCCGCCCCGGAGGCCCTCATGGCGCACCCTGAGGCACGGGCGCTGTGGGCGCTGGCGGCGAACGAACTGAGCGTCGAGGAGACGGCGAGCACGCGCGCGCACCTGTCGAGCTGCGCCACCTGCTCCGTCGAGTTGGAGCGGGTTCAGACGAGCCGCGCCATGCTTCATGAGGTCAGGAGCGCGGAGCCCCAGGTGAACTGGGACGCGGTGGGCGCGAAGCTGCGCGCCGAGGCCGCCTCGCGACTGGAAGCGAAGTCCTCGCGGATGCGGTGGCCGTGGGCAGTCGCGCTCGCTGGCACCTGTGCCGTGGTGCTCGCGCTCTGGGTGGCCCGACCGACGGTGTCACCGATGAGCACCCCACCTCCTGAAGCCGTGCTCGCGGAGCAGACGGCTCCGGCGCCGGAGACCGCGGTGGCGCTGGGCACGCCCACGACCACCGCCGAGCAGGAGTCGACGCGAGCGGAGAGCACGACGGGCGCGGTGATTCGTGAGCGCGGCGGCGCGGAGCAAGCACTGACGGCCGGAATGCGACTGCGCTCTGGGACGGCGGTGAAGACTCCTTCGCGCGCCTCCGCGATGCTGCGGCTGCCGGACGCGAGCCGCGTGAAGTTGTCCGCGGACTCGGAAGTCGAGCTGTCTCGCGCGGAGGCGAGCGACGTGCACCTCACGGTGCGCCAGGGCCGGCTGTCGGTGAAGGCTTCGCACGCGGAGCGGCGTGGCTTCCGCGTGGACGTCGCGGGCCTGCGCGTGTCCGTGGTGGGCACGGTGTTCACGGTGGAGCGCACGCCCCTGGGGGCCTCGGTGGCGGTGTCCGAGGGGCGCGTGCGAGTGGAGCTGGAGGGCCAGCCCGCGCGGATGGTGGGCGCGGGCGAGCGCGTGGAGCTGTTCGAGCAGCAGGGCGCCTTGAAGCAGGAGCCCCTGTCCGAGCCGGACCGTGAGGCACTCGACTCGATGGACCTGCCCACGGAGTCCTCCACGCAGGAGGTGGGCCCGACAGTGCCCACGGGCGCGAGCACTCCCGAGGCAGCCCCGACCGTGATGCCAGCGGTGGCCCATGTGCCGCAGACGTCGGGCAGCGTGAAGCCCGCCCTCGCGAAGGGGCCTTCCGACAAGGTGGAGCGAAAGTCGAAGGTGGTGGTCGCGTCGATGAAGTCGCGCCAGGAGAAGACCGAGACTCCGCCCAAGGCCGAGGAGCAGACTCCGGCCGAATCCGCGTCACCGCCGCCGAGCGTCGTCGCCATGGCCACGCCTCCGGCCGCCACCAAGGCACGCAACCCCGCGGACCCCAGCCAGGAGTTCGCGCCCTACCCCGCGCCGTCGGTGACGGAGAAGCTGCCCGCGCCTCCCCTTCCGGCGCCAATGGTGACAGCCCCGTCTCCCGCGCCAACGCAGCCGGTGCAGGTGGCGGAGCGTCCCGAGCCCAAGAAGAAGAAGGAGGGACTCATCCCCATGTCCCTCTTGTCGAAGGACGCGGACGAGCGGTTCCTCGGCTATGCGCGAATCCAACAGGGCCCACGGACGTGTGAGAACTTCCTCACGGGCCTGGAGGAGATCGCGGCCAAGAGCCCGCGCACGGACCACCGAGAGCAGGCGCGCTACCTGCGCGCACGCTGCTTCGAGTCACGGCTCCAGGGCCAGGATGCGAAGACGGAGTATCGCCAGTACCTGAACGACTTCCCGCGAGGTCGCTACGTGCGAGAGGCCGGCGCCGCGCTGTTGCCCTGAGCCCTTCGCGACACCCAAGGCCAGCGCCGCCGAGTCAGCCCTCGGTCCCCGTGCGCTGCTGCTTCACCCGCTTCATGGGCTCCTGCGCTCGGCCACGCTCCACCAGCACGCGCAGCACGGACTCCAGCGCGCGGATGCGAGTGCCCGCGCGACCGGGCGCCCACTGGGGCACATCCGGGCCGCCCAGCAACTCCATCGCGTGCTCCACGCCCCCGGCCTTGCCCTCCAGCGCACGCGCCGTGGCCAGTCGCACGTTCCTCGCGGGCCTGCGCTTCACGCCGCCCTCCCACAGCAAATCCAACGCGAACGTCGTCCACACCGCCAGCTCGTCATCGGGACGCAGGAACCGCTCGAACCGCTCCAGCGCCTGGGCCCGAGGCTCGCCCGCGCGCAGCACGTCCTCCGGCAACTCCACGTGCAGCGTCGTGCTGCGCGCCAACGGCTGCTCGGGCGCCATGACGGCCTCGAAGCGCTCGCCCGTGGCCGGACGACAGGCCACCACGTGCACCAGCTCCGGGGGAAAGTCCGTGCCCGTCGGGTGCGCGTTCGCCTCGCCATAGAAGGCGACGAGGTTCTCGAAGCCCTCCGACAGCGAGCGCAGCTCCTGCGGCGGACGCCACGGGCCAAAGTGGAGGCGGCGCCGGTTCGGCGACGTCCGCGTCGACTGTCGCCCCAGCTGCGTGTCCACCATGTACTCGAACGCCTTCAACATCGTGTCGAAGCGCTCCGGCTCTCCCTCCAGCAACCCCAGAATCTCCACCACCGCCTCGATGGTGGAGACGCAGTGGTCCGCGGGCTCCGCGCGAATGCGGTAGTTGCTCGGGCGGCGAGGCACGAAGCCGATGCGCGGCAGTCCGGCGAGCAGCGGGTTCCGGGAGACGACCTTCTTCGCCTGCGGCCAGGTGCCATCCACCACGATGAGCGTCTTCGGCGGATGCGCGCGCGCCTGCTCCACGGAGATGGCGTCCTCACCGGGAAAGAGGACGGCGACGGACCCGGGGTCCGCGGCCAGCTCCTCCAGCCGGGTGTGCCCGGTGAAGTCGACGCCGTGGTGAAGCTCCGAGTTGGCCAGCGCCAGGTGCGCCATGCGCGCGGTGCCAATGGCCACTCGTCGTTCGCGGGGATGCTGGAGGAAGACGACGCGGGTGCGAGTGTCCAGCCGAGGTGGCAGTTGCGAGCAGTAGCAGGTGCTCTCGGGGCGATGGCAGCGAAGACAAAGGGAACGCACAGCCCGGCTTTACGGCACGGCCCGGGGCCGGGCAAGCACTGCCGGTGGGAGGGCAACTCCACCAGCCAGGGAGCCGGGCGCTCCAGGGCCGTCCTGGAGGGAAGAAGGCCCCCACGGCGCCCTCCGGCCGGGGTACAGAAGGCCCCCGTGAACCTGCTGCTGCTCTTCGACGAGGACTTCCTTCCGGACGGCACCGCGCGCCTCACCGGGCGACGGGCCCAGCATGCGCGAGAGGTGCTCCGCGCCGAGCCCGGTGAATCCCTGCGCGTCGGCCTCCTGGGTGGGCTCATCGGCACCGGCGAAGTGCTGGAGAACAGCCCCGGCGTCCTCCACCTGCGCACCACCCTCACGGAAGCCCCTCCTCCCCGCGCGGGCATCGACCTGCTGCTCGCCATCCCCCGGCCCAAGGCGCTCAAGAAGGTCCTCCCCGCCGTGGCCTCGCTGGGCGTGGACCGCATCGTCCTGGTCAACGCGGCCCGGGTGGAGAAGAGCTACTTCGACTCCAAGGTGCTCGACGGCGCCTTCGTGAAGGACCTGCTCCTCCAAGGCCTGGAGCAGGCCCGAGACACCCGCCTGCCAGAAGTCCTCGTCCGAGAGCGCTTCCGCCCCTTCGTCGAGGACGAGCTCGACTCCGTCTTCCCCCCGGACGCCGTCCGCCTGCTCCCCCACCCGCCGGCGACGCAGCCACTGCGCGCCGTGTCAGCGGCCCCCGGCCAGCGCTCCGTCCTCGCCATCGGCCCCGATGGGGGCTGGGTATCGTTCGAGGCCCAATTGTTGGAATCCCACGGCTTTCGCCCCTTCTCCCTGGGCCCCCGAATCCTGCGGGTGGAGACGGCGGTTCCCGTGCTCGTCGGGCAAGTAGCCCTTCTCGCGGAAGACACTGCTCCGCGTCAGGATGCATCTCGGGCTTGAGGAGCGCGGGGCGGTGTTGAAGAGTCCCCCGCCATGGCCACGTCCATCCCTTCGTCCCCGGTCGCCTCCGACAGCTCGCAGCCCGCGGTCGGTGAGCAGCAGCCCCTCGTCACGTCCGAGCCGCAGGCGCCAGCCGCGAAGCCCGCCAGCCATGACTCGGTGCCGCCGCAAGCGCTGCTGGACTTCATGCTGAAGCAGTGGAAGCCCGCCTCGGGGAAGCTGCCTCCGAAAATCAAGTACGCGGAGTCCTTCAAGGCCCGCCGCAAGGCGCTGTCGCAGGCGTTCCCCGGCGAGACGATTGTCGTCCCCACCGGCCACGAGAAGGTGCGCGCCAACGACACGCACTACCGCTTCCGCCCGGGCACGGACTTCTACTACCTCACCGGCAACCTGGAGCCGGACTGCGTGCTGGTGTTGGAGCCGAAGGAAGGCGGCGGCCACACGGACCTCCTCTTCGTGGAGCCCAACCCGGGCCGCTCCGATTCGACGTTCTTCACGGACCGGGTGAAGGGCGAGCTGTGGGTCGGCCCGCGCCTGGGCGTGCCGGAGAGCCGCGCGCGCCATGACGTCGACGAGGCGCGTGGACTGGACACGCTGGGCGCCTACCTCAAGGGCCTGAAGGGCGCGGCGACGAAGCCCACGCGAGTGCTGCGCGGGCACTCGGCCAAGGTGGACACCGAGGTGACCGAGGGCGGCGAGCGCGACAAGGCGCTGGCCACCTTCCTGTCCGAGCTGCGGCTCATCAAGGACGCCCAGGAGCTGCGCGAGCTGCAGATTTCCATCGACGCCACGCAGCGCGGCTTCGAGGACGTCATCCGCAGCCTGAAGGTGGCGAAGACGGAGCGCTACGTGGAGGGCATCTTCAACCTGCGCGCGCGCGTGGAAGGCAACGACACGGGCTACAACAGCATCGTCGCCAGCGGCACGCACGCGTGCGTGCTGCACTGGAACCGCAATGACGGTCCGCTGGTGTCCGGGGACTTGCTGCTGCTGGACGCGGGCGTGGAGGGCCACACGCTCTACACGGCGGACATCACCCGCACGCTGCCCATCTCCGGGCGCTTCACGCCGGAGCAGAAGGCCATCTACGAGCTCGTCTATGCGTCGCAGGAGGCGGCCTTCGCGGCGGTGAAGCCGGGCAACGACTTCATGGAGCCCAACCGCGCCGCCATGCGCGTACTGGCCGAAGGGCTGGAGAAGCTGGGCATCCTCGAGAGCGCGACCGAGGCGCTCAAGGACGAGCACCAGTTCTACAAGCGCTACTCGTTGCACAACGTCAGCCACATGCTCGGCCTGGACGTGCACGACTGCGCGCAGGCGCGGCAGGAGGCGTACAAGTACGGCAAGCTCCAGGCGGGCATGGTGCTCACGGTGGAGCCGGGCCTGTACTTCCAGAAGGACGACCTCACGGTCCCCGCGCGCTACCGAGGCATCGGCGTGCGCATCGAGGACGACCTCGTCGTCACCGCCCGGGGCTGCAAGGTGCTCTCCGCCAACATCCCGCGCACGGTGAAGGACATCGAGGCGTGGATGGGCGGCCTGTGGAACGCCGACAAGGCCCCCGCGAAGAAGGCCGCCTCGAAGAAGCCCCAGGCCCGCACCGCCAAGAAGGCCCCCGCGAAGAAGGCGAAGGCCGGCAAGCGCAAGTAGCTCGAAGGGGCGTGAGTCGGGCCACCGAGGTCCGACTCACGCCGCCGCACCGCGACGCACGTGCGTCAGGACACCGGCGCGAAGTGGATGTCGCGGGACGCGCTGTCCGGAGCCGCGAAGGCGAGGAGTCGCTCCCCCTCCTCCGTGAGCGCCGCGCGGTCCTCACGAGCCAGCCGCTCGAACGGCTCGATGCGCAACGTGACGCGCTCCTTCGCGCGCTCCAGCTTCCACATCCCACGCACGAAGCCATCCACCAGCACCGTCGGGCGGATGATGCCGTTGACGGTGAAGACGCGCTTGCGATGGGGCTCGGAGATGATGCGCGTACGGTCCGCGTGCGACAGCAGCACGTTGTCGAACTCGGCCACGAAGCGCACCGGGGCAGGCGTGTCCCCCGAGGGGCGGGGCGCGTCCGGCACGTCGAACAGCTCGACGCCCTGCTCGTCACGGAACGTGCGCAGCCGAGGACGGAGCTGCTCGACGGTGTCCGAGAGTCGAACCAGCCCGGACCACATCTGCATGTCCTTCACGCTCGCGGGCCCGAAGGCGCCCAGGTAGCGCAGCACCACGTCCTCCAGTGGCAGCGCGGGGTCCACCGGCTCGCCGAGCCACGACTTCGACGTGGCGAACTCCACCTCGCCCCCCACGCACCACGTCGCGAAGGGAGGCACGGTGACGAGCGACTCCGCGACACGCACCACCATGCTGAGCGATGAAGCATCCCGCTCCGGCCAGCGCTCCTGGAGTCGACGGCCCAGCTCCACCGCGCTCAGGGGCGCCTCGGCGAACAGCCTGCGTCCCTCGGCAATCACCAGGTCCACGTCCAGCCCCGCCAGCTCGCGCGGGTAGGCGCTGTGTTTCAGCATCCGGTCCAACACCGGCTGCAGCGTGGGCCGCAGGCGCTGGAAGTCGCGCGCCGTGACGAGGTGCTGCGTGGACCGCATCATCGTCGCCCGCACCACTTCGCGCGCGTGGTACCGGCGCGTCAGGTCGTCGAGCTGGAAGTCCTTCATCCGCGTCCAGAGCCCCAGGTACGGCGCGTTGCCCGCCTGCGCCTGAAGCCCCACCAGGTGCTCAATCACCTCGGGGACCGAGCGGCTCGTGCGACGCAGCAGGAACTGCCGCTGGAGCAGGGCCCGGTTCAGCTCCCGCGAGGTCAGCACCGGAGCCAGCCCACCCTTCCCGCTCCGGCGCGCGGTGATGGCGGCTGACGGGCTCTTGCGTCGTGACGGCACGGTGACCTCCTTCACGGTGCGTGGCGCTGACACCACACGAGGGCGACGTCCCGGGTTCTTCGCACCGCCGGCCCTGGAGCGCTTCTCCTCGGGAGGGGTGAAGGGAAAAGGCAGGAACATCAAGGGGATGGGAATCATGGGGCCTGGGGTGTCAGGGGCGGGGTCCGGCAAAGCTGGACGACTTCGTGAGACGCACCATGACGGGCAGGAGTGACAGCTATATGTCAGGTATCAGGACAGGCTCCCGAACGCTCTGGAACACCGGGGGGAGGCCAGCTCAGGCGGCGACGGTGTCGGCCAGGAGCGGCACCCGCTCGAGCACGAGCTCCTCGTCGCGCAGCGAGAAGCGCAGCAGCATCGAGCCATCCTCGTCCTCCATCAGGAACGAGCGGATGGGGCCGAAGACGAACCGCAGCTCCTCGGCGTTGCACGTGGGCAGGTATGTCCGGAGGACGCGTGGGTCGTA
>NZ_JBLZWL010000022.1:0-222178 GCF_049194865.1 Corallococcus terminator | reverse complement strand
ATCGCGCTGTCGTTGCTGGTGAGGAAGCCCAGCACGCCGTTGCGCGTCTCCTCCATCATCCGCGCGGTCGCCTCCGCGTCGGCGCCGGCGCCGGCCAGCCGCTCGTTCATCGTCGAGCGCAGGTCGCTGGTCAGCTTGCCAATCACCAGCAGCACCAGCGCGGAGAACATGCTGTAGAGCCCGAGCAGCACCACCGTGCGACCACTGCGCACGGCCCGGCGGAACTCGGCGCCCCAGATGACCAGGGTTTCTTTCAGTCCGTCCAAAGTGTGGGTGACCCTATCGGACTTGCACACCCCACCGCCAAGTTTCTGACAGGAGCGGCAACCAGGCGGACAGGGAACCGTCCGTGGACAGCGAGCCTCCAGCCGGTAGGATTCGCCTGCTGCTCCCGCCCCCTCAGCCCCCACTCGCGCCGCACATGACGATTCGCCGCCGCCTCCTGTCCGCCGCAGCGCTGCTCCCCCTCGCTCTGCTCCTGGGGGCCCAAGAACCGGTGCGGGGCGATGCCTTGCCCGAGGCCTCGGCCGCCCCTGACTCCGGCGTGGTGGTTCCTGGCTCCAGTCAGACGGCGCTCCCAGGGACGGGCCCGCTCGTGGCTGGCTCCGGAGCCGAAGGAGCCGGAGGGGCCGAGGACGCTGGCGGTGACCCGGGCGCCTATGCGGGCGGTGGCGGTACCGCGACGTCCCTGACTCACGTGGGTGGGGAGGACGGTGGGACGAGCCCCGAGGCCGACGCGGTGGCTGCCGCGGCGGTGCAGGGTGGACCGGACGCGGGGCTGACCACGCTGGTGATGGTGCCGGGCCTGGTGCCTCCCGCGCCGGTGCCCTCGCGACTGACGGCTCCGCCCATGGCGAAGCTCCAGACGATGCCTCGCGCCGCGGACCTGCTGGCCCGCGCGAAGCTGCAGGGCGAGCGGCTGGTGGTGAAGGAGAAGGATGGCCACACGCGCGCGCTCACCGTGGACCCGGTGCTCCAGGCCTCGCTGACGAAGATCCTCCGTGACTACGAGACGCCGTATGGCGCCGTCGTGGTGCTGGAGCCCTCGACGGGGCGCGTGCTGGCGCTCGCGGAGCACTCGCAGGCGCAGCCGGAGCTGCGGGGGCTGCCGTACCGCGCGGTGTTCCCCGCTGCGAGCATCTTCAAGATCGTCACCGGCAGCGCGCTGCTGGAGGCCGGTGTCTCGCCGACGATGGAGGAGTGCTTCCACGGGGGCAAGCGACGGCTCACCGAGAAGCACCTGGAGGACAGCGAGCGCGATGGGGCCTGCTATTCGCTGGCGCTCGCGATGGGCAAGAGCGCCAACGTCATCTTCGCCAAGCTGACGCAGAAGCACCTCACCGCGGATACCCTGCGCCGCATGGCCGCGCGCTTCCGCTTCAACCGCGAGATTGATTTCGTGGTGCCCACGGACGTGTCGCTCGCCGCCGTGCCGGAGGATGGCTTTGCCCTGGCCAACACGGGCGCTGGCTTCGGGGACGTCTACCTGTCGCCGCTCCACGGCGCGCTGCTGGCCTCGGTGGCCGCCAATGATGGACGCTGGGTGGACCCCGTGCTGGTGGAGCCGGAGCAGGGCTCGCTCTTGCCTCCCGAGGGCGAGCGCGTGCTGACCTCCGAGGCGGCCAAGGCGTTGACGGACATGCTGGAGGAGACCGTCACGCACGGCACCGCGCGCGGCATCTTCCGGGAGCGCAACTTCCGCGTGGACAGCGCGGTGGGCAAGACGGGCACGCTCGCGGACCGCAATCCCTTTCGGGACTACTCGTGGTTCGTGGGCTTCGCGCCCCGGGACAATCCGCGCGTCGCCGTGGCCGCGCTCGTGGTCAATGATCCGAAGTGGCGCATCCGTGGCACCTGGCTGGGACGCGAGGCGCTGCGGCTCGGGCTGGAGCGCGTGCCAGCGACAGTGGAGCTGACCGCGCCGGCCTCGGCCGCGGGCAAGCACTGAGCGGGGGGAGGCTCGACGCTGCCTAGCGCGCGGTGAGCTTCACCAACCCCATGTCCACGAAGCCGTGGAAGAACTTCAGCGCGTCCAGCTCCTGCAGCGGACACACGTTGACGATGGCGGCGATGTCGCGACGGCCGTCGACGCGTGAGAGCAGGTAGCGCTCGGGCGCGGTGAGCTGGAGCGTCTTCAGGTGTGAGGGCGCCACCTGGAGCGCCGGCACCTTCGACGCATCCATCAACTCCCGGCGCAGCTCCTTCAGCAGCTTCTCCTGGGCCGTCTTCAACAGCGCCGCCGAGCGGGGCGACGGGGACATCTCGTGCGCCTGTCGCGCCAGGGCCTCGCCGTCGCGCACGTTGCCCGCGTCGATGAAGAGCTGCGCCGCCTGGAGCACCTCGTCCGACGACGACTCCGAGCCGATGACGCCCGTGTCCTCCAGCTTCTCCTCTTCCACCACCGCGGACGTGACGGGCACCGGGGCCTCGTCCGACACCTTCACCGCGTCCAGGCGATAGAGCGCGTACAGCCGCTGGTAGAGGAAGAAGTCCGTGGCGTGGAGTGCCCGGGCCAGCCCGTCGATGCTCAGGCCGTCCTGGATGAGCTGGACGATTCGCTCGTCCATGCTGCCGGGCTTGCGGTCGGGCAGCTTGCGTTCATCCACCGACAGTCGCACCCCGCCCGAGGGGAACACCGCGCGGATGGCCTCCCACGCCGTCTCCCGGAACTCGCCCTCGCGGTGGATGTCCATCAGGTCCACCTCGATATCGAGGCCGGCGATCTCCGGGGCCGTGTCCGACGCCTCGAAGGTGAACTCGCCTTCCCGCCAATGGAAGGCATCCAACATCATCTCCCGGAACTTGTGACTCAGCGTCGAGCGCGCCGTCGCCTCCGTCACCACCCCCGTCGTCACCAGCACCTTGCCCAGGAAGACCCGCGTCTGGGCCTGCGTGCCGAACGCCTTCTCGAGCTGGGCCTCCGTCACATGCCCCATGGTGATGAGGAATTGACCGAAGTACTCCCGATGCTGATTGGAGCTGGCGCAAATCACCTGGCCATCGCGGAGGACCCATTGCTTGCGGACCTCTCCACGCTCCACCTTCAGCGAGCCAGTGGCTCGACGGTTCCCGAGGTGGACGACGAGGTCCTTGAGGGGCATCGTCGGTAAGTCACCAGTCAGACCTCGCATCGACCGTCCATCCTGCCCGCCATGAGAGTCGAGATCTACTCGAAACCCAAATGCTCCCTCTGCGACAAGGCCGCCGACGTCGTGGACGCCGTCCGCGCTCGCATCCCCTTCGAGCTGAGGCTCATCTCCATCCTGGAGGACCCTGCGCTCTTCGAGCGGTGGCGCTACGACATCCCCGTGATCGTCATCAACGACGTGCCTGCCTTCAAGCACCACGTCACGGAGGCCGAGCTGGAGGCCCGGTTGCGTGAGGTCCAAGGTGGCATGTCCATTGCTAAAACCGATGCCCAGAATGGGTAGCCGAGTGCCCTTCCCTAGGAAATCCGGGGGGATGAAGAGAGTAGGGAGGGGCTGGGGACTGTAATTCCGGGCACGTGCCGGGGGAGTGGTGGAGAAAATTCTGGTGGGGAGGCTGACGTGGTGGGCGTGAGGCGCAAGCGGGTGGGGAAGGCGGCGCAGCCGCCCACCGTGCTGCTCATCGAGCCGCGGGCGGACGACCTGGAGCGGACCCGGACGCTCCTCGGGGAGGCTGGCTTCCGGGTGGTACCGGTGACTCGCTTCGATGCGGCGGTGCCGCTGTTCGAGGTCATCCGCCCGGACGCGGTGCTGCTGGCGGTGCAGGCGCCGGACTATGGCGCCGTGCAGGTGGCGAGGAGGCTGCGGCAGATCAGCCGGGGCACCGTGCCGTTGCTCTACATGGTGGACCCTCACGACGTGGGGGCCTACCAGCACTGTCTGGAGAAGGGGCAGTGCGTGGACGTGGTGCCACGCTCGGGCAGCGGTTCGGAGCTGGCGGTGAAGCTGCACGCGCAGCTGCGCCTGAAGGCGGCCGTCCTGAGGGCGGCTTCAGGTGAGGAAGAGGACACGGCGCTGGCGCTGCATGACCCGGTGACGGGCCTGTACAACAAACCCTTCCTGCTCTCGCTGCTGGGGCTGGAGGTGCGCCGGTGCGAGCGGTATGGCGGGAGCTTCTCCGTGATCTCCGCGGAGGTCGGGGGATGGAGCGCGATGCGCAAGGAGTACGGGCGCGGCATGGCGGAGCGTCTGCTGGTGTACAGCGCGGTGGTGCTGGGGCAGACGGTGCGGGAAGCGGACGCGGTGGCCCGGGTGGGCGACTGCCAGTTCGCGCTGATGTTGCCGGGGACTCCGGCGGAGGCGGTGCCGGTGATGCTGTCGCGGGTGGCCGCGCGCTTCGAGTCGGCGCGTTTCCAGGTGGATGGTCGGGTGGTGCGCACCACGTTGGAGCTGGGGGCGGTGAGCTTCCCGGACACCGTGGGGACGCCTCAGCAGCTTTTGAACGCGGCGCAGCAAGACATGCGGCGCACGCGTGAGTTTCGTCGGATGACCGGGTCCATGGCCCGGCTCTCGGTGTGAGGATGGGCGGAGGTTCGATGCAGAGGGCGAGCGGAGGCGAGGGGATGGATCGGATCGCGGTGCTGGTGGTGGATGACGAGGAGTCGGTTCGCACCTTCCTGTCCGAGTTGCTCGGCAGCGCGGGCTATCAAGTGCGCTGCGCTGGGAGTGGCGCGCAGGCGCTGGAGATGCTCGCGGGGGGCTCGTTCGACGCGGTGTTGCTCGATGTCGTGATGCCGGAAATGAGTGGCCTGGAGGTGCTTCGTCGCTACCGGGCCCAGGGGGGTAATGCCCCCGTGGTCGTCCTCAGCGGCCTGACGGGCGCGGATGACGCCGTGCGCGCCATGAAGATGGGCGCCACCGACTATCTGTCGAAGCCCCTGGGCAATGACGAGCTGCAGGACGCACTGGCCCGGGCTCTGGGCACGCGCGTGCCGGATCGTCAGGTCGTGGCTCAACCCCTGGCGCCGCGTCCGGCGGCGGACCCGGCGGGAGATGCCCGGGTGCTCATCTCCTCGTCTCCGTCCATGCGACGGGCACGGGCGCTGGTGGAGCGCATCGCGAACGAGAACGTCCCGGTGCTGCTGCTGGGCGAGTCTGGCACGGGCAAGGAGGTCATCGCGCGGGAGATCCATGCGCGCAGCCAGCGACGTGGCCGGCCTTTCATCAAGGTGAACTGCGCGGCGCTTCCCGGCGAGCTGCTGGAGAGTGAGCTGTTCGGCCACGAGCGCGGCGCCTTCACGGGCGCCACGGCGGAGAAGCCCGGCAAGTTCGAGCTGGCGGACCAGGGCACCATCTTCCTGGATGAGATTGGCGAGATGGCCATCCGCCTCCAGGCCAAGCTGCTCCAGGTGCTCCAGGACGAGGAGTTCTTCCGCGTCGGTGGCAAGAAGAGCGTCCGCGTGGACAGCCGCGTGGTGGTGGCGACGAACCGCGACCTCGAGAAGGAGATCGCGCTCGGCAACTTCCGCGAGGACCTCTACTACCGCCTCAACGTGGTGGCCATCCGCCTGCCGCCCCTGCGCGAGCGGCGCGAGGACGTGGTGCCGCTGACGGACCACTTCCTCAAGAAGTACGGCCGCCAGTACATCTCCGGAATCGCGGAGCTGCCCACCGAGGTGCTCCAGGCCTTCGCGGACTACGACTGGCCGGGCAACGTGCGCGAGCTGGAGAACATGGTGCGCCGGCTGTGCGTGCTGAAGGACCCGACGCTCGTGCTCGACGAGCTCAACGCGCCGGGCCGCACTCCGGCGAGCGCGCCGCACCTGCCCACGTCGTACGCCGGTGACGACAGCGGCTACAACCACCGCGCGGTGGAGGAGCACGTTCGCGCGCCTCCGTCCTCGTCCGTGCAGGTGCTGGAGATGCCCTCGCGCAGCGTGTCTCCCACGACGGCGGCGGCACACACCCAGGCTCATGCGGCCGCGATGATGGAGCCGATGAACTCCGTGATTCCGGCGCCGCGCTACATCAATCCGTTCGACGTGCCGCAGCCTCCTCCTCCGCCTCCTCCGGCCGGGGAGCCGTCGCTGAAGGACATCGGCAAGCGCGCGGCGATGCTGGCCGAGCGCGAGGCCATCCTCGCCATGCTCCAGCGCACCGCGTGGAACAAGCGCCGCGCGGCCGGCAAGCTGCGCATCAGCTACAAGGCGCTGCTCTACAAAATCAAGGAGTGCGGAATCATCGACCCGCGCTCCAGCGCGGAGCTGTAGGCCCGACGTCACGGCTTGCCATCGCCCCCCGGCTTTCGCTATCGCGGGGGGCATGACAACACCTCTCGTCCTTCTGGGCTCTGGTTACACGCTGACGCGTCTCGCGGTGGCGCAGGCGCAGGCGGGACGCGAGGTCCTCGCGTCCACCCGCGACACCGCCCGCCGCGAGGAGCTGACACGCGCGGGCGCCCGCGTCGCCTCGCTGGAGGACGCACTCCTCCAGACGCAGGGCGCGCACGTCATCGTCTCCGTTCCTCCCGAGGCGGGGCTCGACGGCGCCATCGCCAGCGCGCTCTCGGCCCGGCCTCCCGCGCGGCTCGTCTACCTGTCCTCCACCGGCGTCTACGGCAGCGCGCGAGGCGAGGTGGACGAGGAGACGCCGGTGGATGTCACCTGGCCCTCGTCACTTCCTCGGCTGGAGGCGGAGTCCCGCTACCTGCCGCTCGGCGCCATGGTGCTGCGCATCGCGGGCATCTACGGCCCCGGACGCGGTGCCCACTCGCGCCTGCTGTCCGGCAACCTGCGCCTGCCGGAGAAGGGAGGGCGCATCTCCCGCGTGCATGTGGACGACCTGGGCGCGGCCATCCTCGCCGCGCTGGAGCAGGGCTCGCCCGGAGCGCTGTATTGCGTGGCGGATGACAGGGCCGCTCCGCTGGAGGAGACCGTGACCTGGTTGGCGCATCGGCTGGCCATGTCGGTTCCGCCGCGTGTGCCCCTGGAGACGCTGCACGAGTCCCTGCGGGGTGACAGGGCCATCTCCAACGCGCGGCTCAAGGAGCTGGGCTGGCTGCCTCGCTACCCGGACTTCACCGTGGGCTTCGCCGCCGTGCTGAAGGAGGAGGGGCGCACGAGCGGGGAGGGCGACATCGTCATCCGCCCGGTGTTTCCCGACGAGGCGGAGGCCTTCCGGGCGATGCGGCTGCGCTCGCTGACGGAGCACCCGGAGGCCTTCGGGTCCTCGTTCGAGGAGGAGTCCGAGTTCGCGGTGGAGGTGTTTCGCGGGCGGCTCGCGTCGACGGATTCGCAGCGGGTGCTGGGCGCCTACGACGGGACGCGGCTGGTGGCCGTGGTGGGGGTGCGCCGGGAGCCTCGTCGCAAGTCCGCGCACAAGGCCTTCGTCTGGGGCATGTACGTGGCCGAGGAGGCGCGCTCGCGCGGTGTCGGCCGGCGATTGCTCGTCGCCATCCTCGCGGAGGGCCGCAAGCTCCCGGGCGTCGAGCAGCTCCTGTTGGCCGTCGTCTCCGGCAACGCCGCCGCCCACACCCTGTACCGGTCCCTCGGCTTCCAGACGTATGGCGTGGAGCCTCGCGCCCTGAAGATTGGAGGGGCTTACGTCGACGAGGAGCTGATGGTCCTCACGCTCTGAGTAGACTGGGGCCATGTCTTCTCGCGTGGTATCGACCGCCTTCTGGCTCGTGGCCGTATTGCCGGTGGCGGCCGGCACGGTGGCCATGGACTACTTCGCCCTGTCCACCGCGGGCCTCCAGGCGTGGTCGGCGAGTTGGCCGTCCGTGCAGGGCACCATCACCCGGAGCGAGGTGGAGACGGTGCGCTCGAACAAGAGCACCACCTATCGCCCGAAGCTGGCCTACACCTACTCCGTCGACGGGCAGCCCCATGAGGGCAGCAAGTACCGCTGGTCCTCCTGGAGCGCGGGGGCCCCCGAGCACGTGGAGGCGCTGGTGACGCGCTACTCCGTGGGGTCCAGCATCCCCGTGTACTACCGTCCCGCGAAGCCCTCGGAGGCGGTGTTGCAGCCGGGCATGGGGAACGCGGAGCTGTTCCTGCTCATGATTCTCCTGCCCTTCAATCTGACAACGCTCTGTCTCGGGGTCCTGGTGGCGCGCATCTGGCTGCCGAAGCCGCCGCTCTTGTCCACCTTCGTCTGGGAGGACGGCAGCGAGTGCGTGAGGCTCACCGGGATGGAGACCGCTGTCTGGGTGCTGCTTGCCTTGGGGGGCTCCGCCGTCGCGTGTGGCGTGCTCGGAGGAGTCCTCGGGGCATATGACGCACCGCTGGCCGTGGGGGTGGGGGCCTGGGGAGTCATCATCGCCTGCGGTGTGCTCACCAGCAGGATGTCGCGCGCCCGGCGCGAGTCCGGGCGCTACGATCTGCGCCTCCACACCCAGGCGCGAAGGCTCTCCCTGCCGGCCATCTCCGGACGGAAGCACCGGCTCGACCTCCGGTGGCGCGACGTGCGGTCGCTCCGCGTAGACCCGCCGGTTCGCGGGAACCAGCGGGGAAGCGAAAACCGCTACCCTCTGACGCTCGAACACGTCACCGCCGATGGCGAATCGCGCCGGGAAACCATCACCCATTTCTCGCGCAAGGAGCAGGCAGACGCGCTCGCACATTGGCTGCGAACGCACCTCGAGGTTGGCGAGGCGGCTCCGAAGATGACTCTCCCTTCCGCCTCGCGAGGAGTGGGCGTGCGCTAGCGAAAGCCGCGAGTCCGAGCCAACCCCAGGCGTACATCGTCGCACCTGGGTATGGCGCTTCGTGTCGAGCCCGCGACGACCGGTTTGTTCGCGCCACCTGGGATTGACGGGTGACAGATCCACGACGCCTTGGTGTTCCAGGCAGCGGAGGACGCGGCGGTGGCCTGGATGGATGGCCGCACTGACCGCGCTGGAGGCTTCGTGAGCATGGCCCTGTGCACCCCTGACTGGCTGCTGGAGCGAATCGCCCTGGGCGAGCTGCCCTCGGACGCGCTCGCCGCCGCCCGCGCCAAGCTGGAGCAGGAGCCGCACGGGCGTGCGCGGCTGGCCCGGCTGGAGACGGACTCGGCCCAGACGCTGGCCCGCAACCCGCCGGAAGTGGTGGCTCGGGAAGTGGCCCGTCGCCTGCGGACCTCCGCGCACATCGAAGCCCACGCGGCCCGGCAGCCAGCGCGCCAGGGCTGGCACGGGCTGTCCCTGAGCATGCCGGTGGCCGCGTGCCTCGTGCTGCTGTTCCTGTCCTCCCAGCAGGACATGGCGATGGAGCCGCCCGCGCTGATGCCCGCACGCGTCGAACTGCTGGAGACGGTGGGCATCAAGGGCGATGCGCGGCTCCTGGTTTACCGCCAGGACGAACGCGAGGCGGAGCTGCTGTCGGACCACACGCCCGCGCGACGAGGAGACTTGCTCCAGCTCAGCTATATCTCCGGAGGCAGGAGCCACGGCGTGGTGGTCTCCGTGGACGGGCGGGGCGCGGTGACGCTGCATCATCCCACCACGCTGGTGGGACCCACGAAGCTTCAGTCGGGAGACGCGGTGTCCTTGATGCATTCCTATGAGCTGGACGACGCCCCGGGGTTCGAGCGCTTCTTCCTCGTCACCTCGGATTCACCGCTGGACGTGGGCACCGTGCTAGAGGCAGCGCGCCTGCTGGCCCGTCACCCCACCGAGGCAAGCATCCGGCCGCTCCCGCTTCCGGGTACCCTGGCCCAGACATCCTTCACGTTGGAGAAGGTGCCGTGATGCCGCGGTCGCTCCTGTTCCTGTCCCTGTTGCTCCCCTCGCTGGCCCTGGCGGCTCCCGCCACGCCCGCGCCCGTCGCCGTCCGTCGCTTCGCGCTGCTGGTGGGCGTCAATGACGGCGGCCCTGGCCGTGCGCGGCTCCGCTACGCCGTCACCGACGCGAGCTCCTTCGGCAACGTGCTGGAGGAGCTGGGCGGGGTGTTGCCGCAAGACCGGCTGATGATGCTGGAGGGAGACCGCGCCGCGCTGGAGCAGGCGCTGGCGCGCTTCAAGGCCATGGTCGCCGCGGCGAAGTCGCCCGGCGCGCGCACCGAGGCGCTCATCTACTACTCGGGCCACTCGGACGAGGAGGGCCTGCTGCTGCACAAGGACCGCTTCGGCTACCGCGAGCTGCGCCAGGCACTGGAGCAGCTCCCCGCCGACGTGCGCATCGCCATCCTCGACTCGTGCGCCTCCGGCACGCTGGCGCGGCAGAAGGGAGGCGTGCGCCGTCCCGCCTTCCTCGTCGACACGTCCTCCGCCGTGCGCGGCCACGCCATCCTCACGTCCTCCTCCGAGGACGAGGTGTCGCAGGAGTCCGACCGCATCGGCGGCTCGTTCTTCACGCACAACCTGGTGTCGGGCCTGCGCGGCGCCGCCGACTCCACGGGCGACGGGCGCGTCACGCTCCACGAGGCGTACCAGTTCGCCTTCCACGAGACGCTCGCGCGCACCGAGCGCACGCGCGCCGGAGCGCAGCACCCCGCCTATGACATCGAGCTGGCCGGCACGGGCGAGCTGGTGATGACGGACCTGCGCACCACGTCCGCCGTGCTGGTGGTGGGCGAGGGCGTCGAGGGCCGCCTCTACATCCGCGACGAGCCCGGGCGCCTCGTCGTGGAGCTCAACAAGCTGGCGGGCCGCGCCACGGAGCTGGGCCTGCAGCCCGGCCGCTACACGGTGATGCGCGAGTCGCGCGGCGCCAGCTCCCAGGCAGCCCTGACGGTGGGCGATGGCGGACGCACGGTGCTGGCCGACACCGCCTTCGTGGCGATGAATGGCGAGCTGACGGCGATGCGCGGCGGCGCTCCGCTCGCGGGCTCGCAGCCGATGGTGACGCCGCTGGACGGCTCGGGGCGCCGCTATCGCTTCCTGAACCTGGGGCTCGCTCCGAAGCTGCAGACCAACGACCTCTTCGGCGCGAATGGCGAGGTCGACAACGCCCTCTCCGTGTCGCTGGGCGTGGCGAGCCTGGGGCAGCTGAATGGCTTCGCGATGGCGCTGGGGGCGAACTGGAACTCGGCCTCCATCCGCGGTGTGCAGATGGCCATTGGCGGCAACGTGGTGCGCGGCGAGGTGTCGGGCATGCAGATCGCCGTGGGCGGCAACTGGGCCAGCGGACGGGTGGGCGGCGTGCAGGCCGCGGTGGGTGTCAACGTCGCGCGCCAGGGCGGAACCATCGGCCAGCTGGCGGTGGGCGCCAACGTGTCCAGCACGTCCATGTCCGGCCTGCAGATGGCGGTGGGCTCCAGCTGGGTGGACGGCGACTTCGAGGGCTACCAGGCCGCGGTGGGCCTCAGCATGGTGCGCGGCCACATGTCCGGCGTGCAGATGTCGGTGGGCATGAACTGGGCCGACTCCGCGCGCGGCGCGCAGCTCTCGCTCATCAACATGGGCGGTGACGTGGACGGCATGCAGCTGGGTCTCATCAACATCGCCGGGAAGATGAACGGCGTGCAGCTGGGCCTCATCAACGTGGCGCAGAACCTGGAGTCCGGCATCCCGGTGGGCCTGCTGAACATCGTGCAGAACGGCCAGTTCCACGTCGAGGCGTACGGCAGCGACGTCAACTTCGCCAACATCTCGCTCAAGGTCGGCAGCCGCTACCTGTACACCACGCTCGTCGCGGGCATGGGCTCCGTGTCGGACTCGCGCGGCCCCAGCCACTGGACGATGGGCGTGGGCATCGGCGGCCATGTGCCGCTGTCCGAGCGCTTCTTCTTCGACGTGGACATCGTGACGAACAGCATCCACGAGTGGGGCGGCTCGTTCGAGGACAACCGGCTGCTGCACCAGGCCCGGTTGATGGCCGGCTTCCAGCTCGCCTCCCGCTTCGCCATCATCGCGGGCCCTACCTTCAACGTCATGCACACCACGGACGGTGAACCCGTCACGTCGCTGAGCCAGTTCTCCAAGACGACTGACCGGGACCTCCTGTTCTGGCCCGGTGTCCAGGTAGGTCTGCGCCTCTGACGGGCCTCCCGGAGTGGAGCGGATGGCTCCCATCAGCCGGACGAAATCGATGCCCCCGGTATGCCTTTCCACCGGGTGCTTCCCGGTGAGAGGCTGGCCGAACGGCCGTTGGCATGGCCGGGCAATCCTTGCCCTGGGGGCACGATGTCCAAGTTGCTGTTCGCGGCATTCAACGAGGGCGCCAAGCTCTCGATGACCGGCCAACATGAAGCCGCGATCTCCGCCTTCGACAAGGTCCTCGCCGTGGACCCGAAGCACTTCCCGGCCCTCACCGCCCAGGGCTCCTCCCTCGCCCGACTGGGCCGCGCCGACGAAGCCCTGCGCTGCTTCGAGCGCGCCATCGAGGTGGACCCCTCCGCCGCGGACCCTCATCGCGACGCCGCCCTCTGTCAGCTGGAGCTGGGTGAGCCCGAGGCGGCGGCCGAGTTGATGGAGCGCGCCGTCCAGCTCAACTCGGACCCTGGCTACCGCGAGGCCTCCGCCATCGAGGTCTACGAGCGGGGCAACGCGCTGCTCACCCGGGGCCCCCGGCGCCCGGACAAGGCGCGCTACCGGCAGGCCCGCCACACCTTCGAGCTGGCGCTGGAGTTGTCCCCCGCCTACGTCGAGGCCGCCAAGGCTCTGGCCGACGTCTGGGAGCACCTGGGCGACACCGCGCAGCGAGACCACTACGCCCAGCTCGCCCTCCGCCTGCGGCCCGTGGCGGGCTGAGCAGGCGACGGGACAGGGGAACGCGCGCCCCGACGCGCCTCCACGCACGGCTTCGCGAGGGATGACGCCCTTCGCGGACGCATCGCCGCGTTCCCGCTGTTACCCCTCCGCGCGGGCATTCCGCGCTACAATTCAAGATTAGTCCGACAACACTGCCCGGAGAACCCAGAAGATGATTGTCATGCTCGAGCCGGACTCCCCCGAGTCCGTGGTGTCCGCCGTCCTCCAAGTCGCCTCCCAGTACAAGGGCGTGACGCCCCGTCCCCACGTCATGGCGGGTGCTGAGTACACCGTGACGGAGGTCTACCTGCTGGGCCCCACGGCGCAGGTGCCGACGGAGGTCTTCGAGCAGATTCCGGGCGTGCGGCAGGTGGTGCGCGTGTCGCAGAAGTACCGCGTCATCGGCCGGCACAAGGGCCAGCGGGCGTCGACGGGCTTCGACTACAACGGCGTGACGTTCGACGAGAAGAGCGTGCAGTTGTTCGCCGGCCTGTGCGCGGTGGACACGAAGGAGAACGTGGAGTCGATGATGGCGGCGCTCGCGCGCTGCGACATCCGCACCACGCGCATGGGGGCGTACAAGCCGCGCACCAACCCGTACGAGTTCCAGGGCCTGGGCGCCGCGTGCCTGCCGTGGGTGTTCGAGTCCGCGGGCAAGCACGGCATCAAAGTGGTGGCCATGGAGGTGACGCACCCCCGGCACATCGACGAGATTCGCGACGCGCTGGAGCGCTCCGGCAACGCCACGGGCGTCATGCTCCAGGTGGGCACGCGCAACGCGCAGAACTTCGAGCTGCTCAAGTCCATTGGCCAGCAGCGCGTCTTCCCCGTGCTCTTCAAGCGCGGCATGGGAATCACGCTGGAGGAGTCCCTCAACGCGTGCGAGTACATCGCGAGCGAGGGCAACCCGAAGATTGTCTTCTGCCTTCGCGGCGTGAAGACGCACCTGGGCGACCCGCACCGCAACATGGTGGACTTCGCCCATGTGCCGGTGGTGCGCCGGCTCACCCGCATGCCCGTGTGCGTGGACCCGTCGCACGCCATCGGCCGCGCGGACGCGCCGCCGGACGGCCTGCCGGACATCTTCCACTCCATTGGCCAGGGCCTCATCGCGGGCGCGTCCATGGTGCTGGTGGACTTCCACCCGCACCCGGAAGCGGCGCTGTGCGACGGTCCGCAGGCGCTGCGGTTGGAGCAGCTGGCGTCGCTCCAGCGCTACACGCAGATTGTCCGCGAGGCGTACCTGTCCGTCGTGAAGAATGGCGACGGCAGCCAGTCCACGCCGGCGTAGCCGCTCAGGCCACGCCGTAGCTGCCGAGGACTCGCAGGGTGATGCAGGCAGCCTGGGCGGCCTCCACCGCCTCGCGCACCCGCGGGTCCTCCAGCGCGCCGCCCACGTCCATGCACCACACGTACTCCCACGCGCGGCGCTGGGGACGGGACTCCAGGCGGGACACCTCCAGCCCTCGTCCGGAGAAGGCCCCCAGCACGCGGTACAGCGCGCCGGGCTCGTTCTGGACGGTGAAGGCCAGCGCCGTCTTTCGCCGAGTCCACGCGCGCGGCGGCGCGGCGCCCACGGTGATGAAGCGCGTGTGGTTGTCCGGCGAGTCCTCCACGCCTTCTTCCAGCACCTTCAGCCCGTACAGCTCCGCGGAGGCGCGGCTGGCGATGGCGGCCGTGCGCGGCGGGGCCTGCTCGGACAGCTTGCGCGCGGCGATGGCGGTGTTGGCCTCCGCCACCGGTTGGATTCCCCGTCGCCGCAGGTAGCCCGCGCATTGGGCCAGCGCCTGGGGATGCGACAGGGCCCGTTCCACGTCCTCCAGCGCCAGGCCCGACGGCGCCACGAGGCAGTGGTGGATGCGCAGCGACAGCTCGCTGGAGACCTCCAGGTCGTGCTCCAGGAGCAGGTCCACGTTCTCCACCACCGGTCCCCCCAGTGAGCTCTCCACGGGGAGCACGCCCGCCGCGACGCGGCCCTCGGCCACCGCCTCGAAGACGGCGCGGAAGGTGGGGTAGGGGACGGCTTCCACGTCAGGCCCGTAGAGCGCGCGCAGCGCCTCCTCGCCGTAGGCGCCGTGTTCCCCCTGGAACGCGACGCGCTGCTGGGACGCCTCAGCCATGGCTCCCCTCGGCGCGGCCATACGTGCCCAGCACGCGCAGGAAGGAGGTCAGCGGACGGATGTCCTCCAGCGCGGCCGTCAGCGGCGCGGAGGCGGCGTGGCCCTCCACGTCCACGTAGAAGCGGTACTGCCAGGGGCTGCCCGGAATGGGACGCGACTCCAGCTTGCTCAGGTTGACGCCGCGCAGGGTGAGTCGCTGGAGCATCTCCCCCAGCGTGCCGGGCTTGTGCTCCAGCACCATCAACAGGGACGTCTTGCACGGCACGCCCGGGGCCAGCGGCGTGGGCTCGCGGCCCACCTCCACGAAGCGCGTGTAGTCGAACTCCGGCTGCAGCCCGCGCGCGAGCACCTCCAGGCCGAAGCGCTGGGCGGCCGTCTCGCTGGCGATGGCGGCGACGGTGAGGTCATTGCGCTCACGCACCTTCTGCGCCGCGCCGCCCGTGTCCGCGTCCGGCACCGCGCGCGCCCACGGCAGCTTCTCGCGCAGGAACGCCTCGCACTGGGACAGGGCCTGCGGATGCGAAATCACCTCGCGCAGGGCCTCCAGCTTCGCGCCCGGCAGGCCCAGCAGCCGGTGGTCCACCTGGCTCACCAGCTCCGCGGTGATGACCACGCCGCCCTCGGCGAGCAAATCGTACGTCTCGTTCATGCTGCCGGCGGTGGTGTTCTCAATCGGCAACAGCGCCAGGTCCATCTCCCCTCGGCGCAGCGCCTCCACCAGCTCGCGCGAGTGGTCGAACCCGGTGAGCAGCACGCCCCCGGCGCGGCCCGTGTAGCGGCGGCGCGCGGCCAGGTGGCTGTAGGAGCCCTCGACGCCAGGGTAGCCCACGCGCAGCGGCGTCGTGTCCAGCCGCGTGACGAGCGCCTGCTGCCGCGCGACGGACATGTCGATGACCAGCCGCCAGAAGCGCTCCACCTCGTGTGGATCCAACCCGTGCTCGGCCGCGCGGGTGCGGATGCGGCGCAAGAGGAGGTCCTCGCGGCGCTGGTCCCTGAACGGCGCGGCCGTGGCCAGCTTGGAGCGGGCCACGTCATCCGCCAGGTCCATGCGGCGTCGGAGCGCGTCGAGGATCTCCTCGTCGATGTTCTCGATGGCGGTCCGCAGCGCGTCCAGGTCCAGCGGCGACGTCATCGCGAGGTCTCCGCGAGCTCCCGGGACATGAGGTGATGCGGGCCGATGCCCGGCATCTCGAACGGGTCTCCGTGCGGGACGAAGCCCAGTGAGCGATAGAAGCCCGAGGCTGTCGACCGCGCGTTGCACCACAACTGCGTGCCCCTCTGTGTCACGGCGTGCTCCATGCAAGCCTTCAGCAGGGCCGCGCCCAGACCCTGACCCTGTCGTCCCTGCTCCACGGCCATGCCCCGCAGGCGCCAGGCGGTGATGGCCTTCAGCGCGTAAGGTGGCGGCTCCCGGTACAGGGAGGCCACCCCGAGCAGGCGGCCTTCCGCATACAGGCCCAGATGGAGGGTGTCCCTGTCGTCATCCCCCGGATAGACGACGGCCTCGGGAGGCTGGTGGGGGCGAAGGACGGCGCGGCGCAGCCCGCGTGTCTCCGCGGCTGGAATCCGGCGGATTTCTGATGAGCTCACGAATTCGAGTATGCCGGTTTCCGACCTCGTGCGTCCTCATTCCGTGGAAGCCGATGAGGAGGTCTTTTCACCGTGAAGGGTACCGCCATCCTGGAGCAGCCCGGAAGTCCAGCGCGCGCCGAGGCCGCGTGGGATTTCGACGCGCTCCTGGAGGCGGAGCAGGCCGGGCTGCTGCGGCTGGCGCGTCGGCTGGTGTGGGACGGGGAGGAGGCGAGGGACCTGGTGCAAGCCGCCCTGGCTGATGCCTACGAGAAGCGTCATTTTCTGAGGGACGCGAAGGCGGGCCCCGCGTGGCTCAGGCGCATCCTGGTGTCCCGCGCCATGGGCCACCTGCGTCGGCGACGCGTGTGGAACGTGCTGCGCGAGGCGCTGGACTGGGGCACGCCGCTGGCGCTCTCCCCAGAGGAGCAGTTCGTCGGCGCGGAGCGGTGGCGCGCCCTGGGCCTCGCGGTGCGGGCACTCCCCGCGCAGCAGTCCACCGCCTTCACCCTGCGCTACCTGGAGGGTCTGGAGTTGGATTCCGTCGCGGAGGCCATGGGCATCGGACGAGGCACCGTCCGCATCCACCTGTATCGCGCACTCAAGAAGCTCAAGGCCGAACAGGCCCTGGAAGGAGACACGCCATGAGATGCCACGACGTGGCCACCATCCTCCTGGAGTCCGCGCCGCCGTGGGCTCCGGAAGCGCGGGCCCACCTGGAGGGCTGTGAGGACTGTCGCGCGCTGGCCGCGGGGCATGCCTCGGCGTCCGCGCTGCGCCTGCCCCAACCGCCGCCCCTGGCCCCGGTTCCTCGCGAGGCCGTGCTGTGCGTGGTGCGCCGTCGCAAGGTCCGCCGCCGCGTCGTCGCGGGCGCCGCCGCCTCCTGCTGTGTCGTCCTGCTGACGTGGCTGTCGAGCTCCGAGTCCCCGTCACCGGAGTCCCCCGCGCTCCAGTCCGAGTACGCCGAGGTGTTCGAGCCCGGCACAGCGCCGCATCCCGAGCTGGGCCTGCGGCGCGCCGAGGGGATGGACGACGTCGACCTGGGCGCCGTGGCGCGGCTCGTTCGAGAAGAGCGTGGCTCGCTGTCGTGGCTCGTCACGGAGGTGCGCGGCTATTCGCGCCGCGACGTGGTGGCCCGCGACGACACCTACAAACCTTTCGGGACGATGGCCGCCTGGCTGCGTCCCCCTGATTCCCGCGCGCTGGAAACCCCGCCGTTCCGAACGGCGGTCCTCTCATTCGATTCACAGGAGTCATTGCCATGAAGAAGACACGCGTCTCCGCGCTGCTCACGGCCGCGCTGGCCCCGCTGCTGCTGTCGTCCACGTCGGCCCTGGCCCAGCCAGAGGACGACTTCGTCCTCCACCGCGCGCCGCCCGGCGCCACCACGCTTCACGTGGGCCCCGGTGGAGGCGCGCTTCCTCCGGGACAGTTCCCCGCCGCCGCGCATGGCATCCCGCCGCACCTGGTGGAGAAGCTCGGCGTGCCGCGCGAGGTGGCGAAGCAGGTGCAAGAGCTGACGTTCGATGCCAACGAGGCCATCATCCCGCTGGAGGCGGACCTGAAGCGGGCTCAGCTCCAGCTCGAGCGACTGCTGAGCGCGGACTCCACCGACGAGAGCGCCGTGCTCAAGCAGGTGGAGGAGGTGGGCCGCGCGGAGACGGCGGTGCGCCGCAACCGTCTGGGATTGATGGTCCGCATCAAGCGGCTGCTCGGCCCCGAGCTGTGGCGCAAGCTGGAGGCGGAGATGGGCTCGGTGCGCATCCAGAAGCGCATCGAGATTCGCAAGGGTCCTCCGGGAGACGATGGCCCCGGTGCCCCTCCGCCGCCTCCTCCGCCGCGCAAGCCGTAGCGTTCCGGACAGACGCGGGCCCATTCGACTTGCCCCTCCAAGGTGTCGCGGATGGGCCCGCGTATCCTGGGCGCCATGGCCAACCCGCCGGACCATGAGCGTCAGCTGGAGGAGGATGCCGCCCAGCTTCAACGACTGGGCTACGCGCAGCAGCTCTTGCGCGGCATGGGCGGCTTCTCCAACTTCGCCGTCTCCTTCTCCATCATCTCCATCCTCACCGGAGCGGTGACGCTCTACGGCCACGGGCTGCGCTTCGGCGGCCCCATGGTCATGGGCGTGGGCTGGCCCCTCGTCGCGGTGATGACGTTGGCGGTGGCGGCGAGCCTCGCGCAGCTCGCGTCGTCCTTTCCCACCGCGGGCGCGCTCTACCACTGGGCCGCGATGCTCGGCGGGCCCCGGGTGGGCTTCTTCACCGCGTGGCTGAACACCCTGGGCCAGTTCGCCATCACCGCGGGCATCGACTACGGCCTCGCCGAGTTCCTCGCGGACATGCTCGGCTGGCCTCGCGAGCGCATGTCGGTGCTGCCCCTCTACCTGGCCATCCTCCTGTCCCACGCGGCGCTCAACCACGTGGGCGTGCGCGTCGTCGCGTGGCTCAATGACTTCTCCGCCTGGTACCACGTCGCGGGCGTGGCGGTGCTCATCGGCGCGCTCGCGCTGTTCGCCCCGAAGCAGGACGCGAGCTTCCTGCTCACGCGCTTCAGCTCGGAGACGCCGCTGTATGCCTACGGCTTCCTCATCGGCCTGTTGCAGGCGCAGTGGACCTTCACCGGCTACGACGCCAGCGCGCACATCTCCGAGGAGACCCGGGACCCCACGCGCAATGCCCCCTGGGGCATCTTCCTGTCCGTGGCCGTCAGCGCCGTCGCGGGCTACCTGCTCCTGGGCGCGGTGACGCTGGCCATCCAAGACCTGCCGACGACGGCCGCCGCGGCCAATCCCTTCCTGTATGTGCTGACGCAGGCCTTGGGGCCCGCGCTCGGCGGCGCGCTGGTGTGGGTGGCCATTGGCGCCATGTGGTTCTGTGGCCTGTCCTCGGTGACGTCCAACTCGCGCATGCTGTTCGCCTTCGCGCGAGACAACGGCCTGCCCGCGTCGAAGTGGCTGGCCCAGGTGTCGCCGCGCTTCCGGAGCCCCGCCGTGGCGGTCTGGGTGTCCGTGGCGGGCTCGGGAGTCGTCGCGCTGTGGGCGGAGGCGTACGCGGCCATGGTGGCGCTGAGCACGCTGGCGCTCTACGCGTCATATGCCTTACCCGTCTGGGTGGGCTTCCGCGCCCGCCGCGCCGGGACGTGGGCTCACCGGGGGCCTTGGGACCTGGGCCGCGCGTCGCCGTGGGTCAACGGCGTGGCGCTGGCGTGGAGCGCGGTGGTGATGGTGCTGTTCGTCCTGCCACCCAACCAGCTCGCCGGCTACACGTTCGCCGGCGCGCTGGTGCTCCTGGGGCTCTACTGGGCGCTCGTCCAACGCCACACCTTCACGGGGCCGCAGGTGACGCTGTTGCGGCCTCCCGCGGCCACGGCTACTTCGGCAGCGCCGTCTTCCCCATCTTCAGGATGAGCTTGAAGTGCTCGGCGCTGACGGGGGCCACGCTGAGCCGGCTCCGGGTGACGAGCGGGAAGTCCTTCAGCGTGGCGGTGCCCTTCACGGTGGCCAGGTCCACGGCCTGCTTGAAGGGGGTGATGGCCGCCACCTTCACGGAGGCCCAGTCCTCCTCGGGGGCCGTGGAGTCGGGGCCCGCGGCGGTGAGGACCTTCGCCACGCCCACCACGGCCTTGTCTTCATTGGAGTGGTAGTAGAGGCAGAGGTCGCCGGGCTTCATCGCCCGCAGGTTGTTGCGCGCCTCGAAGCTGCGGATGCCCGTCCACTCCGTCTGCTTGTCCTTCTCGAGCTGAGCGTACGCGTAGACCGACGGCTCGCTCTTGATGAGCCAGTACTGGGGGTTCGCCATGGCGGCGCACCATAGAGCAGCCCGGCCGCTAGTGCAGCCAACGCGACAGTGCGCCGGGACTCCGGGGCGACGTGCTCGAGTCGTCCTCCAGGCCCGTCGTCCCACGCACCTCCAGCAGGGTGCGCTCGACGGACCGGAGCCCCGAGGCCAGGGCCAGCGCGACGCCCTTCGGGTCCTGGAACGTGGAGCCGCCTCGCGTGTTTCCAGAGGTGAGGGCGGACTCGAGCAGGGCGACCTCTTGCTCCCACAGGTCCGCGAGCAGCGGCTCCACGCGTGGGAGGACGTCGAGCAGGGCCTCCGAGGACACGTGCAGCTCCAGGAGGATGCGGTCGACCTGCTCCTGTCGGGCCTCCACGAAGGCCGCCACCTTGGTCTCCGGGGTAGGGGCGCGAGCAACGGCCTGCTCCATCGCCGCGAAGGCCTCATGCCAGACCTGCCTCACCACCACCGCGAACAAGGCCTCCTTGCTCTCGAAGTGGCCGTGGACCCGTCCTGGCTCCAGGCCCGCTCGGCGGGCGATGTCCTCCAGCGAGGAGGCGGAGAAGCCGAGCCGGGCGAAGCTCTCCATGGCGGCGGCGAGGATGGCGGTGCGGTGCTCAGTGCTCATGGTCTGTCCGGGGCCTCGCGGCCGAGCCAGGGAGTCTCGATACACCTCCTCGTCGATTTTCCGCAAGGTGGGTGAGCGGCGGCGTCGTCGCCCGAGTCCGCGTGTCGCCAGGCTGGCGAGGAGCCGCTCCAGGCGTTACCAACCGCCGCCTATTTCGAGAGGGAACAGATGGACCTGGACTTGAAGAACAAGGTTGCGCTGGTGAGCGGCTCCACGGCGGGCATCGGCCTGGCCATCGTCGAGGCCCTGGCGCGCGAGGGCGCCGAGGTCATCGTCAACGGACGCACGAAGGAGCGCGTGGACGCGGCGCTCGCGGAGGTCCGCCGCAAGCAGCCCGACGCGAAGCTGCGCGGTGTGCCGGGCGACCTGGGCACCAGCGAGGGCGCGGCCCTGATGATCAAGGCCGTTCCCCACGTGGACATCCTGGTCAACAACCTGGGCATCTTCGAGCCCAAGCCCTTCGAGGCCATCTCCGACGAGGACTGGCTGAAGACCTTCGACGTCAATGTCATGAGCGGCGTACGGCTCAGCCGGCACTACCTCAAGGGCATGCGCGAGAAGAACTGGGGCCGCATCGTCTTCATCTCCAGTGAGTCGGGCGTGCAGATTCCGGTGGAGATGATTCACTACGGCGTCACCAAGACGGCGCAGATCGCCCTGGCGCGCGGAATCGCCGAGGGCCTGTCCGGGACGAACATCACCTCGAACTCCATCCTCCCCGGGCCCACGCGCTCGGAAGGCGTGGAGGAGTTCCTCAAGAGCCTGTCGACGCAGCAGGGCGTGGACGTGGCCACGGTGGAGCGCGAGTTCTTCAAGAGCGCGCGGCCGTCGTCGCTGCTCCAGCGCTTCGCGCGCACGGACGAGGTCGCCTCGCTGGTGGCCTTCGTGTGCAGCCCCCAGGCGTCGGGCATCAACGGCTCCGCGCTGCGCGTGGATGGCGGAGTGGTGCGGGCCATCCCTTGATGACGTCGATGACGTCGATGACGTCCCCCTGTCGGGGTTGACGTCCGGAAAACAAAAGGCCCGATGTCCTCGCGGGCATCGGGCCTTGTACTGACATCTCGAGTCGAAGCGTCAGGTCTGGTTCGCCATGCCCCGCGTCGATTCCTCAGCCGTCTTGCCGCTCAACAGCGCGCTGCTCGCGTAGAGGGCCAGCCCCATCACCCCCAGCGCCGCCGCTTCCGTCTGAGCCGAGAAGGCGACGCCCATCCACGTCATCACTCCGGTTCCCATCGCGAACGCCGCCGCCACCGCCCCCGCTGCCTTCCTCATCCGCTCGCTCCCTGTCTGCCGGGCCCAGGGGCCCGTTGTGGAACCAAAACTCCTCTCCCTCAACACTCTTCAATTCGCGTGCCGCGCACACACGGTGCGGAATGAGAAGCCATGCGCCCCGCAGTGGGAAAATGTCTTCCATCAACGGGAGGGGAGACTGTCGAAAACACAGGGTCATCCCCCCGTCCGATGCCAGTAATTCTTCCCGGAGCGGGCGAGCTCGATTCACTGGGCATTTCGTAACCCACGGCGATCCATGGGTTTTCCCTCCCAGGGTTGGCTGGCACACCCGCTGCTATGGCAACCGCGCCGAGTAGGACGAAACGGGCCCCGCGGGTGCGGGAGCCCTCGAGACATCCGCAGCGGCGAGGGAGAGGACGATGGGCAAGACGAGCGCGGGGTTCTGGACGGTGTTGGGAGTGATGCTCCTGGGCGGGTGTGCGCACCAGCCGGCGGTGAAGGTGGACAACTCCGAGCAGCCTTACCGGATTGGCCGGGAGGATGTGCTGGACGTGGCGGTGTGGCGTGACGCGGAGCTGTCCCGCACGCTGCCGGTTCGCCCCGACGGCTACATCTCCATGCCGATGGTGGGCGAGGTGCTGGCGGCGGGCAAGACGCCGACGGAGCTGGCAGAGGCGTTGAAGAGCAGCTTCCAGCCGTATGTGCAGGAGCCGCGCGTGACGGTCATTGTCCGCGAGGTGAACAGCAGCCGCGTGTTCGTCACCGGCGAAGTCACGCATCCGGGTGCCTATCCGCTGCGCGGCCGGGTGTCGCTCATCCAGGCCATCGCCCTGGCGGGCGGCTTCACCGACTTCGCCAACTCCGACGGCATCGTGGTGATTCGCAGCGACGGCAACGGCGGGCAGATTCCGGTGCGCTACAGCGACCTCATCTCGCCCGACGGTGGTCAGGACGTGATGCTTCGGCCCGGTGACACCATCGTCGTGCCGTGAAGCAGCGTCGAGGTGAAGAGTCCATGGACGGTGGGTGGCGTAGGCGAGGGAGGACGACGGTGAAGGGCACCTGGAAGAAGTGGCTGCTGACGGGCCTCATGCTCACCGCGCCGGCCGTATCGGCGGCGACCGTGTGGGAGCCTCGGCTGCGTATCTCCGCCGAGGAGCGCTACGACGACGACCTGCGCCTGGGCGCGGGCGCCACGGGCGGCCAGCTGATGACGAAGCTGTCGCCGCGCCTGGGAGTGGAAGGCAAGGACGAGCGGCTCAACCTCAACAGCTACTACGCCGCGGACGTGCTGATGCGGCACGGCTCCGGCAAGGTGACGCTGGACCACCGCGGCGGACTGGAGCTCCGGCACCTCTTGTCGCGGCGGCTCCGGGTGGACACGAACGTGCGCGTCTTCCGCGTCACGGACCCCACCTCGCTGCCTCGAGACGGCCTGGCTCGCTCCACCTCGCCCACGTTCTTCACGCAGGCCCGGCTGGGACTCACCGCCCGGGCGTCGGAGCGAGTGGACGTGCGCGTGGGCTACGCAATGGAAGTGGTGCGCATCCTCGAGAACGGCCAGGAGCCGGGCTATGCCCACACGCCGTCGCTGGAGGTGATGTACCGCACCACGCGCAGGCTGACCCTGGGGATGGAGTACCGCTACCAGGGCTTCTATTACGACAACACGCTGTCCCAGGCGCACGGCGCGGCGGCCACGCTGCGCTACCGCCTGACGCGGCCCACCACGCTCATCGTTCGTGGTGGACCGGTGCGCTACCTGGCCCCCAATGGCCAGGAGGGCGGATGGGTGCCTCGTGTGAATCTGGAGCTGGCGCGCGAGGGTGAGCTGTTCGATTTGGGCTTCGCGGTGGGGCACGACCTGGTGGGAGCCAGCGGCTTCGCCACGGCGCTGTGGGCGGACTACGCGTCGCTGATGCTGGCGCGGCGGTTCGACCACCAGTTCTCGGCGTTTGGAGCGGCCAGCTTCTTCCGCAACGGGCGAGCGCCCTCGCGGGACTGGACGACGTTTAGCAGCACCCCCCTGGTCTCCCAGGGGTACGCAGTGGGTGCGGGGTTGGAGTACCGCTTCAACCGCCGGGTGGCGGCGCAGGGAGCGGTGGACAGGATTGCCCAGGTGGGCGTGGCGGAGTCGGCGGGCGCTGCGGGGGATTTGACGCGCAACGTATTCGCTGTCCGTCTCATCGTGACGGCGTGGTGACAACACGTGAGTGGGTTGGTGGAGGAGCGGATCATGGAGCGTGGGATGACGGCGGACCAGCTGTTGGCCTCTCTCTGGCGCCGCAAGGCGTTGGTGGGAGCCATCACAGCAGCGGTATTCGCGGTGGGAGCGGCCATCGTGATGACGCGGCCGAGCATGTACGAAGCGTCGGCGGTGGTCCGCGTGGAGCCGCAGCGGCCAGGGGAAGACATGGTGCAGCGCACGGTGAGCGAGCTCATCGAACAGCGACTGCTCACGGTGCGCCAGGAGCTCATGGCACGGCCCGTGCTTCAGAAGGCCATCGAGGAAATGAACCTCTATCCGGACATCGTGTCCGAGAAGGGCATGGAGTCGGCAGTCGCGCAGATGCGCAAGGACCTGCAAGTGCGCGTGGAGGGTGAGACGGCGTTTGAAATCACCTACGCCAACCGCGATCCGCAGGTGGCCGCGCAGGTGGCCAACCGGCTGCCCACCATCTTCTCCGAGGAGACGCTGAAGCTGCGTCAGGCGCAGGCGGCGCGCGCCACGGACCTCTTCAACGAGGAGATGGGCAACATGGGCAAGGCGGTCTCCAACTGGGAGCGAAAGATTGCCCAGTTCAAGGTGGACCACCTGGGCGAGCTGCCCGAGCAGATGGAGATGAACATGCGAGGGCTCGAGCGCGTGTCGCACGAGCTGCAGACGAAGTCGGAGGAGCTGCGCGTGGCGGAAGCGCGTCGCTCGGACCTGGCGCGGGCTCGCAACGCGGTGGACAGCGAGGCCGGTCGGCTGGAGTCCGCGGAGAGCGGGCTGACGCGGGCCCTGGTGAATGCCAAGACGACGTGGACGGATGACCACCCGGAGGTCAAGCGCATGCAGTCGGAGCTGGACGGCATGACGACGCGTCGCAAGGAGGCCGAAGGCCGCCTGTGGGCCGAGCGTGCCGAGCGCGGTCGGGTGGCGGGGCTCATCGAGGGCATCCAGAAGGACATCGTCGACCTGCAGGGCAAGGCGGAGGCGTACCAGGCCCGGCTGAACAACACGCCGAAGTGGGCGCACGAGCTGGGTGTCATGAACCGCGACTACGAAATCACGCGCACCAAGTACCAGAGCGTGGTGAGCCGCAAGGTGGAGGCGGAGATTGCCCAGGAGCTGGAGGCCAAGAGCTCCAAGAGCCTGTTCAATGTCATCTCCCCCGCGGGTGTGCCGGTGACGGCGGCCCGGCCGGACCGGATGTCGGGGCTGGCGATTGCACTGCTGGTGGCGCTGGGTCTGGGCGTCCTCACCGGTGCGATGCTGGAGATGCGTGATGACAGCCTGCGCGACGGCACGGAAGTGCGTCAGCGCCTGACGCTGCCGGTGCTGGCGGTGGTGCCGGACATGCAGGGCAAGACGGAGCGGCGCGTGCTGATGCCGTCCCAGGGAGGGCGCAACAACGTGTCTTCCCCCACCTCACTGAACTGACACCCACAGGAAAGGACGGAAACCGAACATGGACCAGACGATGGAGCGGGCGGGCAACTTCCTCCCCCGCGTGGATGAGAACGCGACGAACCCGAACGCGGTGGACCGGCGGGTGGTGACGCTGACCGCGCCGGCCTCGGCGGCGGCGGAGCAGTACCGCAGCCTGTATTACCGGCTGGAGCGGATGCGGGAGCTGCGCCCGATGAAGGTCGTGGCGCTGACGTCGGCGATGCCCGGTGAGGGCAAGACGGTGACGAGCGTCAACCTGGCGATGGCGGCGGCCCGGGCGAATCCGGACCGGCGCATCCTGCTGGTGGATGCGGACCTGCGGCGCGGCGGAGTGGCGGCCACGCTGGGGGTGCGCAACAAGACGGGCCTGGCGGAGCTGTTGTCGGGCGAGGTGGAGGTGCGGGACGTGGTGCGTCGCTTCGCGGCCACGCGCCTGGCCCTCATCCCCGCCGGTGCCCCGCCGGAGGAGCCCTCGCAGGTCCTGGCGAGCCCCCGGATGAAGCAGTTCCTCAAGGCGGTGCGTGAGGGCTTCGACGAGGTGTACATCGACCTGCCGCCGACGCTGCCGTTCGCGGACGCGGCCATCCTGGGTCACCAGGTGGACGGGGTGCTGATGGTCATCCGCGCCAACGTGACGCCGGGCAAGACGGTGCACCAGGCGGTGGAGCAGCTGGCCGGCGCGCCCTTGCTGGGGTGCGTGCTCAATGGCGCGGAGGTGCACGCGACGCCGTACCTGAAGAACTACGAGAAGCAGAAGTAGAAGAGGGCGGTGGCCTCCGCCCCACTCCTGGCGACGGGAGTGGGGCGGAGGTTGAGGATTCCAGGGGGCTGTCGTGAGTCGGGCGGGTTGGTTGGAGGGGCATGTGCTCCGGGTTTTTCACCACTATTTTTCTGCAAAGAAGCTGATGTTCTTCCTCGCCGAAAGCTCGGCGATCGCACTGGCCTGCGTGATGGGCGCGGCGGCCTGTGCGGCACTCTTCGCGCCTGCTGGGACGCAGCCGCCGTTGATGACGCTGTGGCCCACGCTGCTGGGGCTGAGCGCGGCCTTCGTCGTCACGTTCCAGTTCACGCTGTACCTGTTGGACCTGTATGACTTGCGCATCGCCGCGGAGGACCGGGCGCGGGGCTACCGCTTCCTGAAGGCCGCGGGTGTCACGGCGATGGTGACGGGCGGGGTGATGCTGGTGGCCCCGCTGGTGTTGCCCGTCGCGCTGCCTCCGGGCGCGCTGCTCGGTGGTGCCATGGGCGCGCTGGCCGGCACGCTCGTCGTCCGGGTGTCGATTCGCGCGCTGGTGGGGGCGCCGCACGCGGTCCTCATCGTCGGCGACGGCCTCAAGGCCCGCGCGGTGGCGACCGCCATCGATGCGGGCGGCGAGGGCAGCTACCGCGTCGTCGCGCTGGTGGACCCGCGCACCACGGAGGAGCCTCTCGAACACATGGCGGCCCGGATGGGCGCGGCATATGTCGTGCAAGCTGCTGACGACATGCGCGGGGCCAACTGGGTGGACTCACTGCTGAGCTGTCGGCTGCAAGGCCGCCGCGTTTATGACGCGACGGGCTTCTGCGAGCGGGTGCTGCGGCGGATTCCGGTGCAGTTCCTCCGCGCGAGCGACTTCGCCTTCGCGGATGAGCTGACGGTGTCTCCTTTGCGGCGGGCGTTCAAGCGGGCCTTCGACCTGGCGGTGGCGTCGCTGCTGCTCGCGCTGTCGGCACCGTTCCTGCTTCTGGTGGCGGCGGCCATCAAGCTGGATTCGAAGGGGCCCGTCTTCTACCGGCAGGAGCGCACGGGGCTGAGCGGGGTGACGTACTACTTGTGGAAGTTCCGCAGCATGCGGACGGATGCGGAGAAGAACGGCGCGGTGTGGGCGCGTGCGAACGATGACCGTGTCACTCGGGTGGGCAAGTTCATCCGCCGCACGCGAATCGACGAGATTCCCCAGGTGTTCAATGTGTTGATGGGGGAGATGAGCTTCGTGGGTCCGCGTCCGGAGCGGCCCGTGTTCGTCGAGCAGTTGAAGCAGCAGATTCCGTTCTACGGACTGCGTGAGGCAGTGAAGCCGGGTCTGACGGGCTGGGCCCAGATTCGCTACCCCTACGGAGCCTCCGTGGAGGACGCGCGCAACAAGCTGGAGTTCGACCTGTACTACGTGAAGAACGGCTCGCTGTTCCTGGACGTAGGCATCATTTTCCACACCGTGAGGCATGTTTTGCTCGGGCGTGGAGCTCGGTAGGCACACCTCCCGTCGGCCTTCCCTCGAAGGGGGGAAGGCCGGGCGGGGAACTCGCCAGGGGTGGCGGGTTTGGGCGTCGTGGATGGGGGTTGGGTCATGGTGGGCATGGACATGGATTCGCCGCTCTCTGAGTCGTGGGACGAAGCACGTGCCCGTCGGGAGCGTGAGCAGGAGCGGGAGAGGGACCGCAACGAGCTGCTGCAGCCGCACCTGGACAGGCCCACGCGCATCGTCGCCATCGGCGGCGGCACGGGGCTCCCCATGGTGCTGCGAGGGCTGGCGAGGCGCGCGCAGCCCAAGCCGGGCAACCCGGGCGTGGACATCACCGCGGTGGTGGCGATGAGCGACGACGGGGGCAGCTCCGGCCGCCTGCGTCGCCTGCACGGCGCGCTGCCTCCGGGCGACATCCGCAACTGCCTCGTCGCGCTGGCCGGCGGGCGCAGCGCCCTGAAGGAAGTTTTTCAGTTCCGCTTCGGTGGGGCGCGCGGGCTGGCCGGCCACGCGGTGGGCAACCTGCTCATCGCCGCGCTGGCGGAGCTGAAGGGTGACTTCATGGAGGCGGTGCGCATGTCCGGCGAGTTGCTGGGCGCGCGCGGCACGGTGCTGCCGTCCACGCTGGCCTCGGTGCAGCTGGTGGCGCAGATGCACGACGACACGGAAGTCGTCGGCGAGCGCAACATCTGCCGGGCGCAGGGGCGCGTGCGGAAGGTGTCGCTCAGCCCGCGCTCGCCGCCGCCGGTGGAGGGCCTGCTGGAGGCCATCTACAGCGCGGACCTGGTGGCGATTGGACCTGGCTCGCTGTACTCGAGCCTCCTGCCCAACCTGCTGGTGGACGGCGTGGCCCAGGCGCTGAAGGAGACGCGCGCGCTCAAGGTCATGGTGTCCAACCTCATGACGCAGCCGGGTGAGACGGACGGCATGTCGTGCCTGGACCACGTGCAGGCGGTGCGAGACCACGTGGGCCCGGTGCTGGACGCGGTGCTGGTGAACGGCACGCTGCCGACGCCGGATGCGATGCGGCGGTACGGCCGTCGGGGCTCGTTCCCCGTGGACGTGGACACGCGCGAGCTGATCGCCGCGGGTGTGGTGCCGGTGCGGGCCGACCTCCTCAAGGATGGGTCCAGGATCCGACATGACAGCCGCAAGGTCGCCGCCTGCCTGCTGAAGATGGCTCGCAGCGGCTTGTAGCCACGCCTTCCCATCACCACCTTGGGCGCCCGAACATGGAAGCAACCCTGAGCAGCCCCGGGCCGCGCGTCGACGAAGTCGGCGACCGCGCGGCCTTCATGGCCCTGGAGTCGGAGTGGAACGCGCTGGTGGAGGCCACCTCCAACGAGGTGTTCTACCGGCACGAGTTCCTGCGAATCTGGCTGGACAACTTCGCCCCTGGCTCGCGTCTGCGCGTGCTGACGCTGCGGGGCGCGGACGGCCAGCTGAGCGCGGCGCTGCCGCTGTGGGAGGAGCGCACCACGATGTACGGCGTGCCGGTGCGTCAGCTCTCCGGCGCGGCCAACGCGCACTCCTGTCGTTTCGATTTGCTGGCCCGCGAGCCGGACGTGGCCGCGGCCCTGTTCCTTTCGCACCTGCGCAAGCAGGGCGGGTGGGACGTGTTGAGGCTGACGGACGTGCTGGACAGCGGCGCGGCGTGGCGGCTGCACGGCGCGGCGCGCAGCGCGGACATGCCCGTGGGGGCGTGGGAGTCGCTCCAGTCGCCGTACATTCCGCTGCCCGCCACGCGGGAGAAGTACCAGGCGTCGCTCCAGGCGAAGTTCAAGGCGAACTGCCGGCGTCGGCGTCGCAAGCTGGAGGAGAAGGGTCGCGTCACCTTTGAGCGGGTGGACGGCGGGCTGGACCTGGAAGGCGCGCTGGAGGAGGGCTTCCTCCTGGAGCAGAGCGGCTGGAAGGGTGAGCGCGGCACGGCCATGGCGCAGGACACGGCGACGCGAGGCTTCTACACGGAGCTGGCGCGCGACGCGGCCTACCGCAAGAAGCTGGCGCTGTACTTCCTGCGGCTGGATGGCAGGCCGGTGGCCTTCCACTTCGGGCTGGAGGATGGCGGTCGCTACTTCCTCCTGAAGCCCGGCTACGACGAGCAGCTTCGCGAGTGCAGCCCGGGCCAGCTCCTCATGGAGGAGGTGGTGGGGGCCTGCATCGACCGGGGCCTGCGCGAGTTCGATTTCCTGGGGCCCGACATGGTGTGGAAGCGCGACTGGACGGAGCAGGTCCGGCGCCACACGTGGCTCTACGTCTTCAATGACTCCGCCTTCGGCCGGGCGCTGTGCGCGGCCAAGTTCCGGTGGAGCCCGGCTGTGAAAGAGGTGGTGGCGAAATGGAAGCGATGACTCCCCCGGGCAAGATGTTCGTGCCGTCCCTGCCCACGCTGTGGCCTGGCATGCTGCTGTCCAAGCCCCGGCCCGGAGCACTGCCGCCTTTCTCCTCGCCCAACGTCCGGTACTTCTACTTCGCCCGCAACGCCGTGTGGCTCACGGTGAAGATGCTGGGGTTGGACAAGGGCGAGGTCCTGATGCCCTCGTACCACCACGGCGTGGAGGTGGAGGCGCTGGTGGACGCGGGCGCGACTCCGCGCTTCTACCGGGTGGGGAGCCGCTGGGACGTGGACCTGGAGGACGTGGCGCGGCGCATCGGTCCCAAGACAAAGGCGCTGTACCTGACGCACTACGCGGGCTTCCCGGGCCCGGTGGAAGAGATGCGCAAGCTGGCGGACCAGCACGGGCTGGTGCTGATTGAGGACTGCGCGCTGTCGCTCCTGTCGTCGGACGGCTCGGTGCCGCTGGGGACCACGGGTGACGTGGGCATCTTCTGTCTCTACAAGACGCTGCCCGTGCCGAACGGCGGCGCGCTGGTGGTGAACGGGCCGCGCTCCTACAGCCTGCCGGAGCCGCCGTCGCCGCCGTCCGCGTCGACCTTCAGCCACACGGTGTCCGCGCTGCTGCAGAACCTGGAGCTGCGCGGTGGGATGGCGGGGCGCACGCTGCGCGGCCTGGTCCGCACGCTGGGACACGGCACGGTGAAGGCGGCGAGCATCGAGCGCGTGGCCACGGGCACGCAGCACTTCGACCGCAAGCACGTGGACCTGGGCATGAGCCCGCTGACCAGGCGGATCGCCCTGGCTCAGGACCTGGAGTCCATCGTCGAGAAGCGGCGTCGCAACTACTTCTACCTGTTGGGACGGCTGCGGGACGTGGTGCCGCCGCTGTTCAACCAGCTCCCGCCGGGGGCGTGTCCGCTCTTCTTCCCGATGGTGGTGCAGGAGAAGGCGGAGGTGCTGGCGCGGCTGAGGGCGAAGGGAATCGACGCCATCGACTTCTGGAAGCGCTTCCATCCGGCGTGCGACCCGGCGGCGTTCCCCGAGGTGGCGCAGCTGCGGCGCAGCATCGTGGAGATTCCGTGTCACCAGGACCTGTCGCCGGAGGTGATGGCGGACGTGGCGCTGGTGGTGCGCGACGCGGTGCACGCGGAGAAGCGGAACAAGAAGCGCGCGGGATGAGTGGGACGGTGGCGGTGGGAGGGGCGATGTTCCCCTCCGGGGAGGCGGGACGGTGATTCGCGAAGACGAGCTGAGGCAGGGGCCGCGCGCCGCGCAGCGGCTGGACGTGAGCGCCGTGGGCAGTCTGTCCGCGCTGGCGGGGATGCGCGCGGAGTGGAACACGCTGGCGGATTCGAGCCACGCGGGGCCCTTCAATTCGTGGGAGTGGCTGTACCCGTGGTGCCGGCGAATCGAGCCGGGCCGCAGGCCCCTGGTGCTCACCGCGCGGGACGCGGCGGGGACGTTGGTGGGGCTGTTGCCGCTGGGGTTGGAGACGCGGCGGGTGACGGGCATGCCGGTGCGGCGCCTGGGCTTCCTGGGCGAGACGCACGTGGGCAGCGACTACCTGGACGTCGTGGCCCGGCGGGGCGCGGAGCGCGAAGTGGCGGGGGCCTTCGCGCGGATGCTGGTGGCGCTGCGTGAGGAGTGGGACGTGCTGGACTTGACGGACCTGCGCGAGGACTCCGTCACGGTGGATGTGCTGCGCGAGGCCTTCTCCGGACACGACGTGCGGCTGTCGGAGCGGTACGTGTGTCCGTACGACGTGTTGGACCCTCGCGAGCCGTTCGATGCGTTCCTCAAGCGCACGGGCCGGCGCGACAACTACTTGCGGCGGCGCAAGTGGCTGGAGAAGCAGGACGGCTACCGCATCGAGCGCACGGAGGCGCCGGGCGAGCTGGCCGGGCCGATGACGGACTTCTTCCGGCTGCACTCGGCGCGGTGGGCGGACGACGGCGGCTCACAGGGCATCAAGGGCACGGGTGTGGAGTCGTTCCACCGGGACGCGACGCAGTTGCTCGCGGAGCGGGGACGGCTGCGGCTGTACACGATGAAGGTGGGCGGACAGGCGGTGGCCTCGGTGTACGGCATCGTCCATGGGGACCGCTTCGTGTACTTCCAGTCGGGGTATGACCCGGCGTGGCGCAACCGCAGCGTGGGCCTGGTGCTGGTGGGTGAGACGTTCAAGGACGCGATGGAGGCCGGGCTCACCGAGTACGACTTCCTGCGCGGCACCGAGACGTACAAGTCCGACTGGGTGTCGAAGCAGCGGCGCACGGTGTCCGTGCGCGTGCACAGCGGGACTCGCGCGGGGGACTGGTTCACCCGGGCGGAGGAGCTGGCGCGCAAGGGACGCAACGCGGCGAAGCAGTTGATGCCGGGCACGTGGGTGGAGAAGGTGCGCCGGTTCCGGCGTCGCCGCGCCGCGGTGAGCTGAGTTTTTTGTCCTCGATGGGGGAGGGCCACGGGAAGTCGCCCGGACGGGTTCTGGACGATGACCGAGGGCCCTCCACCAGAGAGACGCTCAGGGCGCGCCGGTTGCGTCGGGTGGCATCGCGGCGACGTAGGTGAAGCCCGTCTCGCTGGGGCTCTGCCACGCCGACTTGAAGTCCGCCCACGAGTAGACCTCCTCGCGGTTCTGATAGGGATTGTAGACGCGCACGTACGTCTGTCCCTGGGCGTTCTTGGTGATGTCGACCACGCTCACCCAGTGGGTGATGTCGCGGTCCGACGTCGTCACCGACTCCAGCATTCCGTCATCGGCGCCGTCGATGTTGACGAGGACCAGCAGCGAGCCGCCGTCGTCGAGAATGCGTTGCACGGCATCGGGCGTGGGGTCTTTCGCGTGGTTGTTGTTGTACGTGTCGCTCGCGCTGAAGTTGCCGTCCAGGTCCTTCATGGTCGGGTCGTTCTCGGCGCCCGCCTGCTGACCGACGATTCTCCAGCCCTGGCTGGCGAGGAAGGTCTCCAGGTGGGTGGAGTTCGTCAGCATCTCGCCGTTGCCCAGGATGCCTCGATACTCGGAGCCGAGGCCGGCGAAGCGGGTGAGCCCGTCCACGAGCTCCAGTCCCATGACGGAGAGGGCGGTCAGCTCTCCGCACAGGTTGCCGTGGGTGTAGTCCTTGCCCTCGCCGTTGAGGATGGCGCCGATGTTCAGGTACTGGGCGATGGGGTCCTGTCCCGCCGCGTGGTTCGCGGCCCACTCGCCGACGCTGCCGGCGCCCCAGGGCCACCCGCGTGACGTGCCGATGAGGGGAGACTCCGCGGCCACGCCGGTTTCAGGCAGGGACCCGAAGTAGAGGGACATCTCTTCCTGGACGAGCGTGTCCCAGTGTGTTTCGGCCGTCGTGCGTTGCTGCTCGGGTGTGAGCTGGCTCCAGTTCTCCGTCAGCGGTGGAGGCGCCAGGGACGGGTCGCGAATCCACGCGGGTTCCATGTCCGTGACGTGCTGGCTCCACCGCGCGCGGATTCCGTCGAGGATGCCGGCCTGGGTCGTCGCGTCCAGGCGGTGCCAGGCTCCGTTCAGCCACGGAGGCATACCGCCCTGTTCGAGCCAGGTGGGGACGGGGAGGGATGCGCCCGTGTCCGCGACCACCATGTTCGCGATGTCCGGTGGGAGGTTGGCTTTCGCCAGCGCGGCCTGTCGCTCCGGGCCTGGGGGCGCGGAGAGAATCGTGTTCACCGTGCTTCCTGGCACGGAGCCCGCGATGGAGTACTCGGGGTGCTGCTTCAAGTAGGTTTCGGACGCGGTCCACTCGCGCGTCGTCGGGTCGTAGATGTTGTTGCCCTGGCGGATGACGACGTGGCCGGTGGTGCCTTCGGCGCCGGGACGGCTGTCCTTCAGGAAGAGGACCTCTGAGCGCGCGCGGATGACAGCGGGCGCCAGCGACAGGAAGTCCGCGACGGCGTCCAGGCAGTTCACGCGGCCGTCCTTCGCGTTCTCGCTCGCGAGCGAGGTTCCGGGCGCGGAGGTTCCGTCGGTCGCGAGGTCCGGACCTCGTGTCTGGGGTTGGGCGGTCTTGAAGGTATCGGGCTTCTGGGTGTCCAGGCTCGCGGCCTGGGCGGCGAGGCGTGTCAGCTCTTCCAACATGCGCCGGGCGGCTTCTTCCGCTGCGCGTCTCGCGGCTTCCTCCGCGGCACGCCGGGCCTGCTCCGCCGAGGCACTCGCGACGGGCGATGCGTCCTTCGAGATACGAGTCGACATGTCTCCCCCTCTTCAGTCCCGGTGCTGCACTGCGGTCACGATGTAACACTGTGACAGGACGCGAAATCAACCTCGTCCCAGTGCCAATCACTTCCATGCAGGCGCCAATGGCCTGACGTCGTGTCGGACCGAGCTGGGACTCTCTGCCCCTCTCCATCCCCAATCGGGGCCTTCACAGGGGGCGTCGATGTTCGCGCGTCGGAGCTGGGCCGTGGTGTTGCCGCTGCTGTTACGCGTCGAGCGGCTACCGTGGGGCGGAGGCGGCCTGGCGCTGGTGCTGGCCCTGCTCACAGCGGGGTGTGCGTCGCAGCCCACCCGTGCTGGCCCAGAGGACACCCTCTCATCCCTCTCGGGCCGGACGCTCTCGTCGGCGTTGAGGAACAGCGCCGTCGCGAGCCTTCCAGAGGACGAGGCGCCCGAGGACGACTCCCCTGTGGAGGCTGAAGTCGGACCCCCGTTGTACTTCCGTCGAGGCCCATATTTGGTCTCTGAGGCGGGCGTCGGCAGAGGTGAGACGGCGGCGCTGTCCGTCGTCGACGTCATGTCCGGCGCCTGCGGAGAGGTAGCCCCTGGTTGGCCGCGTCTGTCCACGGACGAGGAGGTGCTGGCGCCCTTCCTGGCGTGCACGACTCCAGCGGCCTTCCTGGCCTTGCAGCGCAAGACGGACATGGCCCGGCTGGTGGAGTCCCTCTCGGCCTGGAATGCCGTCCGACTGGGTGCGCTGGGCCCGTTGGAGGCGAAGGCAGCCAGAGCTCTCCTCAAGAAGCGCGTCGTCTTCCTCGCCACCGCCGCCGAGAAGTACGGGCCGGGCCAGGCGGAAATCCTCGCCCTCTTCGTCATTCACACGGCCTTCGATGACGAGGTGCGGGACGTGCTGCGCCTGCTGGCCGAGGACAAGCTGCTCAAGCGCGCCTTGGGCGGCATGGAAGTCGTCCGGGCGGAGCTGGTGGGGCGGGGGCTCGACCTGGAGGATTTTCCGGAGAGGGACTTCCTCGCCAGCGACATCGCACGCGGGCTGAGCAGGGCCACGGATGACGTTGCCTCGTCGATTCCCCTCGTCGGTGGGAGCCGAAGCGTGGGTGCCTCGTCGCTGCCTCGGCAGCTACCGCCCGCGTACCGCGAGGCGTACTGGGCCGTGGAGAAGGCGCAGTACCTGGGGGCCTTCGCACCGGGCAACGTGGCCTTGGCGGCCTTCGACCACCTCACTTTCGGCGTGCCGTTGGGCTTCTACGCGCTGGCTGCTGGGACGGCGCACGGCGGGGCTTCTCTTGCGAAGGGAGAGTACGAGGAGGCCACGCGGCAGTTGGCGCCCTCGGCCCTCCTGGTGGGCTTGTACGCGGGAGGAAAGGGAGCGCGCGGCTTCCGGGAAGCCGGCCTCGTCAGGCAGGAGAGGACACGGCTCCAGGCGACGGTGACTCGCGTGGAAGCGCTGAAGGCCGTGCTCGACAGGTTGGAGGCGCAGGCGGGGGCGAGCGCCGTGGGGGAGTTGGCCCGCTACTTCCAGCAGAGCCGTGAGGCGGCGCTCCTGGTGGTGGAGTGGGGCGAAGCCGGCGCGCTGGCCCTTCACGAGGCGCGAGGCAATCCGGCTCAAGCGCAGGCCATGTTGGCGGTGCGGTATGGCGAGCCTTCGAGGGCCACGCCAGCGAAGGGCGGAGCAGGAAAGAGCAGCGGCAGGCCCTCGCTGCCACCCGAGTCGGCTGGCATCCCCGCGGAGGTGGCGGAGGCGAAGTTCCGGCAGGTGGAGGCCGAGGCTGGTGGGGCCCGCATGTCGATGGACGTGGCTGCCCTGAAGAAGCATCGCGAGGCGCTCCTTCGCACCGTGCCTCCTGGTGCCGACGTGCATCCACTCTGGCACGACTACCTGTCCTACCTGGAGAAGAGGGCAGCTGAAATCGAGCAGGGCACGGCGTCCAAGGGACCGCTGCAGTGGTCCGGCTACCAGTTCGTGCGCGAGCTGTTTGCCCGGGGCCTGAGCTTCGAGAGGGACATGGTTGTCCTCCTGCGAGCGGATGCGGCCTTGCCACGGGCTCAGCGGACGTGGCTCAGGGACTTCAACCAGCCTCGCATCGAGACGCACGTGGGCGTGGCGAAGGCGGACCTGCGCTTCGCGGACGTGCTCGTCATCGAGGAGCTTCGATCCGCTGTCCAATCACCCCGCGTGGAGACGTTCAGCCTCAAGAGCCGGGACCTGCGAACACTGAAAGAGGACCCCCTGACGGCGCAGATTGTTGCGGACGGGAAGGCTGCTCTGGCCTACTACGGGGAGACACTCAGCATCCGCCGGCCCGGACTGGAGATGGAGGTGCAGGTTGGGAGGATTCGTCTTGTCTACGAAGCCACGCTTAGGCCTGAGAACTCAAAAATAGCGAAGGCCGCTGTCGAAGCCGCTCGGGATGTCGTCCCAGAAGTAGAGGTGCTTTTCCAATGACGGTTCTGGAGTTTCAAGACTTGCCTCGGGAGGATCGCCTCCTGCTCACGTTCGACGGAGGGTTTGACCAGCAGGCTCAAACTGAGCGCGAGTTGGAGCCCCTCGTCGCCGCCCTCGAGGCCTACGCATGCGACTGGATGCCGGACGTCGTCAATGGCAAGCGCCAACGTCAATATTCCCGGGCGGCCGTCTGGAGCGGGTTGGAGGAGCGACGCGAGACGAGGGTCTCTGCAATCGGGCTTTATCGTACAGCGTGGCCTGCGTTGGATATGACGCTGAGGCTCAGGTATCCGCCGCTTCCGTCGAAGCTGCACATCTGGATCAACATCCAGCCCATCTCCTTGTTCATCGATGCGGAGCGTTGTCGTAACTTTGTCGACATGGTCCGTGTCTGGGCTACCAGATACCCTACCGCTCATGCGACGGCGCATAGCGTGGCTGATGATGAGCTGTCGGGTGCGCCCAATTTCGGTCGCGACGATGAGACGGAACGGCGAGACGGGTTCGACAAGGTCTACGAACTGTACTGGCTCAACGTCTTCGGCCCGAAGCTGGTGGAGACGGTAGGCCGCGAGAGGATGCTCTCGACTCCCGCGCACCTCGTGGAAGAGCTTCCGAACGGCTCTGTCCTTCTGGTGCTGTGGCCCACCGCCGCCGACTTCGCCAGTGACGAGGCGCGCGTGGCCCAGGCCCGCGCCCATGTCCACCTACGACCGGACCTCGACTTCGACACAGTGCTGCGCACCCTCAAAGAGCGCAGTGCCGCCCTTGCTCCGGTGGAACCTCGCTTCCAAGCGGACCTGGCGCCGCTCCTTTCGCGGCTGCCTGATGAGTTCGCCATCAGCGAGCGGCAGCGGAAGATTGCTGAACTCAACGCCTTCCGGCCGCCCGAGCCGGAGGAGTGGCTCCCTGCCGTGCTTCCACCGGACGTGAAAGACCCGGAGCGCGTCCGCGGTGACTACGGCGACCTGTCTGAAAGCCTCGTGGCGGCGTTGCATACCAAGGTGCCCAGCATCTTCGACGCGACGCCCGAGTCCCTCACGGACCTCGACTTCTACTTCTGGAGAGAGAACTTCCCGGAGCGGTACAAGCGAGAGCTCATCGACGAGCACACCGCGCCGGCCTTGGGCGCCTACCTGGGCGGCGTTCTGGTACGGCGGCTGGGCGGAACGTGGGTTCCGCGCCAGAAGCTCGAGGAGTCCCAGGTTCGTGTCGGCATGCGCGTCTGGTTGCCCTTCCTCCGCGCTCGTCGGTACATGCAGTCCCGCCAGGCGCTGCTGGACTACTCGCTCATCCAGTTCTTCCGGGAGGCGGAGAGGCACCGGGGCTGACGGGAGCCATGGTCACCCAGCCAGGCGCCGCGAGATGCAGCTTGCCTGCTCTCGGGCATGACACACGTGTTCCGCACGTGAAACGGAACGAGCGCTTCTCTTCCCGTAGCCCACGGAACAGGATGAGGGAGGATGTCTGTCCCCGTCTTCCGCCGGCCTCGCTGTCACCGCTGCAACCTGTCGCAGCACCTGTGCCTGTGTGCCGAGATTCCTCGGGTGCAGACGCGCACCAGAATCGTCCTCCTCCAGCACGTCGTGGAGACGTGGAAGAAGAGCAACACCGGGCGGGTGGCCGCGCTCGCGCTGTCGAACGCGAAGCTCCTCACCTACGGCGCACCGGACGAGGCCTTCGACACCGCCGTGCTCTCCGAGCCGGGCACCTGGATGCTCTTTCCAGACGGGCCCCCGGCACCGCCAGATGCTCCCGCGCCGCGACAGCTCGTGGTGTTGGACGGGAGCTGGTCACAGGCTCGGCGGATGTCTCAGCGCATCCCTGAGCTCCGCACACTGCCGAGACTCGTCCTCCCCGCGCCCGAGTCCGGAATGCTCATGCTCCGCGAGCCCACGCATCCATCCGGGATGTCCACCCTGGACGCGATTGCTCGCGCGGTGGCGATGCTCGAAGGACCCGAAGCCGCGGCGGAGCTGGAGCGTCTGGCCGCGCTGCGAGTGCAGCGCATCGCCGAGTGCGGCACGCTCTACTGACTTCGCCGCACAGAGCCCGTCCAATCACGGGCCCATCCCATCAGCTGCGTGAGCCCCGCGAGCTTCCGGAGCGGAAGCCCGGGTCCATCACGGCACCGAGGCGATCTCCGTGCGCAGCTGCGCGATCGCCGGCCCCAGCTGCGGGGGCTGCATGTTGCGCGGCACCTCGACGGAGAAGCGCTCGAAGTGCTCCAGCGCCTTGGGCTTGTCATCACGGCGCAGCGCCAGACTGCCCAGGAAGATGAGCGCCTCCTGCGCGTCGGGCCACGTGTTGACCAGCGCGGTCAGCTCGGCCTCGGCGCCCTCCAGGTCTCCCCGGGTGGCGCGCAGCACGCCACGGTGCACGCGCAGCTCGACGTGGAACGGGTCCACCGCCAGGCCCTTGGCCGTCACCGTCGCCGCCTCTTCGAACTCCTGTCGGCGGATCAACTCGTGGCTGAGCATGGACGCGGCGTCCAGGTCGAACGGGTTGGACTCCAGCCGCGCGCGCGCCTCCGCCATCTCCGCGCCTTCCTGCTGCGCACCCATGCCGCCCTGCTGCGCCTGCTGCATCGGTGCACCCGGAGGCATGCGACCCGTGGCCTCCTGTCCATCCGTGCGCGCCTGCTGCTCGGAGACGAGCAGGTAGCCCAGCCCACCGAAGAACAGGACGATGCCGGCGCCCCACAGCGCGCCCGACAACTGCGGATTGCGCGCGGCCCAGCCCGTGGGCGCGGGCGCCTGGTGCGTCCGGGCGCGAGGCTCACCGCTGCTCGTCACCTTGCGCTTGAGGTGCTCGTCCTTGGCGCGCAGGGCCGCGGCGGCCTCTTGCTCCAGGCGGGACTTCTCCGTGGCGTACTGCTCGGCGGCCAGGTTGTGCTTGTCGGCCTCCAGCGCGCGGAGTTGGTCGATGAGCGAATGCGCGCGCTGGCTCAAGTCGTCGAGCACCCCGTCCTTGGGCTCGGGCGTGGAGAGCGCGCCCTTGCGACGCATGAAGAGCAGCCACGCGGCGGCGGCGACGAAGGCCACGGCGAGGACAATGATACCGGGCAACCAGTTGGTCGGCTGTTGCTGCATGGCTTAGCGCTCCAGCTCCCGGCGCACGGCCTGGAGGTAGGGGTCGGCGTCATCCGCCGCGGAAGGAGTGCCCGGCGTGGGGGCGGAAGGAGTGGCAGTGGCGGGCGCCTGCAACGGCGGCCCTTGCTGGAGTTGTCTCCAGATGACGAACCCGCCCACCAGCAGGAGCGCGACGGGGCCCAGCCAGACGAACCAGTTGAAGCCCTCGGCCTTGGGCTCCAGCAGCACCCACTCCCCGTAGCGGGACACGAAGAAGTCGACGACTTCCTGGTCGCTCTTCCCCTCGGAGACCAGCTCGCGGACCATGTCGAGCTGCGCGCGCGCCATGGACGAGGGGCTGTCGGAGATGGAGAGGCCCTGACAGACCGCGCAGCGCAGCGTCTTGCCGAGCTGCTGGACGCGGACCTCGAGTTCGGGCGCGAGAGGTTCGCTCGCCGCCTGCTGGGGCGCGAACTGGCCGGTGATGAGGCCGAATGCAAGGGTCAGGGACAGCAGGGCGGCGGTCATCGGAACTCCCGGGAGCCGTCTCTACCTAGCGCTACCGGGCCTGTGTTGGACAGCGAAACCTGAGCGCCGGACGCCCGCCCCGCCGCCTGGGCTGTAGGTGGGCATCCGTCACGGCGTCAGCGCAGGTGCTCGAAGGCCGGTCCGAGCACCGGGTCCACCGTGAGCACATACGTGTCCCGGGCGGGGTACAGCTCGAGCGGCAGTGCCACCGGATGCCGGGGTGTCATCGCCTGGTCCTGCTTCGTGGTGGAGGGGCTCAGCAGGCGCCCATCCTCCAGCAGGATGGCCCAGAACAGCGCCCCCTGGCGCAGGTTCTCCGGATGGTACCGGGCGATGGCCGCGCGAGCAGGCCCGGGGAGCTCCGCCACGGCCTTCACCCGGGGTGGCGCCTCCAGTCTCCCATCCAGCCGGTAGCGCACCTGCGCGAGCATGGCCCTGCGCGGGTGTTTCAGCGACGCGGCGATCAACGCGACATTGAGCCGCCCCGCCGAGTCGATCCACAGGCCCGGCTCCGAGCCAGGCAGCGCGCTCAACCCAGGCAGGCGGGTGCTGGCCACGCGGGTGAGCCCACCCCCGGGGCGGGTCCGCACATGGTGCAGGTCCAACCCCTCGGCCGTGTCATCGACGAGAATCACGCTGATGGCATCCCCCAGGGTGTCGGGCTGGATGGTGGCGCGCGAGGCGACGGGCCGGGCCGGCAGGCGCACGCGCCCGACTTCACGCCCGGGTGTGACCTCCGTCGCATCCACCGTGGAGTGGAAACGCAACAGCCGAAGCTCCCTCCCGCCCGCGGCGATGACGGGGATGAAGAGCGCTCCAGAGGCCGTCTGGAGCGGTGGACGCACCAGGTGCTCGGGAGGCGCTTCCAGGTCGATGCGGAACGGATGCGCGGTGGTGGCGGGCTCGGCGAGGGCCATCACGGAGGCGCCGTTGCGCCAGACCACCCAGTCGACACACGGCGCGCCCTGCGTGTTGTTGGACCACGGCGCCAGGGCGTCGCTGGAGCCGGGCTCGACGGGGCCGAGGATGGTCGCGGGACGCCACCGCACGCCCCACTCGCTGTCGTCCGTCGCGTCCGCGTAGACGCCGGCCACGAGCATCGGCCGGCCTTCGATGTCCTGGATCCACGTGGCCATGACGCTGCTGTGATATCCGGCGGCCACGTCGCAACCCAGGGACGCGGGGCCTGGCGTGGACGCGACGATGTCGAACTCGACGGGCGTGGACTTCACCGTGAGCGACGGTTGCTCCAGCCTCGCCTCCAGGCGATAGCGGCCGGGTTGCGTGACAGGGAGCCACTCGTGCAGCTCCAGCACGGACTCGAGCGCCTGCCCCGCGCCGAGTCGCACGCGCGGGGCGGCCTCGGGCCCGACGGCGTTGTCTGGATTGCGCAGGGTGACTTCGCGTCCGTTGGCGCTGCGGCCCTGGGGATACTCGGGGCCTGTCAGCGTATACGTGAGCGTGGCATCGGAGTTCCGGAAGGGGTCCGCCAGCTCCACCGGCGCGGTGCCTTCGTTGCGCAGGGTGAGGCGCAGGCTGCGGTCCTCGATGGCGGTGAAGCGCTCCTTGGACAGCTTGAACTGGATGCGCACGGAGGGACCTCCAGACGGAGTGGAAGGGCTCGGCGTGCCCGCGGTGGGGCGGGGCGGTGTGCTCGCGAGCGTCAGCGACACGAGGACCACGTGGCAGGAAAGGAGAATCGGGCTCATGGCCGGGCGTTCCGACTTCCGATGCTGCTCAGCGCTTGTTTGTTCCAGCCCCGCAGTCGTAGCAGGCACATGCCACAGAACCTTCGCTCCACCGAAAAGTCGTAACCCATCAGACAGTCGGTCCCGTCCTGGTCATGTTGTTCGGTCATCGCGCCCGTGGGCACGCGGTGGATGGGGAAGGGGGCATGGGGCAGGAAGAGCTGATGGCCGACCTCATGGGCGATGGTCTGCACGAGCGAGTTGGCGCCGCCGCTGTAGTTCCTCGCCGTCCCGCATTGCACGACGGCGCAGCGAGCGCGGTCCTGCGAGGGAAACTCCTGGGAGAATCCATTGACTCGGCTGCCTCCGGGTTCTGTTTCCAGGTTGTAGAGGCCGTCGAACTGCAAGAGCACGATGCCCGGCGTGTCACCGGTGGGCTCGTCGAAGGCCATGACCAGGATGCTCTTCGCCCAGTCCTTACAGAGACGATGGTACGCGTGTTCCTTGTTGTCCGTGCTCGCGACCTTGCCGGGAAGGAGCCAACGAGACACAAGCGTGCGACTCCCGCCTCGCCTCCGCTTCACTTCGTCGAGAAAGTTCGGGTAGGTGCGAAATGTGAGGGCATGCGGGCCCGCGGTGTATTGGTCCACGGCGGGGTCGATGGCGGCGCGGACCTCCGGGGACATGGCGGCGACGGCACGGGCGATGCGTGCGTTGTAGGTGACCGCGTCCATGGCGGTGACGCCGCCGCTGCGGTCCTCCAGTCGGAGGAAGGCTCGGGCGAAGCGTTGTTGGACGTCGGCCAGACTGACGCCGGTGACAGTCGGGTGCTTGCGCAGGACGCGGGCGATGTGGACCTCGCGCCAGGACTCGAAGATGCCGGTGCGGGCTCGCACGGCGGCGGGGAGGGGCGCGTCGCACTCCATGTCCAGGACGACACCTCCGTCCTTCCGCTTGTCATAGGCAAGCTGCACCGTCACACGCCACGCATCTCCGGCGATGCGCGAGGGCTGGAACACCACACCCGTGCGCCCCGCGAAGGCGCCGCTCGTCCACGGCAGGCTGTACGCCGCCCACTTGCGCTTCGTGCACGGGACGACGCGGAAGGGAAACTCACCGTCCCGTGGCTCGGCTTGGGGTGTGTAACCCGGCTGCCTTGGAAACACCGTGGCGCTGGGCTGGCCGCGCTTGCCGCCCACGTCGCGGTGGGCGTTGTCGCCCTTGGGGCGCGATGTCTGACATTGGCGCGCCAGCGCGTGCTCCAGGTAGGCGCGGGCGAGCGGCGAGTGCGAGGTGAGGTCCTCTGCGTCGTCTTCCCAGTCCCAGAGGAAGCGCACCCTGCCGAGTGCGCGCGGTGCATCGACGCGCCGGTTCTGTGAGTCCTTGAGCCACGCGCGGGCGAAGATGGGGACATCGGGCCCCATGCCCCAGGCGCGGCGGTACTGCTGGAAGTCGGTGTCGTCGCCCATCTCCGCGCTGCGCGTCTTGAAGAGGTTGCTGACGAGGCGAATCTCCGCCCGCTCCGCGTCCGAGGGAAGCCGTCCGAGCGCGGTCGCCACGTCGCGGTCCCTCTGGCGCGAGAGCACGCGGGAGTCACCCAGCTCCAGCTCAATCCCATCCACCAGGACATGGAAGTACGTCCACGCCACGGGGCACTCCGCGAGGCCCGAGCCCTGGAGCGTCAGCTTGAGCTTGTACGGCGAGTGCTCCACGGTGACGACGCCGTCGGGAAAGGCCTCGCACGCGGTGACGGTGCCGTCCCAGGGCAGGTGGTGCTCGCCGCCCGTGAGCTCCTCGGCGGACAGGTCTCGGGTCCACAGGGGTTTCTTCGCGTGGCGGGTGAACAGCTCCAGGCGGCCGACGCGCACGAGGTTGGCGTCATTGGAGAGGTGATACGTCAGCTCCGCGGGCTCCACCTCGGGCACGAAGTGGAAGTCGTCCTTGGGCGCCTCGGTGGTGGGCGAGGGAAGTCCGGGGCGGTGGAAGCGCGAAGTGGCGCCGCCGGGAATGGAGAGCCGGAAGTCCGTGACGCCGAAGCTGGCGAGACGAAGCCGGTTGCGATTGCGTCCACTGGGAGGAGTGAGCGCGACATGGGCCGAGAGCGCGAGGCGTGCCATGGCGGGGGCTCACGTGTCGTGGCGGCGAATCAGCTCGCGTTGCACGTCGGCGAGCTGCCCTGTTTCAGCGAGTCCATGGTGGCGCTGGAAGGCGCGCACGGCGGCGCGGGTGCGGGGCCCCGGTGCGCCGCGCTCGCCTTCGATGAGGAAGCCCAGGTTGTGCAGTCGCTCCTGGGCCGCCGTCATCGCGTCGGCAGTCGAACGTCGCGGGGGATTCGAGGTGCAGCGCCCAGCTCAGCAGATCGGGCGGGGACTCCGCTGGGGCGTGCGTGTCCATGAAGTCACTGGCGACGATGGACGGGGGATAGCGTGGGGGTTGGCCGGGCCGGGTCGCCACCGGAGTGGGTGGCTCATCGGGGCCAGGGTCGGGTGGGGGCAGGTGCAGCAGCAGCTCGCCGGTGGCGAGGCCGGGCACCTCGTGCGAGAGCGAGCCGTCGGGCGCTGTCGTTCCGCAGTGCTCGGTGCGTCCCACGCGCAGGACATACTCACGTCCCGCGTAGGGTCTCTCCCTCGGGTCCAACAGGATGATGTGCAGGCGTCGTTGCTTCAGCGTGAAGATGCTCGTGTTGCCTGTCCGGATCGGTGCCGTCCTCGGACTGACCATGCCGCGTCCCCCGTGCTTCGACTTGCCCAGGTGCCGTCACCGAGATGCCGTTGACGCCAAAATAAGCGCAGTGCACCTGAACCCGGAATCACGTGACAGTGAGGAATCCACAATTCTGTCGGTTGGGTGAAACCCGCCGAACCTGCCAGGTCATGGAGGCGACGCGCTCCTGGCCCGATGGGTAGGGCGAGTGATCGCTGCTCGACGCGGTAGTCCATCCAGGGACGGACCTGCCCGAGCAGGTGGGTCAGCTCGCCGCTGACCTGTTCGAGGCGAGAGGGGGCGGGACGGCTTCCTCCAGGCGCTGCGGGGGCTGTTGTCGTCCGGCTCCGAACACGGCGTAGAGGACGGGGAGGACGACGAGGGTGAGGAGGGTGGAGGAGAGGATGCCGCCGATGACGACGGTGGCGAGGGGGCGTTGGACCTCGGCGCCCACGCCCGTATTGAGCGCCATGGGCAGGAACCCGATGGCGGCCACCGCGGCTGTCATCAGCACGGGCCGCAGGCGCGAGAGGGCTGCTTCACGGAGCGCGTCGCCCAGCGCGTGACCTTCCGCGAGCAATGTCCGCACGCGCGAGACGAGCACCATGTCTCCCAGCACCGAGACACCGGACAGGGCGATGAAGCCCACGGCGGCGGAGATGGAGAAGGGCATGCCCCGCAGCAGGAGCGCGAGCACGCCGCCCACCATCGCGAAGGGCACGCCCGCGAAGATGCGCACCGCATCCAGGACGCGCCGATACGTGAGGTAGAGCAGGAAGAAGATGAGGGCCAGCGCCAGGGGCACGACGATGAGCAGGCGCGCCTGGGCTCGCTCCAGGTGCTCGAACTGTCCGCCGAAGCGAACGTAGTAGCCGGCGGGAAGCTCCAGCTTTTCATCCAGGGCGCGGCGCAGCTCATCGACGAAGCCGCCAAGGTCCCTGTCCCGCACGTTGGCCTGGACGACGATGCGACGCTTGCCCCACTCGCGCTGGAGCGTGGAGGGACCTGAGACCTCACGGATGCGGGCCAGCCGGCCCAGTGGCACGCGGGCTCCACCCGGTGCGGTCACCGGTATCGTGGCCAGCATCGCCGGGTCGTTCCGATACTCCTCGGAGAGACGCACGGCCAGGTCGAAGCGCCGCTCGCCTTCGCGCACCTCGCCCACGGTGCGGGTGCCCACCGCCTCCACCACATCGAGCACCGCGCGAGTGGAGATGCCGTGACGGGCCACCGCCTCCCGGTCCACCGTCACCTCGAGCACGGGCTGCCCGGTGAGCTGCTCCACGGTGACCTCGGTGGCGCCTGGGAGCGACTTCACCAGTCCCTCCAGCTCGCGGGCCTTGGCCTTCAAGATGTCCAGGTCGTCGCCGAAGAGCTTGATGCCCACGTCGCCGCGCACGCCGGCGATCATCTCGTTGACGCGCATCTCGATGGGCTGGAGGAACGCCATGCGCATCCCTGGCATGTCCGCCAGCTCCGCCCGCATCTCCGCGACCAGCTCGTCCTGGGTCTCCGCGCGCTTCCAGGTCTCCCGTGGTGTCAGGGTGATGAAGACATCGGACAGCTCGATGCCCATCGGGTCCGTGGCCACCTCCGCCGTACCGGTGCGCGTCCACACGCGCCGCACCTCGTCGGGGAAGCGGGTGAGGAGCACCTTCTCAAGCTGCGTGCCGTAGCGGATGGACTCGGTGAGGGACACCTCGGCCAGTCGCACGGTGTTGATGACGAGCGTGCCTTCGGAGAGCCGTGGAACGAATTCGCTGCCAAGCTGCGTGGCCGCGGCGAGCGCACCCACGACGAGCAGACTCGCGCCGACGAGGACCGCCCGGGTATGCGCCAGCGCCAGGTCGAGGACCGGCTGGTAGCAGCGCTTGAGGAAGGCGACGAGGCGCGGCTCGCGGTGAGGTCCTCCACCGCGCTTCAACGCGAAGGACGCCAGCACCGGCATCAGCGTCATGGAGAGCAATGCGCTGCCCAGCAGGGCGAAGATGACGGTGAGCGCCATGGGGCGGAACAGCTTCCCCTCCACGCCCTCCAGCGCGAGGAGGGGCAGGTACACCACCAGGATGATGAGCTCACCGAAGAGGGTGGGGCCGCGCACCTCGACAGCGGCGTCGCGCACCACTTCGAGGAGGGAGCGGCTCCCCTTGGCCTCGGCGAGCCGCCGCTCCGCGTTCTCCACGAGGATGACGGACGAGTCGACGACGAGCCCGAAGTCGATGGCGCCCAGTGACATCAGGGTGCCGACGATGCCGAATTGCAGCATCGCGTTGAAGGCGAACAGCAGCGACAGGGGAATGGCCGCCGCGACGATGAGCCCCGCGCGCCAGTTGCCCAGGAAGAAGAAGAGCACGGCGATGACGAGCAGCGCGCCTTCCATCAGGTTCGTGCGCACCGTGCGCAACACGTGGTCCACCAACTCGGTGCGCTCGTAGACGGGCTCCACGGAGACGTCCTGGGGCAGGGCGCGCTTCACCTCGTCGAGCCGCTGCGCCAACGCCTGCGTCACCGTGTGGGAGTTCTCACCGATGAGCATGAAGCCCAGGCCCAGGACGGCCTCGCCTTCACCGTCGGCCGTGGTGGCACCCCGTCGGATTTCGTGGCCCACCTCCACGCGGGCCACGTCCCGGATGCGCACCGGCACGCCCTCGTGCGCCGCGACGACGACGTCCTCGACGGCCTTGCCGCTCTCCAGAATCCCGACGCCGAGGACGAGGCTCGCCGCGCCTCCGCGCTCCACCACTCCGCCGCCCACGTTCGCGTTGTTCTCCTCCAGCGCGCGGTAGACGTCCTGGAGGGAGAGGTTGAACTGTTGCAGGCGGCGCGGCTCCACCACGACGTGCCACTGCTTCTCTTCTCCGCCCCAGGCATTCACTTCGGCGACGCCGGGCACTCCGCGCAGCCGTGGCGCGATGACCCCGTCATGCAGCGTGCGCAGCTCCTCGAGGCTCTTCGTGCGGCTCTTGACGAGGTAGTGGAAGACCTCGCCCAGTCCGGTGGCCACGGGCCCCAGTGAAGGGCGCTCGATGCCCGTGGGAACCTCCACCCGGCCGAGCCGCTCGGCGACCTGCTGTCGGGCGAACCACAGGTCCGTGCCGTCACTGAACTGGAGCGTCACCTGGGACAGGCCGAACTTGGAGATGGAGCGCAGCTCGCTCAGGCGCGGCAGTCCCGCGAGGGATTGTTCGATGGGGATGGTGAGCTGCCGCTCCACCTCGATGGGTGTGAGGGCTGGCGCCACGGCGTTCACCTGCACCTGCGTGGGCGTGGTGTCCGGGATGGCGTCGATGGGCAGCGCGTGGAAGGACAAGAGCCCCGAGATGATGAGGACCAGGGTGCCAAGGAGGACGGCCCCGCGATGCGCCAGTGACCAGTCGATGACTCGCGTCAGCATGGGGGTTACGGGCCCTCCGACGTCTCGCAGCAGCCCGCGCCGATGGACTCCTTGAGGATCTCCGTCTTGAGGAGGAAGGCGCCCGTGGTGACGACCTCCTGTCCCTCGGAGAGGCCCTTCACCACCTCCACCGCCTCACGAGTCCCGGCGCCCAGCTCCACCGCGACGGGCTCGTAGAGGCCCGCGTCCTTCTTCACGAAGATGAGCGTTCGGCCCTCCGCGCGTTGAATGGCCTCGCGAGGCACGAGCAGCGCGGGGTGCTCGGCGGCCACTTGCACCCGGGCTCGGAGGAAGAGGCCCGCCTTGAGGGCGCCCTCGGGGTTGGGCAGCTCCACGCGGGCGCGCACCGTGCGGGTGGCCGGGTCCACGGAGGCTCCCACGCGGGTGAGTGTTGCCTCGCGTGTCTCTCCCGGCATGCTCTCGAACGAGAGGGTGACGGGCTGGCCCGCGCGGACCTCGCTGGCGTCCGCTTCGGGCACTTCGAGCAAGGCCCACAGGGTGCTCAGGTCGGCGATCTGGAGGAGCGTCTGTCCCGCGTCCACCTGTCGTCCGGGGACGGCATCGCGGCTCACCACGGTGCCGGCGAACGGCGCTGTCAGCACGTAGGTGCCCTGCTGACTGTGGACGGAGGCTCCGGAGGCAGTGAGGGATGCGCGGGCCGCGTCGCGTTCGGCCTCGGCGGCGACGACGTCCGCCTGGGCCTGCTCCACGCTCTTGCGTGCGCTGATGCCGCCCGCGACGAGTGATTGCTGGCGCGTGAGCGCGGCTCGCGCGGCCTCCACCCGTGCCTGGGCCGAGGAGAGCCGCCCCTGGTCCGCGCCCACCGCGCCGGACGTCACCACCACGAGCGGCTGCCCGGCCTTCACCTCGTCGCCGACATCCGCTCGGACTTCGACGATGAGGGCTTCACCGCGAGTCGAGAGCTGGGCCCGTCGGTTGTTGTTGAAGTCGAGTTGCCCGACGACCTCCAGCGTGCGCGCGAAGGGGCGCTTCACCACGCGCCGGGTCTGGATGCCCGCCTCGATCGCGGTCTCCGCCGAGGCGAGTCGAACGCGCGTGCCCGGCTCGGGGAAGGTGGGCGGCGCCGCGCCCGCGGCCTTCACGAGGTCCGGGTGGCAGTACGGACAAACGGACTCCGGGAAGCCATGCTCCCGACAGTAGTCACCGGCCTCGATGAACTTCGCGACGAGCGCTGGATGGCACTTCGTGCACTTCGACTCGGGGACCGCGTGCTCCTTGCACCAGTCCTTCGGCTCCGTGGCCTTCGCGGTGAAGGTGAGGTTCGGGTTGCATTGGAAACACTGTGACTCTGGCACTCCGTGTTCCGCGCACCAGTCGTCTTGTGACTTGAAGACGTCGATGAGGTCAGGAGTGCACCGCGTGCACAGCTCCGCGGGCACCTTGTGCTCACACAGGGGAATGGGCGCGGAAGCGCCTCCCGCGACGGCCCGCGACGCGGAGGGTTTCTCCGCCACTGCGGGCTTGGACTCCTTCGAGCAGCTCGCCGCGCTCATGCAGAGCAGGGCGCACAGCATCACCGGGCCGACGCGGGAGGCGGACATCTACTTCACGCCCTTCTTGGCGAGGTCGGGATGGCAGAGGGAGCACTGGGACTCGGGGCGCTCGTGCTCCGCGCACCAGTCGCCCTTGGCCTTGAAGACCGCGGCGAGCTTCGGGTTGCAGCGCGTGCACAGGGACTTCTGCACGCCGTGCTCGCACTTGGGCTTCTCGGCTTCGGAGGTCTGAGACTTCTCGGGGGCCTTGGGCGTTTCGGCCAGGACAGGGGAGACGGTGAGCAGCGCGACGAGCACGGACAGCGAACGCAGTGAACGCATGAGGAGGCTCCGGCCGGGGCGGTCGCCCACGGCGAGGTATTCCCGCGCGAGTGGACGCGGGGCGGTTGGACAGGGCTTCAGGCACCGAGAACGCGTGTGCGGTCGCACGCCCAGGAGGCATGCGGAGGGCACACGTCTCCCGTGAAGGGAGGCGTCAGGCTCTAGGAGGCTGGAAGATGTCGGCGGCCAGTCCGGAGAGGACCGGCTCGTCCACGCGGCCAGGCACCGGGGGGGGAGTGGGCGCGGTGGCGAGGTCCTCGATGAAGGGAACCGGCGCCGGGGTGGCCCTCAGCGGACAGCACGGGCACAGGACGCAACTGGGAGCGCAGTCGGTGCACTCGTCGTCTTCGTCCTCCGCGCAGTCGGCGTGCGTGTCCGATGCGAAGGCCAGCGTCTGAAAGACGCCGCCCGTCATCAGGACGAGGAGCACGGCCAGGAATCGCAGGAGGAACCGCATCCACCCGCTGGCTTAGCCAGGACGGAGGGGCCGAGTCAATTCGCCGAGCCCGTGGCCCGGCTCTCGGGTGGGCGCGTCAATTTCTCCAGGAGGCGCCGCATGGCCCGGGAGTCCCAGTCGCGAGGGCCTGGGAAGCGGGCGACCAGCCTGCCGTCGACCACGAGGAGGCTGGTTGGGAGCAGCTCCACGCCAAACGCGTGGGCGACCTGCTTGCCCGTGTCCAGGCGCACGCGCAGCTCGGGAGGGGGAGGGCCCTCGAAGTACGACTCCACGGCCTTGAAGTCCTTGTCGTGGCTGAAGACGACGACCTGGAGCCCCTCGGGAGGTGCTTCGGCCAGGGCACGGAGCTGGGGCGTCTCCTTGCGACAAGGGGGACACCAGGACGCCCAGAACACCACCAGCACCGCGCGTGCATCCGGTGCGTCCTCGAGGACCGGCGCAGGGCCTTCGATGCGGACGTAGCTGGGGGGAGGCTCGCTCCGGCAGGCCCAGGTCATCGCTGCGAGCACACAGATCGCCAGCGCGTGCCAAGGGGGATTATTGCGCATCAGGTCTCAAGGTAGCGCGGGCCTCCGGCCCATGCCATGCCTGTACGCAATTGAAGTCGCCTTCGTTCGTGCCTGGGAGGTGGATGTGGGCCCGAGCACATGGGCACGCCAGGTGCTGGTTCTTCAAATTGTCGCGGGAGCTCTGAATGAAGCGCGGGTGGATGAATGTTGGTGTCGTCGTGGGACTGGCGCTGTTGCTCGGGGTGTCACCCGCGAGCGCGGCGAGTCGGAAGGATTCGATTGATCGCCTGGCGGCGAAGTACACCGAGCTGAAGCAGTTCAACGGGGCGCTGCTGGTCGCCGACGACAAGGGCATCATCCTCAAGAAGGGGTATGGCCAGGCGAACTTCGAGTGGCAGCTCCCGGTGACGCCGGACACGAAGTTCCGCATCGGCTCCGTCACCAAGCAGTTCACCGCCGTGCTCATCCTGAAGCTCGTGGAAGAGGGCAAGGTGGGGCTCGAGGACTCCATCACGAAGCACCTGCCGGACTACCGTCAGGACACGGGCGCGCGCATCACCGTGACGCACCTGCTGAACCACACGTCGGGCATCCCCAGCTACACGTCGCGGCCGGACTTCGGTGAGAAGATCTCTCGCAACCCGTACACGGTGCCCGACTTCGTGAAGCAGTTCGCCAGCGGCGACCTGGAGTTCGAGCCGGGGTCGAAGTACTCGTACAACAACTCGGGTTACTTCTTGTTGGGCGCCATCATCGAGAAGGTGACGGGCAAGACCTACGCGCAGGTGCTGCGCGAGCGGATCTTCGAGCCGGTGGGGATGAAGAACACGGGCTTCGACGTGTCATCGACGGTGCTGGCGAAGCGCGCGAGCGGGTACGAGCGCAACCCGGATGGGTTCGTGAACGCGGCGTACCTCGACATGGGCCTGCCCTACGCGGCCGGGTCGATGTACTCGACGGTGGAGGACCTCTATCTGTGGGACCGCGCGCTCTACGGCGACAAGGTGCTGCCGGCGGCGCTGAAGCAGAAGATGTTCACCCCGGGGCTGGACGACTACGGCTTCGGCTGGAGCATGGAGCCGACCCAACTGGATGACGGGAAGTCGAAGGTCGCGACCGTGGCCCACGGCGGCGGCATCAACGGCTTCAGCTCGTTCCTGCTGCGGGTGCCGGAGAAGAAAGAGGTCGTCATCGTTCTGAGCAACGTGGGGCGCGGAGTGCGGGCGCGAAGCCTGGCGGTGGGCGCCTTGAGCGTCCTGCACGGCGTCACGCCCCAGGCTCCGCAGCTGCCGATCAGCGACGTGGTGTGGCAGTCGCTCGCCAAGGGGACCGCCACGGAGGCCATCGCGCAGTACAAGACGGTCAAGGCGAAGAAGCCCGCCGAGTACTTCTTCGGTCCAGGGGAGCTCAACCGCGTCGGCTATCAGTTGATGCAGGGCGGCCGCGTGCCGGAGGCCATCGAGATCTTCAAGTTCAACGTGGAGCTGTTCCCGCAGGATGGGAACGTCCATGACAGCCTGGGCGAGGCGTATCTGGCCCACGGTGACAAGGCCCTGGCCACGGCGAGCTACCGCCGCTCGCTGGAGCTGGATCCCACGAACACGAACGCGGAGAAGGTGCTCAAGGAGATCGAACAGGGCGCGGCGAAGGCTCCCTGACGTCTCCGCTCCCGCGGGGTCTGGGCTCCGCGGGAGTAGTCTTCCTGCTCATGATTGAGGCGGCTGAAGCGCGCGTCGCCCGCACAGCCTGATGAGCGATGTCGCGCTGCGGGTCAGTCCCATGGAGAGGTGAAGACTCAATCAAAGCCGCGCAGCTTCGATGCAAATCCAGATGCACCTGCTTTGGACTCATTCAATGGCATTTGCCGCTTGACGCCCGGAGGGCGTGGCGTATCTTGTTTTGGCGATAGCGATTGTCTGGCCGTCTTGCTTTGTCGGGCGCGCGCCGTCTTCGTCTGGACAGGGGTGGTGATGTCGGAAGGAAAGTCAGGCGTCGCGCTGTCGCCCTGGTTTCCGTGTCCTCCGCGGAGCGATGTCGAACTGCATCTGTTGTGTTTTCCCTATGCGGGCGGGACCTCGTCGATCTATCGCGACTGGTCATCGATTCTGCCGGACTGGGTGCAAGTCATTCCCATGCGGCTCCCTGGCCGACAGGAGCGAGCTGAGGAACCCCCTCAGACCTCCATGCGGAGACTGGTGGGGTCCGTGGCCTTCGCCCTGGCGCCGTTCGCGAGCAGACCGCTCGCCTTGTTTGGCTACAGCATGGGGGCCCTGATTGCCTATGAGCTCGCCATCCACCTCCAGCGACGGCAGGGCAGCCCTCCCTGTGCATTGCTGGTGGGCGCGCACAGGGCCCCTCATCGGCGTGGCCTCGTGCGTGAAACCCACGTGCTCTCCGACGCGGAGTTCGTCGACTTCGTCGCTGCCCTGGGAGGCATTCCCGCGAGACTCCGCCAGGACACGGACCTGCTCGCGGCCGTCCTTCCGTCCATGCGAGCAGATGCCGCATTGATTGAAACGTATCGCCATTCCCAGTCGGACCTCCTGCGCTGTCCCGTCACCGTCTTCAGTGGCCGGGACGACTCCGCGGCGACTCCCGCCGAAGCCCTGGCGTGGTCCGAGCTCGCCGCCGCCCCCATCCGCGCGCACGTCCTCCCAGGCGGTCATTTCTTCATCCGCGATCATCAAGAAACATTCCTGCGGATGCTGCGCGCGGAGCTGGAGTCGGTCCGCGACGTACTTCGCTTGTTGCCAGAGGACGGCCTGCGCCCGCTCTCGCCCAGGGTGACGCCCGCTCGCGCTGCCTGGAGATGGATGCGCGCCTGAAGCGTCTTGCCTGTTCACACGCAGCAGGAAGGACTCCTTCATGAGCCTGAACCCACGTGCTTCGGATGCAGGACGCATCGCTCCAGACGAACCGATCGCCATCGTGGGAATCGGCTGTCGGCTTCCTGGCGCCACGGGCCCGGACGCCTTCTGGCGCATGCTGCTCGACCAGCGGGATGCCATCCGGGAAGTGCCCCCGGACCGCTTCGACCTCGAGGCCTTCTACAACCCGGACCCAGATGTCCCCGGCCGGACGCACTCCCGCTGGGGAGGATTTCTGGAGGAATTGGCGGGCTTCGACGCGCGGTTCTTCGGCATTTCGCCGCGCGAGGCGAAGGCCATGGATCCACAGCAGCGATTGCTGTTGGAGGTCGGCTGGGATGCGCTGAGCGACGCGGGCATCGCGCCACTGACGCTGCGGGGAACGCGCACAGGCACGTTCGTCGGGCTGATCGCGACGAACTACTGGGAGCTCCAGGACCGCGCCAGTCTCAACATCTACGACGTGACGGGCTCAGCTCGCTCCGTCCTGCCAGGACGCCTGTCCTTCGCCCTGGATCTTCGAGGCCCCAGCGTCTCGGTTGACGCCGCGTGCGCCTCATCGCTGGTCGCGGTTCACCTCGCCTGCCAGAGCTTGCGCCTGGGGGAGAGCGAGCTGGCGCTGGCTTGTGGAGTCAACGCGATCATCCTCCCCGATGAGTCCATCGTCTACTCCTCGGCCCGGATGCTCTCGACCCACGGGCGTTGCAAGTTCGCGGATGCCGCGGGGGATGGGTTCGTGCGCAGCGACGGAGTCGGCGTCATCGTCCTCAAGCCGCTGTCACGGGCTCGAGCGGAGGGCGACCGGGTGTATGCGGTCATCCTCGGGAGCACGACCAACAATGACGGACAGGGCAGTGGTTATCTGCTCACACCTTCCGAAGCCGGGCAGGTCGCCCTGATTCGAGACGCGCTCCTCATGGGGAACGTGCGGCCGAGGGACCTCGACTACATCGAAGCGCATGGCACGGGCACCCGGGTGGGTGACGCGGTGGAACTTCGCGCGCTGGCCGAGGTCCTCCGGGGGCACCGTCCGTTGGAGCAACCGACCTGGGTGGGCTCGGTCAAGAGCAACATCGGCCATACGGAAGGGGCCGCGGGGATCGCCGGTCTCATCAAGACGGCGCTCAGCCTCTATCACGAGCGCATCCCCGCGAGCCTTCACCTGACGGAGCCCAACCCGGCCATCGACTGGAACGACGTGCCGCTGAAGGTTCCCACCCAAACCATGGAGTGGCCTCGTCGTGACGACGGCCCTCCGGTCGCGGGCGTGAGCTCGTTCGGCATCAACGGGACGAACGCCCACGTCATCTTGCGGCAGGCGGATCGTTCGGCGGAGGCGTTACCCCCGGCGAAGGAAGGGGAGCCGCCCGCGCTGCTGCTGCTTCCCGTGTCCGGAGTGGACGGGCATGCCGCCAGGAAGCTCGCCGCGTCCTACGCGGACCGATTCGAGCACGCGGACCCACGGCTCGTCCAAGAGCTCTGCGCCGTGAGCGCGCGCAGGCGGGACCACTACGCTCATCGCCTCGCGGTGCTCGGGACGGATGGCTCGGCGCTGGCGCGCGCCCTGCGCGCCGTCGCGGAGCTGCCCGCCGATGAGACCTCCGAGCCAGACGCCAGGGGTGTCCCCGAGGTGGTCTTCGTCTTTCCGGGGCAGGGCTCCCAGTGGGTCGGCATGGGGCGAGAGCTGCTGCGCTCCTCCACTGTCTTCCGGGAGGCGCTCGAACAGTGTGACGTGGCGATCTCCCAGGAGACGGATTGGTCCTTGCTCGCGGTGCTCCAGTCGGAAGAGGCCGGCTGGATGTCGCGGGTGGATGTCGTCCAGCCCGTGCTCTGGGCCCTGCAGGTGTCGCTGGCGCGGCTCTGGCGCTCCTGGGGAATCATCCCGAGCGTGGTGCTCGGACACAGCATGGGCGAGGTCGCCGCCGCGCATGTCGCGGGCATCCTGGACCTGTCCGATGCGGCGAAGGTGATCTGCCGCCGAAGCCGGCTGGCTCGCAAGGAGGGTGGCCGCGGCGCGATGGCTGTCGTGGAGCTGCCCGCCGCGGACGCCGAGGCGCGACTGAACTCCGACTACGCGGGGCGGCTCTGGGTCGCCGCGCACAACAGTCCCCGAAGCTGCGTCGTCACCGGAGAGGTCGAGGCCATCGATGCCTATCTCGCCGAGCTGGAAGGACAGAACATCCCTGGCAGGCGGGTCCGGGTCGATTTCGCGTCCCACTGCCCGTTGATGGACCCGCTGTGTGAAGCGCTGCTCGGCGAACTCGAGGACCTCACGCCTCGCGCGGGCACCGTGCGCTTTCACTCCACGGTCCGAGGCAAGGAAGTGGAGGGCACTCGGCTGGATGCCGCCTATTGGGCGGAGAACCTGCGTCAACCCGTCCTGCTCGCGGAGGCGGTGAAGGAGCTGTCCGAAGAGCCGGGCGTCCACTTCCTGGAAGTCAGCCCACATCCCGTGCTCGTGGGGGCCTTGAAGGAAGGTGTCGCCGGTACCACGGACGCGCATGCCGTCCTTCACAGCCTGCTGCGTGAGCAGTCGGAGATGGCCTGCCTGCTCGACTCACTGGGCGAGCTGTATGTCCTGGGTGCCGAGGTCGACTGGGCCGCGCTCTATCCCGAGTGGCCACGTCACCGGGACCTCCCGGGCTATCCCTGGCAGCACGAGCATTTCTGGACGACGAGCCCCGCCGCCGCCGCGAAGACCTTGAGCCCGCACCACGCTCACGCCGGGCGACAGCAGGGCGCGCGCGCTTCGCCAGTGTTCGAGCTCCGCGGTCCACGTCATCCGCTGCTGGGCGCTCGGGTGAGCCCAGGGGAGGGCGTCCTGCGCTGGGAGGGCGAGCTGGACCTCCAGGCGAATGCCTATCTCGTGGACCATCGCGTCCAAGGCACTCCCGTCTTCCCCGCGACAGGCTATGTGGAGCTTGTCCACGCCGCCGTGCGCGCCGCTCGAGGAAGTGGACCCACCGTCGAGTTGAGGGACGTACACTTCCCGGCGGCCCTGTTCCTGGGCGCGGGTCCCAGCCCCTGGCTTCAGGTCGACCTGCAAGGCCCGGACGGAGACTGGACGTTCACCGTTCGCAGCCGGGTGGCCGAACACGCTCGCGAGTGGATCACCCATGCCACCGGGCGTGTCCTCACCGCCGCGCGTGTCGTACCAGCGGCGTCGGGGGAGGCCCTCGCAGCCGCTGCCCGATGTGGCGCGCCCCTGGATGTGAAGGACTTCTACGCCAGGGCACAGAAGGCGGGAAACGAGTGGCTGGGTGCCTTCGCGGGAGTCGTCGACGCAGGACAAGGAGAGGGGGAGTTGGTCGCACGTACCGAAGTCCCACCGTCCGCGTCTGCTCACTGGGACCGCTTCTACTTCCACCCGGCGACGCTGGATGCGTGCTGCCATATCCTCACCGCCTTGGGGGAGTCCCCATCAAGCGCCCGGGGCCGGAGGAGCGCCTTCCTGGGGAAGGCCTTCGAGTCCGTGCGCTTCCACCGGCCTCCAACGCAACAGCTCATCAGTCACGCTCGCCTGCGCCTGTCCGAGGGAGCCAGCTTCAAGGGAGACATCCACATCTCCACGGTGACAGGAGAGCCCGTCGCGGACGTGCTCGGGATGAGCATCACCTTCCTGGGGGCCGAACCCGCCCCCCGGACACGCACCTGGCCATCCGAGGACTCCCGTGACTGGTTGATTGAGCTGACCTGGCGCGAGGTGGAGAGCGCGACGCCGGCCAGGACAGCGCCGAGCCGCTGGCTCGTGCTGAGTCACCAGGTGGACATCGGCGCGGAGCTCCCTCAGCGGTTGAAGGGCCCCCTCACTGTCGCCCGACTGCCCCCGTCGCGCGGGGATGCGGAATGCTGCCGGGCGGCGTTGCTGGACGCGGAGCACTCCCGCGCTCAGGGAGAGTCGCTAGGCATCGTGTTCCTGTCTGCCGCGCGGGGGAACGATGCGCGACGAATCGCCTCGGCCGAGGAAGCGTGTCACCACCTCGCCCAACTGATTCGCCTGTTGAGTCAGCGGCCGTCGACAGGTGACGTGCGCCTGTGGATGGTGACGCAGGGCGCTCAGCAGGCCGCGCCCGGGGAGAGAGTAGGACAGCCGACCATGGGCTCCCTGTGGGGCATGGGGCGTGTGGCCCTCCTGGAGGCCGCTGAGTTCACGCCGACGCTGATCGACCTGCCGAGCCAGCCGACCGCGCGTGATTGGGAGGACCTGGCTCGTGAGCTGAGTGCCACGCCAGGGGAAAGTCAGGTGGCGTTGCGCGCGGGCCAGCGCTGGGTGGCGCGCCTCGTCCCCGTTGGCGTCCCGCGCCTGAACGAAGCCGAGGTGTCTCGGACCGACAACCCTGCGGAGGGGATACGGAGCAACTCGGCGCCCCACGGGGATGAAGCAACTTCCCTTGATGCGCCGCTGGGATTGGGGACCACCGAGGTGCTGATCGACGTGGTGGAAGCTCCCTCCGTGGACGCCGACTCTTCCAACCTCGCGCCCGGAACGCGACCCGCGATGGCCTGGGCTTGCATGGGGAGAATCGCCGCGCTGGGGCCTGGTGTCAGGACACTCCGGCTGGGACAGGAAGTCGTTGCGCTGACCCGTGCTCCGCGTGGCAGGCGGGTCGTCACCCACGCGGCCCTGGTCGTTCCACGTCCCCTCGGGTGGGAGGCCGCGACGCTGGTGGGCTCGCTCGTGCCCTATGTGTTCGCCCACCTCGCCCTCGTCAACCGGGCGGGGCTTCGGCCGGGTGAGCACGTCCTCGTCAACTGCTCCAGCACGCTTCTCACCTTGGCCCTGCTCAAGGTGGCCCATGGGCGCGGCGCCGTGGTCCTGGCGACGTCTCACCATGAGGATGCGCGCGCGATGTTCCGTCTGGCGGGTGCGGCCGGCGTGGCTCCGCCCGGCTCACCCGGTCTGATGGATGAGTTGGCCCGCCTCTCCAGCGCGGGAGGTTTCGATGTCGTCGTCGATTCACCTGACGCGCGCCATGCGGCGGCGGGCGCTGGGTTGCTTCGTGAGGGGGGACGTCATGTCACTGGCGGAGTCCCCGCCACCGCGAGAGGAGTCTGGAGCAGCAACGCCCCGCCTGGTCCCAGCGACCTGTCGTTTCACACGGCCTGTGTTTCCGTGGCGCTGGATGAGCAGCCCACGCTCATGGGGCAAGTCCTGCGCGAAGTCCTGGAGTTGATCCGTCTGGGGACCTACCTCCCTTTGCCTGTCGCCGCGGGTTCCGTGCGTCCGGACGAGGCCCGGGAGGACCACGCGGTTGCTCCGCTGACGCGCACGGCTCCAACACAAGCGCGCTCCCTTTTCGCACCGAAAGCCGCCTCGCCCGTGGTCCGCTCCGACGCGGGGTATGTCATCACGGGGGGACTGGGGGCGCTCGGACGCGTCGCGGCGGACTGGCTCATCCAACAAGGCGCCCGGCACCTGCTGCTGGTGGGACGCACGGCCTTGCCGCCAGAGAGCGAATGGGCCTTGCTCGGCGATGCGCATCCCCTCGCTCCAGCCATCGCTGACCTGCTCAGGTGGCGCCGGGAATCGATCCAGGTCCGCTACCGGAGCGTGGACGTCGCGGACGAGTCGGGGCTGTCCGCGCTGTTCCGTGAGTGGACTGACGGCGGGCATCCGAGGATTCGTGGGGTCATTCACACGGCGGGGGTCGCCAGTCAGCAATGGTTGGCAGAGCTTGACCCGGGCGAGCTCGACGCGCTCCTGCATGCCAAGCTGCGCGGTGGATGGGCACTGCATCGCACCATCGGACAAGAGCCGCTTGATTTCTTCGTGCTCTATTCGTCGGGGGCTTCCGCGCTGTGTTCCCCCATGGTGGGAGGATACGCAGCCGCCAATGCCAGCCTGGATGCGCTGGCGGCCCACCGAAACGCTGAAGGGCTGCCCGCGCTCAGCATCCAATGGGGCTTCTGGCAAGAGGTAGGCATGGCGGCTCGCCGAGAGGTGGCCGAAGGCCGTGTCCGGAGGCCCACGGGCCTGCGAGGGTTCTCTCCCGTGCAGGGCGCCAACCTTCTGGGCTTGTTCCTCGGGGCCCGGGCTCGAGGACAGATCATGGTCATGCCGGCGGACTGGACCCTCTGGGCCGAGGCCTACCCCAGCGCCGCGGCCCTGGGGGTGATGCGGGAGCTTGTCGCGGCCCCCGCTTCACCTCCTGTGTCCAAGGCTGCTGTGGCCCGCACGGAGCCGGAGCCCACCGCCGAGCCGGCCCAGTTGCTGGCCGAGGCAGCCATATCTCCGGCGGCCCCGGACGCTCTTCCCGCCGAGACACGGGTGGCGAACCTGGTCGCTGACGTCATGCATCTGCCCGTTCAGCGACTGTCCCGACGCAAGCCGCTCAGCAAGCAGGGGCTCGACTCGCTCATGGCCACCGAGGTGCGAAACAGGGTCCTGAGGGAAATGGGCGTGCGGATTCCCATCGTGACGTTGATTCGCGGGGCCACCCTGGATGACGTTGCTTCCATCGTCCTGGGACAGGCCCCGACGCATGACTCGGTCGACCGTGCACGTGAGGGCGAGGTTGAGCGCCGCGCGTGACGGGCTCCGCCTCGAACCGCGAGGTCACCGCCTGCGAGGCTTCACGTCCTCTTCCTCGTCGTCTGGACCCATGTTGTCCGGGTCAGGCTCCGGCTCATCGTCTGGACCCATGTTGTCCGGGTCCGGCTCATCGTCCATGCGCTCCGTCTCATCCAGACCGTCGTCATACGCGGCCACGGGTGCCGCCTGTACCTGCGCCTCGCGCAGCTGCCGGAACGCCTGCACACCCACCGCGCCCAGCCCGATGACGAAGATGATGGGCCCCGGCGACAGCCGGATGTGCACCAGCGCCCAGACCAGGCCCAGCCCCACGACGCCGGCCGGAGCAAAGCGCGTCCACGCGGGCCGCGACACTTCAGGCCGCAGCGCGAGCAACCCCAGCAGCGACAACAAAAGCAGCTCCATCACCACGGACCCGGACAAGTCCCACCCGGACAGCGTGGTGATGCCAGAACCCGCAGTGTAGAGCACGTCGTCCGCGGCCTGCGGCGCGGCGATGACGTGCAGCTCCGGAGGGCCCGCGGGCACTGGCGCACCCGCCACCACGGGCAGCGTGCTCACCGTCGCCCACGGCGCGAAGAGCGTCAGCACGCACAGCGCCACGCCCCCCAGCGCCACCACCTCCGGAACGACCAGCAACTGCTTCAGGTCGAAGTAGCGCGCCAGCATGCCCTCGGGGCCTGCAATCACCTTGCGGTACTGGTCATGGACGACGAGCCCCGCGCCCAGCAGCCACAGCACGGGCGTGAAGCCCAGCCCCAGCATCCGCACCGCCAGCGCCGTCAGCAGCGCCGCGTACGCCGCCGCCACCTCGGGGCGATAGAGCACCGAGGGCACGAGCTTCGTGACGCCCGTGGCCTCGCCCGCCAGGCGCAGCTCGCTCGCCACCAGCAGCACTCCGCCCACCAGGGCCAGCACCGTGCCCACCACGCCCACGCCGTCGAAGGAGGGGAGGATGGAGAGCGCCAGCGCGAAGGCCAGCACCGCCAGCCCCACCACGCTCTGCGAGTGCGCCGGCACGCTCGCCAGCCACCGGGGGCCGTCGTACTTGGGGCCCGTCTGTCCCGGGTCCGTGTCCTCGGATGTGTCCACCGCCGCCGCTATCGCCTTCACCTTCGACTTCGCCGCCGTCGCTGGCGGCACATAGTCGACGCCCTGACTGTGGGCCTCCGCCTCGTCGATGATATCCGCCGCGTAGGACGGCTCCTCCATCGAGCGCTTGGGACGAGTTCCCCTGAGCGCGGGCCGCGAGCCCGTCAGGCCCTGGGGGGCCTCGGGCATCTTCGCGCCGCAGTTCTCGCAGTACCTCAGCCGACTGTTCGAGGCTTCGCCGCACTCCGGGCACCGCATGGGTCCACCTTGCTGTGCGGAGGGCGGGGGGAGGCCCTCTCGGTCCAGCGCAAGTCGTGGAATAACACGCCGATTTCACCGGAAGCGAGAGTCCTCCGGTGAAGCGCTACGGCCGGGCCGCCTCGGCGGGAGACGGAGCCTCCGCGGTGGTTGTCATCTCGCGGATGCGCCTGGTCAGCGTCTCCGGGTCGATGGGCCCCACGTGCTTGCCCAGGATGGTGCCGGCCGGGTTGATGAAGTAGGTCTCCGGCACACCTGCCACGCCATAGCTCACCGCCATGCGCGAGCGAGGATCCACCAGCTGCGGGAAGCTGTACCCCTGGCGGCGCAGGAACGCGCGGGCGTTGTCCTCGGAGTCCTCGAACACCACGCCCAGGAACACCGCCTGCGAGCCGAACTCCCGCTGCCCCCACTCCAGCACCGGGTGCTCGTACTGACAGGGCCCACACCACGACGCCCAGAAGTTGATGACCACCGGGCGGCCCTTCAGGTCCGCCAGGCTCACCTTCTCACCGGTGTCCAGCGAGCGCAGCACGAAGTCCGGCGCCGGCTTGCCCGCCATCATGAAGGGCACCTCGTGCGGATTGCGCCCGAAGCCCTTGGCCAGCACCACCAACAGGCCCACGCAGAGGATGACGAAGCCGATGGTGTAGCGGTACCGACGCATCACGCGGCCCCCCGCTCCGCGTCACCACCCGGCAAGGGCGAAGCGCCCACTTCCGAGCTGGCCGTCGCCACCGCCGCCCGCCGCCGAGGCCACAGCGAGATGAGCGTGCCCAGCACCATCAGCGGGATGCTCCACCAGATCCACCCCACCAGCGGGAAGACCCAGACGTTGAAGCTCGCGTTGCCCGCCTGCTCGGAGAAGGCCATCAAGGAGATGTACAGGTCCTCACCGGCCGTCTCGCGCACCGCGGGCGTGCCGATGGGGTCCGTGCTCCGCTCGTAGTAGTTCAGGCGGGGCTTCATCTCCTCCACCTTGCCGCCCGGCGTCGTCACCTCCACGCGCGCCGCGACGAAGGTGCGGTGCGGCTCCTCGCCGCTCATCAGCCCCTGGTACTTGAGCTGGTAGCCATCCAGCATCATCGTCTGGCCCTTCTTCAACGTGCCGGACGTGTGCTTCACGTACGAGGACGACGCCGACACCGCGACGATGAGCACCACGATGCCCAGGTGGACCACGTAGCCGCCGAAGCGGCGCTGCGCCTTGGTCGCGCTCGTGAACACCGCGGTGAGAAGGCCCTCCTTGCGCTCCGTCATGCGGACCCGGATGGGCGACACCAGCTCGCGCAGCGTGACGACGGTGACGAAGCCCGCCAGCCCGAAGGTCAGCAGCGGGTACACGCCGCGCAGGCCCACCGCGAAGCAGATGGCCGTGACGAGCAGGCCCACCGCCGCGGGGATGAGGAACTGTCGCCTGAGCGTGTCCTTGTCCGGCGTGCCCCACGGCAGCACCGGGCCCACGCCCATCAGGAAGAGCACCGCGATGCCACCCGGCACCGCCATCTTGTTGAAGTACGGCTCACCCACGCTGACGCGCACGCCGCGCACCGCCTCGGACACCAGCGGGTACAGCGTGCCCAGCAGCACCGTGAAGGTAATGGCCACGAACACCAGGTTGTTCACCAGGATGCTCGCCTCACGAGAGGCCAGCGAGCTCAGCCGCCCCTCGGGCACCAGCAGCGGCCCGCGCACCGCCAACAGGCCGATGCACACCACCAGCAGCACGCCCAGGAACACCAGGAACGTGGGGCCGATGTCCGACTGGGTGAAGGAGTGGACCGAGTTGAAGATGCCCGAGCGCGTCATGAACGTGCCCAGAATCGTCAGCACGAAGGACGCGAGCGCGAGCGACAGCGTCCACAGCTTCAGCATCCGCTTGCGCTCCTGCACCATCGTCGAGTGCATGAACGCCGTCGCCGTCAGCCACGGCAGGAAGCTGGCGTTCTCCACCGGATCCCACGCCCAGTAGCCGCCCCAGCCGAGGACGGCATATGCCCACCACGCGCCGAGGATGATGCCAATCGACAGGAACAGCCACGCCACCATCGTCCAGCGACGCAGGGGCGCCATCCACGCCTCGCCAATCTCGCCGCGCAACAGGCCCGCCACCGCGACGCCGAACGGCACCGTCATCCCCACGTAGCCCAGGTAGAGGAAGGGCGGGTGGATGACCATCAGGATGTGGTTCTGGAGCAGGGGATTGGGGCCGGGGCCGTCCGCCGGAATGGGCGACACGGCGCCCCAGGGGTTGGCGGGACCGGCGATGAGGAACGCGAAGAACACGCCCACCGCCAGCATGGTGCCCAGCGCCAGCTGCATGTAGCGCGCGTGCTCGCGGCGGTGCACCCACGCGAAGGCCGCGATGTACACGCCCATGATGAGGCCCCAGAAGAGGATGGACCCCTCCAGCGCGCTCCACAGCGACACCACCGTGTAGAGCAGCGGCGTGTCCCGGCTGCCCACCTGCGCCACGTACTTCACGCTGAAGTCATGCGAGATGAGCGCGTAGACCATGACGAGGTTGGCGGCCACCATGCAGCCGGCGAAGCCCCACACCGCGCGCATCACCCAGGGGAAGCCCGCTTCGTTGCGGCGCAGCCCGGTGACCAAGCCCACCAGCGCGCCGAAGGTCGCGAACGCGAGCCCTCCGAGCACCAGCCCGTATCCAATCGACCCGTTCACCGCGCCTCCGCGCCCGTCCCCGTGCTGGCCGTCGTCGTGCCCTCGGAGAGCGTCTCACGCCACTTGTTCGGGTCCTCGCCCTCCTTGGGCGCGCGGTACTCGTTCGAGTGGTTCACCATCAGCCGGTTGGAGCTGAACACGCCGGACGCGTCGTAGGTGCCCTCCACCACGACGCCAATCTTGTCGCGGAACATCTGCGGCGGCGTCTCCGTGGAGCGCACCAGCACGCTGGCGGTGCCCTCGTTGGCGTCGTTGGCCACCCGGAAGTGCAGGGTGGTGTGCTCCGCGTTCCACTGGATGCTGCCCGGCTGCACCACGCCACCCAGGCGGATGGTGGCCGAGTACGCCTTCTCCCCCTGGGCCAGCATCTCCGAGGGGCTCCAGTAATAGACGAGGTTCTCTCCGATGTTGCCGAAGGCCACGAACCCCAGGCCCGTGCCCGCGACAAGCAGGGCTCCCAGGGCGAACAATCGATTGCGAGCGACAGGCGTCATGACAGGCTCACTCCTTCGCGGCCTGGGGCCGGCGCAGCCAGAGAGACAGCGAGTAAAGCACGAGCGCCGCCACGGTGATGCCGTAGCAGGCCCAGACATAGCCCCAGCCGCCCTGGATGCGGCCACTGCCCACCTGGCCCGCGGCCTGGGCGAGGACTCCCAGCGTCGTCAAAGTCGTCATGTTCAGGCCACCTTCGGGGTGTCGCGGACAGAAGCCGAGCCGCCAGGGCCGGGCAGCGCTTCAGGGAGGGCCACTTCCGCCCGGCGCTCGGCCAGGGCGATGCGATAGCGGTGCATCAGCATGGCGATGGTCAGCAGCAACAGGCCGATGGCCGACACTCGCAGGCACAGCACCATCTGCGGATCCACCGTCTTGGGGCTCGACTGCACCTGATGCAGGCTGCGCCACCAGCGCACCGAGAACCAGACGATGGGCAGGTTGATGGCGCCGAGAATCGCGACCACCGCGCTCCACGTCGCGCGCTTGTCCGGGTCCTCCACGAAGCGCCGCAGCACCAGGTAGCCGGTGTACGTCACCAGCATGATGGCCTCCGACGTCAGGCGCGGATCCCAGGACCAGTAGACGCCCCAGGTGGGACGGCCCCAGATGGCCCCCGTCACCATGCCCAGCGCGCCGAGGACGAGGCCGACCTCGGCCGCCGCCTCCGCCGTCGAGTCCAGCTTCCAGCTCGCCGTGGAGCGCACCAGGTACGTCACCGCCGCCACGAAGTTCAGGAACATGGCCAGCATCGCCATCCACTGGAGTGGCACGTGCACGTACATGATGCGCTGTACGTCACCCATCTCCCGGTCCGGGGGTGCCCACGCCAGTCCCAGCCACCATCCGGCGGCGAGCACGCCCAGACCCACCACGGGCAGGCCCCACTTGATGAGCTTGTTCATCCGTCAGTCCTCGATGATGCGCGGGAACAGCACGAAGCCTACGCCCCAGTAAATCAGATTGAAGCCCAGCAAAAGCCCCAGCCATGAGTCCAACTGATTCATGGGGTCGCCCTGCAGAACGAGCGAGGTCGCCTTGGCCAGGGACAGCAGGGCAGGGATGACCAGCGGGAACAATAGCAGAGGGAGGAGGACATCCCGCGCCCGGGCGTTGCTGGAAATCGCGGCGTACACCGTCCCCGGTGCGCTGAGGGCCAGGCTGCCAAGTAGCAGAACTGTTCCCAGGTCCACGAAGCCGGTGACGACCTTGACCCCGTAGAGGGCGACCATGACGGGGAGCAGCACGACTCCCAGGGCGATCAGCAACAGCGCGTTGCCCAGGGCCTTGGACAGGTAGATGGCGCGCGGGTCCGCGGGGGCCAGTCGGATGCCGTCCAGGCAGGCGTTCTCGGACTCGACGCGGAAGGACTCGCCCATGGCCAGCACGCTGGCGAAGAGGATGGCGAGCCAGAAGTAGCCGCCCGCGTTCTTCTCCAACTGGCGCGTGTCCGGACCCAGCGCGAAGGAGAACATCAAGAGCGTGGCGAGCGCGAAGAAGATGATGGCGTTGAGGCGCGCGCGGGTGCGCCACTCGATGAGCAGGTCCTTGCGGAGCAGCGCCAGCGTGGCGCCGATGAGGCCGATGGGCCGTGGACGGGGAGCGCTCACGCGGCCACCGCCCGGCCATCCTGCAGGTGCAGGCGCTCCTCGCACAGCGTCATGCCCTGTTCCACCAGGTGTGTGGCCAGCACCACCGTGACGCCGCCCGCCTTCAGCTCCGAGATGAAGCCCTCCATGTCGCGGATGCCGGCCGGATCCAACTCACCGAAGGGCTCGTCGAGGAGCGCGATGTTCGGGGCCTTGAGCAAGAGCCGGGCGATGGCCAGGCGCTTGCGCATGCCCGCGCTGAAGCCACGCACGGGGTTGTCGGAGCGCTTCTCCAGGCCCACGCGCGAAAGCAGCGCGCTGGCGCCGTCCTTGGGCGAGGGGTGGCCCAACAGGCGCGCCAACACGGTGAGGTTCTGGTGCGCGGTGAGGTCCTCATAGAGGAAGCTCGCGTGGGACAGGAGCGCCACGTCGCGCCGCACCGAGTCCCGGTCCACCACGGCGTCGCGTCCCAGCACCTCCACCCGTCCGGCGGTGGGGCTCAGCGCGGTGGCCAGGAGGCGCAGCAGCGTCGTCTTGCCGGAGCCGTTGTGGCCGGTGAGCAGCAGCGAGCGCCCTGGGGGGAGCGTGTACGTCAGGCGCGCCAGCGCCCAGCGGCGCCCATAACGCTTGCTGACGTCGTGCAACGCGAGCGCCGGAGCGGAGAGGGAAGGCATCGGGAAGCCGGTTCGTAGCCGGAATCCCGACTGTCATCCAGTGAAACCCGGGTGGCTGGCCGGGCAGGGACGGAGCGGGCCTGAAGACAGGAAAGTTTTTCCAATGGGTGGGGCATCGTGTGCCCGTGGGGGCCGTCGATTTTGCACCATGTGTCGTGTCCACCGGTGGCCACGTGCCCCGTACCGCCGGGATCCCCCTCTGGAGAGATGGTTTCGGCCAGGATTCGGGTGTGGCATCCCGCCTGCAATACCCCCTCGCGCGAGTTTGGGAGTTCCCGTTGGGGAACGTGGGCCAGGGGAAGCTTTTCCGCGGAGGGGCGTGATGGCGACGGCGAGGGTCTTGCGGAGGGCGGTCAAGGCGGCGGCCGCTGGCGTGCTGCACTACAGTGGAATGCGCAGGGCGATGGCGGCTTATCGGAGGGTGCAGTCGGGCGGCCGGCGCATCCTCATCGTGAGTTATCACCGCGTGGTGAGCGACTTCACGGGGGAGCTCCAGCGCTCCATCCCCGGGTTGCTCATCAGCCAGGAGACGTTCCGACGACATCTCGAGGAGGCCTCGGCGGCCGGCTTCGAGCTGGCGTCGATTGGCGACGCGGTGGATGTGATGTCGGGGCGGAGGGTGGCGAAGAAGGATTTGTGCGTCATCACCTTCGACGATGGCTACCGGGACGTCTACCGGTACGCGTATCCCATCCTGAAGCAGATGGGCATTCCGGCCATCACCTACCTGCCGACGGCGTTCATCGGCACGAAGCGGCGGTTCAATCATGACCGCCTGTTCCACCTGCTGCGCCGAGCGCAGGAGCGGCACTACCATCCGGTGTACGCGGCGCTGCCGGAGGCGTCGATGGAGCTGCTCGGCCCCATCCTCTCCGGACAGAAGACGGTGTCGGCCGCGCTCGATGACTTCATCGGCGAGCACCCCACGCGGGTGCTGACGTCCATCATCGATGCGCTGGAGCAGCAGCTGGGGGGCGGGCAGGACCTGGTGCCGGAGCAGGGCGACGTCATGAACTGGGACGAGGTGCGCCGCATGGCGCGCGACGGCTTCGAGTTCGGCGCGCACACGCTGGGGCACACGGTGCTGACGCTGGAGCCGCAGGAAGTGGTGGAGCAGGAGATTCTCGAGTCCAAGCGGACCATCGAAGCGGAGGTGGGCATCCAGGTGCGCGACTTCGCGTACTGCAACGGGTGGTACTCCGACGAGGTCATCCGCGTGCTGGCGGCGCACGGCTTCCGCTCGGGCGTCACGACGGAGGACATGCCCAACCGGATTGGTGGCGACCCGTTCACCCTCAAGCGCAAGGTGCTGTGGGAGAACTTCAGCCTGGGCATGTTGGGGGACTACTCGTCGCCGCTCACCGGGTGCCAGTTGGATGATTGCTTCGGGTTGCTCGGCATGAGCCACCCGGTGCCGGGCAGGAGGCCGCACTCTTTTCGTGAGGGCTTGTTGGGCAACGTGTTGGTCACGCCAACGGGGGCGCCCTTGAAGGAGGCTCCGTGAGCGGAGGTGCCTCGTCGGCTGCGTCCGGGAGTTCATTCCTCGGACGCGCCGGCCCCCTGGTGTTGGCCCGGCTGTTCACCGCCGGGCTGACGCTGTCCATTCCACTCGTGCTCGCTCGGGTGCTGCACCTGGACGAGTACGGTACTTATTACCAGCTCTTCCTCATCGCCACGACGCTGTATTACGTGCTGCCGTTTGGCGTGGTGCAGAGCCTGTATTACTTCCTGCCGCGCACCGGCGAGAAGCGGCCGTACCTGGGACAGACGCTGTTGTTCATGTCCGGAGCGGGCCTGGTCGGCGCGTTGCTTGTGTATGTCCTGCTGGGCCCGGTGGCGGCGTGGTTCTCCAATCCGGCGCTGCTCGAGTACCGGGTGTCGCTCGCGGCGTACACCGCGTTCCTGCTGGGCAGCTTCCCGTTGGAGGTGTCGCTCACGGCGCAGGGGCGCACGCGCGCGTCGGCGGGCGTGTATCTGATTTCAGACGCGGTGCGCGCGGCGGTGATGGTGGTGCCTCCGCTGCTGGGCGCCTCGCTGCATGGGATGATGGTGGCGGTGGCTGTCTTCGCGGCGCTGCGGTTCGTGGCGACCTGGGTCGTCTCGCTGCGCGGTGTCACGGGGCCGCTGGCGAGCGGGCCGCTGTTTCGCGCGCAGCTCGCGTACGCGGCGCCGTTTGGCGCGGCCATGCTGCTGGCCATTCCTCAACAGAACGCTCACCTGTATGCGGTTGCGGGCGCGGTGGCGCCGGCGCTGTATGCGTTGTACCGGGTGGGGTGTTTCCAGCTTCCGGTGGTGGACCTGCTCTACACGCCCACCAGCGAGGTGCTGATGGTGCGCCTGGGTGAGCTGGAGCGCGAGGGCCGGCTGGAAGAGGGCGTGGAGGCGTTCCGTGAGGCGGCCGGGAAGCTGTCGTATGTCTTTCTTCCCTTCGCGGCGTTCCTCTTCGCGGCGGCGCCGGAGTTCATCGGAGCCATGTTCGGCGAGAAGTTCCTGCCCGCGGTGCCGGTCTTCCGCGTCAGCGTGCTGGGCGTGGTGCTCTCCATCCTCCCCATGGATGGGACGCTGCGGGCTCGCGGGCTGACTCGGGCCATCTTCGTCTCCTATGCGGTGAAGGCGGCGGTGACGGTGCCGCTGGTCATCCTTGGGGTGAAGCACCTGGGGTTGATGGGAGGCATCGGCTCCTGGGCGGTGGCGGAGGTGGTGGGCAAGGCGATGTTGCTCGTCCGCGTGCCCGCGGCGCTGTCCACTCCGCGACGTCAGCTCCGACTGGTGGACATCATCCCGTGGCAGGCGCTGGGGCGTTCCTCGGTCGCGGCGGTGGCGGCGGGCCTGGCGGTGTTCCTGCTGAGGGCGGGCGCGCAGGGCGCCTGGATGCAGCTGCCCACGGGCTTCTTCTGGCGGGTGTTGCCGTTGGCGGTGGCCGGGGTGCTGTTCGTCGTGGGCTACGTGGGGGTGCTGTACGCCGCGGGCGTCCGGCCGCTCACGGTGCTCGCGGGGCTGCGGCCTCGCAGGACGGTCTGAAGAAATCAGGGGGGCACCCGAGGGCCTACTTCCCACTTGGGGAGGCGGTACCTAGGTTCCTCCCCGTCGCGCGGTTGGGTCAGGGAGGCGTGGATGGGTGTCGATGCGATGACGTTGTACCGGGTGGCTCGCGGCCTGCGGTTGAAGGGAGTTCCCTTGCTCCCTGCCTTGCTGCGCAAGGCCATCTACTACCTTCACAGTTCCTACGTTCCGGACGAGGCCGACATCGGCGAGGGGACGCAGCTGGGTTACGGCGGTATCGGCGTCGTCATCCACAAGGCGGCGAAGATTGGCCGGCACTGCCTCATCTCCCAGCAGGTGACGATTGGCGGGCGCTCGGGACTCGAGGGTGCTCCCATGATTGGTGACTACGTGCGGGTCGGCGCGGGCGCCAAGATTCTCGGCAACATCCAGATCGGCGACTTCGCCGTCATCGGGGCCAACGCCGTGGTGCTGAAGGACGTGGCGCCGGGCACCGTGGTGGCGGGCATTCCGGCGCGGGTCATCCGGCAGGATCCTGATCCGCTCACCACGTATCAGCGGGAGATGGGGCTGTTGCCCCGGCGCTCACCCCTGGCGGCGGTGCCTCCCTCGGCGTCCGTGCCGCGATAGGGCTCCTCATGCGCGTGCTCCTGGTTGGCGACCATCCGCCGCCTTTCGGTGGCGTGGCGATTCACGTTCAACAACTTCACCGCTTCCTGCGCAGCCGTGGGGTCGAAGCGAAGGTGCTGGACATCGGGAAGGGCGGCCGGCCGGTTCCGGACGTACTTCCGATGCGAAGCCCCGCGCACTTCGGCCTCAGGCTGACCGGGTTTCTCGTCTCGGGGTGGACGGTGCATGTCCACACCAGCGGGAACAACCCCAAGGCCTGGCTGCTCGCGGCGGCGGTGGGCAGTCTGCCGGGGGCGCGTGCCCCCCGCTTCATCACCCTGCATTCGGGGCTGTTGCCGGACTACCTCGCGGCGGCGCCTTCACGGCGTGCCTTCGCGCGGGTGGCGCTGGCGGGCTACTCGCGCATCATCGCGGTGTCTCCGGCGGTGCGCGACGCGCTCGTGTCGTGCGGCGTCTCCGAGGAGAAGATCCTCGTCCACCCGGCCTTCTGCGCCTCGCAGGTGCAGGCGGGCGCGGTGCCAGAGCAAGTCGAGGCCGCGCGCGCGCGCCGTCGTCCATTGGTGGTGATGGCGCACCATCCTTCACCGGTGTACGGGCGCAAGCTCGCGTTCCGGGCGCTGCGGCTGTTGACGGAGTCCCAGCCCGGCGTGGGTCTAGCGCTGTTCGGTCCGGGCACGGACTCCGAGGACTTCATCCGCGACGCGCGCGAGCTGGGCGTGGCGGGTTCGCTGGAGCCGCTGGGCGAGCTGGAGCATCCGGCGGCGTTGGGGCTCATCGCCCGGAGCGACGTCTTCCTTCGTCCCACCACGCATGACGGAGACTCCATCTCCGTGCGCGAGGCGCTGGCCCTGGGCGTGCCCTGCGTGGCCAGCGACGTGTGTGAGCGGCCGGAGGGGACCCGGTTGTTCCGCGCGGGGGACGCGGCGTCGCTCGCCGCGGGCATTCGCGAGGCGGTGGAGGCGGGGCCCGCGCGCGTGGCCTCTCCCGACGTGGGGCCCGTGCTGCTGGAGCTCTACGAGGCGCTGTCGTCCCGTGGGTCTTCGCCAGCGCAGCCGGTGCCGGCGGCGTGAGCTTTGTTCCAAACCTTGCTCGCGGGGACACCGCGAGGATGTTCGACACAGGAGAGATGAGAGATGCGGCGCAGTGAAGACTTGGATTTGACGCGCCGGGCCCTCCGGGGGCGCGACCTGGTGGTGTTCTCCAACGACTGGGATGGGGACCCGCTGTCGAAGGTCCACATCATGCGGATCCTCTCCCGGGACAACCGCGTCCTCTGGGTGAACAGCATCGGCAACCGTGCGCCGAAGGCGAACGCGCACGACGTGAAGCGCATCTTCGACAAGCTGGAGCGCTTCACGAAGGGCCTGCGCGAGGTGGAGCCCAACCTCCACGTCCTGTCGCCGCTGGCGATTCCGTTCTATGGCAATGAGCTGGTGCGGGGCGCCAACCGCGAGCTGCTGCGACTCCAGGTGCGCCGGGCGATGAAGCAGCTGAACTTCCAGCGCCCCATCTCCTGGAGCTTCCTGCCCGCGTCCGCGCCCGTGTCGGGCACGCTGGGCGAGGAGTTCGTCGTCTACCACTGCGTGGACGAGTTCTCCGCCTTCGCCGACACGAACGGCCGTCACATCGCGGAGCTGGAGGACCGGCTGCTGCGTCGCGCGGACATCTGCATCACCTCCGCGGAGCGCCTGCGGGAGAACAAGTCCCGCGTCAACCCGCGCACGGTGCTGGTGCGTCACGGCACGGACTTCCGTCACTTCGTGAAGGCGTGCGACGCGACGACGCGCATCCCCGACGACATCGCGAACCTGCCCAAGCCCGTCATCGGCTTCTTCGGTCTGGTGGCGGACTGGGTGGACCAGGAAGCCATCATCGCCACCGCGCGAGCGCACCCCGAGGGCTCGGTGGTCATCATCGGCAAGACGACGCCGGACTGTGATGACTCGAAGCTGCGGGCCGAGCCCAACATCCACATGCTGGGCCGCAAGTCGTACGCGGACCTGCCGGGCTACAGCCGGGCCTTCGACGTGGCGTTGATGCCGTTCAAGATCAGCGAGCTCACGCTGAACGCCAACCCGCTCAAGGTGCGCGAGTACCTGGCCTCCGGGCTCCCGGTGGTGTCCACGGACCTGCCGGAAGTGCGGAAGGTGGGGCTGTGCAAGATCGCCACCTCGACGGAGGACTTCGTGAAGAAGGTCGACGAGTGCCTCGCGGAAGGCCCCGGGCCCGATCGCGAGCGCGCCGAGAAGGTCTTCAACGAGAGCTGGGATGCGCGGGTGGAGGAGATTCGCCACCACGTGGGTTCGGCGATGCTGGCCGCGGGCAAGACGCTCTAGGTCGACGGAGACGAAGCACGCGGCGGTGAGGGGCTCATCGGGCCCGTCATCGCCGCGCGTGCGTTCACGCGCGGAGGACTGACTCCCGACCTGTCACCGCGCGCTCCAGGTGCGCGTAGAGACGGGCCACGCGCGCGTAGTCCGCGGGTCGGATGGTGGGCTGCGCGAGCAGTCGCGTCAGCTCCGCCTTCGCCTCCAGGTAGTGTGAGGCGGGGATTCCGCCGGTCTCCTCGAGCTGACGTGCCGCTTCCGCGTCGTCCAGGGCCGGGGAGACTCCCAGGCGCTCCTGCAACCGTTGACGAAGTGCCCGGTCCAGCTCCGGAAGTAGGTCCTTCTCCACCTTCGAGCGGCGCATGAGCCAACCCATGCTGCGCACGTACTCCAGGGCGGACCGGTGTCTCTCCATCAGCACAGGCCTGGGCTCGCCAAAGCGCGTGCCACGGGAAAGGACATACACACCTCCCACCGCGAGCACCTGCGCGACGAAGACCCAGATGCCTCGTGACAGGGGCGGAGGGGGCGCGAGCTGGTGGTGATACTCGTCGATGACGAGCGGACCGCGCGCCGCGAGGGCGTTCCACAGGCGCGCGTTGTCCAGCAACTCCAGACGACGATTCTCCAGCAGGTCCGCGCCCGCGAGGACATAGACCTCTCCCTTGCCCATCGTGCGTCGCCACACGGCCACCGCGCCGCCAAGTCCGGCGAGGGGAACCGCCTCGGGGTGCTCCACGAGCAGTCCCCGGTCCTGCGACGCGCGCAGGGCGGTCAGTCCGCGGAAGGGGCCCGCGCCAAGCCAGATATCCAGCGTGGTGCCGCCCGCGTCCGCGAGGTCCGTGGCCAGTCCGCGCTCACTCGCGGGCAGCATCGGCCCCTCCTCAAGCCCCAGCCACGTCTCCAGCGCGGCCTGGTGCATGCCCAGCTCGCGCGTCGACAGGTACACCAGGGTGCCGCCTTCCTGGACGAAGCGCTCCACGGCGAGCACTTCTTCCTTCGACACGGGCCGGCCCGTGGGCGCCGCGAGCACCAGCGTGCGAGTCCCGGAGGCGAGCGACTCCAGCGAGGTGAGCTGTGTGCTCACGGCGCGACCGCCCTCGCGAAGAAACAAGTAGAGCGCGCGTGCGCCCTGGGGGCCCGGGTTGTCCACGGAAGGAACGGGCGAGTCGGGGGCCTCCCGGCTCGTGGACAGGCCCATCGCCAGCGAGAGCGCGATGAGCAGACCGAAGACGGCGACGGTTCGCGCGTTCTTCATGAGGTGTGCTCCCGCGCCCCGAAGGAGCCGCCCGTGACACCGCGAGGTAGCGCGCGCCTCATGCCGCGACCTCCGTGCCCAGCGTCCCGTGGAGTCGCTCCACCGCCTCGACGAACCGAGTGGCCTCGGCCTCCGGCACGGGGGTCAGCGAGTAGAAGGCGTGGTCGTACCAGGACACCAGTCGTTCGACTTCCCGGGTGATGGAGGCGGGGGCACCGCGCGAGGGCAGCTCCGCCGCCAGCTCGCGGTTGGTCTTCACCCGGTCTGGACGCGCCAGCCGTCGCTCCTCCAGCGAGGACAGCAGGCCCAGCAGGGCTTCACGAATCGCCTCGCGCGCATCCGACGCCAGCGCCGTCCGTGCGCGCTTCAGGTGCTCCGGCGGAGCGTCCAGCACCAGCGCCGCGCCGGGCTCGGAGACACCCGCGGCCACGACGCTTCGCCGCAGGCGCAGGGAGCGCAGCTTCAGCGCGCCCCACAGCACCAGCGCAATCGCGCACCCCAGCATCACCGCGCGCGTCGCCACCGCGAAGCCCTGGGCCTCGCGCGACTCGAACAGGCCCTCCAGCCAGGCCTCCAGCTTGCGCAGCAGTTGCTTCACGACGTCGCCGTGACGCTGTCGGGCGCGGGCGAACTCGGGCCGGTCGAGCACGTCCTTGAGGCGCCCTCGCTCCTCCCCGGACAAGTCTTGGATGGCTTCCTTCGACGTGGCCTCGTGCTGCTCCAGCGCGCAGGCGTGCTCCAGGAAGTCCGCCACCTGTCGGGCCCGCTCGGGCGGAGTGGTGTCCGGCCACGGGGCGGGCAGCGGCATGCCGCCCATGCGCCGTCCCAGCTCCGCCACGGCCGGGTCCAGCTCCGCGGGGCGGGCCTGGGCGGTCTCTTCCAGGGCGCGCGTGGTGGCCTCGCGGTCGTCGCAGGGCAGGGAGGCCAGCAGCAGCAGCAGGGGCAGGCTTGGCACGAAGAGGCTCGACGTCAGGCGGCGAGGGGCGACGACGGTTCAGTGCCCAGCCGCTGCTCCAGGTCCAGGGCCTCCCGGCGCACGCGCAGGTCCAGGTAGAAGAACGAGCAGACGACGAAGTTGACGGGAGAGAAGAAGGACTGCGCGGCCACCTGGAGGATCTCCACGGGCACCAGCAGCAGCTGCGGCGTGCGCGTCATGGTCTCCGCGGAGAAGGGGTTGCCATAGGGCAGCATCACCAGCCACGAGGGGATGCCGAAGAGCAGGTGCACCGAGAAGAGGATGAGGCTCACGACGGTGAAGAGAAGCATCCCGCGCACCATCACCCGGCCCAGGAAGCCCGGCTCCACGCGCCCCGACAGCATCGCGCCCGAGCGCTGGAAGGCGCCCCACGCTCCCAGGTCCTCCATGGCTAGCGCGGGAGGCAGCAGCAGGAAGCGCAGGAAGTACCAGAGGATGGCCCCGAGGAGCCCCAGGGCGAGCAGCAGTCCGCCCGCGACCATCACCACGATGCCCAGCACCTGTGAGCCCATGCCCGAGACGACGGCTCCGATGATCATCAGCACGGTGCCGGGGATGCTCGCCACCAGCGTCACCAGGGTCGACCAGCCGATCGACAGCAGGAAGGCCCCCGTTACGGGCCCCACCTTGGACAGGGCTCGGCGCAGGCTGTCCGCCGGGCTCACGGGCGTGCCGAGCTGCACGGACAACACGTAGCGGGCGCTCGCCACCATGGCCAGCCAGTAGGTCCAGATGAGGAACATGAACAGCCCGGACCAGAGCAGCAGCGACAGGCCCGCCTGTCCCAGCATCTCCAGCGGCGCCTCCTTGGTGACGGCGTCCTTGTCCGTCACGTAGAGCATGGGCGTCAGCCAGCGCGTCAAATGGAGCGTCGCCTTGGTCGCGATGTAGTTGACCAGGGCGTAGCCGAGGCTCAACACGAAGAGGGGCTTGAGGTGGCCGCGCCAGAAGGTGACGGAACGGTCAATCAGTTCCCCCAGGGCGAGGGGGCGCAGCTCGGGAACAGAGGAAGTCGGAGTCACGGGACGCGCAGCATAGCCCGGGGCGCGCATGCGGCCAGCAGTGCTCGCGCGGCCTGGGCCGGGTCCTCCGCCTCCAGCACGGAGGAGATGACGGCGAAGCCCGCCGCGCCGGTGAGCCTGGTCGCCCTCTCCGCGGTGATTCCTCCAAGCGCGAGCGCGGGACAGGGCAGGTGGGCGGCGAGCGCGAGAAAGCCCTCCGGGCCGAGCGTCGTCCGGTTGTCCCCGGGCTTGGAGCCGGGAGCGAACACGGGGCTCACCAGGGCCAGGTCCGCGCCGCGCGCCGCCTGGGCCTCGCGTGCGTCATGGACCGCCACACTGACGAGCCGTCCGGAGGGCAGGTGAGGGCGGACGTCCTCGGCCGTGGGCCCGTCGGAGGGCAGGTGCAGGTGCGCGCCCACGAGGAGCGCGACGTCCAGCCGGCCATTGACGAACAGCGGATTGCCTCGGGCCTGGCAGAGCGCGGCGAGGGCCCGCGCGTCGTCGAGGAAGCGGCGAGCGCTGGCCTCCGGATGGCGGTGCTGGACGGCGACGTCGGGCCCCGCCTTGAGCGCGCGGGAGAGCGCGCCGAGGAGCCGCTCGCGGGGAAGACGCCAGTCGGTGATGACGACGAGCCGGGGGAGAACGGGCGCCACCGGAAGCGGCATGGGGCTACTCGACGATGCCTTCGAGCGGGCTGGACGCGGAGCCGTAGGCCTTCCGGGGGATGCGGCCAGCGAGGTACGCGTCCCGGCCCGCCTCCACGGCCTTCTTCATGGCGACGGCCATGCGCACGGGGTCCTGGGCGCCGGCGATGGCGGTGTTCATCAGCACGGCGTCCACGCCCAGCTCCATGGCGATGGCCGCGTCGGACGCGGTGCCCACGCCCGCGTCGACGATGACGGGCACCTTCACCGTCTCCAGGATGAGGCGGAGGTTGTGCGGATTGCGGATGCCCAGGCCGCTGCCGATGGGGGCGCCCAGCGGCATCACCGCCGCGCAGCCCGCGTCCTCCAGCTTGCGCGCGGTGATGGGGTCGTCGCTGGTGTAGGGGAGCACGGTGAAGCCCTCCTTCACCAGGATGCGGGCCGCCTTCACCGTCTCCTCGACGTCCGGGTAGAGCGTCTTCTCGTCGCCGAGGACCTCCAGCTTGACCCACTTGCTCATGCCCAGCTCCTCGGCGAGCCGGCAGGTGCGCACCGCGTCGTCGGCCGTGTAGCAGAGGGCCGTGTTGGGCAAGAGGCGCAGGCGCTCGCGGTCTATCCAGCGCATGAGCGAGGCCTCGCCCGTGGCCTTCAAATCGAGTCGGCGCACGGCCACGGTGACCATCTCCGTGCCGGAGGACTCGTGACAGCGCTTCATGACTTCGTGGCTGGGGTACTTCCCCGTGCCGAGGATGAGGCGGGAGGTGAAGGTCACCCCCGCGATGGTGAAGGGCTTGTCCTGGATGCTCATGGCCATCTCCTCGCTACCCGCCGCCGACGAAGGTGACGATCTCCACGCGGTCCCCGGGCTGGAGGTGATGCTCGGGGTGGCGGGCGCGGCGCACCACCTCGGCGTTCACCTCCACTGCCACGCCCGGACCGCCGACTCGCAGCGATTCCAGCAGCGCCGAGAGGGTGATGGCCTCCGGCACCTCGCGCGTTTCTCCGTTGACCCAGACCTGCACGGCGTCACGGCTCCTTGCGATGGGGACTTGGGGGACGCACTACAGGGGGCCCTACCGTGCTGTCAACGCACACTCCGGCAGTACGTTCGCCATCGTCACCGGTATACTCGACGCCATGCTCATGGCTCCCAGCAGGCTTGTCTCCATCGCGCTCGTCGTCGCGCTCGGGCTGCCCCTCACCGCGCTGGCGGACGAACCGGTCGCCACGCTGGACGCTCCCGTCCGCGCGCCCACGCCCATGCTCCACGGCCATCGGTATGCCTTCGTCGCCGGCGGGGTGCTCGCGCTCGGCGGACTGGGCCTGGGCTTCTTCGCGCAGGGCGAGGCCAAGCGCGCGCAGAGCCTGTCGTCGGCGCGGGATGCCAGCGAGACGTTGGACCGGGCCCGCTCGGCTTCCGCCGCGGCGAACTTGATGTACGCCGCCGCGGGCGCCGCGGTGCTGTACGGTCTGGTGCTGGAGCTGCTGCCCGACGAGGCCGCCGACAAGGCGAGCCTCACCTACCACTTCTGAACGAGCCCCCCGTGGCCCTCCGCTCTCCTGTCCCCCTCCTGGCCTGCGGCGCCGTACTCGCTGTCGTGGCCTGCTCCCTCAACGTGGATGACCTCGCCGGCAAGGCCTGCGCGGACAACTCCGAGTGTCCGGCCGCCTATGCCTGCACGGCCCTGGGCGCCGACGGCCAGCGCACGTGCGAGGTCATCTACCCGCCGCAGTACACGCAGGCCGACGGTGGTGGTGGTGACGCGGGGCCGGTGCCCACGTACTGCAAGGACATCCAGCCCATCCTCGCCGCCACCTGCGTGAGCTCCTGCCATGGCGAGGACACCAGCGGGAGCAATCAGCCCTCGTTCCGCCTGGACTACTACGAGCCGACGGGCAACGGCCTCCCCGGGGCGCGAGCCAAGGCGCTGCGCATCCGGGTGCGCGCGTCGGACCTGAAGGACATGCCTCCCGCTGGTAGTCCGGCCCCCACCGCGGAGGAGCGCGCGCTGATCGCGCGCTGGGTCACCGGGGGTGCTCCGCTCTGCGACGCTCCGGCCGACGCCGGGCCCTGAAGTCCCTCGCCGTACCCCCCTCGCATTCAGGTTCCAGGTTCCAGGACGAGCCCCATCATGAAGAAACTCCTCGCGAGCGCGGCCGGCGTGATTGCGTTCACCGTGGCTTGCACCATCGACGTGGCGGACTTCACCGGCAAGACGTGCGAGACGGCCGGCGACTGTCCCGACACGCACGTCTGCGTCGCGGTGCGACAGGGTCAGGGCCGCACGTGCGAGGTGCTGGGGTTGCCCGGTATTCCCGACGCGGGAGATGTCGACGCGGGGCCCGTGCCCACGTACTGCGACGACGTGCGGCCCATCCTCGCCGCCAGCTGCGTGAGCAAGTGCCACGGCGCCGACACCAGCGACAGTGCGCAGACCTCGTTCCGGCTGGACTACTACGCCCCCGCGGATGGTGGCGCGGACGGTGGGGGTCTGCCGGGCGCTTTCGCGAAGGCCGCGCGAATTCGCGCGCGCACGTCCGTGTTGCAGGACATGCCGCCCGAGGTCAGCGTCGTCCCGCAGCCCACCGCCGCCCAGCGCGCCATCATCGCGCGGTGGGTGGAGGGTGGAGCGCCCTTCTGCGGTGACGCGGGCAGCGAAACGCCGGATGGAGGCACCGCCGACGGTGGCCGCGGGGATGGCGGAGCCGACGCCGGGCCGTGATCGCCTGAGGTGAGGACGAAGCGTGCCTGCTTGGGCACCTTCGTTCCTCGCGCGGGGTAGTACCGGGGATTGTTCCCACGGAGAGCGGCCGGGCGACCGGGGCCTTCGTGCGCGGTTCGATGCCCCTGTGTCTTCCAAACGCGTCGCGCAAGCCCTGTGCAAGTGCGAGAGGAGCGCTCACTTTCTCCCCAACACCGGGAGACATGCTCTCCCCAAAGCCTACCGAAAGGGGCGGGAACAAATGCGCAAGCTCATGATGGCGGTTGGTGCGGTCGCGGCTCTGGCGATGGTTTCCGGTTGCAGCAAGCGGGACAACGTCGCGGAACAGCGAGAGGACGTCGCGGAGGCGCAGGCGGAGGCGCGCCAGGAGACGGCGGAGGCCCGTCAGGAAGAGCAGCGTGACATCGCGGACACGCAGCGCAACGCGCAGGAAGAAATCGCGGAGACGCATCGCGAGGCGAACGAGGAGATCGCCAGCGCCCAGAAGGACGTCCGTGACGAGCAGGGCGACCTGGTCGAGGCGCAGCGTGACCTGAACGAGGACCTAGCCACGGGCGGCTCCGGTGCGGCGGGGGCCACCATGGCCGCCACCAGCGTCCAGGGCCGCGTGCTCTCCACGAGCGGTGACTCGCTGACGCTGGTGGACACCACCAACAACCGTCAGCTCAAGCTGAAGACGAACGACCAGAGCCGCATCCTCCAGGACAACCGCGCCGTGAAGGTGAAGGACATCAAGGAGGGTGACCAGGTCCGCGCCTCGTACGTGCTGGACGGCAAGGACATGGTGGTCCGCGAGCTGAGCGTCACCAAGGTCGTGACGCCCACCAACCAGTAGCTGTGGCTGTCGGGCGGTCCGTCTCTCCTAGCGGATGGCCCTTGGAGCGGCTCCCACTTCGGTGGGGGCCGTTCCCTTTTTTCCCTGAATCCATTCCGAGGGGTTGGAAGGGTGTGTCGGACCTGGGTGGTAGGAGAGACGCGTGGGGTTTCCTCACGCCTTCCCAACCCTGGGGAGGACCTTCATACCCGGGAGCAGTCATTCGAAATGGGCACCCACCACCCTGCACAACCCCCTGCCAGGCCCTTCATCCTCTTCACCACCGGAGCCACGGCGTACGAACTCATCCGGTACCTGGGCGCGCGCGGCTCGGGAGAGCTGCTCATCGCGCGCAGGCACTACCTGGATACGCCCGGAGACCTGGTCCTCATCAAGCGCTTGCAAGACGCGGGCGACGAGCTGGGGCGGGCGCGACTTCGCGAGGAGGTCAAACTGTTGATGCGGCTGTCCCATCCGGCCATCGCCCAGGTGTTCCTGGTGCGGGTGCATGATGGGCTGCCCCACCTCGTCATGGAGTACGTGGAGGGGCAGAGCCTGGAGACGCTGGTCAGCTTCGCGGCGCTGCGGAGCCGGCCGCTGTCGGAAGCGTTCGCCGCCTACGTGGGCGCGGAGGTGGCGGACGCGCTCCACCACGCGCACACGCTGGAGGATGATCGCGGTCGGCCCTTGGGACTCGTCCACCGCGACGTCAGTCCCCGCACGCTGCGCCTGGATGTGAGAGGCCACGTGAAGCTGGCGGACTTCGCCCTGGCCTGGGCCCGGCTGCCGGGGCGCGTGGCCACCGAGGCCCACGTCGTCCGGGGAGACCTGGCGTATGCCTCGCCGGAGGCTTTGCTGCGCCGGCCGTTGGATGGACGCTCGGACCTGTTCTCTCTGGGCGTGGTGCTGCTGGAGCTGCTCACCGGGCTGCACCTGCTGGACCTGGAGGCGGTGGAGCGCGCGGCGCTGGCGGCGGGCCCGGTTCCCGACGCGGAGCTGCTCCAAGCGGAGAACCCGAGCTGGCTGTCCGCGCCCTTGATGGCGGCGCGCATGGCGTGCTTCTCACCGGAGCACGTGGACCACGCCACCCGCTCCTTGTCCTCACCCCTGCGGGCCATCCTCGCGCGGCTCTTGCGCCGCGAGCCGGAGGAGCGCTTCCAGACGGCGCTGGAGCTGCGGGACTCGCTGCGCGCGGTGCTGGGCGGACGGGGCTACTCCTACGGGCCCTCGGAGGCCGCTCGCGAGGCGAATCAGGTACGTCAGGACGCCCGCTCCCGGAGGCGCTCGGCTGACGTGTTGTCCTCGGAGGAGGGGCTTCCCTCGGCGTCGGGGCTGGGTGGCGCGTCCATGGCCGGGACGTGAGCGGGGTGTTCGTGAGGGGCGCGGCGTGGGAAGGGTGCTTGTCTGGCGCTCGCGGACAGGCAGACTGATGCGCCTATGGGCGACGTGAACGAACTTCACCAGCGCTGGTGCATCGCGGACGGACACGCGGACTCCCTCATGTGGAACCGGGACTTGTGCGCGCGCTCGGACGAGGGGCACGTGGACTTTCCCCGGCTGCGGGAGGCGGGGGTGAAGCTTCAATGCTTCACCATCGTCACCCGGGGCTTTCCCTTCATCGGTGGCTTCCCGGTGTTCGCCGCGTGGCGCGGCTGGCCCCGGGAAGCGCGCGCGAGCGAGTGGACTCGCGCCCTCTGGCAGATTGAGCGCATGGAGGAGTTCTGCCGTCGCTCCGAGGACGCGGCGCGCATCACCACGACGGCGGCCCTCCTGGAGGACAACCTCGCCCGGGGGCGGCTGTCCGCGGTGCTGGGCGTGGAGGGCGGACATGCGATTGAAGGTCAAGTGGAGCGGCTGGCGGAGCTGCACCGCCGGGGCGTTCGCTTCATGGGGCTCACGCACCTGTCGAACAATGACCTGGGGGGCTCCTCCTTCCCGATGATGGGCAACCGGGGCCTCACGTCCCTGGGGCATGAGGTGATGGAGGAGATGGCCCGGCTGGGGCTGAGCGTGGACGTGGCGCATGCCTCCGAGCGCACGCTGGAGAACCTCTTCACCCACCCCACGGTCCGGTTCTTCTGTTCGCACACGGGAGTGCGGGCCGCGGGAGGAGGGTGGCGCAACCTGAGCGACGCCTCGCTGCGCTTCATCGCGGACCGGGGCGGGGTGGTGGGCATCATCTTCGCCCCCGTCTATCTGGGGGGGGACGCGGTGGATGACGTGGTCCGCCACATCGAACACGCGGTGGACGTCATGGGCGAGGAGGGCGTGGGCCTGGGTTCGGATTACGACGGAATGGTGCCCCTGCCACGGGGGATGAAGGACGTCACCGACTTGCACCTGCTCACCACGGCACTGCTGCGCCGACATCCAGAGTCCTGGGTGGAACGAGTCATGGGAGGAAATTTCCGGCGTTTCTTCCAGTCGACACTGGGTGGTTGACCGGCGGCGGTCCGCTCGAAATATTGGCCGCAAGCTCATGAACCGCTCTCTCTTCGTCCTTGTGTCCGTCGTTGGCTCCCTCCTCCTTTCCGGCTGCGGTGGCGCCAGCGCGGGAGACGATTGTGATGAGGCGGGCACCTTTGTCTGTCAGGAGAATGTCCTCGCGCTGGAGTGCCGCTCCGGGACGTGGCGGGAGGTCCCCTGTCGCGGGCCGCTCGGTTGCCGCGAGTCCGACGAGTCGGTGCGGTGCGACACCTCTGGCAACGCCGCGGGGGATGCCTGCTCTTCCAGCTCCGAGGGCCGCGGGCTGTGCCGCCAGGACGGCAAGGCCGTGCTGGAGTGCCGCCAGGGGACGCTGGTGGAGACAGCGACGTGTGCCTCCTGTGAGGTCGACAACTCCGAGGTGACGTGCCAGCCGTGAGCCGCTGAAGGCGGGCGTCAGGACTCTTCAGGACGGGACGTGTGGTAGCGTCGGAGCCGCCGCTCGCGGGACTCCGATGCGACTTCCGATTCAAGCCTTTGGAGCCTGACACGCTGGTCGTTTCACTTCTCCCCGAGCGGCGCTCCTCTCTCCTGTCCGGAGGTAGTGCGCGCGATGGCCGTGGCCGCCGAAGTCCGCATCGAACAGGTCGCCCGCGAGGACCTGGTGATGTTCGTCAACGCGTGTTTCTCCTGCACGGGTCAGCGGGAGTTCTACGGTGACGCGCGCGGGCAGTCAGTCTCCATCGAGTTCCTGCACCAGTACATCCTCGGCAACTACCGGCGCCTCTACCGGCGCACGCTCGCCGCGGGCATCAACCACTTCAACCAGGCGCAGATCATCCTCAACCTGCTCGCCGTCGGCAGTCCGGCGGATGCGGCCGAGCGCCAGGAGGAAGGCGCGCTCATCGCCGCCGCGCTGCGGGGGCTGCCGTCCCAGCGGGCCTTCCGGGTGCTGGAGTCCTTGCGCTCGCGGCACATCAACAACCGCCGCGCCCGGGCCATCGTCCGCGAGTACCTGGCGGGGCGCTCGAATCTCCCCTTCGACGCGGTGAAGTACCGCTCCAAGCTGCGCGCGGCCGTGGTGCATGGCCACGTGAAGCTGGGCGGCGAGCTGGGGCCTTTCCTCTTCCGTGGCTGGAAGAAGCGCGTCTACACGCAGCCGTTGCTGGAGACCTTCCGCAAGGCCCACTTCGCCCAGGAGGCGCTCTACGAGCTGCCCTACACGGTGGCGGAGGGGCTGGCCCAGAAGCACGGCGTCCCCCGGGACGTGTTCCTCCAGCGAATCGAACCCCGGCTCACGCAGGCGGAGCGGCTGCGCCTCCAGGAGTCCGCCGCGCGCGAGGGCGCCGTGGAGCCTCAGGTGGACCTGTCGCGCGCACCGCTGACGAAGCTGGCGCTCTATGTCCTGTCGATGAAGGCCGAGGTCCGCAAGGCGCGTCGGGACGAGCTGCACACCGCGCTGGAGCGCGCGTCGGCGAGGGTGCTGGCGCGGGCACCGGCCACGCTGGGGCGGGTGGCGGCGGTGTTGGACAACAGCTACTCCTCGTCGGGCTCATTGCAGAAGCGCCGACGTCCGCTGGGCGTGGCCCTGGCGGCTCACTACCTGCTGGCCGCCTCCGCGCGCGAGTACCGCGCCTTCTGGACGTGTCCCGTGGAGGAGCCGTTGCTCGTCACCGCGCGAGGACAGACGGACCTCGCCACGCCGCTGCTGGATGCGCTGGCCTGGGGCGCGGAGCTGGTGGTCATCGTCTCCGACGGTTACGACAATGATCCACCCAAGGCCGTGGCGGAGCTGACGCGGGTGTTCCGCGAGCGGTTGGACCCAGGGCGTCGCACGGCGCTGGTGCACGTCAATCCCGTCTTCGACGCGGAGGAGTACTCGCCGCGCTCGTTTGGTGGCGCGGTGGCCACGGTGGGCGTGAGGGACGCGGAGGACGTGCCCACGGTGCTGGGCTTCGCGCGCTTCGCGGAGGGCACCGCGTCGCTGGCGGAGCTGGAGCGCTACCTCTCCGCGCGGGTGGCTTCCTGGCTGGAGCGGGATGCGCGCAGGAACGCGAGTCCGGAGGCCAGTGTGGCACCAGGGGCGGCAGTGAGTGCGGAGGAGGGCGAGGCATGACGGACACGCGACTCATTCAACGCCTGGAGCCGAAGGGCCTGAGGCTCGCGCCGTCGCAGGTCTTCGGCCGCATCCGCCTGGTGCCGGTGCTGCGGGACGAAGTGAAGGGGGACCTGCGCTTCGCGCGGAGGGACTACTCGGACGCGCCGCTGTCGGTAGTCGCCCTGGAGGGCGCGCCGACGGCCCGAGGGCTCAAGTACGTCTCCTACATTCCCCACGGCATGGTGGTGAGCTGGGGCAACCGGCAAGCGGAGGCCGTCTACGGTACGCGCCTGCAAGCGCCCGAGGGCAAGAAGGTGAAGGTGGGCCCGTTCTCCGTGCGGCTGCTGCACCGCATGGTGCACCGCGAGGACCGCAACCAGCTGCGCATGCTGCCGCTGCACCTGGCCATGGAGGGCTTCCTGGCGCTGCACTTCGGCGGGCCGGATATCGCCTGGGCGGAGTACTCGCGGGAGGCCCTGTCCCACGGGCTGAGTCCGCGAGTCGAAGGCGTGGTGCCCGGGTGGGCCAGCTCCGCGCTGGATGGCGCGCTGCGCACCTTCGAGGTCCACGAGCAGCAGGTGGGCATGCTGCTGTTCAACGCGGACGAGCTGCTCTCCGCGTTCGTCGTCGCGCACCCGGACGACTACCGCCTGCTGCACCGCACGCTGCTCGAGGACTTCTACGGAGACCTGCTGCTCCAGTACGGATATCTGCTGGAGGCTCCGGAGCTGGGCCTGTCCTTGGACGCGAAGCGCGTGTCCAGCGTGGAGGACCTGCGCACGGAGGTGGCGCGGATGCGCGCGGACTGGGGGGCCTTCCACGGCTTCATGGCCGGCGGGCTGTTCGGCGTGGAGGTGACGTCCCGGAAGGTCTACGAGGCCGGGCCCTTCCTGCTCCAGCACTTCCACACCAGCCTGGTTCCCTCGGAGGAGAACCACCTGGGTGAGGTCATCGTCGGCCCCGACGGAACCCTGGAGTACCTCAAGACCTACCGGCTCTCGGCCGCGCAGACGCGCAGGGCGTATCTGCTGCAACAGCTCGCGGCCTCCTCGTGGAACCTGGAGGACACCGCGGAGGAGCTGGGCTCCACCCGACAGGAGCTGCTCCTCCGGCTCCAGAACGCGGGCTTCGGCTACCTGCTCAAGGACCACGTCCTGGAGGAAGCCCGGCGCTCGAAAGCGCGAGGCTCCTGAGGCTCAGCGCAGCGCCGCGAGGAATGCGTCGAGCGCCGCGTTGACCTTCTCCGGCTGCTCCTGGTTGGACAGGTGCGCGGCTCCGGGGATGACCTCCAGCTTCGCTCCGGGGATGAGGTCGACCAGCTGCTTCGCCTTCTCCAGCGGGGTGATGGCGTCGTGCTCGCCCACCACCACCAGCGCGGGCCCGGCATAACGCGCCAGGATGTCCTTGCTGTCCGGGCGCAGCGCCATGCCTCGCTGGGCGGCGGCGATGCCCTCGCGCGAGGCGGTGCGAATCTGCGCCTCCACCACGCGCCCCACGGGCGAGTCCGGAGGCGAGGAGATGAGCTTGGGCATCAGGGCCTGGATGACGGCGTCCTGGCCCTTCTCCAGGGCCTCCTTCGCGGACGCCTCCCGCCTGGCCTTGCCCGCGTCGTCATCGGCGGTGCACTGCGTGTCCATCAGCACGAGGCCCGCCACCCGGCCCGCGTCCTCGCGCAACAGGGCCATGGCCGCGTAGCCACCCATGGACACGCCGCCCACCACGGCCCTGTCGATGTTCAGCGCATCCAGCAGCCCCAGCGCGTCCAGCGCGATGCGAGACATCTCGGTGGGACCTTCACCTGGCTTGCTCTGTCCGAAGCCGCGAATGTCCGGGACGATGAAGCGGTAGCGCCCGGACAGGGCCTTCACCTGGGCGTCGAACGCGTCCCCGTTGAGGGGGAAGGCGTGTAGCAGCAGCACGGCCAGGCCCTGGCCCACGTCGCGGTAGTGCAGGGGGATTCCATCCACGGTGACGGTCGGCATGCGTCCTCCAAGTGAGGCTCAGAGCCACTGCTTGTTCTTGAACCAGAAGAACAGGCCCACGGGAAGGCCGATAATCATCACCCACATGGCGATGTACGAGCCTCGACCCGACAGCGCCTCGAAGTTCTGCCCGAAGAATCCAACGATGAACGACAGCGGCAGGAAGATGGTGGCGAAGATGGTGAGCTGCTTGGTGATGTCGTTCGTCTTGTTGGCCACCATGGACAGGTAGCCGTCCATGACGTTGCCCAGGATGTCGCGCCCGGCATCAATCTGCTCGTACAGGCGCACCAGGTGGTCATACACGTCGCGGAAGTAGAGCGTGGAGCGCTCGTCGACGTGGGGGATGCCCCGCCGTGCCATCAGCCCCACCACGTCCCGCTGCGGTGAGAGCACCCGCCGCAGCTGCACCAGCATCCGCTTCATCTCGAAGATGCGCTGCAGCTGGGACTTCTCCGCCCGCTCGAAGATGGAGACCTCCAGGTCCTCCAACTCGTCACCGAAGGTGTCGAGGATGGGGAACTGCGCATCCACCAGCCCATCCGCCAGCAGGTAGAGGATGAAGTCCGTGCCGCGCCCCAGCGTGGTGTTCGGGTCCGCGCGGATGCGCTGCTGGACGCCGTCCAGTCCGGCGAAGGGCAGCTCGTGCACGGTGATGATCCACTCCTTCGCGAGGAAGAAGTGGTGCTCATGCAGCGTCAGCTCGCACACGTCCTTCCCGGCGGTGAACCCCTGGAGGACGATGAAGACATGGTTCGGGTACTCTTCCAGCTTTGGCCGCTGGTCCAGGTGGAGGCAGTCCTCCACGGCCAGCTTGTGGAGGCCGAAGCGCTCGGCCAGTCGTCCCATCACCGCCTCGTCGGGGTGGAGGACGTCAATCCACTTCCGGCCCTCCTCGGCGAGCAGTTCCTCACCCCCGGTGAAGAGGGTTCCGTCCTTCAGCAGACAGACCTGGATCATCCCGTAGCGCTCCCGGGCCTTGCGGCGCGGCCCCAGTCCGAGTGCTAGAACTCCCCCGCGCGGAAGTCGAGCGCTAGAGTGTGCCTCCCGTGTCAGCAGACGCCGAGAACCCGCAGACCTCCCTGACCCCAAGGCTCGAGGAAATCCTTCAGGCCCACCCCGACCGCGCCTTCGCGGGCCGGCTGCGCAAGGTGTACGCCGCCGCCGCCCAGGCCATAGGCCGGCTGAGTGACATGGACCTGGTGAAGTACGAGACGCCGGTGGTGGACTCCAGCCCGGACCTGTCGCTCTGGGAGGAGATGGCGCCCGTCATCCGAGACACGGTGATGGACGTCAACGCCCTCTTGAACGTCATCCGCGAGCAGTTCCCCGCCCAGTCCTCCGAGGGGCTCGCGGACCTGATGCGCGAGATGGACGGCGCGCGCTCCAAGGACCCGGCCACGCTGCTCCGGGAGGCGATGTCGCAGCTTGCCCAGGGCGTCACCCAGCTCGGCGAGGCGATGCGCAACCCGTCCGTGGTGAGCGACCGGTGGACGCTGCTGGCGGAGATCCAGCGCTTCCGGGCGCGCTTCCGCGAGGAGGTCAGCAACCTCGTTTTCGAGACGGCGAGCACCTTCGGCGAGGTGACGCGGGCTCAGGTGGTACCCGGGCACCAGGCGGAGGTGAAGGCGGCGGTGACGGTGCGCGCCATCACCGCGGACCTGGGGCGCATCCTCACGGCGAGACACAACAAGGTCCGCGAGGCGGAGCCCGAGGACGTGCAGTGGAACGCGCAGCAGCTCCAGACGGAGATGGATGCCTTCGGCCGCACGGCCGCGTACCGGAACCTGCGCGCGCAGGACAAGCGCCACATCGTGGAGATGCGCGCGGAGGTGGGGCGGCTGGCGATCCTCTCCAACCCCTCCCGTGAGGAGCTCATCAAGGTGGTGAGCGAACTGGACGCGTTCGTCCGGGGCCTGTCCGCGGTGAATCAGCGCCAGGTGCTCATCATCCATGACCGCGAGGTGTGGGCCTCCTGCGGCGTGAAGCTGGAGCGGGCCCTGTCGCTGGTGGACTCGGACGCGCCCGTCTCCGCCCGGCTTCTGGCGGAGGCCGCCGCGAGCGCCCAGTCCCTCTACGGGCGGGCCTCTGACCTGGACGCGTTCCTTCGCAAGGTGCGCAAGCAGCCCCTGGCCCAGCTCACGGGTCCGGAGCTGGGCGCCACCATCGAGGTCTTCCAGGGACTGTTGGCCCAGTTGGACGTGATGTGATGGCGGCATCCAGCCAGGTGGACCCGCGCCCGCTGCGCGAGGCGGACCTGTCCCGTGTCGAGGGTGTCTTCACGGACGTGGATGGCACGCTCACCACCGGCCACAAGCTGCGCTCGGACACCGTGCGAGCACTGGAGCGGTTGTCCGCCGCCGGGCTGCGCGTGGTGCTGGTGAGCGGCAGGCCGGCGGGGTGGGGTGAGGCGTGGGCGCGGCAGCTCCCGGTAGACGGCGTCATCGTGGAGAACGGTGGCCTGTTCTTCCTGCGAGGCAAGCGGGGGCTGCGCAAGGTGTACCTGGAGTCGCCAGCCGAGCGCATGGCGAACCGGCGTCGGCTCGAGAAGGAAGTAGGGCGGGTGCTGAAGCAGGTCCCCGGGGCGCGGCTGTCGGTGGACAGCGCGTACACGGAAGTGGACCTGGCCGTGGACTACAACGAGGAAGCCCGCCTGGGTGAAGCGGGGGCGTCGCGCATCGAGGCGCTGCTGCATGCGCGCGGGGTGACGGCGGTGCGCTCGTCGGTGCACGTCAACTGCTGGCTCGGTCGCTTCGACAAGCTGACGGCGACGCGGCGCTTCGCGCGGGTGGCGTGGGGCGAGCGACTGGAGCCTCGGGACGGCCGTTACGTGTATGTAGGGGATTCTTTCAACGACGCCCCGATGTTCCAGGCTTTCGAACTGGGCGTGGGCGTGGCCAACGTGCGCGCGGTGTTGGACCGCATTGATGCGCCGCCGGCTTTCATTACCCGGGCAGCCGAGGGGAAGGGTTTCGAGGAGCTGGCTCGGGCCCTCCTCGCTCGGCGGGGCCGTGGGGCTCGTGAGGAGTGACACCGTGAATGTCGTGAAGCTGGAGCTGGCGCGGGGACTGGGGCGCCACCTGCGCGCGGGACACCCGTGGGTGTTTCGCAAGGCGCTGGAGCACATCCCGAGGATTCCCGCCGGCAGCGTGGTGGACCTGACGGAGAACGGGAAGTTCGTCGCGCGGGGGTATTACGACCCGCACTCCGCCATCGCGGTGCGGGTGCTGACGCGTGACTCGCGGGACACAGTGGACTCGGGCTTCATCACCCGTCGCGTGCGGCGCTCACTGGCCGAGCGCCAGTCCCTCATCGACCTGACCGACACGGACAGCTACCGCCTGATTCATGGCGAAGGCGACGGACTGCCGGGCGTGGTGGTGGACCTCTATGCCGGCTGGGCGGTGATGAAGCTGTATTCGGCGGGCCTGACGCCGTACCGCCCGCTCATCGTGGAGGCGCTCAAGGCCGGCATCCCCGGCCTCAAGGGCATCGTCGGTCGTGATGAAGTGGCGCGCGACGACGTGGAGGAGGACGAGGGGCGCGGCTCGGGGCGCATGCTGTACGGGCCTGACGCGCCGGAGCAGATCGCCATTCGTGAGCGCGGCGTCACCTTCATGGTGGACGTGTGGCGCGGCCAGAAGACGGGCTTCTTCCTGGACCAGCGGGAGAACCGTCACCTCATCCGCCGACTGGCCAAGGGCCGGGACGTGCTCAACTGCTTCAGCTTCAGCGGCGGCTTCTCCGTCAACGCGGCGCTGGGTGGGGCGAACACGGTGTTCTCGGTGGACATCGACCCGGAGGCCATCGCCCTGGCGCGCGAGAACTTCACGCGCAACGGGCTGCCCGCGGAGAAGCATGACTTCCTCGCGGCGGACGTGTTCACCGTCATCCAGTCCTTCAAGGAGGAGGGCCGCACCTTCGACATGATCATCCTGGACCCGCCGGCCTTCGCGAAGAGCCAGCGCGCGGTGCAGGCGGCCCTGGACGGGTACGCGTCCCTGAATCGGCAGGCGCTGAACCTCCTGCGGCCGGGCGGCCTGCTGGCCACGGCGTCATGCTCGGCGCGCGTGACTCCCGAAGACTTCATCGGCGCGGTGCGCGAGGCGGGCTTCAAGGCCGGCGTGGACCTGGCACTCGTGGAGGAGCGCTACCAGCCGCCGGACCACCCGGTGCGGTTGCAGTTCCCCGAGGGCAAGTACCTCAAGTTCTACGTGCTTCAGGCGGTGTAATTGAAGCCCAGCACAGCGTCCTGATAGGGCGAACGCCGATGAAAACTAGCTAAGCCTATGGATTGGCATCATGGGCTTGGCTAGGCGGAGCATTCCGGTAGTCCTGTCTGATCGCCGATTTCAGAATTGAGTCTGTTAGCCGATCAAAGAGACCGACTAGGCGTTCTGCTCTCTCTGTAAAGACTGACTTGTCCACACGGCAGTGTTCTCCGTGAGCAATTTTGTGGCGGTCCGCGAGCACGTGCTCGTCAATAAATACTTTCGTTGCTGACCAGTCTGCTGCATTCATGCCCAGGTTGGAGTCTAGGCCCGCAGAACGCAACAGTTTGTCTACCATATTCGTGCCAGGGTTCGAATCTTTGGCTAGATCCCAGGCAGGAGGCTCGCAGATCGCATCGGTACCTTTCAGAATGCGCTTTGCGAGTCGAATGTGATGGTTTTCGCTTGCCGGATGATCTGCCAGTGCTGCGAGTTTTACGTCCTTGAAATATAGGTTGGCGACAAAGACAGGCGATAGATCTTTGATGGGGAGTCGTTGAGCTAGGACATGGTCAATGTAGCGCTGAACGGAGTTCTTTAGATAGCCTTCCCAGTGCGCGCAAAGCATGACTGTTCCAGCTCTGAAAATGTGATGGAGGTCCGGTGTCGCCTGGGTTGCGAGCATCTTGATGTCGACGATCTCCTTTTTCCGCCAAGCGACGTCTTTCTCAAGTTTGGCCTGTAAGCCGGGTATTGAAGTGATGCTCATTGTCTTGGAGTTGAGTTGAGTGGGTTAAGGGGTCTTCTTTCGGGTTTTGCCTGGGAGGGCTTTCGGTGGCGGAATTGAGATTTTGTTGATTTCCGTCTGTACGACCCGTTTTCCGGCAGGCATGACACGCACCATTCGCTCGCTCGCGCGCAAGCCAGAAAATCCTTTATTGTATTCGGGGGTCTTCCAGAGTTTTTTGACAACTGAAGTGCAGGAGAATTTGTCTTTGTGTGGCTCGATTCTATCCCAATAGTTGCCCATTGATAGCGCTAGACCCTCGAAGGCCGCTAGCGACAGTGCACCTCGGAAAGTATTGAGAGTGTCGTTCCATGGACGTAGAGCATTCCCCCCCAGAGACTCGTCGAGAAGTTCGAAGACGGAGCGAAAGACATGCTCCTCTCGGGCTCGGTCGAACGAACGAGAAGTTGCTATCTCTTCCATTCTGTCGCGGAGGAAGTCGTGGACGTCGCCAATCTTCTGGGGTTCGATGTTCTTGAGAGTTATGAACCGCAAGGCAAGGTCCATATCGTATCTCTCGTCGAGCTGTTGTTCTGGAAGCTGAGTGCATTCCCTGAAATGCTTGTCGCTCGCGAGTCGCTTTAGCCATCGATAGAATGTCGGATTTAGGCTGACTAGAATGCAGTTGCGCAGTTCTTGAGGTGCTAGGGGGGTGCCGTAGGTGTTGAGGCGCTCAAAGAGGTCAAACTTGGCTGGGGCGGATGATGAGCCGTTCTCTCGAGCAAGGATTTTGATGTCCATGCGTGAGCGTTTGAATTCCAGTTTCAGTGTTTGATCTAGGCTTTCGTAGGTGGCGCCCTGGAGGCCGGTCAGGTGCTTGGTTGCCTTGAGGGTGAGTGCTGGTTTGGCTGTGATTTCGTCGTCGTTGCCGACTTCGTCTGTTTCGTCTGTTTCGTCGGGGGGGCCTTGGAGGTCGCCCATGAACTCAAATATTGTCGACAGTCGTTGGACGCCGTCGATTACCTCCCAGATGCCGGTTTTGTTTGTTGCGACGTAAATTGAGGGAAGTGGGATGCCCAGTAGAATAGACTCGATGAGTCTGGATTTTTGTTTGATGTCCCAGCGGAACACGCGCTGGAATTCCGGGTGAATGTCTAGCTCGTTTTCTTTGTATAGATTTAGAAGCTCTCCGATGGACATGGAGATGTTGTCGGATGAGATTTCACGTCTCTTCCGGTCGACTTCCAGCTTCAGTTCGTTCTTGGGTGACATTTTCTTGGGGGGTGCTTGGTATTGGGGGAGTGATTGATGGCTTTTGATGGCTTGTTGCGTCTCTGTGATTGAGTCGACGGTGCTGGCTCCCTAGTAAATGCAGGAATTCTGTCTGTGGGTGTGCCCGAAGGATATTGTGGAGTGGTACAGGGCAGCACTTGTGAGGCGAGACCTAAAGGCGTGTCCATGTCCCCGTGGGGGGATGTGGGCGTCGGAAAAGAGAATGGCGCTCCTTGGATAAGTTTGATCCTTTCCGAGGATGCCAGTTCGGCCTTGCTGATGTAGGCGTGCCTGTCAGGTTCCAAATACGCGCGAGGCCACGCGGTCCAACACCGTGGTTCCCCAGTCGAGGCTGGCCTTCATCAGCCGCTCCATCTCCTGAGTGAACGCGGCGCCCGAGGGCATCTGGGCGTAGTTCCGGCTCAGGAAGAGGCTCTTGTTCTCCGTCTCGAAGTCCACCGTGCCGCCGCCCGCGTCGGTGCCCTCCTGGGCCTCCTTCTGGAAGCCGTCGATGACACCGGGCTTGGGGTCTTCACGGAAGCGGTAGACGAGCGCGCTGCACTCCAGCACCTGCGTGTCCGCGTGGTGCTCGAAGTAGAGCTGCGCGCCGCCCACCATGGCGCCGCCCAGGCCGTTCTCGTTGAGGCCCTCGCTCATCCCGGCGCCCTGCGTCTGCAGGTACCAGCGGACCAGCGCACGCGCGGCCTCGCGAGTCATGGGGCCGCCTGGAGGCGGAGGCGGCTTGGCCAGTCCGATGGTGGCCAGCAACCACTGGAGGTGGCGGGAGAACGCGAGGGCCATGGTCAGCGGGACGGAGTCGGGATGACCTTGGCGGCGACGCGCTCGAACACGGTGTCACCCCAGACGAGGCTCGCCGCCATCAGCTTGCTCAGCTCGGAGGCGAACACCAGGTCGATGGGGCGCGACGTGTACGTGCGACTGAGGAAGAGGCTCTTGCTCTCCGACTCGAAGTCCACCGTGCCGCCGCCCGTGTCCGTGCCAGCCTTCTGCTCGTCGCGGAAGCCGTCGAGGACGCCGGGGCGGGGCGCGTCGCGGAAGCGGTAGATGAGGGCGCTGCACTTCAGCTCGCCCGTGTCGGTCGAGTGCTCGAAGTACAGCTGCGCCTCGCCGACAACGGCTCCGCCGAGCCCCTTCTGATTGAGACCGGGGCTCAGGGGCGCGCCCTGAGCCGTCAGGTACGACTGCACCAGTTGAGTCGCCTCGTCACGCGTCATGGCTGTCTATCTACCACGACTGACGGGAGGCTCTCAGAAGTTGCCGGCCCGGGCCTGGTCGAAGGGCACGCGGTGGTTGAGGTACGTGTCGGTCAGCGAGTGGGCACCGGAGAAGACGGTGTCCTCGGAGAAGTAGTGCACCTTCGCGTCCTTGCCCGCGTGGCGCAGCAGGTCGCCGGGCGTCCACCCCTTGCTGCCCAGGCCGAAGAGGGTGGGGACCGCGTCGCGGTTGTTGACGTAGTGCACGTACTTGGGGCCGTCCGGGTAGGTGCCCGCCGCCGCGCCAAACGTCTCCACGTTCAGCTTGCTCATCGTCTGCTGGACCTGCGCCGGGGACATCCCATCTTCGATGCGCAGCCGGCGCGCCACGTCCGACAGCGCGCGCGAGGTGATGAGGCCACCCTGGCTGTAGCCCACCAGGTGCACGTCCCGGCCCGCCTTCAGCTCGCCGTAGATGGTGTCCGCGAGGGTGTCCACGGCCGGGTTCTTGCCCTTGTCCATCTTGTCCTTCACGCACTGAAGGATGTCGGAGATGGTGCCCTCGGTGGCGTTGTGGATGCCGATGGCGCGCATGCCCGTCCGGTCCGCCAGCGCCTGCAGCTCCCCGCCCTGCTTGTCCTTATCCGTGCGGATGCCGTTGGTGTAGATGACCGTGGCCGTCGCGTTCGGGTTGTTGCGCGGCGTGACGGCGGGGATGTCGCTCAGCGGCGTGCCGGGCTCGAACGTCTGGCCATTGGCGCCCACCAGCTTGCCGTCATAGACCTTGTCCTTCGAGCCCGCCGGCGCGGTGAACACCTTCGCGACGGACGCGGTGTTCGCCGCCTTGTTGTCGAAGCCATCCACCACCGCGTTCGTGCGCTGCGCCGTCGGCTGCACCGCGGGCGTCGCGACCGTGTTCGCTTCAGTCGTGCGCGCAACCGGCGTCCGAGGGGTGGTTCCGACGAGGGTGCGACCGCGCTCGATGGTGCTCATGGGGAGGCTCCAGCGGACAACAAAGTGGGGGATGGAAAAAGAATCCTTGCCCCATTGTCCCAGGATGACGCGTGAAGTTGCGCACAAACGCGGTAATTCGCTTCAAACGCTGAATTCCGACGCACCGCGTTGAGCGTCTCCGGGGAGGTATCGGCTCGGTGCGAGCCCTCTTAATGTGGGTGACATGGTCCAGAAAGGTCAGTTCCTGGAGCGCTCCACGCTAATTCCGGTGGGGCCGGTGGTGATGGAGGGCACGGCGCATCGCGGCAAGCGCGCGCCGCCGTTGCTGATCCTCCCGCCGAGGCCGGACGAGGGTGGGGGGATGGATCACGTCATCGCGGCCGAGCTGGCCTGGGCGGCGGCCAGAGAGGGTTTCCCCACGCTGCGCTTCAACCACCGGGGCGTGGGCGCGAGTCAGGGGCCGCGGGGCAAGGACCTGGCGCTGCTCGAGGACGCCGAGGCGGCCATGCGGGTGCTGCTGGAGACCGCGGGGACGAGCGCCCTGGCGGTGGCGGCGCTCCACGGAGGAGCCCAGGTGGCCCTGGCGCTCCAGGCGAGGTTCCCGGCCGTGGGCGGGCTGTGCCTCGTGGCGCCGGCGGACGTGGACGCCTCGGTGCTGGGGCGGGTGACGTGCCCGTTGTTGGTGGTCCAAGGGGAAGAGGATGGGCGGATGCCCCGGGCGGCGGTGGCGGCGGCGGTGGCGCGGGCCGGGGGGGACTTCGAGGTCATCGACGACGCGGGAGCGACGTTCCAGCGCAACCTGCCGCAGGTGGGGCGGGCGGTGTCGACCTGGCTCCAGCGGCTCTCCGGCGGATGACCGATGCGCTGCAACCCAGCGGACTCCTTCACATTTCTTCAGCCTCCCGCACTTGCACGCCGGGAGAGCGGACGTACAGACTGTCTGTGCAGACCCAATCGTTTCGCCGTTCGTTCGTAGGGTCTTCCGGAAGCGTGCCTCGTTCCTCAAGGAGTAGCCCGATGCGGATGGTGCGATGGACCCTGGGTGGCGCCGCGCTGGCCTTGGCCGTGACGGTAGCCCCTGCGTGCAAGTCCGCGGAGAGCGACGCCGAGCGTCCGCCAGCGCCTCCCGCCTCGCTCGACAACCTGGCTGACGACGTGGACGTGGTTCCCCACGCCATCGTCGTGGACTTCAAGGATGGCACCACCCAGGCCGAGTTCGACTCCTGGGAGGCCGACTGGGGCGTGGACCTGGAGCTCAACTCCGTGGAGAGCGCCGACGAGGCCCTCACCCTGGCGGTGGGCGTGGACGACGTGCAGGGCGTGCTGGAGCGCATCCGCCAGCATCCCAGCGTCGAGGCCGCCGAGCCGCTGATGGAGGTCCGCTCCAGCTACACTCCGAATGATCCGGAGTACACGCGGCAGTGGAACCTGAAGATGATCGACATGCCCAAGGCGTGGGAGCGCAGCCGGGGCAAGGGCGTGGTGGTGGCGGTGCTCGACACCGGCATCGCCTACGAGGACCACGACGACTTCAAGCAGGTGCCGGACCTGAAGGGCGTGAAGTTCGTTCCGGGCTACGACTTCGTGAACGACGACGAGCACGCCAACGACGACCACGGACACGGCACGCACGTGGCGGGCACCATCGCGCAGGCCACCAACAACGGCGAGGGCGTGGCGGGCGTGGCCTTCGAGGCGACGCTGATGCCGGTGAAGGTGCTCAACCACTTCGGTGGCGGCACCACGGCGGACATCGCTGACGCCATCCGCTTCGCGGCGGACAAGGGCGCCAACGTCATCAACATGTCGCTGGGCGGTGGCGGCTACTCGCAGGTGATGGCCAACGCGGTGGAGTACGCGCGCAAGAAGGGCGTCACCGTGGTGGCGGCGGCCGGCAACGGCGGTCGCGCGCACATGGAGTTCCCCGCGGCGTATCCCGGCGCGGTGGCGGTGTCGGCGGTGGGGCCGGATGGCGCGCTCGCGCCGTACTCGTCCTATGGCAAGGAGCTGGATATCGCGGCGCCCGGTGGTGACAAGCGCAAGGGCGACGAGGGCGGCATCCTCCAGAACACCATCGACCCGAGAGACCCGTCCCGCTCCGTCTACGCTTCGTACCAGGGGACGAGCATGGCGACGCCGCACGTGGCCGCGGTGGCCGCGATGCTGTACGCGGCTGGCGCGAAGACTCCGGACGCGGTGGAGAAGGCGCTGTATGCCGGCGCGGCGAAGGTCGCGGACCAGGCGTGGACCGAGCAGTACGGCCACGGTCTGCTCAACGCGGAGGCGTCGCTCGCGTCGCTGGGTGGCGGGATGTCTCGCTGGCCGCCGCTGTACTGGGCGCTGGGCCTGCTGGCCTTCGTGCTGTTGACCCTGCGCGGCCGTGAGCGCCCGGGCTACCTCAACTCGCTCCTGCGTCCCGCGTTCCTGGTGCCGCTGCTCCTGTCCACCGTGGGCGTGTACTTCGTGCGCACGTGGTTCGTGAGCTCCGCGGACGTGACGGGGAGCGTGGTGGAGATGGCGTCGCTGCCCATCCCCGACTGGGAGCGCATCATCTTCGGTCGTGGCCGCACGGTGAGCCCGCTGTTCTACAGCGCGCTCATCCCCGTGCTGCTGTCGCTGCCGGCCATCGGCTGGAAGGGCCTGCGTCCGGCGGTGGGCGGACTCGCGCTGGGCTTCGCGGGCTTCCTGGCGTACTCGGCCTGGGCCGGCGCGCCCGCGCTGTCGTGGATGCCCTTCGCCTTCCTGGCGAAGCCGTGGCTGGGCTTCAACACCGTCCTCTGCATCGTCGTCGCCCGGGCCATGTTGAAGAAGGAGGACGCGCCTTGAAGGTCTCCGGGCGCGTGGTCTTCCGGGACGTCGAGACGGGCGTCTGGGTGCTGGAGGGTGATGACGGCACCACCTACCAGCTCGCTGGCGGCGACCGGAAGATCAAGCAGGACGGCCAGCGCATCGAGGCCGAGGGCGACGTGGACCGCGACGTGCTCACCAGCTCCATGGTGGGCCCCGTGTTCAACGTCAGCTCGTATCGCTTCGTCTGAGGCTGGAAGGGGAGTGGCCCCACGCGCCCGTCAGGGCTGCTTGGGGCCCCCCGCTGCCTTGTGGACGCGGGCCTGACGCAGCCGCTCCTCGTGGTACGCCTCCATGGGCGCGTCGCCCCGGCGAGCAGCGACTCGCAGCGTCTCCAGGGCCTTCCGCTCCGCTTGCAGCCCGGGCTCCGCGTCCTTCTTGAGGGGCGTCAGGGGATTGGCCACGTCGAAGAGGTTGAGGGAGATGCCCCGCCTGTCCACGACCCCCAGCAGGACCAGGGACACCGTGGCCGCCGCCACCCAGGGCAACAGCAGCTTCGGCAGAGGCGGCACGGGTCGCGTCTCCCGCGCGCGCTCGTCGCTGTGGGGCACGCCCGCGCCCCAGACCGAGGCATGGTGGCGCGCGAAGGTCATCAGCCCGAGCAGCCCCACCCAGCCCAGCCCCGCGAGTGAGAGCACCGCGAGGGGAGAGGTGTCCGTGTCCGTCGCGCCCTGGTCCATGGCCTTGGCCGCGAGGAACAGCACGGAGGACACCAGGTTGTTGGCCGCGTGCGCGCCGATGCCGGGCCACAGCGAGCCGGTGCGCAGGTAGAGCCAGCCGAACAGCAGGCCCAACTCGACGCGCGCGACGAAGCCCACCGGGTCCAGGTGGAACGCGCTGAACACGACGGCGGAAATCACCAGGGCCTTCACGGGTGACGCCGGAGGGCGCGGCGTCATGCCCCGCTGGAAGACGCCTCGGAAGAACAGCTCCTCACAGAAGGGCGCGGCCACCGTCACGCCCGCGAGGATGACGGCCAGCTCCACCGGCGTCTGCTGGTCGAACAGGCGCGAGCCGTCGAACATCTCCGTCAGCCAATCGGGCGCGAGCTTTTGCGCGACGAACTGGATGGGCACCACCAGCGCGAAGAAGTTGGCCACGCCCAGCAGGAAGCCGAAGAGGGTGGGCAGCGCGGGCAGGGGCGTCAGCCCGGTGTAGAGCGCGGGCTTCCACCCGCTCACGCGCGGCAGCAGCCAGCCCAGGGCCATGAAGATGAACACCTCGGTGAACCAGATACCGAAGGCCGCGTTGAGGAACTGGACCGAGCCCCCCACCAGGATGAACAGCACCAACGCCAGAGCCGCCCCGGCCAGCGCGAGCCTGCGTGGGCTCCCTGGCTCAGGGGGCTCCGGAGGTGGCGGCTCGGAGGGACCCGTCGGCTCTTGAGGCCGGGCGTCGCTGGGAGCGGAATCTTCCAATTTGACGTCTCCTTGGAGCGAAAAGCTGAACTGTCCGCACTTCGACTTCTCTATACTGAGAGCACCTTGACGTCCTTCATCCTGGCTCGAACGGCGCAGCGGACGTGGTGGAAGCTCTCACAACCCCTGGGTGTGCTGTGCGCCCTGGGCGTGGGGCTGGGAGCGGCGACGTCGCACGCGTCGGCGTTCTTGGTGGAAGCGCGAACCGAGGCGCAGGCGTACCAGATTCGTGCGTGGCGTGGCAGCACACCGGATGATCCGGTGCTGCTTCCTCGACGGCGCATCGTCCAGTACCTGGGACTGAACGCCTTCGAGCTCGCCACCGGGCAGGACCTGGGCTTCGAGTCCAACCTGCGCATCTGGGCGGACTTCGGATTGCCCAAGGGCGAAGCCGAGCGCGTCGACGGCCTGAAGTCGGAAGACGCAGAGCTGTTGCATGCGTACGTGCGTTACGCGAAGGGCGGCTTCGAAGGGCGCCTGGGCCGGCAGCTCTACACGGACGTCTCGGACATCCTCGCGTTCGACGGCGTGCGCGCGCGCTACATGACCCGCCTGGGGTTGGGCGCGGAGGTGTACGGCGGCCTGTGGGTGAAGGGCACCAGCTTCCTGGGCTCGTCCGTGTACCAGTTGGAGGGGACGCGGGAGAGCGACGCGCGGCGCCTGGAGGCGGGCGTGACGGGCGCGGACTCGACGCTGGATGGGATGGAGCCCCTCATCGGCGCGAAGCTGTTGATGGAGGACGTGAAGGGCTTCAACGCGGCGGTGGGCTACCGCAAGGCGTTGTCGGACGGGAAGACCAACCTGGAGCGCGCCACGGTGGAGGCGCGCTACGGCCGCGGGCTGGGGCTGAACGCGCTGGCGGGCGTGGACTACGACGTGTTGCAGGGCAAGGTGGCCCAGGTGCGCACGCAGCTGCGCTGGGATGACACGCGCTTCTCGGCGACGGCCGAGCTGATGCGACTGTCGCCCGTGCTGTCCGCGGACTCCATCTGGTACTACTTCGCGTGGGCGCCCCGGGACGAGGCGCGGCTTCGGGTGGACCTGTTCACCCCCGGCGCGCTGCGCTTCTACGTGCAGGGCCTGGGCAGCAAGTACAACGAGAACGTCAACCCGGTCATGGCCATCGCCGCCTACGTGGACGCCGAGGGCGCTCCCGAGTCCACCAGCGTCGGTGGCTCCGCGGGCGCGGCCTGGCGCTCGGGAGACTTCCGTTCGGCGCTGGATGTGACGTACCGCACGGGCTTCGGTGGAGACCAGCTCTGGGGGGACCTCACGGGCGGCTGCACGTTCGACAGGGACCGGTTCACCCTGGACGCGCGAGTGTCCTTCGCTCGCATCTTCGACAGCTTCAACGCGCGCCTGGGCGGCAACTTCTATGGCGCCCAGGTGTGGGCCAGTCGAGCGCTGACGCGCGCGACGCGGCTCTCGCTGGTGGTGGAGCAGAACTTCAACCCGTTCACCGACTCGGACACGAAGGGCTTCCTGCTCTTCGACCTGAAGGCGAGCCTGTAGATGCTGCCGCACCGCCAGAACCGAAACGCGCTGCTCGCCCTGGCCGCGCTCGCCACCATGGTGGGCGCCGGCGTCGCCTGGGCCGCCACGGCCCGGGAGCGCAGCCTCGCCGTGTATCCCGCGCAGCACGTGCCCCTTCGCTTCGACCACGCCCAGCACCTGGAGGCGGGCGCCGAGTGCGCCACGTGTCACGACGCGGCCCGCACCAGCCAGTCCCCCAAGGACGTCAACCTCCCGGGGCACGAGGAATGCGAGACGTGCCACGACATCGAGGCGGGGCGGAAGGGCAAGCCCACGGACCCGAAGTCGAGCTGCAACACCTGTCACCCGGGCTTCGACGCCACGGTGCGCAAGGAGCCCGCGAAGCTGTCCATGCCCACCGCGAACCTCCACTTCAGCCACCAGCAGCACGTGGACAAGAAGGTGGAGTGCTCGGTGTGTCACGGCGAGATGACGGACGTGAAGCTCGCCACGCGCAACCAGCTCCCGAAGATGGCCACGTGCTTCAAGTGCCATGACGGCAACGTGGCCTCCAACACCTGCGCCACCTGTCACCCGGCCGAGCCCACGGGGCGACTGAAGCTCGTGTTCGACTCGGGCCTGCTGCGGCCCATGCAAGGCAACCCGCTGGGCATGGACCACGGCCCGCGCTTCGAGTTCAACCACGGTGCCCGCGCGGCGGCGGACCGGATGACGTGCATGCAGTGCCACAGCGAGAGCTCCTGCCAGACGTGCCACGACGGCATGCAGAAGCCGCTGTCCATCCACCCGAACGACTACATCACGCTGCACCCGGTGCAGGCGCGAGCCGGCTCGCCCCGCTGCGAGAGCTGCCACCGCGCACAGTCGTTCTGCGCCGCGTGTCACGAGCGGGCGGGCGTGGGCATGGACGCGGACAAGTCGCTGCGTTCGCGAAACCAGAAGGTGCATCCGGACTACAGGGACTGGGTGGAGCTGCCCGGTCCGCAGCACCACGGCATCGCCGCGTCGCGTGACTTGACGAGCTGCATCTCCTGCCACCGCGAGGAGTCCTGCATGAGCTGCCACTCCGAGCTGTCATCGCGGCGGCAGATCAACCCTCACCCCGCGGGCTTCGCGCAGTCGTGCAAGAAGCTGGCGTCCGCGAATGACCGGGCCTGCCTCAAGTGCCACTCGTCGGAGAGCCTGTCGCAGAAGGGGTGCCGGTGATGCGCGCGCGCCAGTCTTTCGTCGGAGGCACGCTGCTGGCGGCCCTGGCGGTGACGTCCTTGTCGGGGTGTCTGGAGCCGGGGGACGCCATCTACGAGCGTCGCGACACGGTGCCGCCCAGGGTCATCTCCACGGACCCGGGGAGCGGCGGGGTGTTGGCGACGGGCGGGACGCTGCGAATCACCTTCTCGGAGGCGATGGACGTGCGCAGCCTGCGTCCGGGCATCGCCGTGTTCGCCGGGCGCGATGAAGTCCCGCTCACCGTCCTCGCGCCGGAAGTGCCGGAGCTGGACCAGAACGTGGAGCGGGGCGACTTCGAGTACACCGTGGAGGCCACGGCCGCCGAGGGCTCCACGCTGTCTCCGAACACGCAGTACACGCTGGTGCTGCGCGACGTCCTCACCGACTTCGAGGGCAACCCGCTGGCCACCGAGGTGCGGGTGGTCTTCCGCACCGCGCCGTGAGCCGAGAGGGCCTGGCTACTACATCCGCGTGAAGTCGAAGTCCTGGGCCACGGCCTTGCCGTTCTCCTCGCCTTCGATTCGCGCGGTGAGCCGGTCCGCGGAGGGGCGCTGGTAGAAGATGCGCTTGGGGTGGTCGTTCTGGGGGTTCTCGAAGAGCGCGCCGCTGCTGTTGCACCGCACCAGCTTGAAGTCCGTGCCCGGGCGGCCCATGGGCTGGGCCACGTAGAAGAGCCCGTCCGCGCGCGCTTCGATGCGCATGTACTCGAAGAACACCGTCTTGTTGCGGACGATGGCGCGGCTCACACCGAAGAGGGTGCCACCGGCCGCGTGCGTCCAGTGCTCCTCCAGCGCGCTGCCGGGCTTGTCCTGACGCCAGTTTCCGGACATCCAGGCGAGGTCGTGGATGGAGTCCCCGCAGGTGCGAGAGGGCGTCTCGCGCTCGGGTGGGGCCGACTTGCAGCCGAGGCCGAGGATCGGTGCGCCGCAGAGCGCGAGGGCGAGGAGGGAAGGGCGGACGAGCATGCCGGCATCCTCACACGCCTCGCTGACAGGCCGCACCGTCGATGGCGACAGTGCGGCCCGTGGGGCTTCAGCGCTTGAGGTACTCGCGGATGCTGTCGGCGAGCTGCCGGCGAGCCTCCGCGTCCGTGGCCTGCGGCCCCAGCTTGAGCTTCTTGTCCTCTTCGACGAGGAGCTTCTGGTCCTGCAGGTACGTCACCGCGTTCTCCAGCGTCACCTTGGCCAGGGACTCGGCGGCGGTGATGCGGCCGGCGTGGTACTCCGCGCGGCCCGTCTCCAGGGCCAGGCGGATGAAGGCCTTGCGGTCCTCGGCGACGCCGGTGGCCACGTCGTTGAGTGTCATCGCCGCCAGGAGGTACGCCTCCAGGTAGTCGCGCAGCAGGTCGGCCAGGAACTCCAGCTCCGGCTGGGCGTGGGGCTCGGGGGCCACGCGCAGGGACTCGCCCTCGTTGATGACCAGTCCCATGCGGACCAGGCGCTCCACCGTCTCCGCGAAGATGGTGTCGAACGTGGTGTTCACCCGGTAGATGAACTCGACCTTGAAGAGACGCGACAGGAACAGGGCGCGAGCCTTCACCGCGTCGTAGGGCGCGGGCGAACCGGCGGCTAGCATGGCGTTGGCCACGAGGCTTCGCGCCGAGACGAGGTTCATCAGCGTGTTCTTGTAGAAGGACATCTCCGGGCGGCGGTTGTCCTCCACCTGGTAGATGACGTCGCCCTTCGCTTCCTGCGTGCGCACCATCTCGTCGTCGATGAAGGTGCGCATCGCGTCCTGGATGGGGCCCATCGTCTCCGGGTTGCTGGGGGCATTGCCCAGCTCGCGAGACTGGGGCGCGCCGTCTTCCTGGGCGATGCGGCGCAGGATGCTGATGCGGTCCGCCAGCTCCCGCTGCGTCAGGCCCCGGCGTCGGTGCGCGAGCAGGGACGTGCTCACCAGGGCATGCGGCGTCACGGTGGACACCTTGCTGATGCCGTACATGACGCGGTTGCCGAGCGCGCGGACCAGACCCTTCTTCTGCTCGTCCGTCACGGGCTCGTCGGGGTTGAGGCCGCGCTCCTTCATGAACTCCATCAGGGAGATGGGCTCATCGAAGCCCAGGTGGATGCGGCCATAGCGCGCCGCGAGCACCTTGGGCGTGCTCAACAGGGCCTTGAGGTCCTCGGGCTTCTTCTCTCCGCCCGCCAGCTCCTTCGAGTAGCTGCCGGACTCGACGACCTTCTCGTAGTCGATGGCCACGGGCACGAAGAGCAAGTCGTTGCGCGCGCCCTCGAGCACGGACTCCACCTGCCAGGTGAACATGCCCAGCTTGGGCGCCAGCAGCTTGCCGGTGCGTGAGCGGCCACCCTCGGGGAAGAACTCCTGGTGGATGCCGTCGTGCACCAGCTTGCGCACGTACGCCTTGAAGGACGCTGCGTAGACCTTGTCGCCCTTGAACGAGCGGCGCAGGAAGAAGGCGCCGCAGCGGCGGAAGATGCTGCCCAGGGGCCAGAAGGACAGGTTGGCGCCCGCGGCGACCAGGGGCACCGCGTAGCCACGGTTCCAGAGCACCCAGCTCATCACCAGGTAGTCCACGTGGCTCTTGTGGCTGGGGCACAGGACGATGGGCGCGCGAGTCGCGGCCTTGAGCGCGCGGTGCAGGCCCGCCTCGTCCACGTGCATGCCGTCGTAGATGCGGTTGAACACCCACTCCAGCACGGGAGCGACGAAGGCCAGCGTCGTGGGGCTGGGCTTCGCGGCGATGGCCTCCAGGTTGCGGCGGGCCTCGCGCAGCACGCTCTCCGGCTTGCGGTTGGACTCGGCGGCCTGCTCGTCCACCACCTTGCGGAGCTGTCTGTCACGCAGCGTCTCGTCGATGACGCGCTCGTGGGGCTTGGCCGGGGGGCCGAACACCGCGCGAGTCTCCCGCGACAGGTGCACATGCAGCGTGCTGCGCACCTTGCGCGCGAGGACCTCCACGGAGTCCTTCGGGTTCTGCTCCGCGAAGGCCCGCAGGTCGATGGGCTCACCCACGCGGAACTGGGCGCGCTTGTAGTTGCGGAAGAACGCCAGCATCGAGTGCAGGAAGCCCGGCGCCTCGGGGCTGCCGAACACCATGTCCACCCAGTTGGGCTTGAGGCGGGCGCTGCGCTTCTCCCAGACGAACAGCTCCGGCACCAGGTACACGGGCCGGTCCGACTTGCGCGCCAGCTCCACCAGGGCGGGGAAGGGGTCCTCGTGGGTCTCCTTCCCTGACGCGTGCATGAGGGCGGTGCGGCGAAGGAAGACCAGGCCGCTGCCCCCGTTCTGCTGGGCGTACTCGAAGCGCTCCTGGAATGCGCCGGACTGCTTCGTCTGGCGCCAGGGCTTGGTGAACCACGGACGCAGGTTGGACACCGCGCGGATGGGCGGCAGCGTCCTGCGCACCATGGCCCAGGTCAGATAGAGGAAGTTCACCCAGGCCGTGGAGCGCATGACGTGCACCACGAAGCCCTTGGCGTGCAGGTTGCGCAGCTCATCCTCGGCCTCGGGCGGGAAGTGGACGCTCTCCAGGTAGCGAGCACCCAATGCCCGGCCCATCGGGCCGAACTCGGCCTTCAGCAAGGACTCTCCCTGATTCGCAGACGGCGACAGCGCGGTTTCCAAGGCAAGCCCCCGGGGCTACATGTTCTCAGGCGTCGGAATGCCCAGAAGTGTCAGACCCGCCGCGAGAGTAACCCGGGCTGCGTCCGTGAGGGCGAGTCGTGCTGAACGCAGCGCGTCATCGTTCTCGACGAGGATGCGCTTGTCCCGCTCCTGATTGCCCAGCGTGTAGTAGCGGCTGAGGGCCGCGGCCACGTCGAGCAGCAGGCGCGCCACGAGGCTGGGCTCGTACTGCTCGGCCGCGTCCCTGACGACCTCGGGCAGCCGCATGATCTCGCGCACCAGGGACTGCTCCTCGGGGAGCGTCAGCAGGCTCGCGTCGTAGCTGGCCGGAGCGCCGCCGCCCTTGCGCAGCACGTTGACGACGCGCGCGTGGGCGTACTGGAGATACGGGCCCGTGTGGCCCTCGAAGCTGAGCACCTCGTCCCAGTCGAAGGTGTAGTCGCTGGCGCGCTTGTGCTTGAGGTCTCCGAAGGCGATGGCGCCCAGGCCGATCTGCTCGGCGAGCTGGTCCGGGTCATTCGACTGGAGCCGGCCGGCCTCCTGGTTCTCCTTCACCTTGACGGAGGCGCGCTCCTTGGCCTCGTCCAGTACGTTGTTGAGCTGCACCACCAGGCCCTTGCGTGTGCTCATGCCGTGGATGCGGCCGAAGGCCACGTGCACGCAGCGGTCGGCCCACGGCTGGCCCATCTCGGTCAGCGTGCGGAACACCTGGCGGAAGTGCAGCGCCTGGTCCTGCGCGACGACGTAGAGCGACTTGTCGAAGTGGAACCGCTCGTAGCGGTCCTCGGCGGCGGCCAGGTCTCGCGTGGCGTAGAGCGTGCTGCCATCGTTCTTCTTGAGGAGGATGGGCGGCTCGTTCTCCGCGTAGGGCAGGTCGACGATGAGCGCGCCCTGCGACTCCTTCACGCCGGGCTTCTTGGCGATCTGCTCGATGACCGCGTCCATCTTCCCCTGGTAGCGGCTCTCGCCTTCGATGTGCTCGAACTCGATGCCCATCCGCGCGTAGACGGCCTTGAAGCCGCGGATGCTGGTCTCGCGGAACTGGTTCCACAGCTTGAGGGCCTCGGCGTCACCGGCCTCCATGCGGCGGAAGAAGTCGCGAGCCTTCGCGTCGAACTCGGGCTCTTTTTCGGCGCGCGTGTTCGACTTGACGTAGACCTCCACCAGGTGGCCCATGTCGTCGATGCGAGCCGGGTCTCCGTACTCCTGGAAGCCCACGGCCACGAGGCCGAACTGCTTGCCCCAGTCGCCCAGGTAGTTGATGCCCTCCACCCGCCAGCCGAGCGCCCGGTAGATGTTGGCGATGCAGTGGCCCAGGAACGTGGTGCGGATGTGGTGGAACGCGATGGGCTTGGCGATGTTCGGCGACGAGTAGTCGATGGTCACCGTCTTGCCGCGTCCCACGTCCGCGTCGCCGCCGTACTTCAGGCCCGCCGAGCGCGCGCTGTCGAGGACCTCCGCGGTGAAGGGCATGAGGGCGAAGCGGGCATTCACATAGGGGCCCACCGCCTTGATTTCGAGCCCCGGCACGCTGAGTGTCTGGGCCAGTCCGGCGGCGATGGCGGGAGGCGCCTTCTTCTGGGCCTTGGCGAGAGGGAAGGTGGCGAAGCTCAGGTCGCCGTGCGCGGCTTCCGCGGGCTTGACCTGGGGTTCGATGTCGGCAGCCGGCATGCCCAGGGCGCTGGCGAGGGCCTGGGCGAATGCGGCGCGGTGGCGGGAGTAGACGGAAGAGCTCATGGGACGGCGCGGATACTAGCCAAGCAGAGGTGGCTTACGGCCACCTCTTGTTCGTTCCGCGGTCCATTCCTTCCCGCTAGGGGACAGCCGGAGCCCGGCGGCTGGGCCGCACCACCGCCGCCACCGTGTCCAGGAGCTTGGGCAACTGGAGCGGCTTCTCGAAGAAGCCGTCGATTCGCTCCAGACCCTGTCCCGACGTGAGGGAGGCCACCTCGCTGGCACCTGAGATGATGTACACGACGATGTCCGCCAGCGACTCGTTGCCTCGGATGAAGCGGAGCACCGACTGGCCGTCCTCTTCGCTCAGCCGCAGGTCGAGCAGCACCATGGCCGGTCGGATGTGAGAGAGGATGGAGCGCGCCTCGGAGGCTCCCGAGGTGGCCATCACCCGGTAGCCCTCCTGCTCCAGCACCTGCTGCAGCACCTCGCGGCAGTCCGCGTCGTCCTCCACGAGCAGGATGCCGCCCGCCTTGGGGGCCGCCTGGTTCAGGTCAGGCGAGTTCACCGCTCCAGCGAACATGGGCAGCACCATCTCGAAGGTGCTTCCCTCGCCCAGCACGCTCTTGGCCTCCACCCGGCCGCCGTGCAGCGCGACAATCTTCCCCACCAGGGGGATGCCGAGCCCAGCGCCCGGAGGCCGAGGGACGCCCGGCTGTGCCCGGTAGAAGGCATCGAAGACGTGCTCCAGGGCCTCGGAGGACATGCCCGGGCCGCTGTCCTTCACGGTGAGTGTGGCGAGTCCATCCGCGGTGGAGACGCTGACCTCGACGGAGTCGTCGGCCTCGCTGTGGTGGATGCCGTTCTCGACGAGGTTGTGGATGGCCTCGGCGATGCGCTCGCGGTCTCCGCGGACGAAGACCTCGGGGCAGGGGGGAATGGTGACGCTGACCTTGCCGTGCTCGGCGAGGACGCCCAGCGAGCGGACCACTTCCTCCGCCACGGCCTTGAGTCCGAAGGGGCGCTGGTTGAGCTGCATCTTCCCTGACTGCAGGCGGGACATGAGCAGCAGGTCATTCACCATGCGCAGCATGCGGTCGGAGTTCCGGTCGCAGATCTGCACCGCGCGGCGCTGGGAGTCCGTGAGGGACCCCAGCTTCTCGCGCCCCATCATCGCCAGGTACGACTTGATGGTGGTGAGCGGGTTCTTCAGGTCATGCGAGACGTTGCCGAGCAGCTCCTCGCGGTTCTGCTCCAGGCTCTTGAGGCCGGCGATGGCCGTCTGGAGGTCCTTGTTCCTGCGAGCGCTGTCGTCGCGGAGGCGGGCCACCTCGTACGCGGCGGCGAGCTGCGCGGCCAGCGACTGGAGCACCGTGTCCGAGACGGTGCGGCGAGCGCCCAGGACGACGAGGACGCCGGTGACGCCGTGCGGGCTCTCGAGCGGCACGGCGAGCGTGTCCGCCTCGTGCAGCAGCTTCTTCTCGGAGAAGGCGCGTCCCACCACGCCCTCGCCCGGGACGGCGGCGACGACGCGGCTGTCGTAGCGTCCGCGCACGTGCTCGACGTGGAGCTGTTCCCGGGAGGGGAAGTAGCGGGCCACGTAACAGACCTTGGGTTTGAGCAGTGCGTGGAGCGTCTGGAGATGGGACCGCAGCGCCTCGGTGGGGCCGGCGTTGTCGGTGAGGTGCCGCGCCATCTCCAGGAGGGCGCGCGCTGTGGCGTCGGAGTCCGCCAGGGGAGGCGGCTTCACGGCGCGACGGGTGGACTTCTTCGAGGTGTTGGGGCGCAGCGGCACGACCTCTGCCAGGGCCCCTTTTTTCTTCGAGCGCACGGTGAGAATCCTGCTTCAAGTTCCGAGCGCCTGGGAACGGCCCTGGTGTGCAGGGCCATCCGGAGGACAGTGTCCGTGTCGGCTGCCCGACAGGACAGCCCGGCTCACGCCTTGCGCTGGATGCGGCCGTCCTTGTCCACGACGAACGGCTCCACCAGCAGCGGCTCCACCTGGGCCCGGTGGCTCGTCACGTTGAAGCCCGCGTCCGCCAGGGCGGCAATCACGGAGGTCTGCACCCGGCGGGCCGTCTCGTCGGCCGTCAGCAGCTTGAGCATGGGCTCGCGCGCCGGCTCGTACTTGAAGGAGGCGAGCGCCTTGAGGGCGGCGATCTTCACATCGTCTGACATGTCCTCGAGGAAGGGGAGGACGGCGGGCGGCACGCGCGGGTCCTCTCGGCCGGTGACGTGGTGGAGGAGGACGACCTTCTTCTCCGGGTTCTTCGTGTACGTGGCGGAGAGGTGCTGGAGCGCGTTGACGCAGGCGCCAGTGGCTTCCTCTTCGCTGACCAGCTCATTCAGCAGTCGCAGGGCCCAGGACGTGGCCTGCTCCGTCTTGCTGAGGAACTCGACGATGGGCTGGACGGCTGCGTCCTTGCCGAAGGACTTCACCAGCTCGAAGGTGTGCTCCTTCTCGTCCGCGTCCGTGGTGAGCGGGTCCACGGTGATGGTGAAGCGTGCGAGCAGCACGGAGACGGCCTCGGGAGACTTCATCTCTCCCAGCTGCTGGATGGCCTTCTGCCGTGTCGCCGGGTCACCGTACTTCTGGGTGACCTTGGGCTTGAGCTTGAGGGCTTTCTCGGGCCCCGAACCGCCCGTGAAGATGTCGAAGAGGCCCATGTGCGCGTGTGCTCCGTTTCCTGCGGCGACGTGTGAAGAAGGGTAGAGGGGCCGTCTATGACGGGGCGGCGCCCAGGACAAGAGCCAACACCATCACAGCGTCAGCTCGCGACGTACATCCTCGCGGTAGGCCTTGGACAGGGCCTCCGCGGCGGCCCGCGTCTCCGGGGTATCGGTATCCGGCACCTTGACCTGGAGGTGGAGATAGAGATCCCCGGGAGCTCCGCCCTTGAGGGAAGGCACTCCGCGCCCCTTGAGGCGCATCTGCCGACCCGTCTGTGAGGCCGATGGAACCTTGACGGTGACCTCACCCTGGAAGGTGGGGACGCGCACCTCCGCGCCGAACATCGCCTCGGAGACCGTCACGGGTAGATCCAGATGCAGGTCGTCCCCCTCGCGGCGGACCAGGGGGTGGTCCATCACCTCGGTCTCGATGAAGAGGTCGCCGGGGGGGCCGCCGCGCAGGCCGGGAGCCCCCTGGCCCGCCAGCCGCACCTTGGAGCCCGTCTGCACGCCGGCGGGAATCTTCACCGTCAGGCGGCTCGGCTCGTCGGGGCCCGTGCCTCCTCGATTCGGCCTCGTCACGGACAGGGTCCGCTCCGCGCCGGTGACGGCTTCCCCCAGCGTGACGCGGACCTGGGTGGACAAGTCATTGCCCCGCTCGGGGCCCATGGGAGGACGGCGGCGGCCCCGGCTGAACACTTCATTCGGGTCGAAGCCTCCAGGGCCCGCCCCGGCGCCCCCGCCTCCACGGCGTCCTCCGAAGAGGTCGTTGAAGAGGTCGCCCAGGTCGAAGTCCTCGCCCCCGTAGGGGATGCCGCCCGCTCCGCCCCTGGAGGCGGCGGCGCGGTACTGGCGATAGGCCTCCGCCTTCTTCTCGTCGAAGCCGATCTTCTCCGCGTCCTCGCCGAACTCGTCGTAGAGCTTGCGCTTCTTCGGGTCCGACAGCACTTCGAAGGCATTGCCGAGCTGCTTGAACTTCTCCTCGGAGGCCTTGTTGTTGGGGTTGACGTCGGGGTGGTACTGGCGCGCCAGCTTCCGGTACGACTTCTTTATGGCCTCCTCCGAGGCCGTCCGATCAACGCCGAGGATCTGGTAGTAGTCGTCCGCCATTTGTTCCCGCCGGGGTGTACGCAACTGAAAGTAACCAGTCGGTGGGAGTGCGCCAGCAAGGACTGTTCGGCTGGTCTGGGATGTATAAAGTCGCCGAAAGATGAGGGAGGCCATGGCAGCGCCGCGCCGAGCAGGAGCGGGGACCTTGTGGTTGGCGGGCTGGCTCCTGTTGCTGCCGGTGTCCCAATCGTGGGCCCAGGGTGCGCCCACGGAGGCCGGGAAGAGGGTGGTGGACCGGGTGGTCGCCATCATCGAGGGCCGGGTCCTGTCCTTGAGTGAGCTGGAGTTCGAGGCCCGGGTGGCCCTCGTCCAGCGGGGCGGCGTCCAGGCGCTCGAGGCCCCCCTCGACGAAGAGACCCTCCGAGGCGCCCTGGAGCTGGTCATCAACCAGCGGGTCCAGGTGCTCAACGCCGACCGGCTCCAGGCCTTCCCCGCCGAGCCGTCGGAAGTGGAGGCGAGGTTGGAGGCGTTCCGCGCCCGGATTGGCGGTCCCCTCACACTGGAACGGTTCCTGGCCCGCAATGACGTGACGCTGGAGGGGCTCAAGGCCCTCCTGGCGCGCGGGCTGCGAGCCGAGCGCGTCCTGGACAGCCGCATCCGCCTGAGGGCGCAGGTGGGCGAGACGGAGATCCGCCGCTTCTACGAACAGCACGCGGCGGACTACCCCACGGACTACGAGACGGTGCGAGACGTCATCCGCGAGAAGCTCTTTCGTGAACGCTATGCGGCGCTGGCGGTGGAGGAACTCGCGCAGGTGCGGGCCTCGGCGCAGGTGCGGCGGGTGGCGCCTTTCACACGGGAGGCGAAGCGATGAGGCGGCTGAGGGAGGATGGAGAGCCGCGGGCGCCCCATGGCTTCCTGATCCGTCAGATGACGGTGGATGATCTGGCCGCGGTGATGGCGCTGGAACAGGCGGCTTTCAAGAATCCGTGGTCGCAGGAGTTGCTCAAGCGCGAGCTCCAGCACGAGTGGTCCACCATCCTCCTGGTGGAGGAGGCCCAGGAGACCGGGCCGCCGCTGCTCCTGGGGCTGGCCATCTTCTGGATCGTCCACGACGAGGTGCACGTCCTCAACGTGGCCACCGCGCCCCAGCATCGTCGGCGGGGCGTGGCGCGAGCGGTGATGGAAGAGGTGCTCGAGCGAGGGACGGGGCGGCGGTGCTGCCTGGCCACGCTGGAGGTCCGCAAGAGCAACGAGGCGGCCATCCAGCTCTACCGCACGTTCGGCTTCCGCCCGGTCGGCATCCGGCCGAACTACTACGCGGACGAGGGCGAGGACGCCGTGGTGATGGTCCTCGACTTCTGAGTGCACGCGGAGTAGAGGAGCGACCTGTTGTACCCTGGGTTGTCGAGTCTCCGGGAATGACCTCGCTGGCGCTGACCTGTTCAGGTCCGCGTCATGCCGTGCTTGACACGGTGGGGTCGGTCCCTATACTCGCGGCCCTTTTCAGTAGTCCTGTAGGTAGATATGCGCCGCCCCTTGTTTCTAAGGGGGGGCCAACCCGAGGAAGAGGTATCAGTGCCGACCATTAGCCAGCTGGTCCGCAAGGGCCGCGAGAAGCTGAACATCAAGGGCAAGAGCCCCGCGCTCAAGGAGTGCCCTCAGAAGCGCGGCGTTTGCACCCGTGTGTACACCACGACTCCGAAGAAGCCGAACTCGGCCCTCCGCAAGGTGGCGCGTGTTCGTCTGACCAACGGAATCGAAGTGACGTCCTACATCCCCGGCGTGGGCCATAACCTCCAGGAGCACTCGGTGGTGATGATCCGTGGCGGTCGTGTGAAGGACCTCCCGGGTGTGCGCTACCACATCGTTCGTGGAACGCTCGACTCCGTGGGCGTGGCGGGCCGCAAGCAGAGCCGCTCCAAGTACGGCGCGAAGCGCCCGAGCTGAGAGCAGACCACCTTCGTTGTTCCAGAGTTTGGACGTTGAGCCCCGCACCCTGGGGAGCGTCCTGGTTGTTTTCCTTCAGCAGTTCAAGAAGCCCCGGTTTCATCAGCTCTCCAAGGAGAGTGGGGCGTAAGGGAAGAGAGAAGAGATGCCTCGCCGTCGCGTAGTCGCCAAGCGCAAGATTCTTCCGGATCCGAAGTTCCAGGACCGGCTCGTCACCAAGTTCGTCAACGACCTGATGCGGAAGGGCAAGAAGGCCATCGCGGAAGGCGTTTGCTACGGAGCCTTCGCCCTCATCGAAGAGCGCGCGAAGGAAGACCCCCTCAAGACGTTCAAGAAGGCCCTCGACAACGTCAAGCCGGTGCTGGAGGTGAAGAGCCGCCGCGTCGGTGGCGCCACCTATCAGGTGCCCGTCGAGGTCCGTCAGGACCGTCGCGTCGCCCTCGGAATGCGTTGGATCATCACGTACTCCAAGGCGCGTGGCGAGAAGACCATGCAGGAGAAGTTGGCCGGCGAGATCATGGACGCCGCCAACAACCGCGGTAACGCGGTGAAGAAGCGTGAGGACACGCACAAGATGGCGGAGGCCAACAAGGCCTTCGCGCACTACCGCTGGTAGGTCTTTCGGCCTCGCGGTATCCCGCCCGGATGCAGAGTCTGCATCCGGGCGGTTTCTTTAGGTGAAGCAGGTTCTCTGAAATCGTCCGGGTGGGTACGTGAGACGGGGCCCCATGGCCCTCCCGCCCTCATGGAGAGGTACCGACGCAATGGCTCGCGAGCATCCCCTGGAGCGCTACCGCAACATCGGCATCATGGCGCACATCGATGCCGGCAAGACGACCACCACCGAGCGGATCCTCTTCTACACCGGCGCCATCCACAGGATGGGCGAGGTGCACGAGGGAAACACCACCACGGACTGGATGGTCCAGGAGCGCGAGCGCGGCATCACGATCACGTCGGCCGCCATCACCGCCTTCTGGAGTCGCGGTGAGCATCGCTACCGCGTGAACATCATCGACACCCCGGGGCACGTGGACTTCACCATCGAGGTGGAGCGCTCGTTGCGCGTGCTGGACGGGGCCATCACCGTGTTCGACGCGGTGAACGGCGTGGAGCCTCAGTCCGAGACGGTCTGGCGTCAGGCGGACAAGTACAAGGTCCCCCGCATCTGCTTCATCAACAAGATGGACCGGGTGGGCGCGGACTTCGAGATGTCCGTGGGAACCATTCGCGAGAAGCTGGGTGCGCGAGCGGTGCGGATGCAACTGCCGCTGGGCGCCGAAGACAAGCACCGCGGCGTCATCGACCTGCTGACGATGAAGGCGCTGGTGTTCGTCGACTCGGAGCAGGGCAGTCGCTACGACGTGGCGGAGATTCCGGAGGAGTACCGCGAGCAGGCGGAGGCGGCGCGCGCGGAGCTGCTCGAGGCGGCGGCGGAGCAGGATGACGCGCTGACGGAGAAGTTCCTGGAGGGACAGGAGCTGACCGAGCAGGAGATTCGCTCGGCCATCCGCAAGGGCTGTGTGGCGCTGAAGCTGTTCCCGGTGTTCTGCGGCTCGGCGTTCCGCCACAAGGGCGTGCAGCCGCTGCTGGATGCCGTCATCGACTACCTGCCCAGCCCGCTGGACATCCCCCCGGTGCATGGCAAGACGCCCAAGGGCGAGGACGCCATCCGCGAGACGCGGGACGACGCTCCGTTCAGTGCGCTCGCGTTCAAGATCATGAACGACCCGGCGTTCCAATCCCAGACGCTGACCTTCCTTCGCGTGTACTCCGGGAAGCTGGAGGCGGGGACGGCGGTGTGGAACTCGGTCAAGGGCAAGCGCGAGCGAGTCAGCCGTCTGGTGCAGATGCGCGCGGACAAGAAGGACGAGCTGACCGAGTGCTGCGCCGGTGACATCTGCGCGGTGGTGGGCCTGAAGCTGGCGAGCACGGGCGACACGCTCTGCGACGACAAGCAGCCCATCATCCTGGAGCGGATGGAGTTCCCCGAGCCGGTCATCGACATCGCCATCGAGCCGAAGTCGACGGCGGACCAGGACAAGATCATCCAGTCGCTGCAGCGCCTGGCGATGGAAGACCCGTCGTTCCGCGTGAAGACGAACGAGGAGACGGGGCAGACCATCATCGCCGGCATGGGCGAGCTGCACCTGGAGATCATCGTCGACAGGCTCCTGCGCGAGTTCAAGGTCGACGCGAACATCGGCAAGCCGCAGGTGGCGTACCGGGAAACCGTCACCACCCAGACGGAGGCGGAGGGGAAGTTCATCCGTCAGACGGGCGGCCGGGGCCAGTACGGCCACATCTGGCTGCGGGTGATGCCCAACGAGCCCGGCAAGGGCTTCGCCTTCGAGAACAAGGTGACGGGCGGCGCGGTGACCAAGGAGTTCGTGGACGCGGTCCGTGATGGTGTCACGGAGGCCCTGCAGAACGGCCCGGTGGCGGGCTACCCCATGGTCGACGTGAAGGTGGAGGCCTACGACGGCTCCATGCACGACGTGGACTCCAGCGAGATGGCGTTCAAGATCGCCGGCTCCCTGGCCTTCAAGGATGCGGTGCGCGCGGCCACCCCGGTGCTGCTCGAGCCCATCATGAGCTGTGAGATCGTCACGCCCGACGACTTCATGGGCGACGTGATTGGTGACCTGAACGGCCGTCGCGGCAGGGTGCTCGGCATGACGCCCCGCCCGGGTCGGCTACAGGCCATCCAGGCACAGGTCCCCCTGGCAGCCATGTTCGGGTACTCAACGGACCTGCGCAGCCGCAGCCAGGGAAGGGCGACGTACACGATGCAGTTCAGTCACTACGCGCCGGCGCCCAAGACGGCGCTGAACCGGTACTGACGGGGCACCAGGCAGCCCGGCGGGCGATTTCAGTTGACGTTGTGGCGGGTTTGGAGCAGGACGCAGCACCTTCGCAGTGTGTTTTGCGGGATTCGAGACGCGCCGGGTCGTTGACCGGCTCAGCCCGGTGAGGAGTTGTCATGGCCAAGGAAAAGTTCGAGCGTAACAAGCCCCACGTGAACATCGGCACGATCGGACACGTGGACCACGGCAAGACGTCGCTGACGGCGGCCATCACGAAGGTGCTGGCGAAGACCGGCGGCGCCACGTTCCTGGCGTACGACCAGATCGACAAGGCGCCGGAAGAGCGTGAGCGCGGCATCACCATCTCCACGGCGCACGTGGAGTACCAGACGAAGAACCGGCACTACGCGCACGTGGATTGCCCGGGCCACGCCGACTACGTGAAGAACATGATCACGGGCGCGGCGCAGATGGACGGCGCGATTCTCGTGGTCTCCGCGGCGGACGGTCCGATGCCCCAGACGCGCGAGCACATTCTGCTGGCGCGCCAGGTCGGTGTTCCGTACATCGTGGTCTTCCTGAACAAGGTGGACATGCTGGACGACCCCGAGCTGCGTGAGCTCGTGGAGATGGAAGTTCGCGACCTGCTGAAGAAGTACGAGTTCCCGGGCGACACCATCCCCATCATCCCTGGCTCGGCGCTCAAGGCGCTCGAGGGTGATACGAGCGAAATCGGCGAGGGCGCTATCCTCAAGCTGATGGAAGCCGTGGACGCGTACATTCCGACGCCGGAGCGCGCGACGGACAAGCCCTTCCTGATGCCGGTGGAAGACGTGTTCTCCATCGCCGGCCGTGGAACGGTGGCGACGGGACGTGTGGAACGTGGCATCATCAAGGTCGGTGAGGAAATCGAAGTTGTCGGTCTGCGTCCGACGCAGAAGACCGTCGTCACGGGCGTGGAGATGTTCCGCAAGCTGCTGGACGAGGGCCGAGCGGGCGACAACATCGGCGCGCTGGTGCGTGGTCTGAAGCGCGAGGACATGGAGCGCGGGCAGGTGCTGGCGAAGCCGAACAGCATCAAGCCGCACACCAAGTTCAAGGCGCAGATCTACGTGCTGTCGAAGGAAGAGGGTGGTCGCCACACCCCGTTCTTCAAGGGATACCGTCCCCAGTTCTACTTCCGCACGACGGACGTGACGGGAACGGTGAAGCTGCCTGAGAACGTGGAAATGGTGATGCCGGGCGACAACATCGCAATCGAGGTGGAGCTCATCACCCCGGTGGCGATGGATAAGGAGCTGCGCTTCGCTGTTCGCGAGGGTGGCCGCACGGTGGGCGCCGGCGTTGTGGCGGAAGTGATCGAGTAGCAGGCCTCCTCCTGGCTCCCATGGACATCCCCTCGGGGAATTTCCAGGGAGCCGGAGGAAATCCAGTTGCATACACCGGGGCGGGATGGTAATCACCGCGCCCCTTCGTTCTGAAGAAACGGCTCTGTGACAACCAGGGGACGTCGGTCGTAGCGCCTCCCGGGGCGTTGGCACAAAGTTCGTTCTAAGAGGTTCTTGCGAATGGCGACACAGAAGATCCGCATCCGGCTGAAGGCATACGACTCGAAGCTCCTGGACCAGAGCGCGGGTGAGATCGTCGAGACGGCCAAGCGCACAGGCGCGAAGGTGGCCGGTCCGATCCCCCTTCCTACGCGCATCAACAAGTTCACGGTGCTGCGTTCGCCGCACGTGGACAAGAAGAGCCGCGAGCAGTTCGAGATCCGCACGCACAAGCGCCTGCTCGATATTCTCGAGCCCACGCAGCAGACGCTGGATGCGCTCATGAAGCTGGATCTTTCGGCCGGCGTTGACGTCGAGATCAAGTCCTAGGAAGCGGGTGGGCGTCCGAGTGGTTTCACTCCGACCCCCGCGAGGAAAGTGCCATGGCGAAGTTTGACGTTGTCGACCTTGATTTGAAGAAGGTGTCGGAGATTGAGCTCTCCGACGACATCTTCGGCGCTGAGCCGAACGCGCACCTCTTTTACGAGGTCGCGAAGATGCAGCAGATCAACCGGCGTCGCGGCACGGTGGGTGTGAAGAACACCTCGCTGGTCAGCGGCGGCGGCAAGAAGCCCTGGAAGCAGAAGGGCACCGGCCGCGCCCGCCAGGGTTCCATCCGCGCTTCCCACTGGGTGGGCGGCGGCAAGGCGATGGCTCCCAAGGCTCGCGACTACTTCTACCGCCCGCCCCGCAAGGTGCGTCGCGGCGCGCTGAAGTCCGCGCTGTCCCTGCGCGCCAAGGAGAAGACGCTCATCATCCTGAGCGGGTTCTCCCTGGACGCCCCCAAGAGCAAGCAGGCCTTCGAGGCGCTCACCAAGCGCCTGAAGCTGCAGAACGCCCTGGTGGTGGACGAGAAGAGCAACACCAACCTGCACCGCAGCGTGCGGAACCTGGCGAAGTTCGACGTGCTTCCTCCCGAGGGTCTCAACCTCGAGGCCGTTCTGAAGCACTCGCACCTCGTGCTCACCTCCGCGGCGGCGAAGACCCTCGAGGGGGCGCTCTCATGAATCTCAGCGACGTCATCAAGGGTCCGCTCATCACCGAGAAGCTGGACAAGGCCCGCGAGAAGTTCCGTCAGTACTCGTTCATCGTCGACCGCAAGGCCACCAAGCATGACGTGGCTCGCGCGGTGGAGACGTTGTTCAAGGTCACGGTCGAGGGCGTCAACACGAACGTCGTCCGCGGCAAGATCAAGCGCGTGGGTCGGAGCATCGGCAAGCGGCCCAACTTCAAGAAGGCGGTCGTCACCCTCAAGGAAGGCGACTCGATCGAACTCTTCGAGGGAGGGGCGGCCTGACGCTACGGCGTTGAGGTCAGCCTGAGGAACACACCATGGGCATCAAGAAGTACAAGCCGACAAGCGCCGCCCGCCGTCACATGACGGTGTCCGATTTCGCGGACATCACCAAGGACGCGCCCGAGAAGAAGCTGACCGAGCCGCTCAAGCGCTCGGGTGGCCGCAACGTGCACGGACACATCACCCGGCGTCACCAGGGTGGTGGTCACAAGCGCCGCTACCGCGTCATCGACTTCAAGCGTCGTGACAAGGACGGCGTGCCGGCCAAGGTCACCGCGGTGGAGTACGATCCGAACCGCACCGCCAACATCGCCCTGCTGACGTACGCAGACGGTGAGAAGCGCTACATCCTGGCCCCGGTGGGCCTGAATGTGGGCGACACGGTGTTCGCCGGCGAGACCGCCGACATCCGTCCGGGCAACTCCCTGCCGCTGCAGAACATCCCGGTGGGTACCATCATCCACAACGTGGAGCTGAAGCCGGGCCGTGGCGCCCAGGTCATCCGCTCCGCGGGAACCTCCGGACAGTTGATGGCGAAGGAGGGCCGCTACGCGCAGGTGCGTATGCCTTCCGGAACCGTCCGCATGGTCCTCATCGAGTGCCGCGCCACCGTGGGCCAGGTGGGCAACATCGAGCACGAGATCATCCGCATTGGTAAGGCGGGTAAGAGCCGCTGGCTGGGCATCCGCCCGACGGTTCGTGGTCTCGCGATGAACCCCGTGGATCACCCGCACGGTGGTGGTGAGGGTAAGTCCGGTCAGGGTAACCCGCACCCGGTGTCGCCGTGGGGCAAGAAGACCAAGGGTCTGACCACGCGCACCAACAAGCGTACTGACAAGTTCATCGTGAGCGGCCGCCGCCAGGGCGCGCGCAGCCAGTAAGAGGATTCGCAAGCCATGGCTCGTTCGATCAAGAAGGGTCCGTTCGTCGACGACTTCCTCGTCAAGAAGATCGAGGACATGATCAAGACGAACAAGAAGACTGTCGTGAAGACGTGGTCCCGCCGCTCCACCATCCTTCCGGAGTTCGTGGGTCACACCTTCGCGGTGCACAACGGGAAGAAGTTCATCCCGGTGTTCGTCACGGAGAACATGGTGGGCCACAAGCTCGGCGAGTTCGCCCCGACGCGTACGTTCGGTGGACACTCGGCGGAGAAGAAGGTCGCCAAGGCCCCGGGCAAGTAGCCTGGTGCATTGCCTGAGAGCCTGAGGAGATGACCATGGAGTCGACTGCACATCTGCGTTTCCTGCGCATGAGCCCCCGCAAGCTGTCTCTTGTTGCGGCGCTCATCCGGGGCAAGCCCGTTGAGGCCGCCCTCAACATCCTGAAGTTCACCAAGCGCGCCGCGGCCCTGCCGGTGGAGAAGCTCATCAAGAGCGCCGTGGCCAACGCGACGGACCTGTCCAAGGGTCAGGTCGACGTGGACACGCTCTACGTCAAGACCATCTCGGTGGACCAGGGTCCTACCCAGCGCCGGTTCATGCCGCGCGCCATGGGTCGGGCCACCCCGATCAAGAAGAAGACCGCCCACGTCCACGTGGTGCTGGCCGAGGCCAAGAAGTAGGACCCGTCGGGCCCAGCCCGGACGTTCAAGGAGATTCACGTTGGGACAGAAAGTTCATCCGATCGGGTTCCGGCTTGGCGTCATCAAGACCTGGGACTCCAAGTGGTTCGAGCACAAGAACTACGCGCAGTGGCTCCATGAAGACATCCGCATCCGCGAGTTCGTGAAGAAGTCGCTGAACCACGCGGGCGTGTCCAAGGTGGAGATCGAGCGCGCCGCCAACAAGGTGAAGGTCAACGTCCACACCGCGCGTCCGGGTATCGTCATCGGCAAGCGCGGCGCGGGCATCGAGACGGTGAAGAAGGACCTCCAGCAGTTCACGAAGAACGAGGTCTTCCTCAACATCGTCGAGGTCCGCAAGGCGGAGACCGACGCGCAGCTGGTGGCGGAGAACATCGCCACGCAGCTCGAGCGTCGCATCGCGTTCCGTCGCGCCATGAAGAAGGCGCTTCAGACGGCGATGAAGTTCGGAGCCAAGGGCATCCGCGTGGCCTGCTCGGGCCGCCTGGGTGGCGCCGAGATGGCTCGCTACGAGTGGTACCGCGAGGGCCGCGTGCCCCTGCACACCCTCCGCGCGGACATCGACTATGGCTTCGCCGAGGCCAAGACGACCTACGGCAAGATCGGCTGCAAGGTCTGGGTCTGCAAGGGCGAGGTTCTCCCGGGCAAGGGCGGCCAGGCCCCCATGCCCTCCAACCGCTAAGAGCCCTCCCGCTTTGGGCGCTCTCGAGAGAGGGCGCCCGGGGCAGGGCAGTGAAGGACAGCGACGATGCTTCAGCCTGCACGTACGAAGTACCGGAAGATGCACAAGGGCCGCACGCCTGGCGCCGCGCACCGTGGCAGCGACTTGACCTACGGTGAGTTCGGCCTGATGAGCCTGCAGCCGGGGTGGATTACGTCCCGGCAGATCGAGGCGGCTCGTATCGCGATGACCCGCCACGTGAAGCGCGGCGGCAAGATCTGGATCCGAATCTTCCCGGACAAGCCCATCACCAAGAAGCCCGCCGAGACCCGAATGGGTACCGGTAAGGGTGGCGTGGAGTACTACGTCGCGGTGGTGAAGCCCGGCCGCATCCTCTACGAGATGGAGGGGATGACGACCGAGGTGGCCACGGGAGCGCTGAAGCTGGCGCAGGCGAAGCTGCCGGTGCTCACGCGTATCGTGACGCGCACGGACCTGAGCCTCTAGGCACCGCGGCGGGAGCCGCCTTCGGGTGGGCTCCCGCACGCATGTGGAGATAGCAATGGCGACTGCGAAGGAACTGAGGGAGCTGTCGGCGGACGACCTGCAGCGGCGGGCGACGGAACTGCGTGAGACGCTGTTCCAGGACCAGCTCAAGCGGCGGACCGGCTCGCTGGACAGCCCGGCGGAGCGGACCCTGCACCGGCGTGACCTGGCCCGTGTGCTGGCGGTTCTCGGCGAGAAGAAGAAGGCGGCGAAGGCCTAAGGGCCCCGTCGCGATTCCTCCAAGCGCGCTCGCTCAAGGCGGGTGCGTACGGCCATCCGGGAAGCGAGAGCCCCCGGGTGCATGAGAGACAGTGAGAACAAAGATGGCTGAAACGACTGAAGCGCCCAAGGCAGAGACCTCCTCCCGCGGCCGTCCGAAGACGCGCGTGGGTATCGTCACCTCCAACAAGATGCAGAAGACGGTCGTGGTCACCGTCCAGCGCCGGGCTCCCCACGCGAAGTACGGGAAGATCATGAGCCTGCGCGAGAAGTACAAGGCGCACGTGGAGGACCACGACTATCCGAAGAAGATCACCATCAACGAGGGTGATCGGGTCCGGATCGCCGAGACCAAGCCTGCCTCGAAGGACAAGCGCTGGCGTGTGGTTGAGGTGCTGGAGAAGAGCAAGAACGTCTAGCACGCACCTCCACCTGCGCGGCCGTGAGGCGGTGTGGTGGAGTCACCGGCGATAGGAGATTCCCAGATGATTCAGATGACGAGCGTGCTCGACGTGGCGGACAACTCGGGCGCGAAGAAGGTGTTCTGCATCAAGGTGCTCGGCGGTTCGAAGCGCAAGTACGCGTCCATCGGCGACGTCATCGTCGTGTCGATCCGCGAGGCGCTGCCCAACTCGAAGGTGAAGAAGGGTGACGTGGCCAAGGCCGTCATCGTCCGCACCAAGCGCGAGGTGGGTCGGGCCGACGGCAGCTTCATCAAGTTCGATGGCAACTCCGCGGTCCTCATCAACAAGGACATGGAGCCCATTGGTACGCGCATCTTCGGGCCGGTGGCCCGTGAGCTCCGCGCCCGCAAGTTCATGAAGATCATCTCGCTGGCGCCCGAAGTCCTCTGAGAGGACCGCAGGCCGGACGGCGAGCAGCCAGAGAGACGAGGAAGCCATGCAGAAGATGAAAGTTGGAGACACGGTCCAGGTCATGGCCGGGGCCGAAGCCTCCGAGAAGAGCCCGGCGACGAAGCGCGGCAAGGTGCTGAAGATCGACCGGGAGGCCGGCCGCGTGACTGTGGAAGGTCTGCGCTTGGTGAAGCGTCACCAGAAGAAGACGCCTCAGAACCCCGAGGGTGGCATTGTCGAGAAGCCCGGCACCATCGCCCTGGCGAATGTCCAGGTCGTTTGCGCCAAGTGCGACAAGCCGACCCGCGTGGGAGTCAAGACCGAGGGCGAGAAGCTCCAGCGGTTCTGCAAGAACTGCGACGCGCTGATTGACTAGGAGTCCCTGTTGGGGCATGTATGCGCGCCCTTCTGTCCGCCCTGGTGGGCGGGTAGGGGGGCGTGCAGGCAACGAGGGCCCGGGTTGTTCCGGGGCACTCGCGGTGTTTTCAGTTTCCAAATGAAGGACTGATCGGACGCGCTGGGTCCACAACGGCGCCCCGAAGCAGAGGATACGACGATGGCTGACGAGAAGAAGCCGGACCAGAAGGAAAAGAAGGCGAAGCGGGGCAAGAAGGAAGAGGCCAAGAAGGTTGGCTTCGCGGCGAACATCGAGGAAGGCCTCGAGAGCAAGCCGGCCCGCATGAAGGAGCGCTTCCGGAAGGAAGGAGTGCCCGCCCTGATGAAGGAGCTGGGCCTCAAGAACCCGATGGAGGTTCCGCGTCTCCAGAAGATCGTCGTCAACATGGGTCTGGGCGAGGCGCTCGCCAACAACAAGATCCTGGAGTCGGCGGTGGACCAGCTCGCGGCGATCACGGGCCAGAAGCCCATCGTCACGCGCGCTCGCAAGTCCATCGCGAACTTCAAGCTGCGCCAGGGCCAGGCCATCGGTGCCGCCGTGACGCTGCGTGGCACCCGGATGTACGAGTTCATGGACCGCCTCATCACCGTGGCGCTGCCGCGCGTGCGTGACTTCAAGGGCGTGTCCCCGAAGGCTTTCGATGGGAAGGGCAACTACACGCTCGGCGTCCGCGAGCAGATCATCTTCCCTGAGATCAACTACGACCAGATCGAGAAGGTGAAGGGGCTCAACATCAGCTTCGTCACCACCGCCGCGAACGACGAGCAGGGGTTGGCGCTGATGCGTCACTTCGGCCTGCCGTTCCGTCAGTAAGCCCTCGAGCCAAGGACCTCAAGACAATGGCCAAGCTCTCCAAGATCGCCCAGGCGAAGCGCAAGCCGAAGTTCGCCGTGCGCCAGTACAACCGCTGCCCGCTGTGCGGTCGGCCGCGCGCCTTCCTTCGCAAGTTCAAGATGTGCCGCATCTGTCTGCGCAACCGTGCGCTGCGGGGCGAGATCACCGGCGTCACCAAGTCGTCCTGGTAGCCGGAAGGGCAGGGTGCTGAGGGGCTCGAAAGGGCTCGTCGGCACCCTGGGCGCGCTCCTGGCGGAGTGTGCTCAACCGAAGTTCCAACTTCAGCAGTGGCGGTCGGCGCGAACCCCCGGGATGGGCCCGGCAGGCGCGGCGGCCGCGAACGCGAGATGCTCGATAAGGGCTCTTGCTTGGAAGGTAGCTCATGCCGGTCAATGATCCTGTTGGCGACATGCTGACCCGCCTGCGCAATGCTTCGCGCGCGCGTCACGACAAGGTCGTCATTCCCCACTCGAAGCTCAAGCTCGAGATCATCAAAGTCCTCAAAGACGAGGGCTACATCGGGGAGTTCGCCGTCGCGACCCCCGAGGGCTCGCCGCAGAGCGAGATTACCGTGCAGCTCAAGTACGGTCCCGACCGCAGCCCCGCCATCACCGGCATCCGCCGCGTGTCGAAGCCGGGTCTCCGCCGCTACTCTGGCGTGAACGACATCCCGCAGGTACTGGGTGGAATGGGTATCTCCATCCTGTCCACGTCCCGCGGCATCCTGGTGGACTCCGAGGCCCGCAAGCAGAAGGCGGGCGGCGAGCTGCTCTGCACCGTCTACTAGCCAGCTGCCTGGAGGCCGCGCCTCGTGAGAGTGCGCGCCCCGGGCATACAGGACCGAGGCAACCATGAGTCGGATTGGAAAACTGGCGATCAAGCTCGGCGACAAGACGAAGGCCATCGTCGCCGGCCAGCAGGTGAATTTCGAGGGCCCCAAGGGCAAGCTGTCCGTGAAGCTTCCCGCCCGGGTCAAGGTGGAGATCAAGGACGGCCAGGTCAACGTGCTGCGCGAGGATGACTCTCGCGAGGCGCGCAGCCTGCACGGCCTGACCCGCACCATCCTCGCGAATGCGGCGAAGGGCGTGTCCACCGGCTTCGAGCGGAAGCTGGACATCCGCGGCGTTGGTTTCCGAGCCGAGGTGAAGGGCAAGGCCATCCACTTCGCGCTGGGATACTCGCACCCGGTGGTGTTCAACCTGCCGGAGGGTGTGACTGCCGAAGTGGACAAGGCGGCCCGCACCGAGGACAGCCTCCCCACCGTGGGGCTGACGCTCCGCTCGGCGGACAAGGAAGTGCTGGGCGCGACGGCGGTGAACATCCGCTCGCTGCGTCCGCCCGAGCCGTACAAGGGCAAGGGCATCAAGTACACCGAGGAGCGCATCCGCCGTAAGGAGGGCAAGACCGGAACGACCTAGTCGTTTCGTCTGTCCTGAGGGTTCCCAATCCCGTCGGACCCGTGGGGTCCGACGGCATCATCCGGCGGCGGAAGTCCGCATCGCCGCCGGAAGGACAAGGAAGCAGCCATGCCGACGAAGATCGATCACCGCCTCAAGAGGAAGAACCGCATCCGCAAGAAGCTCTCGGGCACCACCGAGCGGCCGCGGCTCACCGTTTACAAAAGCCTCAAGCACATCTACGCGCAGGTGGTGGACGACACCACGGGCAAGACCCTCGCGTTTGCCTCGTCGCTGTCCAAGGAGCTGAAGGGCCAGGACGAAGGCGACAAGAAGGCGGACGCGAAGCGGGTTGGTACCCTGATCGCGCAGAGGTGCAAGGCTGCCAACGTCGAGGCGGTGGTGTTCGACCGCAACGGCTTCCCCTATCACGGGCGCATCGCCGCCGTGGCTGACGCCGCGCGCGAGGCCGGGCTGAAGTTCTAGCTTTCGAAAGGATTTCCAAGTGGCAACTCCGATCAATCCGAACGATCTGGACCTCACCGACCGCGTGGTGAACATCAACCGCGTGGCCAAGGTCGTGAAGGGCGGCCGCCGGTTCTCGTTCGCCGCCCTGGTGGTGGTGGGCGACGGCGCTGGACACGTGGGCGTCGGCCTGGGCAAGGCCAACGAGGTCCCCGAGGCCATCCGCAAGGGCGGCGAGAACGCGAAGAAGAATCTGTTCCGCGTTCCGCTCATGGGTCACACGATTCCGCACGAGATACTCGGGCACTTCGGCGCCGGCTGGGTGCTGCTGAAGCCGGCCAGCGAAGGTACGGGCGTCATCGCCGGTGGCGCGGTGCGCGCGGTTCTTGAGGCGGCGGGCATCCGCAACATCCTGACGAAGAGCCAGGGTTCGCGGAATCCGCACAACGTGCTGAAGGCCACGGTTGCTGGCCTGAAGCTGCTGCGGAGCGCGGCGCAGGTGTCGCGGCTGCGTGGCAAGGACGTCGAGTCGGCGAAGCTCGCCGGAGAGCACAGGGGCTAGTCATGGCGCTCAAGGTGAAGCTGACGAAGAGCTACGCGGGTGCTTCCGAGGACATGCTGGCCACCATCCGTGGCCTGGGTCTGAAGAAGTTTGGTGAAGAGCGCCTGCTCAAGGACACCCCTGCCATCCGTGGGATGGCGTTCAAGGTGAAGCACCTGGTCTCCCTGGAGACGGTGAGCACCGAGGCGCCGGCGCCGAAGCGCCGCAAGCCGCGCAAGATCGCCCTGCGGGATCGCGCGCGCGCCTACCAGGCCAAGCAGAACAAGGCCTGAGCACGAGAGGACTGAGACAATGAGCACTTTGCACGATTTGAAGCGTCCCTCGCGCTCGTGGCACCGCAAGAAGCGGGTCGGCCGCGGCCAGGGTTCCGGTCTGGGCAAGACGGCCGGTCGTGGTGGCAAGGGTCAGAAGGCCCGTTCCGGCAACATGCGGTTCGAGGGCTTCGAGGGCGGACAGAGCCCTCTGCAGCGTCGCCTTCCGAAGTTTGGCTTCAACTCCCCCAACCGCACGGTGTACGCGGTGGTGAACCTGTCGGACGTGGACAACCACTTCGACGCGGGCGCCACGGTGGATGAGGCCTCCCTGAAGAAGGTCGGTCTGGTCAAGGGTCGCTACCACGGCGTGAAGCTGCTGGGACACGGCGCGCTGACCAAGAAGGTCACCATCCGAGTCCACAAGGCCTCCGAGGCCGCGAAGTCGGCGGTCGAGAAGGCTGGCGGCGCGGTGGATGTCCTTCCGCTGATGGCTCACAAGCCCGAAGCGGCCGCGAAGGCCCATGCTGGCAAGGGCGTCAAGGCCCCTCGGCAGCCCAAGGCTTGAGCATGTCAGGCGCGCATCACTTGTCGGTGGTGCGCGCCATTTCGCTTGTGTAGGCTTCTGCGCCCCTTTCCCGTCCGTGGAACAGGGGCGTTTTGTCGTCCTGGCAGAACCCTCACGAAGAGGATGGCTACCCCGTGGCTCTCAATGCCTTCGCCAACGTCTTCCGCATCGCCGAGCTGCGCAGCCGGCTTGCGTATACGCTGGCCCTGCTGGCCGTGTACCGCATCGGCATCTTCATCAACACGCCAGGCGTGGACCGGGCGGCGATGAACGCCTTCATGGACGCCCAGAAGCAGTCGGGCGGCCTGGTGTCGCTGTTCAACCTCTTCTCCGGCGGCGCGCTGGAGCAGATGTCCATCTTCGGATTGGGCATCATGCCTTACGTCAGCGCCTCCATCATCATGCAGCTGCTGGCGGTGGTCATCCCCAGTCTGGAGCGACTGCAGAAGGAGGGCGCGGCGGGGCGGCAGAAGATCAACCAGTACACCCGCTACGGCACCATCGTCCTCTCCGTCATCCAGGGCATCGGCATCTCCCGGTGGCTGGCGTCCCTGGGGCGCTCGGACGGCGGCCAGAGTGGCTTCAACCAGGTGGTGGTGCCGGACGACAGCGTCTGGTTCACCTTCATGACGGTCATCAGCCTGACGGCTGGTACGGCCTTCATCATGTGGCTGGGTGAACGCATCACCGAGCGAGGCATCGGCAACGGCATCTCGCTCATCATCTTCGCGGGAATCGTCGCGGGTGTGCTCCCGGGAGCCAAGTCGCTGCTGGACCTGACGCGGCAGGAAGTCATCGCGGTGGCCGAGGTCCTGGCGCTGCTGTTCTTCATGCTCCTCATCATCGCGGTGGTGGTCTACGTGGAGCGCGGCATGCGCCGCATCCCCATCCAGTACGCCAAGCGCATGGCGGGGCGGCGGATGTTCGCAGGCCAGGCCACGTACTTCCCGATGAAGGTCAACACCGCGGGCGTCATCCCCCCCATCTTCGCGGGAGCGGTGCTGTCGTTCCCGGCGACGCTGGGCACGTGGTTCCCGTTCCTTCAGGATGTGCAGCGCGCCATCGAAGGCAACCTGTGGATCTACAACGGCCTGTTCGTCCTGATGGTCATCTTCTTCGCCTACTTCTACACGGCGCTGACCTTCCGGCCGGATGACGTGGCGGACAACATCAAGAAGCAGGGTGGCTACATCCCCGGCATTCGTCCGGGTCGTCAGACGGCGGAGTTCATCGAGCGAGTGCTGAACCGACTCACCTTCGGTGGAGCGCTGTACCTGGCGGTCATCTGTGTGATTCCTTCCGTCATCAGCGGCCTGCTCAATGTGCGCTTCACCTTCGGCGGCACCGCGCTGCTGATCGTGGTGGGCGTGGCGCTGGACACGGTGCAGCAGATCGAGGGTCACCTCATCAGCCGCAACTACGAGGGCTTCGCCGGGCCGCGTGGCCCGCGCATCCGCGGCCGGGTGCGCGTGGCGGCCTGAGTCACGACGTTCACGTCCCGGGCGCCTCTCCCCGTCGTGGGGAGGGGCGCCTCGTCGTTCCGGGATGGAGTCGTTCAAGGTATTCGGTGGTGCACATGGGGGGCGCTTGGAAGCTTCGTGGCCGACGACTTCCGTGCCTTCCTTGGGAGCTGAGAGGAGCACATGAACCTGATCCTGTTGGGACCGCCGAACGCGGGGAAGGGCACCCAGGCGAAGAAGCTCTTCGCCGACTTCCACATCCCGCAGATCTCCACCGGTGACATTCTCCGCAAGGCAGTAGCGGAGGGGACGGAGCTGGGGAAGGTCGCGGGTCCGCTGATGGCGGCGGGCCAGTACGTGCCGGACGAAGTCGTGATCGGTATCGTCGAAGAACGCTTGAAGCAGTCAGACGTGGCCCAGGGCTTCGTGCTGGATGGTTTCCCGCGCACGCCGGGCCAGGCTGATGCGCTGGACACGATGCTGGGGCGGCTGGGCAAGCGGCTCGACGCGGTCGTGTCGCTCGAGGTGCCACACAAGACGCTGGTGGAGCGTGGCTCCGGCCGGCGGGTCTGTCCCGTGGATGGCAGCGTCTACCACGTTGACCAGAGCCCCCCGAAGCGCGCGGGGTACTGCGACAAGTGTGGCACGGGGCTCGTTCAGCGACCGGACGACATGCCGGACGTCATCGAGAAGCGTCTGCAGAAGTACGACGCGGAGACGGCGCCCTTGAAGGCCTTCTACGAGAAGAAGGGTGTCCTCAAGAGCGTGGACGGCGTGGGCTCCCCGGATGGCATCTACGAGGAGATCAAGAGCGCCGCGGGTAAGGGCAAGGCTTGATGAGCGGACGTGCTGGCGAGTGGACGCAGGGCGCTTGCGGCGCCCGCAGCCGCTTGCCACCCGTTCTCCGTGCACGGCGGGAGCGCACGGACCGCCCATGAGCCAGGTTGGAATCAAATCCCGGGATGAGATTGGCCTCATGCGCCAGGCCGGTCGGATTGTCTCCGACGTCCTGGATGCGCTGGAGAAGGCGGTCGTCCCGGGTGTCACCACCTGGGAGCTGGACGCGCTGGCGGAGCGGCTGACGGCGGAGCATGGGGCCAGGCCGGCTTTCAAGGGTTACCTGGGTTTCCCATGTGTGCTATGCGCCTCCATCAACGATGAGGTGGTGCATGGCATCCCCAGCAAGCGGAGGAAGCTGGCTGAGGGCGACCTGATGAAGCTCGACTTCGGGGTGTCCTACCGGGGGTGGTTCGGGGACGCGGCGAGGACGGTGCCGGTGGGGAAGGTGTCCAGGGAGGCCCAGTCGCTGCTGGACACGACGCGAGAATCGCTCCACAAGGCCATCCAGGCGATGAAGCCGGGTAACCGGCTGGGCGATATAGGGCATGCTGTCCAACGGCACGTGGAGGCCCGGGGGTACTCCGTGGTCCGGGATTTCACCGGTCATGGGATTGGCCGGAAGCTCCACGAGCATCCCCACGTGCCCAACCATGGGCAGGCGGGGGCGGGGATGAAGCTCCGAGCGGGGATGGTCCTCGCGGTGGAGCCGATGGTCAACCAGGGCACCCACGAGGTGGAGATCCTGGATGATGACTGGACGGCGGTGACGGCGGACCGGAAGCTGTCCGCCCATTTCGAGCACACCATCCTCATCACGGACGGTGGCTCCGAAGTGCTCACCCGTGGGGCGTGAAGGCGGCCGGGACTGCAGGTGAAATACGAAGTTGTTACGGTGGGTTGGTAGGAATCCGAGTTTTCCCGCGCGGGACGCTTGCCACTTGCGGACCAAAGTGCTATCCCGCCGCGCTTCCAAGAGGTTCGTGGTCCGGGAAGAGGGTTTGACGCTTGCCGAAGGATGATTCCATCGAAGTTGAGGGGACGGTGATGGAGCCCCTCCCCAACGCGATGTTCCGCGTGGTGCTGGATAATGGCCACAAGGTGCTCGCGCACATCTCGGGCAAGATGAGGATGCACTTCATCCGCATCCTCCCGGGAGACAAAGTGAAGGTCGAACTGTCTCCGTACGACCTGACGCGCGGACGAATCACGTACCGGGCGAAGTAGAAAAGGGCGCTGCTCTGGGACTAGGGTGGCGCCCCTCATGACTTTTCATCTGTTCGAAGGAAGGAAGTTCGCTCCATGAAGGTTCGGGCGTCCGTCAAGAAGATCTGCGATAAGTGCAAGGTTGTTCGCCGCAAGGGTATCGTGCGCGTGATTTGCGCTTCCAACCCCCGGCACAAGCAGCGCCAGGGCTAACGGCCGGCAGGCCGTTGGCTTCAGACCAACTCCACTCCAGAAGGAAGACCGAAGATGGCTCGTATCGCCGGCATCGACCTGCCGCCCAACAAGCGCGCCGTGATCTCGCTCCAGTACATCTACGGGATCGGCAACAAGTCCGCGCAAGACATCATCGAGGCGGCGGGCATCGATCCCACCACCCGGACCAAGGACCTCACCGAGGACCAGGCTCGCAAGATCCGTGAGATCATCGAGGCCAGCTACAAGGTCGAGGGTGACCTCCGGCGTGAAGTGACGATGAACATCAAGCGCCTGATGGATCTGGGCTGCTACCGGGGTCTCCGTCACCGCAAGGGCCTGCCTGTCCGTGGCCAGCGCACCCACACCAACGCGCGTACCCGCAAGGGTCCGAAGCGTGGCATCGTTCGGGCGAAGCCGGCCGCTCCGGCTCGGTAAACCGCAGCGCCGGCCCGTGAGGTGCCGGCGTCGATCACCTCCTCTCAGGAGCAGCAACTCACATGGCTGACGAGACCAATACTTCGGCTGCGGCGCCCACGGGCACCGAGGGCGAGGCCCCTGCCGCGAAGAAGGCCAAGCGCAAGGGCAAGAAGAGCATTCTCAATGGCGTGGTCCACATCCAGTCCACGTTCAACAACACCATCATCACGATCACGGACGTGTCCGGGAACGTGATCTCCTGGTCCTCGGCAGGGGCGCGTGGCTTCAAGGGAAGCCGCAAGTCCACCCCGTTCGCCGCCCAGGTGGCCGCCGGCGATGCCGCGGCGAAGGCGATGGAGCACGGGCTGAAGAACGTGTCCGTGTTCGTGAAGGGTCCGGGCGCGGGCCGTGAGTCGGCGCTGCGCGCGCTGGCCGCCGCCGGTCTGAAGATCAACCTCATCCGCGACGTGACGCCCATCCCGCACAACGGGTGCCGTCAGGCCAAGCGCCGCCGCGTCTAACCCCTTCGTCCGGGCCGCCCTTCGCGCTCACGGGCGTGGGGGCGGCTCCAGATCACCTTTAAGGAGAAGTCTGTGGCCCGTTACACCGCGAGCGCTTGCCGTATCTGCCGGCGCGAAAACCTCAAGATGTACCTGAAGGGCGACCGCTGCTACACGGACAAGTGTGCCATCGAGCGCCGCCCGTATCCCCCCGGCCAGCACGGCCAGGGCCGCGTGAAGTTCTCTGGTTACGGCGTGCAGCTGCGCGAGAAGCAGAAGGTCAAGCGCATGTACGGCCTGCTGGAGAATCAGTTCCGCGGCTACTACCACCGCGCGTCCGCCGCCAAGGGCAAGACGGGTGAGAACCTCCTGCAGCAGCTGGAGCTCCGCCTGGACAACGTCGTGTTCCGCATGGGCTTCGCGGACACCCGCAACGAGGCGCGCCAGCTGGTTCGCCACGGCCACTTCCAGGTGAACGGCCGCAAGGTCAACATCCCCTCGTTCTCCATCAAGCCCGGCACGTCCGTCGAGGTCGTGGAGAAGAGCCGCAAGGTGCTCCGCATCTCCGAGGCGCTGGAGACGGTGGACCGCCGTGGCGTTCCGCAGTGGATCGACCTGGACAAGAAGTCGTTCAAGGGCACGGTTCGCACGGTCCCCAACCGCGAGGACCTGACCATGCCCATCCAGGAGCAGCTCATCGTGGAGCTCTACTCCAAGTAGTCCCCGCGCCAGGCCGCAGCTGGCACCTGGACGAGGTACTCAACGCCCTGGCCGACGAGGCCGGGGCGTCGTGCTTTATCCGCAGTCCCCTACGTGGCCATCCTCCCGCCGTGCCGGTGGGTAAGTCGGTGGTGGCGCACGTCTCGAGGAGTCGTACACCATGGCTGATACGTACATTGCGAAGAACTGGCGTGACCTCATCAAGCCGCGCCGCATGGAGGTGGACCAGGACAGCCTGACGCCCACCTACGGGAAGTTCGTCGCGGAGCCGCTGGAGCGTGGCTTCGGCACCACCCTGGGCAACTCGCTGCGCCGGGTGCTCCTGTCGTCGCTGCAGGGCGCGGCCATCACCTCGGTGAAGATCGAGGGCGTGGACCACGAGTTCACCACCATCCCCGAGGTGTCCGAGGACGTCACGGACGTCGTGCTGAACCTGAAGGAAGTCCTCCTTCGGATGCACACGAACGAGACGAAGACGCTGCGCATCGAGGCCGAAGGACCCAAGGAGGTCAAGGCGGGTGACCTCATCACCGACGCCGACGTGGAGATCCTCAACCCCGGTCACCACATCTGCACCATCTCCGAGGGTGGCAAGCTCCGCATGGAGCTGACGTGCCGCCGCGGCCGTGGCTACGTGCCGGCCAACTCGAACAAGGTGTTGGGTGCGCCCATCGGCACCATCCCCATCGACTCGCTGTTCTCGCCCACGCGCAAGGTGAACTACCAGGTCACCAACGCGCGCGTCGGTCAGGTCACCGACTTCGACAAGCTGTCGCTCGAGGTCTGGACGGACGGCTCGGTGTCCCCGCAGGACGCGGTGGCGTACGCGGCGAAGATCATCAAGGAGCAGCTCACCGTCTTCGTGAACTTCGACGAGACGGAGGAGCCGGTCATCGCCGAGGCGCCGAAGGAAGAGGCGAAGTTGAACGAGAACCTGTTCCGCTCGGTGGACGAGCTGGAGCTGTCGGTGCGTTCCGCCAACTGCCTGCAGCAGGCGAACATCAAGACCATCGGCGACCTGGTGCAGCGCACCGAGGCCGAGATGCTCAAGACGAAGAACTTCGGCCGCAAGTCGCTGAAGGAGATCAAGGAGATCCTCGCGGAGATGGGCCTGTCGCTCGGCATGAAGCTCGAGAACTGGCCCCCGAAGCAGGCTCCGGCCCCGGCGGCGCCGAAGGCGTAGAGTATTCGTGGTACTTTCCTTCGTGCCCGCGACATGGCGGTACGCGGCGCGGAGGGAAGGGGTCCAGGGCGGTTGACTGGACCTGACCAGCAGTGGTGAGCCCCGTGTCGGGCTCACCCTTCCCACCCGGTACCTGATACGGCCGGAGTGGTGGCCCCCACGCGGGGCCTCGGAGCACGACGATGCGCCACAGGGTAGGACAAAGGAAGCTGCACCGCACCACGAGCCACCGGCTCGCGATGCTCAAGAACATGGTCACCTCGCTGCTCGAGCACCAGGCCATCCGCACCACGGTTCCCAAGGCCAAGGAGGCCCGGAAGCTGGCGGAGCGCATCATCACGCTGGGTAAGCGCGGTGGGCTCTCCAACGTGCGTCTGGCGGCTCGGACGGTGAAGGACCGCGACGTGCTGCAGAAGGTCTTCAGCGAGTACAAGGACCGCTACGCCAACCGTCCCGGTGGCTACACCCGCATTATCCGCCTCGGCTTCCGCCGGGGTGATGCCGCGGAGATGGCCCTCCTGGAACTGGTGGACCGGCCCGAGAAGAAGGCCGCGGCCGCCGAGGCTCCTGCCGCCGAAGAGACCAAGGCCGAGTAAGGCCGTCATCCGCACGCCCCTTCGTGAGGAGGGGCGGGTGGAAACGCAGAGGGCGCTCTTCCCGAGGGGAAGGGCGCCCTTCGTGTTTGCGGGGTTCCGAGGAGCTCGCTACTTCGGACCGAGGAGGCGCTTCCACTCCTTGCCCAGGTCCTCGGTGAGGTTCGCGCTGTCGTCGCTGCTGCGCATCTCCAGCGTGTCGAAGCGCAGGTCCGCGGGCGCGGCGCCACCCGTCCCCATGAGCTGCTTGGGGGTAATCGTGATGAACTCCCCGGCGCCCACTGACGGTACCGCCGCGCGGTACTGGCCGTTGACGATGAGCGTGACGTCCTTCCACGCCTCCTTGCTCTCGTTCCAGATGGTGATGGAGGGCCGATCCAACTTGTCGCTGAGCACCAGCCGCGCGTCCATGTCACCCGTCTGCATGGAGCTGCCAGGGCAGGCGATGACGAAGCTCGCCACCGTCAGCGCCACCCACCCCGCGACGATGGACGCCTTGTACTTGAAGAAGCGATCCCGCTGACGGAAGTCACCCGCGAACTCTTTCAGGATGGAGAGCGCGTTGAGGGCTTGATTGGAGGCCTCGCCCGCGAGCCGCTTGCTCAGGGCACCGTCCTGCTTGCCCTTCTGGAGCGGCGCCGTGCGCGCGGCCGTCATCACCCGCAAGGTGCCCGGGTCCGTCGGCGTGCGAGGCATGCCCGGACTGCTCGGTGTCCGGGGCTGAGTGCCGGGATTGGTTACCGTGCGCGGAGACTTGCGGCCATCACTCATCGGGCGCGAAGTGTAGAGGGCACATGCCGTTGGTGGCTACTGGCCCTTGAGGGATTGCAGCGCGCGCGATGCCACCGCGTTCTCAGGCTGCGCCTCCAGCACCTTGGAGAGCCAGCGCTCCGCTTCCTCGGCCGCCGACTTCCTCACCTGCGGGCGCGAGGACTTCATCGACTGCTCCGTGAAGAGCAGCCCCAGCCGCAGCGAGAACTCCACATTCTCCGGGTCTTTTCCGACCACGTAGCGCAGCTCGCGCTCGGCGGCGGGGTAGTCCGCTTCCAACTGGTACACGAGCGCCAGCTTGCCCCGTGCGGGGATGGAGTCGGGCAGCAGCGACACCGCCACGGTGAAGGCCTCGCGGGCCGCCACCAGATCTCTCCGCTCGAGGTGCAGATCTCCGAGCCGGAACCAGGCCGCGTCCAGCAGCGGATGCAGCGCGACGGCCTTCTCGAACGACGCGCGCGCCGCGTCCGGACGCTGGCGGGAGGCGTACAGCTCGCCCAGGTAGAGGTGGTTCTTTCCGTCGCGCGGCGCGCTTTCGATGGCCTGCTTGAACTCGTCCACCGCGCGGCCCGCGTCGTCCAGGCGCTGGTATGCGAGCCCCAGCAGCGAGTGCAGCACCGCCAGGTCCGGGTAGTCGTGCAGCACTTCCTCGAAGGCGAGGATGGCGTGCTGGGGCGCGTCCAGATCGTTCAGGTAGCGCAGGCCCTCTTCCAGCTTGGCCTCGGCCGCCTTGGGGAAGCCGCCGAACGGGTCGCTGACCTGCTCCATCAGCGCGCGCGCGGTGGCCACATCACCGGGGGTAGGGCGGCCTCGGACGACGACTCCCAGCGCCTCCACCGCGCCCGCGGAGTCACCGGTGCGGTGCAGCGCCTTGGCCAGCGGCAGGCGCCAGGCGGTGCGCTCGGGAGCGAGGGCCGCCGCGCGACGCAGGGGCTCCACGGCGGCGGCGTACTGCTCGGACTCCAGGCGGGCGACACCCAGGCGGTGGTGGTACTCGGCGGTGTCCGGGGAGAGGGTGATGGCGCGCTCGAAGGCAGCCACGGCCGGTGCGCCGGCGTCCTTCGCTCGCGAGAACAGCGCGAGCCCGAGCATGTACTGGTCCACCGCGCGCTCGCCCGCGGCGATGCGTCCCTGGAGCTCTTCAATCCACGCGTCCGTGCGGCCCGCCTTCACCTGGGCCTCCGTCAGCGTGCGGGCCACGTCCAGATCCTCGGGTGCCTTGGCGTGCAGGTCCTTCAGGAGTCCGAGCGCCTTCTGCGGTTGGTTCTCCTCCAGGTACGCCCGCGCCCGGGAGCGCTCGTCTGTGGGGCGGGGCGCGCCCGTGGTGGCCGAGGTGGTGTGGCCGCAGCCGGCGGCGAGCAGACCCAGACCGAGTACGGCGGCGCGGGCCCAGGGGCGAAAGCGGAAGGCGGGAGTCGTCGTCACGGGAGAACGTCTCAGTTCGTGGAGGTGGCGCGGGCGGCGCTGATGCCTTCGAGGCCCGCGGCGGCGACGGAGTCCTCGGGGTCGCCACCCTTGCCGCCCAGCGCGAGGCTGTCGGCGATGATGACCTCTCGCACGGCGCGGGCGAGGCCCTCCCGGTCATTCTCCGCGAAGCCCGTGGTGTCGATGGGCTTGCCGATCTTCACGCGGATGGTGCCGGGGGTGATGTTCCAACTGTCCTTGGGCATCAGGTCGCCGGAGCCCTCAATGGTGACGGGGCAGATGGGGACCCGGGCCTTCAACGCGAGCGCGAAGGGGCCCTTCTTGAAGGGCAGGATGTGGCCGTCCGGGGAGCGGGTGCCCTCGGGGTACAGGAAGATGCTCGTCCCGGCGCGAATCTTCGCAGCGGCCGCGTCCAGCGAGGCGATGGCCTTGGAGCGGTTGCTCCGGTTGACGAAGACGTGACCGGCGAGCGCGAGATACCAGCCGATGAACGGCACCCACTTCAGCTGGCTCTTGGCCACGTAACGGAAAGGCACCGCCACGGCCATGAAGTGCGCCGGGATGTCGATGGTGGACTGGTGGTTGGCCACGTAGATGGTGGCCCGCTTGGGGTCCAGGTGCTCCTGGCCCAGGACCTCCAGCTTCGCGCCACCAGCCCAGAGCAACACCGGGGACCATATCTTGCGAGCCACCCAGACGGAGTTGGCCGGCCTCAGCGTCAACACCATCGCCAGGATGGCCAGGACGAAAGAGACGGGAGTCCACACGCCCGCCGTCACGACACAGAAGAGCTTACGCATCCCTCAGCCCCCTCCTCGGGGCCGGTTCGTCGGGCCGGCGAAAGTCGCGGTCCGAGGGCAGCCCCACGGCGAGATGTCCTGTCCCGGACGGCCGGACAAGCGGCCGCACCCCGGAAGGTGGCGGCGCCCAGGGGCGCGGCGAGAGGGACGACACGGGGGCATGCACTTCTTCTACCACGAGCCTTCCTCACCTTGTTGCTGGTACGCGCCGCTTGGCGGGGTTACAAGCAGGGGTGGCGTGGCCAGGAAAAAGTTTATCGCCATCGCGGGCAACATCGGCGCCGGGAAGACGGAGCTCACGTCCTTCCTCTGCCGGAAGTACGGGTTGACCCCGTCCTTCGAGCCCAATGACCAAAACCCCTATCTCGCGGACTTCTACAAGGACATGAAGACGTGGGCCTTCCGCTCACAGCTCTTCTTCCTGACGCACAAGTTCCGCCTCCACCGGGAGTTGGAGCGCACGCCCGGTACCGTGCTGCAGGACCGCACCCTCTACGAGGACGCGGAGATCTTCGCCAAGAACCTCCACCGCCAGCGGCTCATCGACAAGCGGGACTGGAAGACGTACTGCGAGCTCTACGAGACCATCTCCGAGTCGCTGCGTCCGCCCGACCTGATGATCTACCTGCGCTGCCCCGTGCAGACGCTGAAGGAGCGCATCGCCCTGCGTGGCCGCTCCATGGAGAAGGACATCCCCACCCGCTACCTCCAGCGCCTCAATGCCCTGTATGAGGAATGGTTCGATGCCTACCGGTTGTCTCCAGTCCTGGTGCTGGCCACCGACAAGCTCGACTACCTGACCGACCTGGTGGACCGCGTGGACCTCTTTCAGCAAATCGAGAAGCACCTGTGATGGAGGTCTACCTCCTGGCGACCGAGCAGGAAGGGCCCGCGCCGCTGGATGCCCTGCGTGCCTCATTCGCGACGGACGAGGTGGAGTTCACTCCGGATGAGGACGGCCAGGGCTTCGTGCTCCGGGCGGACAGCTCGGAGGTGAATGTCCGGCTGACGGTGGGGCCCGAGGGCCTGCCCAAGTTCAACAAGGCCTCGTACAGCGGCAGTCCCGAGGCCTTCTCGCGCCTGGGCAAGGCGAAGGCCTACTACCACCTGTCGCTGGAGCCGGGCGGGGCGCAGCCCACGTTGCCCGTGTTCGAGGCGCTGTGGGCCGTGCGCACCCTGCTGGAGCACGTGCCCGGGGTGCTGGTGGACCTGGCGGCCTTCAAGCTCCATGAGCCCGAGGACGTGGTGGAGATCACGGAGCTGGACTTCGACATCCGGGACCACGTCCACCTGCACGCGGTGGAGGTGACGGAGGGCGACACGCCGCTGTGGGTTCACTCGCACGGCATGGAGAAGTTCGGAGCGAGGGACCTGGAGATCTTCCACCTGGCGGAGCAGGACCTGCTGCCGGCGGAGAGCTTCCTGCACGAGTTGTGCACCGACCTGGCCTTCGGTCAGGGGCCCGCGCTGCGCTCCCAGGTGGGCACCAGCGAGGGACAGCCGTTCATGGTGGTGCCCTCCGAGGAGGCGCGCGCCAACCTGCTCGGCGTGCCGCTGGAGACCTTCGAGGGACACGAGGGACTGTTCCTCACCGTGGTGTCCCCCTTGGGGCGCCACAACACGTCGCAGCTCCTCGTTCCGTACCGGGAGCGCTTCACCCAGGAGCCCGAGGAGCAGACGGAGTCCATGCGCCGTGAGGCCCAGGCGCTCCTGCCCTCCTTCCTGGCGCGCTTCCAGCGGCGGGGGCTGATGGAGCCGCTCACCTTCCTCGTGCGGGCTCCCTTCGACACCCACCCGGACGGGAACACGGTGGTGGAGAACCTCTGGCTGGAGCTGATGGCCCGGGACGACGGCACCCTCGTGGGCAAGCTGGTGGATGGCGCGGTGCACACCACCGAGTGGCGCAAGGGCGCCCACGTCGAGGTCGAGGAGACCCAGGTCAACGCGCTGGCGCTCAGCCGAGAGGGTCGAGCCCTGGATGAAGGGGAAATCCGGGCCCTGCTCAACGCAGAGCGACCGATGTAGGGCGACGCGGCGGTGCTTGCCCGCGTCCTCCGGGACGCTAGGCTCCGCGCCCCATGCCCGCACTCCTGCTGCTCACTGGCCCGTCCGCGGGGCGCCGATACGAGGTGCTCTCGGACATGGCCATTGGCCGCAGCCCCTCCTGTGAAATCCCCCTGCGGGATGACCAGGTCTCCCGCAAGCACGCGCAGTTGACGATCCACGAGGGAGAGGTCCGGCTGACGGACCTGGGCTCGCGCAATGGGACGCTGCTGAACGGCGTGCGCATCAGCGAAGAGGTGGTGCTGCATCCCGGAGACCGCGTCCGGGTGGGCCTGACGATGGCTGTCTTCGAGCCCCCGCCCGTGACGCTGGTGGAGGGCGGCCCCACGTCGCCAGGCCATGTGCCGATTGAAGAAGTGCTGCCTCACGTGGGCGCGGCGGCGGCGCTGTACTCGGCGGGCACGGCGCTCCTGGGCGCTACCAGCGAGGCCATGGTGTTGCGGCGCCTGGCGGATGAAGTCGCCCGGGCCCTGAGCGCGGACCGCGCCGCCGCGCTCCTGGGGAGCAACACCGGGCTGCTCACCGCGGCGGTGTCGGGCGCGGAGTCCATGTCCGTGCCCCGCTCGCTGGCGCAGGTGGCGATGGAGCGCAAGGAACTGGTGCAGGCGGAGACGGAGATGTGCGCGCCGCTCGTGGCCTCCGGTGGCATGCCCTTCGGCGTGCTCTACGCGACGCGCGCGGACTCCTCTTTCACAGGGGGAGAGGGACAGCTCCTCGCGGCGCTCGGGCGGCTCGGCGGTGAGGCGTATACGGCGGTGCGCTCGCGGATGGAGGCCGAGTCTCCCGCGCCCGTGCTCCTCGGGACGTCCAGGCCCTTGCGTGCGCTGGTGGATGGGGCTCGCCGGGCGGCGAACAGCGCCGCGCCGGTAGTGCTGTATGGCGAGCCGGGGACGGGCAAGACGCTGCTGGCCCGGGTCGTCCATACGCGCTCGCCCCGGGCGCTGGAGCCGCTGGTGGTGGTGGACTGCCGACAGCCCGTGGAGGCCGTCGACGAGGCCCTCTTTGGCCGCGCCAGCGCGCCTGGGCAGCCTCCAGGGGCCTCCGCGTTGCTGCGCGCGGACCGGGGCTCGTTGCTGCTCCAGCACGTCGATGCGCTGCCCCGGAACCTGGCCGAGCGGCTGGCGCGATTGCTGGCCCGGCGCGTGGCTCCGGCTCGACAGGGCGGCGAGGAGCCCGTGGACGTGCGGTTGCTCGTCACGGCTTCAGTTCCGGTGGCCCTGCTGGGTACCCGGGGCGAGGTGGATGCCGCGCTCGCGCGGACGCTGATGGGCTTCGAGCTGGAGGTGCCTCCGCTGCGGGAGCGCCGGGCGGACGTGCTCGCGCTGTTCGATGGTTTCCTTTCGCGAGCAGCTCGCCGGGTGCGACGGGAGCCTCCCGTCCTGGGCGCGGATGCTCGGCGCCTGCTGGCGGACTACCCGTGGCCGCACAATGTCCGGGAGCTCGAGCTGGTGGGGGAGCGACTCGGGTTGCTCTATGCCGGAGGCCGGGTGGGGGCGCTGCAGCTTCCTCCGGAGGTCCAGCAGGGCGGCCCGGCCAGTGACACCCAGACGCTCCAGGCTCGCGTGGGACGGTTGGAGCGCGACGCCATCGCCGAGGCGCTGCGGGAAGCCGGAGGCAAGAAGGTCCGCGCCGCCGCGTTGCTGGGCATCAGCCGCCCCACGCTGGACAAGAAGATAGAGGAGTACGGCCTCGCGGTGGAGCGGGGGCGGCGCGGGGAAGAGGGGCGCTGATTCAGCGGGGCCGTGGCTCGGCGTCATGCTTCGCGGCGAGACAGGCGTTGACACGGCTCGGGTTGGCTTCGTGCCCGCGCTCAGCGGTGGCTCGGCGTCACTTCCTGCGACTGAGCAACACCCCCGCGAGGATGAGCGCCGCGCCGACGGCCTGGAGCAGCGTGGGCTTCTCGCCACGAACGCCCCAGGCGGTGAGCGCCGCCACGACGGGCACTCCCGTGTTGTAGAGCGACGCGCGCGCGCTGCCCACCTGCTGCACCGTCCGCCCCCAGATGAAGTAGCTGAGCACCAGCGGAATCAGCGCCGAGTACACCACCCCCGCCCACGCACTGGGGCCGATGCTCCCCATGTCCAGCGCGAGCACCGCGGGCGCACCCGCCAGCACCACTCCCGGCGCTCCCATCAGCATCGTGATGGCGGTGATTCTCAGCGCGGACACCTCGTTGCCCAGCGAGCGGATGCCCACGGTGTAGATGGCCCAGCAGACACAGGCCACGAGGATGAGCCCGTCTCCCAGCCGCGTGTTCGTGCCCAGCGACGGCCCGCGCGCCGCCACCACCAGCAGCATGCCCACCACCGCCAGCGACATGCCCATCACCAGCGGACGGTTGAGCCGCTCGACTCCCAGCGCCGCACCCAGGGCAGCCACCAGCACGGGCGTCACCGCCACCAACATCCCGCTGTTGGCCGCCGTCGTGTTCGAGAGCCCCAGGATGAAGCAGAGCTGGTACGCCGTGTTGCCCACCAGCCCGAGCACCGCGAGCTTGAAGAACACCGGCCTCGATAGCGGCTTCCAGCCCTCCACCGCCAGCAGCAACACCGCCATGGCCACCGACGCCACCGCGAAGCGCACCGACATGAAGGCCAGGGGCGGAATCGTCCCCAAGGCCTCCTTCACCACCGTGTAGTTGGTGCCCCAGACAACGACGACACCGAGGATGGCCAGGTCGGACGCCGAGAAGGCGCGCGGCGGCGCAGCGGAGACACTGGCGGCAGTCGTGGACACGGCGCGCGAGGGAATAAGGCCCAGCGATTCTTCGCGCAAGCCGACGTTTCCCCGCCGCTCGGCTTGTCCCCATGCCGCGCCGTGGCTTAAACGCGCGTCATGGACCTACGCTTTTCGGACGAGGTGCGTCGCGCCCTCGACTCGCGGCAGCCCGTCGTCGCCCTGGAGACGAGTGTGGTGGCCCAGGGGCTTCCCTACCCGGACAACCTCGCCGCCGCCCGCGCCTGCGAGGAGGCCATCCGCCGCGCCGGCGCCGTGCCCGCCGCCACCGCAGTGATGGATGGCGTCGTCTGCATCGGTCTGGAGGACGCGGAGCTGCGCCGGCTCGCGGAGGGCAAGGAGCCCCTGCTGAAGCTCGGCTCTCGCGACCTGGCCATCGCCGTGGCAACCCGTGCCTCCGGCGGCACCACCGTCAGCGCCACGTGCGAATTGGCCGCCGCGGCCGGCATCCGCGTCTTCTCCACGGGCGGCATCGGCGGCGTCCACCGAGGCGCCTCGGATCACTGGGACATCTCCCAGGACATCGCCGCGCTCGCTCGCTTCCCCGTGGCCGTCGTGTGCGCGGGCGCGAAGTCCGTGCTCGATTTGCCCAAGACGATGGAGCTCCTGGAGACCGCGGGCGTCCCCGTCATCGGCGTGGGCACGCGCGAGCTGCCGTCCTTCCACAGCCGTGACTCCGGCATCACCCTGGAGCACAGCGTGAACGACGTGGCCACCGCCGCGCGCATCGCTCGCGCCCGCTTCGAGACGCTGGGGCAGGGTGGCGTGCTCTACACCGTGCCGCCACCGGAGGAGACCGCGCTGCCTCGTCACGAGGTGGAGTTGCAGATCGCCTCCGCCCTCGCGGAAGCGGAGCGGCAGGGCATCCGGGGCAAGGACGTCACGCCCTTCCTGCTGCGGGAGCTGGGGCAGCGCACGGGAGGCAAGACGCTCAAGGCGAACCTCGCGCTCCTCGTGAACAACGCCCGCTTCGCCGGACAGCTCGCCGTGGCCTACGCGCGCGGCGACTGAAGACAGTCACTCCTGGGGGCGCGGGCCAGGCTTCCCGCGCCCTCGGGTACTCTCGCCACGGTGTTACTGCTGAAACCAGCGCATCATCAGCTCGAGCTGCTGGCGGTCCAGGTCGTCGAAGGCGTTCTTGCTCGCGGAGTCGATGTCCAGCACCGCGAGCAGCTCGCGGTTCTTCCCGTACACCGGCACCACGATTTCAGAGGCGGAGCGCGCGTCGCAGGCGATGTGTCCGGGGAAGGCGTGCACGTCCGCGACCACTTGCGTCTCGCCCTTCGCGGCGGCCGTTCCGCAGACGCCCTGGCCGAACTTGATTTCGAGGCACCCCAGCGTGCCCTGGTAGGGACCCACTCGGAGCAGCTTCCCCGGAGTCACCACCCGGTAGAAGCCCGTCCACAGGTGGCCGAAGGCGTGGTGGATGAGGCAGCTCATCGTCGCCATGCCCGCGATGGGGTCGTCCATGCCGGCGAGCGCCGCCTGCACGTGCTGCTGGAGTTCCTCGTACGCCTGCGCCTTGGGGGCCGCGCGCAGGTCCAGGGTGATTTCCGCCATGATGGGGGCCTCGAGCCAGGTCTCCGCACCCGCCCGTCAGGGCTCGGCGCGGTCATCGTCGTCCCACGCTTCATATCCTGAATCCCACGCCGCACAGGAGGCACCGTGGAAACGCTCCTTCTCGATTCAAATACCTGGCTGCTCGTCCTCACCGGAGCGGGCGTCTCCGCCGAGAGCGGAGTCCCGACCTTCCGAGGAATGAACGGGCTCTGGGAAGATCAGCCCGTGGAGCAGGTGGCCTCGCCCGAGGGCTTCGCGAAGGATCCGTTGCGGGTGTGGCGCTTCTACTCCCAGCGGCGAGCAGGGGCCTCCGGCGTCTCGCCCAACCCCGGGCACGACGCGCTGGTGGCCTGGGAGCGACACCTGGGCGACCGCTTCCTCCTGACCACGCAGAACGTGGACGGCCTGCACTCGCGTGCGGGCAGCCAGCGCGTGGTGGAGATGCACGGCAACCTCTTCAAGACGCGTTGTAGCAACGACGAGTGCAAGCGCGCGCCCTTCGACGACACCACCGTGTACGCGGCTGGCACCGTGCCCGGCTGCAAGGACTGCGGCAGCCTGCTTCGCCCGCATATCGTCTGGTTCGGCGAGTACCTGGACCCCGCGGACCTGGAGCGCATCCAGGACTTCTCGCTGCGCGCGGCCAGCTCCGGCGGGCGCTTCGTCTTCCTGGCGGCGGGGACCTCCGGCGCCGTCTACCCGGCGGCCGGTCTGGTCGACCAGGTGAGCGCCGCGGGCGGGGAGACGTGGCTCATCAACCTGGACCCCGCAGAGAACTCGCGGCGCTTCCAGCACTCCGTGCACGGCAAGAGCGGAGAAGTGCTCCCGAAGCTGGGGAAGCTCGTCTGAGGGCGGGGAAGGGCGGCTCCCAGGGGAACGGGAGCCGCCAGGCGCCTACTCGAAGACGTTGATATCCTGGCCGGTGTTGGTGGGCCGGGGCGGCTTGGGCTTGGGCGGGCCCGCGACGCGGATGGGCTCCAGCGTCACGTCCACTGTCTGGCTGTTCCCGGCGACACGGCTGAAGTTGAGCGAGCGCTCCTCGGCCTTGTGGTTCGCGAGCCGGAAGCTGAGCTGGTGGGACTTGTCACGCGGGAGCATCAGCTCGATCGGCGTGGTGCCGATCTGCTCGTCACCCTCGTAGATGGCGGCCCCGGACGGCGTCGAGTTGAACTTCACCCGAAGCTCCTGCGGCGCGGCCTCGGTCGGCGTCGGCGTGGGATTCGCGGGCCTGTCCCGAGGGACTTCGACGACCTGGGTCGCCGGCTGCTTGGAGCCACCCTGGCCTCCTCCCAGCACCACCGCCGCGCCGATGCCGAGCAGCACCAGCGGCACCGCGACGAACGCGATCTTCTTGCCCGTGGACATGCCCTCCGGCTCGGGCGGGGGCGGCGGAGGAGTGGGCGCGGCTCGGCCAGGGGGAGGACGGACGCGGCTGGGCGACGAGCCACTGCCACCCGGCGCTCCCGCCTGGCTGCGCGCGATGACGACGTTGGACGGCGTGGAGCCACGGCCCGGGGACGCGCCGACGCGCGAGGAGCGCACCCCACTGCCGCTGCCTGCTCCCGGACGTCCCGCGCGACTGCTCGCGCGGCTGCCGCTGCCACGGTCGCTGACGCCGGAGCTGGCGCCGCCGCTGGGCATCGCATCGAACTGCTCGGCGCTGACGTCCGCCACCGAGTCCATCATCGCGTCCATGAACTCCTGCGCGGTCTGGTGGCGGTCCTCCTTCTCCGGGGACAGCGCCTTGCGGAAGAAGGCGTCCAGCGCGGCGGGAACCGGGGCGCCCTGGCGCTTGGTGTTGACGGCCGGCACCTGCTGAGTGAGCGACGCGGTGAGCGCCTTGCGCACGGTGTTCGCGCCAAAGGGCGAGCTGCCCGTGAGGCAGAAGTAGAGCACGCCCGCCATGGAGTACAGGTCGGAGCGCTGGTCCACCGCCTCGCCGCCGGCCTGCTCCGGAGGCATGTACTGCGGCGTGCCGAGCACCTGGCCGGTGGAGGTGAGCTGCTCCTCCTCCTCGGCCTCGAGCGCTTTGACCAGACCGAAGTCCAGCACCTTGACGAAGTCCCGGCCGCTCAGGTCCATCACCATGATGTTGTGCGGCTTGAGGTCGCGGTGGACGCAGCCCTCCTGGTGCGCGTGGGCGAGGCCCTGGGTGGCCTGCTCGATGAGGCTGGTGGCGCGACGCAGGGACATGGGCCCCTCGCGCTTCACCACTTCCTTGAGGCTTTCGCCCTGGAGCAGCTCCATCACGTAGTAGCAGGTGCCGTCGGGCGCGCGGCCGAAGTCGAAGATGGTGATGACGTTCGGGTGGCGCAGGCGGCTGGCGATCTCCGCCTCTCGGCGGAAGCGCTCGAAGAACTGGGGAGCGGCGGCGAGCGACGGGTTGAGCGTCTTCACCGCGACGGGGCGCTGCACCGAGGTCTGCGTGGCGCGGAACACCATGCCCATGCCGCCCTGGCCGAGCACGCTCTCAATCTTGTAGCGGCCATCGAGCACCTGGCCGATGAGCTGGAGGCTCTGGCCTGAGCAGAGGTGGTCGACGCCGTCGGTGCTTCCGCAATGGGGACAGGGGGCAGCCATGTGGGGCCGGAGTATAGGCAGGCCCCGGGCAGGTCCGGAAAGGGGACGTTGGCCCCCATGCTCACCGGGCAGGCATCTGAGCCATTTCCCGAGGAGCCCAGGGCTGTTACACCCCCGGCCGCCATGAGCCTCGTCATCGCCCAGGACCTCAGCCTCTCCTATGGAAAGAAGGTCCTCTTCGACAGCGACAGCTTCACCCTCGGCCCCAAGGACCGTGTAGGCCTCGTCGGGGCCAACGGGACGGGGAAGAGCACCCTGATGAAGATCCTGGCCGGCGTCGCCCAGCCGGACTCGGGGACCTTGACCTACCGGCGGCGGGCCCGGTGGGGGTACCTGCCCCAGGAAATCGCCGGGCTGCCGGAGGGCACGGTGGTGGAGGCGGTGATGAGCACCGTCCCGGGGCGCGACACCCTGGAGTCCCGGCTCAAGGAGACCGAGGAGGCCCTGGCGGCGGCCACCGACGAGGAGGACCTGCTCGAGCTGGCCCAGTCCCTGGCGGACCTGCACGCGGAGCTGGACGACTTCGAGAACCGCTTCGGCCGGCACCACGCCGAGCGCATCCTCAAGGGCCTGGGCTTCAAGGACAACGACCTGGCCAAGCCCACCTCGGCCCTCTCGGGCGGCTGGCGGATGCGCGCGGCGCTGGCGGGATTGCTGCTCCAGGACCCCGACCTGCTGCTCCTCGACGAGCCGACCAACCACCTGGACGTCCCCACGCTGGCGTGGTTCGACGGCTTCCTGCGCCGCTCCAACAAGGCGCTGGTGCTCATCTCCCACGACCGGGACTTCCTCAACCGGCAGATCAACCGCGTGGTGTCGCTGGAGCTGGAGGGCGTGCGCGAGTACGCCGGCAACTACGACGACTACAAGCGCCTGCGCGCCGAGGAGAAGGTCCTCCTCCAGGCCCGGGCGGAGAAGGTGGAGAACCGGCGCGCGGAGCTGCAAGGCTTCATCGACCGCTTCGGCGCGAAGGCCACCAAGGCCAAGCAGGCGCAGAGCCGCGCGAAGATGTTGGAGAAGCTGGAGAAGGTGCAGGTCCTGGAGGAGCGCTCGACGATGAAGTTCCGCTTCCCGGAGGTGGACCGGAGCGGGCGCGACGTGGTGTCGCTGGAGCGCATCACCAAGCGCTATGGCGCGCAGACCGTGTACGACGGCCTGTCGGGCCGGGTGGAGCGCGGCCAGCGCATCGCCGTGGTGGGCGCCAACGGCGCGGGCAAGACGACGCTCCTGCGACTGGTGGCCGGGGAGCTGGTGCCGGACTCGGGCACGGTGACCATCGGCCACAACGTGGTGGTGGGCTATTACGCGCAGCACCACGCGGACAAGCTGGACCGGCAGAACACCATCATCGAGGAAGTGCGCCCGCTCGCGGCGGACAAGCCGGAGAGCTACGTGCGCGGCGTGCTCGGCGCCTTCCTCTTCAGCGGCGACGACGTGGAGAAGCCGATTGGTGTGCTCAGCGGTGGAGAGCGGGCCCGCGTGGCGCTGGCCAAGCTGCTGCTGGTGCCCTCCAACTTCCTGCTGATGGACGAGCCCACCAACCACCTGGACCTGGACTCGGCGGAGATGCTGATTGAAGCGCTGAAGCTGTACGGCGGGACGCTGCTGTTCGTCAGCCACAGCCGCAGCTTCATCAACGGGCTGTGCACCCAGGTATGGGAGGTGGCGGACGGGAAGCTGACGCCGCACCCGGGCAACCTGGACGACTACCTGTACCACCAGGAGCAGCAGCGGCTGAAGGCGGAGGCCGCGGCGGGTGGCGCGAGCGCCGCCCGGGGGGACACTGCGTCCTCCGTGGCGATGTCGGAGAAGGAGCGCAAGCGGCAGGAGGCCGAGGCGCGTCAGCGGCGCAGCGTGGTGGAGGGGCCGCTCAAGAAGGAGATCTCCAAGCTGGAGGAGCAGATCGCCAAGGTGGAGACCGCGCAGAAGGAGCGCGAGGCGCAGCTCGCCGACCCGGTCCTCTACAACGACTTCGCTCGGGCCAAGCCGCTGATGGATGCGCACCGCGACGGCAAGGATGCGCTGGAAGACCTCTACGCGCGGTGGGAAGCCGCGCAGGAGAAGCTGGCGCAGGCGACGGCTTCGTTGGGCTGAGTCGACCCAGGCTTCAGCTCACTGTCCGAACACGCGGCCGAACAGCCACATCAGCGCGGAGCCGGTGGCGTCGCCCGTGTACTGCGCCGTCATCGCTCCGGTGTAGCCAGAGGCATGCGGAGTGTCCATCTCGGAGGTCGGAGAGGCCTTCGTCAGCTCGTCCGTGAAGGGCGCGGAGCCCTCGGGCGCGCAGCTTCCGCAGTACAGCGCCTCTTCATAGACGAAGCCGTAGCGGGGCTTCACCTCGCGCTTGCACTCCGCGCAGGACGTCGTTCGCCCCATCTTGAGCGTGGGCCGCACGTCCAGGGGAGCGTTGCGATGGGTCGCCGCCGCCTGCTGGAGTTGCTGCAGCTCACCCGGGTCCAACGCCACGCCCGCGCAGTCCGAGCACACCTCCACCGTGACACCCAGCACCTGCACGACGGGCAGCGGGGCATGCCCGCACCGGGGACAGCTCGGCGCGGGGGTTCCACAGCTTCGACACTCCGGGACGTACTGGAGCTTCGCCTGACAGCCCTTGCACATGCCCGCGTGGCCCTTCGCGCGGCGCACCAGCGCGTCGGACACCGAGCCGCCCATCACCTTCGTCAGCGCCTCGCCCTCGAACCAGACGGAGCCGCAGTGGCCACACTCCTCGCGGGGCAATCCCCCCAGGAAGGTGGGGCGCATCGTCTTGTGGCAGAAGGGGCAGGCGCTCATGGGCAGACAGCCTAGCCCCAATCCCACTCAGCTTGCTCGACGTCGCCGCTCGCGCTTGGGCCGAGGCTCCGGGGCCGACGGGGCAGGGGGCTCGCGCAGCTCCTCCGGCACGGGGAACGACTGGGAGATTCTCGTCGCGGGCGGCGGGGTGCCCGTGCCCTCCGCGATGAGCCCCTCCGCGGGCTTCTCCGCCGGCAGCGCGGGCAGGCGGATGATGAACGTGGTGCCCTCGCTCGCCTTGCTCTGCACGGAGATGCTGCCGCCGTGGTTCTTCACGATGCGCTGACAGATGGCGAGGCCCAGCCCCGTGCCCTTCTGCTTCGTCGTGAAGAAGGGCACGAAGATGTGCGGCTGCTGGTCCGTCGGAATGCCCGGCCCGTTGTCGGACACGCGCACCTCCAGCACCTCGCCCCCCGCGTTGCGGAACTCTCCGAAGCGCTCCGGCTTCTCCGTGCGCACCGTGATTCGGCCCTCGCGCGTGTCCAGCGCCTGCACCGCGTTCTGCACCAGGTTGATGAGCACCTGCTTGAGCTGCTCGGCGTCTCCATCCGCGCGGGGCAGCAGCAGGTCCAACTCCACCGCGAGCTGGACGTTGGCGGGCACGTCGTTCTGGATGAGCCGCATGGTCCGCGTCACGACTTCGTTCAAGTCCGTGGGCCCGAAGCTCTGCTTCATCGGCCGCGCGTAGTCGAGGAACGCCGTCACCACGCCGTTGAGGCGGTTGACCTCCTCGACGATGACCTCCAGGAACTCGCCGTCCTCACCCGGCAGCCGCATCGGGTCCAGGCACTGCGCCGCGCCTTTGATTGCCCCCAGCGGATTGCGAATCTCGTGCGCGAGGCCCGCCGCCATCTCACCCAGCGCCGCGAGTCTGTCCCGCTCTCGAATCTTCTCGTACAGCTTCGAGTTCTCCAGCACCGTCGCCAGCTTCTCCGCCACCTCCAGGATGAGCGCGATTTCGTCGGACGCGTACGCCTCCGGTACCCGCTCGTCCCAGAGATTCAAGAAGCCGATGACCCGATCATTTCCCACCAGCGGCACGGTGATGCCGGCCTTCATCTGCACCAGCGACGCGCGCGTGTCGTTCAACCGCTTCAGCTCGTCGCGGTAGCGCCGTCCCTCCACCGACTGGAGCCGCATCGTCGCGCCGCGCCGCTCCACGTTCTCCAGCAGCACCGCCTTCTGCCCGCTGGCCACCGCGAACAACAGGCCGCGCGCCGCCGCCGTGTCCAGGAACGACACCGGCAACGGCCCCCGCGAGTCCAGCAGCCGATACCCCGGCCGGTCCTCCGCGAGCAGATACACCGACGCGTGCGTCACCCGGCCCGTCTCGTGGAGCGTGTCGAGCACCAGCCGCGCCAGCTCCGAGATGTCGATGACGTTCGCCATCCTCGCGCGCAGCATCCCCAGCGCGTCGAGCAGCGCGAAGCGCTCGCGGAAGAAGATGCGCACCACCATCTCCTCTACCTTCGTGCGCAGCGGGTCCAACAGGATGAGGATGACGAAGGCCGCCACCACCGTGTTGAAGACGAACAGCCCCGTGTCCTCGTCCACCCACGCCGTCAGCACGGTGAAGACGGCGGCCAGGATGACCGCGAGCACCGTCTGGGAAGCAATCTTTCCCAGCAGCTCGTGCAGGTCCATCAGCCGCAGCCGCAAGAGCGTCTGCGCGAGGAAGAACAGGTACAGAGTGGTGAAGACGGGCCCGAGCGTCGGCAGCGGAATCACGGTGCCCAGGAAGTCGAGCGCCGAGAAGAGGATGCCCGCGGCCGCGCCGATGGCCAGGTACATCAGCCTCAGCTGCTCGATGCGGGACTCGTTCGTCCTGACCCGGTGGAGCAGCAACGACACCGAAGCGAGCAGGGAGCCGAGCACCCAGACGCCCATGGCCACGCGAGCCCACACCTTGTCGGCCAGGGGGGTGACGGCCACGGCCAGGCCCAGGAAGACCGACAGGAGGGCAAGCCGGCGGCCGACCTGGTGTGTCCCCTTGCTGACATCCAAGAACTCGAGGAAGAACCCTACAGCCGCGCCCGGGACGAGCGAGGCGACGAACACGGTGATGCCCAGGGTGATGCGGGCTGCCCAGGGGTAGGTCGCCGCGGGGAAGAGGCTGTGGAAGAAGAACGAGAGGTAGTACCCGGCCACCGTCAGAGCGAAGACGGAGTACAGGGTGAGGACCTTCGGCCGGGCCGGGCGCAACAACATGGACACGCCCAGGGCCAGGCCGATGATGGATGCCAGCAGAGCGCTCTGAGTCCGGATGTCCATGGGCTTGCGGACAGTCTAACCTGTGTCCATCTCCGGAAATTTTCCATGCACTCCCAGTTGTCATGGGGCGAGCCCGCGCCCACCTCCCAGGGTCCCCAGCCCCGCGTATGAAGCCCTTCCTGCCCAAGCTCGCCGTCGTCGCCTCCGCGCTCCTGTTGTCCGCGCAGGCTCCCGCCCCCCAGGTCTCCGCCCCCGCCGCGACGGAGGAGGCCACACCGGCTCCAGCACCCCAGCTGTCGAGCCCCACCGTGACGGAGGCCCCTTCGTCCCACACGGAGAACGCGCCTTCCGAGGCCCAGCTCTCTCCGCGTCCGGACGCGGAGAAGACGCAGGTGCCCGAGGGCTTCGTGGAGGTCCTCAACCCGGCCTTCCCCAACCCCGCGCCCCCCGCGCCCGTCGTCCACCGGGGCCGCCGGTACGCGCTGGAGGACCTGGCGCCGTACTTCGGCGAGGGCAAGAAGAAGGAGGCCCGGGCGGCCTTCGACAAGGGCCACTACAGCCGGGCCCGCGAGCTGCTGAAGGACGAGGGCGACAGCCCGCCGGTGCGCTACCTGCGCGCGCTGGCCGCGGTGCGCTCGGGGGATGATGAGACCGCCGCGAAGGAGCTGGCCGCGCTGGCGCCGGACTACCCCGCGCTTCAAGACAGGTGTCTGACGCATGCGGGCGTGGCGCTGGAGGGGCTGCGCCGCTTCGACGAGGCCGCCGTGCTGCTGGCCCAGGTGTCGCCGGAGTCCCGGCTGTACGTGGACGCGCGCCTGGCCCTGTCGCGGGTGCTGCGCAAGAAGAAGGACGCCGCGGGCGCCATGGCCGCGCTGGAGCCGCTCACGTCACGCGCCGCTCCGAGCTGGGGCCGCAACGTGGGCGCCGAGGCGCTGATGGCCATCGCGGACATCGCCGCCGAGAAGAAGGACAAGGCCGCCGAGCGCGCCGCGCTGTGGCGCCTGTGGGGCGCGCATCCGCTGTCCGCGCTGGCGACGCAGGCGGAGAAGCGCCTGAAGGGACAGACGCCGCCCGTGGAGGCGAAGGTCGCTCGCGGCGAGGCGCTGGTGGAGCTGCACCGCAACAAGCAGGGCCTGACGCAGCTGGAGCCGCTGCTGGCGCAGCTGAAGCTGCCGGAGAAGCTCGCGTGCCGCGCCCACTTCGCCTACGGAAAGGGCCTGCGCAAGGAGCGCGAGCACACGCGCGCCATCCAGACGCTCTCGCAGGTGGCGGAGAAGTGTGAGGACCGCGACCTGCTGGCGCGGGCGCTGTACGTGCTGGGCTCGTCGCGCTCGATTGTCGACTCGGCGCGCGGGACTGACACGTACGAGCGACTGGCCCGCGAGTTCCCGGACCACAGCTTCGCGGACGACGCGCTGTTCTACGCGGCGGACCTGTACGTGAAGACGGGCCGCCCCAAGGAGGCGATGGCGCGGCTGGATGAATTGGCGAAGCTGTATCCGCAGGGCGACTTCCTGGGCGAGGCGCTCTTCAAGGCGTACTGGATTGCGCGCACGAGCAAGGTGGAGGACGCGGGCCTGTCCTTCCTGGACCGAATCGAGCAGCGCTTCGCGCAGGCGGACGAGAGCTACGATGTGGAGCGCGCGCGGTACTGGCGGGCGCGGACGTTCCAGGACCAGGGCAACATCCAGGGCGCGGCGGAGCTGTTCGAGAAGATCGCCGTGGAGCACCCCGCGACGTACTACGGGCTGATGGCGCGCTCGCAGTTGACGACGGTGGACCCGGCGCGGCTGGAGCGCATCTCCCCGGACATCTTCGCGGTGCCCGACGCCGCCAGCCCGTGGCCGCTGTTCGCGGGGCCGGTGGGCGAGGACCCGCACTTCCGCGCGGGCATCGAGCTGCTGCGGCTCGGCTTCCCGGAGGCGGTGTCGTCGGAGCTGCTCGCGGTGAACCGGACGAACCAGCCCGCGGAGGCCGTCCGCCTGCTGGTGCTGGTGCTGCACGAGGCGGGTGACGAGCGCGCCGCCCACGCCGTGGCCCGGCTGGTGCTGCGCAAGGACTTGAGTGGCCGCATCACCCGCGAGACGCGCGTGGTGTGGGAGGTGGCCTATCCCAACGCGTTCCGCGAGCTCATCGAGAAGCACACGGCCGTGTCGGGCGTGGAGGCGGATCTGCTCCAGGCGCTGATGCGCGAAGAGAGCGCGTTGGACCCGAAGGCGCTGTCCTGGGCCGGGGCGCTGGGCCTCACCCAGCTGATGCCGTCCACCGCGAAGGGCGTGGCCCGGGAGCTGAAGCTCAAGCGCTTCACGGTGGATCAGCTGCTCCAGCCGGACCTCAACATCCGCTTCGGCGCGCACTACCTGGGCGGCCTGTTGAAGAAGTTCGGCGGGCACACGCCGTACGCGGTGGGCAGCTACAACGCGGGTCCGGGCGCGGTGAATCGCTGGCGCGCGGACAAGCCGGACCTGCCGCTGGATGCGTGGGTGGAGGAGATCCCCATCTCCGAGACGCGCGGCTACATCAAGCGCGTGCTGCGCTCGTACAACACCTACCAGCTCCTCTATGGACGGGCGCCCAAGCTGCCCGTCATCAAGAGCGCGGCGCGCTAGGGGCTCGAGCCCATCGCCAGCCTTCGAGCTTCCGAGGGCTGGCCGGGTCTATTCGGGGCATTCCTAGAGCGGCCTGATGTTCTGCGCGTTCAGCCCCTTGGGCCCCTTCGTCACCTCGAATTCGACCCGCTGATTCTCAGCGAGAGACCTGAAGCCGTCCGCGTTGATGGCGGAGTGATGCGCGAACACGTCCTCGCCTCCGTCATCCGGAGTGATGAAGCCAAAGCCCTTGCTGTCGTTGAACCACTTCACGATTCCCGTCTTCATGCTGCTGTCCTCGTGTGCCACGCCTGGGGATGTCCAGGGAGTTGGTATTGAATTAGGGATGGATGGGATGAATCCATCCAGACTGGGAGCAAGGCGCCCCCAGTCTCGTATGCTCTGCTTGGGAGGGGCCCCACCTAGATGAGCCTGACGTTCGCCGCCATCGTGCCCTTCTTTCCCTGCTCGACCTCGAACTCGACCTTGTCGTTTTCACGGAGGGTCTTGGCGTCCGGGTTGATGGCGGAGAAATGCACGAACACGTCCGTGCCTCCTTCATCCGGAGTGATGAAGCCGAACCCCTTGGTCTCGTTGAAGAACTTCACGGTTCCCGTCTGCATGTCGCCGTCCTTGTGTGCCACGCCTGGGATGTCCAGGGCGGTGGCATTGAGTTAGGGATTGGCGGGCATGAAGCCACCCAGGCATGGTGCGGAGCGTGCTCAGGCTCGCATTCTCAGCTTGGGGCGGAGCTCGACGGCCTTCGCGCAGCGGAGTTGCGATTGCCGCCGGACAAGCAGGCCCAGGGCGCCGAGCGCCAGCAACAGCGGCGGGGCGACGTCCTCGACGCCTGGACCCGCCTGGCTTGTCAGCGCGGGCGCCACGACGAGCAGCTCGCCTGAGTCAGGGCGCGTGCTCACTGAATAGGTCAGTGCATCCTGCTCTGCATCGCGGGCCTCGCGCAGGACGGAGTGTTGCTCGCTCGCCGTCATCGTGAGCCGGGTTTTGTTCTTCGCGATGGGGGAGGGACTCACGGGCATGATGTGCAGGGTCACCGTGGCGCAGGTGGTGTGCTCTCCATCGCTGACCGCGAACGTGAAGGTGTCCTCGCGCGATGCGCCCGCCCTGGGCCGGTACACGACACGGGGCAAGGCGCCTTCGAGCTCTCCCTGTGAGGGGCCTTCGAGCAGCTCGAAGGTGAGGGTGTCTCCCTCCACGTCCCGGCCTTCCAACTCCAGCTCCATCCAGCCCTCCGCGGACACGGTGACCTCGCGAGACATGGCTATAGGGGCGTCGTTGACCGCCTTGACTGAGAAGGACACCTTGGCGGAAGGCGACTCGGTCTCCCCATCACTCGCGCGAAACGTGAAGTAGTCCTCGCCGTGGAAGTCGGGGTGGGGCGTGTACACGAGGAAGGGGGTCGTGCCCGAGAGCCGGCCGTGGCGTGGCAGCTCCACCAGCGAGAACGTCAGCGTGTCGTCGTCCCTGTCCAAGCTCTCCAGGCGGATCTCGACGGAGCCGTCCTCCATGAGCGCTTCCGAGCGATCAAGCAAAAGGGGCGCGTTCCGCTCCCCCCCTTCCTCGTACGGCACCCCTGGCCCATCCCTCTCCATCGCGAAACCACACGACGTCACGTAGGTGAAGCCCTCCTCACCTGGGATGTCCGCCCAGGCGGGGTTCACCGCCGTGATGCAGAGAAGCACCGCGAGCCACGCGATGCCTCGCGGACTCACTCGAAGAGACAGCATGGGGACCTCGGGAAAGAGCGGTGTCGGACCGGCGAGCCGCCAGGGACGCGGGCCTGGAAGCAGCAGACTCCGGGAGGCGTTGCCGCCGCATCACGGCGACATCATGGCTTCCTCACGTCAGGTGCATTTCTTCCAATCCCCGAGCGCGCGCCATGGGCAGACTGTGGGTATCCACCCTTGAACCAGGAGGTTCGTGATGAAGCCCGACACCACGGCGGACATGAAGAAGGACGTGTCCCCGCAGCCTCGGCTGGGCATCCAGCTCGTGATGAAGAACGCGACCGCCGCGCTCACGTTCTATTCCCAGGTCTTCGGCGCCGAGGAGCGGATGCGGCTGGTGGAGCCCTCCGGACGTCTGGGCCATGCGGAGCTGCTCCTGGGCGGAGTGGTGCTGTCCATCGCGGATGAGTATCCGGAGTACGGAATCGTCGGGCCGCAGAGCCGGGGAGGGGCGACGAGCCTGCTCAACCTCTCGGTCGATGACGTGGACGGGATGGCCCAAAGCGCCATCGCCGCTGGAGCCGTGCTGGAGCGCCCCATCACCGACGAGTTCTACGGCGACCGCGTGGCCCACATCCAGGACCCGTTCGGCCACCGCTGGTCCCTCTCCAAGCGCATCGAGGAGGTGTCTCCGGAGGAGATGCAGCGGCGCTTCCTGAAGATGGTGGGAGGCTGAGCCCTATACTCACGTATGATTGCGGCTCCGTTCGCCGCCATGACAAGTTCCTCCCATGGGCGAGGACGCCGTCATCCACATCATCGACGACGACACCTCGTTGCGGACGGCATTGCAGTCGTTGTTCCGCTCGGTGGGGATGAAGGCCCAGGCCCACGACGCGGTCCGCACCTTCCTGGACGCGAAGCGGGAAGATGCTCCCGGGTGTCTGCTGCTCGATGTCCGGCTGCCAGGGATGAGCGGCCTCGTGTTCCAGGACCAGCTCGAGTCGCTGGGTATCGACCTGCCAGTCATCATGATGACCGGCCACGGGGACATCCCCATGTCGGTGCGGGCGATGAAGGCGGGGGCCGTGGACTTCCTGCCCAAGCCCTTCCGCGAGCAGGACCTGCTGGACGCCGTGGCGGTGGCGGTGGAGCGTCACCGCCGACAGCGCGCCCAGCGCGAGGGCCTGGCGGACGTGAGGAAGTGCTTCGCGAGCCTGACTCCGCGCGAGCAACAGGTGATGACGCTGGTGACGGCCGGACTGCTCAACAAGCAGGTGGCCGGCGAGCTGAACCTGCGGGAAATCACCGTCAAGATTCACCGAGGCTCCGCGATGCGGAAGATGAAGGCGGACTCGCTGGCGGACCTGGTGCGCATGGCCGAGGCGCTGAAGCTGACCAAGACGCCGCCTCCGTCCGCACTCCCGGCGCGAAAGCCCTAGGCCCGAGCCATGTCGCCCGACTCCCTCCTCTCCGTCGTCGACGATGACGCGTCGGTGCGCACGGCGGTGGTCAACCTCCTGCGCTCCTATGGCTGGAAGGCCCTGGCCTTCGACAGCGCCGAGGCCTTCCTGGAGTCGGGCGAGCTGGCGCGCACGCACCTCCTCATCACCGACATCCAGATGCCGGGCATGAGCGGCATCGACCTCAAGCGGGAACTCGACGCGCGAGGCTCCACGGTGCCCGTCATCATCATCACCGCGAAGACGGACGCGGCGGTGCTGGAGCGCGCGAAGGCCTGCAAGCCGGCCTGTCTCCTGCGCAAACCGTTTGACAGTGAGGACTTCATCGCCTGTGTCGAACGCGCGCTTGCATGAGCCGCGCCTCGAAGGTCTGCTGCGGAGCTCTCCCAGGACCCAGGTCGGAGCGCGCGGATGCCCGAAGCAAACACGTCACTGGCCGCAGAGGCGTGGCAGGGCCCATCGGGCCTCCTCGAAGCACTGCTCGATGGCGTGTCCGAGAGCGTCATCGTCCGTGACGTGAGCGGCAAGGTCCTCCTGTGGAACAAGGCCTCCGAGGCGCTCTATGGCTACTCGCGCGAGGCCATGGTGGGCAGGGACCTCCACGAGCACCTGGGCAGCCACCACCCGACGATGCGGGCGAGTCTGGAGCGGCACCTGCTGGAGCAGGGGCACTGGGAAGGGGAGCTGAAGCGGACCACCGCGTCTGGCGAGAGCCGGCGCATCGATGTCCGCTGGAAGGTGCAGCCCGTCGCGGACGGGAAGCCCGTCTCGATTGTCGAATATGGCCGCGACATCACGAGCCTGAGCGACATCGAGCTGGAGTCCCGGCTCCAGGCGCACCGCTATCGCAACCTGTTCCAGGCCATGGCGGCGTCGTTCTGGGAGCTCGACTTCTCGGCCGTGCGCGGGATGCTGGCCGAGCTGGCGCAGCAGGGCGTCGAGGACTTCCGTGGCTACTTCGAGGCCCACCCCGAGTTCATCGACGCGGCCATCGACGTGACTCGGGTGGTCGACGTCAATGACAAGACGGTCTCCCTGTTCGGCGCGAAGAGTCGCGAGGAGCTGGTGGGTGGCACGGTGGCCGCGTTCTGGCCCCGGGAGAGCCGCGCTGTCTACGCGGAGAGCCTGCTGGCCGCGGTGCGGCGCCTGCCGGGACTGTCGCGGGAGACGCGCCTGAGCACCCTCGACGGGAAGCTCTTCGAGGCGCTGTTCACCGTCTGCTGGCCGCCCGGGCACCATGGCCGTGGCCCCGTCCTCGTGGGCGTCATCGACTTCTCGGCCCGAGTGGCGGCCGAGCGGGAGGTGAGGGCGCTGCAGAGCGAGTTCGCGCACGCGTCACGCCTGTCGGTGCTGGGCGAGCTGACGGCGTCCATCGCCCACGAGGTGAATCAGCCGCTGGCGGCGATCGCGGCCAACGGTGCGGCGGGAGTGCGCTGGTTGTCTCGGCCCGTGCCGGACCTGGACGAGGTGCGCGCCATCCACGCGAACATGGTGAGTGATGCGCGGCGCGCCGCCGACATCATCGCTCGCATCCGCGCCATGGCCTCCAACAAGGGCTCGGAGGCGCGCCGGTTGTCGCCCAATCAGGTCGTCGAGGAGGCCGTCCAGTTCCTCCGTCACGAGCTGTCGGCGCATGACGTCGACCTGCGCTTCGAGCTGGCCGAGGGCCTCCCGGATATCGAGGCGGACCGCGTGCAGCTCCAGCAGATCATCGTCAACCTGGCGCTCAATGCCATGCAGGAGATGAAGCGCGCGGAGTGCCCTCGGCCCACGCTCCACCTTCGCACGTTCACAGGGGAAGGGGAGCTGCGCTTCGAGCTCCAGGACTCGGGGCCGGGCATTCCCTTGGAGCACCACGAGCGACTCTTCCAGAGCTTCTTCACCACCAAGGCGAGCGGGCTGGGGATGGGCCTGGCCATCTGCCGCAACATCGTCGAGGCGCATGGTGGACGCATCTGGGCGGAGAACGCCGCGTCCGGCGGGGCGCGCTTCTCCTTCGCGTTGCCCCTGGTGAAGGCGGCCTGCGCGGGCGCTTGATCTGGCCAGGTGCGTCGCCTCCATCCGGAGGGCGCAGCTCGTCCGTTGAGGGATGGAACCTGAAAAGTCCATGAGTCATGGACTTTTCAGGTGATTGCCGCAAAGAATCCTCGGGAGTGTCAGTGCATTACCCCTCTTGCTCCCGCGGACTCATGCCTCCCTCTACGGACAGTGGCAGTACCCTCCCCAAGTCACGTCGCAAGTCCTATCCCCCGACTCCGCATGCGCCCCAGCCCCTCTTCAAAGTAGGAGGCGTCCGGTATGAGGCCGTCCGCGAACTGGCCCACATGCAGACAGGAGACACGCTGCTGGTGGCCCACCGCTACGCGCAGGAGGAGACGCTTCCGGGCCTATGCCTTGTGCGGCGTCTGCCGAGCCCCGCGACGTACACGGAGCGCAAGCGGCTCTCCGATGAGATTCAGCTGGCCTTCCGCCTCAACCATCCCGGCATCGCCCAGGTGTTCCACCTGAAGATTCACGAGGACGCGCCCCACGTCGTCATGGAGTACGTGGACGGCCCCTCGCTGGAGACGTTGGTGAACGCTGGGGTGCTGCGCGGCAAGCCCGTCTCGGAAGCCTTCGCCCTCTACACGGGGGGCGAACTGGCGGAAGCCCTGCACTACGCCCACACGTTAAGGGGGGAGGACGGCAAGCCGCTTGGCATCATCCACCGCGACGTCAATCCCCGGCATGTCTTCGTGGGTGCGCACGGAGAGGTGAAGCTGGCCAACTTCGGCGCGTCCTATTCGTTGCTGGTGGGGCGCACCGAGTCGCCCGCCAGTCTGGTGAGGGGCGACGTCGCCTATGCCTCGCCCGAGTACCTGGATCGTGCCCCTCTGTCTCCGCGCTCCGACGTCTTCAGCCTGGGCGTGCTGCTCGTGGAGCTGCTGACGGGCACGCACCTCTTCGACGTGGAGGACGTGCCGCCACCACCCAAGGGAATGCGCCATCTCGTCCCCGAGAACCTTCCCTCCCTGCCCCTGACTCAGATGAGGACGCTGCTCGCCAGCTTCGGACCGGAGGACGTCGCGCGCGCGGTGAAGAGTCTGGCGCCGGACGTGAAGGCGATTCTGCACACCACCCTGCGCGTTGCCCCCGAGGAGCGCTTTGCCACGGCGGCGGACCTGCGCGATGCGCTGCGGGCAGCCCTGGCCAAGAGGCACCCAGGTTATGGGCGCCAGGACGCACTGGAGGAGGTGGCCCGCGTCGTCGCGGAGGGCGGCAGCCATCGGGGGGGCATGATGGAGTTCGGTGAGGGCGACCTCTACCCTGTGGAACTGGAGGAGCACGCACCGCGCGCGCTGGCGAAGAAGGGCTAGCGCGACAAGACGGTGGCCATGTGAAGCAGGGCGTCGAGCTTCTCCGCGTCCAGCTTCCGCGCCAGGGAAAGAAGGCGGCGCAGCTCGGGGGTCCCCTCCTCGCGAGGGGGAGCGCGCTGCCCCTTCTTTCCTGCCCCTGGTGGCGTCAAGCCCAGCAGCACCTCGGGAGATACGTGCAGCTCCGTGCAGAGCCGGAAGAGGGAGGGGACGCTGGGCAACATATTCCCTCGCTCCAGGCGATTGTAGACGGCATGCACGAGGCCCACGCGCTCGGCCACCTCAGCCCGTGTCAGCCCCAGCTTCTCGCGCGCCTCACGCGCACTCGTTCCGATGGTGATTGCCAGCGCTTCATTCATGGACATGGCCCTCTTGTGTAGCCGAAAGCGTCTCGGAATTGAATCCCTGGAGTCTGACGACTGATGATGAACCTGGGGCATCCTGCGCTGCTCGGACCTGGCGAGGATGGACTCCGCGGTGGGTGACGCGTCTGGTAGCGTGCGCCGCCCGCTGGGAGGCAAGCGAATGCAAGAGAGTGGCACCGTGAGAACCGGGAGAAGGACGCCATGAGGAACGGGCCGTCCCTCGCGATGCTGGCGCCCGGCTCCCAGGTGGTGGGCTATACGGTGGAGAGCCCCCTGGGCAGCGGTGGCTTTGGGGCCGTGTACCTCGCGCGGTGCGACGGGCAGCCCTCCGCGTTGAAGCTCTTGGATTTGGAGCGCGTGGGAGAGCGGGTGGAGCGCGAAGTCTCCATCCTGCTGAAGCTGAAGCACCCCAACGTGGTGGGCATCCTCGGCTTCGGGTTATGGCCTACGGCATCGCCGGAGTTCGCCTTCATCGCGATGGAGTACGTGGAGGGACGCCAGCTCGATGCGTGGGCCCGTGAGGAGAACCCGTCTGCGCGTCAGGTGGCCAGGGTGGTGCTGGACGTGGCGCGAGCATTGGAGGCGGCCCATGGAGCGGGTGTCCTTCATCGTGACGTGAAGGAGGCCAACATCATGGTCCGCACCTCGGATGGCGCGGCCAAGCTGGTGGACTTCGGCGTGGGCGACTACGAGGGCGCGCGGGGAATCACGTCGGACATCCTCCCGCCAGGGACACCGCAGTATCGCTCCCCGGAGGCGAGGACGTACCTCCGGCAGAATGCACGCGTTCCCGGGGCCAGATATGCACCCACGGCCTCGGACGATCTGTGGGCGTTGGGGGTCGTCCTCTACGGGCTGCTCACCGCGCACGTTCCTTTCGAGGGAGCGGATGACCACCTTCGCGACGAAGCCGCCATCGCTGACGTACCGAGGTCGCCGCGTGAGCTGAACGAGCGCGTCCCCGTGGTGCTGAGTGACGTGTGCATGCGGCTGCTGGAGAAGACTCCCGCGACGCGGGTGCCGAGTGCGCAGGCCCTTCGCGTGGCACTGGAGGAAGCTCTTCGCGACGCGGACGCGGCGTGGGACGTGCCGCTGTGCGATTCCTACAGCGAAGCATCGGCCACGACGGAAGGTCACCAGGACAGTCACGACAAGTGGCTGCACGCCCCCCGCCAACGGCCCCGGCGCGGCAAGCGTCCCCAGGTCGCGAGGCAAGAGCCCCAGCCAGCGAGCGAGGTACGCGCACCCGGGCAGCGCGCTCCCACGACGGAGCAGGTGCCGAGGACCGTGCGCCCCGCTTGGGTCTGGGCAGTCGTGGCCTTGGCCGTGGTGCTCGTCGCGGCGGGGGCGCTGTGGAGCTGGCGGACGTCACGCATCGACGGGGCCGTGCCGTCCCATCAGGAAGTAGCGCGTCACGGGAGTTCGTCCCAAGCTGGCCCGGCCGCGGCTCCCCCCATCGGAATGGAGGCCATCCCTGCGGTCGTCGCCGTTCCAGCGACGCTCCTTGAGGCGACAACCATCGTGACGAAGCAGAAGACCGAGACCCTTACTCCCCCGAAGCCCGCGAGGAAGGGGACAGTCCTCATGAGCAGGGCCGTTGCCGCAGCGGTGGCCTGCTCGGCACTGGGTTGCCCCGGCGTGCAGGTGCGTCCACCGCCTCCGCCCGCGCCGTGCCCGTCAGGCGCAGTCGAAGCGATGGAGGCGCTAGGTATCAAGACGGGCCGCACCCATGGGGTGACGCTTCTCGTCGAAGGAGCGGGAGTCACTACCGTGAAGGACGGAGCCACGGAACTCATGTTGATCGGCCCTTGGGAGCGGATGCCGAATGCCACCATCTTCTCGGGACGGCTCACGGTGAGCGACCGCGTCTATGGTCGGTTCACGCGCGCGACCACAGGCGCAGGTGCGAGCTTCCCGGTGTGCCTGGAGCTGCTAGCCGAGAGTGAAGAGAAGGGCTTGGAGCGGAAGCCGGGCGATGACGGCCCTACGTCGGCCCGAGTCTTCTCGACAGGGGACGTGCGAGCTGTGCGCGAGTTCGAGTGATGTGGTGTGCGCAGGACAACGTGCGGGAGTCTCAGACGGATGCATGCATCATCATCGGCCATTCGCCTGGGGCTCTTGCTCGTTGCAGGCGCATCGACAGCGCGGGGAGCCACGGCCTCGGTTGGAGGGGCTCGGCGCATCGAGTTGGAGCCGAATGCGCCCGGGGCGTGGGTTGAGGTGGCCGTAAGTCCAGGCTTGTCCACGGTTCTGCTCTTCGACTCTGAACTGGTGCAGGAAGCCACCGAGATTGAGGGACTGGATTCCTTCTCGAACGTTGATTCAGGGCGAACGACGATGCGGTTGGTTCCATCGGCGCGCGCGAGTCCGGGCGAGAAGTTCCGCGTGGCGGTGAGGTTTCGTGACGGAGCGGCACCTGTCGGCGCCTCATTCTTGCTCGTGGTTCATCCCGCGCGTGCCGACGCACTCGTTGAGGTGTACCGAAACAAGAGAACGGTCGAGTCGTACCAGGAAGAAACGAGGGAAGCTCGGGCGGCGACCTTGCGCTGCCAGGAAGAGAATGTGCGCATCGTTTCAGAGCATGGGGCCCCGGGAGGGCTGACGGGGCTGCTCGCGGCGGGCAGTGTTGACGACGGTGGTCTGGCCGGGAAGAAGGTGACCGAGTCGATTACCCCGGGCCCGAAGAACGCCCTCAGCCTATTCAGGGTCCACACCTACCGCTCGGTGAAGCGGGTAGCGCTGGAGATTTGGCTGACCGCGCAGCTCAGTGAAACGCCTTGGGTGGCGAGCGGCGCGGTTCTTCGCAGCAGCACCGGGATTGACGTGAAGGTGCTGAGCGTATGGCAGGACGCGCCCGCCACGTTGGGCGAACCATGGCGGATGGTGGTTGAAGCGGAGGCCCCTGCCGATGCCTCCCGAGGGACCTTTTCCCTCAAGCTGTGGGAGGATGCAGGGCCCCGTACTGTGACACTCGGTGGCGTGACGTTCCCGTAGTGCTGGCGGTCTCGTGGAAGCGCGGATGCCTGATCAGCCCTTGATGAAGAGCAGCAGGTCCTCGTTGATGACGTCCTTGTGGGTGGAGCACATGCCGTGGGGGAAGCCCTTGTAGACCTTCAGCTGCGCGCCCTTCACGAGCGTGGCGGTGAGCTTCCCTCCGCCCTCGAAGGGGACGATCTGGTCGTCATCGCCGTGCATCACCAGCGTGGGCACGTCGAACTTCGCCAGGTCCGCGCGGAAGTCCGTCTCAGAGAAGGCCTTGATGGTGTCGTACTCGGACTTGATGGAGCCCATCAGGCCCTGGAGGCGGAAGCTCTCGCGCAGGCCCTCGGACACCTTCGCTCCCGGCCGGTTGAAGCCGTAGAACGCCATGCTCAGGTCCTTGTAGTAGGTCGAGCGGTCGGAGCGCACGCCGGAGCGGATGTCGTCGAAGACCTTCATCGGCAGGCCGTTCGGGTGCCAGTCCGTCTTGAGCATGATGGGAGGCACGGCGCTGATGAGCACGGCCTTGCTGACGCGCGAAGTCCCGTGGCGGCCGATGTACCGCGCCACCTCGCCGCCGCCCGTCGAGTGGCCGACGTGCACGGCCTTGCGCAAGTCGAGCGCGGCGGTCAGCTCCGCGAGGTCATCCGCGAAGTGGTCCATGTCGTGGCCTTCCCAGGGCTGTGACGAGCGCCCGTTGCCACGACGGTCATGCGCGATGGTGCGGAAGCCCCGTTCGGACAGGGACATCATCTGGTCTTCCCAGGCGTCGGCCGTGAGGGGCCAGCCGTGGGAGAAGACGATGGGTTGTCCGTCCTTGGGACCCCAGTCCTTGAAGTAGATCTGCGTGCCGTCGCGAGTCGTGAGGTAGCTGCCCTGGAGCTTGCCGGCTTGAGTGGCCATACGGGGGTCGTCCTCGGTTCAAGGGTGGGGTGAAGCCGTTGCGAAGATGTGCCCCGTGACGCCATCCCGCCATCAACCCCTGGCTCGCTGGCCCCTATACGAAGGTCTAGGGTGGCTGACCCTCTGTACAAAAGACGGCGCCGCGTTCCGTCGCCATAGTCACTCCCACGTTCGCAAGGGAGTTCGAGCCTGGCGGCCAGCGCACCTCGTGGTGGGGGGCGTCTGGGCATGCGGGCCCTTGGCGACGAACCCGGAGCCCACCATGTCCACCGCTTCCCCCGCCGCGACCGCCGTCAATACGCCCACCCGCTTCGCCGAGGTGAACGGCCGCCGCATCGCCTACCGCGAGCTGGGACAGGGCGTTCCCCTCATCCTGTGCCTCCGGTTCCGGGGCGTGCTCGACTCGTGGGACCCCGCGTTCCTCGATGCGCTGGCGGCCCATCACCGCGTCATCACCTTCGACTACTCCGGCCTGGGCCAGTCCACGGGCAAGCCCAGCTATGTGCGCACGGACATGGCTCGCGACGTCATCGACCTGGCGGACTCGCTGGGCCTGGAGCGCTTCGTCATCGGGGGCTGGTCGCTGGGAGGGCTCGCCGCACAGGTGGTGATGCGGCTGCATCCCGAGCGCATCCTCAAGGCGCTCCTCATCGGCACCTCTCCTCCGGGCAAGGTCCGCCTCCCCGCGAAGGCCGTCTTCTTCGAGCACGCCCTGAAGCCGGTGAACGACCTGGCGGATGAAGTCGTGCTGTTCTTCCACCCGGAGTCGGAGAAGTCCCGCGCCGCCGCGGTGGCCTCGCACGAGCGCATCGCCGCGCGCACCACGGACCACAGCCCCGCGATTCCGATTGCAACCGTGTTCAAGCTCCTGGAGGAGACGAAGGCCGAGGACATCTTCGTCGACGACAATGGCTATCGCGACTTCATGAAGACGACTCGCATCCCCACGCTGGTCATCTCCGGTGACCAGGAGATTGTCTTCCCCGTGGAGAACTGGTTCGACCTGGCGCCCCAGACGCGTTCGGTGCACCTGATGGTCTTCCCGCAGATGGGCCATGGGCCCCAGCACGAGGCCCCACAGCTCTGTGCGGACCTGATTGCCAGCTTCATCAAGAACGGCTGACCCGGGGGCTGGAAGCGGGGATGGCCCTCGAAGGGGGGCCGTTCCGCCCGGCTGGCGGCCGGGCCAGCGCTCGGGAGATGACATCCGGTGACTCGAATGATGCACGGCGGGACGACGGTGCTACCCTGCGCCGCGATGAAGAAAGTCCTCGTGAGTCTGGCAGTCGTCTTCGTGCTGTTGGCGGTCGCGGGTGCGGGCGCGTTCTGGTGGGTGGAGCAGGCGGCGCATCAAGCCGTCGCGGCCCCTGGAGCGGCCCCCGTGGAGTTCACCGTTCCCAAGGGCACTTCCGGCAGGGGCCTGGGCGCGTTGCTCGCCAACCAGGGCCTCATCAAGGATGCGCGCATCTGGCGCTGGCACCTCTTCCGTCGCGGCTCGTTCTCGCCCAAGGCGGGACGGCACCCGGTGAGCGCGTCCATGACGGTGGCGGAGCTGGCCACGACGCTGGAGGGCAACCCGCTCCCCGACGACATCCCGTTCCTGGTGGTGGAGGGCTGGCGCCTGCGGGACACCGACGCGGCGCTCGCGGCGGCGGGGTACATCACCGCGGGGGCGTATATCTCCGCGGCCAGCAATCCCAGTCGCTTCACCGCGGCGTTCCCCTTGCCCACCAGCTCGCTGGAGGGCTACCTGTACCCGGAGTCCTACGGCGTGATTCCGGGGAAGTTCGACGTCGAGGACTTCATCCAGCGCCAGTTGAATGCCTTCGCGGAGCGCTTCTTCACGCCCAACCGGGAGGTCATCTCCAAGAGCGGGCGGACGCTCCACGAGGTGGTGGTGATGGCCTCCATGCTGGAGCGCGAGGAGCCCGTGCCGGCCCAGCGTCCGCTGGTCGCGGGCATCCTCTGGAAGCGCGTGGACAAGGGCTATCCGCTCGGAGTGGACGCGACGTCGCGGTACGTGCTGGCGCAGTGGAATGACCGCAAGGCCTTCCTCCAGCGGCTGAGAGACCCCGAGGACCCGTACAACACGCGTCACCGCAAGGGCTTGCCGCCGGGCCCCATCGGCGCGCCCACGGTGGAGTCGCTCCAGGCCGCCATGGCGCCGACGCCGAGCGAGTTCTGGTACTACCTGCACGACGCGCAGAAGACGCTGCGCCCCTCGCGCAACGCGGAGGAGCACGAGGCGCTGCGCAAGAAGTACAACGTGTACTGACGAACGTTCCCGGGCACGGTGCTCGCTCCCTCGCCCTCTGTGCGGCAGGGGGAGCGCGCCGACCGGATGGCGTGACTGTTGCTCATCCATCGCCCTCTCTGGTCTCAAGGGAGCGGTGACGTGAGTCAGATGACGGGCGGGGCGGGGTGGTGGGGCTGGCGTGTGGCGCTCGCGCTCCTGGGTGGGTGCGGCGCTTCCCAAGGTGTGGCGTCGAGTTCCACTCCCGAGGTGGTCGCCACTCCGGAGGTTCGGAACGAGAACCTCACCACGCGCACGGTGACGTTCGTCGCGGCGGCGGACACGCACGTCGTGGCCACGTCTCCGACGACGAGCTTCGGTTCCTCGGAGGCGCTGGTGCTCGGCCGCTCGCCCGACGCCGAGGCGTACCTCAAGTTCCTCATCCAGCCCTTCGAGGGGACGATGACGGCCGCGAGGCTGCGCCTGTACGTGCTGGAGGGCACTGTGGACGGGCCCACCGTCTATGACCCGCCGGGAGTCCGGACCTGGAACGCGCTGACGACGTGGGACACCCGTCCTCAGTGGGGCGGTTACTGGGCGCTCGTCAGCGCGGGCCCTGTCGCCAGCGGGACGTGGATGGAGCTGGACGTCAGTGACTTGAACGTCTCCCAGAACAGCTATCTCGACATCTTCATGGGAGGTGACAGCGCGGATGGGGTGACGCTCGCGTCCAGCGAGCATCCGGACCCCGCGCTGCGTCCCCAGCTCGTCCTCACCGTCGAGTCCGTGAAGGACCATCCGCCGCCGCGCCCCGAGCCCATCCCCGTGTCGGGGACGCCCGTTGCCTTCGCGTCTGGCGCCGACACGTTCGTCTCCGCCGATGCGCCGGCTTCCTCGGCCGGGGGTGTGTCGGAGTCGCTCCGCGTCGGAGGCACGCCCGAGCGGGAGGCCCACCTGCGCTTCTCCGTGCAAGGGCTGACGGAGACGGTGCAGCGCGCGGTGCTGCGCCTGCGCGTCGCCGAAGACGGCACGGAGGGCGGGCCCTCGGTCTTCGCCACGCAAGGCGACTGGAGCGAGTCGAGCGTCACCTGGAACACCCGCCCGTCGAAGGTGGGCGACACGTTGGATCGCGCGCCGTTCCTCGCGGCGTCTGGCTTCGCGGACTACGACGTGACGGACCGGGTGCGAGGCAATGGCGACGTCACCTTCGGCCTGTATTCCAAATCCAGCGATGAGGTGTCGTTCCACTCGCGCGAGGTGTCGTCACTCGAGCCCCAGTTGCTCGTCTGGACGGGCACGCCCCGGACTCCTCCGACAGATGAGTGTCTGACGAGGCAGGAGGTCCTCGCCACGCCCATCCTCGCGTCGCAGGACACCTTCGTCACGCCGGAGAGTCCCACCACGCAGCATTACAGGGAGGCCTCGCTGCGCGTGGAGGCGTCACCGCGCGCGGAGAGCTACCTGGAGTTCGACGTGAACCTCGGGACGGCGCCGGTCCGCCGCGTGTTGCTGCGCCTGTATGCGCTGGATGACTCGGGGAACGGGCCCCGGCTGTTCAAGGCCGAGCCGTTCGACGAGGTGACGACGGACTGGTACCGCAAGCCGGCCATCATGGGGGGCGTGGTGGGGGACCTGGGCGCGCTGAAGAAGGACCAGTGGGTGGAGCTGGACGTGACGGACGTGGTGACGACGTCGGGGCGTCACGCCTTCGCGTTGCTCGATGGTTCCGCTGATGGGATGCGCTTCGCTTCGTCCGAGATGGAGGAGCGAGGGCTGCTCTCCGTCGCGCCGCGACTGGTGGTCATCACCGACAGCGAGCCGTTCTGCTCCTACCAGGGCACGCCTCCGTCGGGCTCGACGGCCTGGGTGACGCAGTCGAATGACTCCGCGGCGGAGCTCTCGACTCACACGGCCCCCGCGCCCGACGGTGGCTTCGTGGTCATCAGCAGGGTGGAGCCGCCGCAGACCGGCCCCTTGTCCGCCGAGCGGACAGATGTCGTCACCGTCCACCGCGCGGACGGGAGCGTCGCGTGGAGCCGCGCGTTCGCCCAGCCACAGGTGTACTTCACGCGGGTGGTGGTGACGAAGCAGGGCAACGTCCTGGTGGCGGGGAGCTACCTGGGCGCTCCGGACCTGGGCACGGGCGCGCTGCCGCAAGGGCAGGGCATGTTCGTGATGAAGCTCTCGCCGACGGGCGCGGTGGACTGGACGCGCGGTTACAAGGCGTGGTTCCAGAAGATGGACGAGTCCGTCGACAACCCGATGCAGGTGCTCGACCTGGCGACGGATGCACATGGCAGCGCGCTCGTGGTGGGGACCTTCTGGGGCTATACGGACTTCGGCGCGGGGCCCGTCTATTCCGGCAAGCCGTTCCCGTATGACGACACGTATCCGAACTCCTTCGTCCTGAAGCTCCAGTGGGATGGCGCCTATCAGTGGGCACGCACGCTGACGTCGGACTCGCTCCGGGGAGCACAGGCGACGAGCGTCGCCGTGGACTCGGAGGAGAATGTCACGGTCGGCGGTTGGGTAGGGCAGGGCACGGACTTCGGAGGCGGCGCCATCACCCAGAGCGGCGCCTTCGTGGCGCGCTGGGACGCGAGCGGAGCACCCCGCTGGTCCCGAGTCCTTCCGGTCCACTTCAGTGTGCTGTCCACGCTGGCTTTGCTGCCCGACGGTGGTGTCGTCTTCACGGGTAACTTCGGAGGCCGCTTCAGCTTCGCTGGACAGGAGTACGCCAGCCGGGATCCGGACGAATACGACGGCGGGCGACGCGACACGATGCTGGGGCGCCTGAGCGCGACGGGCGCCGAGGTGAAGCTGCGGCAGCTCCAGGACGTGTCCTTCGATGACCTGGTGGTGGACGCCTCGGGGAACGTCGTGACGACGCTGCTCGGAGGTGGAAGCAGGCTGGGACTCGGGGACGTCGGCCCGACGGAAGAGGGCGCGTCGTTGCGCCCGACGGTGGCGGGCTTCGGCATCGACCTGGAGACGCGCTGGGTTCGCGTATTTGACCCGCTCCAGTCGAACCTCCTCCTGGCGCCCGTGAGTGATGGCCTCGTGGTGACAGCGGACCTCAAGACGCCCTTCGAGTTGGAGGGCAGCTGGTACACGCCCCGCGAGCGTCGCGCGGACTTGCTGCACTTCAAGCTCCGCCCTTGAGCGCGGTGTGGGCCAACAGCCGCACGGGTTGGCGCACCTGTTGCTCACGCATCGTCCTGGCTGGACCCGAAGGAGAGATGACGTGAGATACCTGACAGGCGGAGTCGTGGTTTGGAGTCTGGGTGTGGCGCTCGCATTCCTGGGTGGGTGCGGGAGTTCTCCGAGTGATGTGTCTGCTTCCACGCTGGAGGTGGCCCCCGAGGGCCAGCGGCGTGATGAGCTGGTGACGCAGACCGTGACCATCATCGCGGCGGCGGACACGCACGTGGTGGCGACATCACCAACGACGAGCTTCGGCTCGTCACCGACAATGGAAGTGGACAAGTCCCCGGAGTCGGAGGCGTACCTGCGCTTCCTCATCACTCCATTCGAGGGGACGCTGACGACGGCGCGGCTGCGGGTGTACGCGCTGGATGGATCCTCGGATGGGCCCACGGCGCATGACCCCCGACTCGGTGGAAGGAATTGGAACGAGCTGACGACGTGGACCACGCGTCCGCCCCAGGCCAATGACATCCTCGCCAGCGCGGGCGCCGTCACCAGCGGCACCTGGATTGAGCTGGATATCTCCGCCCTGGCCATCTCCCAGAATGCCTTTACCGATGTCCACCTGAGGGCCGACAGCACGGACGGGGTGACGATTGCGTCGAGCGAGCATCCGAACGCCGCGCTGCGCCCCCAGCTCGTCCTCACCGTCGAGTCCGCTGAAGACCATCCCGTGAACCGCCCCGCGCCGCTCCCGGTGTCCGGTCCGCCCACGCTCTTCAACGCGAGCGCTGACGCGTATGTCTCCGAGGCCGCGCCGAACTCCTCGGCCGGAGGTACGGAGCCGAAGCTGTGGGTGGACAATGGGCAGAAGCGGGAGGCCTCTCTGCGCTTCTCGGTGCAAGGCCTGACGGAGACGGTCCAACGCGCGGTGCTGCGCTTGAACGTCGCCGATGAGGGGTCCGCGGCGGGGCCCTCCGTGTATGCGATTCAGGGGGCCTGGAGTGAGTCGAGCGTCACCTGGAACACGCGCCCGCAGCGGGTGGGAGGCGTGCTGGCCTACGTGCCGTTCCTCGCGCCCCTCGGCACCGTGGACTACGACGTGACGGACCTGGTGCGTGGCAACGGGGACGTCTCGTTCGGGTTGTATGGGAACTCGACCACCCCGGTGACGTTCGTCTCAAGGGAGTCCTCCTCCTCCGCGTCGGGGCCTCAGCTCTTCGTCTGGACGGGCGCGCCCCGGACCGCGCCGGGTGATGCGTGCCTGACGCGTCGGGAGATTGTCTCCACGACCACCTATCCGCTGCACGACACCTATATCGACCAGTACCGTCCGGAGACGACGTTCCACCGCGAGGCGTCGCTCAAGGTGGACACGCAGCCGGGGTTCTACAGCTACCTCGACTTCGACGTGCAGCTGCCGGCCGGTCAGGTCCGCCGCGTGCTGCTCCAGTTGTACGCGCTGGAGGCCTCGGACCGCGCGCCCCGGCTCTACAAGTCCGTGCCGTTCGACCCCACGGTGACCACCTGGTATCAGCCGCCGCCCTTCACCGGCGACTTCCTCGCGGACGCCTGGGCGGTGAAGAAGGACGAGTGGGTGGAGTACGACGTGACGGCCGCCATCACCACGTCGGGCCGCCACGCCTTCCAGCTGTATCCCTACTCGTACGACGGCCTGAGCTTCGCGTCGGTGGACGCGATGCGGGAGAACATCCTGGACGCCGCGCCCCGTCTGGTCGTCGTCACGGAGAGCGCGCCGTTCTGCTCGTACCGGGGCACGCAGCCCGCCGGAACCACGGTGTGGACGAAGCAGTCGAACAGCCCCGCGGCGGAGCGCTCGCGTCACACGGCCCCCGCCCCGAATGGTGGCTTCGCCGTGCTCAGCGCGGTGGAGCAGACGCAGGATGGGCCGTATTGGCAGGAGCAGACCGACGTCGTCACGCTCCACCGCGCGGACGGGAGCGTCGCGTGGACGCGCGAGTTCCCCCAGGCGCAGGTGGAGCTCAGGCGCGTGGCGGTGACCACCCTGGGCAACGTGCTCGTCGCCGGCGAGTACTCCGGCGCGCCGGACCTGGGCAAGGGCGCGCTGCCCCAGGGGCGGGGCATGTTCGTGATGAAGCTCACGCCCACGGGCGCGGTGGATTGGACGCGGGGCTACACCTCCTGGAGCCAGGGGCCGGACGGGCTCGAGGACAACCCCATGGTCGTGTTCGACCTGGCGACGGATGCGCACGGCAGCGTGGTGGTGACGGGCGGATTCTGGGGCTACACCGACTTCGGAGCCGGGCCCGTCTATTCCGGCAAGCCACGCCCCTATGACGACGAGGGCCCGAACTCCTTCGTCCTGAAGGTCCAGTGGGACGGTGCCTACCAGTGGGCTCGGGTGCTGGCCGGGCAGTCACTGCGCGGCACCCACGCGGCGAGCGTGGCCGTGGACGCGCAGGAGAATGTCACCGTCGGTGGCTGGGCGGCCCAGGGCACCGACTTCGGCACGGGCCCCATCCCCGAGCGGGGCTCATTCGTCGCGCGGTGGAGTGTGGGGGGTGCGCCGCTGTGGGTCTGGTTGCTGCCCACGCCCTCCGGGCACTTCGCGGACGTGCACGAGGTGGGCGTCCTTCCGGATGGGAGCGTGGCCTTCACCGGGAACTTCGACGGGCGCTTCACCTTCGCGGGAACGCCCTATGCCAGCAAGGACCCGGATGACGGTTACGACGGCCAGCGCGACGCGATGCTCGGACGCCTGAGCGCCACGGGCGCGGAGGTGGCGCTGCGCCGGTTCCAGGACCCCAGCTGGCGCGGCCTCGCCTTCGACTCCCTCGCCGTCGACGCCTCGGGGAACCTGGTGACGTCGCTGGCGGGGTGGGGGAGTCTGCTGGGACTGGGCACCGTCGGCCTGCCCGAGCACCAGGAGCTGAACCGGCCCACGGTGGCCAGCTTCACGCCCGGCCTGGGGACGCGCTGGGTGAGGGGGCTGGACCCGCTCGCGTCGAGCCTCCTCCTGGCGCCCGTGGGGGACGGGGTCGTGGTGACGGGGGACCTGGGAGCGCCCTTCGAGCTGGATGGGACCTGGTACACGCCCCGCCTGCGCCGGCTGGACCTGCTGCACCTGAAGCTCCGGCCCTAGGAGGCGGCCCGCACGCTCAGGGAGCGGGATTCGTGACGGGGGCCACACTCGTGGTCGATGGTGGCTCCCCAACGGCCGGATCTGGGGTATTCACGGCGGTAGACATGACTCAGCTCCCCAAGAAGCTCCAGGACCACGCCGATGCGCTCGCGGCAGCCGACGAGAGACTGACCGCGCTGGACGAGGACGCGCTGCTCGCGGCCCCCGTCGATATCTCCGCGATGCTGCGAACCGGCATCGAATTGCACGAAGAGTTGACGGACCAGTCGCGCACGCTGGAGTCGCGCGACTGCGTCGTCGTCATCGGTGACATGGACGTGGAGACGTTGGTGGTGAAGGGCCCCGGTGGGCTGCTCGTCCTCGGAGACCTGAAGGTCGGCTCGGCGGAGCTGCACTCCACGGTGCTCGTGCTGGGCAACTGTGAAATCGTCGACCAGATTGTCGGCGAGGGCGAGCCGAACACGCTGACCGTCCTGGGAGAGGTTCAGGGCGGACGCTGCGAGATGCGCAAGCAGTTCATCATGCAGTTCCTCGGCGGCGGCAAGCTCGCCTCGCTGAAGGACAGCGAGGGTGGCGCGGCGGAGCTGCTGGAGCTGCTGAGCGGCGCGGGCAGCGAGCTGGAAGTCGACGAAGTCGACGCGTAGACGCTGGACGGACACGGTGCCGGGAGCGCTCCTCCCGGCCCGCGTCCACGCTCAATCAGCCCGCGACACCGAGCATCTCGCGAATCTGCCGCAGCATCTCGATTTCACTCGGGTGGATGTGGCCGTCGCTGGAGATGAGGGCGTGGGTCGCCTCGATGACCGCCGTGGGATTGGTGCGCAGGACGCCCAGGTTGGGGGCGGGCAGCGGGACACCGTTCTGGAGGCACTTCGCCAGCTCGGCCAGGTCCGGCAACGGCACGCTCATGCCGCGCGCGGTGTCCAGGATGTGGTCGATCTCCGCGCGGCTCACGCCGTCGTCGCCACTGGCGACCTGGAGGAGCAGCTTGAGGACTTCAATCTGGAACCGGGCGTCGGGGCTCGAGGGGGTGGACATCCGTGGTACATCCTCCAAGGTGGCTCACAGGCTGACGTGTCTGGATGATTCCGTCCAGGGTTGCCTTGGGCCGTCCTGAGGAGAGCTTCGCATGAAAGTCCTGGAGACGGAGCGGCTCGTCCTGCGCCGGGTGGCGCGGGAGGATGCACCCTTCATCCTGGTGTTGGTGAATGAGCCGGCGTGGCTGCGCTTCATTGGCGACCGGGGCGTCAAGACGCTCGAGGACGCGTGGGGCTACATCGCCAATGGCCCGCTGGTGTCCTACGAGCGCCATGGCTTTGGCCTGTACCTGGTGGAGCGCAAGTCGGACGGCGCGCCGCTGGGGATGTGTGGCCTGCTCAAGCGCGACTCGCTGGAGCACGTGGATATCGGCTACGCGCTGCTGCCCGCGTACTGGGGGCAGGGCTATGCCCAGGAGGCCGTCTCCGCCACGCTCGCCTACGGGCGGAAGGACCTGGGCCTGAAGCGCGTCGCGGCCATCGTCTCGAACGACAACGCCAGCTCCATCAAGGTGCTGGAGCGGCAGGGGATGAAGTTCGAGAAGCACATCCGGATGCCAGGGGCCTCCGAGGATATCAGCCTGTATCTGACGACTCCCTGAGTCGAGCGGAGAGCGCCGAGCGGCACTCGGGCGCGAGCGGGCCGTCACCTGCTTGACACCTCTGCGTCGTTTGGAGATTGGGTGCCTCGTCTCCTAGACTCGGAGGCGTGGGACCCCCGTCGAACCATGTAGACGGTGGGAAGAACGCGCTCTTGCGCGCCCTCCCCTCCATCGAGCAGCTCTTGCGGCGGCCCTCGCTGGAGCCGCTGCTTGCGGGTGTTCCCCGGGCCAAGGCCGTGTCCGCGCTGAGGCTCGCGGTGGAGCGGGCCCGAGCCCGGCTGCTGCAAGGTGAGTCGCGCGCCTTCGACGACGCGGACGTGGGCGAGGCCTTGAGCACGCTGTCCACGCCGGGCCTGCGCCCCGTGCTGAACGCGACGGGTGTGGTGCTGCACACCAACCTGGGGCGCGCGCCGCTGGCGCCGGAGGCGGTGGCGCGGGTGGCAGAGGTGGCGCGGGGGTACTCGAACCTCGAATACGACCTGGACGAAGGCGAGCGCGGCAGCCGGTATGCGCCGCTCGTCGGACTGTTGCGTCAGCTCACGGGCGCGGAGGACGCGCTCGTCGTCAACAACTGCGCGGGGGCGGTGTTGCTGGTGCTGGCCGCGCTGGCGGGTGGCCGCGAGTGTGTCGTGTCGCGCGGGGAGCTGGTGGAGATTGGCGGCGGCTTCCGGGTGCCGGACGTCATGCGCCAGTCCGGAGCGAAGCTGGTGGAGGTGGGCACCACCAACCGCACGCGCCTGGCGGACTACGCGAGCGTGGTGGGCGCGGAGACGGGGCTGTTGTTGAAGGTGCACCGCTCCAACTTCGCGGTGGTGGGCTTCACGGAGGAGGCGAGCGTCGCGGAGCTGGCCGGGCTCGGGCGGCAGCGCGGGGTGCCCGTGTTCCAGGACCTGGGCTCCGGCGCGCTGGTGCCCATGGCGGGAGAGGGCTTGGGGCAGGAGCCCACGGTTCCCGAAGTCGTGGCCGCGGGGGCGGACGTGGTGGCGTTCTCCGGAGACAAGCTGCTGGGTGGACCGCAGGCCGGAGTGGTGGTGGGACGTGCCGCGCTGGTGTCGCGCATCAAGGCGCATCCGCTCACGCGGGCGCTGCGTGTCGACAAGCTGACGGTGGCCGCGCTGGAGGCCACGTTGGAGCTGTACCGGGATGGCAGGCCGGAGGCCGTCCCCACATACAGGCTGCTCGCTCAGTCGGCCGAGGAGCTGCGCGCACGGGCGCTGCGACTCCAGGCCTTGCTGGCCGAGCGAGGTGTGAGTGCCCGAGTGGACGGGGTGGTGGGACAGGTGGGCGGGGGCGCCATGCCGCTGGCCCGGTTGCCTTCCTTCGCGTGCAGCCTCAGCGTAGGTGCACCGGAATCATTCCTCGAACGCCTGCGCGGCGGCGGAGTGCCGGTTATTGGCAGGATCGCGGATGGCGAGGTGGTCCTCGACGTCCGCTGTCTCGCGAAGGAGGAACTCGCGTCGGTCGCTGAAAGCGTGGCGACCGCAAGTCCCGGGAAACCACCATGATCAACAGCGCCGTCCTCGTACTCAACCGGTACTACCAACCGGTGCACGTCACGTCGGTGAAGCGGGCGTTCTCGCTGCTGTATCAGGGCGTCGCCAAGGCCATCGACCAGCAGTATCGACTCTACGAGTTCGCCGATTGGGCGGCACTGAGCGCCACCAACGATTGCATCACCACCATCAACCGGACCATCCGCGTTCCCCGGGTGCTGGTGCTCAGCGCGTATGACCACCTTCCCCGAGGGAGGGTGCGGTTCTCCCGGCTCAACATCTACGCGCGCGACGCGGACACCTGTCAGTACTGCGGAAAGAACCTCCCGCGCAGCGACCTGAACCTGGACCACGTCATGCCTCGCACGCAGGGCGGCAAGACGACGTGGGAGAACGTCGTGTGCTCGTGCGTGCCGTGCAACCTGAAGAAGGGGGGCCGTACGCCGGAGCAGGCCGACATGAGGCTGCTCAAGAAGCCTGTGCGCCCGCGCTGGACGCCCCTGTTCCGGGGTGCGTCGCGCAAGGTGACGTATCAGGAGTGGCTGCCCTTCCTGCACCTCGCGGATGCCTCGTACTGGAACGTGGAGCTGCTGGACGAGTAGGGCGGTACGCCTGGCTGGCTGTTCACTGGCCAGCCATGCGAGCCCTGTAATTCTGGGGGTCGCCTCCTCTGCGCGGTGTGGGGGTTGATCCACGAAATGGCCGGGGATTGGCGGGGAGTCGACTCGGGCGGTAGGACGGGCTTTGATGCGACTGCCCATGTCCAAACTTTCGCGAGCACCCCAGGCCGATGCCCGTGCCCTGGGGTCCCCGTCCTCCGACCCGGTGCGTGCGGGACCTCCGGGCTTAGGGCGTCGTGAGCGGCCCCGTCGCATCATCGCGGTGGGTGGTGGCAAGGGCGGCATCGGCAAGTCGATGGTGTCCGCCAACCTGGGCGTGGCGCTGGCGCAGTCCGGGCTGAACGTGCTGCTGGTGGACGCGGACCTGGGCGGGGCGAACCTGCACACGTGCCTGGGGGTAGGGCAGCCGGAGGCGACGCTGTCCGACTTCCTGCGGCGCAACAAGGCGAAGCTGGAGGACGTCATCGTCCCCACGGGGGTGCCCCGGCTGTCGCTGATCGCGGGCGCGCAGGACGCGCTGGATGCGGCCAACCTCAAGTACGCGCAGAAGCAGAAGCTGTTGAAGACGCTGCTGGGCGCGCAGGCGGACTACCTCATCCTGGACCTGGGCGCGGGCACGAGCTTCAACACCATCGACTTCTTCATCATGGCGGACCACGGGCTGCTGGTGGTGCTGCCGGAGCCCACATCGGTGGAGAACGCGTACCGCTTCGCGAAGGCGGCCTTCTTCCGGCGGCTGCAGCAGATGGAGTCGGAGTACGGCATCCAGGAGCTGGTGGACAGCGCGCTCACGACGCGGGAGGGCTCGCTGCGCACGCTTCATGACGTGCTCGAGCAGGTCCGGCGGAAGGACCCGGTGGGTGCGGAGCGACTGGAGCGGGAGCTGGCGGCCTTCCGCATCCGGCTGGTGGTGAACCAGGCTCGGACGGACGCGGACCTGAACGTGGGAACAGCCGTGGCCTCGGCGTGGAAGAAGTTCTTTGGGATCGACATGGATGACCTGGGGGCCATCCGGTATGACGATGAAGCGTGGCGCGCGGTGCGAAAGCGGCGCCCCGTTCTGATTGAGCGGCCGGATTCTCCGGCGGCTCTGGCCATTCAACGCATCGCCTCGCGCTTGCTCGCAATCGACGGAACCCCCATTCCCGCCACGCCATGAAGCCCTTCGCGCAGCAGACCTATTACGAGCTCCTGGAGGTCCCCGTCACCGCGCAGATGGAGGATATCCAGGCCGCCTATTCGCGGCTGATGGAACTCTATGCGCCGGACTCCATCGCGGTGTACGCGCTCGTGGATGCGGACCAGGTGGACGCTCTCCGCGCTCGGATGACCGAGGCGATGGAGATCCTCACGGACGCTGATTTGCGCGTCGAGTACGACAAGGACCTGGGCCTGCCCGCGAGGAAGGTGGCGGAGGCCGTGACGGCGCCGGTACCCGAGGCGGGGCCCACGCAGCGCGCGGCCGAGGCGCTCGCGAGCGCGGTGGAGTCGTCGGCCGCGCCCTCGATTGCCGAGGCGGGGAAGGGGACGACGGAGGAGCCGGAGCCCGAGCTGAGCGGTCCGGCGGCGTTCCGGGCGAGCTTCGTCAGTGGCTATTCGCTGTCCTACGTGACGAGCTCCTTGCAGACCGCGCCGTTCGGCGGTGGGTTCGTGGGCATGCCCGCGGCGGGCAGGATGGACGCGGGGGCGGCGAGCCCTGTCGAGGCGGGTTCGAGTGTGGCCCCCGTGGCCTCGGCCGCCGCGACGGTGGAGACGGGCGCGGAGTCGTCGGCCGCCGCTGCGTCGGTCGTTGCTCCCGTCAGTGTCGCCGCTGAGGCGCCGAGTGCCGTGGTGGCTCCGTCGACCGCGAGCCCGGTGGTCTCCAGCACCGAGAGTGTCGTGGTGGCTCCGTCGACCGCGAGCCCAGTGGTCTCCAGCACCGAGAGTGTCGTGGTGGCTCCGTCGACCGAGAGCCCCGCTTCCCCGAGCACCGAGAGCCCGGTGGCTGCCCTGGTGCCCGCGGGCACCGTCAGCTCCAACTCGGCGGACGTGAGCGCGGAGGCGCAAGGCGCCCAGGCTCCCGAGAGTCCTGTCCCCACCGAGCCGGAGCCCTCTGTCCCCGAGGCGCCCGTCGTCGCGCAGGTGCCATCCGTTCCGAGCAGCCCCGTCCAGGACGCTCCCGTGCCGGCGGTCGCCGCCGAGCCGCCCGTCACTGCGGCGGAGCCTCCCGCATCCGAGCCGCCGTCCACGTCCATCGTCGTATCCCAGCCGCCGAGCCGGTCGACGGGCACATCCCGTCCCACCACGGGGGCGTCCGCGCAGACCCGGGGCCCGGGTCGCCAGCTCGGTGACGCGCAGGTGCTCGCCCAGGATGCGGCCATCGCCACGGCCGAGGCCGCCATGGCCCAGGTCTCCGCCCGCGTGCGCGAGGTCCGTCCGCGCACCCCAGACATCCCCGCTGATGCCGAGGTCAACGGCGAGCTGCTCCGCAGGGTCCGGGAGACCCGGGGCTTCACGCTCCAGCAGGTCGCGGACCGCACCCGTATCTCCGCGCGTCATCTGGAGAACGTGGAGGCGGACCGCTACACCTTGCTGCCCCCGCCCGTGTACCTGCGCGGAATCCTCATGAACCTGGCTCGCGAGCTGGGGTTGGATCCGCTCCGGGTGTCCAGGAGCTACCTGGGCCTGGCTTCTGAGAAGTCGGGCAAGAAGTGATGCGGACCTGGGGAGCAGCCAACTGGCGCTCGCACCACAAGGAAAGTTGACTCCCCCCCGAGCGGTGCCTATGTAGGGAGGACGATGACGGACGAGGAAAAGATCAAGGCGATGCGGCTCGCCCGTGCGATTGCCTCGGATATCTCGCTCTACAACGAGCAGAAGATCATCAAGGGTATCGAGCAGGACAACCTCTTCGAGGTCCTCAGGGAGGAACTGGAAGAGGGACGTGAGCTCTACAAGAGCCGCGTCAGCCAGGATGTCTACACGAACGCGAACTTCTTCGAGCGCGCCATCAACGACATCGTGTTGCGCTCCAAGGCGCACGTGAAGTCGAAGATCTGGTAGTCCGCTCCTCGTGGCAGCGCCCGACACCCGAGAGTATCGCTCCCCGCCCCAGGCACGCGGAGAGCGCATTGATCAATATCTCGCCACCGTCTTCACCGACCTGACGCGCTCCCGCATCCGGGGCCTCATCGACGACGGGCACGTGCTCGTCGACGGCAGGGTCGTGAAGGCGGCGATGCGCCTGCGCGGTGGCGAGCTGCTCAGTCTCCACGTTCCCGCCCCCGTCGCCGCGTCCCCTCAGGCCGAGGAGCTTCCGCTCACCTTGCTCCACGAGGACAAGGACCTGGTCGTCGTGGACAAGGCCGCGGGCATGGTGGTGCATCCGGGCGCGGGCCACGCCTCCGGAACCCTGGTCAACGCGTTGCTGCACCGGGTGAAGGACCTGGCCGGCGTCGGCGGCGAGCTGCGCCCCGGCATCGTCCACCGCCTGGACAAGGACACCACGGGCTGCCTCGTCGTCGCGAAGAACGAGCGGGCCCTCGTCGCGCTCCAGAAGTCCTTCAAGGGGCGCGAGGTCACCAAGACGTATCTGGCGCTGGTGCACGGCGTGCCCCCCGCGGAAGGGCGCATCGAGACGCTCTACGGCCGCCACCCGGTGAATCGTCAGCGCTTCACCGGCAAGGTGCGAGAGGGCAAGCCCGCCATCACCGTGTATCGCGTGCTCGAGGTCTTCGACGGCGCCGCGCTGGTGGAGGTGGACCTGCTCACCGGGCGCACGCACCAGATTCGCGTGCACCTGACGGAAGCGGGCCACCCGCTGCTCGGAGACACGCTGTACGGCGCCGGGCGAAAGGCGAAGGGCGAGGCCGGGACGGCGCAGGAGCGGATGGGACGTCAGGCCCTCCACGCGTGGAAGCTGGCCTTCGCGCACCCGCGCACGGGCAAGGCGCTCTCGCTGGAAGCGGCCTTGCCCGACGACTTCACCGCCGCGCTCACGCTGCTGCGAGGCCCCCAGGCTCCCGAGCCCGAGCCCGCGTCGAAGCCGAAGAAGAAGGCCCCGGCGCGGAAGAAGGCGGCGAAGAAGAAGGCGGTTCCGAAGAAGGCGGCGCCGAAGAAGCGCGCCGCGGCGACTACAAGCCGGAAACGCTGAGCGACTGCTGGCGCTTGGACAGCACCTTCACGGGCTGGATGGCCATGACGCGCATGAAGACCTCGAGCAGCTCGGGGTCGAACTTGTTGCGCATCTCCGTCCACATCAACATCAGCGCGACTTCCGGGCCGTACGCGTCACGGTAGGGGCGCTTGGAGGTGAGCGCGTCGTACGCGTCGCAGATGGCGATGATCTTCGCGTAGGCCCCGAGGTTCGTCTTCGGGATGATCATCTGGATGTTGCCGCGTGAGTCGCGCACGGCGGTACCGAAGTCCGTCTTGTGCTCGAAGGTCGTCACCACGCGCAGCAGGGTGGAGCGGCTGAAGCCCTTCTCCATGAGGATGTTGCGCACGGAGATGAGCGGCGCGCGCTGCACCGCCACGCGCTCCTCCGGAGTCAGCGCACCGCGCTTGGTGGCCAGCTCCTCCGGCAGCGTCGTCATGCCCGCGTCGTGGAAGAGGGCGATGTAGCCCAGGTCGCGCAGCTGCGGCTTCGTCAGCCCCAGCTCCGCGCCGAAGACGATGCACATCAGGCACACGTTGACCTGGTGGTACACGAGGTAGTCGTCCTCGCGCCGCATCGTCGTCATGCCCAGGAAGTGGGTCTTCTGCTCGTAGCTGATGTCCACGAAGTCCTGGACCAGCCGCAGCGCCTTGGAGGCGTTGATGGGTTTCCCCGCGCGCACCGACTCCAGGTACTTGGAGAGGAAGAACACCGCGCGGGCATAGACGGTCATCGCGTACTTCTTGCGATCGACCTTCTGGTCGCCCACGTCGTTCATGTCCTTGTCGAGCTTCTCCTTGAGCTTGGAGAACTTGGCCACCCGCATGTTGAGCAGCTTGCGGCCCGCGAGCCCGTCCTCGTCGGAGGTGGTCGTCTGCTCCTTGCTGAAGATCCAGATGAAGTTCTTCAGCTCCGGCACCGTCACCGGCTTGGTGAGCGTGAAGCCGCCCACGTCCTTGGCGCGCATCTCCGTCAGCAGATAGCGCTGGTTCTCGATGGAGTTCAGGTCCACCTTCACCAGCATGCTGTTCAGGTAGAAGGAGTCCTTGACGCCCGCCAGCTCCAGTCGGCCTTCCTTGCCGATGATCTGGTTGATGATGTCCTGGAGCTGATGCAGCGGCTTCTGGAAGACGCCGTTCTCCGGGTCATACATCTTCACGGAGCGCACCAGCATGTAGAGGCCGGCGACCATGGAGCGCGAGAGGGCCTGGAGCTTCTCGTTGTGCTCGCGGCCGAACTCGTTGGTGCTCTCCTCCTGGCTCTGGGTGATTTTGAGGTTCTCAGCCATGGGCTATGCCTCCTCTGGGAGCGCCGAGTCACCGAACAGCGTCTTGCGTGTCTGGTACATCGCCTTGCGCGCCGCCGTGAGCAGCTCCACGGGCTGGGTGCGGTCCTCGAGGATGGTCTGCATCATCTTGTAGCTCTGGATGGAGCAGGCGCCCTGCAGGCCGGCGATGGCCAGCATCTTGTCGTCCAGCACCCGCTTCTTGTTGAGCAGCGAGGGCTTCACCGCGAGCAACTGCTGCATGTGCGAGAGCGCGCCCGGCGTGCCCGTGGCGCCGACGGCCATGTAGAACGCGGTGCGCTCGTCGGGCGTCTTCTTGTCGAAGGTGGGCTCGCGAATCACGCGCATCAAGTCGGAGAACGCCTTGTCGCGGTCGAACTCCGGCAGCATCTTGGCCGCCACCATGCGCACCTGGGAGACGGGGTCCGCGAGCGCCTCGAAGATGAGGCGGCGTGCCTCGCCGGTGCGGCCGCGCCCGATGATGTTGATGACCTCCAGCTTCACCACCAGGTTGGGGCTCTTGAGCACCAGGCCGAACATCTTGATGCGCTCGGGGTGGTTGCTCTTCTCCAGCACGTACACCATGTCGCGCACCGTCTGCGGACGGTCCGACACCAGCCGCGCCACGAAGGGCTCCGGCAGGTCTCTGGCGACGACGGCCAGCGCGTCACACAAGAGCGCGCGGTTCTCCGGAATCTCCAGCGTCTCCAGCACGGTGAGCAGGGGGATGACGGAGTCGCGGCCCAGCGCCTGGAGGTAGCGCGTCACGTCCGCGGGCGCCTTGGCGCGTGAGCCCTTGAGCGACTCGCCCAGGCGCATCAACCGCTGCTCCTCGCCCATCTTGTGCAGGAAGGACTCGAGCAGCTTCTCGAGCGGCGCGCCGCCTTCCTTCTGCGACAGCGCGCGCAGCTTGAGGACAATCTGGTTGATGGTGCCGAAGTCGTCCTGGAGCAGCAGCATGTCCAGCAGCTGGACGAAGATCTCCTCGAGCAGCGCGCCGTCCTCGACGCCGCCCTCCACCACCTGGAACACGGCGCTCACCAGCTTGGGGAACAGCCGCGCGCCTTCCTCTTCCGACACCTCGCGCTGGAGCTTCGCCTTCAGGTCATCCGACGCGTGCCGCCCGCCGACGACGAGGCCGCGAATCTGCTCGATGCCGTCCAGCTTCGCGTCCAGGTCCTCCGCGGACACGCGAGCGAAGCGCAGGTAGTCGTCGGATTTCGTCTGGAGGCGCGCGTAGAGGTAGCCCACCACCTTGTCCACCTCGACCTGCACCTCCTCCTCGCTGGCGTTCTCCATGGAGAAGCCTTCCACCACGACGTACTCGACGTGCTCCATGCCCGCGCGCCACAGCTGGGCCAGCACGTCCTCGGCGCCGCGCTCCGGCTCCGACAAGGCAATCATCGTGAAGCTGACCAGCTCCTCCACCATCAGCCCGGGGCGGAAGATGAGCTGACGGATGCCGTCCCGGAAGAACTTGTAGGGGAGCGGCGTGTCCTCGGAGAAGAGCGAGTCGTTGTGCAGCGTCAGGTTCTGCTGCTCGACCTTGAGCGACAGGGGCCCGTACTTCTCGGTGAACTGGGTGATGGACTCCAGGGCCTTGGCGAGGAACTCCGGGAAGCGCGCATCGTTGTGGCGGTACATGCCAATCTGCTTGATGCCCTTGAGCAGATGGAACGCGAACGTGCGCGCCAGCTCCACCTTCTCGCGGATCTCCGGAGTCTGCTCGGGCTCCGTGTTCGCTTCCTGGGTCTTTTGGGGATGGGCCATGCGCGTGCAACTCTCTGCTCGGGCGGTAGCCCCAGCCTACCGCGAAAATCCCTGGGGCCCCAGCCGACGGCGATTGGAAGTTCGCGGACTTGGATGACATGGGTGTACCTCGACGCTATCGCACGGGAATTCCCGGGTATCGTGCGCCCGCCGCCGTACCGTGAGGAGTGTCGAGCGCATGCTGCGAGTCATGGCCTGTGGGGTGCTGCTGTGGGGGCTGACGGGGTGCTTCCGGATGAGCGTGCGGACGGGGGCTCCACGGGACGGGCTCCCGGAGGCGCGCACGGGGGTGAGCCTGGTGTACGGGCTGTCGACGGCCAACGTGTCGGCGTCGGAGTGTCGCCACGGGGTGTCGCGCGTGGACGTGTATTGGCCCTGGTGGGGCGCGCTCGTCTACGTGGGCACGGTGGGCTTCGTCACGCCGCTGCGCACGGAGTACGTCTGCGCGGAAGGAGTGACGTCCATGCGGGCGGCGCCCGAGCGGGAGCAGGTGCCAGACTCCATCGCGCCGCTTTGACGTGAGATGTCAGACGCCCTCTCTATGGTTCATTTCAAGGGGCCGGAAGAGCTGGCCTCTTTTTGGAGAGGAATTCAAATGAACCCTGTCTTGAAACACGCGGCTTCGGCTGGTTGTCTCGTGACGCTGCTGGCCGCACCCGTGGTGTTCGCTGGTTTCCAGACCGAGTCCGCGAACTGCTACAGGAACGCGGATGGCTCTGGTCGGTGCCACGGCAGCCTCCTTGGCTTCCGCAACCACGCTGGCGCCAATACCCAGGCGTCCTTCACGCGGGTCAGCAACGGCTCGCCGTACTTCTCCGCCACCCTCACCTCGGGCGCGACGACGACGTACTTCAACTGCCTGGCCAATACGGAGACGGCGGCGCAGTGGAGCAAGGCCATGAACCACGAGGGCTTCTTCTCCATCTACTGGTCGGCCTCGGGTGAGTGCTATTCGCTGTTCTTGATCAACGGCAGCCACTACTCGCATTTCTGATCCACTCCATGACAACCCAGGTGTTGCGTGGCTGGCTTCCAAGCCTGACCACAGCCGTGGGGTGCGCCGTGGGGTGCTGGCTCGCGGTGAGCCAGGCGCAGCAATCCCAGGCGCAGCGAGTGGAGCAGCTCACCGACGAAGTGGGTTCGCTGCGCCGGGCGCTGGAGTCCAGCTCCCGTGCCACTGGAGCGAGCCTGGTGGGCACCGCCACCCTCCTGGCTCCGAGGGAGAGTCGTCTCTCCGTCGAGGACCAGGAGGCCATGGCCTTGCGGGTGGCCACCTTGCTGAAGGAGTCGGGAGGGTCCGTCGTGGGTGCTTCGGCGCCAGAGGCTCCCGTTCCCACCGCGCCAGAGCCGTCTTCGGAGCAGCGCGAGGCCGTGGCGCGTGCGGGCACGATGGTGGACCGGGTGGTCTCCAGCGGGCGCATGACAGCCGAAGACGTACTCGAGATTCGACGTGAGCTCGTCCACCTCCGAGGTCGCCCCGAGGCGGATGCGCTCCGCAAGCAACTCGTCGTCGCCATCAATCAGGACCGGCTCATCCCCGCCCCGGGTTTCGATGGCCTGCCGTAGGTCTCACTTCCCTTTGAGCAGTCGAACGTCGCACGGCTCAGGAGTCAAAACATGAAGCAGCTCTCCTTTTCGAAACCCCTTCTCCGCGGGGTCCTGTTCCCTGGGGTGGCGCTCGCTGTCCTGGGGCTCGCTCCCGTCGCTTGGGGAGGACTCCAATCACAGACAGTCTTCTGCCAGAAGAACGCGGATGGCTCGGGGCTCTGTTACGGCAACTTCGTCGGCTTCCGTGAGGACGCGACGTCGACCTCTTCCGCGTCCTTCCGTGATGACCTGGCCGGCGCGCGCAGCTTCGACGCGTGGTTCACCCCGGCGGGCGGCACCGGCCCGATCATCTACACCTGCATCCCCAACGCCGCCGTCTCCGCGCTCTGGGAGCAGGCCCTGAGCAACCGGGGCTTCTTCCGGGTGAGCTGGGACGCGAGCGGCACCTGCGACTATCTCAGGCTCGTCAACAGCTCGCAGAACACGAACTTCTAAGGCCGCGAGCCGCTTCGGATTTCAGCGGTATCCGAAGGGACGGCGCTCCCAAGTACGGGGAGCGCCGTCACCTCACGGGCCTACTTTCCGCTGGGCGGCGGTGACACCGCGGCGCTGGTGCCCTTGAGGGCGGAGCGCAGCAGGAACAGCGTCAGGCCGCCGAAGAAGAGCAGGCCCCACAGGTTGGACCAGAGGGGGTGCGCCAGCTCGCTCTCGCCCACCGCGTTGAGGAAGCCACCGAAGGCGCCCTCGTGGCCGAACACGGCCGGCAGGTTGATGGCGCGAGAGCCCGCGCCGTCCGTGGCGATTTCGAGGAAGGCGATGAGCACCCCGGCAATCGAGCCACCGGCGATGTAGCCGGAGGAGAGCAGGGTGCCCGGTGAGAAGTCGGACTCGCTGCCACCGCGCAGGCGGTCCACGAAGTAGCGCACCATGCCGCCCACGAAGAGCGGCGCGCTGCTGCTGATGGGCAGGTACACGCCCACCGCGAAGGGCAGCGAGGACACGCCGCACAGCTCCAGCATCAGCGCGATGAACACGCCCAGCAGCACCAGGTCCCACGGCAGCCGCTGCGTGAGGATGCCGTCGATGATGAGCGCGAAGAGCTGCGCCTTGGGCGCGGCGTAGCGGGTGAGGGCCTGGCCCTCGTAGGAGCTGATGCGGCCGCCGATGCCCGGGTCCACCACGTACTGGATGCTGCCGCCGTCATCCACCAGGTACTTGCCGGCGGGCACCGCGGTGTCCGCGCCGCGCACGTAGCCTTCCTTGAAGGTGCGCTGGGGCCCTTCGGTGATGGCGCCCAGCTCGGACACCTTCACCTGCGAGCCGCCCGTGGGGCTCAGCGTCACGCCGCCCACGTCCTGCGCGCTCACCTGCCGCCAGCTGTGCAGCACCAGCGCGCCATCCTGGGAGGCCAGGTCATAGCCCTGTGCCCAGGCCGCCTTGCGCAGCGCGGCCTCGTCCAGCCCACGCGACGTCAGCGCCTGCGCGGACACGGCCCACGGGAAGGTGTACTGGGTGCGCGTCTCCTGGGTCATCTCCGTGACTTGCACGCCGGGGTGCGGCTCCGGAATCGTCACGGTGGCGCCCTTGTTCAGCGTCACCAGCACCAAGCCGATGAACATGGCGCTGGTCAGCACGCCGACGAAGAGGGCGATCTGCTGCTTCTTGGGCGTGCCGCCCACCAGGAAGGCCGTCTTCAAGTCCTGCGCGGTGGTGCCGCCGTTGGAGGCGGCGATTCCGACGATGGCCGCCGTGGTGAGGGCCATGAAGCGGTCCTCGGAGCTGGTCCACCCGGCCAGCAGATAGACGAGGCAGGTGACGAGCAGCGTGGCCACCACCATGCCGGAGATGGGATTGGAGGAGCTGCCAATCTCACCCGTGATGCGCGCGCTCACCGTCACGAAGAAGAAGCCGAAGATGATGATGAGGATGGCGGAGATGAAGTTCACCTCCAGCGGCGGCGCCAGCCAGATGGCGAGCACCAGCGCGATGCTGCCCACCAGCACCACGGTGATGGGGAGGTCCTGCTCGGTGCGAAGCAGCTGCGGCCCGCCACCGTGCCCGCGCGACGCCTTGAGCGACTCCACGCCGCGCTTGAACGCGCCGATGATGGTCGGCAGCGAGCGGATGAGGCTGATGAGGCCGCCCGTCGCGACGGCGCCCGCGCCGATGTAGAGCACGTACGCGTTGCGAATCTGGTCCGGGGACATGTCCCGGATGAGCTGCCCGTTGTGCACCAGGAGCGGCTGATCCAACCCCGCGCCGAAGAAGGAGATGGCGGGGATGAGGATGAGGTAGCTCAGCACGCCACCGGCGAAGGTGATGGCCGCCACGCGCGGACCGATGATGTAGCCCACGCCGAGCAGCTCCGGGCTCACCTCGGTGGACAGCGTCGCGCTCTTGAGGCCCTTGAGCGGGGTGCTCAGCACCTCGCGGAACAGCTTCATGCCGGAGTAGGCGAACTTGTAGATGCCGCCCACCAGGAAGCCGATGATGACCGTGCGCGCGTTGGTGCCGCCCTGCTCACCGACGATGAGCACATCCGCGCTGGCCGTCCCTTCCGGGTAGGGCAGCTTGCCGTGCTCCTGGACGATGAGGCCCTGGCGCAGCGGAATCATCATCAGCACGCCGAGCACGCCGCCCAGCGCCGCCACGAGGAAGGCGTGCGTCAGGCTGATGTCGTAGCCCAGCAGCAGCAGCGCGGGGAGCGCGGCGGCGACGCCGAAGGCCAGCGATTCACCCGCCGAGCCCGTCGTCTGGACGATGGTGTTCTCCAGGATGTTCGACTTGCCCAGCGCCCGGAAGATGGCGATGGAGAGCACCGCCACCGGAATCGACGCGGACACCGTGAGGCCGACCTTGATGGCCAGGTACACGGACGAAGCGGCGAACACGATGCCCAGGACCGAGCCGAGCACCAGGGCTCGAATCGTCATCTCCGTGGGAGACTGCTCGGGTGGGACGTACGGGATGTGCAGGTGTGGCGCGTGCGATTGCGCGACCGGCGCGCGCTCGTCGACGACCGGCGGGGTACCGTGGGCCAAGCGAAAGGCTCCTTACGAGGGAATCCGGCCCCTTCTAGCAGGGCCCCGCCCGCCAGCGAAGTGATGGCCCCTAAATGACAAGCGCCCCCACCCCGAGTGGAGTGGAGGCGCCTGGTCGCCCTGTCGCGAAGGGCCCGACCTGCCGCGTCAGGCAGGGGCTACTGCTGCATCGCCGCGGCGTCCGGATCCACCTCGGCCATCAGCGCCGCCAGCTCGCCCTTCAGCTTGTCCTTGGCGCGGATCTCCAGCTGACGGGCGCGCTCGCGGGAGAAGCCGAAGTGCTCGCCCAGCTCCTTGAGCGTCATGGGTCGCTCGTTCATCACCCGCTGCTCGATGATGAAGCGCTCGCGGGGGTCCAGCCGCATCAGCGCGGTGCGGACGCGGGCGTTGATGAGGCCCGCCTCTTCCTTGTCGGCGAACTCGTCGTCCTGCGGCGCCGCGGCGCTGACCACGAAGTCCACGTGGCTGTTGCCGCCGTCCTCGCCCATGGGCGCGTCCAGGGACAGGTCCCGGCCGCCCATGCGCTGCTCCATCTCCCGGACCTCGCCCGGCTTCACGTGCAGCCGGCGGGCGATCTCCTCCACGTTCACCACGGCCTCGCCGTTGCCAAACTTCTCCAGCTCGCGGCGCGTGCGCGCCAGGCTGAAGAACAGCTTCCGCTGCGCCTGCGTGGTGCCGAGCTTCACCAGCGACCAGCTCTTGAGGATGTAGTTCTGGATGTACGCGCGGATCCACCACACCGCGTAGGAGATGAGGCGGATGCCCTTGTCCGGGTCGAACTTCTGCACGGCCTTCATCAGGCCGATGTTCCCCTCCTGGATGAGGTCCGACATCTTGATGCCGTAGGAGCGGTACTCGTAGGCGACCTTCACCACGAAGCGCAGGTTGGAGGTGACCAACCGGTGGCCCGCGGCCAGCTCGCCGCGGATGAAGCTGCGCGCAAGTGCCTGCTCCTCCTCCACGGTGAGGAGGTTGTAGTGGTTGATCTCCGAGAGGTACATCGCCAGGGAGCCGGAGTTGGACGACTGCTCGGTGGACGCCTGCATGGATGGTTTCTCCCGACGTGGGGCCTCGCTGACGAGGCCGCTAGGTTTTCGGACCGCTTGACGACTGAACGAAGGCTGTCAGAGCAACCGCGGTGCCAGCGCGAAGTCCCACACCTTCCCCAATGTCTGCGGGGGGTTGGCGGCGGCTGCGCTCATGTACAAAGAAGGAGGGCTGTAACGGTTACGGCCGACCTGGGAACTCGCCGCGACTTCTCGGCTGTAGAATGTGCCCCTCTGTGCACGACACGCCTCCAGTGAGGAGCGCCAGGGTCCTGCACCCGTGACGCGAAGCGAGCATGGAGCCCTGGCAGCCAGGCAAGAGGGCCCCTGGCGACACGGCCGCATGGGCCGGTGTCGTCTTCCCGTGGAGGAACGGCTAACGACGGCGTGGGATGCTGGCCGGGAGCATTTTCCGCGAGCGAAGGGACGCCCGGGGGGCATCCGGACGCGCGAGGGTCAGGACGCGCGCGCCTGGGGCTGTGCCGCCGCGCGCGCTCGCTGAGCCTCGAGCCGCACGTGCGCAGTGACGGCGTGTTGGAGCACGCGAATCAACTGCTCCGCTTCGCCCTGGCGCAGGGGACGCCCTCCGAAGCGGGCCTCCAGATAGCGCCGGGTGGCGGGGGCCAGTGCGGGCGCCAGCGGATGGCCCTCGCGCGCCAGCCGCGCGTCCAGGTCCTCGAGCGTCTCGCCTTCGGCTCGGAACAGGCGCGCCGGGAGGAGCACTGCTTCCACCAGGTCGACGAAGCGCGTGGCCTCATGCGGGCGAGGGCGCCCCGTCAGACGCGTCACCCCTCGCCACGCGGCGTAGACGGCCATGCCCGCCAGCAGGGCGGCGCCCCAGGCGCGCGGCGGAGGCAGGCGGCTTCGCTCGGTGTTCTCGGAGCCCTTCGGCGGACGCACCAGGGCGCGCGCCACGTCCACCTGGTCTCGGAAGGAGTAGTCGACGACGGAGTTGCGCCACCGCGACTCCAGCGCTTCGTAAAGGCCCAGCAGCCGCTGAAGCAGCCGCGAGCCCTGGCTGGTGCGGTGGGCCGGAGGCGTCGCGTCCACGGTGACGAAGCCCCGCTCGGGCACCAGCACATGCGTCCATGCGTGCGCGTCGCCGGCGCGCAGGATGTAGCCATCATTGACGCGCTCGCCGCCGAAGAAGCCCGTGGCCAGCCGGGCGCGGATGCCCTGGGTGCGCAGCATCAACGTGAGCGCGGTGGCGAAGTGCTCGCAGTGGCCGGCCTTGCGGTCGAAGAGGAAGTCCGCGAGCGGATCCTCCCGGTCTCCGCTCAGCTCCAGCGTGTACGCGTGCTCGCGCTGGAGCCACGCGGCCAGCTTCTGCGCCGCGGCCAGGGGCTCACGCTCTCCATTGAGCACGCGCGCCGCCGTCTGGGAGACGCGAGGGTCCAACGCCTCCGGCAGCGCGAGGAGCGCGTCCTGCTCCACGGAGGGCAGGCGCCGGAAGGTGTCGCCGCTGCCGCCCGGAGGCAGGCTGTAGGCCTCGTAGGCGTAGGAGAGGCCCGGCTCCAGGAAGCGCGCCTCGCCGCCGGACAGCTCCTGGAGGGAGGTGCGTCGGCTGCCCGTGCTTCCATTGGCGACGGCGTTACCCAACCGTGACGGTGTCTCCAGGGCGATGAGCGTGCGGGCGCCGTAGGCGGGCAGCAATTCCACGCGCTGGTGGATGAGGTTGTCACCGCCAGGGCGCAGCGTGAGGAGCGGCTCGCGCTCACGGCGCACGCCGCCCGCGTTCGTCCACTCCTGGCCGTCGAAGATGTCGTAGGTGCGGCCCACCCAATACGAGCTGAGCGCGTCCACACCCGGGTCCGGGTTCAGCGTCGCGCGCAGGACGATGCGCGGGTTGTCCTTGATGGTGCCCGCGCCGCCCAGCCGCACGGTGTTGGAGAACCCCGTCGTCGCCGGACCCAGTCCCGGCGCGGCGCGAGGGCCCGTCATGTTCCAGTTCAGGCGGGGGAAGAGGATGAAGAAGGCCATGGCCCCGGCCACCGCGAAGGTGACGCCCAGCGCCAGGGGACGGAGCACCTGGCGCACCGGGACGGGCTCGCCCTCCGGCACGGCGGCCTCCACCACGCCCAGCGCCATGGACACGCTGGACAGCACGCTGAAGGCCACCAGGAACAGGCCGTAGATCAGCTCTCCTGACAGTGCCGCGCCACCCGCCACCATCAAGAGGCCGGACAGGTGCACCTGTCCATCCGTGGCGGCGTCCGGCGCGGACAAGAGCCGGTGCGCGGAGATGAGGCCGGCGAAGGCACACGCGGCGACCACCAGGTTGAGGGCGCCGGATGTGACATTCACCGCCAGCACCGCCGCCACGCCCAGCAGCAGCAGCGCGGTGAGCTTCGCGCGCCGTGCGAACAGGCGCTTGCCCATCAGCGCCGCCACCAGCGCGAAGCCACAGAGGCCCAGCGTCCACAGCGGGAGCTGACCCGACACCGCCATCGACGCGAAGGCGCAGCCGGAGGCCACGTCCCTCAGCACCAGTCGCAGTCGAGTGCCCCGCGTCATGCCGCCTCCTCCTCTTCCTCGCGAGCGCCCTCGAAGCCCAGCCACGCCAGGGCGCGCAGGATGCGCTTCTCCTGCCCGGAGCCCGCGCCGGAGCGCAGTCGCTCGTCGGTGGTGTTGAGCCCCACCTCATGGCCCTCGTCGAGCAGCCGGTGCGCCAGCGCCGCCACCTCCTCGCATCTCCGCTCCAGCGCCTCGCCCGTGAGCCCCGCCTCCACGGTGAGCACCCACGTGCGGCGCTCCTCGCGCTCGCGCTCCACGCGCAAGAGCTTCCCCATCGACGCGCTCTTGAGCCAGTGGATGCGGCGCGCGTCCTCGCCCTCGGCCAGCTCCCGCAGGCCCGTCACGTCGCCGCTGCCGTCGTTGCGGCGGGGGTTGCCCGCGTCGCCCACGGGCCCGCGCTCCGCGTCCCCAGGCTCCTGGCACGCATAGGTGCGCCGGGGATAGACGAGCAGCAGGCCCTCCAGCGCAAGCACGCGCGTCTTGGCGAACAGGCCCAGGGGCCACGTCGTCGTGACTCGCACGCCCGTCAGTCTCACGGGCCCGCGGCGCGGCGCGGTGAGGTTGGCCCGCACCACATGCTCCACGTTCGCCGGCAGGTAGCCCACGCCGCCTTCACCCGACAGCGGGGAGTCCGCCTCCGAGAGGGTGAGGGCGAAGGCATGGCCCTGCTTGCGGGACACGGCCCAGCGGAAGGCGAAGGGCTCCGAGGCGAAGGCCGCGTCCGTGCCCACGCGCCGCACGGAGATGTCCCGGATGCAGCGCTCCGACAGCACGCCGGACACCACCACCATGCTCAAGAGCAGGCCCAGCAGCAGGTACAGCAGGTTGTTGCCGGTGTTGAGCGCGCCCAGTCCCACGCCGAACGTCACCACCAGGTACGTGCGGCCAATGCGCGTCACCTTGAGGGTGCGCGGCGGTCTCAACCAGGCGCGAAGGCGCGCCCAGCGTCGCTTCAGGCCGGGCTTCACCGCGGCGCCGGCACCTTTCGGGTCAGCTCTTCCAGCAGGTGCGCCGACTCGTCGCGCGCGGCCACTCCCTGCACGGCGCTGCGCAGCAGCACGCGGTGCGCCCAGCACGGCACCAGCACCGCCCGCACGTCCCCGGGCGTCACGAAGTCACGCGCCTCCCACAAGGCCTGCGTCCGAGCCGCCGCGCCCAGCGCCAGCACCGCGCGCGTGGAGGCGCCTCGCTCGATGTCGCCGTGCTCGCGCGTCGCCCGCGCCAGCCGCACCACATAGTCGGCCACCGTGCCGTCCAGGCTCAGCTCCGCGGCGAGTGTCCGTAGCGTGGCCACTTCCTCGGGGCTGGACACCGTCTGCACGGCGTCCAGGGGCGGTGCGCGTCCCCGGGTGGCCAGCAGCTTTGCCTCCACGTCCGGGGCGGGGTGCCCCAGGGACAGGCGCAGCATGAAGCGGTCCAGCTGCGAGTCAGGGAGGGGATAGGTACCGGAGAAGTCCACCGGGTTCTGGGTGGCCACCACGGTGAAGGGCGAGGGCAGCGCGTGCGTGCTCCCATCCAGCGACACCTGGCCCTGCGCCATGGCCTCCAGCAGCGCGGACTGCGTGCGGGGCGGGGCGCGGTTCAGCTCGTCCGCGAGCACCAGCTGGCGGAAGAGGGGACCGGGGCGGAACTGGAAGGTGGCCGTCTGGGCGTGGAAGATCTGCGCGCCGAGGATGTCGGCCGGCATCAGGTCCGCGGTGAACTGGACGCGCGCGAAGCTCAGCCCGCACGCCCGGGCCAGGGCCTCCGCCAACGTCGTCTTGCCGACACCTGGCACGTCCTCCAGCAACAGGTGCCCGCCGGCGACCAGGCACGTCGTCACGAGTCGGGCCTGGGCTTCCTTGCCCTGGACGGCCCGGCCCAGCTCCGCGGCGATGCGCTCCATCGCCGTGCGCGCGGTTGCGGGGGTAGGGGCAGCGGCGGCGAGAACGCGGGCGGGCTGATTCATCTCCCCGCCACTCTAGCCGACTCCCCCGGGGGCCGGCACACCCAACTCCAGGGCGCCCCCCTGGGACGCCCGCTTCCTCGTCAGCTCAGAGGGAGAGCACGTCCTCGGGGGTGTAGTAGGGCCGGTGCGCGACGACGCTGGCGCCCACCCCGAAGTAGCGAAACATCCGCTCGTGATGCGTGGCCAGCCCCTGCAGCTTCACCGAGTGCGCCATGTTCCGCGTCAAGACTCCCACCGCGCTGTCCTTGAACTCGCGCAGATGGGTGAAGTCCAGCACCACCTCACAGCCCTTCAATGCGTCCAACGACAGCTGGACCTCGTGGGCCGTCTTCCCGTCCAGTACCCCTTCCAAACGCAGGGTGATGTGACCTGAGACGTCCTCGCGGTGGATCTGCAAACCCGCCATTGCTGTGCTCTCCCGTGGATGGTGTGTGCGCGCTGTGCCAAATGTCTTGGGCACGGCGGCAGGAGCACATTCCGGGCCAACTTCGCGTCCGGAAAACCCATGGAAAATCCATGGGGTGCACCGCCGGGCGCGAACACTGCCCCGGAACGGGAAGGAGTTTCAGCCCCGGTTTGGTAACTTTGACACGACTGTCAGGTGAAGGGCGCCCCGGGTGTCGCCTGGCGATCAACCCTGCCGGTCAATCGTCTTCTGCTGATCGGCCAGGGTGAGCTGACGCTCCTGGTAGGCCTTCAGCTTGCGGAACTCCTTCACCACCTTGGTGGGGTAGCCGGCCATGAACTTCGTGCGCGCTTCCTTCTTCGCGAGGATGCGCCGGGCCAGCCCGGGGCCCGCGTTGTAGGCGACCAGGGCCTTCTCCACGGAGCCGAAGCGCTCGATGAGGTCCGCCAGGTACGCGGTGCCCAGCGCCACGTTCGTCTCGGCGTCGAACAGGTTGGTGCTGCGGCCCAGCCGGTAGCCGGCCTTGTCCGCCAGCCACGTGCCCGTGTCCGGCATCACCTGCATCAACCCCATGGCGCCCACGTGGGACACCGCGTAGTTGTTGAAGGAACTCTCGCACTTGATGACCGCCACCACCAGCAGCGGGTCCACGTTGTTGCGCTTCGCCTCGCGGACGATGGCCACCGACAGCCGGCGCTGCTGGTGCACCGGGAGGCCCGACGCCTTCACCAGCTCCACCACGCCCAGCCGCTCCGCCTCCTCGTGCAGCGCCTCGTCCTCGTACGCCTGAAGCTTCGCCAGCGCCGCCCGCAGCTCCAGCTCCCGCTGCTCCAACTGGGTGCGCAGCTGCGTCACCTCCGCCGGCTCTCCCTGCGGGCCCGAGGGCACCTGCACCGGAAACGCCTGAGCACCCGCACCCACCAACATCGCAGCCGTCGTCACCGCCACCGTCCAACCCCTCATCCCACCCTCCCCAGTTCGTTCGACTCCGACGGGGAGACACCCAAGCAGGCGCCGTGCCAGCGCCCTCGGCGGGGGTTGTTCGCCTCTATCTCCTATAGATCTCTTGGAACTCCGACGGCTTCATGAGGTGCGTGGCTTCTCACGGGTCGGAAAAAATGCCCGGAGAGGGAACTTTGCTTCCTGTGAAAAGCACATGGGTTGCCTGGGGGCATCCGCGTTCCTAGCTTGCGCCGGTCCGGCTAGGGGACGAGGGGAGGTGCCGCGTGTACTGGACGATAGGGATGATCCTGATGGTGCTGTGGGGGCTGGGCCTGACGGCGGGCTCCACCGAGGGCTACTGGGTGCACCTGTTCCTGGTCTTCGCGCTCTTGGCTTTTGTCATGGGCGTGGTGTCGCGGGGCCGGCGGGCGGCGCTGTCATGAGTGGCCTGGAGGCGGAGGGCGTGGAGCTGCCTCGGGACACCGCGGGCTTCACGCGCCGCGAGTGTCCCAGCTGCATGCGCCCCTTCAAGACGAGGCCCGGCCCGCATGACGCCCGCGCGCTCCTGCACAAGCTGCAGGCCTTCTTCGCGCTGGAGAACGCGCACGAGGGCGAGGAGGGGCTGCCCGTGTGGCGCTGCCCCTACTGCGGCCATCGCGCGGAGGCGGACGGGTTCCTCACCCCCGCGCAGCAGACGCATCTGGAGTCGGTGGCGCGCGGGTGGGCCAACCACGTCCGCTACGAGCAGCTCGCGCATATATCGCGCACGCTGTCGCTCAACCCCCGGCCGACCTTCGTCGCGGTGGCGCCGGAGTCACTGCCCGGGCCCATGGAGCCGGAGCCGGACGAGCTGCTGCGCGTGATTCCGATGCTGTGCTGTGGCGAGGACGTGAAGCTGCTCTGGGAGTGGGATCAGCTCATCTTCTGTCCCCGCTGCGGCGCGCGGCATGGGGGCTTGAGCGGTCGGCAGCAGGTCCAGCTGGAGATCATCCAGGAATAGACCGGGGGCCGGTGGACGCGGGCCGCCTGGGACGGCAGGCTCGCGCGCCATGACGAGGTTCCCCTGGAGAGGACTGCTCGCGGGCCTGTGCCTGCTGTCGAGCACCGCCTCCGCCCACGACGCCGACATCCTCTATACCCAGGTGCGCCGCGGCGGGCCCGCCGAGGCCGAGGTGCGCCAGGTCGTCACGCTCACCGCCAGCACGCTGGGCCTGCTCGTCCCCGCGGACGCGGACGGGGATGGGACGGTGTCGCAGGCGGATCTCGACGCCCGCCGTCCCGCGCTCGAGGTCGGCGTGTGGGACGCGATGCCGCTCACCGCCGGTGGCCAGCCCTGCGCGCGCACGTCTCACGCCGCGCTGCTCCGGCAGACCTTCGTGGAGCTGTCGGCCACCTTCACCTGTCCGGAGGGGCCGCTCCAGCAGCGCTACGCCGTGCTGTCGGTGCTGCCCGCGGGCTATCGCGTCATCCTGGGCAGCGCGGTGGACGGTGAGCTGCCCGGGGCGCTCTTCGCGGACGCCGCGCAGCCCTCGCTCGCCATTCCCGAAGCGGGGCAGGGGAGCCCGTCGGCCGTCAGCGGCTTCGTCGGCTGGGTGGGGCTGGGCATGCGCCACATCTTCGAGGGCGTGGATCACCTCGCCTTCCTGCTCGCGGTGCTGCTGGTGGGGGGCGGGCTCAAGCGGGTGCTGCTCCTGGTGACGTCCTTCACGGTGGCGCACTCGCTCACGCTGGGGGCCACCGCGCTCGGCTGGGTGGTGCTCGACGGAGATCGCGTGCGCTGGGTGGAGGCCGCCATCGCCGCGTCCATCATCTATGTGGCGGTGGAGAACCTGGTGCTGAAGGAGCACCGCCACCGCGCGCTCATCACCTTCCTCTTCGGGCTGATCCACGGCTTCGGCTTCGCCAGCGTCCTGGCGGGTTATGGCCTGGGGACCTCGGTGGTGAAGTCGCTGGTGGGCTTCAACCTGGGCGTGGAGCTGGGGCAGGCGCTCGTCGTGGTGGTGCTGCTGCCGCCGCTGCGCATGCTCGAGCGCAGGCCCGTGCTGCACCGGGGGGCGGTGCAAGTGTTGTCCGTGTGCATCCTCGCGGCTGGTGGGTACTGGATGGTCGAGCGCGCCCTCGGTTGAATCCGGCGGCACCCATCCCTACGTTGGGCTCGAAGTGGGTAGGGATTGGGGGACGTAGATGGGTGCGAGGCATACCCGGCTGGCCGCTGCACTGGCTGCTGCGTGGGAGGCGGAGGTCGTCTCCGCCCGGCGGATGACGATGCTGGCCGAGCGGATCTCGGACGCGCGGGTCCGCGCGAGGCTGATGGTGCTCGCCGCCTTCTGCCGAGCGCATGCCTCGCGGCTGCTCGCGCGGCTGGCGGCGCTGGGACGGGGGCCCCTGCCAGTGCCCCCCGAGGAGATTGAACTGGACGCGGACACGCTCAAGGAGCTGCGGCGGGAGGGCGCCTTCGCCCGCGCGTCCGCCGCCCGCTACGAGACGACCGCGGAGCTGGCCCGGCAGCAGGCGGACCTGTCCTCCGCGTGGGTCTGCGAGCTCAACCGGACCGAGGAGCAGGACCGGGCCCGGGAGCTGCTTGCCCTGGCCGAAGGGGCCCTGGCCGCGTCCACCATGGTCAGCGCTCCCGCCGCCGCCGCGCCCGCCGACTCCTGAAAACCCGCGTCGGGCGCTCGCTCTAACGGTGACAGTCCCCGCGTGTTGGGCGTAGAAATCCGCCCATGGCGAAGGAGAGCTACGACGACCTCATCTTTCAGCTCGGCGACCTCGCCCGGGACAGGCTCCCGGGCAAGCCGAACTGCCCCCGCTCCATGGACCGCGTCTACAAGGCGGAGGAGGCGGTGGTGGCGCGCCGTGACGAACTGGCGGCGCTCGAGCAGGAGATGAACGACGAGGACGCCGGTTATCAGGCGTTCCTTGACGAACAAGAGGCGGAGAAGGTCGGCCACCAGGCCATCGTCCGCAAGTGGAAGAAGGCGGTGGATGCCATCGACGGCAAGGTGAAGGACCTGCGCAAGACGCTCGCCACCAAGCGCGCGGAGCTGCGCTACGCCGCCGACGGCCTCCTCAAGCTGGAGGCGAAGATCGCCGACATGGAGCTGACGCGGCAGGATGTCGCCCGCATCGACGTCGCTCGCACCAACCTCAAGAAGAACCGCCTCACGCAGATGCGGCTGGGCCGGGAGGTCGAGGACCTGGACGAGCGGCTGTCCACCGCCCTCACCCCGGAGCCCGGTCAGCCCGGCTCCGCCGGCATCCTGGCCCACAAGCGCCTGCTGGAGATGGAGGACGAGGCCGAGAACCGACTGGCCGAGCATGATCGGCGCATGGCGGAAGTGGACCAATCCATCGCGACGTTGGAGGAACAGGTCAAGGCCGCCGAGGATTATCTGGATCAAGCGCTGTTCCTGTTGGGCGAGGACGTGTACGCTCAACGAATCGCTGACGCGCAACTCGCGGCCTTCTACCCAAGGCTTGATCGCGCTCAGTGAGGTGCTCCCCCGCCCGTAGTGCTTGACGTAGGGGGTATGTCTGCTACATTGCGCCGCTTCCTGGGGACCGCAGTTCAGTTCGCGGGCCAGATCATTGATTTTATTGGGTTTTTCCGCGCCTACGCGCGCTGGCAGTGTGAGGACGACGTGAAGGGTCTGATTGGCAAGAAAATCGGGATGACCCAGGTGTTCACTGACGAGGGCAACCTCGTTCCCGTGACGGTCATCGACGTGAGCACCTGCCAGGTCGTGGGCAAGCGTACTCCGGAGAAGGATGAGTACTCCGCGGTCACCCTGGGCTTTGGTGAGATTCGCGAGAAGATTCTGAACAAGTGCGAGCGGGGCTTCTTCAAGAAGGCCAACGTCCCGTACCGCCGCCACGTGAAGGAGTTCCGCGTCACGGTGGAGGAGGCCTCCTCCTTCAACGTCGGCGACGCCGTCAAGGCGGACCTCTTCTCCAAGGGCCAGCTCGTGGACGTCACGGGCGTGACCAAGGGTCGTGGCTTCTCCGGCGTCATGCGCCGCTGGAGCTTCAAGGGTTCGCAGACCAAGACGCACGGTACGCACGAGTATCAGCGTCACCCGGGCGCCATCGGACAGCGCAAGACGCCGGGCCGCGTCTACCCCAACAAGAAGATGCCGGGTCACTACGGCGTGGAGCAGGTCACCACGCAGAACCTGACCGTCGTTGACGTGGATCTGGAGAAGGGCCTTGTGCTGGTCAAGGGCGCCGTCCCCGGCCACAACAACGCCATCGTCTTCCTGCGCCCCAGCATCAAGGTGGCCATGCGCGAGCAGCACAAGGCCGCGCGCCGCGGTTGATCCGCTGCTGAGCGTCTTCTTCTGAAGCGCTCTTGACGCCCCGCTTCCGGGCCCGACTCGTCGGGCATCCGGGCGGGGCGTTTTCTTTTGCGGGCTTCGCTGGGGCCGGGTGGGCACGGGTGTGCCCCCGGTGGGAAGGCGCGGCCCGAGTCCTGCCCTGGCGTGGGCACTTCTCCGCCCTGAAACGTTGACCGGTGGGCGGCGCGAGGGCCCGAGGGTGAAAATAATTCCGCCTCGTGGCCCGAATGCCTTGTCGTGAGTGGAAGCCGTGCGCACATGGATGCGCCACGAAGGGACCTGGCGTCGGGTGACGCAGGCGCCCTGGATGGGGGAGGCTTTGAACTCCCGCACACGGCGGCCCATCCCCTTGGGCCGGGCAGGAACCATGAACGCACGCACGCTCCGCGTCTTCGCTGCACTGCTGGTCTGGCTGGCGGCCACTGGGGCCGCCGCGCAGGACGACGAGGCTGTCCTCGACAACGTCGTTGTCCGCAATCGGCTGTACGAGCCGGGTGGCCACCTGGAGGTGTCTCTGGGGGTGGGGTTGCCCGTCCAGTCGCACCTGACGGCGCACTACTTCTTCACCGCTGGCGTCGCCTACAACCTCTTCAACACCTTCGCCCTGGAGGCGCGCGCGGGCTACGCGGCCAGCCGCCACACGGGCCTGGCGCGCTCCATCTCCGAGAGCTTCCTGGCGCGCGAGGACAAGCGCGTCACCGACGAGCTGGAGGACCTCTGGGAGATGAACTTCCACGGGGTGGCTGGCATCCGCTGGGCGCCCATCTACGGGAAGCTGAGCCTCGTGTCCGACTTGCCGGCGCACTTCCAGGCGTACGTCTGGGCCGGCGGTGGCGTGGGCAGCTTCCAGCGCAACTCCGTCATCCAGTGCTCGCAGGTGGTGGACCGCCAGCTGGGCGTCTGTGACAACCGCACCTCGCTGGAGGACCGGGGCTCCGCGTCGGAGAACTACTGGGTGCGCGAGACGCGCATGGCGCCGGTGGTGTCCGCGGCGGTGGGCTTCCGCTTCTTCATCCTCGACAAGCACGGCGTGCGGCTGGAGCTGCGCGACTGGGTGTTCCGCGACAACTACCGCGTCAACCTGGTTCGCGACGACTGGGAGGCGGGGCGGGTGACGGGTGACGTCGCCTCCAGTCCCGGCCTCACGCACCTGGTGCAGTTCGACCTCGGCTACACCTTTTCCTTCTAGGGACTCCTGAAAACCATGCGACCGATTCTGTCCCTCGCGCTCCTCGTCGCGGCGGCGGCCCAGGCCGCCCCACCGCGCTTCCCGACGCCCGCTGTCGTGCTCGCCCAGGCGGAGGAGGCTCCATCCGTGCCCGGGCCGGGCGCGGAGACGTCCGTGCCTCCGCCTCCCGCGCGGCCTCCGGAGCCGAAGCTGGAGGTGCCTCGCGCCCCCACGTCGCGTCCGGAGCCCACCGTGCCCACGGAGGCCGCCAGGGCGCCGCAAATCGAGCCCGCGCTCGCGCCCATGGACGACGCGCAGGACGAGCAGCCCGTCGTCTCCGAGCCCGAGCCCGAGCGCGACGTGGCCGCGCCGGTGACGCCGGACGACGCGCCGGTGCTGGCCTCGTCGGACGAGGCGCCGCGCACCACGGACGTGCAGCAGCAGCGGCTGGTGAACGGCGCGCCGCTCTACAACCCGAACGTGTCGCTGCACATCGTCCAGAAGAAGCGCTTCGCGGACGAGAGCAAGCACGAGCTGGCGCTGTACCCGGCCGTCGTCCAGGTGAACGGCAAGTACACCAACCACGCGGGCACGGCGCTGCACTACATCTACCACCTGCAGGAGAACTTCGGGCTCCAGGTGACGGGCCAGTACAACTGGCACACCAACGAGAGCGACTTCAACCTGGAGCTCATCGACAAGGTGCGCGAGCAGGCGCAGGCCGCCTCATCGCTGCTGCTCGTCTGGGGCGCGCAGGCGGGCGTGGAGGTGACGCCGCTGTACGGGAAGTTCGCGTTCCTCGACGACAAGCTGGCGCAGTTCAGCCTGGTGCTGAGCGGCGGCGCCGGCGTGGGCTCCACGCGGCACCTCATCCGTCCCGAAGTGTCCAACGAAGTCGACGGGCAGCGCTACAACGTCCCGGCGCGCTTCGGTGACACGGGCACCAAGTTCCTGGGCTCGGTGGGCGGCGGATTCCGCCTCCAGTTCGGTGAGTCGTACGCGCTGCGGCTGGAGGTGAGGGACCTCATCTACACGGCGCGCGTGGACAAGGTGGACGGCTGCAACCTGGCGGACTTCGAGCAGTTGGAGGCCGCGCGCGCCAGTGGCCAGGAGTTCGGCTCGCTGCCGCTCAGTGGCGGTTGCAAGTACGAGAAGTTCGACGGCGTGGACCCGAAGACGAAGAAGAACTACCGCGAGGACATCATCCTCGGCCGCGACCTGGTGTCCGAGCCGTCCTCCGACGTCCTCAACAACATCAGCTTCTACGCAGGCTTCTCGTTCCTCTTCTGATTGCGCCCATGAAGGCACGACTCGCCATGAAACGACTGCTCCACATCCTCGTCGTCCTGGCGCCGTTCGCGGTGGCCGCCCAGCAGGACTCGGGTGGCTACAACCGCGCGCTGGCCGCCTTCAACGCTGGTGACTTCGACACCGCCGCGCCGCTCTTCTTCCAGGCGTCCGAAGCCGGTGGTGACGCGGAGACGAAGGGCAAGGCGGAGTACTTCCTCGCGCAGTCGCTCGCGAAGAAGGGCCTGCCCGTCTCCGCCTTCATTTCCTATGCGGCCATCGTCAACGCCGGGCCCTCGCACCCCTCGTACCTCAAGGCGGTGGAGGGACTGGTGGACATGCAGCAGCAACTGGATGAGCAGAACCTTATCCCCAGCATCCTCAACCAGGCGTACTCGGAGGAGGTGCGGGACAAGTGGGTGACGCTGCCCAAGGAGGTGCTCGCCCGCATCAACTACCTGGTGGGCACGGTGAGCCAGCGCCGCATGCGCTTCGAGGAGGCGCGCTCGCTGCTGGAGGCGGTGCCCAAGGACAGCCGCGTCTATGCGAAGGCGCGCTACCTGCTCGGCGTGGTGCTCGCGGACCCGCGCTTCCCGGGACGTCCCGGCGAAGGCGAGGCGCTGGACAAGGAGGCGCTGGCCGCCTTCAACGCCTCGCTGTCCTCGAAGGAGCCGCAGGTGGAGCTGAGGGCGACGCAGCACCTGGCCCTCATCGGCCTGGGCCGGCTGCACTACCGCCGAGGCGAGTACGCGGACGCCACCGTCGCCTACGAGCAGGTGCCTCGCTACACGCGGTACTGGGACCAGGCCCTCTTCGAGAACGGCTTCGCGCGCTTCCAGAACGAGGACTTCGGCGGGGCGCTCGGCAGCCTCCAGGCGCTGCACGCGCCGCAGTTCGCCGGGGCCTTCCAGCCCGAGTCGTGGATCCTCAAGTCGACCGTCTATTACTACTCGTGCCTCTACGACGAGGTGAAGACGACGCTGGCGGCCTTCGACGAGCTGTATGGCCCCATGGCCAAGCAGCTGGAGCCCTTCACCGCCGAGGACGGCGACCTGGTGCAGGCCTACAACCTGGTGGCCGCGGAGAACCGCCGGCTGCCGCGTCCGGTGTACCTGTGGCTGCGCAACAACGAGCGCATCCGCGAGGTGATGCGCGTGCTGGAGAAGCTGGACGAGGAGAAGAAGGAATTGAGCGGCGGCTCGTGGCGTGGCACGCCCCTGGCGAAGCAGACGGTGGCCTCGCTGGAGGACGTGCGCGGCACGCTGCTCCAGGTGGGCGGCACGCTGGCGCGCAGCCGCATCCGCGAAGCGGCGGACAACCTGCGGACCTTCTCCGACCAGGCGGAGATCATCCGCGTGCAGACGGCGCTGGACGAGAAGGACTTGCTGCAGGCGGGCGTGGACCAGAAGGCGCTGCTCACGCGTCAGTCGCTCTACCGGCCGAAGATGCCGGGCGCGGCGTGGAACTACTGGAAGTTCCAGGGCGAGTTCTGGATCGACGAGATTGGGTACTACCAGTACACGCTGAAGCGTGGCTGCCCGGCGAAGACAGCCGAGCAACAACAGCCGTGACGCCATGGGCCATGGTCGCCCAGACATCGTCCACGAGGGGACCTCCTTGGCGCACATCAGGTGCCGAGGTGGTCCCCTTCGTCGTTGTCGGAAGCGTGAACCCTGTCGCAAGAGGCGTTCCACACCACTTCTCATTCGTGGAGTGCGCGTCTACTTTCGTTCGTCCCTCGTGCCCGGGCGAACGGCTGCTCGGTGGTCGGGGCGGCTTCACAGTCGGGAGCTCGCATGAAGGTGGTGCTTCGTTTCGGTGCGCTGGCGGTGGGCGTTGCGCTCGCTACTGGCGGCGGGGTGGGAGAGGCGGCGGAAGCGCCAGCGCGCAAGGCGGTGAAGAAGCCCGCGGCGACGTCGGCGTCGAAGACTCCCGGTGCGGCGGACAAGGGCAAGAAGGGCGCCCAGGCGAAGAAGGCGGAGGAGAAGGCGGCCCCGCCGCCGGGTGTCGCGCCGGAGGACGTGCGGCGCGGTCCCGCGCGCGTGAAGCCCGCCACCGCGAAGTTCGCCGACATCCCCCGCATCGCGGACTCGCGCAAGAACGCGCTGGCGGACAAGAAGCGCGACGAGGCGATTGAAGCCTTCAAGCGCCTCATCCCCAAGCTCCAGGACGGCAACCCGCAGAAGGCGGAGATGCTCTACCGCCTGTCGGAGCTGTACTGGGAGAAGTCCAAGTACCTCTACCAGATGGAGATGGAGCGCTTCCTCGCGGAGGAGAAGAAGGCCGACGCGGCGGAGGCGCGCGGCGAGAAGGTGGAGGCCCCGAAGCGCGACCATCGCGAGAGCGAGCGCTACCGCACGGAGACGATGGGCATCTACGAGGACATCCTCCGTGGCTACCCGCAGTACCCGCAGCGCGACGAGGTCCTCTTCTCCATGGGCTACAACCTCTACGAGCTGGGCCGGCGCGAGGACGCCGTGGCCCGCTACGAGGAGCTCATCAAGGACTTCCCCCGCTCGCAGTTCGTGCCGGACGCGTACATCCAGCTCGGCAATCACTACTTCGAGTCGAACAAGCTCATCCCCGCCAAGGCCAACTACGAGAAGGCCCGCGACTCCGGGGTGCCCAAGATCTACGGCTACGCCGTCTACAAGCTGTCCTGGTGCGACTACAACACCGGTGACTACGACGCGGGCCTGAAGAAGCTGCACGAAGTCGTGGACTACGCCGCGAAGCAGCCGGAGATGGGCGACCTGCGCACCGAGGCGCTCAACGACCTGACGGTCTTCTACGTCCAGTTGGATCAGCCCAAGCAGGCCATCACCTACTTTCGCGAGAAGGCGCCGGTGAAGCGCCAGGGCCGCCTCATCGCGAAGACGGCGGCGGGCCTGGTGGACGCGGGCCACTTCGACAGCGCCATCCTCCTCTATCGCACGCTCATCACCGATGAGCCCATGGGCGCCAGCGCGCCCGAGTACCAGCAGGCCATCGTCCGCGCCTTCGAGGGTCTCCGCCAGCGGCAGCAGGTCCGCAAGGAGATGAAGCTGATGGTGGACCTCTACAGCCCGGGTGGCGAGTGGTGGAAGGCCAACGAGGGCAAGGCCCCCGTGCTGCGCAACGCCTTCAACGTCACGGAAGAGGCGATGCGCGTCATGGTGACGGAGTACCACCAGGAGGCGCAGAAGACGCGCCAGGTGGAGACGTACCGGCTCGCGCGCGACATCTACAAGCAGTACGTGGACGCCTTCGCCTCCAGCTCCAACCCGGAGTACGTGGCGGACTCCGCCTTCAACCTCCGCTTCTTCTACGCGGAGATTCTCTGGGCGCTCGAGGAGTGGCAGGTCGCCGCCGCCGAGTACGACGCGGTGGTGGCGTTCAAGATTCCGGACCGCGACTCCGCGCGCGAGGTCTCCAGCGAGAGCTACCGCAAGAGCGCCTCGTTCAACGCCATCCTCGCCTACGACAAGCTGGTGAAGATCGAGCGCGGCCAGCTGGCCAAGAGCGACCTCAAGGACGGCCAGAAGGTCGACGAGAAGAAGGACAAGGGCGACGTCGCGCGGCAGAAGATCGTCAAGCGCGACGCGAAGGAGAAGGAAGAGGAGTCGCTCACGAAGTTCGAGGAGCGGCTGGTCTCCGCGTGCGACACGTACGTGAAGCTCTACCCGGGCACGCAGGATGAAATCGACCTGCGCTACCAGGCGGCCGTCATCCTCTATGACCGCAGCCACTTCGTGGACGCGGCGCGGCGCTTCGGCGAAATCATCGAGAAGTTCCCCGAGGAGCGGCGCTCGCGTGACGCCGCGGACCTCACCATGTACGTGCTGGAGAGCCGCCAGGAGTGGCTGGAGCTGGCCACGCTGTCGCGCAAGTTCCTCGACAACAAGAAGCTGTCCAAGCCCGGCTCCGACTTCGCGATTCGCGTGGGACGCGTGGTGGAGGGCAGCCACTACAAGTGGGTGGACGAGGTCGTCTACAAACAGGAGAAGAACCCGAAGAAGGCCGCCGAGGAGTTCCTCAAGTTCGTGAAGGAGTTCCCCAAGTCGGAGAACGCCGACCGCGCGCTCGTCTACGCCATGTCCATCGCCCAGGAAGCCGGCGAGCTGGACCGTGGAATCGAAGCGGGTGAGCGCGTCCTGGCCGAGTACCCGCGCAGCCCCTTCGAGCTGAAGGCGCGCTACACGCTGGCGGGCCTCTACGAGAAGGTCGCCGACTACCGCAAGGCCGCGACGCTGGCCGAGTCCTTCGTCGCCGAGTACGACGCCGCGCTCAAGGCCGGTGAGCCCGAGGCGAAGAAGGCGAAGGACGCCCGCGCGAAGACGACGGCGAAGAAGGGTGACACGCCGGGAGGCGAGGAGGACGCGGATTCGCGTCGCGCGCAGAAGGCCGCCGAGCGCAAGTCGCTGGTGGCCGAGGCGGGGGCCTGGGTGGCGGATGCCCAGTTCAACGCGGGCGTGTGGTGGGAGGGCGCTGGCGAGGGCCAGAAGGCCGTCTCCGCCTACAACGCCTACGTGGCGCGCTTCAAGGAGCGCAAGGACGTGCCGCAGGTGGCCTACTCGGCCGCGCTCGTCTGGGAGAAGGAGCGCAAGTGGAGCGATGCGGCCCGGGCCTTCGGCGCCTTCGCGGACGGCTACGGACGGGACTCGCGTGCCACGCCCGCGCAGCTCTACCTGGCGCGCTACCACGAGCTGCTCGCGTGGCAGCAGCTGAAGAACGCGCGGGAGCAGGAGCGCGTGCAGGCGGAGCTGGTGCGCGCGTACAGCAAGCTGCCCGAGGCGGTGCGCAAGGAGGACGCGACGCTCAACGCGTATGCTCACGCGCGCTTCCTGGCGCTGGAGCCCTCGTGGAAGCGCTACGCGGACATCCGCTTCACGCGGGTGAGCACCATCCGCCGGGATTTGACCGCCAAGCAGCGCGAAATCCAGCGCATCGAGAAGGAGTACCTCGGGGTGCTGTCCACCGGCTCGGGTGAGTGGGGCATCGCGGCCCTGACGCGCATCGGCCTGGCGTACGCGGACTTCGCGCGCAACATCATGGACTCGCCGGACCCGACGGGGCTCGACGAGGACCAGCTCGGCATGTACCGCTCGGAGCTGGAGACCCTGGCGCTGCCGCTGGAGGACAAGGCCAACGAGGCGCTGGAGAAGGCGCTGGAGAAGTCCTACGAGCTGGGCCTCTACGGCCCGTGGACGCTGGCCGCGCAGGACCAGGTAAACCGCTTCCACCCGGGCGCCTACGCGCAGGTGAAGCAGGTGGGCTACCGCAACAGCGACTCGCTCGTGGCGGCTGAGCTCGCCAAGGAGCCGGGAGGTCCCGCGGGCGCCACCGCCACGCCGGCGACGAACCCGGAGCCGCCCGCCGCTCCCGCCGAGCCCGAGGACGGCGCTCCGAAGCCGCCCGCCTCGGACGATAGAACGCAGGCACCCACGGCCGCGGTGCTGGAGGTGCGGCCATGACTCGCGACACTTCGAAGATCTCCACGGGAAAGATGCCGATGAAATGGTTCCGCTCGATTGTCGTCGGCTCGCTGGCCTTCACCGCCGGCTGCGCGACGGGTCCTCAGCAGAAGCCCTCCGCGATGCCGGAGACGCAGGCGCCCTCCGCGCCCGTGGCCTCGGCGTCGCCCGCCAAGCCCGCGCCGACGGAGACCAACGCCTCGGATACGTTCGCCCAGGCCATCCAGGCCTATGAGGCGGGAGACCTGGACACCGCTCGTCAGGGCTTCGAGAAGGTGCTGGCGAAGTCGCCGCAGAGCCTCAACTCGCAGTTCAACCTGGGCGTCATCGCCGAGCGCCAGGGCCGCGTGGACGACGCACGCGGCGCCTACGAGAAGGTGCTGCTGCTGGAGCCGGCGCACACGCCCTCGGTGGTCAACCTGGCCAACGTCTACCGCGCGCAGGAGCGGGGCGATGACGCGATTGCGCTCTTCGAGAAGGCGCTGAAGACGCCGGGCCGCGCGCATGACGCCGCGCTGCTCAACGGCCTCTCCGCGACGTACCGGCAGCTGGGCAAGCTGGACCAGTCCGAGGCCACCGCGCGCAAGGTGCTGGAGCGCAACAAGGACCACCCGGGCGCGTACAAGAACCTGGCGTACGTGGCCTACGCTCGCGAGAAGTACCGTCAGGCGGAGCTGCTCGTGGGCACCGCGCGCAAGCACGCGGAGAAGGACCCGGCCCTCTACAACCTGCTGGGCATGGTCTACCTGAAGCTCGATGAGCGCCCCCGCGCGCTCGCGCAGTTCCAGAAGGCCGTGTCGCTCGACGAGAAGTACGCGCCGGGCTACCTCAACCTCGGCGCGCTGGCGCTCAGCTATCGCGACTACGCCGGCGCCGAGAAGGCCTTCAGCCGCGCGCTCGAGCTGGAGCCGGACTCCACCGAGGCGCGCCTGTCGCTGGCCTGGGCGCTGGATGGACAGAAGGGACGCGACTCCAAGAAGGGCCTCGCGGCTGGCGAGGCCTTCGAGAAGGTGCTCGCCAATCGCGCGGAGCTGCCCGAGGCCGTGTGCGGTGCGGGCTGGGCCTTCGCCTCGGACCGCGCGGGCTGGGAGCGCGCCGTGGCCTTCCTGGACCGCTGCAAGACGCTGGAGTCCACCACTGAACAAGAGCGGCAGATGATCACCGCCAAGGTCACGGGCCTCCAGAACATGCTCAAGGCGCCACCGCCCGAGGCAGTCACCGCGGGCGCCGAAGGCGAGAAGAAGGACGAAGCCACCGGCGGCGCGGGCTCCATGCTGAACCAGCTCCCGCAGGACGCGAACGCACCCGCGGAGGGCGCGCCCACCGAGGACGGTGCCGAGGCCGCCGAGGGCACGTCACCCGAGCCCGCTGACAGCGTGCCCGCGCAGCCGAGCGGGGAGGGCACGGGTGCGCCTGCTCCCGCGCCGGTGCCTGCGCCCCAGGGGGCGAGCGCTCCGACGCAGCAGGGCACGAGCCCCGCGCCCACGAAGTAGGACGGCAGGGATGACAGGGCAGGGGGGAAGTTTTTTCCATCCTCCAGGCCCCCAGTTGGAAGGCGGCGAGCGAGTTCCATAGGATTCAGGGACTTGGGTTTGGATCGCCCCGTGCAATGACTCGCGGGAACCTCTTCGAGAACCCGCTGTCACACCCGAGGAAGCAACAGGAGGTTTGGGTATGAGACGTCTGGCATCGACGGTGACGGTGGTGGGGCTGCTGTTCATTGCGCCGGCGGCGGTGGCGCAGGAGCAGGGTCAATCGAAGGACACGGTGAAGGTCATCCAAGAGGAGGACCGCACGGTCTTCCAGAAGAAGACGGTGATCGATTTCACCGATGTCGCGGTGGAGGGTGAGCTGACGAAGCCAGAAGGCTCGTACATGATCCACCGCAAGAAGACCGACTTCCAAAGTCTCATCAAGGTCCGGGAGAACTTCGACCCGGAGCTTCAGAAGTCGGTCGACAACCTCTAGCGGCGGCGGTCAGGCGTTTTCGGGAGCGGAAGGGAAGAAGGAAGAATCCTCATGGCGGCGGCGAAGAAAAACGGCTTGACCCTTCGAATCACGGGGCCTGATGGCTCCACGGTGGAAACCGTTTCGGAGGCGGAGAGCGTTATCGTGGGGTCGGGCGCCCAAGCGGCGGTGAAGATTCAGGATCCGCGGGTCTCCAATCTCCATGTAATGCTCAAGGTAGACAAGGACGGCTCGGTAACGGCCATCGACCTCGGGAGCGAGGGCGGCACGGAGGTGAGCGGCCAGAAGCTGGTCATCCCCACGCCACTCAAACCCGGGGACGTGCTTCGCGTGGGCGGCACGCGGGTGGAGGTCCTCTTTGGAGGCGACCCACCCGAGCGTCAGGCTCCCGCGGGAGCCAAGGTGTCCGGACCGCGCTTCCAGGGCTCGGTGACGCAGCGGGCGCCGACACCGGTGCCCATGGCGGTACCGCAGGTGGTGACACCTCCCTCGGCGGGAGCTGGCACCACGAGTGGAGGGTTCGTCTTCACGAGCCCTCGCCCCAATCCAGCCCAGTCCGTGGGCGGACTGCGCACCGAGCGCGTGACACCGCCCGCGGTGAATCGCGTGGGACCTCCACCTCCGCCTCCGGCGGCGCGCGTGGAACGTCCTGCTCCGGTGCCGCACGCGCCGCCCATCACCGTGGCGCCCAGGCGCGCGGTGCTTCCTCACCTGCAGGAGCAGCTCCCGCCGGAGGCCATGCCCACGGCGAAGGAGAAGGTGCTCCAGGTGTCGATGCTGTGGGGCGACACGCTGCTGTCCGTGCAGCACTTCAAGGACGGCGTCCCCGTCACCATCGGCGAGGGGAAGAAGAACTTCTTCCACGTCTATGCGCCCTCCGTGGGCAAGCGGTACGAGCTGGCGGTGGGCCGAGGGGACGTGCTGGAAGTGCACGTGCCGGCGGGCTCGGGTGCCATCGTCACCGAGCGTGGGAACGTGAAGTCGAAGGACGCGCTGCGCGCGGCGGGGCAGCTCACCGGGACGGCGGAGGACAAGGAGCAGGTCTTCAAGCTGGGCCTGCATGACCGCGTCGAGGTGTCGTTCGGCACGGTGGCCTTCGTCGCTCGGTACGTGAAGCCGTCGCCGGCGATTGCAGCCAACGCGCTGGTGGAGGCGGACTACACGTTCTTCAAGATCACCGCCATCTGCCTGATGGCGGGCGCGGCGGTGGTGCTGGCGATGGCGCTGACGCCCCGCGCGGAGCGGGCTCCGCACGACGACATCTTCGAGTCCCAGCAGCGCGTGGCGAAGTTCCTCGTCACCCCGGAGAAGAAGCTCGAGGCGAAGAAGCTCCAGCTCCAGGGCGTGGAAGAGGGCGCGAAGGCGAAGGACGAGGAGGGCAAGTTCGGCAAGGAGGACGCGAAGCAGGCGGAAGCGGCTCCGTCCAAGCCCGGCACGCCCGTCGTCGACAAGACGAAGAAGGAGAAGGACCGCCAGGTGGTGGGCAAGGTCGGCCTGTTGGGCGCGTTCAAGGGCATGAAGGGTGGTGCCTCGGACGTGTTCGGCCCGGGCGGCTTCGGCACCGGCCTGAACAACGCGCTGGGCGGCCTCAAGGGCGGCGGGGCCATGGGTGACGCGCAGGGCGTGGGTGGCCTGGGCTCGCGTGGCGCCGGCACCGGCGGTGGCGGCACGGCCATGGGCATCGGCGGCCTGGGGACCAAGGGTGACGGACGCGGCGCGGGCGGCTCGGGTGGTATCGACCTGGGCGGCCGTGGCAAGTCCATCACCAAGGTCATCCCCGGCAAGACGACGGTGGTGGGCGGCCTGGACAAGGACGTCATCGCCAAGGTCATCCGGCGCCACCAGAACGAGATCAAGTACTGCTACGAGTCGGAGCTGAACAAGGATCCGAGCCTGGCGGGCAAGGTCGCGGTGGCCTTCACCATCGACCCGGCGGGTGCGGTCTCCGACGCCACCGTCTCCGAGTCGACGCTGGGCAACTCCAAGGCGGAGCAGTGCATGATTTCCCGCATCCGTCGCTGGAAGTTCCCGGAGCCCAAGGGCGGCGGTGTGGTGGCGGTGACGTATCCGTGGATGTTCTCGCCGGCCGGTTCGGAAGGCGAGGGGTAGCGGACGCGAGCACCGTCGAGACGGCCTGACTGTCTCTCAAGTGGCGTGGACGGAACGGTCCACGCCACTTTCATTTCAGCCCCTGATTGCCGAAGTGAGGGGGGCGTCATTAACGTCCTGCGCCGCTTCCGGTTGGACCGGGAGGGCACCGCGTGGGGAGGACCCGTGAAGAAGTCCCAGCTGGTTGCCGCGCTTGTGTTGCTGTCGTCTCCGGCCCTCGCGGCCACGCCCCTGGAAGGGGTGGAGTTCCAGCCGCGCCGCGGCTTCTTCACCGACACGAACATCGGCGTGTTCTTCACCGTGGGCGGTGAGAACGCGTACTCGAACGCGCAGACCTACCTGCAGCTCGGCGTGGGCTACGACTTGACGGAGCGCATCTCCCTAGGCGCGCACTTCGGCATGGGCTCGTCCGCGCAGAACTGCTTCGCGGGTTACCTGCCGGGCACGGAGACGTGCGCGCTCTCCGACAACTTCACCATGCAGTTCCTGGACGTCACGGCCGCGTACCACGTGCGGCTGATGGACCGGCTGTACCTGACGCCCAAGCTCGTCGCGGGCTACACGCGGATGGACCCGGCGCCGGTGGACCCGGACGAGGGAGACCCCGGCCGCGCCGTCAGCTCGCCCAACGCGGGCGTGGGCGTGGGCCTTGAGTACGCCACGGGCATGGACCACTTCTCCGTGGGCGCGGACCTGCTGGCCCGCTACGTCATCGGCCCCAACATCACCTCCTTCGCCATCTTCCCGAAGGTGAAGTACACGTTCTGAGCGTCGCGCCCCGTGGCCCCTGAGCCTGGACGCACGAAGGGCCCGCCCCCGGAAGCATGGGAACGGGCCCTCGGTGCTACACCGGCCTGGGGCCGGCGTCGGGACTAGTCGGCCGCGCGCTCTTCACGCTTGCGGTCGCGCTCGGCGCGGTAGCGCTCGCCCACGGCCAGCGCCTTCTTGCGCATGCGCACGGACTTGGGCGTCACCTCGACGAGCTCGTCGTCGGCGATCCACTCCAGGGCCTTCTCCAGCCCCATCTCGCGAGGCGTGGTGAGGATGACGTTCTCGTCGCGGCCAGCGGCGCGGATGTTGGTGAGCTTCTTCTCGCGGCAGCAGTTGACGTTCAGCTCGGACTCGTGAGCGTGCTCGCCGATGATCATCCCCTCGTACACGGTGGTGCCGGCGGAGACGAACAGGGCGCCGCGCTCCTGGATGCTGAACAGCGCGTAGGGCACGGTGTCGCCCAGGCGGTCCGACACGATGGCGCCGCTCTTCCGCTTCGGGATGTAGCCGAACCACGGCTCGAAGCCGTCGAACTGGCTGCTCATGATGCCCTCACCGCGCGTAATCGTGAGGAACTCCGAGCGGAACCCGATGAGGCCACGCGCGGGGATGCGGAACTGGAGGCGGGTGCGTCCCGAGCCCAGCTGCGTCATGTCCGCCATGCGGCCCTTGCGAGGCCCCATGCGCTCCGTCACCACGCCGACGCTGTTCTCCGGCACGTCGCAGAACACCAGCTCCATGGGCTCGTGCAGCACGCCGTCGATGTGCTTGGTGATCGGCTCCGGGTTGGAGGCGGTCAGCTCGTAGCCCTCGCGGCGCATGTTCTCGATGATGACGGCCAGCGCGAGCTCGCCGCGGCCGACGACGCGGAACGCGTCAGGCGTCTCCGTGTCCTCCACGCGGACGGCCACGTTGCGGTAGGACTCGCGGTACAGGCGCTCACGCAGGTTGCGGGAGGTGACGAACTTGCCTTCCTTGCCAGCCAGCGGCCCGTCGTTGACCTTGAAGATCATCATCATCGTGGGCTCATCCACGGTGATGCGCGGCAGCGCCACGGGCTTCTCCGGGTCGCCGAACGTGTCGCCGATGGACACGTCCTCGATGCCGGCGATGGAGACGATTTCGCCCGGACCCGCGTCCTGGATTTCGACGCGCTTCAGGCCGGAGAAGCCGAACAGCTTGACGATCTTCCCCTGCTCGATCTTGCCACCCTCGCGCACGACGGAGATGGGCATGTTCGGCGTGAAGCGACCGGCCTGCACGCGACCCACCGCGAGGCGGCCGACGTAGTCGTCGTAGTCCAGGTTCGCCACCAGCAGCTGCGGCGTCTTCTCTTCCGACGCGGACGGGGGCGGGATGTGCTTGATGATGGCGTCGTACAAGGGCTCCAGCGTCTTGCCGGGCACCTCCAGCGACGTGGACGCCTGACCCTGACGGGCCACGGTGTACAGGACGGGCATCTCCAGCTGCTTATCGTCCGCGCCCAGGTCGATGTAGAGCGAGTAGACCAGGTCCAGCACTTCGGGAGCGCGAGCGTCCTGACGGTCGATCTTGTTGATGACCAGCACCGTCTTCAGGCCCATGGCCAGCGCCTTGGTGAGCACGAAGCGCGTCTGGGGCAGGGGACCTTCGGCCGCGTCCACCAGCAGGATGACGCCATCGACGAGGCGCAGACCGCGCTCCACCTCACCACCGAAGTCGGCGTGGCCCGGGGTGTCGATGATGTTGATCTGCATGCCCTTGTAGCTGACCGCGGTGTTCTTCGCGAGGATGGTGATGCCCTTCTCGCGCTCGAGGTCGTTGGAGTCCATCACCCGTTCGGCGACGTGCTCGTTGCTACGGAAAGTGCCCGCCTGCCGCAGCAGGTGATCGACGAGCGTGGTCTTGCCATGGTCGACGTGGGCGACGATGGCGACGTTACGGATGTTTTCGCGAGGAATCATACGAACCAAACTGAGGTGAATGGCGGGGGGGAAGCCGCGTTGTGGACAGGTCTCCCGATCCCCACCGGAACCCGGAAGGCGGGGGCTTATATGCCGTGAGTGCGGCTCCTGCAATGAGCGCGGACGCTCCCCGGGCGTTCAGTCAGGGGGTACATCCCTCCTGACGGGCTAAAGGCCGGGTATCCGGGGCATCTCGTCACCCCGACGTCACTCCCGGGAACCTGCCTGGGAGGAATTCCGTGCCTGGGAGCCCCCAGGGCTGGCGGTGGAGGGCATGCCCATCCGCTCGCGGAGGAAGCGTTCGACCCGGACCTCGACCAGTCCTGGGGCCTCCAGGGGGGCGGTGTGGGTGCCGTCGGGGATGAGGACCAGCTCGGCCTCGGGAATCCGGGAGGCCATCTTCCGCGACAGCCAGCCGGGGGTGAACTTGTCGCGCTCTCCGGCGACGACGAGGGACGGGACGTCCACGTGGAGCAGGTGGTCCCAGGCGGAGTGCTCGGACAACGAGTCGAGCGTCCGCACGAAGACGACGGGGTCCATGCGGGCCAGGTGCTCGAAGTAGGGCGCCAAATCATTGCGGGCGATGCGCTCGCGATTCATCTCCAGCGTGATGGCGAGCTGCACCGCCAGCTCCGTGCGCAGCGCCGCGTGGATGAGGCGCGCGGACTGCTCGGGGAAGCGCTCCACCACCCGCCGGAGCGTGGGGAACATCTTCTTGAGCACGTTGGAGTCGTGGAAGGTGTCCAGCGGGTTGCCGTAGCTGCCACACAGCAGCACCAGGCCCTGCACGCGGCTGGCGTAGCGGCGGTGGAACTCCAGCGCCACCTGCACCCCCATGGAGTGGCCGAAGAGGACTGCGCGCTCCATGCCCGCAGCGTCCATCACCCGCTGCAGGTCATCGCAGGTGTACAGCATCCCGATGCGCTCGCGGTCCTCGGGGATGCCGGAGCGGCCATGGCCCCGGTAGTGCCAGCGCAGCACGCGGTGGCGCCGGGAGAGGTAGGGCGCCAGGTACTTCCAGGCGAAGCCATCGCAGCCCAGCCCGTCGCACAGCACCACGCCTGGCTCGCCGTCGCCGGTGACCTGGTAGTACAGCTCCGCGCCGTCCGGGACGTGCAGGTAGTCCTGGTGGAAGTAGACGGCCTCCGCCTTCATGCCTCGGCCTCCGCCTCTTCGTCCTCGGGCATGCCCCGGTCCAACCCGTACCGGGCGATCTTCAAGATGAGGTTGGAGCGGCTGATGCCCAGCTCCCGCGCCAGCCGGCTCTTGTTGTTGCGCGTGCGCAACAGGCCCTGGTGGATCATCTCCCGCTCCAGCGCCTCCACCGCCTCGTGCAGCCGGCCGTGCGCGCGCGGGGGGATGAACGGACCGCCGCCGGGGATGACCGCGTCGCGGATGCGGCTGGACAAGAGCTCCGCGGGCAGCATCTCCAGGTCTCCGCCGAGCACCAGCAGCCGCTCGATTTCGTTCTCCAGCTCGCGGATGTTCCCCGGCCACGCGTAGGCCCCGAGGATGGCCAGCGCTTCGGTGGCCAGGCCGCGCGTGCGCTGGCCCTCGCGGTGGTGCTTGCGCAGGAAGTGGTCGATGAGGACGGGCATGTCATCGCGGCGCTCGCGCAGCGGCGGGAGCTGCAGGCGGATGACGTTGATGCGGTAGAAGAGGTCCTCGCGGAACTCGCCCCGCTTCACCAGCTCGCCCAGGTCCTTGTGCGTGGCGGCGACGACGCGGACGTTGACCTCCTTGTGGTGCGTTCCGCCCACGGGCAGGAACGTGCCCTCCTGGAGCACGCGCAAGAGCTTCACCTGGAGGGCGGGGGACATGTCGCCCACCTCGTCCAGGAAGAAGGTGCCGCCGTCGGCCACCTCGAACAGGCCCTTCTTGTCGCGCAGCGCGCCGGTGAAGGCGCCGCGCGTGTGGCCGAAGAGGGCGCTCTCCAGCAGGTTGTCGTTGAAGGCGGAGCAGTTCTGCACCACGAAGGGCTGGTCCTTGCGCGGCCCGTTGTGATGGATGGCTCGGGCCACCAGCTCCTTGCCCGTGCCCGACTCGCCGTTGATGAGGACGGTGGAGTCGGAGTTGGCCACCTTCTCCATCAGCCGGAAGATCTCCATCATCGGTCCGGAGCGGCCGATGATCTTCTCGAAGCGGTAGCGCTCCAACGCCTCGGGGGACGGGGGCGGAGCCTGCTCCTCGCGCCGCGCCAGCTCCGCTTCGTGCGTGGCGATCTCCTGCGCCGCGAACTCCAGCAGGTCGGACAGCTTCGCCAGCTCCATGCCGTCCAGCACCGGCACGCGCTCATCGGCGCGGTCCAGGTCGGAGAAGGGCGGGGCGAACTGGAGCAGCCGCGAGCGCAGCACCTCCACGTCGCGCGCGTTGAGCGTCTGTCGCGCGAAGCCCTCCACGAAGAGGCAGCCCGCGTACTCGTTGTCCACGTAGAGCGGCGCACCCACGATGCTGAAGTTGAGGTGGCAGTCGTGGAAGAGCGAGCGGCGCAGCTTCTTGTTGCCGCGGAACTTCTCGTGCAGCTGCCGGACCGATTGGCTGCAGCGCCGCAGGCCCTCCTTCGAGAAGAGGGAGATCCGGCAGAAGGGGTTGGGGGGCGGGGCGATGTCCCCGCGTTGCCACTCGTGCACCACACCCTGCCGGTCCGCGAAAAAGAGCTCCATCTGCCACCACTTGCGGATGACATCTCTCAGCATGATGATGGTGTGCAGGCTCTGGTGCTTTTCGAAGTCCATCCCTACCTCCGTCCGGCCCGCGCACCGGGGAGGGAACCGGGCCGTCGGAATCGTGTTTCACGCTTCTCATACCCCAGGACCGGACTGTATCCGCACTTCTCTCTCCCGTGACTACCTCCACTCACACTCGCGGCGGGGCAGGACACGGGCATGACGACCACGACCACGGGCATGGTCACCATCATCACGGGCATGGGCACGGGCATGGGCATGGCCCCCGGAAGGGTGGGTTGGCGGAGGAGCGACGCAAGGACCGCACTCGCCTCATTTTCGCGCTCGTTCTGACAGCGACCATCGCCCTGGCGGAGGCGGTGGGAGGATGGCTGACACAGTCGCTGGCCCTGATGTCCGACGCGGGCCACATGCTGACGGACGTGTCGGCGCTGGGGCTGAGCCTCGTCGCCCTGTGGTTCGCGGGCAAGCCGGCGGACGTGAAGAAGACGTACGGCTACTACCGGATGGAGATCCTGAGCGCGCTGCTCAACGGCGTGCTGCTCCTGGGCATCACCGGCTTCATCCTCTTCGAGGCCTGGGAGCGCTTCCAGACGCCCACGCCGGTGAAGCTGGGGCCCATGGCGATAGTCGCCACGGTGGGCCTGTTCGCGAACCTGGGCGCGCTGGGCTTCCTGCACCGCACGCACTCGATGAATGTCCGGGGCGCGTTCCTTCACGTGCTCGGGGACACGCTGTCCTCGGTGGGCGTGCTGATTGGCGCGGGCATCATGGCGCTGACCGGCTGGTTCGTGGTGGACGCCATCATCTCCGCGGTCATCTCGGTGGTCATCGTCGTGGGCGCGGTGCGGCTGGTGCGCGACGCGGTGGACGTGCTGATGGAGGCGGTTCCCTCGCACGTGGACATGCCGCAGGTGAAGGAGCTGATGCTGCGCGTGCCCGGCGTGACGGCGGTGCATGACCTGCACGTGTGGACCATCTCCAGCGGCGTGTACGCGCTCTCCGCGCACCTGGTGGTGCTGGACCCCATGGTCTGCAACAACGACGAGATCCTCTCGGCGGTGAAGCACGACCTCTTCGACCGGTTCGGCATCGACCACACCACCATTCAAATCGAGAGCGAGACCTACGCCCACCTGGGCGAGGTGCACTGAAGAGCGGGCGCTCGCCGACCTGCCCTCGCGGGTGGGGGCCGCGTAGCGGAGCGGACGCTCCCTCAAGCTTCACCTTGCGCTTTGACGCGTGCGCGGACGATTCTCCGCGCCCCATGAGCGTGCTGGACAAGGTGCTGTCACTGCGACCCGGCAACACGGTGGCCCGAGTGGGTCCGGGCTCTCGCATTCCGCTGCTCAACCCCCGGGAGCCCCTGCGCGCGCTGGCGCGCTTCCCGGTGGCGCTGCCCTGCCTGCCCCTGCAGGCGAAGGGCGCGCTGCCCGGGCTGCTGCGCGCGGCGCGCTCCGAGGACACCGTCCTGGGCCTGGCGTGTCCCCACCCCACGGCGGACCGGGGCGCGGCGGAGCGCTTCGTCGCGGCGGTGCACGAGGCGGCAGTGGAGGCCGAGCACTCCCGGCCGCTGTTCCTCCAGGCCGGGCCCATTCGGGTCAACGGCGCGGACGAGGACTCGCTCGGTCCGCTGCGCGAAGGCCTCTTCCGGGTGGTGGACGCGGGCTTCTCGCTGGTGTCCTTGGACTTGTCGCGGCTGGACTCCTACGCCGCGGTGGAGGCCGTCAACGCGCTGGCGGGCCCCGTGACGGAGCGGGAGCTGTCCCTGGAGCTGAGCGCCCCGGCGCCGGCCCATGGCGGCCTGCTGGACGCGTACCGCACGCTCTTGGAGGGCCTCACGCAGTGGAAGGTGCCGGTGCGCTTCGTGCGCGTCTCGGAGCGTGATCTGGGCGGCGGCGAGCCGGACGTGGGCATGCTGCGCTCCGTGGTGGACCTGGCCGCTGAATACGGCGCGGTGGTCTGCGTGGGCGACGTGCGCGAGGGCTTCCCCCGGACGCTGCCCACGTACGTCGCGGCGGGCGCTCGCAAAGTCGACTGCGTGGGCCCCTTCGAGCGGATCGCGCTGGGCTCCTGGTCCGCGGACCTCCGCGCGAGCGTGGAGGAGAAGGCGCGGGCCTCGGGCGTGGCGGCGGGAGAGCTCTTGAGCGTGCTGGAGGACAGCCTGCCGCCCCTGGAGCCGAAGGCGCGGGAGCGGCTGGAGGCGCTGTCATTCGCGGAGGCCTCGGAGGTCTTCGCCGCGCTGGGCGCGGTGGGCACGGGCGGCTCCGTGATGCGCTTCCTGGCGGAGAACCGGGGCGAGTAGCCGCCGCGCGGTGTAGAAGGGCCGCCTATGCGAATCGTCTCAGGCTCCGCGAAGGGCAGGGCCATCGCCGGTCCCAAGTCCACGTCGCTCCACATCCGCCCCACGGCGGACCGCGTCCGGGAGACCATCTTCAACGTGCTGGGCCAGTTCCTGGACGGCCAGCGGGTGTTGGACTTGTACGCGGGCACCGGCGCGCTGGGCCTGGAGGCCCTGTCCCGAGGCGCGGGGAACGTGGTGCTGGTGGACCAGGACCGGGAGGCCCAGGCCCTCTGTCGGCAGAACACGGACGCGCTGGGCTTCGCGAGCCAGGTGGAGCTGCTCGCCCAGCCGGTGGTCCGGGCGCTCGAGTCCCTGCGCCGGCGCAACGAGCGCTTCGAGCTCATCTTCGCTGACCCACCCTATGCCGCGCGCGTCGTGGAGACGGTGCTGGAGGGGGTGACGGGGGCGGCGCTGCTGGCGCCGAGCGGGATGCTCGTGGTGGAGCACGACAAGCGGGAGGGCGCCCCGGACGCCCATGCGGGGTTGACGCTGGAGGACCAGCGCCGGTTCGGGGACACCCTGGTGAGCTTCTACCGGGCTCCCTGACCATTGCTTGACCGGCATCCGGGGCCGTTCGAGACTCTCCGTCACATGCCGGTCGCCATCTACCCAGGTTCGTTCGATCCGCTCACCAACGGGCACCTGAGCCTCATTCAGCGCAGCCTGAAGATGTTCGACAAGGTCATTGTCGCCATCGCGGTGAACCCGAAGAAGACGCCGCTCTTCACCGAGGACGAGCGGCGCGACTTGATTCGCGACGCCGTGAAGGACCCGAGGGTGGAGGTCGACGCCTTCCACGGTCTGCTGGTGGACTACGTCAAGCGCCGAGGGGTGAGCGTCATCGTCCGGGGCCTGCGTGCGGTGTCGGACTTCGAATACGAGTTCCAGCTCGCCAACATGAACCGCAAGCTGGCCCCCACGGTGGAGACCGTCTTCATGATGACGGGTGAGGACTACTTCTACATCTCCTCCCAGCTCGTGCGGGAAGTGGCTTCCTTCAACGGCGACGTCACGGGGTTGGTGCCGCCCAACGTGCACGACGCCCTCAAGGCGAAGTTCGCGCGGAAGACGTAGCCCCGTCGCGGCACTTGTCGGGCCGGCGCCGCCGCGCTACGCATTCGCGCATGAAACTCGCCCGTCGGCTCCAGGCCATCAAGCCGTCTCCAACGCTCGCTCTCAACTCCCGCGCCAAGGCGCTCGCGGCCCAAGGCGTGGACGTGGTGGCCCTGGCGGCCGGCGAGCCGGACTTCGACACCCCGGACTACATCAAGCAGGCGGCCATCGACGCGTTGAAGGCCGGCTTCACCAAGTACACGGCCACGGCGGGCATCCCCGAATTGCGCGAGGCCATCTGCCGCAAGCTGGAGCGCGACAACGGGCTGCGCTTCACGCCGGAGCAGGTGCTCGTCACGTCCGGCGGCAAGCAGGCGCTCTACAACTTCTGCCAGGCGGTGCTGGACGAAGGGGACGAGGTCCTCATCTTCTCGCCGTACTGGGTCAGCTACCCGGACATGGTGCGGCTGGCGGGGGCCACGCCCGTCATCGTCGCCACGCGCGAGGAGGACGGCTTCGCGCCGGACCCGGACGCCATCCGCCGGGCCCTCACTCCGCGCACGCGCGCCGTCTTCATCAACAGCCCGGGCAACCCGACGGGCGCGGTGTACTCGCGCGCCGCGCTGGAGGGCATCGCCGACGCCGTGCGCGGCCATGACTGCCTCATCGTCACGGACGACATCTACGAGAAGCTCCTCTACACGGGAGAGCGGCTGGGCATCAGCGACGTGGCGCCGGACCTGGTGCCCCGGCTCGTGGTCGTGAACGGGATGAGCAAGGCGTACTCCATGACGGGCTGGCGCATGGGCTACGCGGCGGGGCCCCGGCAGGTGCTCTCCGCGATGCAGCTGGTGCAGGACCAGTCCACCTCCAACGCTTCGTCCATCGGCCAGAAGGCCGCGCTGGCGGCGCTGGAGGGGCCGCCGGACACCATCGCGACCATGGTGACGGAGTACCGCGCGCGCAGGGACTTCTTCGTGGGCGGCCTCAACGCGCTGGACGGCGTGCGCTGCAGGATGCCGGAGGGCGCCTTCTACGCGCTCGCGGACGTCCGGGGCCTGTATGGCCGTCCCTACAAGGGCAAGGCGGTGACGGGCTCGCTGCAGCTGTCGGAGATTCTCCTCGACGACTTCCGCGTCGCCGCCGTGCCGGGAGATCCGTTCGGCGCGGAGGGGTACATCCGCATGAGCTTCGCCACCTCGCGCGAGGTGCTCGGCAAGGGGCTGACGCGGCTGGGCGAGCTGGTCCAGGCGCTGCGCTGAAGCCCCGGCTTGCTTCCCCGGCGGGCCCGAGAGGCTGTCGCCGGGGAGGGGCTCAGTCCGTGTAGGCGAAGGCGCGGTACTCCCCTCCGTACGGCTTGTAGAGGAAGACACCGGCGCGGCCGGAGAGGTTGCCCACGGCGACCCAGATGTCCTTCATGTTGCGCAGGTCCAGCCCGAGCCGGGCGGGG
>NZ_JBLZWL010000016.1:0-228912 GCF_049194865.1 Corallococcus terminator | reverse complement strand
TGGCTGATGGGCACCAGCAGCGCCGCCAGCAGGATGGCGTCGTCGAGCGGCTCTCCCGCGGCCACCCGACGGTCCAACGCCTGCGCGAAGGCGTAGAAGGTCTTCTCGCCTTCCTTGCCGTGCTGCTTCAGGTACGCGTTCACCGGGGGCAGCAGGAACTTCATCGCATCCAGCGCGTCCAGCAGCTTCAGGGCCGGCGCGGACACACCGCCCCGGATGAGCCGGAAGGTCTCTTCCAGGAGGCGCGCGGGAGCGCAGCGCGGCAGGTCCTCCACCGCGCCTTCCATGGCCGCGTACGTGCGCGACTCGATGTCCAGGTCCAGCTTCGCGGCGAAGCGCACGGCGCGAAGGATGCGCACCGGGTCCTCGCGCATGCGCACTTCCGGGTCGCCGATGGTGCGGATGAACCGCTCGTCCAGGTCACGACGGCCGCGGACGTAGTCGATGACCCGTCCCTCGGCCACGTCGTAGAACAGGCCGTTGATGGTGAAGTCGCGGCGGCGCGCGTCCTGCTGCGCGGTGCCGAAGACGTTGTCGTGGGTGATGAGCAGGTCATCGCCCCCGGCCTCGCCCTCCTCCTCGGGCGCGGAAGGCGCCGCGGCCTCCAGCTCCGTCGGGTTCGCCCGGAAGGTGGAGACCTCGATGATCTTCCCACCCTTGAAGTAGACGTGCGCCAGCCGGAAGCGCCTGCCGATGAGCCGGCAGTTGCGGAAGATGGCCCGCACCTCGCCCGGGTGGGCGCTGGTGGCCACGTCGAAGTCCTTGGGCTTCTTGCCCAGGAGCAAATCCCGCACGCAGCCGCCCACCAGGTACGCCTGATGGCCGTGCTGATGCAGCCGCAGCACCACCTTCAGCGCGTCCGGGTCCAGCTCGTCCGGGTCGATTTCCGCCGGCTCGCCGGTGGACCGCACATGGGGCGCGTGCAGCGCGCGCTCGTAGGGGGTCGGGTCGGGCTCGGGCTCGAGCACCGTCGGCACCTGCTCGATTTCATCCTCGGCGGCCTCGGCGGCGTCCTGCGCCTCGGCGGCGGCCAGCACCTCCGCGGCGGACAGGCCCGTCTCGTCGAAGACGGCGTCGAGCGCGTCGACCTCGTCGTCGTCGTCATCGGACTCGTCGTCGACTTCGTCCTCGGACGGGCTCACCCGTCCATTGGACTCGGAGGCCGACTCGGTTGAAGCAGGGAGGTGGGGAGACACTTCGTCGGAGGGAGCCGATTCGGCGGCCACGGACTCGGGGGCACTCGCCTGTTCCGAGGGGGCAGTCGTCAGCTCCAGATTGGAAGACATGGAAACCTCTTGAGCACCGCGCTCGGAGCCCACTGCCGCCTCGGATGAGGCAACCTCGCGCGCGTCGAATCGGGCGCAGGTGGCAGCGGACCGCCGGCAGGCGGCGTTTCAGTCAAAACTCGCGTCATCACCGTGGACGCCCCGCAAGGGACGCTTCAGGGGCAGCCGTCTATAGCGCATCCGCCCTGGGGGGGTGTAGCGCCCTTTCTGCGGGTCCACCGGAGAGGTGGAGCGCTTCCACCCCACCCGTCCCTTTTCCAGCGAGAAGGGGTTTGACCGTGCATTCGGGGAGGCGTCGAAGGGCATCCTGTTCCAGGCTCGCTCCAGGTCGGTGAAAAAGAGTCCGCCACGAGTATCGGCCCCATGGCCGGGAGCCGGCGGTAGGGTCCCGCCATCCCGGAAGACTCTGTTCCGTATCAACACTGGAGACACCCAAAACGTTCTGGAGACGGCCCAAGCACCGCGTCCCAGCCCACCCGGACAGCGGCTTGACGAGCCTGGGCCCGTCCCCACCCGCCTGGTCGGCTGCTCGGGGGCCCGACTTCTGACCTGCCCGCTGCCCACGAGCCCGGGCTCCAGGCCCGGCGGCTCGAATCTAAGGCTTGGTGCGGCCCTTGTGGTTGCGCGGCAGGGCGTGGTGGATGAGGGAGACGTAGTCCACGGCCTGTACGGGGGGCGGGGGCGGCGGCGTGCCCAGCGCGACGAGCCGCTTGCTGAACGCGGCGAGGATGTCCGGCATCGGACGCATCGCGGCGAGCAGCTTGTTGGGCCCCTCCAGCGCCTGCGACAGCGCCACCGCCGCCTGCTGGAGCGGGAGGCCCCGGCGCAGCAGGTCCTGGAAGGAGTTGGAGAGGGTGATGATGTTGTGCCCCGCCGTCTGCACCATCTCCACCGCGATTTTCAGCACCTGCGGCGCGGACAGGTGTCCGTCCGCCAGCAGCACCAGCGCGGCCTGGAAGTAGTTGAAGATGGGGACGACGCGAGGCCCGTACGCCGTGAAGTGCGCGGGCGGCGTCAGCTTGTCCAGGTGGATGAAGATGCGCCGCACCGGGTCCGCCACCGGAATCTGCTTCCACGCCGCGCGCACGCGCTCCGCGTCGTCCGGGTAGACGCCGCCCGCCTCCAGCACCTGGGACAACACGCGCTCGTCCACGCGGCCGGCAATCAGGTCCGCGAAGAGCGAGTAGATGAACGCATCCGCCTCCGCGTCGTCACCGAAGAGGACCTCCTCGGCCTCCGCGGGCGCCTTCACCCGGCTCTCCAGAATCGCGGGCAGCTTGTAGCCCACCTGCCCGCGCAGCGCGCGGAAGCGCCCGCGCAGGAGGTTGCCGACGTTGTCCTTGAGGACGAACTCGTCCCAGCGCACGCCGTCCAGCTTGAGCTTCTCCTCCAGCACGGCGCGCATCTGCTTCGGACTGCCGGAGACGATGCACAGCCGCGAGTCGCCGTTCTCCGACAGCTCGCGGATGAGCGCGCTCGCGCCTGGGATGGCGACCTTCTCGTGCGCCTTCTGGAAGGCGGTGCGCAAGAGGTCCTTGAGCGAGTCGAAGTCCGTCTGGAGGTACGTCTTGTCCAGGTCCCAGCGGTAGATGCGCCGCGGCGGTCGCGGGTCGATGCGGTCCGGCAGACTCACTTCTGAAGACCTTCCCGGATGGAGTTCCCCAGGTTGTTCGCCACCACCTTGGCGGCCACCTTGCCCGCGTTGGCGATGGCGCGCGCCTTCGAGCGCCCGTGCGCCTTGATGAAGATGCGGTCGAACCCGAGGATGGGCGCACCGCCGTACTGGTTCCAGTCGGTGATGTCCTTGATGCGCTGAATCCCGCTGGACAGCATGGCCAGACCCGCGCGCCAGCGCAGGCTCTCCTTGTAGGCATACTGGGCCAGCTCCACGACGGTCTCGTGCACGCCCTCCAGCATCTTCAGGCACACGTTGCCCGTGAAGCCGTCGGTGACGATGACGTCCGCGGTCCCCTTGGGGATGTCGATGCCCTCCACGTTGCCGATGAAGTTGATGTCCTTCATCTCCGACAGCCGCGCGTGCGCCTCCACCACCCGGGGCGGGCCCTTCTGCGGCTCGACACCGTTGGACAAGAGCGCCACCTTGGGCCGCTCGTTGCGGGAGATGATGCGCGCGTACTGCGAGCCCATGACGGCGAACGTCACCAGGTCATCGGCCGTGGCCTCCACCGTCGCCCCCACGTCGAGGATGAGGGAGAACGGGTCCTCCTTGGCGCCACGCACCGAGCGCGTCGGATACACCGTGGCCAGCGCCGCGCGGCGCACGCCGGGGATGAGCTGGAAGTGACGCGCGCACGCCAGCACGCCCGCGCCCGTGTTGCCCGCGGACACCAGCGCCTGCGCCTCGCCCTCGGCGACCAGGCGCGCGGCCACCGCCACGGAGGCGTTGGGCTTGCGCGCGAGCGCCTCGCCGGGTTTCTCGTCCATGCCCACGAAGTCCGCCGCGTGCTGGACGGAGATGCGCTCGCCGTTGTGCTTCGTCTCCGCGAGCGCGTTGTCGATGAGGGTCCGGTCCCCCACCAGCAACGCATGGATGTGGGGTGAGTCCAGGGAGAGCTGCGCGGCGCCGCGCACGACCTCCGCCGGCCCATGGTCCGTCCCCATCACGTCGAAGGCAATCGTCACGGGCTGCGGCTGTTTGACCACCATGGCCCCCATCTTATGACCTTTGTCCGGCCCTCGCGCCTGCCATTCTCGCCTGAGTCACGAGGCTGGCCGCCACCACCACTCCCACCACGAGCATTCCCGCCGCCGTCCCGTACGGCGCCCCCGGCCCCAAGCGGGTGAAGAGCCACCCGCCCAGCGCCGGCCCCAGAATCCGCCCCAGTGAGCCCGCGGCCTGGAAGCCCCCCAGCGCCGCCCCCAGTCGATGAGGGGGCGCATGCAGCGATACCAGCGCGGACAGGCAGGGGTGCGTCAAGGCCGAGCCCACCGCCAAAAGCCCCATCACGGGGAACAACCACCCGTAGGTGGGTGCCACCGGCAGGAGCGCCAGCCCCAGCGCCGTCACCGCGAAGCCCGCCATGGCCACCTGGGCCTCCCGGCCCGAGCCCCCGCCCCCCTCCCCGCCCACCAGCCGGCGCACCACCCCGCCCTGCACCAGCGCGCTGAGCACGCCCACCACGGCGAAGAGCCAGCCCGCGCGAAGGCTCGCCTCGCGGAGCACCGCCACGTCCGTCACCACTGGATGCAGGAACATCCCCCCCTCCAGCGCCACCGGGCCCAGGGAGAGGAAGCGCGTCAGCAGGTAGACGGAGAACGTCCCCTCCATCTGTGAGAACGCGGTGGTGAACAACAGCATCAGCACCAGGCAGCGCGCGACGACGGGCAACCGCAGCGCCTGGACAGCGCCCTTCAGCGTGCGCACATGCCCCTCCGGCCCTCCCTCCACCCGCGACTCCGGGAGGAAGAACCAGGTGCAGACCAGGTTGACGGCCACCAGCCCCGCGGCGAACAGGCCGATGGCCAGGTTGCCGCCCCACGCACCCAGGAAGCCGCCCAGCGCGGGCCCCAGCACGAAGCCCAGCCCGAAGGCCGCGCCGATGACGCCCATGCCCCGCGCGCGCTCCTCCGGACGGGTGATGTCCGCGACGACGGCCTGCGCGGTGGCGATGTTGCCGCCGGAGATGCCGTCGATGACGCGCGCCAGGAAGAGCAGCGGCAGGGAGTCCGCCAGGGCGAAGAGCACGTAGCCCGCCAGCGAGCCCACCTGACTGAGCAGCAGCACCGGCCGGCGGCCATACCTGTCACTCAGCCGTCCGAGCACCGGCGCCGCCACCAACTGCATCAGCGAGTAGACGGAGATGAGCAGCCCCACCGTGAAGGGCGAGGCACCGAACTTCACTCCGTACACGCCCAGCTGCGGAATCAGGATGCCGAACCCGATGAGGTCCAGGGACACGATTCCGAAGACGACGCGCAGTGACGCCGTCCGGCTCACCCGTAGCTCCCTTGCTGGAAATGAAAAACCGCCGGAGCGCGGAAGATAGCGCCCCGGCGGTCTGAATGGCGCGGCAAGTCCGCGCCCCGCGACGATTTGACGCTCCCGACTACATCGCCTCGGCGGACTGCACGTTCCGGTTCGCCGTGTCGCGGTCGATGCAGCCCTTCGTCAACGTGTACTGGTACGTGCCCAGCTCGTCGCGCCAGTACTCACCCTCGTACGGCCAGTAGAGCTCGTCATCCGGCACCGCCACGGAGAACTTGTACTTCTTGACGATGGACGTGCGCCCGCCCGCCTTGAGCTGGTCCTCGAGGAACTCCTTCTCCTTCGTCGTCGTCTCGAACTTGATGCGCAGGCCGTTGGCGAGCAGCTGCTTGAGCGCGACGAGCTCCGTCTCCAGCTTGCCCTTGGCCATGATGCCCGCCTTGGAGATGAGGTCGGTGCGGTGGACCTTCAGCTCCTCCAGCAGGCTCTTGGAGAGCTCGGAGTACTTGAAGGTGTCACCGCGGCTGGCGAACGCGTCCATCTCCGCTTCCAGTTCGAGGATGGAGTCGTTCGTCTTGCGCAGGTCCTGGTCCGTGAGGGCCAGGCGGAGGATGCGCTCCAGGATGACGTCCGTCTCGTTCTTCTCCAGGCCGTCCTTGTTCTTCTTCTGCACGTCCGCGAGCACCGTGTAGTACTCGCCGGCGTCCATGTTCTTCTTCACCAGCGACTCGAGCTGGTCATGCACCGGCAGGTACGTGCGCTCGAAGTCCTGGAGGATGATGTTGGACTCGCGGTAGCGGCAGTTCTCGTAATAGATGACGGCCTTGAGGATGAGCGCCTCCGGGAAGTACTCCTCGCGGAAGAAGGGCGACGAGAGCGTGATCAGGTTGCCCAGCGCCTGCTCGAACTGGCCCACGCGGTAGTTGGCCCAGCTCGCCTCGAAGAGCGACTCCAGCCACTGCGTGTTCCCGCGCTCCACCTTGCCCAGGTAGAACAGCGCGTAGCGGTTCTGCTGCATGCCGTAGTGCGTACGGGCCAGCTGCATGAACGCCAGCTCGCGCAGGGACTTGTCCGCCTTGGCCTGGTCGGCGGTCTTGCCGGCCATGGGACGGGTGAGGCGCACCACTTCCTTCATCGCCTCCACCGAGGACAGCATCTCCCCCGCGCCGCGCTTGGCCGCCGCGTCCTTCTGACGGCTGCCGTTGCGGAACGAAGCCAGACCGTCCAGGTACCGCGCGCGCGGGTAGAACGTGTCCGTCTTGGGAATCAGCAGCGTCAGCCGCTGCACCTCCGCGAAGCTCTTGTCCGCGTCCGCGTTCTGGCCCACCTGGTCCAGGGCACGGCCTCGCACGAAGTGGTAGCGCGCCAGCAGGTACCGGAACTCGTTGCGGTACTTCTCCGGGAACTCCTGGTTCGCGTGACGGGCAATCTCGTCGAGGATGACCGTCTCGTTCTTCGTCTTGCGGCTGATGAAGAACAGCCACTCCAGACTGGTCTTGAAGAACTTGGTGGAGGGCCCCAGCGCGAGCAGCTTGGAGAACTCGCCGAGCGACGAGTGGTACATGCCCATGCGGTAGAGCGACTTCGCCAGCACGTAGCGCGCCTCCGTGTGCAGGCCCGCGAGCTTAGGGTCCGCCAACAGCTCGTGCGCCGACATGGCGGCCTTCTCGTACTCGTCGTTCTTGAAGAGGCTGACGGTGATGTCCAGCCGCTGGCGGTCCGCCGTCTTGCCGGACACGTCCACCGCGTCGAAGGACATGGTGGGCGCGGGCGTCTTGGGCGCCTCCTGCGTGAGGTCCAGCCCGAAACCACCGCTGTTGGCGGGTGCCGGGGGCGGCGTGGGCGTGGGCGCCGGAGCGGGCGTCGCCTCGGAGGGCGCGGTGGGGCTCGTCACGGCGGCCGGAGCCGTCCCCGTGGGAGCGGGAGCGATGGCCGCTTCATCCGGGCCGTCCTCCTCCACGGGCGCGGGGGGCGTCTTGCCCTTCGCGCCACGCGTCGGCTTCTTCTTCGACTTGGAGGACTTGGCGGAGGAAGCGCCCTTCTTCTTCTTCTTGGACTTGGACTGACCACCCAGGTCGAGTCCCTCGAAGTTCTGGGCGAACGAAGGGGCCGTCCACACGAGCGCGAGCCCGAGGACGGCGAAGCGGATGAGCCTGAAGGAGCGCAGCATCATCGTGACTCGGGGTTGGACGACGGGAAGAAGAAGGACACGCCCAGCTCGAACAGCAGTTGGTTGCGCAGGTAGTTGTCGGTGCGGCCCTTCTCCACGTAGATGAGGTCGCGCACCTCCGTGCGCAGCGTCACCCACCGGTTGAAGAAGAAGCGAAGGCCCACGCCCACGTTGCCGCCGGGGGTCATGTAGTCCTTGGCCAGCAGGCCCGTGGTGTCATCCAGGTCCGGTCCCCGGTACTGGATGACGGAAGCGCCGACCACGCCGTACAGGTCGAAGTGGACGAACTTCTCCGCCAGGAGCGACAGCTTGCCGTAGATGGGCGCCCACTGGAGATCCACGCCGCCCATGAGCTTGAGCTGGCCGGGAGCCCGCCCGTCCAACTCGCCCTTGGTGGGAGAGGAGCAGCCGCGCGTGGAGCCGTCCGTGCCGTCGGAGAAGGTGCAGATCTGCGCCGCGCCCGACACCGCGTTCAGCGCGTAGCCCGCCCGCAGGCTGACGCCGATCGTCTCCACGGGGTGGTACGTGAGCACGCCGCCGAAGATGTACTTGGTGAAGAAGGCGTCGCGCAGCGACAGCGTCGCTGACGGGCTGAACTCGAAGCGCCCCTTCTTCAGGAACACATGCCCGGACACGGGCCGCACCCGCTCACGCAGGGGGCCGAGCCGGTCCTTGTCCACCTCGGAGACGTCGCCAGCCTCCTCCTCCTCGGAGGTGGCCTGCGCGCTCGCCAGCAGGGGGGTGACCAGACAGAGGGTCAACAGCCAACGGAAGACGGTCTTCATTCCGCGTCCCTCCCCGTCGAACGGAAGGGCAGGAACAGCGAGATGCCGGCGTTGAGTGTCATCACGTTCTGGATGGCCCCCTTGGAGCTGCCCAGGGGCTGATCCACATAGGAGGTGTTGATGAGCGCCACGTTCACGGCGATGAAGTCCTGCGCCACGAAGCGCATGCCCAGACCCAGGTCCGCGGCGGGGTTGAGGCCGCGCCCCGGAAGGGACGAGGTCTCCGTCTTCACCACGCCCGCGCCCGCCAGCAGGTAGCCGTCGAAGTGCAGGATGGAGTTGAGGAAGGCCACCTTGCCGTACAGCGGGCTCCACTCCACGTCGCCCATGGCGGACCACTCGGGCACCGAGTTGTAGATCTTGCTGTTGAAGGTGCGCTTGGCGGTGCGCACGTCGTCGGACGGCACCACCTGCATCAGCGAGCCGCGCGCCGAGATGGCCAGCGTGTCCGCCAGGTAGTACGCGCCGCGCAGGGACGCGCCCACCTTGGAGTAGAACGGATCATTGACGGAGACGCTGATGAGCGGCGTCAGCTCGAACCGCCCCTGCTTCCGGTACACCTTGCGCTGGACGCTCTTCACCCGGTCCTCCTGGGTGATGTCGGTCAGCGGCGGCAGGGCCTCGGGAGGTGGAGCCTCCTCTTCGGCGGGTCGGGTGGCTGTGCTCGCGGGCGCAGCCTCCTCCGCCGGCGGCGGCGTGGGTGACTCTTCGGACTTGGGCTGGGTCTCTTCCGTGAGGTCGAGTCCCATGCCCTCCTGGCTCTGCGCGGGTGCCAGGGCGGGCACCAGGCACAGCGCGAGCAGCAACGTGTGGCGATTCAAACCGGGGGCTCCGTGGGGGAGGGGGGGAAAGACTCCACCGGGGGTTCAGCGCGACTCTTCGCTTCGCCATCCTATCGGCCGTATTCCCGAGCGGCAACCGCCCCTGCGTGCCTGTCTACTCTGTATCTCTCCGGTATTCCTGCACAATTCTAGACTGGACACCGCGCCGCGTGAGCGTTGGCAGCCCCAGGTGCTGTGCTACCCTGGGAGGGCTGGTCGCGGGCCCCCCCGTGCCCCCTCCCCCTTTGTCGAGGTCTCATGAAGATGTCCCTGCGAGCCGCCTTCCTCGTGTCCACCGCGCTGTTGCTCGGGGGATGCAAGGTCAGCAGCGAGATTGGCAAGCCGTGCACCCTGGTCCGGAAGGCGCTGCCCGAGGAGAACTCGCCGACCAAGACCATGCCGGTGCTGGAGAGCGAAGTGGCGGATCGCCAGGACTTCATCTCCTTCGGATCGCTGGAGTGCGAGGACCTCATCTGTGTGCGAGATCAGGACTACCCCCGCGCGCGCACTGAAGATGGCTCGGTGGACCTGACGGCGGCGGCGATGGGCTACTGCAGCAAGCCCTGCGTCGATGGCTCCAGCGCGTGCGAGGTGAAGGACACGTCCGACGTGGAGCCGAACCTCCCGGGCCGGATGACCTGCCGCTCGCTGCTCTTGGACCAGGACACGCTCGACGCGCTGCGTTCCGCGGATGAGGGCTTCTACCGACGGACCTTCGGCGAGAACAACTCGCCCTTCTTCTGCGCCGGGGACATTGGCGCGCAGGGTGGGTGACACTTTCGTGCGGGGGGGCTAGACCTTTTCCCGCGCTTGATTCGTAAAGGCAGGGCCCGCGTCGTCCGCGCAAGGAGCCCTGCCTCATGAATCGAACGGTCCTCTTCCTGTCCCTGGCCGGCGGCCTCGCCCTCACCGCCCTGGTGTTGGGCCTGCCCCAGGTGACCCGTCCGAGGACGGATCCCGTCGTCGAGGTGAAGAACCCACCTCCGACCCCTCCCCTCCCCGTTCAAGGCACGCCGGGCTCGCTGACGATGACGAGCCGCCTGTCACATCCGTATGTCCCCGCGGGCAGCTCGGAGGTCTTCGCCACGGTGGACCTGACGGGCGCCGAGGTCCCCGGCTCCAAGCGCCGCCCGGTGAACCTGGCGCTGGTCATCGACCGCTCGGGTTCCATGAGCGGCTACAAGCTGGCGCAGGCGAAGCAGGCCGCGCGGCACCTGGTGGGGTTGCTGCGCGACGAGGACCGGCTGGCCATCGTCCACTACGGCTCGGACGTGAAGAGCCTGCCGTCGGCGCAGGCCACCGCCGCGCAGCGCGAGCGGATGCTCCAGTACGTGGATGGCATCTGGGATGACGGCGGCACCAACATCTCCGCGGGCCTGTCGGCGGGCCGCTACCAGCTGTCCACCGCGCAGGAGGGCTTCGGCGTCAACCGCCTCATCCTCTTGAGCGACGGCCAGCCCACCGAGGGCGTCACCGACGACGAGGGCCTGACGCGGCAGGTGCGCGAGCTGCGCGCCACCGGAATCACCGTGAGCGCCATCGGCGTGGGCACCGACTTCAACGAGGACCTGATGCAGGGCTTCGCCGAGTACGGCGCGGGTGCGTACGGCTACCTCGAGGACGCGGGCCAGTTGGCCGCGCTCTTCCAGAAGGACCTCCAACAGGCCTCCACCACGGTCGCGCGGGACGTGACGCTCACCTTCACGCTGCCGACGGGCACGGTGCTGGGCGAGGTGCTGGGCTACAACGCGAACCAGTCCGGCAACCAGGTGATGGTGGCGCTGCCGAACTTCTCCGCCGGCCAGTTGGAGCGCGTCGTCGTGCGCCTGTCGACGACGGGTGACTCGGTGGGCCAGACGGTGCGGGTGACGGACCTGAAGCTCAACTACACCGACCTCATCCGCAACGTGGGCGTGGAGAACGGCGCCGCGCTGTCCGCGGTGGTGACGGACCGGCAGGAGGAGATTGTCGCGAAGCAGGACAAGGACGCCACGGTGTACGCGGTGCGGGCGCGCAGCGCGCAGAACCTCAAGAAGGCCGCCGAGGCCCTGAGCGATGGCCGCCGCGAGGAAGCCAAGAGCTACATCCAGCAGAACCAGGTGATGTTCCTGGAAGCCGGTTCGGTGGCGAGCCCGTCGGCGGTGGCCTCGGACCTGGCCGAGCAGCAGGCCACGCTGGACGAGTACGAGAGCGCCGGCAGCGACGAGGAGGTCCGCTCCGCCGCGAAGAAGTCCAAGGTGAAGGCCCTGCGCGGCTTCGGCAAGGTGGGGTCCACGTACTGAAGACGCGTCGGGCCCTTGTCGCCCACCACCCCGCTGCCGCACGGTGCTCACGAGCGCCGGGTGGAAGCGGGGTGTTTCATTTCAGGGGGCGGCTAGTAGCAGAGGTACGAATCCATCCAGTACGCGTGATGATCCGAGGGCTCCGCGAAGGGCACGGAGATCTTGTTGGCGTAGCGGCCCATTGGAGACCAGATGAAGCTCAGGGCGGAGGTCGGCGGCAGGCAGAGGTAGTTGTTATCCCACCCTGTCGACGCGGGCTCCGAGGGCATGTAGATGCGGGTGCAGCGCATGCCTGAGATGGGCCCGTTCATGCTCCAGCGCAGGCCGACGTCGCGGTTGGCGCACAGGTAGTTGTCGTTCCACGTGCCCTCCGTGTCCCCCGTCTCCAGGAGCGCCGTACACGCCTTCCCTGGGATTGCTCCGGCGGAGGAGAACTGAAGCCCCACCGGCACCTCGTGGTAGCAGAGGTAGTTGTCGTCCCAGGTATAGGGGTCCTCCGCCTCCAGCAACTGGGTGCAGAGCCGACCCGGGAGCGGACCCGCTTCTGAATAGATGAACATCGCCTCCGCCTCCGGGGGCACGCACAGGTAGTTGTCGTGCCACGTGTTCCCCGCCGGCTCCGTGGTCTCGTGAATCTGGGTGCAGCGCAGGCCTGATATCGGCCCGCTCATGCTCCAGCGCATGCCGATGTCCTTGTTGGTGCAGAGGTAGTTGTCCCCCCACCCTCCCGCGACGTCGGCCAGCTCGTTCATCAGCGTGCAGCTCATCCCCGCGATGGGGCCCGACGCGCTGAACGACATCACCAGGGGCGCCTCCAGGCAGAGGTAGTTGTCGCTCCACCCGTTAGGGTCCTGGGGCTCGTTGAAGCTGACGCACTCCTTGCCCAGCAGAGGTCCCGCGCTGGACCAGGTGATGGTGAGCGGCGAGTCGTGGGGGATGCACAGATAGTTGTCGATCCACCCCGTACCAGAGCGCTCCGCGGGCTCCCTCACGTGGGTGCAGCGCAGTTCAGGCACGTAGTCGTCGTTGCGCCAGACGAAGCCGAGGTCCACGGGCGAGCACAGGTAGTTGTCATCCCAGCCATGCGGGTCGCCGGGCTCGTTGATGGCGATGCAGTGCATCCCCGGGATGGGGCCGCTCGCGCTGAAGACCACCCCATGGAAGCTCGTGAACACAGGGGAGGTGTCGAGGGCCGAGAGCACCGCGCCCTCCACGCTCGCGGGCGTCACGGTTTCGTCACCCGGGGCCTGACACCCCGTGCCCCCCAGGACACAGAGAAGTCCGAGAACGAACGCTCGATGAACAACGACACGATGGATGAGGATTTGCATCGGAATAATCTGACATAACTGAATTGCAAGTAGCCAGCCGAGCACGCGGGCGCGCGGGGTGACTTCCAGGTTGACCGTCGGAATCGCCCGGCCCTATCTCCGCGTTCCTCCCGCCTTCGGCTGGAGGCACGAAAGCGTGGACCGAATGGCGAGCGGCAACACCCCTTGGGTCGGGGTCATCATGGGCGGCAAGAGTGACCTGGAGTACCTGCAGCCGGGCATCGACGTGCTGAAGGAGCTGGGCATCCCCCACGAGGTGCGGGTGGTCTCCGCGCACCGCACGCCGGACTGGATGATGGAGTACGCGTCCACCGCCGAGTCGCGGGGCCTGTCGCTCATCATCGCCGCCGCGGGTGGCGCGGCCCACCTGCCGGGCATGGTGTCCGCGAAGACGCTCTTGCCCGTCATCGGCGTGCCCATGCCCACCACGCTGCTCAACGGCATCGACGCGCTGCTCTCCATCGTGCAGATGCCCAAGGGCGTGCCCGTGGGGACGCAGGCCATTGGCAAGCCGGGCGCGGCCAACGCCGCCCTGCACGCCGCGGCCATCCTCGCGCTGAAGTACCCGGAGCTGCGTGAGCGGCTGGCCGCCTGGCGCAAGGCGCGCACCGACGAAGTGCTGGCGCACCGGGAGCTGTCATGAGCCCTCGCGTGGTGCTCCCCGGGGGGACCATTGGCATCCTCGGCGGGGGGCAGCTCGGGCGGATGATGGCGCTGGCCGCGCGCACGCTCGGCTTCCAGGTACAGGCGCTGGACCCCGACGCGACGTGCCCCGCGCGCAACGTCGTCGACCGCTGCCTCACCGCGTCCTTCGCGGACATCGCCGCCGCCGAGGAGCTGGCGAAGGGCTGCGACACCGTGACGCTCGAAATCGAGAAGGTGCCGCTGGCCACGCTGGAGGCAGTCGCCCGCCACACGCCCATGCGTCCAGGCGCGTCCGTGCTGCACGTCATCCAGCATCGCGGTCGGCAGAAGGGCTGGCTCGCCAAGGGCGGCTTCCCCGTGGGGCCGTGGCGCGAGGCGCACTCGGCCGACGAGCTGGCCCAGGCCATCCAGGCGCTGGGCGGCCGGTGCTTCGTGAAGTCCAGCGAGGGCGGCTACGACGGGCGCGGTCAGGTGGAGGTGAAGACGCCCGCCGAGGCCCCCGCCGCGTGGCGCGAGCTGGGTGAGCGCTCCGTCGTGGTGGAAGCCGCGCTGGATCTCCAGTCGGAGCTGTCCGTGCTCGTGGCCCGCAGCCCGAAGGGCGAGCTGGCGGTGTATCCGCCCGCCTTCAACCACCACGAGGAGCGCATCCTCGCGTGGTCGCTGCTTCCGGGTCCGCTGCCGGCCCACGTCGCCGAGCGCGCCACGGAGCTGGCACGCGACATCACCCAGGCGCTCCAGGTGGAGGGCCTGCTGGTGCTGGAGTTGTTCCTGCTGCGCGACGGCACGGTGCTGGTGAACGAGCTGGCGCCGCGTCCGCACAACAGCTTCCACTCGACGGAGGTGGCCTGCCTCACCTCGCAGTTCGAGCAGGCGGTGCGCGCGGCGTGCAACCTGCCCCTGGGCTCGGTGGAAATCGTCCGTCCGGCGGCCATCGTCAACCTGCTGGGAGACTTGTGGCTGCGCGAAGGCGGTCCCCGGTTCGAGGACGCGCTGGCGCTGCCCGGCGTGCGCCTGCACCTGTACGGCAAGCGTGACGCGCGCAAGGGCCGGAAGATGGGGCACCTGTCCGCGGTGGGCACCACACCCGAGGACGCGCTCGCGCGGGTGAAGGCCGCGGCGGCGGTGCTCGGAGTCTGACGCCATGAAGACGAACGCCGCGCGGCTGCTCGACTCGTTGGGCGTGAAGTACTCGCTGCGCGACTACGAGGTGGACCCGGAGGACCTCTCCGCGGAGTCGGTGGCCGCCAAGGTGGGCATGCCCCCGGAGCAGGTCTTCAAGACGCTCGTCGCGCGAGGCGACCGCACCGGCGTGCTGATGGCGGTGGTGCCCGGCAACGCGGAGCTGGACCTCAAGGCCCTGGCGCGACTGAGCGGTGACCGCAAGGTGGACACCGTGCCGCTCAAGGAGCTCCAGCCCCTCACCGGCTACGTGCGCGGCGGCTGCACGGCCATCGGCGGCAAGAAGGACTATCCCGTCTACGTGGACGAGACGCTGGAGCTGTTCGACGAGGTGGCCGTCTCAGCGGGCGTGCGCGGAACCCAGTTGGTGCTGGCGCCGGCCGACTACCTGCGGGTGACGAAGGCGAAGGTCGGCCCCATCTCCCGCGACAAGGCCTGAGCGGCCTTCACACCATCGACCCCTGCTCGGGCATGAAGAGCACCTTGCCGGACGTCATGTCCGCCGAGGCGATGCGCACCGCCTCGCCCGCCGACTCCAGCGGCAGCCGCGCGCGCACGGGCGTCTCCAGCTCGCGGCCCACCAGGGACGGCACCCCCATCAGCGCCTTGAGCTGCTCGCGGCCGAAGCCTCGACGCGCCCACTCCGAGAGCGCGAAGCCGTCCACCGTCTTGCGCCCGAAGATGACGTCACCCGGGTCGAAGCGACACTCCTGCTCCGACAGCGCGCCATACACCGTCACGCGTCCGCCCTCGGGCAGCGCGCTCAACAACTGGCCCGTCAGTCGCCCCGCCACCGCGTCGAAGGCGAGCGACACCTTGAGCTCGTGACACATGAGGCGCAGCCGCTCCTGGAACTCCGGCTCGTCACTGCTCAGCACGTGCTCCGCGCCCAGGCCTCGCAAGAGCTCCACCTGCTCCGCGCGGCGCACCACGTGCACCATGGGCACGCCCCGCCGTCGCGCCAGCGCGCCCAGCATCCGGCCCACGCTGCTCGCCGCGCCCGTCTGCGCCAGCGCCGCGTGCGCGCCCTCCTTGGCGCGCTCCATCAGCACCCACGCGGTGAAGGGATTGACGAAGAGGCTGGCGCCCTGCTCGAAGGTGATGTGGGCGCGCAGGGGGATGCACTGCTGGAGCGGCACCACCGCGTACTCGGCCCACAGGCCATCGCCGCCCACGGGCGCGACACAGGCCACGCGGCGCCCCACCAGGAGCTGCCCCGCCAGGCCCCCGGCGGCCACCACCGTGCCACTGCCCTCGAAGCCCGGCACCGTCGGCAGCGCGTTGCGCAGCCCGTACTGGCCCCGCACGAACTGGAGGTCCGCCGGGTTGATGGGCGACGCCGCCATCCGCACCAGCACCTGCTTCGTGCTGGGCCGAGGCACGGCGCGGCGCTCCACCTGGAGGGACTCCGGCCGCCCGTCATAGGCCTTGAGGACCAGCGCTCGCATCACCACGGGGACAGGGGGGGCTTTCATCGGGCAGACCTTTTAATTCGGCCGTGCGTGAAAGGGGGAGCCCCCTTGGCTTTACTCCGGGTTCGGAGCGTCGATGAACGCCACCATTTTGCAGTTGCACCACCGAGAAGCCTTTGAGCGCACCGTGACGCGTGCCCTCGCCGCGGGGGCCGGCGCGGGCCTGCTCCAGCTCGTCACCGAGCGAATCGGCCTGCCGCTTCCGCTGGCCTGGCTGGTGCCCGCCGCGGTGGTGCTGGCCTGTGCGCAGGGAGACCGGTGGGACCGCATCCTCCTGGGGGGGCTGGGGGTGGTGCTGACGGCGGTGCCGTACGCGCTGGGGATGGCGCCCGCGTGGACGGTGGCGTGCAGCGCGGCGGCGGCGGGCTCGCTGCTGGTGCGCGCGCGGCTGAGCGAGAAGGGCGTGGAGGGACAGGTGGCGGAGGCGCGCCCCACCCTCATGCACCTGGGGCTCGGCGGGCTGCTGAGCGCGGGACTCACGCTGGGCGGCGTGGAGATTGCCCGCGTGTTCTCCGCGCGGCTGGCGGATGTGGCCACACCCGCGCTGCTCGCGGCGGGAGCGACCGGCGCCATCCTGGGACTCTTCGTCGGGTTGAGCTCGGTGGCCGCGCACCTGGCCCTCACCGCGGATCCCGTGGAGGCGCGCGCCGAGGAGCTCATCCCCAGACTGGCCGGGGACTTCCGGACGCAGTGCGAGCGCGCGCTCGCGCTGTATCGCCAGTGTGGACAGTCGCTCGCGCTGCTGCCGCGAGAGCCCGCGCGCGAGGAGCTGGCCCGCACGCTGGCGCGCATCACCCGTGACGCGGTGGAGCTGGCCTCCGAGTGGGCCGGGGTCGACGCGCAGCTCGAGGAGCGCGCGCAGGCCGAGCTTCAAGGCGAGCGCGCGGAGCTGGAGCGCGGCGCGAAGGCCACCACGGATGCGGTGGCGCGGCGGCAGTTGGAGGCAGCCGCGGCCTCGCTGGCGGAGGAAGTGGAGCGGCTGGGAGAGCTGAAGCTGCGTCGGGAGCGAATCCTCGCGAGGCTGCGCGCGGAGGTGGCGCTGTTGGAGCGCGCGCGCGTGGCGCTGCTGTCGCTGCGCAGTGGACAGGCCCAGCTCAAGGCCGCGGAGCTGTCATCGCTCGCGCGTCGCTTCCGCGCGCTGTCCTCCGTGCAGTGGGAGGAAGGTCAGAGCCTGGACGCAGTGGCCACCCAGGCGACCCTGGCCCAGGTCCCCGAGCCCATCGCGCCCGTCCAACCCGTTGAGGAGGCGCCCTCCCCGCAGGGCGAGGATTCTCGAATTCGCGTCCCATGAGCGGGATTCCCCGGATGTCAGGGGCGACCAAGCCACGGGGAGGCCGTCAACTCGTACGCTGAGTGGCAGTTGTTGCGGTAGTGCGCAGGCATGAACTGTAGACGTGGGTACCGTCAGGTAACATTTGCCCCGTCATGACCCACCCCCTCGTCCGACAGCCCGGTCTGATTCCCCTCTGGTTGTGGAACGGCTCCGAGCCCGGGGTGACTTCCGCCTTCCAACCGATCGTTGATTTGAGGGATGGCGAGGTCATCGGACACGAGGTGCTGTCGCGCGGGCAGGGCACACTTGAGTCTCCGAACGAGCTGTTCCTGCACGCGCGGATGTCCGGCTACACGTGGGAGCTGGAGCGCGCGTGTTGGACCTCCGCGCTGCGCCGCATCTCCACGTTGCCGGAGGACCAGCGGCGCGCGCCCTTCTTCTTCAACGTAAGCCCGGACGTGTTGAGCGACCCGCGCTTCGGGGACGGCTCCACGCTGGCGCTGCTGGAGCGACACGGGCTGGGGCCTCGGCACCTGGTGCTGGAGCTCACCGAGAAGGCGGTCATCGAGGATGGGGCGCTGCTTCAGCGACTCACGCGTGAGTGCGCGGAGCAGGGCTACGGGCTCGCGCTGGATGACTTCGGCGCGGGGCACTCCGGGTTGGTGACGCTGGTGCACTGCGTGCCGCGCTTCATCAAGCTGGACCAGGCGTTGGTGCGGGACATCCACCTGCACGACTACCGGCAGCATCTGGTGAAGTCGCTGGTGGCGTTCTCCTCCAGCGTGGATGCCATCCTCATCGCAGAGGGCGTGGAGACGTGGGAGGAGATGACGGTGCTGCTGCGGCTGGGCATCCGTCACGCGCAGGGCTATCTGCTGGCCCGTCCCGCGCCGGTTCCCGGACGCCCCACGGAGGCGTTCGAGACGCGACGTCGCGAGGCGATGCGCGCCCTGCTCCTGAGTGAGCGCGCGGATGACAGCACGGTGGGCGGACTGGTGATTCGCCGCGCCACGGTGGATGCGGCGGCGCCGTCCGAGGCGGTGACGAGCCTCTTCCGCGATGCGCCGAAGGTGGACCACGTGGTGGTGCTGGACGGTGTGCGGGCACGGACGCTGGTGACGCGGCGGAGCCTCGCATCGGGCGACGGGCAGCGGGAGGTTCCGCTGGTGGTCGAGGACCAGGTGGGGGTGACGGCGCTCGTTGGACTGGCGATGGCGCGTGCGCCGGAGGCCGTCTACGACCCGGTGGTGGTGACGAATGCCCAGGGCGAGTTCCTGGGCACCGTGACGATGAAGCAGTTGCTGCTTCGCGCCAGCGAGCTCGTGGAGCGGCACACGGCGAAGTAGGGCCGCCTCATTCCCACGCGAGGTGCAGTCGACCGTCCTCGAAGATGAGGCCCGCGTCTTCCAGTCCCGTGGAGCCATTCTCCACCTGGGGCAGCACATTCCTCGGCGGCGCGAGCAGCGTGTCCCGGCCCTTCGTGAAGCCCTGCTCGCGGACCAGCACCATGTACGCGCGGCCCAGTGCCACGGCCCGCTCACGCGACGGAGTCAGCAGCCACGCGAGGTCCTTGTCGCCTCCTCGCGCGGCACGGCGCACGGAGGGCTCATCCACCGTGCCGCGCGGGAAGAAGCGCGTGAGCAGCTCCTCGTTCGCGCGGAACTCGTCGCCGCCCTTCACTCGCTCGAAGTACGTCAGCACCTCCGGCTTCGCGTGGCCCGCCTGTGGAACGTCGGGGATGCCGCGCAGGTCTTGATGGCGCCACCCTTCCCTGCCCGGCACCTTGCGCGGGAAGCCGAAGGTCTGGTCCACCGTCACGCCCAGGTTGGTGTGACAGCCCATGCAGAACGCGTGTTCCTCCAGCGTCTGCACGCGCAGGCGCCCCTTCTCGTCTTCGATGAAGCCCTGGAGGCGCCAGCCGAACTCGTTGATGAGGCCCAGCTCGGGTGTGCCCGGAAACGCGGGCAGCCGATTGCGCATCTTCTTCTCCTGCTCCGCCGCGTAGAAGACCATCACCTGTTCGCCCGTGTACTCCTCGTCCTTGCGCGAGTAGCGGACCTCCTTCATGCGCGCCGACAACAACGTGGGCGCGTCCGGGTCCACGTACCGCACGGTGTGGAGGAACTCGACACCGCGAGGATAGAAGTCCCTGCGCACGGCGACCTTCGCGGCCCCTCCCGCGTACGTCTTCGGCAGGCCGCGCACCTCCTCGACGCCCGACGTCAGCACGCCGTCCCCGTTCACATCCACGCCGCCCGAGCGCTCGTCCACCGGCTCCACCCGTCGCCGCGCTGTCGTCACCTCCAGCAGGCCGGGGTCCAACGTCATCGCCGCTTCGAGGATGGCGAGGTTGAGCCGATACACGTCTGGCGAGAGCCTCCCCTCGGAGTCGCGTCGGAACACCTCGGGGAGCCGGATGAAGATGTCGTCCGTGTTTCCATTCGTCGGCCAGAACGTGCCGAGGAACGGCTTGTAGCGGACCGCTCGCCAGCCACTGCCGTCGAGCGCGAAGCCCTGCGCGTCGAAGCCTCGCGCGAGGTCCAGGTCCGGCACCCAGCCCTTGAAGCCTCCGGGACGCTGGAGCAGCGACTCACGCAGGGGCGCGTAGTTGTCCTCGCGGATGTACTCGATCACCTCGTCGTCGGAGATGTCCGCGAGCGCGGCGGTGCGGTCCGCGAAGAGGTTGCTCCACTGGTTCAGCAAGCCCACGTCGCTAAAGGCGTAGTCGGCCTGCAGCGACTCGTCGTCCATGACGTTGAAGCCGACGCCGCCGGTGTGACACGTCCAGCAGGGGTTCGAGACGCCCTCCGTCTTCGTGTAGCACATGGACGGAATGGGAGCCTCGCGGTTGGCCACGGTGCTCCCGCTCGCCAGGGCTTGCGCGAGCGGGTCGAAGGGAGGCTCCGGGACGCGCGGCGCACCACGCTGTCGCCACACGACTCCGGCGGAGGCAAAGAGACTTCCCAGCGCGAGGCACAGGGCGAGCACGACCCTGGCGCCTCCCTTCGACATGATGGACATGGGTGGCGTTCTCCTGGACGGGCGCGCGACTACGGCCAGACGCTGTAGCTGTCCTCGCCCGGGTGCTGGACGCTGACGAACAGGGTCTTCATGTCCGGGCTGAACGCGGGGCCGGTGGCCTCGGCGTCGCTCGGCATGGACAGCACGCGGAAGGCCTTGCGGAAGTACGCGCTGTCCCGATGCGCCGGGTTCTGGTTCAGGTAGTAGATGCCGTCGGCCACCTTGTTGACGCCGAAGTTGCCGTCGGTGCCGAACCACACGCCGCCGTCACGGTCGATGGCGATGTTGTCCGGCTTGGCCGCGGAGAACTCCGGCGTGGCGCTCGTCGCCGCCATCTCGCCCTTCCACACGCGGAAGAAGGTGAACGTCCGCGAAGTGCCCGGCGCCGACGGGTTGGCCTCGCGCATTCCGAAGAGGGAGCCCACCCGGTCCGTCGCCCGGTTGTCCGTGGCGCCACGAGCCTTCGACACCCATCCCCCATCCTGGCCCCGCGTGGCGGTGGCGACGCGGCCCTGCTGGTCCAGCGCGGTCGGGTCACCGTGCTCGGTGAAGGCCACATACAGGAGCGGCGTGCCGCTGGGGTCCTTCGGGTTCCACTCGAGGTCCTCGGGGCGGTTGAGCTCCATGACGCCGACCTTGTTCGCGGCGGACCACAGCAGCTTGCGCACCTGGTCGTCGTCCGTGAAGCCGCCGATGGCGTTGTAGCTGACGTCGCGCAGCGCGGTGCCCACCGTCATCGTCGGCTGCCCGAGCGCCTCGCCGTTCGGCGCGAGGTCCGCGCTGTCCAGGCTCAGCGCCACCCAGCGACCCTGTCCCGGCACCTGCTCGGTGGGGATGGCGCCGCCCACCAGCGTGTCACCGGTGCCATTGTCGAGGCCCGCGAAGTGCGCGGCGTAGAGCGTGCCCTGGTCGAGCAGCGCGCGAATCTCCGCCTTCGTCATGCCCGCCGTGTACGGACGGCTGGAGACGAACTTGAAGATGCGACCGCCGCGACGGTCATCACCGCCGTAGATGACGATGGGCTGGTCCGCGAGCAACTTCCAGTTCGCGTCGACGACGAAGGCCGCGTTCTCCCAATGGGCGCGGCCCATGATGCCCAGCTTGCGATGACCCGCGCCGGGCTTCGATGCGTCCTTGCCGTACCAGAGGTCCGCCGGCTGGCCCGGGTCGATTTCGGTGAGGAAGCCGTAGCCGTCCTTCCGATGCGACGAGCGCGCGTCGGAGCTGATCATGTCGCCCGATGCGGGAGACGCGAAGTCGGGGGCGAGGGGTGCGCCGGCCACCATGCCGGGCGCGTTGGGAATCCAGTCGTTCTTCCCGGTCCACAGGCTGCCTTCCGGGTCGCCGTAGACGCCCTGCACGTTCTCCTCACCGGTGAAGAGGGTGCCCCACGGCGTCTGTCCACCGGAGCAGTTGGAGTGCGTGCCGGCGACGACGCCCGCGGGCAGGTCGGCGCCAGAGTCATCACGGTCCACGCCGGACAGCGTGACGCCGACGACCTTGGCCAGCGTCGCGCTGGAGGCGTCGTAGCGGAGGTTGCCCGCGTTGCGGTCCACGGCCCACTCGCCGGTGGCGGGGTCCTGCACCACGCGCATCCAGGTGCCGCCGACCTGCTTCTTCCATTCCTTGTTGTAGGTGATGAGCGCGTCGTCCTGCCACGTGGTGCCGTCGGTGACGGTGTTGGACAAGGTGCCGCTGTTGCGGAGGAAGCGCGCGAAGTCCAGGTGCTGACCGATGGGCGCGGTGCCGACGCGGGGCTTCGTGCCGGAGATGTACTCGTGGTTGATCCACATCCACCCGGCGGCGCTGCTTCCGTGGAATTGGGGCGCGTTGTTCTGGGCAGACCAGCCGTCACCGAAGAACGCGATGTAGTCCACGTTGGCGCCGAAGCGCGCGCCCGTCTTGCTGAAGGTGATGGGGTCCATCCACTTGATGACGGTGGAGGAGAACAGGCCGGGCACGGTGCGCACGGAGTCGGTCGACGCGGAAGACAGCGGGAAGACGAGCGGCGTGGGCAGTGAGCCGGCGACCACCTGGTCCACGCGAGCCTTCACGTACTCGGCGAGGTTCGTGGCGCCGGTGCCCAGGTCTCCACGGAAGGTGAGCGCGATGACGGAGGACAGCGGCGTGCCAGCTTCGACGCCGGGAGTGCGCGTCACCGCGCCAGGGCCGGGCTGTCCCTGTGAGCCAGGGCCCGCGGGACCGGGCGCGCCGTCTTCGCCAGGGGTGCCATCGTCACCAGGGGAGCCCGGCTGTCCATCCGAGCCATCCTGTCCATTGGAGCCAGCGGGGCCGGTGGCACCCTCGCAGGCGGTGATGGCCAGGGTGCTACCCAGAAGCATCGCGCCGGTCGCGAGCCGCAGCAGTCGTGAAGACATGAAGCACTTCCTCCAGGGGTTCCGCGCCCGACACGCGTGGGCACGAGCGCGAGCGCATCCTGAGGAGGCCGTGTGGCGGCAGCTTGTTCAATGCGTCACTTCTTCATCACGTCACGCTCGGGCAACGTCACGTGCGGGCAACGGACGTGGCTCTGCTCTACGAGTCGCGCGTCGGGGTCGCATTGTAGGTTTGCACTTGCCCCCATGACAGCCACGAAGACCTCCGTTCTGGCGGTATTCATCGCCGCATGCTCGCTTCAATGCGCCACTGCCGGGAGTTCCTGCATGGACAGCGAAACGTGCTGCCTTCAGGCCCACCCCGGCAATCCGGCCGCATGCGGCCTCACGAACGCCGAAGCAGCCACCATTCTCGCGGCAAGTGGGGCAGCGACGGCGATTCTGGCCACGTCGAGTTCTCCCACCGAAGCAGGGGAGGAAGACGACGCTGATGATGGGTGGCGCCAGCACTGCATCGACAACTACGTTCGGTGCAAGAGTCAGATGAAGCCCCGGTGGGTCGGGGACTGCTATGCCTGCATTCGACATTGTGAAGGCCAGCGCCAATGGCCCTTCGGCCAGTGCCACCCACGTCGCTAGGAATCGTCCGTATGCCTGACCAACGCACCTGGGATGAAATCTGGGAACTGAACCAGCGTGTCACTGACCAGGGGCAGCCCTTCGTCCTCACGGATGACCTACGCCAGCTCCTGCGAGTCACCGCGTCGGACGTCGCCATTGCGCCAGCGGAGGTCGAGCAGGCGCTCGCAAGTGATGCCAGCGCAGCAGCACTCCTGAAGGAGGTAGCGAAGCGCATCCGTGTGGGCTCGCGCCGACTGTCCCAGGCCATGAGCGACGTCGATCAACGGAAGGAAGCTGGCGACATGGACGGCGCGCGACAGGTCATGCAGGACCTGCTTGAGATAGAAGTCGTGCCGCACTATCGGGACATCGCCCAGACGTATCTGGACGCGCTGGACGACCCGTGAAGAGCTGAGCGGACCCTAGGGCACGATGCTGATGTTCGACACGCCCTCGAACTCCACCTGCGCGCCCTTGCGCACGCCCATCTTCTCCGCCCAGCCCGCGGGGACCTCCAGCACGTACTGGCTGGGCGCGCCCACCGAGCGCGAGTCGAGCGTCTTCGGCACCGCGCGCGACACCACTCCCGCGATGTGCAGGTCCGCGGTGATGAAGATGATGTCCAGCGAGATGAGCGTGTTGCGCATCCAGAAGCCCTGCATCTCCTGCGTCGGGAAGAGGAACAACATGCCCTTCCCCTCCGCCAGCTCCGTGCGCCACATCAACCCGCGCTGACGCGAGTCCGGCGTGGCCGCCACCTCCACCTCCACCCGATGCACCCCACCGAAGGCGTCCTTGAGCCGCACGTGCGCACGCGGCAACGTCGGGCTCACATAGTCCTTCGAGGTGACGTCAGTGACGGGCGGTCGCACGGGGGCCGGAGGCGTGGAAGGCTGTCGGCCCTGCGCTTCCTGCTGGCAGGCACCCAGCAGCAACGCGAGCAGCAGGACCGTGAGCCGACGCGTCGTCTTCATGAATGCTGGGGATGCAGCGGCTTGTTGAGCAGCTTCTCGGTCAGCTCGGGCCCCAGGCTGTCGGACATGAGCCGCTCCACCACCGTCTCGAACTCCACCCGCTGCGAATCACTGCTGTAGATGAAGCGGATGCCCATGCCCGGCTCGTCGCCGTCCGCCTTGGACCACACCACCTCGCCCAACAACTCGAAGGGCGCCTCCCGATGGGGCACCGTCAGCTTGAAGAGGAAGCGCGTGCCGATGGGCAGCGGCTTCTTCGTCTTGATGAACGTGCCACCCTTGCTGATGTTCTTCGTGTAGTCCGCGAAGAACGAGTTGAGCTTCTTGTAGTCGACCTTCAGCTCGATGGGCGCTCGCCCGTGCTGGCGGTGCTCGGGACCTGTCTTCTGTTCGGACATGCGGCTGGGGAGTATAGGGGAGGCCATGGAGCAAGTCCTCACCCGTGCCCGCGCTCTGTTGCGCCGCCCGGCCGTCCTGGCCCCCCTGCTCCTGCTGGCGGGCGGCGGCTCGGCCCTCATCCTCCTCCCCCTCTTCGGGGTCCCCGGCTTCGAGTTGAGCCTGGCCCTGGCCATCGCCGTGGGTCTGCTCGGCGGGGGTCCAGGCGTCGCCGCGGCCTTCCAGGAACGTCGGATCATTCTCGGCCAGGAGCCCCGCCCCCCCACCGCCGCCGCTCCCCAGAGCCCCGGCGCCGCCGTGGGCCGCGCCCTGGGCACCGCCGTCCTCCTCAACGTCGGCGCGCTCGTCCCCCCCTTCCTCGCCTCCACCGTCTTCGCCTGGCTGCGCACCTCGTGCGACCCCTTCGAGCTGGTGGGTTTCTATCCCATGCTCACCCTCCCCTCGGCCGTCCTGGCCTCGGCGTCGGGAGTCCTCTGCGGCTTCAAGGCCCGGCGGCCCTCCCGAGCGGTGGGCCTGCACGTGCTCCTGGTCCTGCTGTCCCTCATCCCCACCGTGTGGCCCATCGTCGCGGGCCCCCAGGTCTTCGCCTTCAACCACTTCCTGGGACACCTGCCCGGCCCCCTCTATGACGAGGCCCTGGTGATGACGCCCGCGCTGGGCTGGTTCCGCCTGGAGACCCTCCTGTGGGCATGGGTCCTGGTGGGGCTCGCCGCTGGGCTGCTGGACCTCGGCTCGGGAACCGTGGGCCGCGCCGGCCTGCGTCCCTGGGCGCTGGTACCGCTCGTGCTCCCCCTGGCCGCCATCCTCTTCCTGGAGGTGAAGGGCCCCCAGCTGCGCACGCGCATGACGGACGCCTACCTGGCGGACACCCTGGGCGGCGTGCGCGACACGGAGCACTTCCGCCTCCACTACCCCCGAGGCAAGGCGCGCGAGGACGTGGACCGCCTGGCCCGCGACATGGAGTTCCGGTGGATGCAGGTCCACCGCTTCCTCGGCGTGGCCCCCACCGAGCGCATCCGCGTGTGGCTCTATCGCAACGAAGAGGAGAAGCAGCGACTCGTGGGCGCTGGCCGCACCCAGTACGCCAAGCCCTGGCGGTACGAGCTGCACATCCAGGACAAGCCCTTCCCCCACTCCACCCTGCACCACGAGCTGGCGCACGTCATGGCCGCCCCCGCCGGCAGCGGCCCGTTCCGAGTCACCACGCGCCTGGGACTCTGGCCCCTCATGGGCGTCATCGAGGGCTTCGCCGTCGCCGCGGACGGCCCCGCCCAAGGCGACCTCACGCTTCACCAGTGGGCCTCCGGCATGCGCCGCCAGAAGCTGGCCCCGGACATGCGCGCGCTGATGGGCCCGCGGGGCTTCTACCAATCCGCCCCCGCCCGCGCGTACACCGTGGCCGGCTCCTTCCTGCTGTACCTCGCGGACACCTACGGCGCGGACAAGCTGCGCGCCCTCTACGCCCACGCCGACTTCGAGGACGCCTACGGACGCCCGCTGGATGAGCTGGTCTCCGAGTGGGAGCGCTACGTGGACGCCCTGCCCCTCGACGACACGGCCATCGCCCGCGCCTTCGCGCGCTTCCGCGCCGGCAGCCTCTTCAGCCGCGCCTGCGCCCGTGAAGTGGCCCGCCTCACCGAGTCCGCGCGCGCCTCGCTGGTGGGAGACCCCGAGGACGCGCTGGAGCGCTACAACCGCGCCGCCGCGCTCCAGCCCGAGGAGCCCTCGTTCCGCCTGGGCGAAGCCGCCGCGCTGTCCTCGCTGGAGCGCTACGACGAGGCCACCGCCGTGCTCTCCACGCTCGCAAGCCAGGTGAAGGCCCAGGCCGTCACCGCGGCAGAGGTCGCCATGGCTCGCGCGGACGTGGAGGCCCGGCGCCAGCAGCCCGAGCAGGCACGCGTGTATCTGGACGAGGTCCTCTCCCTGGACGCCACGCCCGAGCTGACGCGCACCGCCCAGGTGAAGCTCGCCGCGCTGGAGTCCACCGCGCGCCGCGAGGCCATCGACGCGTACTTCCAGTCGACGCGAGAGGAGCTGCGGCTGCTCATGCTGACGCGCGCGCTCCAGGCCGTGCCCAATGACGTGTACCTCAACTACCTCCTGGGCCGCCGGCTCCAGCAGGTGGGCTCGCCCGTGCTCGCCGGCGAGTACCTCCAACGTGCGCTGGCGGACGGTTCGCTGCCGGAGGCCCTCCGCCGGGAGGCCCTGCGCGTGAAGGTGGAGGCCTCCTACCTCGCCGGGGACTGCGGCGCGGTGCGCCACGAGGTCGGGGTCCTTCCAGACTTCGGCACGGCCTTCAAGGCCACCGCCCAGGAGTGGCGGGAGCGGTGTGATTTCGAGGAGAAGACCTTCCGGGGGCCCCTGGTGCCACGACAGGCTTTCCGCTAGCCGCGCTTTCCGCTAGGCAGGCAGCCCACACAGCGGCGACGAGCCAGGCCATCAGGAGGGAAGCGATGCGGTTCGAGACGAGGCAGCGAATCCAGGGGACGGTGGACGAGGTGGAGCGCGCGCTCCTCGATGAGCGGTACTTCGAGTTCCTCCTCAAGTACCACGGCGTGTTGCTGGAGCTGGCGCCGATTGAAGTCAAGACGGAGGGCGACCTCGTGAAGCGCAAGGTGCGCTACCGCCCCAAGCCGGTCATCGAGAGCATCGGCCCCAAGCGCGTGCCTCCCGAGTGGTTCGCCTTCATCGAGACGTCCACCTACGACAAGCGCCGCAAGGAGCTCACGTTCACCAACACGCCCACGTCGGGCACCATCTCCAAGATGCTGGTGAACACCGGCACCATGCGCTTCCGTGACCTGGGCGCCGGGCAGACCGAGCGGGCGATGGACGGCGAAATCTCCCTCAAGCTGCCCTTCCTGATGAAGCCGCTGGCGCTCATCGGCGAGAAGATCATCCAGGGCGAGGGCCTCAAGATTCTCGACAACGAGATTCCGGTGCTCAACCGGTTCATCTCCGAGGTCATCCGAAAGAGCTGAGGCACGCGGAGTGCAGGTGGGGTCCGGGGAATGGGTTGACTTCTCATCCATTGTCTTCGTAAGGCCCCGCCATGCTCATCCGCTTCCTCGCTGTCTGCGCCCTGACCCTCCTGGCCGCCTGCGCTCCGAAGCGCATCCCCGGCACTGAAATCGACGACACCTCCGATACTCGGGCCATTTTGTCAGTGATGGAGCAGTACCGGTCTGCCATCGAGGCACGCGACGCGAACGGCATCCATGCCCTCGTGTCCAAGGACTTCCGCGAGGACGGCGGCACGCCCGGCGACCCCGAGGACGACCTGAACGCGACCAACCTCGTCCCCTACCTGGAGACGCTCTTCCCGCAGCTCCAGTCGCCCAAGGTGGAGCTGGAGGTGCGCCGCGTGCAGGTGGGCAAGGACGTGGCCACGGCCATCTACTACTGGAAGGTGAGCTGGCGCATGCCCAGCCTCACCTCCCGCCCCCAGAAGGAGGCGGAGCTGGAGCAGATGGTGTTCCGGCTGGAGGATGGCCGCTGGAAGATTCTCTCCGGCATCTGAGGCACCCAGGCTCTCCGGGGCGCGCGCCTGGCGCCCCGAGGGCTCACAGCCCCAGCAACTTCGCGTAGCCCGTGGGGCCCATCGTCGACAGCGCGCGCGCCCGCGCCAGGTAGGTCCGGTAGTCCTTGCGCACCAGCTTGTCCGCCGGCAGCGGGGACAGGTGGTAGTCGCGGATACGGCTGGCCGTGAAGCGCACCGCCCCGAAGAGCGCGTGGCCAAAGAGGTTGGCCCGCTCCACGGGCGCCAGTGGCCGGACGTCCTGGTAGCCGCGCACCAGCGCCTGGCACAGGTCCGGAAGGTAGGCGCCGCCGTCGAAGCACCAGGCGTTCAGGGTGATGACCAGGTCCAACCCGTAGGCCTCGCGGCAGGCCATCTCGAAGTCGAAGAAGGAGCCCACGCTGACGCCCACCCACTTCACGTTGTCGGTGAAGAGGTCCGCGTGGATGACGCCGAGCGGCTCCAGGCCCTGGCGCTGGGACTCCGCGGTGTCGAGCAGGCGCCCGAGCTCCCCGGCGATGGCGACCAGCGTCGCATCCGAGTGGCGCGACAGCTCCGAGAGCCACCCGCGCACCACGTCCGGCGAGTACGGGTTGGCGCGCGAGCCACCGAAGGACTGCGTGTCGCGGTGCAGCTTGCCCAGCTCCGTGCCCAGCCGCTCCAGGTGCTCGGCGGTGAGGTTCGGGTGGCGCAGCTCCTCACCGGCCAGCCAGCGGAAGACGCTGACACGCCCGCCCTCCATCTCGACGAAGGTCCCGCCGTCGCGGGTGGTGAGCTGCACGGGCGAGGGGAAGTGGTGGGCGGCCAGGTGGGCGAGCAGCGCGGACTCGAAGCGCAGGTCGTCCGGCGAGCGCACCGTCGTGTGGCGAACGAAGTAGCGGCCGGAGTCCGTCTCCAACCGGTGGTTGGTGTTGATGGAGCCCTGGGGGATGGGCGTCACGCTCTTCACACTCCCCAGCCCGAAGGTGTCGGCGACACGCGTGAAGACCTCGGGGGACAGCGCCGTGTGGACCGCCATTGCTCACTCCTCCCATGCTCGGGGCCCGCTCCATTGACACCTGGGAGGGGCGTACCTAATAGCATCCAACTCCAGCGCGGGGAGATGGGTCCATGGGCACCGACGTTCAGGGCGACTGGAAGCGGCGCGAAAGTTGGAAGAGCGCGCTGACGCAGGTGGCCGTGGTGGCCGTGGTGCTCGCGGGCGCCGTCACCTACTTCGTCCACCGGGGCGCGGTGCGAAAGGAGACAGAGGAGCGCATGCGCGCGGCCCGCTCCGCCGCCCTCCGGGGCAACCCCGCTGACCTCGCTCGCGCCATGGCGGAGCTGGAGACGCTCTTCCAGGTGGACGCCCAGGCTCGCGACGGACAGGCCCTGGCCGCCGACATCCAGACGGTGCTGTGGCTGGAGCACCACCAGCCCGGCGCCGACACCAAGGCGCGCGAGTACCTGTCCCGCGCCGAGGAGCTCGACTCCCGCTCCGGTGAGCGCTACAGCGCGCGCGCCCTCCACCTGCTCGCGGAGGGCAAGACGGCCGAGGCCGAGAAGTACCTCGCGGACCTTCAAACGCAGGGCGCCAACAGCCCCCGGCTGACGCTGGCCCTGGCCCTCACGCTCCAGGCGAAGGGCGACCTGCCCGGCGCGCGTCAGGCCTTCGCCCGCGCCGCCGAGGGCGCCTACCGGGACACGCGCTTCACCACCGCGTACGCGGAGGCCCTGCTCGACGAGGGCCAGCACGCCCAGGCGGTGGAGGTCTTCGAGAAGACCACCCACGTCAACCCGGACCACCTCATGGCGCGGCTGGGCTCCGGCCTCGCGTACGTGTACCAGGGCAAGAAGCTGGAGGAGGCGCAGCGCGCGCTCGCCTCCGCCGCCGAGAAAGAGGCCGAGCTGACGCCCTCGCTGCGCTCCCGGATGGGGGCGCTCAAGGCGGAGCTGGCGCTGTCACGGGGCGCGGCTGACGAGGCGTTGCAGGAAGCAGACGCCGCGCTGAAGGCGGTGCCGGATGACGTCTACGCCCTCTTCGCGCGAGCGCGGGCCCTGTCGGCGCGGAAGGTCCCCGAGGCGCGCGCCGCCTTCGAGGCCGCAGTGGCGAAGCGACGCACCGCTCCCCTGCTCTACCTGGATGGCGCGCGCAGCCTCCAGGCGTCCGGCGACGCCACCGGCGCGCTGGCCCTGCTCGACGCATATGAAGGCACCTTCGGCTCCATCCAGGTGGCCTCCGCCGACGGCAAGAAGGTCGGCATGCTGGAGCAGGACGGGCGCTACTGGCTGGCGCGAGGCGGGTTGCTGGAGTCCGCGGGCCGCCAGGACGACGCGCTCGGGGCCTACGACAAGGCCATCGCCGCGAAGGGCGTGGGCCTGTCGCGAGCGCAGTACGCCAAGGGCGCGCTGCTGGTGCTGCGCAAGGACTACGACGGCGCGAAGGCGCTGCTCGCCACCGTGGCGCCGGACACGGGCGCGGGCACGCTGCCGGAGGCGTACACCGCCATGGGCGACCTGCTCTTCGCGCAGAGCGCCTTCGCCGCGGGCTGCCAGCACTACTACTTCGGCCTCGTGCGCGCCCGCTCCCAGGGCGCGACACGCGACGAGCTGGCCGCGCGCATCGACACCGTGAAGAAGGGCCTGGAGTCCTCGGGCCAGGGCGCCATGGCCAAGGCGTGGATGAACGAGACGGGCGTCCTGCTCCAGTAGCAGCAGCGCCCTGCTCGACTACAGCAGCTCCGACGCCTCCAGCGGACGGTACTTGGCGCGGACGATGCGCCACTCACCGTCGGGCTCCTTCTCGAACGTGCCCTCGATGAGATAGGCGTTGAGCACGCTGTCCGCCGCCAGGTCCTTCAGGTTCTCCGCCTGGGAGCGCCCGAAGATGAAGCGGGCCTGGAAGTCGCCCTGCGACGGCGAGACTTCGTGCACCTCCAGGTTCGTCGTGAAGATGCGGACCCACTGGCCGCGCAGCACCTGGCCCGTGAGCACGCCCCTGACCTGCCGGTTGTCCCAGCCGCCGTCCGTCTTGAAGCGCTCGGACACGCCCTCCATCACCCCGGAGATGTCCTTCTGCTCCGCGGCGCGCGTCATGGTGATGACCTGCCGGGTGATGGCCTCCGGGACGCCCGGCTCCCGGCGTGGCCAGAAGAAGAGCACCGCGCCAGCCGCGACGAGCGCCAGCGCCACCCCCACCACCTTCGAACGCGACAGCATCACCATGGACTCCTCACGCCGCCTCGGGCTCGAGCACCAGCTCGTCCGCGTCGATGATCTCCAGCGGCCGGAGCGCCTCGCCAATCTGCTTCAGGCGGCGGTCCGACAGCTGCTCCAGGTACGTGCGGATGTGAGGGAAGGCGCGGACCAGCTCGTGGAACGCGTTGCGCTCCAGGAAGGCCGCCGCCGTCTTGCGCGTGGCCGCCACGGTGGCCGACGCGCGAAGGCCCGTCAGCAGGGAGATCTCCCCCGCCACGTCACCCTCGCGCAGCACGCCCAGCGTCACGGTGCCGCCCGCCGGGTCCTCCTTCTGCACCACCAGCTCTCCGGCCAGCACGAGGAACAGGCCCGGCGAGTGCTCGCCCTCCACCAGCACCTTCTCGTGCCCCTGGAGCGCGCGGAAGGCGAAGCGCTGGAGCAGCGCACCGCGCTCGGACTCCGGCAGCGTCTGGAACATGGGCGACGTCGCCATCAGGTTGCGCGCCATGCGCTGCTGGACGAAGTCCGCCAGGACCTGCGGCACGGTCGGGTGATTCTTCGCCACCGCGTTGAGGTGCTCGCGCCGAATCTCGAAGACCTCCGTGTCCGACACCGCCGACACCGTCGCGGTGGGCGTCGCGCCCGTCAGCAGGGCAATCTCGCCGAAGATGGAGCCGCCGCCGAGGAAGCCCAGCGTCTTCGCCTCGCCGTCCATCTGCCGCGTCACTTCCGCCTTGCCGGCGACGAGCACGTAGAGGTGGTCGGTCGGCTCGCCCTCGCGGCTCACCACTTCTTCGGGCCTCACGCGACGCCAGGCCATGCGACCCACCAGGTCGATGAAGGCCTCCCGGTCCAGGTCCGCGAACAGCGGCAGCGGGGGCCGGCTGTTGGGGTCCGCCGAGCCGCCCGGATCCGGCGCGGCCAGCACCTCGATGGCGCGGTTGGAGAGCTCCTCGCCGACGAGGCCCATCAGGTCCGTCTCCACCTTGCCGTCGTAGAGCGTCTCCGGCGGCAGCGGAGGGGGCACGGCGGCGCGGCCCGGGGCGCTGCGCACCGCGCGCGAGTGGACGCGGATGAGCGTGTCCTTCAGGCGCCGCTCATTGGGGGCCAGCTCCAGGGCCAGCTTGCACGCGGCCATGGCGGACAGCAGGTAGTCGCGGCGCAACAGGCCCTCCGCGCACGCGTGGTACGACGTGACGGCGCGCTCGCGCTCGCCCAGCTCCGCCAGACACCGGGCCGCCATCATCCGCGAGCGGTGGTCCGCGGGGACGCGACGTACGGCCTCCGCGAACACGGCGAGGGCGCGCTCGAACTGACGCTCCTCGATGAGGTCCATTCCGAGTTCACGCAGCGACGACTCGCTCATCCCATGTCTCCACGAACCTTCGTTGTTGCGGCGGCGGCGCTCAAGGCTGCATCTCGCTCAGGTACATCTCCGCCTTGCGCTTCGTATCCGAGCCATCGGGCGCTGTCTCGATGACAATCTTGAACTTCACCGCCGCGGACGCGGGGTCCCTGTCGCGCTCGATATACGCGCGCATGTAGAGCTCCTCCACCTTCTTCTGCAGCTCGTCCAGGCCATCGCGCGCCCGTCGGTCTCCCGGGTTGAGGCGCAGGGCCTCGCGGAAGTTGAGCCCCGCGCCAGCCAGGTCGCCCTTCTTCAGCGCGGCGGACCCCGCCGCGAGCGCCGCCGACGCGAGCTGTTCATCCAGCGTGTTGCCCAGCGAGCCCTGGAAGCCGATCTGCCGGTACAGCTCCGCCGCCCGGCGCAGGGGCTTCGACGCCGACTCCAGCGCGTTGGACGCCATCTTCTTCTGCGCGTCATCCAGCGCGCGCTGGAACTGGGGGATGAGCGTCTTCAGCTGGCGCGCCCGGTCCTTCACGTCCTTCTCCGCCTTGTACTTCTCCGTGACACGGTCGCACTCGAGCACCGCGCGCTGGTAGTCCCCGCCGTTGAAGCGCCGCTCCACGTCCGTGAAGGCCTCCTCGATGAAGAGCTTGCGCTGCTCCTTGGCGTTCAGCGCGGCGCGCTCGCGGTTGGCGCGGTCCCTGCGCGCACCGTCCGCGGACTCCTTCGCCAGCTCCGCCTCCAGATCAATGAGCTTCTGCGAGAAGGCCGGCCTGTTCACGTCCGGCACCTGCGCGAGCAGCGGCCGGGCCGCCTCGGGGTCTCGGGCCGCGAGCGCCTCCTCCATCTTCTGGATGCGCCACGCGACGTCCTGCTCCTCCAGCTCCGCCTCCAGCTTGCGCCGGATGTCGTCCATCTTGGCCGTGCCCTGCGGCGCGGCCTCCAGCTTCACGCGAGCCTGGTCGAACTGCTGGGCCGTCATCAGCGCGCGCACCTCCTCGAAGGACTGAATCACCTCCAGTTGCTTGCTGGCCGCGCGGCCCAGACCCTCCTCGTCGACCCCCGGCCGCAGCTTCTCCGCCTCCTCGACGAGCCTCACCGCGGTGGCGTAGTCGTCCGCGCGCACCGCCTCGCGCGCCTTCTGCATCAGCAGCTTGGAGCGCTCGATGCTCGGATCCGGCGGAGGCGGAGGAGGAGGCGCCGAGGGCATGAACAGCAGGCCCAGCATGAGCAGCACCACCACGCCGCCGCCCACACCCACGAGCAGCTTCGTCCTCGAGTTCGCTCCGCCCCCCGTGACGACGCTCCTCGGAGGCGGTCGGGAACGGGGAATGGCGATGGCGCCCTTGCCCTTGTTCTGTCCCTTGTCCTGGAGCCCCTCCGGCACCCGGTAGTTGGCGTTGGTCATCTCGTTCAGCCGGGGATCATTCGGATCCACGTCCGAACCACGCGCCGCGCCCGCCGCCTTCCGGGCTTCGTCCTTCTCCTTGGCGGCCTCCTCGCGCTCGCGCTTCTCCTCGACCTCGCGGGCCTCCGCCTGGGCGCGCATCTCCTTGATCTGCTCCGCCTCGTCCACGAAGCGCAGGCGCGTCTTCCCCATGGCGATTTCGTCGCCGTGCTTGAGGATGCACTCGTCCACGCGCTGATCATTCACCTGGGTGCCGGAGATGCTGCCCAAGTCCCTCATCGCCACGCCGGCCTGGCCGTAGACGAGCTCCAGGTGCCGCCGCGACACCGACTGGTCGTCCAGCACGAAGTCGCAGTCCTTGCCGCGCCCCACCACCATCCGCACGCCCTGGAAGCGCTTCTTGCGCCCCCGGTCCGGCCCGGCCAGCACCAGCATCTGCACCGGCGGACCAGCGCGCGTGGACTCGGAGTTGTCGTCGTCGTCATCGCGGCGCGACTCTTCCTCGCGCGACTCGGGCACGGCGCCCACGCGCGTCTCGTCCGTGCGGGAGCGCGGAGGCTGCGCATCGCCGTACAGCTCCGGATTCGCGGGGCCATCGGGGCCATCGTCCCCGGAGGCAGGTGCGGCGAAGTCCTCGTCGGCGGGTGACGCCTCGCGCGGAGGGCGAGCCCGGGCTGACGGCTTCGCCGATGGAGAGTCCGCCCCCGCGTCCGGGCCGGAACGGCCGGCGCCAGCACGAGGAGAGGATGGGGGACGAGCAGGCATGGGGTGGGGTCCAGGTTCCGAAACGCTCGGCATCTTAAAGCGCCGCACCCACGGTGGGAATGCGACAGGCCCGCCCCGGGGAAAGAACGGGGGCCATTGTCCGTTGCTCCGGGAGATTTCCCCTCCTATGTAGGTTTACACACCCCCAACGCTTCACCGAGGGAGTTCCCGAATGCCCCGAGCGTCCGCGCCGACCCGACGCGCCCCTTCTTCCCAGCTCGCCCCCCTGGCGGCCCGGCGGCCCTCGCCCGCCCCCCTGCTGCCCCAGGCACTGCTCGAGCGACTGCTGGCGGTGGCCATGGAGCGCGGGGGGGACTTCGCGGAGGTCTACGTGGAGCGCACCCACAGCACCAGCGTGGTGCTGGAGGAGTCGCGCATCAAGAGCGCCCAGACGGGCCTCGTCCAGGGCGTCGGCGTGCGGGTCATCTCCGGCGGCAAGGTGGGCTACGCCTTCTCCGACGACTGGGACGAGCCCGCGCTGCTGCGGGCCGCCTCCACGGCGGCGATGATAGCCCAGGGCCAGGGCTCCGAGCGCGCCTTCCCCGTCTCCCGCGTCGCGGTGCCCAGCCACTACCGCGTCCCCACCCCGCTGTCGGACGTGGAGGTGTCGCTCAAGGCGTCCCTGCTGACCCGCGCGGACCAGGCGGCGCGGGCCTTCGACTCGCGGGTGTCGCAGGTCAACGGCGCCTATGTGGACCAGACGCGGCGCCTCGCGGTGGCCAACACGGAGGGCCGCTACGCCGAGGACACCCAGGACCTGTGCCGCATGTCCATCCAGGTGGTGGCGCAGGGCAAGAAGAACGAGCGGCGCACGGGCTCGTACGGCGGTGGCGGCCGGGTGCCGTTCACCCACTGGGCCACCTTCCCTCCAGAGGACGTGGGGCGTGAGGCGGCGCGGCAGGCGGTGGCGACCATTGGCGCGGTGGACTGCGCGGCGGGCCCGCAGACGGTGGTGCTGGCGCCCGGCTGGAGCGGCATCCTCCTGCACGAGGCGGTGGGCCACGGCCTGGAGGCGGACTTCATCCGCAAGGGCACCTCGCTGTTCGCCGGCAAACTGGGGCAGAAGGTCGCCTCCGAGCTGGTCACCGTCATCGACGACGGCACGGTGTCCAGCGGGCGCGGCTCCATCAACATCGACGACGAGGGCACCCCGGGCGAGCGCAAGGTCCTCATCGAGAACGGCGTGCTCAAGGGCTACCTCTACGACAGCCTCAACGCGAAGCTGATGGGGCAGCGCTCCACGGGCAGCGGGCGGCGCGAGTCCTTCCGGCACCTGCCCATTCCGCGCATGACGAACACGTTCCTCGCGCCGGGAAACCACCACCCCGACGACATCCTCAAGGAAGTGAAGCGCGGGCTGTACTGCGCGACCTTCGGCGGCGGGCAGGTGGACATCAGCAACGGCAACTTCGTCTTCGAGGTGAGCGAGGCGTACCAGATTGAAGACGGCAAGCTGGGCCGGCCGGTGAAGAACGCCATCCTCATCGGCGTGGGGCCGGAGGCGCTGAAGAACGTGTCCCGCGTGGGGAATGATCCACAGGCGGATCCAGGCATGGGCGTGTGTGGGAAGAACGGGCAGTCGATGCCGGTGGGCGTGGGCTTGCCCACGGTGCGCATCGACAACGTCACCGTCGGCGGAACCCAGGTCGGTTGAGAGAGAGCGCCAGACACCATGGACTACCAGAAGCTCGCGAAGAAGATTGTCCAGCGCGCCGTGAAGAAGGGCGCCCGTCAGGCCGAAGCGTTCCTGGAGGTGGGCCGCCAGAGCAGCGTGCGCGTGCGCGAAGGACAGATTGAAGACCTCACCCAGTCCACGTCCAAGGGCGTGGGCCTGCGCGTCGTGCTGAAGGACCGGCTCGGCTTCGCCTTCACGTCGGACTTCGAGCCCTCGGGCCTGGAGCTCCTCGTGGACCAGGCGCTGAAGCTGGCCGAGGCCGCCGCGCCCAGCAAGCTCAACGGCCTGCCCGGCGTGAAGGAGCTGGGCCGCTTCGGCGACACGGGCGAGCTGTATGACCCGGCCGTGGCGAGTCTTCCCGGCGACTGGAAGGTGAAGGCCGCGCTGGAGATGGAGAAGGCGGGCCGCGCGGAGGACTCGCGCGTCACGACGTTCAACGCGGTGGGCGCCGGGGACTTCGTGTCCGAGGTGTACGTCGCGTCGTCGGAAGGGATGGCCGGGGGCTACTCGGGCACGTACGTGTACCTGTACGCGATGCCCGTGGCCGCCGCGGACGGCCAGCTCCAGAAGGGCTACTGGCTGGACTACAAGCGCTTCCTCGCGGACCTGGAGTCGCCGGAGTCCATCGGCCGCGAGGCGACGCGGCGCGCGGTGCGGATGCTGGGCGCCAGGCGCGTGAAGACGCAGCAGGTGCCGGTGCTCTTCGACCCGCTCGTCACCGCGTCCTTCATGTCGGGCGTGGCCAGGGCGGCCAGCGGCAACGCCGTGCACCAGCAGGCCAGCATGCTGGCGTCGCTCCAGGGCAAGCGGCTCGCGAGCGAGCACGTCACGCTGGTGGACAACGGCCTGTTGCCGCGAGGCATGGCCACCGCGCCCTTCGACGGAGAGGGCGTGCCCACCCGGCGCACCCCCATCATCGACCGGGGCGTGATGTCGAGCTTCCTCTATGACGCCTTCACCGCGCGCAAGGCGAAGGCGCGGCCCACGGGCAACGCCAAGCGCGGCTACAACGCGCTGCCCTCCATCGGCACCAGCAACCTGTACCTGGAGGCGGGCACCACGCCGCCCGAGCAGCTCATCCGGGAGGTGGACCGGGGCTTCTACGTCACGTCGCTGCTCGGCCACGGGGCCAACCCCGTCACGGGCGAGCTGTCCGCGGGCGCCAATGGCCTGTGGATTGAGAACGGCGAGCTGACGCACGCGGTGCAGGAAGTCACGGTGGCCGGCAACGTCCTGAAGATGCTCCAGGACATGGACGGTATCGGAAACGACTTGCAGTTCCGCGGCACGGTGGGCGCGCCCACTGTCCGCTTCCGGCAGCTCACCCTCTCGGGAGAGTAGCCCTACCTCCCGCGTCCCTTTAGCGTGGGCGACGCGGGAGGCCACCCTCCCCCACTCGGTGGGGGAGGCGCATGTCAGGGCCTCCGGCTACACCTCTCGTCCGCAGCGCAGGAGGGCGCACCCATGGCAGCGAAGTCCGCACGGAAGAAGACGGCCGCCGCCGCGAAGGCGAAGCCGGCGACCCACAGCACGCCTCGCAAGCCCCGCCGCAAGAAGGCGGACCCCAAGTCCCGGGGCCTGACGCCCGCGGATGTGGCCAGCGACTCGGTGGAGTACCCCATCGAAATCCTCGAGGCCGTGCGCACCGATGGCGGCGAGGTGCTCGGCGTCTACCGCGAGCCGTTGGGTGGACATCCCGTGGTGCTCGCGGTGCTGCCCATCGACAAGGTGGAGCCCACGCCCTACCAGCGGGACTTGTCCGAGCCCCACGTGAAGCGGCTCGCCAGCGCCATGGAGCGGCTGGACCGCTTCCTGGACCCCGTCATCGCCGTGCGCAAGGACGGGAAGTACTGGACGCCCAACGGCAACCACCGCCTGCACGCGAGCAAGCTGCTGGGTGCGAAGTCCATCATCGCGCTGCTGCTCCCCGACGAGGACGTGGCCTATCAAATCCTCGCCCTCAACACGGAGAAGGCCCACAACCTCAAGGAGCGCTCGCTGGAGGTGGTCCGCATGTACCGGGGCCTCGTCGGCGCGGGCCGCGAGGGCAAGGAGACCGCCTTCGCGCACCTGTTCGAGGAGCCCTCCTTCGTCACGCTCGGCGCCGCGTACGAGAAGCGCCCCCGCTTCTCCGCGGGCGCCTACCACCCCTTCGTCAAGGTGGTGGAGGACTTCCTCGACAAGCCGCTCGTGGACGCGCTCGCCCTGCGCGAGGCCCGGGCGGACCGGCTCCTGGAGCTGGACGACGCCGTGGTGGCCGTCGTCAACGGCCTCAAGGAGCGGGGCATGCAGAGCCCCTACCTCAAGAACTTCGTCGTCGCCCGCATCAACTTCCTGCGCTTCCGCAAGAACGGCGGCAAGCCCGACTTCGACGAGACGCTGGACCGGATGCTGGCCAGCGCGCTCAAGTTCAACCTGGAGTCCGTCAAGCGCGAGGACATCGGCCGGATGGGCGGTGGCCCTGTTGAGTCGGACGAGGACCACGGATAGGGAACGGGGATTGCAAGGAGCGGCGCCCGACATGACTACCTCCACCGTTCTCGTCGTCGATGACGACCGCGCCAACCTCGACTCCGTGACGCGCATCTTCCAGCGGGAGAACATGGCGACGCTGTCGGCCGCCAACGGGACGGAGGCGCTGGAGCTCTTGCGCCGGCCCGAAGTCACGGTGATGGTGACCGACCTGATGATGCCCGGCATGGACGGGCAGGAGCTGCTCCGCGCGGCGCGCACCATCCGCCCCGACGTGGAGGTGGTGTTGATGACGGCCTACGGCACGGTGGAGACGGCCGTGGCGGCGATGAAGGACGGCGCCTACGACTTCATCACCAAGCCCCTCAAGCGCCACGCGCTGGTGAAGGCGGTGTCGAAGGCGCTGGAGAAGCGGGCCCTCGTCTCGGAGAACCAGACGCTCAAGGCGAAGCTGGCGGAGATGAGCGCCGCGGGCGGGCGCACCATGGTGGGCCAGTCCCCCGCCTTCCGCGCCATGCTGGACACCATCCGCCAGGCGGCGCCCTCCACCGCCACGGTGCTGCTGCTGGGCGAGTCCGGCACCGGCAAGGAGCTGGCCGCGCGCTCGGTGCACGAGTACTCCAGCCGGGCCAAGGGCTCCTTCGTCGCCGTCAACTGCGGCGCGCTGCCGGAGAACATCCTGGAGGCGGAGCTGTTCGGCGTGGAGCGCGGCGCTTTCACCGGCGCGGTCGCCCGTCGCGAGGGCCGCTTCGAGCGCGCCCACGGCGGCACCCTCTTCCTGGACGAAATCGGAGAGATGCCGCTGCCCGCCCAGGTGAAGCTCCTGCGCGCGCTGGCCGAGGGCGAAATCGAGCGGCTGGGTGGCACGCAGATAGTAAAGGTGGACGTGCGGTTGGTGGCCGCCACCAACAAGGACCTGCAGAAGGAGGTGGCCGAGGGCCGCTTCCGCGAGGACCTCTACTACCGCCTCAACGTGGTGGAGATCCGCGTCCCCGCGCTGGCCTCGCGCCGGGAGGACATCCCGCTCCTGGCGGACGCGTTCCTGCGCCGCTTCGCCGCGAAGAACGGCAAGGTGCTGCGCGGCTTCTCCCAGGAGGCGCTCCAGACGCTGGAGAACTACGCCTGGCCCGGCAACGTGCGGGAGCTGGAGCACGCCGTCGAGCGCGCGGTGGTGCTGGCGCGGACCGAGGTGCTGGAGGCCAGCGACCTGCCCGAGTCGGTGCGCAAGGGCCCGCTCGGCGCCGCCTCGCAGCTGGTCATCCCCATTGGAACGCCCATGGAAGAGGTGGAGCGCCGCGTGATCCACGAAACCTTGCGCCACACCAAGGGCGACAAGACGCTGGCAGCCCGGCTGCTGGGCATCGCGGCCCGCACCATCTACCGCAAGCTGGAGCGCGAGCAGTCCAACGGCGGCGAGCCCCCCGCTGGAAGCGAGGACTGACAGGCCGTCACAAAGGCCCCCACCTGGCTTTGACAATTTGTCCCAAGGCTCGGGGCAGCTCGCTCAGTCGCCCGGAGCGGCCCTTCATTCCGGAATAATTTCGAGCGCTTGGCCGTCCCCGTTGATTGGCCCCACTGGCCCGCGGTGGCACCTGGCTTGCTCTCCACCGGTTCGGCTTTCTCTCGGAAGCGTGATGGAACTCTTCTTTCGAAAATACTTTTGGACGGTGAACCTGCTGTTCGTCCTCCTCGTCGCGCTGCTGGCGGCGAAGACGGTGAACCTGTTCGTCGAGTCCGCCATCTCCCCGGTGCCCATGTCAGGGGCCGCCTCGCGCGCGCCCGCCAACACCCGGCCAGCCCAGTCCGCACTGGCGCTGCCGGACATGGAGCAGCTGTCCCGGGTGACTGGCATCAAGATTCCGGAGCCGGAGGTCGCGGTGGCGGAACCCACCGCGCCTCAGGTCGACCCCAACGCGGCCCCGGTGAAGAGCGGCCTTCGCGTGAAGCTGTTGGGCACGCTCGTCGCCGGCAACCCTGACTGGTCCTTCGCTTCCATCCAGGACATGGTCACCCAGCGCTCGCAGACGTACATGGTGGGCAATGCCCTGCAGGGCGCCACCGTGCTCGAAATCGAGCGTGAGCGCGTCATCATCGTCAACGGGGGCCGCAAGGAGTTCATCGACGGCAACCCGGGCGACGGCGCGCAGGCCTTCACGCCTCCCACGCCTCCGGTGGCGCAGACGAACACCGCGTCCACCAGCGGCATCCGCGCGGTCAGCGACAACGAGTACGAAGTGCCGCGCGCGGAAATCGACAAGACGCTCAACAACCTCAACGACGTCGCCATGCAGGCGCGAATCGTTCCCGCCTTCAAGGACGGTCAGGCCGTGGGGTTCAAGCTCTTCTCCATCCGCCCGGATTCCATCTACTCCAAGATTGGAGTCCAGAACGGCGACGTCATCCGCCGCATCAACGGATTCGACCTCAACAGCCCCGAGAAGGCGCTCGAGGTCTATTCGAAGATGAAGGACTCATCCCGCATTGAAATCGAGATCGAGCGCAACGGCGCGCCGATCCGCAAGTCCTACAACGTCCGTTAAACCCCACGCCGCGCCCGCTCCTCCATGAAGACGCTCCCGTCCTGGATGCTCTGCCTTTGCCTCGCGCTCGCCGTCCCCGCGCAGGCCCAGCGCCGCCCCCCTCCGCCCGGCACCTCCGCGCCTTCCGCGCCGGGTGAGCGGACCATCACTCCCCAGTCGTCGCCCACGGGCGCCGACGAGTCCAATCAGGGTTCACGGCGCACGCCCACGTGCGAGGAGGCCCGGCGCAACGCGCGCTACGGCATCTACTTCGACAAGGTGGAGATCGAAAAGCTCGTCCAGACGGTCGCCGACGCCACCTGCCGCACCTTCATCCTCCCGGAGAACGTGCGCGGGAAGATCTCCATCATCGGCCCGGAGAACGGCCGCGTCGAAGTGGACGCCGACGCGTTCTACTCCGCCTTCCTGGCCTCGCTCGACGCCAACGGGCTCGCCGCGTACCAGTACGGCCGCTTCATGAAGATCGTCGACAAGCGCTCGGCGAAGCAGAACCCCATCCCCACCATCGTCGAGGACGGCCAGCCGTACACGACCAACGAGCAGATGATCACCAAGCTGTTCCGCATCCGCAACGTGGAGGTGGAGCCGCTGCGCGGCGTGCTGCAGCAGCTGGTGTCCAAGGACGGCGACACCATCCCGTATCCGCCGGACACCATCATCGTCAACGACGTGGGCTCCAACATCCACCGCCTGGAGCGCCTCATCGACCAGTTGGACACGCGCGCGGCCAGCGACGAGCTGCGGGTCATCCAGGTGCAGTACGCGGCCGCGCAGGACGTGGCCACCACGGTGCAGCGCCTCTTCGAGGCCAAGGGCGCCCGCCCCGGGCAGCGTCCCGGCACCTTCACGCAGGGCAACACGCCGCCGGGCCAGCCGGGCGGCGAGGTCATCGCGCAGCCCGTCTCGGGCGGCCAGGAGGCCTCCGCGGGCCCGGTGACGCTGTCGCAGATCATCCCGGACGAGCGCACCAACAAGCTCATCATCGTGGCCAGCCCCGCCGCGTTCGAGCGCATCCAGGACATCGTCACGCAGATCGACATCCCTTCCGGGACGGGCGGTCGCATCAACGTCTACTACCTGGAGAACGCCAACGCGGAGGAGCTGGCCAGCACGCTCCAGTCGCTGGCCCAGGGCACCGCGAACCGGCCGCGCTCGCCGATGCCGAACATGCCCCAGGGCGCTCCGCGTCCCGCCGGCACCACCCAGGCCGCGGAGCTGTTCAGCGGCGAGGTGAAGATCTCGGCCGACAAGGGCACCAACTCGCTGGTCATCGTCGCCAGCCAGACGGACTACAAGAACATCGTCCAGGTCATCCAGCAGCTCGACACGCCGCGCCGCCAGGTGTTCGTCGAGGCCGTCATCATGGAGGTGAACCTGGACCGCAACGCCGAGTTCGGCGTCAACCTGCACAGCGGCTTCGCGCTGCAGACCGACAGGGGCGCGGCGCCCGGCCTGATTGGCACCAACAACGGCGGGCAGGGCCTTCCGCCCTCGCTGAGCCTGGCCAACCTGGCGTCCTTCGGCGGCTTCCTCGCGGGTCTGCAGGGTCCGGTGATTCCGGCGCTGGAGAAGCTGGGCCTGGACATCCCCGCCTTCGGCGTGGTGCTGCACGCGATGCAGCAGAGCTCCGACGTCAACGTGCTCTCCACCCCGCACATCCTCACCAGCGACAACGAGGAGGCGGAAATCACCGTGGGCCAGAACGTGCCCTTCCAGTCCGGCTTCTCGCCCTCCTCGCTGGGCTCACAGGTGGGCGGGGCGGGCGGCGCGGCCGGTGGCCTCAACCCGTCGCTGCTCGCCGGCCTGGGCGGCCTGGGTTCGCTGTACGCGCCCATCCAGCGCCAGAACGTGGAGCTGAAGCTGACCGTCAAGCCGCAGATCAACGACAGCGACTACATCCGCATGGTCATCACCGAGCAGACGGAGGAGATCGCTTCCAACGACCCGGTGCTCGGTCCGACGACGAGCAAGCGCAGCGCGAAGACGACGGTCATCGCCAAGGACCAGGAGACGGTGGTGCTGGGCGGCATCATGCAGGACCGCACGATTGAGTCCGTCACCAAGGTCCCGGTGCTGGGCGACATCCCCATCATCGGCAACTTCTTCCGCGAGACGTCTCGCAAGAAGACGAAGACGAACCTGCTGCTGTTCCTGACGCCCTACATCATCCGGGGCCCGGAGGACTTCCGCGTCATCTTCGAGCGCAAGATGAAGGAGCGTCAGCAGTTCGTGGAGCAGTTCTACGGTCAGGTGCCGGGCTACGACGTGGCGGTGGACTTCAGCCGCAAGCCCGGTCCGCTGTCTCGCATGAACCAGGCCGTCATCCGGGAGCGCAACCGCGCGGAGAACGGCGGTCCCGGTCTGAATGGCGAGCGCATCATCGGGCCGGGTGCGGCCCCCACGCCTGCTCGTCAGAACGCCGTGCAGCCCGCGCGGCCCACGGCCCCCCAGTCGCGTGAGCCCGAGGTGCGGGAAGCCGCGCCGCCTTCCACGGGTTCCGAAGAGTCACCCCCCGCGGCCCCGACGCCGCGGACGCCCGAAGCGCCGGCTCCGGAGTCCTCCAGAGACGCGTCGCCAGAGCGCCTGCGCATCCAGCCTGAATCGGGGAACTAAGAGCCCATGAACGTAACCGCCGACCCCACCTTCGCCGCCGCCGCGTCCGGCGCGTCCACCGCTCGGAACGACTCCACCCAGGTCGTCTCCCACGGACAGGCCTTCCTCTGTGGAAGGCCCCTGGGGGAGATCCTCCGCGCGCTCGTCCCCTCGCTCACCGAGGAGAAGCTCCGGGAGGCGCTCGCCATCCAGGAGGAGAAGGGTGGGCGCATCGGGGAGGTGCTGGTGGGCATCAAGGCGGTCTCCGAAGAGGACGTCGTCAAGGCCCTGGGACACCAGCTGGACCTGCCCTACCTGGCGCGCATCTTCACGGAGGAAGTGGACGCGGAGCTGGTCAAGCGCATCCCCATCAACTTCGCCAAGCAGTCGCACATCCTCCCGCTGTCCGTGGAGGGTGACGCGGTGGTGCTCGCGGTGGCGGACCCGCTGGACACGTCCACCATGGACCACGCGCGGCTGCTGTTGGGGCAGAGCATCAGCCCCCGGCTCGCGCTGGGCTCCACCATCACCGACGCCATCAACAGCGTCTATGACCGCTCCATCAACGAGGCCGAGCAGCTGGTCGACGAGATGGAGACGCAGGACCTGGACGCGCTCGCGCACGAGCTGGACGAGCCGCAGGACCTGTTGGACACGGACGACGAGGCGCCGGTCATCCGGCTGGTGAACTCCGTGCTCTTCCGCGCCGCCAAGGAGCGCGCGAGCGATATCCACATCGAGCCCATGGAGCGCGAGCTGCTCGTGCGCTTCCGCGTGGACGGTGTGCTCCAGGAAGTCATCAAGCCGCCCAAGCGCTACCAGAACGCCATCGTCAGCCGCGTGAAGGTGATGGGGCAGCTCAACATCGCCGAGAAGCGCCTGCCGCAGGACGGCCGCATCCGCATCAAGCTGGCGGGCCGCGACATCGACATCCGTCTGTCCACCATCCCCACCACGCACGGGGAGCGCATCGTCATGCGTCTGTTGGACAAGACGGCGACGCTGCTGGACCTGGCGGAGATCGGCATGAGCCAGGTGACGCTCCACGCGATGGAGGCGGTCATCAAGCGCTCGCACGGCATCGTCCTCGTCACCGGCCCCACGGGCTCCGGCAAGACGACGACGCTCTACGGCGCCCTGTCGAAGATCAACACCCCGGACCTCAACATCCTCACCGTCGAGGACCCGGTCGAGTACCAGCTCAAGGGCATTGGCCAGATGGCCATCAACCCGAAGATCAGCCTGACTTTCGCCCAGGGCCTGCGCTCGTTCCTCCGCCAGGACCCGGACGTCATCATGGTGGGCGAGATTCGCGACAAGGAGACGGCGGAGATCGCCATCCAGGCATCCCTCACGGGCCACCTGGTGCTCTCCACGGTCCACACCAACGACGCCGCGGGCGCCGTCACCCGTCTGGTGGACATGGGCGTGGAGCCGTTCCTCGTGGCCTCGTCGCTCACCGGCATCCTCGCCCAGCGTCTGGTGCGCCGGGTGTGCGCCGACTGCCGCGTGGCCTACGTGCCCACGGACGCGGAGCTGAAGGAGCTGAGCCACACGCTCGCCTCGTTCAAGGCGCGCTACGGGACGGACCGCATCTACAAGGCCGTGGGCTGCCCCACGTGCAACCGCAACGGCTACCGCGGCCGCACGGGCATCTACGAGTTCCTCCCCGTGGACGACGACGTGCGCCAGCTGGTGCTGAAGAACGTGGACGCCTCCACCATCAAGAAGTCCGCCACCAGCAAGGGGATGATCACCCTGCTGGAAGACGGTGCGCGGAAGATTTCCCTGGGCGAGACGACCATCGCCGAAGTGCTGAGCATCACCCAGGAGGACATGTAACCGACAGCTCCTCCCTGGGAGGAGCCGGGGTCATCGAGCCATGCCGGTCTTCGAGTACAGAGGTCTCAACTCCGCGGGCAAGCAGATCAAGGGTCTGCTGGAAGCCGACTCGCCCAAGACGCTGCGCTCCAAGCTGCGCGCGGACGGCGTGTTCCTCACGGACGTGCTGGCCCAGGCGGAAGGCAGCCGGGGCGCGGTGTCCAAGGGCGCCAACGCGGCGCAGGTGTCGCGCGACATCGACCTGCGCAAGCTGGGGCGGGGCCGCGTCAACACCGACGACGTCGCCATCTTCACCCGGCAGCTCTCCACGCTGCTGGGCGCCGGCGTCACGCTGGTGGAGTCGCTCACCGCCCTGGTCGACCAGGTGGAGAAGGAGCGCTTCAAGCGCGCCCTCTCCGACATCAAGCAGCGCGTCAACGAGGGCTCGTCCCTGGCGGACGCGCTGGGTCAGCACCCGAAAATCTTCCCCAACATCTACGTGAACATGGTGCGCGCGGGCGAGGCGTCCGGCGCGCTGGACGCGGTGCTCACGCGCCTGGCCGACTTCACGGAGAACCAGGCCCGGCTGCAGCAGAAGATCCTCAGCACCATGCTCTACCCCGCCATCATGATGGTGGTGGGCGGCGGCATCCTCGTGGCGCTGATGGTGTTCGTGGTCCCGAAGGTCACCAAGATTTTCGAGACGATGAAGGCCACCCTGCCCCTGAGCACGCGGATCCTCATCGCCACGAGCAACTTCTTCCAGAACTGGTGGTTCATCGCCGTGCCGATGATGGCGCTGGGCGTGTGGCTCTTCATGCGCTGGACGAAGAGCCCCAAGGGCAAGCCGAAGTGGGACCGCTTCGTGCTGAAGGCGCCCATCGTCGGCAGCCTGGTGCGCCTGTTGTCCATCTCCCGCTTCGCCCGCACGCTGTCCACGCTGCTCAAGAGCGGCGTCCCCTTGCTGGCTGCCATGGACATCGTCAAGGCCATCATGACGAACACCGTGCTGGCCGAAGTCGTCGAGAAGGCCCGCGACTCCATCCGCGAAGGCGAGAGCATCGCCGCCCCGCTCAAGCGCTCGGGTGAGTTTCCGCCGCTCGTGTACCACATGGTCGCGATTGGAGAGCGCTCCGGACAGCTGGAGGACATGCTCACCAACGTCGCGGACAACTACGAGACGCAGGTGAACGTGCGCATCGGTGCGCTCACCTCGCTCCTGGAGCCCCTGCTCATCGTGGTGATGGGCGCGGTGATTGCATTCGTCGCCCTCTCCATCCTGTTGCCGATTCTCCAGGTGAACTCGGCCATCCGGTGAGGTGCCAGGGCCATGACGAATGACACGCTCGACCGTTGGATTCAGCGCGCGACGCTCGCGGCGATGATTGCCCTCGCGGCGGCGCTGGTGACGGTGGGGGCCCGACTGTACGGCCCCCGGTCCTCCGTGCCGCCCGCTGGGGTGGTGGACGGCCCCCGGGCCCCCTGACAGGAAGTCCTGAACACGATGCGGTGGCTTGCCAGAAAGTCACCCCGAGGTGAGAGCAGACATGAGCCAGAACACCCACTCGCAGCAGCGCCGCCGCCGCAACCGCCGCGGCATGACCCTCATCGAAATCATGGTGGTCATCACCATCCTCGGCCTCATCGCCGCCGCCGTCGGCGTGGCGGTGATTCCGCAGCTCGAGGCGGCCCGTAGGGACAGGGCCTCCCTGGATATCAAGAGCATCCAGGGCGCGCTGAAGCTCTACTACACGAAGAAGGGCAAGTACCCGGACACGTCGTCGGGCCTCAACGCGCTGGTGGAGACCCAGTCGCTGGAGCAGATGCCCAAGGACCCGTGGAACAACGACTACGTGTACCTGAACGAGGGCGGCAAGCCCGTCATCATCTCCTACGGCGCGGATGGCACGGCCGGCGGCGAGGGCAACGACGCGGACATCTCCTCCGCGGACGGCGCCTCCGCCAACAACAAGTGAAGAAGTAGCGCACCCCGCGTGTTGACAGGGCTTCGGGTATGAACGTGCAAACCTCACTGCCATCCCAGATGCCCTCGCCCGCGGGGGCCCTGCGCCCCCAGACGAAGGGGCGGCTCCTGCTGGCGGCCATCTTCCTGGTGGCCACCGTGCTGGCGTTCGTCCTCGTGTACGTGACGGACGACCGCTCGCTCCAGCCGGAGCAGCGCCGGGCGCGCGGAGAGATTCGCAAGCTGGAGGGCCTGTTCAAGGCGCACCACCGGCTGTTGGGCTACTTCCCGTCCAAGGAAGAGGGCTTCACGCCGCTCATCCAGGCGAAGCTCATCGACTCCGTGCCGGTGGACCCCTGGGGTCACCCGTACGTCTACTGGATGGACGGCAAGAGCGGCGCCGTCATCTCCTACGGGGCGGACGGCAAGCAGGGCGGCGTGGGGACGAACGCGGACCTGAGCAGCGGGGGCGTGCTGGCGAACTGGGGGCAACCATGACGCGTGTGACGACGACAGCCGGGCAGCGCGTGCTCCGTCGAGCCCAGCGCGGCCTGACGCTCATCGAGATCTCCATCGCCATCATCATCGTCGCGATGTTGTTCTCCGCGGCGGTGATGGGCATCGGCTCGCTCACGGGCGCCAAGGCCAAGGGCGCGGCGGGGGAGCTGGCGGGCACCATCCGCTCGCTCTACGACTCGGCGGCGCTGCGCGGCAAGACGTGCCGGCTGGTGTTCGAGATTCCGGACCCCAAGGAGGAGAAGGCCACGCGCTACCATGCCGAGTGCGCGGAGAGCGCGGTGACGACGGCGAGAGACCGCGACACCGCCCTGCGCGACGAGAACAGCGCGCGCGAGCAGTCCCGGCGCGCCAACCGAGGCAGCAGCCAGGGCAACGAGGAGCGCCGCAGCTACCTGGCGTCGGGCGGCAGCACGCCCAGCGCGCAGGAGCTGATGGACGGAGAGAAGGAGCGCGTGCAGAACGCGGCGAAGTTCTCGTCCTTCACCTCGGAGGAAATACCGGCCCGTGACTTGCCGGCGGACGTGCGCGTGTCCGTGTGGACACGCCAGCAGAAGGAGGCGGTCGACAACGGCGTGGCGTATCTCTATTTCTTCCCGCAGGGCTACACGGAGAAGGCGTACGTCTACGTGAGCCAGGGCGACAACGCCTGGACGCTGGACGTGTCCCCGCTCACCGGGAAGGTGACCATCGCGAACGACATCCTGGAGGTGCCGCGATGAAACGCGCTCAAGGCTTCACCCTGCTGGAGGTCGTCGTGGCGCTCTCCATCCTGGGGCTCGCGCTGATGGCCATCTTCGACTTGAACGCGGGCGCGGTGTCCAACCACGTCTACACCAAGCGCCTCACGGTGGCCTCGCTCCTGGCGCGCGCGAAGATGACGGACGTGGAGCAGAAGCTCTACGACGACGGCTTCTCGCCCGACGACGACGAGGAGTCCGGCGACTTCTCCGAAGAGGGCTGGCCCCAGTTCAAGTGGAAGGCGCGCATCATCGCCCCGAAGCTGGACGGCGTGTCACCGGACCAGCTCATCGGCGCCCTCTTCAACCTGCCCATCGGCGGCGGCGGGGACTCGGACGACCCGATGAGCGGCATCGCCGGCCTGTTCGGTGGCGGGGCCGGGGGCGGCAAGGACGGCGCCTCCAGTGGACCGCAGCCCGCGGGCGGTGGCCTGGGCGGCGCGGCCATGGGCATGGCGCAGCCCATGTTCACGCAGATGGTGCAGCAGCTCACCCAGACCGTGCGCGAGGTGCACCTCACCGTGTACTGGCAGGAGGGCACCCAACTGGAGAACATCGACCTGGTGACGCACGTGGTGTCGCTCGGGCCGGGCTCGGACCGCAACGGCGGCTTCATGGCCACGCAGGGACAGACTCAAGGCGCCGACAACCAGTGGGTGGATCCCAACAGCCCGGGCATGATTGTCCCGAACCCCATCCCCGGCCCCAACGGCACCATGCTGCACCCGGAGTCACGCACGCCGCTGATGCGCCGCTCGGAGTGGCTGCAGCGCGCCAACGGTGGTGGTCAGCAACAGCGCGGTGGCACCGGCGGCATCGTCCCGGGCGGCCAGGGCGGCGGGATTTTCGGAGGCAATCGCCCGTCGATGCCGAACTTCCCCGGCATGAGGAACACCCAATGACGGCCCGGCGCTCGCGTGGCTTCACGCTGATGGAGGTCATGGTGGCGGTGGCCATCACCGCCCTGATGGGCACGGTGGTGGCCATGGCCTTCCAGACGGGCCTGACGGCGAAGGAGTCGGTGGAGGCGGACGCGGACCGCTACCGGCAGGTGCGGGTGTCGATGAACCGGATGGCGCGGGAGATTGGCTCCGCGTACGTCAGCGACAGGTTCGACCTGAAGCGCTTCCGGGACCAGAACGACCGCCCCACCAACTTCGTGGGCGAGAGCGACCGGCTGTTGTTCACCACGTTCGCCCACCAGCGGCTGTACACGGACGTGAAGGAGTCCGACCAGGCGGTGGTGGAGTACTTCCTGGAGGCCTCCGACGACCGGAACGCCAAGGGCCGCGTGGACCTCAAGCGCCGAGTGAACCCCAGCGTGGATGACCGCATGGACCGGGGCGGCACGACGGACGTGCTGCTGGAGGGCGCCAAGAAGCTGGAGTTCGAGTACTGGAACTCCGAGAAGAAGGAATGGGATGACGAGTGGGACACCCGGCGCACGGAGCAGAAGAGCATCCTGCCCACGCGCGTGCGGATGTCGATTACCGCCGTGGATGAGACGGGCAAGGAAGCGCGCTACTCCACCCAGACGCGCATCATGTTGAACACCGAGCTGCCGAGGTACTGATGCCCCTGCCCTTCTTCCAGCAGACGCCCCGGCGGCGCCGACCCAGCTCCAAGGCCCCTGGCGGGGAGCGTCGCTCGCGTGGCGTGGCGCTCATCATCGCGATCGTGTCCATCGCGCTCCTGACGGTCATCGCCACCGAGTTCGCCTACAACAGCCGGGTAGATCTCCAACTCGCGGCCAACCAGCGGGACGAGGTGCGCGCGTACTACATGGCGCGCTCGGGTGTGGCGCTGTCGCGGCTGTTGCTTCGCTTCCAGAAGCAGGTCGACCAGACCCCCATCCCCAACCCCGCGTCGCTCCTGGGAAACCTCCTGGGCACCCAGGGCAATCAGGGCAACACCCCGCAGCCGGCGTCGCTCAACCTCCAGCTCTGGAGGATGGCGCGCGTGGACTGCCACATGCTCAAGGGCATGGTGAAGAGCGAGGGCCAGGAGCCCGAGAACGACGCCCCGCCGTTGGACGCAGTGGACGAGGACGACCCGAACTTCGACATGAAGGACGGCGAGGAGGACCCGGCGTCGCGGGAGATGTCGCAGCAGATGACGCGTCGCTCGTTCGGCGGCTTCGAGGGCTGCTTCCTGTCCACCATCTCCGACGAGGAGGAGAAGCTCAACGTGCACCGGCTGGTGGCGGGCGCGGGTGACGCGCTGCCCACGGCGCTGCGGATGATGGACATGCTCGGCGACAAGCGCTTCGAGTTCCTGTGGGAGCGCGACGACGCGAACAAGGTGCGCAGCAATCCGCAGGACGTGATGCTGGCCATCAAGGACTGGGCGGACGACGACGAGACGGGCTCCACCATCAACCCGACGGACCCCGTCAATCCCATGCCCTCCGGCTTCTCCGATGAGGGCTCGCCCTACAGTCGCTACGAGCCGAACTACGAGCCGAAGAACGCGCGCTTCGACAGCGTCGACGAGCTGTACCGGGTGCACGGGGTGAATGACCAGTTCATGTCGGCGTTCCGTGACAGGCTCACGGTGTACCCGGACATCAACTCCCGGCCCAACATCAACACGGATGACCCGGTGATGATGGGGCTGGCCATCATGTCCGTGGCGGACCCGGCCCGGCCGGACCCGCGCTTGAGAGACCCGGTGTTCCTCAACGAGCTCATCACCCGCATCCGCGGCGCGCGCATGTTCAGCTTCTTCGGCATGGGCGTGCAGGACTTCGTCGCCGTGGTGGAGAGCGCGGGCATCGTCGTCAATCCCGCCGTGAAGTCCAACGTGGCGGGCAATCGCCTCATCGGCGACAAGAGTCAGACGTTCACCATCAAATCCGTGGGAGAGGCGGGAAGCGTGCAGAAGACGCTGACCGCCGTGGTCCGGCTGGACGACACGCTGGGCAGGCTCCTGTACTGGAGAGAGGAATAGCATGGCCCGCATTCTTGGCCTCGACCTGGGCAGCCACTCCGTGAAGGGCGTGGTGCTGGAGGCGCGGACGAAAGGACACGCCACCCGGAGCTACGTGGAGGTACGCCGCGCCCAGGAGGGCGAGCGCACCGACACGCTGCGCGCCGCGGTGCAGGAGCTGATTGGCAAGCTGCCACCTGGTCACCCCGACCAGGTCGTGGTCGCCCTGCCCGGCCCCGCGCTCATCACCCACACGCTGGGCCTGCCGTTCTCCGACGGGAAGCGGATTGAAGCAACGCTCCCCTTCGAGATTGGCAGCCTGCTCCCGTTCGACATCTCCGACGTCGTCTACGACTACCAGATCGTCGGACAGAAGGAGACGGACGGGAAGGAGAAGGCCAGCGACCTCATCGTGGGCGTGGTGCGCCAGCAGGAGCTGAAGGGGCTGCTCGAGCTGCTGGGCGAGCTGAAGGTGGACCCGCGCATCGTCACGCACCCGGCGCTCGCCTACCAGAACATGCTCCAGCAGGCCGCCGGCCTCTTCGAGGGCACCGGCGAGGGCGGCGTGGTGGCGGTGGTGGACATGGGCCACGAGCGCACCTCGGTGGCCATCGGCCGGCCGGGCACGGGGGTGCAGTTCGCGCGCACCTTCGCGGGCGGCGGCAAGGACCTGAGCAAGGCGCTGGCGACGGAGTTCCAGACGTCGCTCGCCGAGGCGCACCACTGGAAGGAGCAGCACGGAGCGATGGCCAGCGCGGCGCAGGGGCCGGACGCGGAGCGCGCGGCGGCGGCCTTCGTGCGCGGGCTCCAGCCGGTGCTGCGCGAGCTGCGCCCCACCTTGAAGTCATACACGGCGCGCAGCCGTCAGCAGGTGGGCGCGATTGTGCTGTGCGGCGGCTCGGCGCGGATGCCGGGCCTGGCGGAGCAGCTCTCCCGGGACTTGAACCTGCCGGTGCGCGTGCTCGCGCTTCCCGCGGACACGTCGGAGGCGATTGCTCCCGCGGACCAGCCGTCCGCCGCGCAGGCGTACGCGCTGGCGCTGCGTGGCAACGCCACCGGTGCTCGCGCGCCGCGCTTCAACTACCGACGGGGCGAGCTCGCCTTCAAGGGTGACTTCGACTACGTGAAGGACAAGCTGGGCCTGCTGGCGTCCTTCGCGGCCACGCTGCTGTTGCTGCTCATCGCCTTCGGCGTGGTGCGCAACTCGGTGCTGTCGCGGCGCGAGGCGCAGGTGGACGCGGCGCTGTGCGAGACGACCCAGCGCATCCTCGGGAAGTGTGAGAAGGACTACAACCGCGCGCTGAACCTGCTCAAGGGCGTGGAGAGCCCGGCGGCGGCGCTGCCCCGGATGTCCGCGGTGAACCTGCTGGCGGAGGTGACGCAGAAGGTGCCCGCGGACCTGCCGGTGAAGTTCGACCGCATCCAGATCGACACGCAGCGCGTCGTCTTGCAGGGGGAGACGGACTCCTCGAAGCAGGTGGACACGCTGTCCAACGCGCTCAAGAACCACTCGTGCTTCAAGGAAGTGAAGCAGGGCAAGGTGGGGCGCACCCGCGACGGACAGAAGGTGACGTTCTCCCTGGACGTCCAGGTGGAGTGCCCCGGTGCGGAAGGAGGGGATAGCTAGTCATGGCCAAGCTTCAGGAAGTGCTCGCGCCGGTGCAGACGTGGTTCGAGCGGCTGAGTGACCGTGAGCGACGGATGGTGTCCATCGTCGGCGCGGCGGTGGTGGTGTTCGTGGTGTTCGTGGTGCTGATGACGTTCGCCAACAGCGCGTCCGGCTATCGCAAGCGCACGCAGGACAAGCTGGCGAAGCTGCAGGAGGTGCAGGCGCTGGCGGCCAGCTATCGCGAGGCTCAGGCGTCGCGGCAGGCGGTGGAGACGCAGCTGACGTCCAGCAACGTGCAGCTCATCACCTACATCGAGGACAAGGCCACGGCGGCCGGGCTCCAGGTGCCCAACATGACGCCCAAGGGCGACGTGGGCGTGGGCGACGGGAAGATCATGGAGAGCTCGGTGGAGCTGACGTTCTCCGACGTGGACCTGCGCAAGCTGACGGACTTCATGCGCACGGTGGAGAGCGGGCCGGGCGTGGTGAAGGTGAAGTACCTGCGCATCGAACCGAGGCCGAACGACACGCTGACGGCGTGGACCACCGTGGCCACCTACCGGATGAAGCCATAACCCATGTCCTCCGACACCAAGCCCGCCCGCTGGAAGGTCATCCTGGGCTACGGCGCGTTCGCGCTCGTGGCCTTCATCCTCTGCCTGCTGCTCACCTTCCCGTACGACACGGTGCGCACGCGCCTGGTCTCGGAAGCCGCGCAGGCGGGGTTCGCCGTGCGCATCGGCTCGCTGCGGCCGGGGCTGGCCGGCGTCACGGCCACCAACGTGCAAGTGAGCAAGCCGCCCCAGGCGCTGAGCGCGGAGACGCTGGCGACGCTCGTGAGCGGCGAGGGCCCCCTCCCGGGCGAAGCGGAGCTGGGCGTGGCGATGCTCATCGACAGCGTGGCGGTGCGCCCCACCCTCTTCCCTCCCGGGCTGGCCATTCACGCCAACGCGTTGGGCGGAACGGTGGCGGGCTCCATGGGCTGGCTGGGCGACATGAAGGTCCGCGCTGAGCTGGACGGGCTCAAGGTCAGCGGTGGCAACCTGCCTGCCTTCCTCGGGATGGACCTGGACGGCGAGCTGAACGGCGTGCTGGCGCTGACGCTGCCCAAGGGCAAGAGCCCGGAGCCGGACCTGTCCCAGGCGACCGGTGAGCTGACGCTCGACTCGCAGGGGCTCATCATCAAGAGTGGCAAGGCGTCCATCCCGATGGGCGGAGGCAACTCGATGCCCATGGAGCTGCCACAGGTGGCGCTGGGGGCGCTGGTGGGCCGCATCAACTTCGCCAAGGGCCTGGGCACGGTCCAGGAGCTGCGGCTGAAGGGCGATGACGTGGAGGCGCTGGCCACCGGCACGCTGAAGCTGGGCAAGCGGCTGGAGTACAGCGAGCCCGCCATGGACGTGAATCTCCGGTTGGACCCGGAGGCGCAGAAGCGCCTGGGCCTGCTGGCGGCGGGCATCACCATCTTCCCCCCGGACAAGAAGGACCCGAGCTTCCGGGCGGCCAGGCTCGGCGGCTTCCTCAACCGGCCCACCTTCCTGCCCCGTCGGTAGGCTGCCGCCCCGGTGAAGTGCCCGACCCGACGCGTGGGGTTGAAGTCAGCGTGTCGGGACGTGTAAAGCGCGGGCGCACAGGAGGTTCGCGGGATGCCGGAGCTGGTGTTTTTTCGTCGTGGCGAGGAGGTGTTGAGGGTGGGCGTGGACCGGGCACGGTTGGTGCTCGGGCGCGGCGAGCAGAGCGACGTCGCCATTCCAGACCCGGAGGTGAGCCGCCAGCAGGTGGCGCTGCTGTGGGACGGGACGCGGTGCCGCGTTCAGGACCTCTCCGGCAAGGGCACCCTGGTGGGCGGCACGTCCGTCACCGAGGCCGAGCTGCCCGACGGCGCGGACCTGGTGCTCGGCCAATGGCGCGCGGTGTTCCGCCTGAGCGGCGGCGGTGAAGGCGCGGATGTCTCCACCGAGGTGGGCCACACCACCTCGATTCAGAAGGACGTGCAGGCGCCGCGCTGGCAGCCCGCGCAGGTGCGCGTGAAGCAGGGCCTGAACGAGTCGGTGCACCGGCTCACCGGGGACAGCTTCACGGCGGGCAAGGACGCGGGCTGCGACCTGGTCCTCCAGGACCGGTTCGCCTCCAGCAAGCACCTGAAGGTGACCCGGCGGGAGGGCACGTTCCACGTCGTGGACCTGCGCTCCACCAACGGCACGTGGCTGGGGCCCGTGCGGTTGTTCGAGGCGGAAGTCACGCTGCCCACCACGCTGAGGGTGGGTGAGACGGAGCTGGTGCTGGAGGTGGCGGCGACGGGGTCCAAGAAGGAAGTGGCCTCGTTCCACGGCATCATCGGCAACGACACGGCGGTGAGGGGGCTGGCGGACCTCATCGAGCGCGTGGCGCCTTCCACGGCGGCAGTGACCATCCTGGGAGAGTCCGGCACGGGCAAGGAGCTGGTGGCGCGCGCCCTCCACCAGTGCTCGCAGCGGGCGAACAAGCCGCTGGTGCCGGTGAACTGCGCGGCCATCTCCAAGGAGCTCATCGAGAGCGAGCTGTTCGGCCACGAGAAGGGCTCGTTCACGGGCGCGGCGAACGCGCGCAAGGGCGCCTTCGAGGAGGCGGACGGCGGAACCCTCTTCCTGGACGAGATTGGCGAGCTGCCGCTGGACTTGCAGGCCAAGCTGCTGCGCGCGCTGGAGAGCGGAGAAATCAAGCGCGTGGGTGCCAGCCGGCCCATGCACGTCGACGTGCGGGTGGTGGCCGCGACGAACCTGGACCTGCTGGCGGCAGCGCGCGCGGGCAAGTTCCGAGAGGACCTGTACTACCGCCTCTGCGTGATTCCGCTGCACCTGCCGCCGCTGCGCAGCCGCAAGGGTGACCTGCCCGCGCTGGCCGAGCACTTCGTGAAGGTGTACGCGCCGCGAGGCCAGACGGTGAGCTTCTCGGCGGCGGCGGTGGAGCGCCTGCGGGGACACATGTGGCCGGGCAACATCCGCGAGCTGCGCAACGTGGTGCACCGCGCGCTGCTGTTCCGCAAGGGCCCCGTCATCGACGCGGCGGATTTGACGTTCGACCAGGAGATGAACAAGGAGACCGGCATCTCGGTGCCGGAGCTGCCGCCTGGGATGACGTTGGAGCAGATGCTGGAGAAGCTGGAGCGGCAGATCGTCGAGGCCGCGCTGCGCCGGTACAACAACAACCGCGAGCGCGTGGCTCGCGAGCTGGGCGTGGCCCGCTCCACCCTGTTCAAGCGCCTGAAGGACTGGGGCCTGACGAAGCAGGACGAGCAGGAGTAGCTCCCGCGACAGCCCCGCCCTTCAGCGTCAGGAAGGGCGGGTGCGCCGGGCCGCCACGGATTCACGCCCAGCGAAGTACGCCAGGTCGGCCTCATCCGAGTCGGGCGGCGCTCGACTCGGGCCGGGCCGAGGCGCGCGCCGGGACACCGTGAGCCTACCCACCTTCATACCCTCGGGTACGAGCCGAAGCGCGGCTTCGGGCTCGCGTCCGTACCTTCAAGACCCACGGTGAAAAATCCCGCCGTCGCGGGCCGATAGACCCTTTTCGGGGCCGGTTCGTTCCAGGAAGTGTCCCCGCTGGGGTGCTCAGGAGCCCACCCGTGATGCTCGCCGCCGCCATCGACCTTCCGCCACTCACCCAGCTCTACAACGAGCACCGTGCCCGCGCCCTCGCCATCGCCCGCCGCATCGTCGGCGACGCGGACGATGCGGAGGACGTGGTGCAGGACGTCTTCGCCCGACTCGCCTGGAAGTCTCCTGGCTACGGCGGACGCGCTGCCTGGACCACGTGGCTCCACCGCGTCATGGTCAACAGCAGCATCAACTGGCTGCGCGCACGCAAGCGCCGCGAGCGCTTGAGTCTCGAGCCCTCCGAGCCCCTCACGCCCGAAGTCCAGGCCGTGGGCGCGGAGCTGAAGCGGCACTTCACCGATGCCATGCAGGAGATCAACGAGCAGCAGCGCCAGGTCCTCCACCTGCGCGAGGTGCGCGGCCTCAGCTACCCCGAAATCGCCCGCATGCTGCGCATCCCCGAAGGCACCGTGAAGAGCACGCTGCACCGCGCCCGGCAGCGCACCTTCGGACTCATGGAAGAGCGCGGCCACCACCCCTGAGGCACACGGCGCCGCTCCAGCGCGAGTCGCTGGAGCTCCTCGCGAGCCTCCAGCTACTCGTCACCCTTCGCGCCGACGAACTGGTCACCCTTGTCCTTGAAGAGGACGTTGAAGTTGGTGAGCGAGCCGTAGACGCGGGTGATGTAGCTCTGCATCTCCACCTTCTCCGCGTCGGACAGCTTCGGGTGCGCGTTGAGCTTCTGCTCGAGCACACGGAGCCTGTCGCGCACCATGACGACCTTGTGGAACAGGCTGTCGATGGGCAGGTCCTTGGCCTGCAGCTCCGGGTTGGCCGGAACCAGGCGCACCGTGCCGCCCTCCCACTTGCCCGCGAGCGGAGGCGAGTCGGTCAGGCCGGACGCCTCCCGGAAGATGTCCATCAGCTCTTCACGCGTCATGCTCAGCCCTTCCAGGTCGACGACTTCGTTGGGGTCCACCCGGCGGCGAATCACCACCGGGGCCACGCCGCGCGCGGTGCGCTCTCGCGCGGAAGAATGCGCCGCCGGGGCCACGGCCGTGCCTCGGGGCGCGTACTTGTCACAGATGGGGGCGGACGGCGGGAACATGCCCCGCGAGGACTGGAGCCGACACGGCCCCACCCAGCCCCGGCGCTCTTCCACCGAGTGCGGGCTCCACAGCTTGCAGTTGCCGCACACCTGCTCTTCCGGCCGGAAGGTGGGCAGGGGCGGAGCGGCGTCCGCCGGGTCTGTCATCAGCGCGTCTCCCCCGCCACCGGCGGGCCCTTGCGCACGCCCAGCTCCCTCAAGAGCGTGTCCGCGTTCTCCACCTGGTCCAACATCCACAAGACATACCGCACGTCCACGTTGACGTTGCGGGCGACGTCCGGGTTGTAGCCGAAGTCGTTGGCCACATTCTCCCAGACGCGGTCGAAGTTGACGCCCACCAGCTGCCCCTTGCCGTTCACCGTGGGACTGCCGGAGTTGCCGCCCGTCGTGTCCGCGTCCGCCAGGAAGTTCACCGGCACGTCCTTCAGCTTCTTGTCCGCCCACGCGCCATACCGCTTGGACTCGGCGACCTTCGACACGCGCTCGGGCACGTCGAAGGGCTCCTCACCCGTGTGCTTGGCCAGCATGCCCGCGAGCGTCGTCTGCGGCGTGTACACCGCGCCGTCGCGCGGCGAATAGCCCTGCACCTTGGCGAACGTCACCCGCAGCGTCCCGTTCGCATCCGGCGCCACGGGCTTGCCCGCATGCGCCAGCACCGCCTTGCGCCAGTCCGGACGCAGCCGCAGCGACATGCCCTGTCGGCGGTCTCCCACGTCATCCAGCGCCTCCAGCTCCCGCGCCAGGTCCAGGCCGAACGCCAGCATCGGGTCCTTGCGCGCCTCCAGCTGCGCCACCGTCTCGGTCGCCATCTTCATGCGCTCGGCCAGCGTCAGCACCTGGGTGACGGCGTAGAGCGAGTCCACCTTCGCCGCGATGTCCTTCTCCACGAACACCTTGCCGAAGTGCTTGTCCACGGCGGCGATGCGCTCGTCCGCGCCCAGCGCCTGCGCGCGCTTCACGTAGGCCATGAGCAGCCGCTTCTCCGCCGGGACGAACACGTTCTTCTGCTCGCGCTCCAGGCGGTCCTTGATGCGCGCCTGCTCGCGCTCCATGTACTCCGGACGGCGCTCCAGGTCCGGCTTCGCGCGCTCCGTCGCCAGCCGCGACAGCGTCACCGCCAGCGCGGGGCCCCGGGCCAGCCGAGGCGTCGCCCCGAGCAGGAACTCGCGCTCGAACACCTTCGTGTTGGCCTTCTGCTCGGCCAGCAGCGCGTCGCGGGCCGTCAGGGCGCTCGCCCACTTCGCGCCATTCTTGCCGGCCCAGGCCGCGACGTCCGCTTCGGACTGGTGCTGCTTCTCCACGAGCTTGCCGCGCTTGAGCCCCGCGAGCTGCCCGCCAGAGTTCTTGTACACGTTGTGCAGGCTCTTGACGGTGGACGCGACGGCGATCTTCCCGGCCGGGTCCTTGTCGCCTTCCTCCTCCAGGATGCGGATGGCCTCGCCGAACACGTCGCGCATGCGCGGGTAGAGCCGCGACTGGCGCTCCGCCATCTCCTCCGCGAGCAGGGCGCGGTAGGTGCGGCCCGGGTAGCCGAGCACCATCACGAAGTCGCCCGGCTTCACGCCCTCGGTGGCCAGCGGGAAGAAGAACTCCGCCTTGAAGGGCACGTTCTTCTCGCTGTACGGCGCGGAGGAGCCGTCCGGCGCGCTGTACGCGCGTAGGATGGCGAAGTCACCGGTGTGGCGTGGCCACATCCAGTTGTCCTCTTCACCGCCGTACTCGCCCACCGCGCGCGGCGGCGCGTAGACGAGCCGCACGTCCACCAGCTCCACCGCGTCCACCAGCGTGTAGTTGACGCCGCCGTCGAACGTGGACACCTGGCAGCGCGTGGCGGGGCGCTTCTCGCACTCGGCCACCAGCTCCTTCTGCTTGCGCTCGATGGCCTTGTAGCGGACCAGGTCGTCCGCGCCCTGAGGCACCGAGGCGAGCACCTGCGCCGTCACGTCCGTGAAGCTGCGAGGCACCTGCACCCGCGCGCCCTTGCCGGGCAGCTCTTCCTTGCGCTCCGAGGCCAGGAAGCCCTGGGTGATGAGGTCGCGCTGAGGCGAGCTGTGCTCCTGGATGACGCCGAAGGCACAGTGGTGGTTGGTGATGACCAGGCCCGTGGAGGAGATGAACGCGCCGGTGCATCCGCCCACGTTCACCGCGCCCGCGAGCAGGCCGGTGCCCCGCTTGGGGTCCCAGAGCTTCTTGGGAGAGACCTGGAGCCCCTGGGCGCGAAGCCACGCCGGGTCCAGGTCCAGCACCTGCTGGGGGGTCCACTTCCCTTCCCCGGCCAGAGCCGGGGCAGCCACGAGCGATAGCAGGAGGAGCGCTTTCTTCATGGAGAACTCCCTACCCCGTCCGGCGCCCGCACGCGACTCCCACGGTGTGTCCGACGCCGCGCGGCAAGCCAGGAGTTTCCCGGGAAGAGGGACCGAGCTTAAGTGTTGGGGTGTCTGATGGAGGGGAGGCCCTGAAAACGATGAGGACCGCCAGCGGAGCAAAGCTCGACTTCGGCCGCCTGGCCCTCCTGCTCGTCATGCTGGGGGTGGGCTGGTTCTTCTGGGACTCGCCCGTCCTGTGGCCCCTCAAGGTGCTGGTGGTGATGATGCACGAGAGCGGGCACGCGCTCGCCACCCTGCTGCTGGGTGGGTCCGTGGACCGCATCCACCTCATGGCCGACCAGGGGGGCCTGTGTATGTCCCGCCTCCCGCCGGGCGTGCTGCGTCAGGTCGTCCTGTACTCGGGGGGCTACCTGGGGAGCGCGGTGGCCGGCGCGGGGCTGCTCATCGCCACCTTCCGGTTCCAGCTCCGCCGGGGCGTCCTGGTGGCCGCCTCCGCCTGGCTCGTCATCATGGGCCTGTTGTACGCGGGCGACATGTTCACCCTGGCCTTCTGCGTGGGCACCGCGGCGGTGATGGGCGCGTGCGCGAAGTGGCTGCCGGATGGCGCGGTGGACCTCCTGAACCTCTTCATCGCCGCCTTCACCGCGCTGTACGCGGTGTTCGACCTCCGCGATGACCTCTGGAACAGCGCGGTGCGCGCGCAGAGCGACGCGGCGCTGCTCGCCGACGTCACCTACGTGCCCTCCGTGGTGTGGGCCGCCCTGTGGACGCTGATGGCCGTGGGCCTTCTGGCCGTCTCCGCCTGGTGGTCCCTCCACGCCCGCCCGAAGGGCCTCCAGATGCCCCCCGTGGGCACCCGCGCCCGACGGGCCTGAGTCAACTGAACACTCCGAAACAAACGCAATTTTGAGACAATTGCAGAACGCCTACTAGAGTGGGTCGGGTCGCACTCCCCGCTCGAGAGGTGTTCCATGAGAAGCGTCGTACTCAGCGTCGTCGTGGCGGTCCTGGCGGCGTGTGGTCCCGCCCTCGAAGAGACGTCCCTCCAGGAACTCGACGTTCAGCGCTCCGCGGTCAACGTCACCGTGGAGGACCAGATTGTCACCCGCCTGCCGAGCGCCTCGGGAGCGACCCTCGGTTACTCCGAGTACCTGCCACCGGGCTACCTGACGTCCACGCAGAGCTACCCGGCCATCATCCACCTCAATGGCATGGGGGAGCTGGGTCAGGCGACGACGGAGGCTCAGCTGTACGAAATCACCACGCGGCACGGCGCGCTCGCCAACATCCGCACCAGCGCCACGTGGAAGACGTACTTCGGCACGAAGCAGGTGATGGTCTTCACGCCGCAGAGCCTGGACAACTACTCGCCCACGGAGCTTCGTCCCTTCGTGCAGTTCATCGTCGCCAACTACCGGGTGGACCCCACGCGTGTGTACCTGACGGGCCTGAGCATGGGCGGCTGGGGGACGTGGCGGTACGCGAACCTGTACGGCACGGAGCTCGCGGCCATTGCCCCGTTCGCCACCAACATCGGCGCGCCGGGCCCCACCATCACCGCCCTCAAGGACGTGCCCATCTGGGCGTCGAGCAGCTACAACGAAGTCCTCGCGCAGCAGTCCTGGCTGACCGGCTTCACCAAGAACTACGACGTGTCGCAGATGGTCAGCGTCACCAACAGCACGCAGAAGCTGACGTACCTGTTCGACAAGACGACCAAGCTGTGGACGTCGCAGACAGGCGCGGTGGCCACTGGGACGGCCGTGGCCCGGCTCATCGTGATTCCCGGCTCGGCGCACACCGGCTGGTCGGAGTCCTACAGCACGCAGGCGTTCTGGGACTGGATGCTGGCGCAGCAGCGCGGCACGACACCGCCCACGCAGTACACGCTCACCGTCAACAGCGGCTCGGGTGACGGCCAGTACGCCAGCGGCACGCAGGTCACCATCACCGCCGATGCGCCCGCATCCGGCTACGTGTTCGACCAGTGGACTGGCGCCACGGTGGCCAGCACCACGTCCGCCACCACGACATTGACGATGCCCGCGGCGGCCACCACTGTCACCGCCACCTACCGAGTGTCCTCGCCCACGCAGTACACGCTCACCGTCAACAGCGGCTCGGGCGACGGCCAGTACGCGAGCGGCACCCAGGTCACCATCACCGCGGATGCCCCCGCCTCCGGCTACGTGTTCGACCAATGGACCGGCGCCACGGTGGCCAGCACCACGTCCGCCACGACGACCTTGACGATGCCCGCGGCGGCCACCACCGTCACCGCCACCTACCGCGCGTCCACGCCCGGCCTGCCCATCACCACCGAGAACCAGCTTGTCGGCCGGCTCACCAGCGCCACCGGCGCGCCGTACGCCTACGCGGAGTACCTGCCCCCGGGCTACCTGACGTCGCCAACGACGACCTATCCGCTGGTGCTCCAGCTCCACGACTCCGGGGAGACGGGCACCACGAGCACCGAGGCGCAGCTCGTGGAAGTGGTCTCGCGCTACGGCCCGCTCAAGCTCATCCGCGACAACGCCACGTGGAAGACGTACTTCGGCACGAAGCAGGCCATGGTCTTCGCGCCGCGCGCCGCCTCGAACTGGGATGTCACGCAGCTCAACACCCTGGTCGACTTCCTCGTCGCCAACTACCGCGTGGACCCGTCGCGCATCTACGTCACGGGCCGAGTCCTGGGCGGCTCCGGTGCGTGGAACTATGGCTACAGCCACGGCAACCGCATCGCCGCGCTCGCGCCGGTGGGCGCGAACCTGGGCGCGCCCGGCCCCGCGCTCAACCAACTGGTCAACGTCCCCGTGTGGATGGTGGACGCCTGGGTGACGGCCGAGGCGTGGACGGCCCAGCACTCCTGGCTGCGTGGCCTGACGAAGGCGTACGGGTGGGACCAGTACCTGACCTTCTCCGCGCCCCCCGCGACGCTCACGTACGTGTTCAACCCCGCCAACGACACCTGGTCCACCCAGGCAGGGGCCTACGCCGCGGGGACCTCTCCCCTGCGCTTCACCGTGCACCCCCAGGGCACCACCGACATCGGCACGCCCACCTACGAGAACGTCGCCTTCTGGGACTGGATGTTCGCCCAGCAGCGCCTGTAACCAGTCTCCAGGCCGTCGCCGCGGCAATGCAAGACAGGCTGGATTCTTCCATCCGCGCCTGAATTGACCCCGCGAGCGACGGCCCTCCCCTTCCAAGGCGACGGTCATCGTCCGTGGCGACTGTCGCCCGCCACCAGGGGCCAAGGGGTTGCGAGGGATTGCCGCACCGCGCTCACCCGGGTCCGACTGAACGTGGGTCACGACGAATCCGCTAAACAGAATTTCACGGATTTGTCAGATTCAAAACAGACGGACTATAAGTGCGGGCGCCGTAGCCGTTTCCAACTACGGGCAATCCCACACCCCAGGAGCAGACATGAAGCTCAAGACAGTGATTGGATCGCTGGCGCTGGCGACGCTGCTGACCGGTGGCACGGCCCTGGCCCAGAACATCGAGCCGGTGCCCACGCACGAGACGGGCGAGATTCCCAGCAAGGATGGAGAGATGGTGCGCGTCCCGTTGAGCAAGGTGCTCAAGGACGCGCCGCGTGAGGACATCGAGCAGGCGCCGGTGGAGGGCTTCCTCCCCGAGCTCCCCATCCTGGTCGACGGTGTGAAGTACACCGCGAAGCAGATCCAGGAGAAGGACATCCACCTGTCGCACTACGTGCTGGACTCGCGCTCCGCCGAGCTGGCGGTGGTGCAGGGCTTCCGCACCACGGCGGACGTGACGAAGTACTTCAACCAGACGGGCCAGTTTCCCTCCGAGCAGCAGCCCTCGATCGCGGAGCTGGGGCCCTGCAACCCCTGGTCGGTCTTCTTCGAGCACTCCTGGTACGGCGGCTCCAACTTCTCCGTCTACCCGGGCTGGGGCTACAACACGCTGGGCTGGTGGAATGACCGCATCTCCTCCATGTGGAGCACCCAGTGCGGCCGCTGGACGGTGATGACCGAGCACAGCTACTTCGGCGGTCATCAGCTCTGGGTCGGGCGCGCGTGGGCCATCGGCAACATGGGCAGCTACGGCTGGTACACGGGCTTCTGGCCGTTCCGCCGCTGGCACTCGTGGAACGACCGCGTCTCGTCGGTCGCCGTCTACTGGTAGTCGTGGTGTGACGTGAGTGGGCCGGAGGCACTCTTCGCCTCCGGTCCCGCGTCACGACGTGCGCATCACTTCCGGGGGCGCATCCGGAAGGCGACGAACGAGGCCACGTCGGGGAAGGCGAAGTACGGGTTCTTCTGTCGCACGTCGCCCAGGGACGCCACCGGCACGTCCGCGTAGTCGTGGCCCGGGCACAGCCGCGTCGAGTCGGGGACCTTGAGCAGCACCTGTGACAGCGAGCGGTACATCGCCTCCGGGTCTCCGCCGCTCATGTCGCACCGGCCGCAGCCGTTGATGAACAGCGTGTCTCCGGACACGAGCGCGTCACCGGCCAGGAGGCAGTGCGAGCCCGGCGTGTGTCCCGGCGTGTGCAACGCCTGGAACACCTCGGAGCCCACGGGCACCGCGTCACCAGGGCCCAGCGGGCGCAGCGCGTCCTTCAGCTCGCGCAGCTCCGCGGAGAACTCCACCTCCGCGCGCTGCGCATAGACGGGCACGTCATGCCGCGAGAGCAGGTCCGGCAATCCGTTGATGTGGTCGAAGTGGCAGTGCGAGACGAACGCCCCCGCCACCCGCTTGCCGTCCTCCGCCACCGCGCGCTCAATCGCATCCACGTCCCACGCCGGGTCCACCACCACGACGTCGGGCGAGTCCGCCGCGCCCACCAGGTAGACGAAGTTGTCCATGGGCCCCAACTTGAGCTGGCGGACATAGGGAATTCGCATCTCTCACACCTCCCGGGAAGACTCTATCGCTTGAGGCTTGCCGCCACGGCCTCTTCCCTCTTGAATGGGCCTCTTTTCCTCGGAGGTCCACACCCCGTGAAGCGCTCTTTGCCGTTGTTCGTCTGCACCCTTCTCGCCGGCTCGAGCGTCGTCGCCAAGGAGCGGTCCACCTTCAAGTACACGGCGCCCGCGGACGGTGAGCGGCCGGTCATCGTCGACGCCGTCGTCGCGCCCCAGGGCAGCGACTTCGCCATGCGGCTGCGCTTCGACAAGGAGCCGTGGGGCGAGGAGTGCAAGAGCCGCTGCTCCAACGCCACCTTGCTGATCGACACGGACTCCAGCAAGCAGACGGGCCTGCGGCTCGCGCAGGGAGCCCCGGGCAACGGCGCGGACCTGGCCGTCATCATCCAGGGCGTGCGCGACTACGCGTCCGAGGGTGGAAGTGCCCGGACGTGGCTTCGCGTGAAGGTCCGGCTGCTCGGCAGCGAGGCGAGCACCGTGGATGACGGCGAGCTGCTGGCGGAGCTGAGCCACAAGCACGACACGGACCGCATCCAGTCCGACGGCAAGACGGTCTACCTGCTGATCGACACCACCCACGCCTCGATTCCATCCGCGCGCAAGGCGCGGGTCGTCTATCAGCCTCCCGGCGGCAAGCCCATCCAGGCCACCGTGTCCGGCATGATTGGCGGCGGCGGCGGCAAGGGCGTGCGCATCTTCAAGGACGGCAACTGGGGCAAGGCGCCCAAGGCGACGCCCTGAGCGGACGGTAGCCCGCCGCATCATCAGCACGCGGTTCCGTGAGCTGTGTGGCTCGTGCCCTTCGCGCGAGTCCACGCCCACCGCGCCCTGCTGAACGATGACGAGGAGTCTTCGGCACGCCGCGTCGGAGCCCGGGCAAGGGAGCAAGCCTCCCCTGCCCCACCTGTCCGGTGTCTTCCAGGCGCCAACCGGGCGTCCTCTCCTACCCGCACCCACCGTCCCGCCCCCAGGTGAGTCCAGAGGGCCCTGGCCCTCGGAATTCCGAGGGGTTACAGGGATGTTTCACCTTGGCACCGAACTGGACGCCCATTCAGGTAGGATGCGCCCGAGGATGTGCAACCCCCCGAATTCGTTCCAATTGTCAGGGGGCCATGGTAGTCCCGCCGCTTCGTTACAGCTTCCAGATTCCATGGCGCGGAGTGCGCGAGTCACGCACCGCGTTCGGGTACGAGACGTTCTCACCTGGGTTTGAAGAGCATGCGCGCAGAAGCCGAAAAGAAGACGCCGAAGAAGCACGGAGGCGCGGGTGGCGGGGGTGGAGCCTCGGGCTCCGCGGGTGGTGGTGACGGATATATCCCCGCCTCGCTCGCTGACGAGGCGCGTCGCCGGTACATCAACTACGCCCTGTCGGTCATCACCTCGCGCGCCCTGCCGGACGTGCGCGACGGCCTCAAGCCCGTGCAGCGCCGCATCCTGTACGGCATGTGGAACGACCTGAACCTGTCGTTCGACACCAAGTACCAGAAGTGCGCACAGGTGGTCGGCGCCATCATGGGTCGCTACCACCCGCACGGCGACGCCTCCATCTACGACGCGCTCGTGCGCATGGCGCAGGACTTCTCCCTGCGCTACCCGCTCGTGGACGGCCACGGCAACTTCGGCTCGCTCGACGGCGACTCCGCCGCGGCCTACCGCTACACCGAGTGCCGCCTGGAGAAGCTCGCCACCGAGATGCTCGGTGAGCTGGAGCGCAAGACGGTCGACTTCCGGCCCACCTACGACGGCACGCGCAACGAGCCCATCGTCATCCCCTCGCGGGTGCCGCAGCTCTTGATGAACGGCACCACGGGCATCGCCGTGGGCATGGCCACCAACATCCCGCCCCACCACCTGGGCGAGCTGGTGGACGCGCTGGTGGCGCTCATCGAGACCCCCACGCTGCTCACCAAGGACCTGCTCAAGTGGGTCAAGGGTCCGGATTTCCCCACCGGCGGGCAGATCCTCAACGACAAGAAGGAGCTGCGGGAGATCTACGAGACGGGCCAGGGCAGCGTCCGCATCCGCGGCGAGTGGGACACCGAGGAGCTCAAGCGCGGCGGCACGCAGATCATCGTCACGTCCATCCCCTACACGGTGAACAAGTCCACCCTGGTCGCGAAGATTGGCGACCTGGTGCGCGAGCGGAAGCTGCCGCTCATCGTCGACGTGCGTGACGAGTCCACCAAGGACGTGCGCATCGTCCTGGAGCTGAAGAAGGACGCCAACGCCGAGCTGGTGATGGCGTACCTCTACAAGCACACGCCGCTGCAGACGACTTTCGGCGTGAACCTCACGTGCTTGATTCCCAGCGACGACAACCCCGAGATCGGCACGCCGCGCCGGCTGGACCTCAAGAGCATCCTCCAGTACTTCCTCGACTTCCGCTTCGGCATCGTCACCCGGCGCTACCAGCACGAGCTGGGCGAGCTGCAGAAGCGCGTCCACCTGCTCGAGGGCTTCGAGAAGGCCTACGACGCGCTGGATGAGATCATCCGCATCATCCGCCAGTCCGAGGGCAAGCAGGACGCCGCCCAGAAGTTGATGGTGCGCTTCAAGCTGGATGAGCTCCAGGTGGACGCCATCCTGGAGATGAAGCTCTACAAGCTCGCCCGCCTGGAGATTCTGGTCGTCCAGAAGGAGCTCAAGGAGAAGCGCGCGGAGATCAAGCGCATCGAGGGCGTGCTCAAGGACAAGAAGAAGGTCTGGAGCACCGTCAAGGACGAGCTCGGCGAGATCAAGGGGCTCTACAACGACAAGCGCCGCACCAAGATTGGTGGCGCGGGCTCCGAGGAAGTGGAGTTCAACGCCGACGCGTTCATCGCGGACGAGGATGCCCATGTGGTCATCACCCGCGACGGCTGGGTCAAGCGAGTGCGCGAGGTGAAGGACCCGTCCTCCACGCGTCTGCGCGAGGGCGACGCCGTCATGGCCGTGCTCGCGGGCAGCTTGAAGGCGAACCTCGTCGTGTTCAGCAACTTCGGCACCGCCTACGTCACCCGCTTCAACGACATCCCCGCCTCCACCGGCTACGGCGACCCGATCCAGAAGCTGTTCAAGTTCGACGACGGCGAGCGAGTGGTCGGCGCCCTGTCGCTCGACACCCGGCTGACGCGCCCGGCGAAGCTCCTGGGCGTGACGAAGCAGGGCATGGGCATGCGCTTCCTCCTGGAGCCTCACCTGGAGGTCTCCACGCGCGCGGGCCGTCGCTACGCCAAGACGGGCGAGGGCGATGAGATCATCGGCGTGCAGGCGGTGGGCGACAAGGACCTGCTCGCGGTGCTCACCAAGAAGACCAACGCCCTGGTGTGCAAGGCGGCGGAGATCAACGAACTCGCCGGCCCCGGCAAGGGCGTCACCGTCATCAAGGTGGATGAGGGCGACCAGGTGGTGGACTTCCTCGTCACCGCGCCCAACCACAAGGACGCGAAGCTGGATTTCGAGACGCAGAAGGGCCGCAAGCTGCAGCTCGCCCCCGCGAAGTACGGGGTGACGGGCCGCGGCGGCAAGGGCCACGAGATGTCCAAGCGCGACGCGGTGGAGGACGTGGCCAAGCCCGTCATCTTCATCCCGTTGCCCGAGAAGAAGGACTAGCCAGAGGACGCCATGGCGACGAAGAAGGAAAGCTACACAGGCGCCGACATCCAGGTCCTCGAGGGCCTGGAGCCGGTGCGCAAGCGCCCGGCCATGTACATCGGCGGGACGGACGGCACGGGGTATCACCACCTGTTGTGGGAGATCCTCGACAACTCGGTGGACGAGGTCATCAACAGCCACGCCACCACCGTCGAAGTGACGCTCCACAAGGATGGCCGCAGCATCACCGTGGTGGACAACGGGCGAGGCATCCCCGTGGACATCATGCCCAAGCTCAAGAAGTCCGCCTTGGAGGTCATCCTCACGACGCTGCACTCGGGCGGCAAGTTCGAGCAGGGCAACTACACCCACTCGGGCGGTCTGCACGGCGTGGGCAGCTCCGTGGTGAACGCGCTCTCCCGCAAGCTGACGGTGGAGATCAAACGCGACGGCAAGCGCCACATCCAGACGTACGCGCGCGGCAAGCCCACCAGCCCCCTGAAGGCGGACGGGGGCGCGCGCGGCACGGGCACGTCCATCACGTTCGAGCCGGACCCGGAGATCTTCGGCGAGAAGCTGAAGTTCGACGCGGAGCTGGTGCGCGAGCGGCTGGAGGCCAAGAGCTACCTGCACAAGGGGATGACGGTCGTCTGGAAGGACGAGACGGCCAGCCCCGCCGCGTCGGTGACGTACAAACACGACGGCGGCATCGCCGAGTACCTCACCAAGGTGGTGGCGGAGCGGCAGAAGCCGCTGGTCCCGGTGGGCAGCAGCACGTTCTACCACTCGCGCGACAACGGGGTGCGGCTGGAGGTGGCGATGGGCTGGACGGAGGCCACCGACGAGCACATCCGCTCGTACGTCAACGGCGTCCCCACGCCCATGGGCGGCACGCACGAGGCGGGCCTCAAGGGCGCCGTCGTCAAGGCGGTGCGCAACTACATCGAGACGCACGACCTGACGCCCAAGGGCGTGACGCTCACCGCGGAGGACATCCGCGAGGGCATCACCGCGATTCTGTCCGTGTACGTGGTGGAGCCCCAGTTCCAGGGACAGACGAAGTCGCGCCTCAACAACCCCGAGGTGGCGGCGCAGGTGGACGGCGTGCTGCGCCCGGCGCTGGAGAAGTGGCTCAACGACAACAAGAGCATCGGCGAGGCCGTCGTCGCCCGCATCATCCTGGCGGCCCGGGCTCGCGAGGCCAGCCGCGCCGCGTCCCAGGCCGTCAGCCGCAAGACGGCCGTCAGCCACCGGCTCAACCTGCCGGGCAAGCTGGCGGACTGCTCGTCCACGGACCCGAACCTGAGCGAGCTGTTCCTCGTCGAAGGTGACTCGGCAGGTGGCTCCGCCAAGCAGGGCCGGGACAGGCGCACCCAGGCCATCCTCCCCTTGCGGGGCAAGGTGCTCAACGCGGAGCAGGCGTCCACCGACAAGGTGGCGGGCAACAAGGAGCTCCAGGACATCGTCAGCGCGCTGGGCTGCGGCATCGGCGCGGACTTCGACATCTCCAAGCTGCGCTACGGCCGCGTCTTCCTGCTGATGGACGCCGACAGCGACGGCCACCACATCGCCACGCTGCTGCTCACCTTCTTCTACCGGCACCTGCGCCCGCTCATCGAGAGCGGCGCCATCCACATCGCCCAGCCCCCGCTGTTCCGCGTGGACATCGGCAAGGAGACGTACTGGGCGCTGGACGAGGCGGACCGGGACAGAATCATCCGCGAGAAGGTCAAGGGCAACGCCAAGCCCAACATCATGCGCTTCAAGGGCCTCGGTGAGATGACCGCCGACGAGCTCAAGGAGACGACGTTGGACCAGAAAAACCGGATGAGCCTGCGAGTCACCATCGACAACCCCATCGAGACGGACCGCGTCATCAATGACTTGATGGGCAAGGACGTGAGCGCCCGCTTCAAGTTCATCATGGAGCGAGCGGGCGAGGTCGAAGCGCTGGACGTCTAGCCATCGGTCATCCTGCCGAGGGTCCCTCCCGCCCCGGACTGCCCCCGGGGCGGAGGCGGGGGACCGTGACGGGGCTCCCTTGGCTCGGCTAGATTGCCCGGCGTGAATACGTTCCGCCGAATCGCCCTGCTCCTCACCCTGCTGCTTGCCTTCCTTCCCGCCCACGCCCAGACGACGCGCAAGAAGTCCGCGCGCAAGAAGGCCGTGCCCACCAAGTCGGTGAAGAAGAAGAAGCCAGTCCGCGACGTGAAGAAGGCGCCCGTCGTCGAGGACACGGACACCGCGGACACGGGTGATGTGGCCTCCCCGGAGCCCATGGTCTTCGGAGATCCAGACGCCGCGTCGCCCGACTCCGACAAGCCCGCCGCGAAGCCCGAGCCCGCCACGGCGACCAAGCCCGTGACCGCTCCTCCTCCTCCGAGCGCCGGTGAGCCGGAGAAGCCCTCCACGAGGCCGTCGCTGGCGTCCACGCCCGCCGTATCCACGGGCACCGTGGCGTTGTTCTCCGTCCCCCGCGCGTCGGCCGCTTCCGCGGCGGCGCAGAAGCTGGAGACGGAGCTGACGCGCCACCTGCAGCGCGGCGGTGACGTGCAGTTCGTGGACCTGGGCGCGGCCTTCCCGGCCCCGGAGCCGATGCCGCTGACCAAGGCCGACGGCCTGTTCGAGGAGGGCCGGGCCGCCTACGACAACCTGGACCCCGAGGTCGCCGAGACGAAGTTCCGCGCCGCCGCGGAGGCGTATGAGAAGTCCCCGGGCGAGCTGCGGCCGGAGCGACTGGGTGAGACGTTCCTGTTCCTCGGCGCGGCCCGGATGCTCAACGGCGACACGGCGGGTGCGAAGGAGTCCTTCGTGCGCTCCGTGGTGGCCGAGCCCACCACCCTCCCGGACAAGGCGCTCTTCGGTCAGGACGTGCAGAAGGCCTTCAACGAGGCGCGCGCCGAGGTGAGCGCGCGGCCTTTCGGCACCCTCGTCGTCGACTCCCAGCCCGCGGGCGCCCAGGTGCGGGTGCGCGGTCAGGAGCTCGGCGTCACTCCGCTCAAGGGCGCGTCCGTCCCCACGGGCCACCACGCCATCATCGTGTCGCTGCCGGGCTACACGTCGTTCGCCCAATACACGGAGGTGAAGGCCACCGGGAGCGCCGAGGTGAAGGCGACGCTGGAGCCCGGGCCGGGCCTGTCCGCCATCCGCGAGGCCTCCGTGCGCGCCGGCTCGAAGGAGGCCTTCGACAGCGAGACGCTTCCCGCCGAGACGGGCGCCATCGCCGAGCGCCTGGACGCTCGCTACCTGGTGCTGGCCGCGGTGTCCCAGGACAAGAAGGGCCGTCTCCAGGCGGAGCTGCAAGTCTGGGACGTGCGCACCCAGGCGCGGCTGCGCGGCGTGGAGATCGACCTGTCGGGCAAGGACCGCAAGAAGGGCCCGGAGGCGGCGGCCCAGCAGGTCCGCGACTTCATCAACGGCGCCATGTCGCCCCGCGTCGCGGAGAGCAACGGCACGGGCATGTCCCTGCTGAAGCGGCCCTGGTTCTGGGCCGTTGTCGGCGGCGCGGCGGCGGTGACCGCGGGCGCCGTCTTCGTGGCGACCCAGGACAAGGGCCGGCCCTTCAATCCCATCACTGGAGGAACAGGCTTCTGAGCCACGGGTTGAATGACAGACCGCCCGCTCGCGTCGCTCGTTTCAGAGGTTACCCCATGAGAGCCCTCGTCCTCGCCCTGCTTCCCTCGCTCGCCCTGGCGGCGTCCCCCGCCCCGGCTCGGCGCGTCACCAGCCTCCTCGTCCCCATGGACCCCGCATCCGAGGCCACCGCCGTCCAGATGGAGGGCTACATGAACGAGGCCCTGGGGAACTTCTCCGGCTTCGCCGTGCGCAAGCCCGAGGAGCTCTTCGGCATGCCCGGAGACCCCGCCGCCCAGTCCGCGCTCGAGCGCGCCCGCAAGGGCTACTCGGAGAGCGCCGCCGCCTTCGACAAGAAGGAGTACGACGACGCGGAGGCCAAGGTGCGCGCCACCCTCAAGGAGCTCAGTGGCGCGCCAGCGTCCATGCGCGGCTGCTCGCCCCTGTGCGAGTCGCTGGCGCTGTACGCCGCCCTGCTGCACCTGCGCGGCGACGTGGAGGAGGCGAAGCTCGTCCTCATCGACCTCATCGCCGTCTCGCCCACCTTCGAGTTGAACCCCAAGCGCTTCAGCCGGGAGTTCATCGCCCTGCGCGTGCAGGTGGCCACCGGCCGCACGTCCCAGCTTCGTGGCAGCGCCACGGTGAAGTCGCGGCCCGCGGGCGCGCGCGTCTACGTGGATGGCGAGCTGGCCGGCTACACGCCGGTGACGATTCCAGCGCTGGCGGTGGGCAAGCACCTGTTGCGCATCGAACGTCCGGGCTTCCGTCAGTACGGCCAGCTCATGGAGGTGACGCCGGATGACGTGACGGTGAGCCAGGAGCTGGTGCCCACGGCCTCGTACAAGGCCTACGACGCGCAGCTGGACCGGGTGGCCAGCGAGGTGTCGCGCGGCATCGCCCAGGCCAACGGCGTGGCGGGGCTGGGCAAGTCCCTGGGCCTGGAGCGCGCCATGATGGGCACCGTGAAGGCCTCCGGCGAGGGCAACGAGCTCATCCTCGGCTACTACGACTTGCGCAACGGCAAGAAGCTGGGAGGCCGCCGCGTGGTGCTCCAGGGCGACGAGTTCGGTCAGCTCAAGGCGGAGATGGAGCGCATGGTGAATCAGCTGGTGAACACCAGCGATGGCGGCGCCGAGAAGGTGGTGCGCAGCTCGGATCCGCTCGACAACCGGGGCGGCACCGAGGACTGGGGCGCCGAGGACCGAGGCGGACGCACCCGGACCGAGGAGAAGAAGAAGAAGAAAGTGGATGACCCGCTCGACGGGGTGTCCGGAACCGAGGACTGGTGACACGCGGCGCTTGTCCCCGGGCGGGCGCGGCCTAGAGTCCAGGCGCGTATGCGCCTGCTCGCCCTCCTGCCGCTGCTCTCGTCGCTCGCGCTCGCTCAAACGAGCACCATCGTCCAGGCCCCCGTCCCCACGCGGGGGATGACGCTGCCCCCCACCGGCGCGGCGCTGGTGGACGAGGCCACTTCCCTCTCGCTCAACCCGGCGGGGCTGGGCTTCGTCAACGCCGGGCAGCTCTTCTACCTGCACGAGCGCAACCTGGAGCGCGACAGCGTCGCGGACGGCGTCTTCCTCGGCGCGAAGCTGGGCGGCCTGGGCCTGGGCGGCGCCATGGAGTGGATTCGCGGGCGCCACGAGCCGGACTACCGCCGCACGTCGCTGGGCCTGTCACTGGGCTCGCCCACGTTGCGGCTCGGTGGCTCCTGGCACAGCTTCAGCTCCGGCGAGGACAACGACATCGACGCGCTGGACACGTTCGACGTGGGCCTCACCGCCCGCCCCGTGCGCGCCCTGTCCCTGGCGGCGGTGGTGAAGGACCTCAACGCGCCCACGGAAGGCGCCCTCGAAATCAAGCGCAGCTACGACTTCGGCCTGGGCCTGCGCCCGTTCGGCGAGCGCTTCACGCTGGGCGTGGACTGGCTCTTCTCGGAGGGAGCGTTCCGACAGGGCCAGGCCACGTACACCCTCCAGGCGGAGGTGATTCCGGGCGTGAGGCTGGGCGGCGGCGTGTCGCACGGCTTCGTCAGCGGGGTGCCGCTGGCGCTCCAGCTGGCGGCGACGGTGGACACCGGCCACGTCGGCGTCACGTACGCGGCGGGCGGCGGCGAGGACGGCACGGACCATGTGATTGGAGTGCGCCTGTCCTCGGAGAACTACCGCTCGCTGCGCCCGCCCGGGGGCGTGGTGACGATGCTGGACTTGAACGACGTGCTGTCCGGAGGCGGTAGTCCGCTGCTGTCACTCCTCGGCGTGAGCGAGGCGGACCCGTTCCTGCGGCTGTCACGCTGGCTGGACCTGGCCGCGAAGGACGAGCGGCTGTCGGGCGTGGTGCTGAAGATGGAGGGCCTGCCCGGAGTGGACTGGGGCAAGGCGGAGGAGCTGCGGCAGGCGGTGCTGCGGCTGCGCGCCTCCGGCAAGCGGGTGATGGCAGTGCTCTTGTCGGTGGATGACCTGGGCTACTTCGTGGCGACGGGGGCCGAGCGCATCTACGCGGTGCCGGAGTCGTTCCTGCACATCAACGGCCTGGCGGCGCACCTGCAGACGTTCGGCGGGACGATGGACAAGCTCGGGGTGAAGTGGGACGTGGCGCGCGTGGGCAAGTACAAGACGGCGCCCGAGCAGCTCACGCTCAGCGAGCCGAGCGACGCCTCGCGCGAGGCGGTGGGCGCGTACCTGGACAACGAGGTGAGCTGGTACGAGCGCGCGGTGACGGAGTCGCGCAAGGTGCCGGTGGAGAAGCTGCGCGAGCTGTGGGCCGCGGGCCTGCCCACGCCGAAGCGGGCGCTGGAGCTGGGCTTCCTGGACGGCATCATCCACCCCGCGGAGCTGGACGGGAAGGTGCGGGAGCTGGTGCCCCGGGGCCGCTTCAGCGCGGCGTACGCGCCCCGTGACGAGCGCGAGGGCCGCTGGGGCCAGCGCCGCCGCATCGCCGTGGTGCCGGTGCTGGGAACCATCGCCGGGGGCACGAGCCGCGAGGACCCGCTGGGCTTCAGCCGCATCGCCGGCGCGGAGACGGTGATACGCGCGCTGGAGTCGGCGAAGTCGGACCCGTCCGTCGTCGCCATCGTCCTGCGCGTGGACTCGGGCGGCGGCGAGGTGCTGGCCTCGTACCTCATGTATCAGGCGGTGCTGGACGCGGCGAAGGAGAAGCCCGTCATCGCCTCCATGGGCGACGCGGCGGCGTCCGGCGGCTACTACGCGGCCATGGGCGCCACGGAGATGCTGGCGCTGCCCACGACGATTACCGGCAGCATCGGCGTCTTCTACATCAAGCCCGCGCTGCAAGGCCTCTTGGGCGACAAGCTGGGCATCAGCCAGGAGACGCTGAGCCGCTCGCCCATGGCGGACGTCTTCGGCACCTGGGAGCCGTGGACGCCGGAGCAGCAGACCGCGGTGCAGCAGTGGGTGGACGCGTCCTACGACATGTTCATCACCGAGGTGGCCAAGGCGCGCAAGAAGGACAAGGCGGACATCGATGCCATCGCCCGAGGCCGGGTGTGGAGCGGCACCGACGCGCTCGCCCGGGGTCTGGTGGACCGGCTGGGCGGCCTGCATGACGCGGTGGAGTCGGCTCGCAAACACGCGGGCGTCCCCGCGTCCGAGGAGCTGGACCTGGTGCTGATGGGCGAGGCGCGCGGCTTCTTCTCCGGCCTGGGCGGGGAGCCGGGCGTGCGAGCGGCGCTCGCCCTGCTCCCGGTGCCCTCGGAGCCCTTCCCGGCCGCGCTGAGCCAGCTCGCGCGCGAGGCCGGGGTGAACCTGGAGCTCCTGCGCCCGGGGATGAAGGCGATGATGCCCTTCACCCTCACCGTTCGCTGACGACGCCCTGGCGGGAGGGAGGTCCGCCCGCCAACACCCCCGAGAAAAAACGGGAGCGCGCCGGGCGTCCTCTGTTAGTGTTCCTCATGCACGCTGGTCGGCCTTCGGGCCGCCAGGGTGTTCCAGGGACCGGCGGTTCGGCCTTCCGTGTCTCAGGGCCCCGCGCCCGGCTCCCTGTCCCACAGCCTGAGTCACCCTGCGTCCCCCCGCCCTCCCCTCGGGATGGCCCGTGTGGGGCGCACACGGTCTGGAAACCTCATGAGCGAAAACTCCGATAACCGCGACCCACGTGATACCCCGCCGCCGCCCGCGGTTGCCCGTCCTGTCCCTCCTCCCGAAGCGGACGATGATGGCGGCGACGACGGCGATGACGAGGGTGGCGACGATGGGGATGGCGGTGGCGCCTCGGCCAGTGGTCCCGGCGGACAGCCCGGTCAGGCCGGTGGACGCCGCCGTCGTCGGCGCCGTCGTCGTCGTGGCGCGCAGGTCCTCTTCACGCCGGACGGTCAGGCGTACCGGATGCAGCCGGGCCCGGACGGGCAGCAGGTCCAGGTCTTCCTGACGCCGCAGGAGCTGGAGCAGCACAAGCAGCGCCAGGCCCAGCAGCAACAGCAGCCGGCTCCTCAGCAGCCCCAGCAGGGGCACCAGCAGGGAGGCCACGGTGGCGGCCAGCAGCACCAGCGCCAGCAGCACCATGGCGGACAGCAGGGCCAGGCCGCGCAGCAGTCGAACCTGTCACCCGTGGAGGGCGTGCTGGACACGGAGTCCAAGGGCCCCAACGCGTTCCTGCGGCAGGTGAAGCGAAATCTCCTGGCGGCTCCGGACGACCCGGAGATGCCCAAGAACCTGGTGCAGAAGCTGCGGCTGCGGCAGGGCCAGTACCTGACGGCCTTCGCGCAGATGCGCGGCCAGAAGGGCATCATCCAGAAGGTCGACACGGTGGACGGCCGCCCGCTGGAAGGCGCCCCCCGGCTGCCGCACTTCGCGGACCTGACGTCGGTGGACCCCACCGAGCGGCTCAAGCTGGAGGGCGGCCACAAGGAGATGGTGACGCGGGTGTTGGACCTCGTGTCGCCCATCGGCAAGGGCCAGCGCGCGCTCATCGTCGCCCCGCCGAAGACGGGCAAGACGATCATGCTCCAGCGCATCGCCCAGGCCGTCATCTCCAATCACCCGGAGGCGCACGTCATGGTGCTGCTCATCGACGAGCGGCCCGAGGAAGTGACGGACATGCGTCGCAGCATCAAGGCGGAGGTCGTCGCCTCCAGCTCGGACCGGCCCACCGCGGACCACCTCAAGGTGGCGGAGCTGGCGCTGGAGCGCGCCCGCCGGCTGGTGGAGAACGGGAAGGACGTGGTCATCCTCCTGGACTCGATTACCCGTCTGGCGCGCGCCTACAACAAGGAGATCGACAACTCCGGCCGCACCATGTCCGGCGGCGTGGACAGCCGCGCGCTGGAGCGCCCCAAGCGCATCTTCGGCGCCGCGCGCGCCACGGAAGAGGCGGGCTCGCTGACCATCATCGGCACGGCGCTCATCGACACCGGCAGCCGCATGGACGAGGTCATCTTCGAGGAGTTCAAGGGCACCGGTAACTCGGAGGTCACGCTTGACCGCCTGCTCGCGGAGAAGCGCGTCTTCCCCGCGGTGAACATCGCCCAGTCCGGCACGCGCAAGGAGGAGAAGCTCTTCACCCAGCGCGAGTACGAGAAGGTGAAGAAGCTGCGGCAGATGCTCCACGCGGTGAAGCCCGTGGAGGCCATGGAAGCGCTCGTCAAGCGGCTGTCTCGGTACACCTACAACGACGAGTTCCTCGACGAGCTCTGAGTCGAGGGCTGAGTCGGTGCGCGGGGGTGGTGCGGCGGGCCCGGGTTTGCGTAAGGTGGCGGCATGATTCAGGGCTCGGGCCGCTGCCACTACCACCCGGAGCGCGCCGGTCTCGGCATCTGCGTGGAGTGCCGGCGGGTCATCTGCCGGGAATGCACCACGCAGTTCGAGGGCATCAACCGCTGCGCGAGCTGTCTGGGCCAGCGCCTCAAGGCGCTGGAGGGCCCGGGTGAGCGACGCGAGTGGACGGTGGGCAACGGGCTGCTGGCGGTGGTGGGCCTGTTCCTCGTCTGGGGCGGCTTCTACATGCTCGCCTCGCTGGCGGCGAGCTAGCCCATGGCCGTCTCCGCGCTCGAGCTGCGCCCCCGCAACGCCGTCGCGCTGATGGACGCGGCGCTGCGCCTGTGCGCCCGGAGCACGGGCGTCTGGGCCCTCACGCTGCCCGGCGGCGCGGCCGTCATCGCCGCCATGCTGTACCTGGCCGAGGCGGTGCGCATGGGGCGCTCGCTGGCGCTGCCGACGCTGGCGCTCACCCTGGCCTGGTTCGTCCGGGGCGTGTGCCAGGGCGCCGCGTGTCATCACGTCCAGGCGCGGCTCCTGGAGGGCCAGGGCGAGCCCTCCACGTGGGACTCGCTGAAGGCCGCGCTGGGCCGCCTGCCCTCGCTCCTCGTCGCGGTGGGCTACCTCTTCTGCTTCAACTGGCTGGTCCTGACGTTGACGCTGGGCATCGGCTTCCTGCTGCTCTCCGCGCAGGGCGTGGGCTACGCGGCGGTGATGCAGGGCCAGGGGAGCGTGCTGCGGCTGTATGGGTATTGCTCGCGGCTCCTGGGCCCGGCGCGCGGCACCGCGTCGATGGTCCGCCTGCTCATGAGCGTGCAGGTGCTGGTGTTCTTCAACCTGCACATCGCGTTCAACTTCCTGCTGACGATGGCGCGCAAGCTCCTGGGCGTCGACCTGACCTTCGCGGAGCGCTTCGCCTCGCTGGACAACGTGCCGTGGCTCCTCTTCCTCGTGGCCGCGACGTTCGCCCTCTTCGAGCCGGTGCGCGCCGCCGCCGCCACGCTGCTGCTGGTGGACGGACGGGTGCGGCAGGAGGGACTCGACCTGATGGCGTCCGTGCAGCAACTGCCGACGCGCGACTCCGGCAAGCCGCTGGGCCCGCGCAGCGCGGCCATGCTCATGGTGGTGTTGGGGCTGGGACTGCTCGTCGCGAGCCCCGCCCGGGCGCAGGACGATGAGCCAAGGCCCCCCGTCACCTCCGGGCGTGAAGCGGCGCGACGACTGGGTCAGGTGTCGGAGGTCTGCGAGGGCGGTGAGCCGTCCGAGGACCCGCGCTTCGAGCGCCTGGGCTCCCTGAGCACCGCTGAGCGAGGCAAGCTGGACCGACTGGTGCGCGCGGTGGAGCGCCAGGCGTACGACGACGAGGACTGCGACTCGGCCCTGGCCACGCTGGAGCGCGGGCTGACGCAGGCGACGTCGACGGTGGAGGCGCAGAAGCAGGTGGACGCGCGCGTCGCCTCGTCGCGGGCCCGCGACATCCTGGCGCGTCCGGAGTTCGCGGTGGCGCCCCCCAAGGAGGCGGCGGAGACCCCCGAGGCCACTCCGCCCCCAGCGCCCCCGGGCTGGTGGCGGCGCTTCATCGACAGGCTGTCGGAGTGGCTCAAGGAGTTCTTCAAGCGCGACGAGGCGCCGGAGCCCATCACCACCGCGCCCCCCGTCGTCAGCGGCGGCGCGGTGGCCAATGCCCTGGTGGTGGTGCTGGTGGGGCTGACGGTGGGGGTGCTGGTCATCGTGCTGGTGCGCGCGCTGCGCAAGTCCCGGCCGAGAGAGCGCGCCGAGGGACTGGAGGTGTCCACCCTGGATGCCGCCACGCTCGCCGGGGACCCGGCGCACGCGCTGTCACGTCCGCCGGAGGGCTGGGCGCAGCTCGCGGACGAGCTGGCGGCGCGCGGGGAGTACCGTGAGGCGGTGCGCAGCCTGTACCTGGCGCTGCTGTCCCGGCTCCATCGCGACGGCGCCATCCTCTACGACGTGACGCTGTCCAACTGGGACTACCTGCGCCAGTTCAAGGGCCGCTCGGAGTGGAAGCCCCGCTTCCGTGAGCTGACGCTGCGCTTCGACTTCGCCTGGTACGGCAACACGCCGGTGGACCGCTCGGGCTACCAGGAGTTCCGCACACTCACCGCGCCCATGCTGTCGCCCGCCACTCCGGAGGCCGCCGGTGCGTGACCGCTTCCCTTTGCTGGTGGTGGGCGGACTGGTGCTCACCGTGGTGTTGGGTTCTCTGCTCGTGAGCGGCGCGAAGCGCGGCGAGTTCGCCGACACCCTGTCCACCTACCGCGCGCAAGAAGACGGCGCGCGCGCCCTGTTCCTGCTGGCCGAGGAGAGCGGCCTGCCGGTGACTCGCCGCATGGCGGACCTGCGCATCACCAGCGCGGACACCTCGACGCCGGTGCTGCTGGCGGTGGAGGTGGAGGACTCGCGCGAGGATGACCTGGAGCAGACGCAGCTCGCCGCCGAGCCCGATGCGGGCCTGGCCGACGAGCACGTGCCACGCGTCGGCTTCAATGCCTTTCGCGCCAGCCACCTGGACGAGCGCGAGGTGACGGAGCTGCTGGAGCGCGTGGTGGCGGGTGGCACGGTGGTCTACGTGCCCTGGGGCTCGCGGGAGAACTCGCTGCTCGACGCCCTGGGCGTGAAGCTCACCAAGGCGGACACGACCCTGCCCATGCGCACGCTGGTGCCGCCCTTCCCTTCCCCGTACACGCTGGGCGTGGAGCGGGTGGAGGTGAAGGTGCAGGCCTACCTGGAGCTGCCGGACACCGCGGTGCCGGTGCTCGAGGACGAGCGGCTGGGGCGCATGGTGGCGGCGGTGGTGCCTCACGGCCAGGGCCGGGTGCTGGTGGTGGGCGCACCGGAGCTGGCGATGAATGGGGCGCTGGCGCGCGCGGACAACGCGCAGTTCTGGCTCTCCACGCTGCGCGCGCTGGGTCCCGGCCCCTACGAGTTCGACGAGTTCCACCACGGCTTCACCAACGAGCGCTCGGTGGTGGACTTCGCGCGGCGCTACGGGCTGCAGTTCGCGGTGCTCCAGTTGCTCGTGGGCGTGGCGCTGTGGTCCGTGGCGCTCAAGCGCTTTGGGCCGCCCCGCCCTCCTCCCGAGTCCGCGCGCGTGGGCGCCACGGATGCCTTGTTCGCCATGGCGCGGCTGTACCGCGAGGGGCGGCACCACGCCTTCGCCGCGAAGCTCGTCTCGCGCGGACTCGTCCAGGAGCTGGCCCTGCACGCGGGGCTGCCCGCGCACGCGGCACCCGCCGCCGTCGCCGACGCGCTGAAGGAGCGCGGGCGCGAGGACCTGGCGCGCGGCATGAATGACGTGGCCTCACGCGCCGAGACAGCGGCGAACGACTCCGACCTCCAGCAGCTCGCGGCTCGTGCGGCGGGGCTGCGCCAACGACTTCATTCCGCCGGCACCGCCCGGCGCAGCACTCCCGGAACCCCATGAACGCGAATGACTCCGCCTCCACTCTCGTGCCCGCTGGCTCCGCCGTGCAGGCCGCCCACGCCATCCGCGAGGGCGTGCTGCGCGAGGTGCGCAAGGCCGTCGTGGGTCAGGACGAGGTGCTGGAGCTGATGCTCTGCGGCCTCATCGCCGGCGGCCACGTGCTGCTGGAGGGCGTGCCCGGCGTGGCCAAGACGCTGATGGCCAAGGCGCTGGCGCGCAGCATCAGCTCCGACTTCAAGCGCATCCAATTCACCCCGGACCTGATGCCGGCGGATATCCTGGGCACCAGCGTGTTCGACTTGAAGACGCAGGGCTTCGTGCTGGTGCGCGGCCCCATCTTCACGGACCTGCTGCTGACGGACGAAATCAACCGCGCCCCGGCGAAGACGCAGTCCGCGCTGCTGGAGGCCATGCAGGAGCGCGGCGTGTCGCTGGAGGGCCGCAACCTGGCGCTGTCGCCCCTGTTCACGGTGTTCGCCACGCAGAACCCCGTGGAGTCGGAGGGCACGTACCCGCTGCCCGAGGCGCAGCTGGACCGCTTCCTCCTGAAGATTGACGTCGGCTACCCCGCGCCGGAGGAGGAGGACGCGATTCTGGCGTCGGTGCACCGGGGCTTCGACTCGGGTGACCTGGCGCGCGCCGGAGTGGGCCCGGCGGTGACGAAGGACGGCCTGCTGGCCGCGCGCGCCGCGCTCAGCGAAGTCAACGTGGAGCCGCCGGTGCTCAGCTACATCCGCAAGTTGGTGTCCGCGACGCGCGCCTCGGGCCGCATCCGACTGGGCGCGGGCCCTCGCGCGGGCGTGCATCTGCTGCTGGCGGCCAAGGCCCTGGCGGCGCTGCGCGGACGCAACTTCGTCACGCCGGATGACGTGCGCTTCCTCGCCGGCCCCGTGTTGAAGCACCGCCTGCTGCTGTCGCCGGACGCGGAGCTGGATGGCGCCACGCCGTCGGACGTGCTGCGCGAGGTGGTGCAGGCCGTGGAGGTCCCCCGGTGATTCCCACCGGGCGCCTCTGGGGGCTGCTCGCGCTGCTGGCCCTGCCCATGATGGCCGCGGGGTTCTTTCCCGGCCTGGGCGGAGCCGTGCTCGCCCTGGATGCGCTGGCCCTGGCGCTGGCCCTGCTGGACTTCTTCAGCGCCCGCTCGGCGAAGCTGGAGGTGCGGCGCGTGCTGCCCCAGCGGCTCAACGTCGGCGTGCCCAACAAAGTCGAACTGCGTGTGGTGCACCGGGGCGGCCGGAGGGTGCACGTGCGCCTCAAGGACGGCGTGCCGGAGTCCTTCACCGCCACGCCCGAGGAGGCCCCGCTGGAGCTTCAGGCGGACAGCGAGACGCGCTGGGTGTACCGGGTGACGCCGGCCAAGCGCGGGCGCTTCGACTTCGGGGACGTGTACGCGCGAGTCCAGGGCCCGCTGGGCCTCGTCTCCCACGAGCGCGTGTTCCCCGCCGCGCAGTCCATCTCCGTGTACCCGGACCTGCGCGGGGCCAACCGGCTGCTCCTCTCCGGCGCCGCGTTGGACCTGGTGAACCTGGGCCTGAGACAGCTTCGCCGCGACGGACGGGGCAGCGAGTTCGCTCGCCTGCGCGACTATGCCCAGGGCGACAGCGCGCGCGATGTCGACTGGAAGGCCACGGCCCGGCGAGGCAAACCGGTGACGCGCGTGCTGGAGTCGGAGCGCTCGCAGTCCATCCTCATCTGCGTGGACGCCGGCCGCTCCATGGCCGCGCAGGTGGACGGCCTCACCAAGCTGGACCACGCGGTGAACGCCGCGCTCTTCCTGGCCTTCGTCGCCGTGCGCAACGGAGACCGCGTGGGCCTGGCTGTCTTCGCGGACGGCGTGAAGACGTACCTGCCTCCGGCGGCGGGACGTGGCCAGTACCGGAAGATGGTCGACGCGCTCTACTCCACGACGCCCAGCCTCACGTACGTGGACTACCTGGCCCTCTTCAAGGAGCTGAACGTCCGCCTCACCCGGCGCAGCCTGCTGTGTGTCTTCACGGACTTCCTCGACGAGGAGCAGGCCTCCACCATGGTGGCCCCGCTGCACCGGCTCGCGCGACGTCATGTGCCGCTCTGCTTGTCGGTGAAGGACACCGCGCTGCAGAAGCTCCTGCGCACGCCGCCGCCCGGGCCCGAGGAGTCGTTCCAGCACGCCGTCGCCTCGGAGCTGCTCGCGGACCGCGAGGTGCTCAAGGCGCGGGTGAGTCAGGGCGGAGTGCAGATGCTGGATGTTCAACCGGATGACTTGAGCCTCGCGGCCGTCAACCGCTACCTCGACATCAAGGCTCGGGGCGTGCTGTAGCAGCCGGCACCATGAGCCCCCTCTTCCAGGCCCAGGTCTCCTTCTCCGCGGAGCGAATCAAGGACTCCGAAGCCGAGCGGTTCCAGCCGCTCCTGGAGCGCTGCGAGGACTTCTTCCAGTTGTGCTACGGCCGCCCCGCGCGTCCGGACGAGGGACGGCAGCTTCCTCTCGAACGTCCGCCCGGCCTGCCTCCCAAGGCGGGTCACCTCATCGCGGTGCGCGACGCCTCGGGCCAGTGGGTGGGAGTCCTCGAAGGCCTCCAAGGCTTCCGAGAGCCGGGCGAGGCCTACCTGGGACTGATGTTGCTCGCGCCCCACGTGCGCGGACTCGGGCTCGGCGCTGCGGTGCTCCATGGCTACGAGGACTGGCTGCGCTCCGAGGGCATGCACGTGCTGCGCGTCGGCGTCTCCGAGCCGAACACCTCAGCGCTGCGCTTCTGGCGCCGCAGGGGCTTCGAGGAGGAGGAGTGGGTGGGCCCGCTGCAATACGGTGAGCTGCGCTACCGCGTGCTCAGGATGCGAAAGACGCTGACGTCACCGGCAGCCAGCCCGTGAAGCGCGTGTCCGTCACGTTGCCGCGCACCAGGTGCAGGCCGCGCTTGAAGAAGGCGTAGACACGGAAGAACGACTCCAGGCCCAGGCGCTCCGCGTCGCTCAGCTCGCCCAGGCTGCAAATCACCTTCGGGTCGCCCCGCCCTGAATCGATGAAGCCCAGCACGCCCACCACGGGCACGCGCACGCGCTGGCCCCGAGGCAGCCGAGCCCCCAGCACCACCGCGTCGAGCGGGTCTCCATCGTCCGACATCAGCCCGGGGATGCTGCCGTAGTTGTACGGACACGGCAGCGGCGCCACGAAGTCCACCGCGCCGTCCGCGCGTCGCTTCACGAACGAGAAGCGCGGGCACTCGATGAGGACCTCGGGTTCACGCGGCAGCAGGGGCAGGAGCAGCGGCTCGGACACGCCTCCCGTGTAGCACGCCCCCTGGGCCGGAGGGGCCCGTCAGGACGGCCGAGGAGCCTCCAGCCGCTCGTCCTCCGAGCGCGCGCCGCGCAGCCAATCCGACATCAGGTACGAATAGACGCCGCTACCCACCACGAGGGCGAACGTGACTTTGAAGGCCACCGACAGCTTGGGGGGATGAATCTGGGACACGGTGCCCTCGATGAAGCCCGCGAGCACGAAGAGCACCAGCGTCCCGAAGAGGAGCTTCACCGCCGTCACGGCCTCCACGCGCAGCGCCTGCCCTCGCGGCAGTCCCTTGGGCGCCACCAGGCCACGCGCGATGACGAGGCCCGCCGCGCCCGCGATGCAGATGGCCGTAATCTCCGGGATTCCGTGCGGGAGAATCCAAGCCCAGAACCAGCCGGCCATGCCCTTCGCCGCGTACACGTGCGCGAGCGCGCCCAGGAACAGGCCGTTGACGAAGAGCATCACCGCGGTGCCCAGCCCCAGCGTCACGCCCAGCGCGAAGCACAGGAAGGCCACCTGGATGTTGTGGGTGAAGAGGAACGAGGTGAAGTGCGCTTGCTGGCCCGCCGACATTCCGTCACCGGCCGCCTCGTTGGCCGCGCGCTGCACCGGATCCAGCTCAAGATGCTCGGCGGGCACCAGGTAGTGCGCCGCGTCCGGGTCCACCATCATCCCCAGGTAGCCGAAGCCCGCGCCGGCCAGGAAGAGCAGCACCGCCGCCACGTACATGCGCCACTCGCGGCGCAGGAGCGCGGGAAAGCCTCGCGCCACGAAGCCCCAGACATCCGCCAGCCTGGGGCGGCGCCCCGGATAGGTGAGCGCATAGGCCCGGCCCACCAGGTCATTCAGGTACGCGCTGACGTCGGCTGAGCCGCTGCGAGCCCGCACCCAAAGCAAATCGCTCGACACAGCGCGGTAGAGCTTTCCGAGCGTTCGCGCGTCATCGAGGCTCAGCCCGCGCAGGCCGCCCGCCTCGGACTGGTCCAAAAGCTTCTCGAGCTTCTCCCAGCGAGGCCGGCGCGACTCGATGAACTCCGCCATCTCCATGACGCCAGTCTAGCCCAGGAGGGCCGTACGCCCACCCTGCCCTACGGGCGCCGGTTGTGGGAAAACAGGGGCATGACGTGTCGGCTGGCGTTCCTCGGGTGGGTCTTGGCCTGTTTATCGGGATGCAGCTCCATGCGAGCGATGTGTCCCCTGGAGGGCGGCGGCCCCTGGGTGGAAGTGCGCAGCCCCCACTTCAGCATCCGCACGGACCTGGACACCGAGACGGCCGAGGACGCGGCGCGAGAGCTGGAGATGCTGCGACAGGGCTTGCTCCAGGCGTGGGGTGGAAGCTTCGACCCGCCGGGCACGGTGGAGGTCATCGTCCTGCGCAACCGCCGGGAGCTGTCGGAGTTCACCAACGTCGGCATCGAGGGCTTCTCCGCCACCACGTCCGAGGGCCCCCTGCTCGTCATGGCGGGAAACAGCTACGCGCTCAGCGAGGACGCTGCGGACATCTCCACGCAGGCGCACGAGCTGACGCACTACCTCTCGCAGTTCGCGCTGGTGCGACAGCCGCGCTGGCTGTCCGAGGGGCTGGCCACGTATCTGGAGACCATCACCCTGCGGCCGGAGCGGCGGGAGGTCATCCTCGGCACGCTCCATGACCCGTTCCTGGCCCACGTCAAGCGCAGCGGCTGGCGCACGCTCGACGAGCTGTGGGAGTGGGACCGGCGCGGGCTGATGAGCAGCGCGGAGTCGCGGCAGTACTACGCCTCCGCGTGGCTCTGGGTGCACTTCTTCATCAGCCAGCACTCCGAGCGCTTCGAGCGCTTCCAGAAGCGCCTCATGCGCGGCGAGGAGCCGAGGAGCGCGTGGGAGGCGTCCTTCCGGGGCGTGAGGGACATCGCGGGGCAGGTCCACGCCTATGCCCACGGCGGACGACACGTGCACTACCCGCGCATCACCGCGCCCCTGGTGCCCGTCACGAGCGACATCCGCGCCCGCCCGCTGGAGCCCGCGGAGGTGCACGCCGTGCGCGCGCGCCTCATCCTGATGACGCCCGGCGCCGCGCCCGCCGAGGTGCGGCTGGAGAAGGCGGAGTGGGAGATGGCGCAGGCGCTGAAGGAGGACCCGGGCAACCTCACCGTGGCGCTGCTGCGCATCCGCTCCATGGGGGACCCGGACCAGCAGCTCGGCTTCGCGCGGGAGCTGGTGAGCCGCAGGCCGGAGAGTGGCCTCGCGTGGGACGCGCTCGCCCAGGCGCTGGACGCCGCCGGCTACGCCACCGAGGAGCAGGAAGCGGCCCGCCTGCGCGCCGCGGAGCTGGTGCCCGACAGCGTGGGCACGCAGAACGGCCTGGCCCGCTACTACGCGCGCACCGCGCAGCCGGAGAAGGGCCTGGCGGCGGCACAGCGCGCCGTGGCCCTGGCGCCCGGCAACGCCAGCGTGCTCGACACCTACTCCACCATCCTCTTCCAGCTGGGCCGCTGCCAGGAGGCGCTCGCCACGCAGCAGCTCGCGGTGGAGGTGCTCTACGAGGGTACCCCGGAGCGACTCCGCCAGACGGTGCACGACACCCTGGCCCGCTACGAGGCGGTGTGCGGCACCTCCCCCGCCGCTTCTTCGTCGTCGCCCGCGGGCGGCGAGTAGCGCCGGAACGACGAAGCGCCGGTGAGCCCTGGAAGGGGGCCCGACCGGCGCCTCGGAGACCACGCGGACCGCCGTGGGTTACTTCAGCTGCTTCTCCAGCGGCTTCTTCTCGTTGGAGTCGAGCTGCTTCGTCCAGTCCACCACCGGCGTCTGCCAGGCCATGCCCGTCTCGGTGGGCTCGGGGGCCAGCTTCTCGAACTCGAAGCCGTCACCGCCGAAGTACAGGTACTCCACCGTGGCGACGGAGTACTCCTTCGCCGGGTCCAACGCCTTGCCCTTCGCGTCCTTGAACTTGTTCTTCCCCGCGGCGGTGAAGCCGGAGACGAGCGCGTTGGGGTTGGAGAGCTGCTTGGCCAAGTCCTCGCCCTTGAGCTTCACGACGAGCAGCGAGTTCTCGAACGGCATCACCGAGTAGATGCTGCCGCGCGTCACGGGGCCGGCCGGCAGGTCGCCGCGGATGCCGCCCTTGTTGAGGATGGCCGCGTCCGTGCCGAGCGACTCGCGCACCGCGCCGCCAATCCACTTCGCCATCTGCGGGGAGGCCTGGGTGATGCCCGTCTTGGTGAAGCCGATCTTCTGGCCCAGCACCTCGTCGAGCTGCGCCTTCCACTTGGCGACGAGCTGCGCCGTCTCGGCGTCCGGCGTGCCACCGGCCACGTCCACGAGCTTGCCCTCGATGTTGGTGACCTTCTCGCCAGCGGGCTTCGCCGGGTCGAACTGAATCTGGGCGCGCAGGTACTTGGCGAAGCCGCGGTCCAGCGACGCGAAGATGACGCCGTTCTCCTTCGAGTAGACCTGCTCCGGGCAACGGCCACCCGCGACGAGGGCCAGCTTCCACTCGGGGTGCTTGGCGACGACGGGCTGCAGCTCCGTGACGCACGTGTCCGCCACGACGACGATGGTGTCGGCGCCGGCCTTGCGGGCCTCGGGGATGGCGCTGTTGAGCGCCTCCTCGTAGCCGGTGACTTCCAGGCCCTCGGCGCGGCCGGCCATCGCCGTGCGCACCGTCTTCTCCGAGGCGAGACCCACGACGCCGATCTTCAGGCCCCGGCGGTCGAACACCTGGAACGCGGGCAGGGACATGTCACCCGCGAGCGCCGGGTCCTTCACGCGAAGGTTGGCGGCGAGGAACGGGAAGCCGCCGGAGGCGCGGTTCTTGAGGAAGGCCTCCTTGCCGAACGCCAGCTCATGGTTGCCCATGGCGGAGGCGGCATAGCCCATGCGGCCCATGACCTCGGCGGTGGGAGCGCCCAGGAAGAAGGACGACAGGGCCGGCCCGTTCCAGTGGTCGCCCGTGGCGAGCGCCAGGGTGCCGGAGTCGGCGCAGGTGGCCTGGCCATCCTTGACGGGGCCGGGACAGTGCTTCTCGTCGTTCACCCAGTGACCGAGCAACTCGGCGGCGCCACCCTTGCCATCGACCGGCTGAAGCTGGCCGAAGGTGCCACCGGTGACGAGCAACGTCACCTCGCTGGGCACCACGGGCTTCGCCGGCGCGGCATCGGGCTGCTCGGCGACGGGGGCAGGAGGGGGAGGACTGCTCTTCTCGCAGCCGGCCAGGGCGCCGAGCGCGAGAACCAGCACGCCGGAAAGGCGCGACTGGCGGGAGGGACGGTAGCAGGGGTTCGAGCTCACAGCGCGCCGTTTAGCACAACTCGGGACGTGATACGGTGACTGGCGTGTCGGATGAACAGGACCCCAGCGGCCCACCCTCACCCCGAGGGAAGCAGCAGCAGGACGCCGTGAGCGGAAAGAACCAGACTGGTCGCGCGTCGGCCCAGTATTTCTGGGAAGAGCTGCAAAAAGGCGCCGCGCACTTCGAGGAGCGGGGTTCGTCAGCGGTTCCTCAGGGCCGGGTGAGACAGTTCATCCATGGACTGAGCCTTCCGTTTCATATTGCCCGGGCCCTGCTGAGAGACCCGGTGGCGCGCGGCCAGTACCTGCGCGTGGGGCTGATGCAGACCGTGGTCGCCCTGGCGCTGTGCCTGACGTGCATGGGCTCGGCGGAGAAGGCAGCCAGCGCGGTGGAGGAGCGCCGGGACGAAGCCGTCGCCGCCGAGGTGTCGACGACGCTCAAGAAGGTCGCGACGGCGGTGGCGGCGCAGAACACGAGGAAGGCGGAGCGGGAGGCGGCCCGTGAGCTTCGCAAGCAGCGCCGGCGGGAGGCCCAGGCGGAGACGTCTCGCGCGGCGGAGCGGGGCGACGCGAGCGCCAGGCCCGAAGCGGTCACGGCGGCCGAGGCCACTGAGCATGCGGACGACACCGGTGCGGGCTCCGTGGCCCTGGCGCCGGGCTCCGACGAGGACGCCCAGGCGCGGGCCGCGAAGGTGGTCACGGACGAAGCCCGGCCTCCGGATGGGGACGCGGCAGACGAGGCGAAGCCCTCGGAGCTGGCCGCTCAAGGAAAGAACACGGTCGCGGCTCCTTCCCTGGAAGGCAACCCCACCGAAGAGGAGAGCCCACGGGAACCGTCCGAGGCCGCGTCGGCCGAGGAGGACCTGGAGGGCCGCATCGCGCTGAACCTGGAGCAACGGGTTCGCGACATCGAAGCCGCCGCGAACAACCCGGACGCGGGCACCTCGCTCTCCGACGCGGTCATGGCCCTGGTGGTCGAAGCGGTCTCCAGTGCGTCCTCGGACGAGTCCATCGTGAAGCCAAAGAAGTACAGAGGCACTCCCGAGGAGCAGGACCCGCCTGGGGCCGAGCCCCAGGAGCCGGCGCACAAGCCCCCTTCTGAAGACGAGCGCCTCACGGGCCCGACGTTCAAGGGCTTCTCCCTGCTCGGCATCCCCTTCTGGGTGAAGCTGTTCGCGCTGATGCAGATTGCCCAGTGGGTCATCATCGCGTTGTCGCGCGACTACCACGACGTCATCTCCCGGGAGGCGAGCCTCCTGACACGCGTGGTGCCTGAAGACGAGGCCATGACGCCGTACGTCCGCCTCAACGTCCAGTGGATGCGCAAGAAGGTGCACCGCCGCATCCGGGCGATGATTCTCTTCGCGGTGGGCGTCCCGGCGGCGGTCTTCCTGGTCTCGCCCCTCTTCTGCCTGGGGCTCAGCAGTCCCGTGATGGCCACCATCACCTCGTTGTGGGGCGGGTGGTGGCTGATGGTGTTCACCGCCGCCAAGAGCGCCCAGGCCTGGGAGCCGATGAAGGGCCAGCAGCCTCCCTGGTTCCTGCGCGCGTGGACCTGGCTCACCACCCGCGTGCCCGGCCTGCGGTGGCCGGTGTTGCAACGCTATGGCGCGATGTGGAGCAGGCAATCCACGGAGGTCTTCGTGCCGGTGGCCGCGGTGGAGCGCCATCCGTGGGCCTACGCGGGGCTGTCGATGGTGCGCTTCGTGGGCTCGTTCGCGCCGTTGAAGTTCTTCGTGCGCCCCCTCATCCCCGTGGCGTCCGCGCACATCCTCCGCGAGGAGACTGAAAGACGCGCACGCAAGAAGAAGGGCATGGACTCCGAGGACAGCCCCCGCGTCCCAGGCAAGCTCGAGGACTCCATCCGCGCCTGAACGCCCCGCGTGACGCTCAGGCGTCCTTGCCGCGCGTGCGCTTCTCGGTCGGCTCAGGGGAGTCGGGGGCGGGGCCCGTGGGCAGCGGCGGAGCCACGGGCGGCAGGGGCGCCGTCATCTCCAGTCGCTCCCCTGTCTCGCGCGAGTCGGGCAGCGCGATGAGCGCCTGGAGCTGGAGACTCACCGCGCGGAAGAAGCCGGTGAGCAGCTCGGGCCGGTCCGCCAGCAGGTCCAGGAAGTCGCGCCGGTCGATGATGAGCACGCGGGTGTCCACCGCGGCCACCATGTCCGTGGGGCGCGGCGCACCATCCAGGAGGCTCACCTCTCCGAAGGCCTGCTTGCCCTGGAAGCGCAGCACATGCTCGCCGTCGTGGAACGCGTCGATGGCGCCGTCGACGATGACGTAGAGCGCGTCACCCGGGTCACCCTGCGCGTAGATGCGCTCACCCGCGAGGAAGGAGCCCTCGCGAGCCACGGCGGCGATGGCCGCGATGTCGTCCACGTCGCTCTGCGAGAAGACGCTCACGCCCTCCAGGGCGAACATCCGTTGGACAATCCGGTCGCTCAACTCACCCTCCTGCGGGAGCACGTCCAGCCCATTCACGCGCGCGATGTGGCGAGCGCAAGCGCGCAGCACCACGTCCTCGCTCTGCACCAGCGCCGCCAACCTGCGCCACAGCCGCCCCGAGGCTCCGAGCGGCAGCTCGCGGTGGTGCGCCTCCACCTGCTCCATCACCAGCTCGCGGTCTTCTTCCGAGAGCAGGTTGTCCAGCAGCTCCAGCGCGAGCGCGCGCCGCCGCGCATCCTGTCCCACCAGGTTGTAGTGGATGCCGCGCATGCGCTGCGACGAGTCCAGGAGCCCCAGCAGGAAGAACGACAGCTCGAGCGCCTGGTCCAGCCGGTCCCCCACCGCGCGAGTGAGCAGGGAGCCATCACCCAGCGCCGCGCGCACGTCGCGGTAGGCGCCCACCAGCGCGCGGTACACATCGCGCCGCCGGACCAGCGCCTCGCGCACGCGGTCCACGTCCACCGGGTGCTCGGGGTGCTCATCCCGCAGCCGCGACAACTGGGCGCCGATGCGGAAGTGCAGCGACGCATCATCCCGCACGTTGGAGAACAACAGCGCGTCCAGCGCCGCCGGAGTGCCGATGCCGCGCAGCACGCGAGGCAGTTGCAGCCGCATCGCCAGGGGCGCCTTCTTGTTGTTGAGGTGCTCCTCCACCAGCGGCGTCACCACATCGCCCAGCGCCACCAGCGCTTCGCGGGCCGTCTTGCGCTCCTCGCGCCAGGTCAGGAACGGCAGCAGCCGGGGGGCCAGGTCCACATAGCCACCCTCCCCCACCGCGGCCAGCGTCACGCGGCGCACCGTGCTGTCCCCGTCGTCGAGGTAGCGCGCCAGCGCGTCCGTGAAGCGCGTGTCCTGGAGTCGGCCCAGGAGCTTCGCCACCTCGCGCCGCTCCACCACGGGCGCACCCTCGCCGCGCGCGAGCAGCTCCTGCAGCGAGGACAGCGCCACCGCGCTCCCCGTCGTCTTCACCAGCGCGCCAATCGCCGCGCACCGCAGCCCCACGTCAGGGTGGTTGAGCAGCGCCGGCAGCAGCCGCTCTGCCCGCTCCGGAGACAGGCGCGCCAGGGCCCACACGGCCTGGTCCCTCGGGCGACGCGGCCCTTCCTCCACCAGTCGCTCCAGCACGGGCGCCAGCTCCCGCGCATCCAGCTCCAGCGCCAGGGCCACGCCCCGCTCCAGCACCCGCTCATGCGGGTGGCGCAGCAGCGCGGGCAGGTGCTGACGCAGCGACACCTCCGCCTGCTCCATCAGGTCCACCGCGCGCAGCACGCGGTCCGGCGTGGGCGCGGAGAGAGCCTCCGCCAGCAGGCGCTGCTCCTCCTCACCATCCAAGGCGACTTCTTCGTCCTCGGCCGCGCCCACCTGCTCGCCCAGGGCCGCCACATACGCCGGCCTGAGTCGCACCAGCAGCAGCACGAGCCCCAGGCACATGCCCATCACCGCCAACGCCATCGTGGCGCCCGTCGCCGCGCGCCCCGCGCCGATGAGCAGCAGGCCCGCCACCACCACGCCGCTCTTGCGCAACAGCCCGTCCACCGCGACACGCAGGCCCTCGCGTTGGTCATCCGGAACCGCCGCGTAGAGCAACTGGATGCCCACCGGGAGGATGGAGTAGCTCACCGCAGTCTCCACCAGGCGCAGCAGGTGCACGGGCGCCAGGCTCGGCGTGACGAGCGTGGCCCCGGCCAGCGGCGCGAGCACCAGCGGCACCAGCGCCACGTAGCGCAGGAGCCCCAGCCGCCGCAGCAGCGGCTGCGTCAGGAGCAGCTGGAAGGCGACGCAGAACATGCCAATCCACAACTGCAGGGAGCCGAAGAGCGCCGTCAGCGCGTCCTCGCTCAGCGTGCCCTCCAGGCGCAGGCGGAAGAGGTAGTCCACGAAGGAGGACAGCACCGCGAAGGAGATGCCCAGCGCCGCGAGCACCTGCGCGTAGGGGCTCTCCGCCAGGTAGCTGAACGCCATGAACGACGTAGGGGCCGGACGGCCGCGCGGCGGAGGCGGAGGCACGCCGCGATACAGGTGATGGAAGATGGCGCCCGCGGCCAGCAGGCCCAGCGCGCCACTCACCACGACGGCGGGAGTGCCCAGCCGCACGGCCAGCCCTTGCACGAGCAGGCCGCCGACGATGCCTCCGCCCATGGCGAAGCCATTGAGCGCCGTGAAGGCCCGCCGGGCCTCGCGCGCATCGAAAGCCGACGCCATGCGCGCCCAGAACCGGAAGGACACGAACGTGGAGAAGGTATCGGCGAACAGATACAGCGCCAGCGCCGGAGTGCGTTGCCCCGCGGACAGCGCCGCGGCCAGGCACAGCGCCACCACCCCGCCCAGCCCCGTCAGCACGCCCGGCGAGTCCAGCGGCGAGTTCGGCTTGAAGCGCGGCAGCACCGTCAGGGCGGCGGTCATGAGCGCCCCCAGCAGGTACAGGTAGGGCAACGCCTGCGACTCGAAGCGCGACAACACCAGCGCGTTGGCCGCCGTCTTCAGCTGCGTCACCCCTGCGATGAGCGCGAACTGGAAGGCAGCCGCCGGCCACAGACGGCGGTTCCAAGATGAGGTGTCGGAGGGGGCCACGGATTCGCGAGGGGCGGGGAGGCTACCCCACCACCCCGACAACCATGATTAACACAGTCGCCCGTCTGCTCGCGCCCCCCATGGGAGCCCCCTGCCTGGTGCTCGGGCTGGCGTCGGGTGCCCAGGTGTCAGCGGGACATACCCGGAAGCAATCCCGGCGCCCCCACGGGCCAGGGGACGCGGCTACAGTGCGCCGGTGACGATGGCCACCGACACGCTGCTGGACGGCACCCACACGGTGCTCACACCGGAGTACGTGGAGTTCCGCTTCACCCTCGCGGGGCTGTATTCGCGCTTCCTGGCGTGGCTGCTCGACTCGGTCATCGTCCTCACCATCAGCCTGGCGGTGATGATGGGGCTGGGCGTCGTCATGGTCGCCTTCCCGGGCCTGGCCAGCGCGCTGGGCATCGTCGTCTACTTCCTGGTCGACTGGGGCTACGGCATCACCCTGGAGACGGCGTGGAGCGGGCAGACGGTGGGCAAGCGCGCCCTCTCCCTGCGAGTCATCCAGGAGAGCGGCGTGCGCATCGGCTTCTACCACGCGGCCCTGCGCAACCTGGCGCGGCCCGTGGACCGGCTCCCCTTCTTCTACCTGGTGGGTGGAGTGGCGGCGCTCGTCTCCGGCTCGCAGCAGCGGCTGGGGGACATGCTGGCCGGCACCATCGTCGTGCGGGAGCGGCGGCTGAAGGTGCCCTCCGCCATCAACGCCTCCGGCGAGGAGGGCCTCCTGGCCGACCCGCTCTTCGTCTCGCGTGTGAAGCGGCTGTCCACGGAGGAGCGGGAGCTGGTGCTCACCGCCGCCCTTCGCCGCGAGGAGCTCCGGATGGAGGCCCGGCTGCGCTTGTTCGCCGCGCTGGGCGCCCGGCTGCAGGACGCGCTGGCCATGGAGAAGCCAGACCACCTCTCCGACGAGAAGTGGACCCTGCTGGTGGCCGCCGCCCTGCTGCCCTCCAAGGCCCCGCGCGGCGCTCAACCACCGCGCGCCCGGGCCCTGGGGTGAGTCGCTAGAAGTACGCGGAGATTCCCGCCGACAGCGTCAGCGACGTCTGCGTCTTCTCGTTGAGGGCGATGTAGAAGTTGTACTGCGCCCGAACCCCCAGGCTCACCGAGTCCGACGTGAAGAAGTCCACGCCCACGTTGGGACCGATGCCCACGAAGTTGCTCGTGCTCTCCTTGAAGACCACCAGGTAGCTGATGTCGGAGCCGACGTAGGGGCGGATGCTCTCCTCCAGCAGCAGGTAGCGCAGGCCCAGCGACGGGGCCAGGCCCACCACGCGCTTGTTGCCGGGGTCCGTCGAGTCGCGCGGGAAGGCGATCTTCGACAGGGACACCACCTCGAAGCCGCCCTCGATGTAGAGGCTGGCGTCGATGCCCACGAAGAACGCGTCGTCCAACCCGTTGGTGCGGTTGAAGTCCATGTAACCCAACGACAATCCAAGGCTGCGATTGGCGAACTGGGCGTGAGCCGGGGCGGCCCCAAGCAGGGCCAGGGTGAAGGTGAGAGTGCAGAGCAAGGTACGCATGGGCGTCCACTCTAACCGGTGCAACCCCCGGAAATCAGCCCGGATTCAGGCCTGCCCGGCCGTTGCACGGGAGGGGGGCGCTCTCCTACACTCGGCCGGCCATGCGTCTTGTCCGCCTTGCCTCCGCGCTTTCCCTGGTCTTCACGCTCCCGCTCGCCGGCTGCCTCACCACGCCGCCGCCCCATGAGCGCGCCCTCATCAACAACGAGCTGTGCGCCCAGGAACTGCACAACGGTGACCTGGTCCGCGCCGACGTCTATTGCGACCTGGGCCTGGAGTTCTCCCCCCAGTACGCGGACCTCTGGGCCAACAAGGGCCTCATCGCCATGGCCAACGGCAACAACGATGACGCCAAGAAGCACTTCATCAAGGCGCTCCGCTACAACCAGGAGCACCTCCAGTCCTACCAGAACCTCGGCGCCCTCTATAACCAGGAAGGCGCCTACGGAAAGGCGCACGACAACTTCCGCCGCGCCCTGAAGGTAAATCCGGATAACCTGGAAACGCGTTACAACCTCGCGTACACGCTGATGAAGATGCGCAAGTACACGGAGGCCAAGAAGGAGCTGCGCACCCTGCTGGCCGTCAACCCGAGCCTCGCGGCGGCCCACCACACCCTGGGCATCATCGCCTTCGGGGAGGACCAGTTCGAGGAGGCGGCGGAGGCCATGGCGCAGTCGGTGGCGTTGGACCCGAACAACCCCGACGCGTGGCACGACTACGGCAACACGCTGATGGAGCTGAGCCGCTACGCGGATGCGCGCGAGGCCTTCTCCAACTGCTTCCAGCTCAACCCCAAGGCGACCAACTGCACCAACAACCTCGCCCTGGCGCAGCGCAAGGCGGCCCTCACGGACGCGGCCTTCAAGGAGGTCAAGGACACCCAGCAGGCGGAGAACTCGGCCCCGGCGCTCTTCATGCTGGCCCGCCAGTTCCGCGAGAAGGGCCTGTTGGCCGAGGAGGAGACCACTTACAAGAAGTGCGTGAAGCTGGAGGCGAAGTTCGCCCCCTGCCACTACGGCCTCTTCGAGCTCTTCCTGGACGCCAACAAGCACGAGCACGCGGAAATCGCCTGCAAGAACTACCTGAAGTACGCGACGTCGGAAGAGTTCCCCACCGAGTATCAGGCGTGCGAGAAGTACCTGAGCAACGCGACGTTCTGATGCCCCGCCGTTTCCCGCACGTACCACCACCCCCTCGATGAGCGTCCGTCTCACCGTCACACAGCGCAGCGAGGCCGGAGCCAAGGGCACCGAGCTCGTCCTCGGCGATTCGGTCATCAACCTGGGACGGGAGAAGTCCTGCCAGGTGGTGCTCGCCCAGCAGGCGGTGTCGCGCACCCACGCGCGCATCGTCCAGGAGGGCAACCTCTACTTCCTCGAGGACCTGGGCAGCGCCTACGGCACGCAGCTCAACGGCAAGCCGCTGCCCAAGGGTGAGAAGCGCCTCTTGCGCAACGGCGACGTCATCGCCATCGCCCAGTACGACGTGAAGTTCGACCGGATGACGGAGCTCAACGGCGACGTCAACTCGGAGAAGACGTCCTTCATCGCCCGGGGCAACCTGAAGGATGTGATGCGGGGGCTGTCCAGCGCCGAGGAGCGCTACCTGCGCATCATGAACGGCCCGCGCGAGGGCGAGCGCATCGAGGTCGCCGACGCGAAGGAGCTCGTCATCGGCCGTGACGAGAAGGAGGCGGACATCGTCCTCAAGGACGACCTCACCTCCCGCAAGCACGCCAAGATTCGCCGCGACTGGTCCGGCACCCACGTTGAAGATTTGGGCAGCCGCAACGGCATCAAGGTCAACAAGAAGCGGGTGAACCGCAAGGCGCTCAAGGACAACGACGAGCTGGAAGTCGGCGGCACGCGCTTCCTCTACGTCGACCCGAGCGAGCCCGCCGAGGAGCAGGTCCAGCTCGCCACGGACATCAAGAAGGCCCCGCCGCCCTCGCCTCAGCGCCCCGTGCGCAAGGAGCCGAAGCCGCCGGAGCCCGAGCCGGAACCCGAGCCCGCGCCGCCAGAGCCGGAGCCCGCGCCTCCGGAGCCGGAACCCGAGCCCCTGCCCCCCGAGCCGGAGGAGCCCTTCCAGCCCTCCGCCGAGACGTCCCTCCCCGACGAGGTGGCGCCGGGCGGCGTCATGGCCGCGTTCAAGGACAAGCAGAAGCTCGTCCCGCTGCTGGTCATGGGCGTGGTGGGGTTGGTGTTCCTGGTGCTGCTCATCGCCGTGGTGGCGGGCGCCTGAGGCGTGGGCAGGGAGCGCCGGTGAAGGCGCCCCTCGCTGCTCCAGCACTCCGGTGGGTCGCTACTTCTTCGGCGGGGACGCCGGGCGCTTCTTGATCTGCTCCGCCTGCGTCTTGAGGGCGAGCAACGTCCCCCGCGCGCGCTGGGTGGAGCGCTTCTTCAGCCCTGGATCCAACTCGATGGCGCGGCTCAGGTCCTTGAGGCCGTCGGGGATGTTGCCCTGACGAAGGTGCAGCTCACCTCGGCCCACCAGCGCGTCCACGTTGGAGGCCTCCACCGCGAGCGCGCGCTGGAAGGCGTCAAACGCCTCGTCGGTGCGCTCCAGCGTCAGATACGTGGCGCCCAACTGGGTGAGGAAGGTGGCTTCCTTCGGCGAAGCCGTCACCAGGCCCTGGAAGATCTCCAGGGCCAGGCGGGTGCGGCCGGCCTGCAGCATGCTGTGGCCCATGCCGGCGTAGTCGAAGAGCCGCTCGCGCGTCATCCCGAGGAACTGGCCCAACTGCAGCTCCCCGCGGATGAGCTTCTCCGCCAGGGCCTTCGGAATCCGAACATCCGGCGGGGCTTCGCTCTGCGGTTTGCTGCTCACGGCCACCTCGCGAGGGGCCCCACGCGTGGGCCCCTCTACCTGCGGGTCAAGGTCAGAAGAAGATGTTCCGAGGCTTGATCATATCATTCAGCGAGTTGATCTCATCCAGGGCCTTGAACATCTTGGTGACCGACTTGAAGCGGTCATCGATGCTCGCGGTGTCCTTGTCGGACTCCTTCGGCGCGCCGAGCAGCTCGATGGCGCGGTTGATGGAGTCGGAGATCTTCTGCATCAGCTGCTCGCGGGCCTTGGCGACGTCCGTCTTGGGCGCCGTCGTCGTCGCCTTCGCGGGCTCGTCCTTGGCGGCCTCCTTCTTCTCCTTGGCCGGCTCGGGCAGCATCGTCAGCAGGGACGGCGTCTCCTTGTACTCGAACTCAAGGTCCTTGCCGTGCTTGAAGGTGGCGCCGCCGCCCTCGTCGCCGATGACTTCCTTGCCATGGTTCGCCCAGTCGTCGGAGTTCTTGCCCATGATGAGCAGGTCCCGGCTGCCGTGCTTGAACGCGTCGTCCCACTGGAAGGCGACCTGCGTCTCGTAACCATCCTTCGTCAGCTCACCGACCTTGCCCTTGCCCTTGTCGATGTCCGTGACGGAGATGCGGTCCGCGCCGTTGGTGACGTCCAGCTTGCCCGTCACCGTCATGCCCGCGTTGCCCCAGGGGACGGTGGTGCAGTGGATCTCCGTGCCGTCCGGCAGCTGGAACGTGGTGTTGCGCTTGAAGTCGAACTTGCCGCCGTCGCTCTCCTCGACGTGCGGGTCACCCCAGATGCGGGTGTTCTTGCCGTCCGGGCCGGAGATCTTCCACTCGAACTGGCCCAGCTGCTCAATCTTGTAGCCACCCGGGGTGGTGATGACGCCCTTGTCGTCCACCTTCAGCTTGTCCGGGGGACGGAAGGTGTCCGCGGTGATGGCCGGCTTCTCCGTCGGGAACGCGCCACCGGTACCCGCCGTCGAGCCCGTGTCGCCAGGACGGGGCGCCCCGGCCGCGAACGAGTTCTCGTCGAGCGCCTTGAGCGCCTTCACGGCCGACTCGATGTCCGCGAAGGCGCGGTCCACGGTCTTCTCGATGAGGCCGAGGTTCTTCGTCAGCTCCGTCTCACTCAGCCCGACCTTCGTGCTGCCAGTGCTGGTGGTACGGGGAGCGTTGCCGGCTTGGTTGACACTCGTCATGACTTCCTCCCGAATCTCGGGGAATCCCACGCCCGAAAGCGCTCATTCCCGCCGTATTTCCATTCTCGACAGCCCGCGTCGGAAGTTGCGTTGAAGCGCAAGCATTCCGATCAGAACGGCTGAGGGTTGGTGGTGACCAACCCTGGGTCAGCACGGCTACCGGGTGGAGATGCGGGCCACCGGCTGGATGTTCAGCTCGGGGGACAGCTCCTGGTAGCTGAGGACGGAGAACGAGGGGTTGAACTCGTACTCCAGCAGCTTGCGGACGTAGCGCCGGATATCCATGGCGGTGAGGATGACGGGGCGCTGGGCGCTGGGCGGCAGATGGCCGCACTCGGAGCGGACGGCCTGGACGATCTCCTGCGCCAGCTCCGGCTCCAGCGCCAGGTGCGCGCCGGCGGAGGTCCGCTTGATGGAGCCTCGGATGGCCTCCTCGATGTTCGGATCCAACAGGTACACGACGAGGGTGCCGCTGCCGCGCGCGTACTTGTGGGAGATGTAGCGGCGCTGCGAGGCGCGGACGTGCTCGGTGAGCATGACGTTGTCCGCCTCCACCTGGCCGTACTCCGCCAGGGCCTGGAGGATGCCGCGCAAGTCGCGGATGGAGATCTCCTCCTCCACGAGGCGCTGGAGGATGTCGGTCAACTTCAGCACGTTGACGACCTTGGGGATGACCTCCTTGACGATGGCGGGGAACGCCTTCTCCAGCTGCTCCAGCATCGTCTGCGTCTCCTGCACGCCGACGAACTCCCGCGCGTTGCGCCGCAGCACCGCGGCCACGTGCAGGATGATGTAGCCGGGGACATCCCACGTCGTCAGGCCCGCGGCCTCCAGGGTGTCGCGGTGCTGCTCGGGCACCCACGCGGCCGGCTGGCGGGTGGCGGGGTTGATGGCCTCGAAGCCCTGGATGTTCATCAGGCGCAGGCGGTCCACCGTGTCGTTGACGAGCACGTGGCCCAGCGTGGCCTGCCCGGTGACGACGGGGACTTCGTTGATCTGCACCTGGTAGGCGCCCGGCGGCAGCGACGAGTTGCCGCGCGCGCGCACGCCCGGGAAGCGCACGCCCAGCTCGATGAAGAGGCCGTCGCGCATGAAGGGGATGAGCTCGAAGAGGAACTTCCCGCTGTCCTGACGCGAGTCCACGTACGGCACCAGCGCGTCGGAGACCTCCAGGACGATGGGCGTGACGACGGGGATGAAGAGCTCGGAGTCCGGATTCATCGGCTCCTTGGGCGCGGGCTCGGACGACATCGGCGTGCCCAGGTCCGACTCCATGGCCGGTCCGGCCTCCTCCACCATCTCCGATTCCTTCTTCTTCTTGAGCATCGTCCACGCGCCGAAGCCCGCGCCCGCACCCAGCAGGAAGAAGGGAATCTTGGGCAGACCCGGCACGAGGCCCAGGACGATGAGCATGCCCGCGGCGATGGCGATGGCCTTCGGGTACGCGGTGAGCTGCATACCGATGTCCTTGCCCAGGTGGGCGCCCTCTTCATCGCCACCGACGCGCGTCACGATGATGCCGGCGCAGGTGGAGACGAGGATGGCGGGAATCATGCCGACGAGGCCGTCACCGATGGTGAGCAGCGTGTACTTCTGCGCCGCGTCCGCGGCCGTCATCCCCTTCTGCGTCACGCCGATGATGAGGCCACCGACGATGTTGACGACGGTGATGATGATGCTGGCGATGGCGTCGCCCTTCACGAACTTCATGGCGCCGTCCATGGCGCCGAAGAGCTGGCTCTCCCGCTCCAAGTCACGCCGCTTCTTCTTGCCCTGGTCCTGGTCGATGGAGCCCGCGCGCAGGTCCGCGTCGATGGACATCTGCTTGCCCGGCATCGCGTCCAGGGTGAAGCGCGCGGCCACTTCGGCGACGCGCTCCGAGCCCTTGGAGATGACGATGAAGTTCACGATGACGAGGATGATGAAGAGGATGGCGCCAACGACGAAGTTGCCCTGCACCACGAAGTTGCCGAACGCCACCACCACCTCGCCCGGGTCGCCGGTGAGGAGGATGAGGCGTGTGGTGGAGATGGTCAGCGACAGCCGGAACATCGTGGTGATGAGCAGCAGCGTCGGGAACACCGACAAGTGCAGCGCCGCTGGCACGTAGAGGGACACCAGGAGCAGCACCACCGAGATGCTGATGTTCAGCGTCAGCAGCACGTCCAGCAGCAGCGTGGGCAGCGGGACGATCATCATCCCGACGATGAACACCACGACAATCGCGAGGACGATGTCGGAGTACTTGGAGAGGAAGCTGTTCGGATTGGAGGCGGACATCAGCGGGGAGCCATCCTAGTCCGCGCCCGGCCCCGGGCCCAAGGGGGGCCTCACGAGCCGGGCGGGGTGTCCGTCGGAAGATGCGAAGGGAGGGCTTAACGCCCGTCCGGACCGGAGTCGCGCTCGGAAGCCCCCTGGGCCTCCTCCACGCTCTCCAGGGCGGCGGCCGCCAGCATTCGCGCGCGCGCGCTCAGCGGGTCCTTCCCCTCGGGGTCCAGGGACACCGCATGATTGAAGTCATGGGCGGCCTCCATCACCTTGCCCTGGCGAAGATGGACCTCACCCCGGTTGACGAACGGCGTCAGGTCCGTGGGGTCCAGCTCGATGGCCCGGTTGAAGTGGGCCTCGGCCTGGTCCAGGTTCTCCAGCGCCAGGTGGCAGGCACCGAGCGCCGTCTGGAAGTAGGCCTCGGAGCCATCCGTGGCGGCGAGTTGCTCGAAGACGGCCAGGGACTCCTGGAACCGGCCGTCTTGAAACAGGTCGAAGCCCTGAGTGGCCCGCTCGAGCAGCTCCGGGCCGGACAGCGGCTTCCCATCATTGTTGGAGACCGGCGCCTTGGCTTGGGTCGTCGTCATCTGGACTCATTCCCGGGGCGAATATGGAGGCGGCCTGGAGTCTAGCCCGCCTCCAGCGGGCCTACCAGTCAGGGACGCCGAGCGGCCTACTCGTCGAAACCGTCGCGAGCCTTCTGCAGCTGCTTCTTCAGGTTGGAGATGGCCATGTCCACGCCCTTCTGCGCCACCACCGCGCTGAACATCTGCGCCTTGAAGCGCGTCTCGACGTGCTTGTCGATGTCGCTCAGCGACGCGGTGGGGTGCTGCTTCAGGTAGCTGGCGACATCCTCATCCAGCTTCTTGGCGATGGTCCCCGACACGGAGTCGTTGAAGAAGCCGAGGAACGGCTTGTTCTCCAGGATCTTGTCCGTGCCCAGGGCGCTCGCGTAGTTGTTGCGGTCCGCACCGGTCAGCTTGCCTTCGTCCTTCTTGCGGATTTCGTCCATCGTGGCCTTCTGCTTGGCCCGCTCCGTGGCCGGATCCGAGGGCGCCGCGGTGGAAGGCTCCGACGCGGTCTTCTGCGTCGAGGGAGGGGGACGGGGACCGCCATTGACGGAAGCGACCATGGGTTTCTCCAAAAGGGGTGGGTTGAAGAGATTCTCGCGGGGGAGTGTCGGAAAGTTTCCGAAAGGCGGACCGGCGGTGTCCACCATGCCCCGGAAATGAACCGGCCTCGCAGCAGCTCCAAGAGCTGTTGCGAGGCCAGTGTGCGGCTAGCTGCGAGCTGCGACTAGCGCATGTTGCCGATGATGGAGCCCTGCATGGTGTCGAGCTTCTTCATCATGGTGGAGATCATCTCGGTCAGCTTGGCCTCGCGCTGCATCTGCTCCTGCGCCTTGAGGAAGGCCTGCTGATCCGGCGGGGCCGCCGCGATCATGTCGTTGGAGGCCTTGGAACCGGCCAGGATGCTGCTCGCAGCGGCGTTGAAGTTGGCAGAGATGGTCATGGTCGTTCTCCAGTGATTAATTCGTGGGTGCTGCGTGGCGAAGTGCAGCGGCGGCTACAAAAAGATTATCGGGGGTGGGGCTCGGAAGTTTCCTGCGAAATAACCGGGATCATTTCCGGCATTTTCGCGAGGCCCGGACCCCTCCGGGAAACAGGCCTAACCCTTGAGCTTTCCAAGGTTGGGATTCTTCATCCAGGCCTTGAAGGACTCGAGCTGCTGCTGCTCCTTCTTGGGGTCCGCGGGGGGCGGCGGGCTGGCCTCCGGGTCCAGGGACAGGGAGCGCTTGTTGGAAGCGCTCTCGAAGCCGTCCTTGGCGGCGGGGGCGCCCGACGTGCGGGCCGGCGCCGCGGGGGGCGGGGCGGCGGGAGCCGGGGCGCCCGGGGGCGTGAACGCGAACTTCGCGTGCAGCTCCGGATTCGCCTCCTTGACGGCGTTCTGGATGGTCATCCCGTAGGTGCTCAGGCGCTCCGACAGGTAGGAAACCACCATGCCCAGCGTGGGGGGCACGGGGAGGATGGGGTCGGCCATGAAGCGCTGGAGGGCGCCGGACACGTCGCCGTAGAGCTTCTCGTCGAACGGGGTGCCTGGGACCGTGGAGGCCACCAGCATCTTCATCGTCCGAACCACCTGGAGGAAGGTGCCCTGGGCCGACTTGGACTGTGACTCCAGCTCCACCAGCAGCTTTTCGCGCTTCTCCACCAGCTCCGCGGGCTCCGGAGGCAGCGGGCCCATCTTCGCCTTCTGCGTGCTCATTGACTGACTCCACCTCTCCACAAAGAGGGGTTGGGGTTTATGGGAACGAGCCTAACAGACTGTTCCGGGCTCACCTACCCGGCGTCCGGCCAGAACCGGACACCGGGGCAGGCCTGAATCAACGCCGCTGGAGCGCGGTGAGCATGGCGCCCGCCTTGCGCACCACCGGATCATCCACCGGCGTCATTGCCGCAGCGCGTCGCAAGTCTTCCAGGGCTTGCGGCTTCTGGCCCAGGGCGAGCTTCACCTCGGCGCGGCCGACGTAGACGGAGGGGTCCTGCGGGGACAGCTTGGCGGCGACGTCGAAGGCGGCCAGGGCGCCCGTCCCGTTGCCGGCGGCCATCTCCACCACCCCCAGCGCCTTGGCGAAGTAGCCGTCCGTGGGATTCACGGCGTACAGGCCCTGGAAGAGCGTGCGGGCCTCGTTGATGCGGCCCTGGTAGAAGAAGAAGTACGCCGTCTTGGCGATGGCGTAGAGCTCGTCGTTGGAATAGCCGCGCACCTCGCGCAGGGTGGCCTTGCCATCCGCCCAACGCTGGAGCCGGGCCGCGAGCTGGGCCTCGTCCTGAGGATCCTCCGGCATGCGCTAGTAACCCTCGTCCTTCTGCTCGGCCCACATGCGCCGGATGATCTCCTTGGTCTCCTCGTTCACCTGGTCCACCAGGGTGAGCATGGAGGACTCTCGCTGGAGCAGCGCCTTGAGGCGCTCCAGGCGGTCCGGGGACGCGTTGATGCGCGTCAGCCCCCTGTCCATCAGGTGGCGCGACTCGTCGCTCCCCCGCCCCGCCACGCTGGCCAGGTGGGGCCGGTCGCTGAAGCCCTCCAGGTCCGCGTCATGCCCGCCGGGATGAGGAGGCAGGGGCAGGCGCAGCTCCTCCGACGAGTGCGCGGGACCGATGAAGTCCAGGAGCGCCGCGGAGGCGAGCGCCGGGTTCTTGGGATTGCCCGTCTTGCGCAGCTTCTTGCGGTCGACCTGGGAAGGGTCGACCAGCCGCTCACGGACGCTGCGGGGTCCCCCCCAGGGCCACTGGGGTCCGGGGGGCTGATTATTGATTCTGGCCATCGTGAACTCCGAAGCACACCCCAGGAAGGGGGGGGCCGTCCAGCCCCCCTCCCCTACCGCCCTCCGGCGGCCGCGTGTTCGCGCTGGAGCTCGTAGATGAAGTTGAGGACCTCGGCGACGGCGTCGTAGAGCTCCTCGGGCACTTCCTGTCCCACCTCCACCCGGTACAGGGCGTTGGCCAGGGGCACGTTGCGCATGATGGGGATGTTGTGCTCCTTGGCGATGGCGCGAATCTTCTCCGCCTTGAGCCGCAGCCCCTTGGCCACCACGCGCGGGGCGGTGTCCTTGTCCTTGTCGTACTTCAGCGCGATGGCGATTTCGGCTTCGTCACTCATGGGGCGCTCCGCGAAGTCCTGCCGATGATAACCGCTGCCGGTCCGCTCACGCGCGGGCCACCGGGGCGGGTCCGCCGCTCTTCAGGTCGTAGACGAAGTTGAGGACCTCGGCGACGGCGTCGTAGAGCTCCTCGGGCACCTCGTGGCCCACCTCCACCCGCAGGAGCGCGTGGGCCAGGGGCACGTTGCGCAGCGTGGGGACGTCCTGCTCCCGGGCGATGCCCTTGATGCGCTCGGCCTTGTGGTCCACGCCCTTGGCCAGCACCCGGGGCGCGCCGTCCTTCTCCCGGTCGTACTTGAGCGCGATGGCGACGTGGTCCGGGTTGGTGACGATGACGTCCGCGTCCCGCACGGCCTCCATCTGCTGTCCCTCCATGATCTCCTGGTGGAACTCCTTGCGCTTGGCCTTGTGATGCGGGTCGCCTTCGCTCTCCTTGTACTCCTTCTTCACCTCGTCCTTGGACATCATCAAGTCCTTCATGAAGGACTTGCGCTGCCACCAGATGTCGAAGATGGCGAAGAGGACGAAGAGCAGCGCGACGCGGGTGGCCACGCGCGTCACCAGCTCCCCCATGATGACCATGATGGCGTGCGTGTCCTGGCGGACCGTCTCCACCACCATGGGCATGGCGTCGCGCACCACGCCGTAGACGACGTTGGCGGTGATGGAGATCTTGATGAGGTTCTTGAGCAGCTCCACCAGCGACTTCTTGCTGAACATGTTCTTCAACCCGCCCAGCGGGTTGAGCTTGTCCAGCTTGGGCATCAGCGGGTCCAACGTGAAGAGGGAGCCCACTTGCAGGAACTCCATCAACCCGCCCACCAGTGCCCCGCCCGCGAGCACCGGCAGCGTCACGAGCAACATCGCGCGCAGCCCCAGGTACATCAACTGCCAGGTGGCGTCCCCCAGGTCATCGCCCTTGGCCAGCTGGTCGAAGCTGAAGAGGAAGAGGCTGGATATCTCATGCTCCACGTTGTCCCAGGTCGCCTTCACGGCGCCCAGGCCCACGACGAGCACCGCCACGCCGCTCAGGTCCTTGCTCTTCCAGACCTGACCCTTCTTGCGAGAGTCGTCGAGCTTCTTCTGCGACGGTTCTTCTGTCTTGTCTCCACCCTCGTCGGACATGGGCGCGCGTTCCCGGGGAAGAGGCTCAGGCCAACAGCCGCAGGGCGTCAGTGAGCACCCGCAGCATGTGGGCCAGCTCGCCCTGAATGCGCGCCAAGAGCGCCCCCATCACCAGGAAGATGATGAGCACACCGACGAGCGGCTTGATGGCCATGGAGATGAAGAACACCTGGATTTGCGGCGCCACGCGGTTGATGGCGCCCAGCGCCACGTCCGTGAGGAAGGTGGCGAGCATCGCGGGAGCGGACAGGGCCAGGCTCACCCTCAGCATGTCCGCGAAGACCCGCGCCAGCAGGTCGAAGAAGGTCCACGAGCCCTGGCTGAAGCGTGGGAAGCCATCCAGCGGCACCACGGCGAGGCTCTCCGCCAGGGCCCTGATGACCAGGTGGTGCCCGTCCAGGGTGAGGAACAATACGACGGAGAGCTGCACCTTCAGGTTGGAGAAGAGGGAGACTTGCTGACCGAGCGCCGGCACGTAGAGCTGGGCGTTGTTGCTGCCCGCCATGGTGTCCGTGAGGGTGCCGGCGATGCGCGCCGCCTCGAAGACGCTGCTGACGATGAACGCCATGCAGAACCCGATGAAGACCTCCTTGGCCATCAGCGCGATGTAGGGCAGCGCCGTCAGGGGAACCGTCGTCACGGTGTGCGCGATGGAGGGATAGAGCACGATGGCCAGCGTCAGCCCGATGCCCATCTTCATCTCCGTGGGCACCACTTCACCGCCGAGGAACGGGCTGAAGATGAGCACCGGCATCACCCGGCACATCAGCAGGGCGACCGTGAAGATGGCGGCGGAGAAGTTGGTCCGAGCAGCCAGCTCGGACACGAGGTCCGCGGCGTTCATTTGATTAGGGCGGGGAACCGGTCGAAGACGTGGAAGGTGAAGCGCACCAGCTGGCTTCCAATCCACGGCCCCGTCATGGCCAGCACGCCGAAGACGATGATGACCTTGGGCGCGAAGGTGAGCGTCTGCTCCTGAATCTGGGTGGTGGCCTGGAACAGGGAGATCATGAAGCCGACGATGAGGCTCATCAACACCGGCGGGGCCGACACCACGAGCACCAGGAACAGCGCCTCCTGGGTGATGGCCGTGAGCTGGTTCATGGGATGCCTTCTTCCTACAAGTAGCCGACGACCAGGCCCTTGGCGATGAGGTACCAGCCGTCCACGAGGACGAACAGGAGCAGCTTGAAGGGCATGGAGATGGTGGTGGGCGACAGCATGTGCATGCCCAGCGCGAGCAGGATGTTGGCCACCACCATGTCGATGACGATGAAGGGGACGAAGAGCAGGAAGCCAATCTGGAAGGCCTCCTTCAGCTCCGACACCACGAAGGCCGGGACGATGACCATGAAGTCCTTGCTGTCCACCGAGTCCCGGTCCTCGCCCTGGCGCATCTTCTTGGCCAGGTTGTAGAAGAGCGAGCGGTCCTTCAGCGTGACTTTCTTCATCAGCCAGTCGCGCAGCGGCTCCTTGGCGCGGTCAGCGCCGTCCAGGAGCGTGCCCACCTTCGCCGAGGAGAACGCGCCGGCGCCCGAGGAGTCCCAGACGTTGAGCTCCGAGGCCCGGTACATCGTCATGCCCACGGGGGCCATGATGTAGACGGTGAGGATGACGGCCAGCCCGGTGATGACCTGGGTGGGCGGAATCTGCTGGGTGCCGAGCGCCGAGCGCACGATGGAGAGCACCACCGAAATCTTCACGAAGCTCGTCACCATCATCAGCGCGAAGGGCACCAGGCCCATGGCCGCCAGCGCGAGGATGAGGATGAGCGGACGCGAGGTGAACGAGTCGGCGCTCACCGCCTCGTTGGCCACGGAGTCGGGGATGGAGCCGGGGCGCTTCTTCTGCGCGAGGGCAACGAAGGGATGCAGCGACGCCGCGGCCGCGAAGAGCCAGGGCGAGACGCGCGGGAGCAAGGAGCGGGCAGGAGTCTGGGCGTTCACGGGACAGGTGCCATCAAGCGCCGGGGGGCTGGGACGACGAGCCCCCGGAGCGGCGGGAAAGGAGCTTCTGAAGGAAAGGGCTCAGGGGAACCACGTTCGTCTGCGGGCGCTGCGCGCGGATGCGCTCCACTGCCTCCGAATCCAGCTTCGACAGCAGCTGCAGGCCCGCCTCGCCGCCGCCCACCAGCAGGTATTCGTCCGCGGCCTTCACCACGAAGAGCGCGCGCTTGGGGTCCAGCGTCAGGCGCTCCACCACGGTGACGATGGTCTGCTTTCCCGGCGCGGCCGCCTGGAGGCCCATCAGCCGGCGCAGCCCCACGTTCAGCGTGAGGTAGATGGACGCCACCACCGCGCCCAGCACGAGCAGCGTGCGGATGAGCATCCACCCCATGCTCTCCGGCTCGGCTTCCGCCTCGGTCGCCGCGGCGGAGGCATCGAGCGCGGGGTCCTCCCAACGAGGCTCCTCACCCGGAGTTTTCTGACGCGTCGCGGCGGGGGACGTCGGAACAGGAGTCGTTTCCGTCACCGCCGAAGCCGAGGCCTTTGGGGCGCCGTCAGCCGGAGCGGGGAGTGCCGTGGCGCTCGGCGTGGCGGCCGACGCCGCTTTCTGGGCGCTGTCGGCCGGAGCGTTCGGTGCGGGCGCCTTCCCCTGAACCGTGTCCGCCGAAGCGGGTGCGACAGGCGAGGCGGTGACGCTCGGAGCCGACTTCCGGGCGCTGTCCGTCGCGGCGGGAGCGACGGTGGGGGCCGACTTCTCGGCCCTTTCCGCCGCAACGGGAGCGACGGTGGGGGCTGGCTTCTCGGCCCTTTCCGCCGCAACGGGCGAAGGGGCGCTCGGGGCCGGCTCCGCCGAGACAGGTGAGGCCGTGGCGCCCGGCACAGGCGTGGCGGGAGCCTGGGCCAGCACGGTAGAGGACGCGAGCAGCAGCGCGGCGCCCAGGGACCGGCGCATGAGGGGGTTGCGGAGGACTGCCATGGATGGGGGCGAGGCTAGTTCAAAGGCCGGAGGACCGCCACGGGCCCCCGACCGGCGGCCCGCTCCCGCCCGCTTGCTTCCGTCTCGGATGAAGACCTCAGCTCGCCAGGGTGGTGACGCGCACGCCGAGCTGGCCTTCCATCTCCACCAGCTCACCCCGGGCCACCACCTTGCCATTGATGGACAGCTCCACCGGCTCGCCAGGCCCCCGGCTCAGCTCGATGACCTGCCCGGCCCGCATGCCCACCACCTGCTCCGCGGTGACGGGGATGCGCGCCAGTTCCACGGCGATCTGCAGCGGGACATCTCCGAGCAGGTCGCTTCCGTCCGGCTTGTTCACGTCGTCCAAGGGCGCCCCTTCAAGCTCCGGAGGAACGTCCAGCTCCGGATTGGTGAAGTCCTCTTCCTGTTCCCGCCCCCCACCCTCCTCGGTGGCCGAGCGCGGGTTCCCCGACTCCCCGGGGATGATTCCAGTGATGCGGGCCTTGTAGCGCCCGTCATCGTCGACGAACACCTCGGCCTCGGCGTGCCCCGCGCGGCCCGCGCCCACGCGCAGCTGCGCCGTCCCGGACTCACCCCGGTCAGGCCGCGCCGACAGCACGTCCACCAGGACGACGTCCTTGACCCGCAGGCTCGCCAGGTCGTTGGTGGTCAGCTCCGCGGTACCAATCTCCGCCCGCAGCCAGCTCCTCACCGCCGACAGCCGGCTGGCATGCGTCGCCAGGTCCGCCTTCGCGAGGGCGCGCCGCTGGGCGCTCGCCACCGCCGGCTCCGCGGCCTCCAACACCGCCGAGGGCACGACCAGTCGCACCATGCCGCTGTGCGGCCCCAACGAGGCGTTCAGGTGCACCGCCAGCATCGGTCCGTCGTCGCCCAGGCGCGCGGACACCTCGTCCACGCCTCGAGCGACTCCGTCCAGCCTCGGGCGAGGCACCCCGGCCTGCAGCGCGGGCACCAGCACCCGCAGCACCTCCAGGATGACGTAGCCCATCACCCCTTCTTCGATATCCGTCAGCGGACGCAGGCCCACCGTCTCGCCCGCGCCGCCCAGCAACAGGTCCACCGCGGTGTGGGCCAGCGACAGCTCCACCTCCAACACCGCCCTGCCCTGCAGCGCGCCCGGCGCCAGCACCGCGAGGAACGTCGGGTCGCCCAGGAACCGGCGCAGCTCCGCCATGGGCCGCACCTGCACCGACTCCAGGGCCAGACGCACCTCCGCGTCGAACAGGCTCTTGAGCCGCGCGGACACCGCCCCGAGCGTCCCCTCGTTCGGCGTCAGCCAGCGCAGCCGCTCCGCCAGGAGCCCCTGAGCCCGCGACACCTTCTCCAGCCCCTTGAAGGTGTAGGGCCGCCAGGCGCTCCGGTCGACCTTCTCCGGACGCTCGCTTCGCTCGGGACGCTCCACCTTCTCGGGGCGCTCCACCTTCTCCGGACGCTCGGTCTTCTCCGGCGGCGGACGCACCGGCTTGAGCTGGCGCAGGTCCACCAGCATCGTCCGCTCATGCACGCCGGGGCCTTCGTCCTCCGGCTCCAAGCTCATGTCTTCGCCTCGAAGCGTACCGTCTCGAGCTTCAGGCCACGGCCTCCCAGCGCGGTGCGAAGACCCTCGCTGTGCTCCTCGAGCATCTTCAGCACGTCACGGTTGGTGCCACTGAAAGTCGCGGAGATCTTCCCGTTCTTCGCGCTGACCTTGATGGACAGGCCACTGAGCACGTCGCCGCGCAAATCAATCTGGAACTCGGCGAGGCCCGCGGCGTTGGTGCCCACGCGCACGCGGTCGACAATCTTCTGGGCAATCTCGCTGGCCATGGCGCGCAGCCGCTCGGAGCCCGCGGTGTCCTTGGGCTTGGCCACCGGCACCGGCGCCATCAGCGCGGGGTTGAACCGGAACCCCGGCGCCATCTCCGTGCCGCCGCCTTCCTTCTTGTCCTTCCCGCCGCCCCCGCTGCCCTTGCCGCCCGCGTCGGCCTCCGCCCGGATGAGCGCGCCCTTCTCCGAGCTGACCTGTCCCAGCGCGGACTCGGCCTTGCTCATGTCCTTGTCGCGGCCCTCGGAGGTGCGCTTGTCATCCTTGGAGTCCGCGGCGCGCGAGCCGGCGCGAGCCTCCGTGGCCCCGCTGTCCGCCCGGCGCTGCGTCTGCGCCAGACCCGCCGGGTTGCCACCCAGCTGCGACGGCTGCTGGGCCTGCTCCCCGAAGGTCTTCCCCTGCTGCGTCGCCTTGGCCAGGATCTGCTTGGCGAAGGCCCCCGGCGTCTGCGGCGTGGGCGCGGGGGCCGTCGCCTGCGGCTGGGCCTGGGGCTGCATCAGCTTCTGGAAGGTGCTGGCCCCCTCCGTCCGCTTCTTCGCCTGGCCCTCGGCGAGCTTCTTCTCCAGCATGATGCGCTCGGCCATGCGCGCTGTTTCACGGTCGTCGTCGACTCGGCTCATGACATCGTTCCCGAGGGAAGGGGTGGAGGCAGGTTACTTGCGCTGCCGAGCCAGGAACAAGGCGTTGCCAATCTCCTCCTGGCTCAACTCCTCACGCTGCTGGCGCTCGTGCTTCACCTGCTTCTGCCAGGTCTCCTTGTGCTTCTCGATGGCCTTGAGTTCCTTGGCCGCCTCGGCCATCTCCCGCCGCCGCTGCTCGACCAGTCGCTCGGCCACCTTCACCGCTTCCCGCTGACGCTCGACCTCCAGCGCCACCTGCGCCTCTTCGTCCTTCAGGCGCTCCTCGAAGCGGCCCATCATGTTCATGCCGTTGATGCCGGCACCCTTGGCCATGACCTCCTTGAGGTAGGCGGCCACCTTCTCCTTGCGCTCGCGCTTGCGGCGCTCCAGCTCGTCAATCAGCCGCTGGAGCTCCACTTTTTCCCGCTCGAGGGCCTTGATGGCGTCGGAGAAGGCCTGCTCGGCCTCCTCCTTCGCCCGGGTCCGCATGTCCAGCAGGGTTTGCAACCGGTACGGGGGCATGGTGACCCCATCCTACCCCGGATTTCCCAGGGTGCACCCCTGTCCCCTTACTCTTCGAAGAGGGCGATCAACTGTTCCACCGTCTCATCGAAGCTGGAGTTGGAGTGGGTGTCCTGCTTGAGGAACTCGATGATGGCGTCGTACTTGTCGATGGCGTAGTCCGTGCGGGGGTCCGTCCCGTACTGGTAGGCGCCCAGCAGGATGAGGTCGCGCTGCTTCTCGTACGTGGCCAGCGTCTCGCGCAGCTTGCCTGCCGCCTTCTTGTGCTCCTTGGAGACGATGCCGCTCATCACACGGCTGAGGCTCGCCAGCACGTCCATTGCGGGCCACTGGTTTCGCTCGCCCAGCGCGCGGTTGAGGATGAAGTGGCCGTCGAGAATACCGCGGACCTCGTCCGCGATGGGCTCCTCCATGTCACCGCCGGCCACGAGGCAGGTGTAGATGGCGGTGCACTTGCCTTTGTCCGAGTTGCCCGTGCGCTCCAGGATGCGCGGCAGCATGGAGAACACGCTCGGCGGGTAGCCCTGGCGGGCCGGGGGCTCGCCCACCGCGAGGCCAATCTCACGCTGGGCACGCGCGAGACGCGTCACCGTGTCGAGCATGAAGAGGACGTTGCCGCCGCGCTCGCGGAAGTACTCGGCGATGGCGGTGGCGACGTAGGCGGCGCGCAGACGCACGAGGCTGGGCTGGTCCGAGGTGGCGCACACCAGCACGGAGCGCTTCATGCCCTCCTCGCCCATGGCGTCCTCGATGAACTCGCGGACTTCGCGACCACGCTCGCCGATGAGGGCGACGACGCACAGGTCGGCCTGGGTGTTGCGCGCTATCTGTCCCATCAGCGTGGACTTGCCGACGCCGGAGCCGGCGAAGAGGCCCACGCGCTGGCCCTCGCCCACGGTGAGCAGCCCGTCGATGCAGCGCACGCCCAGGGGCAGGGGCCGCTCGATTCGCTGACGGGTGAACGGGTCCGGGCAGTTGCGGTCCACGGACCAGTCGATGAGGCCCTCTTCCGGCAGTGCACTGCCGTCCATGGGCTCACCGATGCCGTTGAGCACGCGCCCCAGGAGCGCCTCGCCGCACTTGATGCTCAGGGGCTTTCCGGTGGGGATGACCTCGCTGTCCGGGCCGATGCCGTACAGCTCGCCCAGGGGCATGAGCATCACCTCGTCGCCCTGGAAGCCCACCACCTCCGCCTTCACGGGGCCGCGGCCTCGGCTCTTGATGAGCACCAGCTCGCCCACGCGGACGTTGGGGACGCTCGCCTTGATGATGAGGCCTGTCAGCTCGGTGACGCGGCCCCGGACGCGCACCGTCTGGGCGTCCTTGATGAGGTCGAAATAGCGCGAAAGGTCGATGGCCATGGACGTGGTTCGTCCCGGCTAGGCCGGGCCTTCCTTCGGGCCGTTCTGGTCTGGCAACAGCACGTTCTGGAGCATCTCCAGCTGCGTGGGCAGCTGGGCGTCCACCGTGCCGAACTCCGTCTGGACGATGCAGCCCACCGGAGCGACCTCCGGGTCCTCCTTGATGGCCAGGTCCACCGCGCGGCCGATGAGCTCCATCAGCACGGGCTTCTTGGCGCGCAGCACCGCCGCCGTCTTCGGATGCACGCGCAGAATCATGGAGCGGGCGCTGCGCAGGTTGTCGATGGCGGACGCGCACAGCTCCAGCATCAGGTCCGGGTCCTTCTCCAGGCTCCGGCCGATGATCTTCTCGCCCACGCTCAGGCCCAGGGCGATGACGTCCTTCTCGTACGTGCCCAGAATCTCCCCAGCCTGCATCTTCGCGCGGAGGATGATCTCCGTGGCCTGGGCCAGCCCTTCCTGGCGCCCCTGCTCCCGAGTCTTCACCAGCAGCTCTTCCCGCTCGCGCTGAGCCTCCGCCAGGATGCGCTCCTTCTCGCGATGCGCCTCCTCGAGGATGCCCTGGGCGCCCTGACGCGCCTCGAAGACCTCGGCGTTCATCACTCCCGCGCGAGGAGGCCGCAGCATTGGCCGCTCCGACACGAGAGACGGCTCCGCCGTCCCGTCACCCTTGATCACCTTGCCGATCGCCATGCGCCGCTCCTTGCGAGCCGGATGCTAGCGCGTTCCGCCGCGCGGTCCACGCCCGCCGGAGCCCGGAGGCACCGGCTTGTCCGCGTCGGACGTCGAGCGGGGTCGGCGCTGCACCGCCGTGCCCTCCTTCTGAACCCCCGACGGCGCCCCCGCGGGAGGGGCTGCTCGCCCGGCCAGCACCCGAGGGGGCCGCTCCTGCTGGCTTCCCCCCTCCCGGGTCGGGTCCGTGCGCAACGCCTTGACGCTGACCGACGAGCGCGAGCGGAACACCCGTGAGCCCTCGGGGTCCTCACGGGGCGGAGGCACATCGGCACGAGGCCTCACGCGGGAGGAGCGGGACAGCTCCTCGGGCGGGCGCTGCACGCGAGAGCCCTCCCCCGGGCCTACCCGGGAACCGTCCCCAGCGGGGCCTACCCGAGAGCCGTCCGAGGCGCGGCCCACGCGCGAACCGTCCGAGGCAGGGCCTACCCGAGACGCGTCCGCCGAGCGGCCCACGCGCGAACCGTCCGCGGCGGGACCTACCCGAGACGCGTCCGCCGCGCGGCCTACGCGCGAACCGTCCGAGGCGGGACCTACCCGAGAAGCATCCGCCGCGCGGCCCACGCGCGAACCGTCCGAGGCGGGACCTGCCCGAGAACCGTCCTCCGCGGGGCTCACCCGCGAGCGCTCCCTCATCGGAGGCGCCTCTGCCTCGCTCCCAGGTGTCGCCGGCCGAGGCCGGGGGCCACCCAAGCCCAGCCGCGAGGGTGGAGGACCGATGCGAGCGCCCTCCGGGTCCGGCCGCGAGGGACGACCCGGCCGGGGCTCGGGCCCGCCTGGCTCACGTCCGGCCCCCGCCGAGGGGCCATCACGACGCGGAGCGCCCGGGGCCGGCGCCGCGTCCGCGGGGTCGCGACGCGGGGGGACACGATGGACCGCGGAGCCATCCTTGGGGCGCGTGACGCGGGAGCCCTCCCGGCTGGACATGGCGCCCGCGCTCCTCGCGGCCCGCTCGGCCATGAAGTCGCGGCGTGCCGAGGGCTCGGCACCAGGGGGCCGACGCGTGGCGGTGCCCGCCTTGCCCGGCTCGCGGGCCACGCCCGCGCCCTCTCGGGGAGCACCCACGGGCGGCTCCCGGTGCACAGCCGAGCCACCCGCCTCACGAGGCACCGCCACGGGCTCGCGCGGCGCTACCACGGGCTCGCGCGGCGCTGCCACGGGCTCGCGCGGCGCTGCCACGGGCTCGCGGGGAGCACCCGCCGGCGCTTCACGCGCAGGGGCCTCACGCGCGGCGGCGGAGGCCGCGGCCTTGCGCGCGCCAGGAGGAGGCGGCAGCACGGCGGACTGACGCGGCGGGGGCGGTGTCGCCAGGCGCACGGGGCGCTCGATGAGGCCCCGGGTGGCCAGCCGCTCAAGGTCCATGACGATGTCGGTGCGGCCACCATCGCCGCGCGCGGTGGGCCGGATGCGCTCCTCGCGCACCCACTTCGCCATCAGGCTGCCGAACTCACCCCGGTACTTCTCCAGCATGCGCGCGGCGAACTCCGGCGACTGGGCCACGCACGCGCGCGCCAGCCGCTGGACTCCCGCGCTGCGGATGGAGCCCGCAGGGTTCTTCAGCCCGTCATGCGTCTCCAACTGCGCGCGTGCGTCCTCCTCCGGAAGCTTGCGCGGCGCATTGGCCGCCACGGACTTGCCGGCCAGGAGCTTCAGGTCCGGAGGCAGGGCCTCCAGCAGCGTCTCCCGCTCCGCGTCCGGAAGGCCCGCCAGGGCCGGTCCGAGCACGCGCGCGCCCAGCCTGTCGCTCACCGTGAGCAGCTCGCGCTGCTGGAGCATGAGCACGTCGGAGAACTTGAAGCCCGCCGACTGCGACGCGCTCGACTCCCGCGCCAGCGCCTCCTCCAGCTTCCACCGGACGATGTCCAGGACCTGGGGTCGGACTTCGCGGGTCAGCTTCACGCGAGACGGCGGCAGGTGGACCCGCACCGCCTCCGCCATCGAGGAGGGCAGCGCGCGCAGCACCATCTCCATCAGCGCACCGCGCTCGCGTTGCAGCAGCGCGGCCAGCCGCTCCGGCTCCGCGCTCCACAGCTGGCCACGGCGGTCCTTCACCAGCCGCTTGATCTCCTGCACCAGCGCGGGGATGCGCTTGTCGCGGGGAATCTGCAGGATTTCCTGCGCGCGGTGGCGCAGCAGCTCACCTTCCTCCGTCGGGAGGTGCTCCATCGCCCCCAAGCTCTCCTGGCCGCCGAAGGTGACGGCGGTCAGGAGCAACATGCTCTGACGCTTGTTGAGCGAGGTGAAGAACGAGTCCAAACGTCACCTCGCGGGCCCCACCGACGCCCGCTGGGAGAAAGAAGGCGCCCCACCGGGAGGGGCGCGAAGGCGTCAGGCCTCGGGCGGACGAACGCGGGGACGGGTGCCACGCGCCGCGGGAGCACCACCGGGGGCGCGCATGAACGACCAACCCGTCAGGCCCATCATCGCCAGGATGAGCACGAACGCGCCCACCAGCATGATCTTGAACTGGCTGGCGCTGGAGGCCGTCATCCGCAGACCCAGCACGTCCTGCTGCCGGTTCTCGTCCGTCTTCTCCGCCTTGGGGCCCTGCGCCGCCGTCATCAGCACCGTCACCGCCTCCGGCCGCATCTCCGGCACGGCCGTGGCCACGAAGGCCTTCACGGCGGCGATCTCGATGGGCGCCTTGCCGCCCTCGACGATGCGGTACTTGATGAACACCGACGCGGACGGCATCGGCTTGTTCTCCGGCTGCGTCAGGTCGTTGTTCTCCGGCACGCTGACGATGGCGCGCGCCTCCAGCACGCCGTCAATCTGATTGAGCGCGTTGGAGACCTCGCCCGCCATGGCCTTGAGGAGCATGGCGCGCTCCTCGGTGGCGGTGGGCACCATGCTGCCCTTGGCGAAGTGCGATAGCCCCTTCTCCACGGGCCTGGGCAGCGAGTTGAGCTTGAGCAACTCCGCGGCCTCGGCGGCGTCCGTCTTGGGCACGGTGATCATGAACCGGACCTCGTTGCCGCCTTCCTCCTTCTCCTTCTTCGCGTTGATGCCGTTCTTGCTGAGCAGGACGTAGATTTCGTTGGCGTCCGCTTCACTCAGCTCATGCTGCAGCTCGATGTGACATCCCGTCACGAGCACGAGGGCGAGGAGCGGGGCGGCGAACGCATGCGGTCGGCGAATCATGGGCGGGCGTGAGCTTACCTGGGCCTCGGAAAACGCGGAAGGGCGCCCCCTCCAACTCGGAGAGGCCGCCCTTCGACCAAGCGCCACCGAGGACGGTGGATGGAAATCAGACCTGCGTCTTGACGACGTCCTTGAGGCCGGTGGTGGCCTTCTCGACCACCTTGCTCGTCAGGTCCAACTGCTGGGTGTACTGGTACATCGACGCCTGGAGCGAGAGCAGCTCGGCGTTGGAGAACTGCTTGCCGCTGGAGGCCTGGGAGATGATCTTCTCCAGGTTGCCCTGGCCCTTCTCCAGGTCGCCAATCACCTGCGACATCATGTCGGAGGCCTTGCCCGTCTTGCCCGTCTCCGTCTTCGCGGCGACAGGCTCCGCGGCCTTCGCGGAGACAGGCTGGGTGGCGGTGGCGCTGACCTTGTTCAGGGCCGCCTTCTCCGTCTTGTTGACGGTCTCCACCTGACGCACGGCGTCCGTCTTCTGGGTCGCCTGAGCCGCCTGGGCCTTGTTCACGCCCTGGGCCGCGTCCACCTGACCGGCGCCCTGCGACTTGTCAGCGAGAACTCCGTCGAACTTCGACGCTCCCGCCTTGTTCGTCTGCTGGACGCCCTGATCCTGCAGCTTTTGCTGCGCCACCTGCGCCGCGGAGATGCCCGCCATCGGACCCGCCATGTGCCAGCCTCCTTGCATCCGTCGAGGTAGGGGGAAGTTCCTCCTCCTCGTTCAAGAGTTCCTTGAGGCGGTCGATGGCCCGCGCATGAAGCCGCGACGCCCAGCTCTTCGACTGCCCGATTTCCGACCCCGCCTCTTCCAGCGTCCTGCCCTGGAAGTAGTACCCCTGAAGAAGCTTTCGCTCCTTCTCCGGGAGCTTCTCTATCGCCGCCCGCACCCGCGTCTTCAGCTGCTCCTGCTCCAGCCGGACGTCCACCGGCAGCGACTCGTCGGTGTACCCGCCGTTGTCGGCCCCCTCCAGACTGGAGGCGAACACCATCGCCAGACCCTGAACAGCATCGGAGATGTCACTGACATCATCGTCAAATGAGCTGCCCCGGTTGCTTGAGCCCGACTCGCGGTCCGACAAATTGCCCAGATACGCCGCCGCCCGCTCGCCCACGTACGCGTTGCGGGCGTCAGAACCCCTCAACACCCCCATCTTCCTCAAGCCGTCGAAGATGGCGCCCTTGATGCGGTAGTGGGCAAAGGTGAGGAAATTGGCTCCCACCTTCGGGTCGAATCGTTCAGCGGCCTCCAGCAGTCCAATCTGTCCGTACGCCACGAGCTCATCCAGCTCGAGCTGGGCGTTGAACTGCTTGCGCACGGTCGCCGCGAGCGACCGAACGTAGGGGCCGTACTTGGTGAGAATGGCCTTCCTGTCTTCGCCCAGTGGCAAGCGCTGCTCACTCGGCCTTGGACCACAGCCGCTCGAGAACCTGGTTCAGCCTCGGATCATCCTGCAGTGCGTCCGCGATCTTCGTGGTGAGGGAGGAGGACTTCATGCGCAGCTTCTCCTTCAGGACTTCGGCGACCAACGCCCGGGTCGCCTCTTCCTTGCTCTTGAAGCCCCCGTTCTTCAATCCGCGGGCGATGGCCATCGCCTGTGCGGCGACCGGATCCGCGGCCTGGGGGCCCTGGACGTTGCTGGAGCCTACCAGACCCGAAACGCCAACAAGAGACTCCGCCTTGTCCACCTTGGCGCCAAAAGCCGTGCCACCCGTGGGCGCCGCGGACGACGCCCCCTTCGCGCCACCGGCGCGCCCCTTGCCACCACCGCGTCCAACGCCACCGACAGCCATGGGCGAAGCTCCCCTCCTGCCTCTACTTCTTCGCGGGAGGCAGGACTCCCGCTTCCTTCGCCTGGAGGAGCGCCTGCGCCAGTCGGGCCCCGTCACTCTCGGGCTCCAGGTCGACGGCGGCCTTCAGCTCCTTGAGGGCCTCCGGCACCTTGCCGAGGAACAGGAGCGCCTCGCCCACGTGCGCGCGCGGCAGGGACGCCTGAGGCGCCAGTCGCTGCGCGGAGCGGTAGGCCTGCAGCGCCTTGTCGTGACGGCCCTGCGCGAACTCCACCGCACCCAGACCGAGCTGCGGGACCTCGCTCTTGGGCATCAGCGCCGCGGCGCCGGAGAAGATCTCCTTCGCCTTGTCGAACTGCCCCATGTCCAGCCACAGGTAGCCGGCCTCCAGCAACACCATGGCCTGCTGGCGCCCCAAGGGAACCAGGCTGTTCGAGATCTCCGAGACGCTCTCCGCCATGGACTTCGCTCTTCCTTTCCTGGCCCGGCCTGGAGGGAAGCGGCGCCGCTTCCCTCCCCTCCGTGCTCTCGCCCGCCACGCCCCGAGGGCTTAGCGGACGTTGCTGATGGAGTTCTTGATGCAATCGTGCCGCGACTTCATCACGTTGGAAATGGCCGTGAAGGTCTGCGACTCCTGCTGAATGGCCGCCTGCAGGTTCAGCAGCTTGGAGTTCTCCGCCGCCATCTGGTTCAGCGAGAAATTGCCGCCGACGGTGTCCGACGTGCTGGTGCCGAGCGCGCCCGTACCGGGACCCGCCACGCCACCACCGACGCCGCCCGCCACGCCGCTGATGCCGGCCGCGACGCCGCCACCCATCGACGGGGCCGCGCCGCCGCCCATGCCCACCGCGGTGCTCATCACGCCCGCGTAGGGCGCGCTGCCGGAGCCCGAGTTGTTGGACAGGGTGTGAACCGAGGAGACCGCCGCGGACACAATCTGCCCGCCCGGAATCATGCCAGCGACCGCGCCGACGCCCGTGCCCACCGCGCCCGCCGCGCTGTTCAGGCCGTTCTGCAGACGCGCGCCGAAGCCCGTCTGCGGGGTCTGCCGCGCCGTCGTGACGTTGGTCGAGAGCCGGACGCCGGGACCCATCATGTTGTCGATCTTCGCCATTTCATCCTCCAGGCGCTGCGATAAGTAGACAGAGCTCCCGGATGATCCAGTGCTCTTTCCCTGATTATCGTCCCAGCCCTCCGCCAGTTGCCTGCCCCTGGCGAAAAACCGCGACTGTTCAGGAAAACCCCGTCATTTCCGGCCCTTGGAACCCTTCGTCTCGGCGATCAGCCGCTCGCGGGTATCCACCAGCAATTCCAGCAGCTGCTCGGCGTGGGTCAGCGCGGCCTGAGCCTTCTTGCCCACCTCCACCTTGGGGCCCTTGAGGGCAGCCAGGCTGTCCTTCAGCGGATCGAACAGCGCCCTGACGTCCTCTGCGGGGGTCGCCTCGAGGAGCGACTCGATTGCGGGGTACGAGGGCACGGGAAGCTCCTGGGCCGGAGGGGAAGCGGACGGCTTGGCGGACGGGGGCATCGCGGAGGGGGTCTCCTGTCGGGCCAGCGGCTGAAGGGCCGATGGACGCTTGCCGATGTGACGCTAGGGGAAAAGCCCGCCCGGCCACAAGCAGCACGCGCCCCCGCCCTCGGGTCCACCCTGCCCTGGCCCCACCGGCAGGGGAGGGACCGGGCACGCGCCAACCTTGCCCCCCCAGCCCTGTCTCCTTCCACCACCGCACCTAGCTTTTGGAACAGCGGAGGGACGCCGCACCACGCACACCCCTCCGTCGCACTCACACAGGAGATTCTCCCATGAAGAAGCTGATTGGGGTTTTCACGGCGATGGCGCTGATGGGTTCCGGCGCGGCCCTCGCGAGCGACGACACGATGAAGCCGCAGCAGGACATCCCGGCCCAGGGCGGTTCGGGCACGTCAGGTACGACGGGGAGCACGCAGGACGGCTCCATGCCACAGGACAGCTCCATGGGCGGCTCCGGCAACACCATGGGCACCAGCCCCACCATGGGCACCAACGCCATGGGCCAGAAGGAGCTGAGCGGCAAGGTGGTGAAGGCCGAGAGCAGCAAGGTCTTCGTGCAGGACGCGCAGGGCGCGGTGGTGACGCTCGACATCGACAAGAGCACCACCTTCACCGACCCGACGCTCAAGAAGGCCAAGGACCTCAAGGAGGGCCAGGAGATCCGCGCCAGCTTCGAGGTGAAGGAAACGAAGAACATGGCCAAGAGCATCTCGCTGTCGGGCACCGGCGGCGCGGGCACGGACGTCATGAAGCCGGATCCGTCCATCAACGACAGCACCCTGGACACGCCTCCCGCTCCGGTGGAGGACCCGGGCACCGGTGGCTCCGGCATGGGGACGGACAAGAGCAAGGACATGGGCACCGGCACCGGGGACAAGAGCACCACCCCCGATACGTACTGAGCCCACGGCCCGCACCCGTGAAGCACCAGCCTCCCCCAGGTGGGGATGAGAAGGGCCCGCGGCCTCGAACGGCCTCGGGCCCTTCTCGCGTTCACTTCATTCAGTATTGACTGAATGGTCTGAACGAACTAGATGCCGGGCCGCCACCCTGGCCCTTCGCGGATGTCTGTCGCGCGCGGCCTCCTCGGGTTGGACGGAGGCCGTGAATGAAGGAGCCAGGCGCCGCGGAGCAGCGCTTCATCGAATCGATGGGGCTGTACTTCGAGCGGCAGGGCAGCACGCGCATCGGCGGGCGCATCCACGCGCTCCTGATGCTGACGGACCAACCGCTCTCGCTCCAGCAGATTGCCCGCGTGCTCAAGGTGAGCGCGGCCTCCGTGTCCACCAACATCCGCGCCAGCATGGCGATGGGACTGGTGGAGCCGGCCAGCATCCCCGGAGACCGGCAGCACTACTACGTCGTGAACAACAACGGCTGGGAGAGCCGGCTCCGCACCGCGGAGGACAGCGTCAAGGCGTTCGTCCGCGTGTGCCAGGAGGCCCTCTCCGCGCCGCAGCTCGCGCACAAGCAGCACCTGCGCGAGGCGGCGGACTTCTGTGAGTTCTACCTGGCCGAAATGGCCGGCATCGCCGAGCGGTGGCGCGCCTCACGCGCGGCCCGCCCCTCGTCCCGCACCCCCAAGGCATCGAAAGGACGCACCGCATGAACGCCGCAGTCTCGCAATCCCCCATCGTCTCCATCACCAATGTGACCAAGGACTACACCCTGGGCAAGGTGGTCGTCCCGGCGCTGCGAGGCGTGGATCTCCAGGTGCACCCCGGAGAGTTCATCTCCATCGCCGGCCCGTCCGGCAGCGGCAAGACGACGCTGCTCAACCTCATCGGCTGCGTGGACACCGCCACCTCGGGCGTGGTCAGCGTGGCGGGCCAGGACACCAAGCAGCTCACGGAGCGCCAGCTCACCCACCTGCGCCTGCACACCATCGGCTTCATCTTCCAGAGCTTCAACCTGGTGTCGGTGCTCAGCGTCTTCCAGAACGTGGAGTTCCCGCTGCTGCTCCAGCGCAAGCTGGACAAGAACCAGCGCAAGGACCGGGTGAACCAGCTGTTGGAGCAGGTGGGCCTGGCCCACCACGCCAAGCACCGCCCCAACGAGCTGTCCGGTGGTCAGCGTCAGCGCGTGGCCGTGGCGCGCGCGCTCGTCACCCGGCCCCAGCTGGTGCTGGCGGACGAGCCCACCGCCAACCTGGACTCGGTGACGGGTCAGAACATCATCGACTTGATGAAGGAGCTGAACCAGAAGGAAGGCACCACCTTCATCTTCTCCACGCACGACGCCAAGGTGATGAGCCACGCGAACGCGGTGGTGCGGCTGGCGGACGGCAAGTTCCTGGACCGGCTGACCCCCTCCGAGGCCAAGCGGGCCATGGCGGCAGGCGCGGAGGGTCACTGACATGGGCCAGCTCCGGTTGCTGATGCAGGTGGCCTTCCGCAACCTGTTCACCAGCAAGATCAACATCCTCATCGGCGGCATCATCTTCTTCGGCACCTTGCTGGTGGTGGTGGGCGGCGCGCTGCTCGACAGCATGGACAGCGCGATGAGCCGCAGCATCATCGGCAGCGTCGCCGGACACCTCCAGGTCTACTCGGACGACTCCAAGGAGGAGCTGAGCCTGTACGGCGGCATGGGCGGCGAGCCGGACCTGGCGGTGCTGGACGACTTCAGCCGCATCAAGCCCTTCCTGGAGAAGCACCCCAACGTGAAGACGGTGGTGCCCATGGGCACCAGCGGGGCGCTCATCTCCTCCGGCAACACGGTGGACCTGACGCTCGCGCGGCTGCGAGACCTCTACAAGAAGCGCGCGGAGGAGGGCGAGTCCCCTGCCCTTCGCGCGAACATCGACAGCGTCAAGTCACACGTGCGGCAGATGGTGTCGCTCATGGAGGAGCAGCGCAACAAGAGCCGGGAGTTGCTCAGCTCCGCCGCCGTGGACCCGCTGGAGGCGGAGGCCCTGGCGCGCGCTCGCACCGACGCGTTCTGGGACACCTTCGAGCAGGACCCGTTCGCCGCCCTGGAGTTCCTGGAGAACCGCATCGCCCCGCAGCTTCCGGACGGCGACCTGCTGGACATGCGCTACGTGGGCACGGACCTGGATTCCTTCCAGCGCACCTTCGACCGCATGGAGATCGTCGACGGCCAGCCGGTGCCCCAGGGCAAGCGCGGCATGCTGCTGTCCAAGTTCTATTACGAGAACTTCCTCAAGCTGAAGACGGCGCTGCGCCTGGACAACATCAAGCAGGAGAAGGACCTCAACCAGAAGCGCATCGACACCGACCCGGCGCTGCAGCGCTGGGTGAAGGAGAACCAGACGCAGACGCGGGAGATCCTCTTCCAGTTGGATCCCATCAAGACGCGGCAGGCGGTGGAGCGGCTGCAGAAGGTGCTCGGCAACCAGGAGCCCTCCCTGGAGAAGCTCCTGTCGGAGTTCCTCACCACCACCGACGACAACTTCGACACGCGCTACCAGCAGTTCTACGCGGAGCTGGCGCCGCTGCTGGACCTGTACCGCATGCGCATGGGTGACAGCCTCACCATCACCGCCTTCACGCGCACCGGCTACGTGCAGAGCCTCAACGTGAAGATCTACGGCACCTATCAGTTCAAGGGGCTGGAGAAGTCCGCCATGGCCGGCGTCATCAACCTGATGGACCTGATGTCCTTCCGGGAGCTGTACGGCTACCTCAGTCCGGACCGGAAGGCGGAGATCGCCGAGCTGCAGAAGAACAGCGGCCTGAAGGCGGTGGACCGCGCCAACGCCGAGGATGCGCTCTTCGGCGAGGACAGCGGCAACACGCTGGTGGCGGAGGCCACGCCGGGGCTCATCGAGGACTCGAAGGCGTTCGAGGGGGCCCTGGGCTCGCTGCGCCGGGACGACCTGGCCGCGCGCGTCTACTCCCAGCAGGAGATCGAGCAGGGCGTGGCGCTCAGCGCGGCCATCATCCTCAAGGACCCCGAGCAGCTCCAGCAGACGATGGCGGAGCTGAAGCAGTCCGCGACGGACGCGGGGCTGAAGCTGCGCGTGGTGTCGTGGCAGCAGGCCGCGGGCCTCATCGGCCAGTTCGTGCTGATGGCGAAGCTGGTGCTCTACTTCGCCGTCTTCATCATCTTCATCGTCGCGCTGGTCATCATCAACAACGCGATGATGATGGCCACCCTCCAGCGCGTGCGGGAAGTCGGGACGATGCGGGCCATCGGCGCGCAGCGCTCCTTCATCCTGAGCATGGTGCTGGTGGAGACGGTGCTGCTCGGCTTCGTCTTCGGCGCGGGCGGAGCGTTGCTCGGCAGCGGCATCATGAGCGCGCTGGGCAGCGCCGGCATCCCCGCCGGCAACGAGGCGCTGTACTTCTTCTTCTCCGGTCCCCGCCTCTATCCCACGCTGAGCGCCGGCAACCTCATCGCGGCCTTCGTGATTGTCCTCCTGGTGTCCGCCATTTCCACCCTCTATCCCGCGTTCCTCGCGACGCGGGTGTCGCCCCTCCAGGCGATGCAGACGGACGAGTGAGACCATGTTCCAGCTCTTCCTCATCGCATTCCGAAACCTCGGCACCCACCGGCGGCGCACGCTGCTCCTGGGCGGCGCCATCGCCGGCGTCACCGCGCTGCTCGTCATCCTCATGGGCCTGTCCACGGGCATGAAGGAGACGATGCTCCGCTCCGCCACCACGCTCGCCACCGGCCACGTCAACGTGGGCGGCTTCTACAAGGTCACCGCCGGGCAGGCCGCGCCCGTGGTGACGACCTACCCGAAGATTCTCGAGCTGGTCCGCAAGGAAGTGCCGGAGCTGGACTACGCCGTCCAGCGCGGGCGCGGCTGGGCCAAAATCGTCAGCGAGTCCGGCTCGCTTCAAGTGGGCGTGGGCGGCATCGACGTGAAGGACGAGCCGGGTTTCCGGCAGGTCCTGCAGATCCACGAGGGCACCCTGGACGGGCTCGACGAGCAGAACACCGTGCTCCTGTTCGAGAAGCAGGCCAAGAAGCTCCAGGTGAGGGTGGGCGACACCATCACCATCTCCGCCCCCACCATGCGCGGCACCAACAACACGGTGGACGTCCGCGTGGCGGCCATCGCCACCGACGTGGGCCTGATGAGCGACTTCAACATCTTCGTCCCGTCCAACACGCTGCGCTCGCTGTACCAGCTGCGCGACGACACCACGGGCGCGCTCTACCTGTACCTCAAGGACGTGAGCCAGGTGCCCGCCGTCCAGGCGCGGCTGCGCACGGTGCTGGCGGACGCGGGCCACCAGCTCATGGACAATGACCCTCGCGCCTTCTGGATGAAGTTCGAGGTCGTGAACCGCGAGGCGTGGACCGGGCAGAAGCTGGACATCACCAACTGGGAGGATGAGCTGTCGTTCATCACCTGGACGCTCACCGCGCTCAACGGACTGACGGGCATCCTCATCTTCGTGCTGCTGGTCATCATCGGCGTGGGCATCATGAACACGCTGTGGATCGCCATCCGGGAGCGCACCCGGGAGATTGGCACGCTGCGCGCCATCGGCATGCAGCGCACCCGGGTGGTGGCGATGTTCCTGTTCGAGGCGATGACGCTCGGGGCGCTGGGCACCCTGGCGGGCGCGCTCATCGGACTGACGGTCTGCCTGTCCGTGGACGCAGCCCACATGGGCGTCCCTGAAGCCGTGGCGATGTTCATCATGTCGGACCGGCTGCACCTGGTGGTGAACGCGGGCTCCGTCGTCGGCGCCATGGTGTTCATCACCACCTGCACCACGCTCATCTCGCTGATTCCCTCCTTCCTCGCCGCGCGCCTCAAGCCGGTGACGGCGATGCACCACATCGGATGAAATCCATGAGCCTCAAAAATCTGCTGTCCGCCGCGGCGCTGTCCGTGGCCATATTGTCCGCGCCCGTGGCGCTGGCCCTGGAGCCGGCCGCCATGACGCAGCTGCTGGCGACCATCGATGACCGTCAGCGCAACGGTGGCGACTACAAGTCGCTCATCTACCTGGAGCAGAAGGAGAAGGACAAGCCAGACAACGTGAGCGAGGCGTTCATCTACCGACGCGACGCTGACGACAAGCTGATGATCCTCTTCAGCAAGCCCAAGGCGGAGGCCGGCAAGGGCTACCTGCGGATGGACAAGAACCTCTGGAGCTACGACCCCAACGTGGGCAAGTGGGAGCGTCGCACCGAGCGCGAGCGCATCGCGGGCACCGACAGCCGTCGCGCCGACTTCGACGAGTCCCGTCTGGCCGAGGAGTTCGACCCGACCTACGAGGGCGAGGCGAAGCTGGGCAAGTACTCCGCCCACAAGCTGCTCTTGAAGGTGAAGCCCAACGTGGACGTGGCCTACCCCGTCGTGAAGATGTGGATAGACAAGGACACGAACAACATCCTCAAGCGCGAGGACTACGCCCTGTCCGGCCGGCTGATGCGCACCGCGCTCTATCCGCGCTGGAAGAAGATCTTCAGCGAGTCCAAGGGCGCCGACGTCTGGTTCCCCGAGGAGATCCGCTTCTACGACGAGGTGGAGAAGGCCAACTCCACCATCATCCTCATCAAGACCGTGGACCTGCGCCCGCTGGAGGCCAACCTCTTCACCAAGGCCTGGCTCGAGAGCAAGAGCCGATGAACCCGCGCAACCTCACCCTGGCCACGGCCCTGTCCGTGGCCCTCGCCGGCACCACCGCGCTCGGGCAATCCGGGCGGCCGGACGAGAATGCCCTCTTCGGGGGCGAGGACGACAAGCCCGCTGCTCAGGCGGACACGCCCGGGGAGACCCCGCCGACGGGGCGCCCCAGTGACGACGAGGTGTTCGGCGAGGACCCCGCGCCGTCCGCGGGTGCCGACGCGAGCAACACGGGCGACGCGACCGAGCGGCAGCCTCCGCTGACCCCGGCGCCGCCCGAGCCGGGAGACCGGGACTCGCAGGCGCTGTCGGGGCCGGTGACGCGCAGCGCCTTCGACTCCGAGGAGGCTGTGGACGACCCGCTGAAGATTGGCGGGCAGTTCTACATGCGCGGCTTCGCGGCGGCGTCGGAGGGGACGTCGTTCGGTGACACCTCGTTCTCCGCGCCCACGCTGGTGGACGGGTACTTCGACGCACGGCCCATGGACCGGCTGCGCGGCTTCGTGGTGGGGCGGTTGAGCTACGACCCCACCGTGGCCACGCAGACGGGCACCACCACGGCCAACACACCGTCCAATCCGCGCGTGCTGCTGGACCAGGCCTGGCTCCGCTTCGACATCGAGCGGACCTTGTTCCTCACCATCGGCAAGCAGCATGTGAAGTGGGGCACGGGGCAGATCTGGAACCCCACCGACTTCCTGTCACCGCAGCGGCGCAATCCGCTCGCCTTCGTGGACCTGCGCACGGGCGTTTCCATGTTGAAGGTCCATGTCCCATGGGAAGCCAAGGGCTGGAACTTCTATGGCATCGCGGTGATGGATGACCTGGGCACCGATGCGGGCGCGCTGCTCGACAACACGGGCGGCGTTCCTCGCGCGGGAGTGGCCGACCCGGTCAACCGCCTCAGCCGCATCGGTGGGGCGCTGCGCGCGGAGGTCGTACTGGGGCCCGCGGAGCTTGGCGCCAGCGCGGTGGCACAGCGGGGTCGCAAGCCGCGGTTCGGGCTCGACCTGTCCTCTGCGCTGGGGCCCATCGACGTCTACGCAGAGGTGGGCATCAAGAAGGGCACCGAGCGTCCCCTGTACCGCATCCCCGAGGGCACGACGTTCGAGGAGATCCTCCAGGACACGTCGGTGGTGGAGGCCTATGTCCCCTCGGGCCTCACGCCCCAGGTGACGAGCGGCGCCAACTACAGCTTCGCGTACGGCGACAACGACACCGCCGTGCTGGGCGTGGAGTACTTCTACAACTCGACGGGCTACACCAGCTCCTTCGGCTATCCGTACCTGATAGTGCAGGACGCCTTCCAGCCGCTGTATCTCGGACGCCACTACGGCGCCGCGTACCTGTTCCTGGACCGGCCCGGTTCGCTCGAGCGCACGTCGTTCAACTTCTTCACGCTCAGCAACCTCTCGGACAAGTCGTACATCAGTCGCATCAACGTCACCCACCGCGCCCTCAGCTATCTGACGGTCGAGGGGTACGGCGCGGTGCACTACGGCCACAAGGGCGGTGAGTTCCGGCTCGGCTTCTCGGTGCCGGACACCGTCGTCAACGGGCAGCCTGTTCAGGGCTTCAAGCTGGCGGCGCCCACGTTCGAGCTGGGCGCGGGCCTGCGCATCAGCATCTGAAGCGGACCGCTCTCGCTGGATGATTCAGGGACCGCGCCTCCTATTCCCGGGGGCGCGGTCCTTCGCATTTCCGGGCAGGTCGCCGCCCTGGCGGGCCGTCGAGGGGCGCTCGGGCCGACGAGGTGCCGGAGAATTCATGCAGTGAACATCCTGACGGCATGAACCTGTGGATCGCCATCGCCGCCGGATTGAGCCTCGCGCAGGGGCAGAGCGAGTCGCCCTACCCGTCTCCCACGGACCCGTCCGTCAGAGACCCAGCGGCCTCGGCCCTGCGAGACGCGAACGAGCAGGCCGCCGAGGCAGCGGATGGCGCATGGCTGCCTCCGAACTACGTCATCCAGCCCCCCATGGCGGACGGGACCATCCCCTATGTCGGCGATGGCTACGACATCACCCCGGTCCTTCCGGATGGAGAGGCGCCCGCGACGTCTGGCCAGGTCGCCGTCGATGAGACGTACCAGCGCTACGAGGCCATCCCCGCCCAGGTGCAGGAAGGCACGGGTGGCAGTGGGACGGAGGACTCCGAGGGCACGACGAGCACGGATGACACGAGCACGGCCGTGGGTGGTTCGGGGAGCGTGACGACGGGACAGACGTCGACGAGCTCGGACAACTCGGGCGATGCGCGGGTTTCGCAGCCTGGGGGCTCGAACACCGAGGCCGTGGCTCCGTCGTCGGCCTCGCAGGCTGGCGGAATCGACGGCGACGCGTCGCGGGACTCGACCGGGGGCTCGGGCACGACGGGGACCACGGATTCGTCGGGAGTAGGGACGACGCAGCCCGACATGCAGGGCTCGACAGGTGGCTCGGGCACGACGGTCCCCACCGAGGGGACAGGGACGGGCACGTCGACACAGCCCAGCATGCAGGACGGGACGGGCGGTTCGGGCACGAGCCAGGATTCCCTCGGTGGCTTCGGGCCCACTGAATCGGAGCAAACCCATGGCCAGGGGGGCTCGGGCTCATCGACGACCACGCCTGTTCAGCCGCAGCAGCAGTCCTCCGTGAGCGGACAGCAGACCGGGAATGTCCCCGCCAACGCCGCCGCCTCAGCGCAGGCCAGCAAGCCCGCCCCCACGCAGGAGGAGCTGTCGCAGCTGCGCGCCCGCCTCCAGCAAGTCGAAGAGGAACTCAAGGCACGCGACAACCAGATTGAACAGAACGCCCAGGCCACCCAGCAGCAAGTCGACACGTTCGGCGAGCGCGCCGTCGACACCGAGCGCTCACGCCAGCAACGCCTCTCCGCGCTCCAGAGCGCGGGCGAGTGGATGCTCGCGGCGGACGCGGCGCTCCAACAAGGTGAAGACGACGTGGGCAATGCACTCGACATCGCCGACAGCGCCTTCGCCGACCTTCGCGACAGCGCCGCCGAGTTCGGCCAGGGCACCGTCATCGTTCACGCGGAACGCGCCCGCGCCCTGCTCAACCTCGCACGCGACGCAGCAGGACGAAGCGACACCTACTCCGCGCGACTCGCGCTCCAGGATGCGGGCGTCGAACTCAGCCTCGCTCGCAGCGCCAGCCTCGGCAGGTCCGGCACGGGAAACTCCCTGCTCTCTCCATGACGACGAAGAACAGGCGAGCCCACCCCGCGGGGAGGACTCGCCTCGGCACGAGCGTGGCGCCTCACTCGAGAGGCGCCCCACTCAACCGGCGACGACGTGACAGCCCTTCACGGAGCTTCGCGGAAGATGAGCAACCCGCGTGACGACTCCGTCGCATACACGTATCCGTCGCCAGGGACGCTCACGCTGTTGAGCCCCTCGGAGAACGACTCACCACGGCCCGCGTCCGCCTCGCGCCAGGTGTTGTAGTACGCCACCTGCTTGGGGAAGCTCGGGTTGCTCACGTCCAGCACGCGCAGGCCGTCCTGGTAATGCGCCACGTAGAGCTTCGTTCCCGACAGTGCCAGCGCGCGGATGGAGACCTCCGGACGAATCCGGAACTCCCCCACCTGGAGCACGTTCGCCGGAGAGGCCACGTCCAGCACACTCAGGTGCGCGCCCCAGTCCTCGCCACCGGTGAAGGCCAGGATGCGGTCCCCCACCGTGCCCACCGCCGCCGTGCGCGCAGTGCCACCACCAAAACGCCCCAGCAGCTTCGGAGTCGACGGCGTGCTGAAGTCCGACACCGTCAAGCCATAGCTCCAGTTGCTCACGTACAGCCGATTTCCCACCGCCGTCACATCCATCGGCACTTCACCGGAGCGCGGCGCGGCCCCCTCGATGAAGTAGCGGATCACCAGCTTCGGCTGCACCGGCGTCGTCACATCGAAGACGAGCACCTCGCCGTTGGGCGTGGGCGACGCGGCGAACAACAGGTTGCCCTCCAGCGCCAGCGACGTCACATCCACCGCGGGGTCCGACAAGGCACGCAGGAAGACCGGATTCTTCGGGTCCTCCACGTTGTAGAGGGTGAGGCCAATGCCCTGGGTCGCCGCGAAGAGCGTCGTGCCCCTCACCACCACGTCGTTGTAGATGTGGGGGTCGCGCTTGGCTGCGCCCACGGGCTCCGCCGCCGCCGGGTCGCGCACGTCGTAGATGAAGATGCCCTCGTTGCCCGCGGGCACGTAGGCGTAGCCCCCCGACACGGCGAGGTCCCTCGCAATGCCGCGCGGCACCTTCAGCTCCTTCACCAGCTCCAGGCCCGAGGACTCGGCCTCGTCGGCGTTGCGAACGATGCGCACCGCCGAGAAGGTGCCCTGCAGGTCCAGGCCTCCGTCCACACAGCGACGGAACGTGCCAGCCACCTTCGTCGGCGCGGTCGCGGAGCACCCGGTGAACGAATACCGCACCGTGCGCCCAAAGGACTCTTCGTCCGCGGCCAGATAGAAGGTGTCGTCCGTGAACTGCTGCTCCGTCACCGCGCGCCCCAACATCCGCGCGCCCGCGCTGCCCGCGAACGACATCGCTCCCGCGGAGCCCGTCCCGTCGTTCAGTTCGACATTGACGTTCCACACCCCGCTGGCCTGCACCGTGGCCAGGGTTGAACGCTGACAGGACGACAGGTTGATGGCGGCAAGATGACACTCCGCCTTGTTCTTGGAGTCGTCGTCCTTGCCGCAGCCGAGTGCGAGGACCAGCGTGCTGCTCAGTAAGAAGAAGCGTCTCATGGCCCGTATGCATATCGGGCGTTGGAACCCAACGAAAGCCCCTCCCTCTTTCTCCCCAAGGGAGCGGCGACGTCCACCGCCCGGCAAGTAAACGGAAAGAAATTATCGAGGCGCTTGTATAGGCTCACTCTTGAGAGCGAGCCTCCTAGTAAGCACCTGTCTCGCCAGTACCCCACCCCAGAGGTGACCTTCGTGAACCCCCGTCTCCTCGCTGCCGCCGCGCTGACCCTGCTCCTCCCAGAGCTGGCCTTGGCCCAGGTCTTCGTCGTGCCTCGTCGCCCGGGCAAGACGCCGGTGAACAGCTTCGAGTTCGAGTGGCGGCACGTCGACATCCTCGTGGGCCCCGCGGCCACGGGAGTCGCCAAGCCTCCGGAGAGGACGGCGCATGAGCAGCCGCCCGGAGCCCAGGGCGGCGCCAACCCGGACGCGCCCACCACCCACCCGGATACCGGCGACACCAAGTCGGTGCCCTCGGGTCCTCCCACCGGCTCCGAGCCCTCCACCAGCCTCGCCCCCAGCCCTCCGCCCCTGCCCGCGGAGCAGCAGGACGGGGGCACCCCTCCGGACGCCCTCGCGGGCAACGATGACGGAGGCACGCCCCCTTCTGGCGCGACGGCGGGTGTCGCGGTCGGCGAGGACGGAGGCCCGCCCCTGAGCAGCGTGCTCGGAGATGGCGGCGGCCCCGCCCTGGGCAGCGGCCCCGCCCTGGGCGGCAACCCCGACGGTGGGTTCAACTACACCTATGCGAAGTCGCTCGGCGCCAAGGCCGGCGGCGTGCGCTTCTACTTCTACGAGCGTGAGCGCGTGGTCGCCGAGCGCGCCGCGCCGCTCATCGAAGAGGCGTACCGGTACCTGGTGGACACGTTCCAGTACGTCCCCACGGAGACCTTCCCGTACATCCTCTACAGCAGCTATCAGGAGTTCCTGCAGACCAACCTCTTCCCGCTGTCCGAGGGGACGCTGGGTGTCACCAGCACGGAGGACCTGAAGCTCACCCTGCCGTACCTGGGTGACCACCGGCTCTTCGAGGAGATCAGCACCCACGAACTGGCGCACCAGTTCACCATCCAGAAGGTGCGGACGGTGGCCGAGCAGGCCAAGGTTTTCGGCGAGCCCCTCCAGGCGATTCCCCTGTGGTTCATCGAAGGTATCGCCGAGTTCTACGCCAAGCGGGGCATGGACCCCGAGGCGGAGATGCTCGTCCGCGACCTGCTCGTCAACCCGGACCTCTACAAGGGCTACGCCTTCCTCGACTTCTTCTCCCCCGGGCCCTACGGCTACCTGTGGATCTACAAGGTCGGCCAGGTGCGCGTGGCCTTCCTCGAGGAGGAGTACGGCAAGGGCTTCATCCAGCGCGTGCTGGAGGACACGCCCCGGCTGGTGGGCGGCTCGAAGGACTCACCGTCCATCAAGTTCGAGGAGCTGCTGGAGCGCCTCACGGGGGATGATCCGAAGCGGCTGTCCGCGCGGTTCGAGAACTGGCTGAAGCGCCGGGCGTACAAGACGTACCTCGGCTCGGAGCAGTCGGCGCCCGCGCTGGACCTGCTCGACAAGGCCCCCGGCTACATCACCGCCATGGCCAGCTCGCCGGACGGCACGCTGCTGGCGATGCGCACCATCGTCCCCGAGACGGGTGAGAGCCGGCTGTACATCATGGACCCGCGCGCGCCGGACAAGGCGGTGAAGGTCGCCGGTGACGGCGTTCCCGGCGTGGAGTCGCTGCACCCCATCTCCGGCCGCAGCTTCGCGCTGTCAAAGGACAAGCTGGCCTTCGTCGCCGAAATCACCGGCCGCGACGTCATCTACGTGCAGGACTACAAACACACCGTGGAGAAGCGCGTCAACGACGTGCTGGTGCGACGCAACCCCATCCGCACCGGCATCGACCGGGAGGTGGGCACGTCGGTGCAGTTGGAGGTGGGCGACCGCAAGGCGTACCGCATCGACAAGCACGGCATCCTCGCGGCGTACTCGCCGGCCCTCTCGCCGGATGGGCGCTACGTGGCCTTCATCGGCATCCAGGACGAGGGCCTGCGCGACGTCTACGTCGTCGACCTGAACGCGAGCCCGGACGCCAAGCCGCTGCAGCTCACCGACGACGTGTTCTCCGAGCGCCAGGTGACGTGGGGCCCCGCGGGCATCGTCTTCACCTCGGACGCCACGTCGCACCGCAAGTTCAACCTCTTCCGCGTGAAGCCGGACGCACCCCGCCAGGTGGAGCGGCTGACGAGCGAGGAGAGAGACCACGCGGACCCGCTGGCCCTGGCCGACGGTCGCGTGTTCTTCACCGCCTTCAACAACAGCAGCTCCGACTTGCACGAGCTGATGGCGGACGGCCGAATCGTGCGCCGCACGGACCTGACCACCGGCGTCTTCGAGCCGGGCCCCGGTCCCGAGGGTGGCCTGTGGATGCTCTTCCACGTGTCAGGTGAGCGGAAGCCCGCGGTGCTCAGGCCGCCGCGCATGCTCGCGCTCGAGGTGGCGCCGGAGCCTCCGCCCGAGCCGCCCAACCCGCTGGCGGTGCGCCCCCTCACGGATGCGCAGGCGTATGAGCCCTTCTCTCGAAAGAACCTGGAGTTCGGTCCCATCTTCGGCTTCGCGGGCGCGGGCGGCGGCGGCTTCGTCGGTCAGCTCTTCGCGGCGGCGAGCGACCGCATGCGCGACCACCAGTTCATCCTCACCCTGGCGGTGTACGGCAGCTTCGATTTGACGGACGGCTACATGCTGTACATCAACGACGCGGGCCGGACGACGTGGGGCGGCGGTCTGTTCCAGTCGCTGCGCTTCCGCGTGGACCAGACGTTCGACGACTCGCCCGTCTTCTTCACATCGGCGGAGCGGTACTTCGGCGCGCTCGGCAGCCTGCGCTATCCGCTCAGCACGTTCTTCTTCGTCCAGGGCGACCTGAGCATGGGCGGAACCAAGTACTTCCTCGACGACCAGACCGAGTTCCGCCTCTTCTTCCCGGACCGCAACGAGGCCAACCGGGAGCTCTTGACGGAGTGGAACGCGAAGAACGGCTCCATCCGCTTCCAGACCGAGGTCAGCGGTCAGGTGGGCTACGACAGCCTCAAGTACCACTACGCCACCGGTCCGCTGTCGGGCAGCTCCGCGCTGCTGGAGATGACGCTGGGCGTGCAGCCGTTCGACAGCCAGGCCTACGGCAACCTGCGGCTGGATGCCGAGCGCTACTTCCCCATCTACGGCCGCACCCACCTGTTCCTGCGCGGCGGCGCCGGCACGACGCTCGGCGGACGCTACGCGCGCTCCTACTTCCTGTCGTCGTTCGACACCCTGCGCGGCGTGAACTTCGGCGACGAGCGGTGGCTGCTCGGCCGCAACTTCGCCTTCTCCACGCTGGAGCTGCAGCTGCCCCTCAACGACATCATCCGCGTGGCCTTCCTCAGTGACTTGGAGGCCATCGCGGCGATGGACGTGGGTGGCGTGGGCAACGACGCCGGGGACCTGTGGGACCACCGCGTGCTCAACGCCGTCGTCGGCGTGAACCTGGCGCTGGGGCCCCTGCTGCTGCGGCTGCACTTCGGCAGGCCGCTCGACATCGGCGCCAAGGCCGGCAAGCCCGACTCCGGCTGGGTGACGAACTTCTCGCTCGGCATCGCTGGCCTCAACGGCTTCTTCGACCAGGGAAACACCGGCGCGACGAATGGCGCGACCCAGCCGTCCTCTCCCGCGCTGATGCCGGCGCAGGGCGGTGGCTACACCTCGCCCCGACACTGAGGCGACACGCCGCCCCCGCTCCCTTCCTCGGGTGAGCGGGGGCCGGCGCTTCACGAGACTCGGTGCTCAGGACTGCGCGGCCACGAGCGCCGCGTTGGCCTTGGCCATGGGTCCGCCGTCATTGGGGATGCGCTCGAAGTCACCGCGCAGCGCCTTGATGGCGAACTTCTCCAGGTCGATTTCCCGGCGCGAGCGGATGCCCAGCGCGCGCAAGGGAGCGGACAGGGGCCCGAAGCCAAAGACGCCGTGCTGGAGGAGGACTCCCGCGGCCACGGCGCTCAGCACCCGCCATCGGCCGCCGTCCTTCTTGCCCAGCAACAGGCCCAGCGTCCCCAGCGCGGCCGTGCCCACCATGACGGCGCGGTTGAGGTCCCACTCGCGCTCCAGGCGTTGCAGGTAGCGGCTCATCTCCGGGCGGTCCGCGTGCGTCGCCATGTGCCGCACGCACGCCTCTACATGCTCGTCGATACGACGGTTCACCATCAGCGGCGTGTGGTTGCGGGCGGAATCAGACGACTGGTTCCAGGTCTCCATCGCGGGCATCTCCCTGTCGCGGCGCTCCCCTCTTCCTCATGAAGCTAGGCCCGACGTTCCGCGTCGGGAACAGCGGTGGGAAGAAGGGAAGACGGCTTCCTTGCCTGCCCGCCTGCCCTCCCAGGGAGGCTCGCGTACGACGTGGCGGCCCCCCGTGAAGCCCTCGCGCCAACACAGGGGTCGACGGGTCCTCAGCCCTCCAGGGTGAAGCAAATGACCGGCCCAGGAAGGGAAATCCCTTTCATCAACTACCCGCCCCACGGCGTCTCGAGGCACTTGCACCGTCCACTTTCGGGCGGCGCACGTCTGCCTTCATGAGGCATGAGCCTTGCTCAACACCTGGCGATGACTCGCTCACGACTCTTGCTCTGCCTTCCGGTGATGTGGCTGTGGGCTTGCGGTTCCGGAGCCCCACCCTCGCCCCTCACTCAGCCACCTCCCACCGAAGAGCCCCCACCGCCTGACACGTCGGTGGACCCGCCTCCGGTGGATCCACCTCCCGTCGACCCTCGGCCGGTGGACCCGCCTCCCGTGGACCCGCCCCCCGTGGACCCGCCTCCGGTGACGCCCGAGGCCCAACGGCCCTTCGTCATGCCGACCTTGCAGGCGAGCGTGCCCGAGTACGAGCTGCTCATCCCCGAAGCGGCGATGAAGAAGTTCGAGGCGGACGTGTGGACGCCGGAGCAGGACGCCGTCTTCAGGGCGGGCGGGAAGACGTACCAGGTGAAGGTGCGCTTGCGAGGCGCCTCCGCGCGCTTCTTCCCGAAGAAGAGCTGGAACGTGAGCTTCGACAAGGACGTGCGCTTCGAGGGACGCACGTCGCTCAACCTCGTGGCCGAGTTCGCGGACGCGACGATGCTGGCGGAGAAGATGGCGTTCGACCTGATGGCCGCGATGCGCGTGCCCGCGTCCAAGGCGACCTTCGTGCGCCTCAAGCTCAATGGCCAGTACGAGGGCGTGTTCCTGGATATCGAGCAGGTGAACAAGGCCTTCCTCAAGGCCCATGCCTTCGCGGATGACGACGCCACCATCTACCGGTGCGGCTGGAAGGACTGCGAGCTGAAGACGTGGAAGGTGCCCTACCAGGGTGACTGGACGAAGAAGACGAACGAGCAGCAGCCGGACGACGCGCTCATCGCCATGCTGGACGTCATCAACTACACGCCGGAGCCCGAGTTCGCCGGCGCGCTGGCGAAGCACCTCCAGTTGGAGCACTACCTGCGCTCCATGGTGCTGGACGCGCTGATGTCCAACAACTTCGTGGAGGACTCGGAGAGTTACTTCATCTACGACCGGGCCGTGGCGAAGTGGTCCTACGTGCCCTGGGACCTCAACAACGTGGACGCGCGCTGGTGGTACCTCAACCCCACGGAGTCCATGAGCACCAGCAGCAACAACATGCGCCACCCGCTGTTCAACTTCACGCTGACGGACGCGTGGACGGAGAAGATGTACCAGCAGCGCAAGACGGAGACGCAGTCCTATCCCGGCTACCTGCCCGTCTTCTCCAACCTGGGCACGCGCGTGCTGGCCAACCCCGAGCTGCGCGAGCGGCTGGGCGCACGGCTCGACAAGGCGCTCGACGAGCTGTTCACGCCCGAGGTGATGAACCCGTACATCGACTCGCTGCACGCGCTCATCAACCCGCACATGAATGGGGCGCCGTACACCGACTACGCGCAGTTCAAGGCGGGCCGCGACTACATGAAGCGCTACGTGAAGGAGCGCCGGGCCTTCGTGGAGAAGGACTGGGCGCGGATACAGGCCCAGGGCTCGCCGCTGGTGTTCGAGGCGTTCGACCCCGTGGCGGGCTGGGTGGACGTGGGCAACCGGGGCACGGTAGCGCTGTCGCTCAAGGGCATGGTGCTGACCACCAACCTGCGCGTGAGCCTGGCGCAGAGCGACCATGCGCCCACCCAGGTGACGACGCCCGTGGGCGCGGTGCTGCCGGACGTGACGGTGGCCCCGGGCGCGAAGGTGCGATTGAAGGCCTCCGAGCTGGGCATCCGACTGGCGCCCAAGGGAGAGCTGGGCCTGTTCGACGGGAAGTCCGTCGTGGGCGTGAAGGACTTCCTCTTCTACGGCTCGCTGCGCACAGGGCAGCAGTACGAGCGCGGGGAGAAGGGCTGGGAGGTCCGCTGAGCCGGAGCGCCGGGAGCGCGCGTCGAAGAAGGACGCGCGCTCGAAGCGCTCCGCGGGTCAGCGCCGCTCGCGGACGACGAGCGTGCGCTTGGCGCTGAGTCCCCGGTCATCCGTGACGAGGATTTCGTGGGAGCCCACCGAGGGCTTCCACCACATGCGCTCATCCGCGCGCGCCGTGCCCAGGAGCGCGCCGTCCACGAACCAGGTCAGCGCGCGCTCGTGCGAGGCCTCCGCCTCCAGCGGCATCTCCTGCTGCTCCGGAGGGACGCCGGGAATCAGCAGCGCGATGTGCCCCTGAGCGGGCGAGACGATGGTGGGCGCGGCGCGCTCACCGCCCGTCTCACAGCCGGGCGCCGGCGAGGGAGGCTCGGGCAGGCGACGGTGCTGCTCCTCCAGCCAGCGACGGATGGTGGCGGGCCAGGTGACGAACACCCGTGACTCCGTCTTCCGCCCCGCGCGGCACGTGGGACCCACCGCGAGCCCGGAGGCCACGTCGACCTCGATGTGCTGGTGGTAGGGGCAGCGTGAGGTGGGCACCGCCGAGCGCCGCGCGTAGACCTCCTTGCGCTGCTTGCAGGCGTCCGTCGGCAGGTGGCCCGAGTACGCGCAGACCTCCACGCGCATCAGGTCCTCCGGCGGCGTCACCTCGTCCTCCGGCAGCGAGCGCCCCCGGGGGCCCACGCCTTCGAGGATGTCGAACAACAGCGGGCCCGCCGCATCCGCGCCCACCAGGTGCACGCTCGGCGTGTGGTCGAAGTTGCCCAGCCACACCACCGCCGTGTGCCTTGGCCCCGAGCCCGCCGCCCACGCGTCCCGGTGACCGAAGCTCGTGCCCGTCTTCCAGTGCACGCGCGCGGGGAGCCCCGTCAGCCGACGCCGCTCCGGAAAGTCCGGCCGGTCCTTCAGCGACAGCGCCTTGCGCGTGAGCCACGCCGCTCCGGGAGACATGACCTCCACGGGCGACGCCACCGGCTGCCCTTCCTCCAGCAGGCGCAGGGGCCGCGTGCGCCCATCTCCCGCGAGCGCCACGTACACGCCCGCCAGCTCCAGGGGCGTCATCTCGATGCCGCCCACCGCCGCGGACAGGCCGTAGTGGCCCGGCTCGGCGACGAGGCTCGTCACCCCCGACGTCCGCAGCGAGCCCAGGAAGCGCTCCACACCCACGCGCTCCAGGAGCCGCACGAAGGGCATGTTGAGCGACTGGGACAGCGCGTACTCCAGCCGCACGAGGCCCAGGAAGCGGCCGTCGAAGTTTCGCGGCGCATAGCCGCCGTACGTCATGGGGATGTCGGCCACGAGCTGCTCCGGCCCCGCGAGGCCCAGGTCGATGCCCATGGCGTACAGGAGCGGCTTGAGCGCCGAGCCCGGAGAGCGCGGCGTGGCGAAGCCGACAATCTGGCCCCCGTGCTTCTCGTCGAAGAAGTCGAAGTTGCCCACCAGCGCGAGCACCTCGCCGCGCTCGCGCTCCACCACCACGGCCGTGCCGTTGTGCACGCCTCGCGACATCAGGTCCTTCGCCCCGTCCCGCATCACCCGCTCCACCAGCCGCTGCGTGCCAGCGTCCAGCGTGGTGCGCAGCCGTGTGTGCCCCGGGCGCTGTGCCCGCAGCCACACCGCCGCGTGAGGCGCCTCGCGCGGAAACGCCTTCAGCTCCAGCGGCGCGGCGGAGGCACGCACCTCCGCGAGCACCTGCGCGTCAGTCACCGTCGCGCCCTCGGGGCCACGTGGGAGGGCGTGGGCCTCCAGCAGCCTTCGGGCGACGTCGTCCCGGGCCGCGCGCAGCCGGGCGCGATTCTCCGGCGTGGGGAAGCGACGGTTGGGGTTCTGAGGCACCGCCAGCAGCGTGGCGATTTCCGCCGGGCTCAGGTGAGCCGCCGTGTGGCCGAAGTACGCGAGCGCCGCGGCCTCCACGCCCTCCACGTTGCGCCCATACGGAACGAACTGGAGATACGCGCCCATCACCTCCTGCTTCGTCAACCGCAGCTCGAGCTGCACCGCGCGGCAGGACTCCACCAGCTTCGAGGTGAAGGTGCGCGGGCGCGGCTCCAGCATGCGCACCAGCTGCATCGTCAGCGTGGACGCACCCGACACCCGGCGCCCTCGCGTCACGTTGAGCACGGCGGCACGCGCCACAGCGAGCGGATCCACGCCCGGGTGGGAATAGAAACGCTTGTCCTCCAGCGCGAGCAGGGCCCGGAGGTAGGCCGGGTCGATGCGCTCCGCCGGAGCGGCGATGCGCCACCGCTGGTCCGGCGCGAGGAAGACATGCGCCGGAGTGCCGTCGCGGTACTCCAGCACCACCGAGGGCGGTGAGGAGAGCCGCGACGGCAGCGGCAGCCACCACGCCGCCGCCACCCCCAGCGCCGCGAGGGCGAGCAGCCCCACGGCGAACCATCCGAGCTTCTTCAGGAGGTGGCGAGCGCGGCGCATGTCAGAGCAGGCTGTCCTTCCACGGGCCGGACACCTGCACCGTGCCGCCCGCCTCGCGCGCCCAGATGCGCGGGTCGTACATCGCCTCGGCCTCCGCCGTCGGCAGGGCGAAGGCCCCCGCCGTCACCGCGCGCACCGCGTAGACAATCTTCTTCGACTCACCGTTACCGAGCGCGCCGAAGACCTCCATCCGGTCATCGCGGATGTTGACGTAGTCCGGCGTCCACAGCGTGTCCGCCGCCACCCAGTCCACCGAGCCCCCGCGGCCCAGCCGCGCGTTCTCGATTTCCCAGCCCGCCGGCAGGCGGTCCACCAGGGCGATGTTCTGCACCCGCTCACCCGTGGTGTTCTTCAGCTCCAGCTCCACGTACACCAGCTCCGCCAGCGCCAGCGGCGATGACTGCAGATTGAGCACCGAGCCATCCTGCTTGCGATAGGTGCGGGTCAACTGAAGGCCCTCGCCGCCCGCGCGCACCTTGCCGTCCGTGCGCACGCCCTCGCTGCTCAGCACCAGGTACAGCTTCCCCGCGTCCTTGGTCTTCACGTCGAGCTGGAGCTGCTTGCGCTCGCTGGCCCGGGCCAGGGCCCACGTCCGGTCGGAGCCGCGCGCGTCCTTGGCCTGCACGGTCGCCACCGCCTTGCCGTCCACCGTCAGCACCGGCGGGGTGAACTGGGAGGCCGCGCCCTGCAGTCGCTTGCCCAGGCCGGTGATGCCCCAGACCAGCTCCTGCGTCGTGTACCAACCGCTCGAGTGCGTCTGGAGCGACTGGGCCACCATCGCCGCCAGGGGCTCGCCGTCGGCGCTGTTGCCGAAGAGGTCCTGGTAGGTGCTCAGCATGAAGCCCCGACGCCGCCGGTCCGAATAGAAGGACCAGTTGTTGCTGCGCTCGTCGGTGACCGGAGACAGGTCCGGGGTGCGCAGCTCCTTCTCGTAGCGACGGTCTCCGGCGAGGTAGAGCCCGGCCTTGAGCATGTAGTCGACCTCACGCTCCTGGCCATCCAGCGCGCCCTTCTTCGACTTCTCCGCCAGCGCCTCCACCAGCTTCAGCATGCGCGCCTTGCGACCCTTGCCGGACATCGCCAGCACGTAGTGCATGTAGGCTTCTTCGCTGTTCACCTGCCCGTCCGTGCGCACCGCCTGGCCCTCGTAGGCGCTCATGCGGTTGCCCATCCACGTAATCGCGTCGTTCAGCCGGTCCTGCGACACGGGGTACTTCAGCTTCTGCGCATCCAGCAGCATGTGCGTCGCGTAGGCCGTGCCCCAGTCCACCGGCTCCGTGGCGCCGGGCCAGTAGGAGAAGCCGCCCGAGGACGTCTGCATGGACAGCACGCGGTTGATGCCCGCGAGCGCCATGTCCGACACGGAGCCCTCGCGGGTCAGCGTCGGGTCCACGTTGTCCACCAGCTCCGACACGAAGAGCAGCGGGCGCGTGGAGGACGTCGTCTGCTCGATGCAGCCATAGGGGTAGCGCACCAGATACGAGAGGTGCTGGAGCGACTGCGCATAGGGATTGGCCGTCACCCACAGCGTGGAGCGCTCCGTGGTGGGCACCCAGCCCTGGAGGAACTGGGAGACATCCGTCACGCCCTGCGCCAGCTCGATGCGCTGCACGCGCCGCTCGCGGGGACCCGCCGGGGACAGCGGCACGTCCAGCGTCTCCTTCGACGTGTAGCCGCCGCCTTCCACCACCACGCTCAGCCGCGCGGCGCCCACCGCCTGCACCGCCCTGGCCTGGAAGACGAAGGTGGTGGACTTGCCATCCTCCAGCCGGGCCTTGCCCTCGCTCTTGCCCAGCAGCTGGAGCGGAGACGACGCCGTGGCGGGCATCTCCAGGCCCGGCACCGGCAGCGACTCCGCGGCCAGCGTCACCTTCACGTCCTGCGGCTTGCCGGACAGGTTGGTGACGAAGACGGGCACCTGGATTTCGTCGCCCTGCGTGAGGAAGCGCGGCAGCGTCGTCTGGAGCACCAGCGGGTCCCTCACCAGGACCTGCGCGCTCGCGCGTCCCAGGCGCTTGGGCCCCGCCGTCACCACCATCACCCGCACCGCGCCTCGGTACTGCGGAATCTGGAAGGGCAGGCGCAGCTTGCCGTTGGCCGGCACCAGCACCACGCCGCTCCACAGGGCCACGGGCTTGACGGGCTGCACCCGGCCGCTCGCGTCACCCTCCGCGTCACCACCCGTGGAGCGCGAGTTGCCACCCGGAGGCACCAGCAGCGTCCAGCCGATGGTCTCGTAGGTGCCCACGCCGAGGGCGCGCTTGGTGAAGATCTGCTTGAGCGGGTCCGGGCTCTGGAAGCGCGTGAGGGAGAGGATGCCCTCGTCCACCACCGCCACCGTGGCGAAGGTCGGCCCCTCCAGCGTCCCCAGGTCCAGCTCCACGTTGAGCGTGTCGTTGGAGCGGACCTCCTTGGGCACGTTCAGCGTCACCGTCTGGGTGAAGTCCACGGGCTCCAGCGTGATGCTGGCCACACCGAAGGCGCGGTCAGGCATGAACGCCTCGCGGGACTCCAGATGCGGGTCCTTCACCAGGAAGGTGCTCACGTAGACGTTGGGAGCGAACTGCTTGGGCGTGAAGGACCACGACACCTCACCCGGCTCCACGGCCTTCCACTCGGTGGCGAGCACGCGGTCCGTCTCCGCCGTGAAGAGCATGCGGCCCTTGTACGGTGCCTTCACCTTCACGGTGATGGCCTGACCCACGCGGGCCTGCGCCGGCACCGCGACGTCCAGCGAGGTGGGCTTGAGCGGACGCGGCGTCTGGTCCACGCGCGAGCCCTCGCCCCACCAGTAGTAGCGGCCCTCGCCCTCCAGCTCCAGGTCCGTCTGCGCATTGCCGGAGCGCACGCGCACCAGATAGCCCGCGGCGTCTCCGCCCGGCGTCACGTTGAGCGAGAAGCGGCCATCCGCCACCTTCGCCGTGGCGCTGCCCTCGCGAATCGGGCGCAGGTAGCGCTGGTAGCGGTCATACCCCTCCGACTCGTCGTAGTAGTAGCCGTACTCCTCCTCCAGCCGGACGTACTCCACCTCCACCGACTTGGGCGTCAGGGAGCTGGACGTGACGACCTTGCCGTCCCAGTCCACCACCACGCCGCTGACCGTGAAGGGCTTGCCGGCCTTCACCTTCCCCACGCTGGCCTGAAGGCCCACGTAGTAGCGCTCCGGGTGCACGGGCACGCTGGCCTCGTTCACCGTGGAGCGGCCACTGCCGGACTCGAAGACGCTGACGAGCGCGCTCAGCTTCGCCGCGCCTCGCAGCCCGCCCATGGCCGCCTGCGCCGGGCAGTTGAGGACCGTCTGGCCCTTCGCATCCAGCACGCCCTTGGCCTGTCCCAGCGTGACGGGGCGCGGCTCCTTGCCGTCCTGGCGCCACAGGCCATAGGTGAACTGGCCGTTCTCCTTCGGCTTGAAGTCCGACGGCAGCAGCCGGCAGTTGAGCTCCACCGGGCTTCCCTCCGCCGAGCCACCGAAGAGATAGGCGGCCTCCACCGCGACGGGCAGCTCCACACCCTGCACGTAGCCAGGGGCCTCGGTGGTCGCCGTCACCTTCATGCGCTCGGGGACGAACTCCTCCACGCTGAAGGCGTAGGAGGCCACGTCCCGGTCAGCGACCTTCAGCGTCACGCGGTAGCGGCCCGTGTCCTGGAAGGCCTCGAAGGGAATGTCGAGCGAGACGAGTCCCGCCTCGTTCGCCTTGAGCGGCACCTTCTTCAGCTCGCGCTCACGCGGGTCCACCACCACCAGTTCGACGGGCATGCCCGGAGGCGGCGCCAGGTCGTCCTGGCCCCGCAGCACCGCGGCGATGTGCGCCGTGTCACCCGGTCGGTACACGCCCCGGTCGGACCAGATGGAGGCGCGGTACGCCTTCTCGGAGCGGTACGGCTCGCCCTGCACGTCCGAGTTGGCGATCTCCATCTTGAGCTCGCTGTACTTGAGGTACGTCAGCTCCTCGCCTTGACGGGCGATGAGCGCGAAGGGCTCGCTGTCGTCCGCGCCCGCCGCGGGCACCTTGAGCAGGCACCCCTCCGCGCCCTTGGTGACGCAGCGGTCCACGGCCTGGCCGCTCTTCTTCACGAGGCTGACTTCGACGCCGGACACCGGGTCGGTGCTCTCGATGCCGAGCGCCCAGACCCAGACTTCGCTCCGGTCCGTGGTGCCGGGCGCGGGGCCACCGCGCTTGGCGACGAGGCTCAGGTCCGTGAGGAGGATGCGCGAGGCGGCCTCCAGCTCATCGCGCTTCACGGAGACCTCCACGAGGCCCCGCGTCGTCGACGGCACCAGGGTGGCCACGTCCACGTAGGTGGTGGCCAGGGTGTCCTGCGGCGACTGGAGGGACAGCGTCTTCTTCACCACCACGTTGGACGTGCGCTCGTCGGCGACCTCGCGCTGGTCGTCGCTCATCCAGAAGACGAGGTTCTCCGGCGGCACGTTGCGGATGGTCAGCTCGACGCTGTCGAGGTTGAGGTGCTGCAGCGGCAGGTTGCGCCACGCGCTCCGCGGCAGGTAACGCCCCGCCGAGGAGAACGAGAGCTGCGGCTGGCGGGCCGGGACGGACAGCCCTTCCTCGAAATCGGACAGCAGCGTGCCGTTGCCCGTGGACGTCGTCCCCGCGGCGATGCGCAGCGAGTACGTGCCGCGCTTGAAGTCACCGAAGATGCGGAAGCCGCGCCGCGAGGGCGCGACGGACACCTTCACCGGCGGCGTCAGGCGGATGGCGGCCTCGGCCGTGGCGTCATCCAGGATGCAGCCTCGGTTGTTCGAGTCCCAGTAGTACTCGTCGTAGTCCTGGTTCTGGCGGGGGCTGGGCGGCGCGGCCATGTCCACGTCGCGGCAGCTGACCTCCAGGTAGTGCCCGGAGGCGCCGCTCTGGCGGGTGACGCCGGTGATGTCCAGACGCTTGCCGCCGCGCAGGACGAAGGAGGACTCCGCCGAGGGCGCGCGCGCCTTCGAGTCCGAGGCCGAGACGAGCCCCTCCTTCAGGGCGAAGCGTACGCTGGCCCCGCCCTTGAGGCCGGGGTGACCGAGCTGCGCGGTGATGACGTCCCGCTTGCCGGGCACGGGACGCCACTTCACGTCGCTGATGGACTGGCCGCCCACCTGGAAGGAGCCGCGCGAGCGCAGAGCCCCCGAGTCCACCGGACCGGAGAACGCGATGTCCACCTCGATGCGGTTCTTGAGCAGGTCGAGCTGCTTGGGCTCCACGCGGAGGAAGCGGAACGACGGCGTCGTGAAGCGGTGGGACCACGCGCCCTCGGAGGGCGGCTTCACCACGCCGGCCTCCGTCTCCAGGGACTCCACCGTCAGGGTGTATTCGGTCTCGAAGGCGAAGCCGGCGCCGGTGGCGTTGAACGTGAGCGTGGACGGTCCGCTCCACTGCAGGTTGCCGGCGACGCGGGGCGAGAGGTTGACGACGGTGCCCGGCTTCACCTCATGGTCGGACGGGCGCAGCGAGCGGGCCAGCTCGATGACGACGCTCTGGGGCAGCACGGTGTCCGAGCCCGGCGCGCTGATGATGGGCGTCACGGCCTCCGGCTTGACGGGCACCGGCGTCGGGGCGGACGCGCTGCCCGCGGCGGGCTTCGGCGTGCTCGGCGCCTCGGTGGGCGCGGGGGGCGGTGGGGTGGCGGGCTCCTTCTCCTTCTGACAGCCCGCGAGCGAGGTGCCCACCAGCAGCACGGCGAAGAGCCAGCCCGCGCGTGTCGCACGGTGTGGCGTGGTCAAGACTGCGGACTGCGAACCCATGGTGCCTCCGAAGGTACCCGTTGTTCTTCACGTGACGTGCCGACCGCGAGCACGTCTGAAATCGAGGGGGGTGTGGTCGACCGCACACGGCCGGGACGCGGCCCCCACGCGTCCCCGAGCCCACATGGTGTACCCAGAGCCACACTCCCGGTGGCCTCCGCGCCCTCACCTGGCGGTCGATGGCGCCACGCTATAGGAGGGCCCCGTGCCCGGGTCAACGCCCCAGGCCCGCGCCCTGGAAGGCGCTAAGGTGCCCCGCGCATGGTGCTGCCCGTCCGTTTCGTCCTGATGCGTCCGCGCAACGCGGAGAACCTGGGTGCCGCTGCTCGGGCGCTGAAGAACTGTGGCCTCTCGGATTGGGTGTGGGTGACGCCCGAAGTGGAGGATTTGACGCCCGCGCGCCGGCTGGCGGTCCATGCCGAGGACGTTCTGGACGGCGCCCGCCGCGCGGACACCCTGGAGGAGGCCATCGCCGACTGCGTCTGGGTGGTGGGGACCAGCTCGCGCAAGGTGGAGGGCAAGCGACGGCTGCCGCCGCGCGCGGTGGGCGAGGAGCTGGTGTCGCGCGCGACGCAGGGCACGGTGGCGCTCGTCTTCGGCGATGAGCGCAGCGGGCTCACCAACGCGGAGGTGGAGCGGTGCCATGACCTGTCCGCCGTGCCCACCGCGCCGGAGCAGCCGTCCATCAACCTGGCGCAGGCCGTGCTGCTGTATGCCTATGAGGTCCGCGTGGCCACGCTGGAGGAGCATGCGCCGCCGCCGGGCCCGCTGCCCGTGGCGGCCACTGACACGGAGCTGGCGCAGGTGGAGTCGACGCTGGAGGGAGTGCTCAGCTCGGGCGGGTTCCTGATTGACGAGCAGCCGGGGCGCACGGCCTTGAGGGACTTGTTCGCGCCCCTGCGTCGCTCACGGCTCACCCGCAAGGAGGCGCGGCTGTGGCTGGCCGCGCTGCACACGCTGCGCAAGCGCGGGACTTAGCTGGAGCGGGCGGAGCGACGGGGGCGCGGCGATGACGGGGGCGGGCCTCGGTGCTTGCGCGACAGGCGCACCGCGACCCACGCGAAGACGGCCGCGGCGATGACGAGGAGGGCCACCCAGTACCAGTAGCTGGGGCCGCTCGACTCCGCGGGAGTGAGGGTCATGTCCTGAGGCACCTGTGCCAGCGCCATGAACGGGACGAGCAACGCGAGCACTGGTGTCAGGGGGAAGCGCATGAGTGTCCTCGTCGACTGAACCTCTTCATCGCGCTCGGTGATCACAAGCGCTCGCGCCCGCTGTCCCAGCGAGAGGAATCTCCAACGCTCGGGTGCTCGCTCCCTGAGCGGCTCGCGCCGGGGCTCACTTCGTGGGCTTGGAGCCCGTCAGCCGAGAGAGGAGCTTCGGGTCGTCCGGGAGGAGTCCAGCCGCGGGCAGTCGGAGGACGAGCTCTCGCCAGCGGGGATCGGCGGCGTACGTGCGCTGGAGCAGCGGGAGGGCTGCGTCCACGCGACCCACGCCGACGAGGGAGATGGCGTGCCAGAAGACCATCTCCGCGTTTCCGGGCGCGAGCTTCTCGGCCGAGGCGTACGCGGCGAGCGCGGCGTCGGTGTCCTTGCGCTCCAGGGCGAGGTCTCCCTCGTTCATGAAGTTGTAGGCGCGCTGGAGGGTGACGAGGCGGCGGAGTTCCTTGAGGGGCTCCGGGTGGTCCTCGACGCGCAGGTCGAAGCGGCGGTCCATCCAGGGGCGGCCGGTGGACTTCGCTGAGACGACGATGAGCGCGGCGGACTGCTTGCCTCGGATGTCGCCACCCTGGGCCTCGGCGGCTTCGAGCGCGGCGAGCATGCGCTCGGCGAGGTCGCCCTTGGCTTCGCGGTACGCCTTGGACATGGCGGGCCAGACGGTGGACTTGTCCATCATGTTGGCCTGGACGGAGAAGCCCTCGCCGACGGTGTGGCCGGCGGCGGCGATGCAGCTCTTGCCGGTGTGCGCGGAGACGCGGCCCTGCGCGTCCACCATGGCGACCTGGCGCACGGTGTTGGCGGCGTCGGCGGCGAGCAGGCCGTTGAGGGCATCGGGCGCGCTGCGTCCGGCGCGCATGAGGTCCAGGCCGAGGCGGCCGTAGGACGGGTCCACGAAGGACTGGGTGGCCACGGCGCCGACGCCGGCCTCGGCCCAGGGTACGGCGGAGCCCACGGAGAACCAGTGGGACTGGACGGCGACGCCCAGGTCTCCCGTCACGGGGTCCCTGGCGACGATGGAGTACGTGTGGACGGGGCGGCGCGGAGTGGCGGGAGGCTCGGCGGCCACGGCGGTGAGCGAGAGGAGGACGAGGCAGACGGCGAGGCGGGACATGGCGGCTCCTGCGGGCGAGGAGGCGCAGGGTGGGCGAGCGGGCGAGCGGCCGCAAGGCCCGGCGCGGCACGCCTGGGAGACGGCCTTACCTTTCGTGAGGAGTCCTGAACCCGCGAGAGGGGATGCATGGATCACATGCCTTACGAGTCGATGGTGGTGGGCGACGAAGAACCCGGGCGGGGTGGTGGCCAGCCGCCCAGGAAGGACGAGCGCGAGGAGGAAGCTCCGGGCCGTACGCCGAAGAAGGCGGAGGGCGAAGAGCAGGAAGAGCGCCGGATGCCACAGGACGAACCGGGCAAGACTCCGGGCGTGTCCGAGGGCGAAGACCCGGACAAGATCCGGCGCGAGTAGTCCTCACCGTCGCGCGAGTGACGCGACAGCGTCGCGGCCGTAGCTGCTACTTCTTCTTCGCCACGGTCAGCGGGACGGAGACCTGGGTGTTTTCCCAGGCGAGGTTGAGCGCGGGGGCCTTCTCATCGAGGGTGATGGTGAGGGCCTCGTAGGTGTCCGGGGACTTCTTCGCGGGCACGTCCACGCGCAGCACGTCCTTCGTCTTGTCGTACTTGTACGCGCCCCACTGGCCCACGTCCTTGTTGACGATGAGGGTCCACTTGTCGGCCTGGGGAATGGCGAAGAGCGCGTAGGTGCCGGCCGCGAGCTTCTTGCCAGCGAGTTCGATGTCACCCGTGGTGGTCAGCTCCGTGGCCTGGTTCGCGCCCAGGCGCCACACCTCGCCGTAGGGGACCAGCTTGCCGAAGACCTGGCGCTTCTCGCCTGTCTTGGGGTCCTGGATGCGGGGCGAGTGGTACGTCACCTTCACGTAGGTGTTGTCGTCCAACTTCTTCGCCGTCATGGCGAGGGGGCTCACGGGAGCCTTCTCGGGAGGAATCGACTTCTGGGCCGCCGCGGGCGTGGCCGCGAGGAGGAAGAGCGCGGCGAGGGCGGGGATGCTCAGGTGCCAGGAGAATCGACGGTTCGTCATGGGGGCGTCCTTTGCGTGTGAGTAGGGCCCGGAGGGAACAGGACCCGGCGCCACCCTAGCCGCAATGCCGGTCAGTGCGGGCGGGGGCGGTTGCCCCGCGTCTCCTAGTCCACCCACCCGGTGGGCCATCTGCCTGGTTGCGCCGGCGGCCATGCGCGCCTGCCTCACCGTATGACACGGAGAGGCTCCGGGCCGCACGCCGAAGAAGGCTGAAGGCAGAGAGCAGGAGGACGAGCTCCGGATGCCGCGGGAGGAGCCGGGCAAGACTCCGGGCATGTCCGAGGGCGAGGACCCGGACACGATTCGGCGCGAGTAGCGGATTCGAAAGCCGTTCAGGGCCCGTGTGACTTCCCTGCGCTGGGACACTGAGGTCGCGATCCACGCACGTCCTTGGCCGCCAGAGTGCGTGTGCCTATGCTGCCGCCCTCCTGCACGGGGGCTGCATACGGCGCATCCTGTATCGGCTGCAAGAGTTTGGCATCCTCTCGGTGGGATTCACCGACACAAATCGCACCGTCATTTATACCAGCCCCACAGGTGAAGAGCTTCTCGACGAAATTGCACGAAGTGAGGAGTCTTCCCTGGCACTCCTCGCGAGTTCTCTGATTGCGGACCTCACTCTGACAGCCACCGAGTCGGCAGCCCGCTCACTCCAAACTGGAAGCACAGGCACTGCCCGTTCCAACACGGCAGCCGAAGCAACCTCGCGCCAAGCTCGAATGGTCGCCCACGAGGTTCGGAACACACTGGTCCCGGTCAAGACAGCTCTCAACGCCATGTACCGGGAACTCCTGCTCGGCGCACCGAGTGAAATCCTGGCTCGCAGACGAGACCGCATCGACCGAGGCATCGACGCAACCTTTCGGTTCATCGAGCAACTCGTCGAACTGGCCAACCTCGCCGCCACACCAGCGGAACCGTTCGAGCCCTTGTCCGCGATTCGTGACGTTCTCGCCAACATCGAGCAGGAGACCGGGTTCAACCTCCAGCATGCACTACCCGACGCCCTGCCCCCCATCTCTGGGCACCGGGCCCGACTGATAATGGCGCTCGCCAACCTCCTCAGGAACGCCACGCAGGCCACGCTGAAAGGCTCGGCCATCATCCGCCTTCACGCCGAGCCCGTCGACGCGGCAAGGGCCATTCGCCTCACCGTCGAAGACAACGGTCCCGGCGTTCCGGAGAACATGCGCCGGGCCATCTTCGACGAGGGAGTCTCCCTCCGCCCGGGCGGAAGTGGACTCGGCCTTGCTCTCGTGCGGGAGGTGTTCGAGAAGGAGATGAGGGGACTGGTCGCCTGTGACGCTTCGCCCCTCGGTGGTGCACGCTTCACCATTCGCATCCCGGTCACTGGCGCGGAGCCCCTATGAAACCGTCGGGAAGAATCCTCATTGTCGACGACTCCCCGGACTTCCTGGACACCTACCAGACCATCCTCGCCACCGAGGGCTACGTCGTCGTCGCCGTCGAGGACGCGAAGTCCGCGCTGGCGAAGCTCGACGAAAAGGGCTGGGACCTGGTGCTCCTCGACCGGAAGCTGCAAGGCCGGTCCGGCCCCGACACGGGCCTGGACCTCATGCGCGACATCCAGGCGCGGGCCCCGGGCGCGAAGATCATCCTCGTCACCGGCGTGGCGGATGCGGAGTCCGTCGAGCGCGCCTTCTCCAGTGGCGCTTACGACTACCTCGAGAAGAACGCGTACCTGGAGACCATTCTCAAGGTCAAGGTGCGCAACGCACTAGAAGCCGCACGCGAACGGCGCATGGCGGCCCTGGCCAACGGAAAGCGCGAAGAGGCCATCCGCGAGCTGTGGCGAAGCGTCCAGACCGAATTGGATCCGCACCGCAAAGGCCAGCAACTCGAAGACCTCGTCGCCCTGCTCTTCAAGTCGATTCCCGGTTTCGAGCGCACCCAGACGAACCGCAAGAGCCTTGACGAGCAGATCGACATCCTCGTCCCCAACGAGTCCACCGACCCGTTCTGGCAGCATGCCCAGTCGCAGTATTTCCTGGGCGAGTGCAAGCACTGGGCAAAACCCGTGGGCCCCACCGAACTCGACTCGTTCCGACTCGACATCAAGCGTCGCTTCGGTCGATGCAAGCTGGGCTTCTTCATCGGCATCGGCGGATTCACCGAAGGCTTCCGAACTCGCCTCGCGGCTTCACGCGAGGACGACGCCCTCATCGTCACAGTCAACGCGGCCCAACTCGAGGAACTGGTGGAGACGAAAGACAGGAACGCGAAGCTGAAGGACCTGCATGCCCGCGCGCTCATGGCGAGCACGCGCGACACCTGAGCCCCTTCAACTGTCGTCACTCCCCGGAGCGATGAACCGCATCAAGAATCGCCCCGCGCAGCGCCGCCCCTGACGTGAAGAGCGCGGAGATATGACCCGCGTCCAGGATGCGTAGCTCGCTTCCGGCCCAGTGCGCGTGAAGCGCCTGCGCCTCGGACAGCGGAACGAACGCATCCCTCGCGCACGCCACGATGGGAAGAAGGAACCTGGCGCTAGATCTGGAGTAGAGAAACAGGCGAGCGGAGCCCGAGCACACGCACCTGCATGACTTTCACGTAGGCACTCCGCCGGCCGCACGCGCGAACCAGCGCTGATTCAGTCCGGAGCATTTTTCAGCTCTATCAGGTAGTGCTCGACCCTCCATCGACGACGGACCCCAAGGAAGGGGTCCAGTGCCATGAAGGCGCCACATGCTGCCACGCTGGTCGATTCGCTTACTGCTCGCGCTGCTGGCCGGATGCAGCGGCACTACGAAGTCCGTGCGCCTGCATACGGGCCACGGAGAGCCCCTCGTCATCACCCCACGCAGCAACAATGCCGCGCCGGTGGAACTGGACGACGACGACTTCGTTGGAGCGGTAGAAGCCCTGACCCGAGGCGTGAGGCCCTCCACTCGTCCCCAAGAAACGGCCCGTCGACTGTTCGAGATGGATTCGCGCAGTGGTTCGTACCTCTATGAGGCACGCAGTCACCGTGTCATCGCACTGGGCCCGGGCGAACATCTGGAGGTTGAACCACCCACAACAGAGGTGGAGCTGACACGCACCTATCTGCGCTGGTGCGAGCGCACCCACAAGCCCGGCGATTGCCTGCGCATCCTGGTGGAGAGTCCCGCTGTCACCGGGGATGGCCGTTACGCCTTGGCGATGGCCCTGGCCCAGGGCGCGGTGATGGACGAGATGATGGACGCATTCAAGGACATGGCCAACCCCCAGGCCATGATGTCAGCGGTTCTTTGGACGTGGACCACGTACATGATCCTGCTCGCGGTACCCGAGCCTTTCTCGAAGGGCGCGGCCGCTGTGATGACCGCCTCCCTCATTGCCTATGTGGGGATCGATACATTCTGGAGCCTCATCGTGGGCTTCAAGCGACTGGTAGAGGAGGCGGATCGGGCTGCCTCATTTGACGAACTGCGCGAGGCAGGGGAGCGCTACGGCAAGGTCATGGGCCGCAACGCGGCGCGCGCGTTCGCCATGTTGGCCACGGTCGCCATTGGGAACACGGCTGCGGGGCTGGGCTCGAAGGTGCCCATGCTCCCCGGCGCCGCACAGGCGGCGGTGCAGGCTGAAGCACAAATGGGCATCCGTCTCGCGGCAGTCGCGGACGTAGGCACGGTGGCAGTGAGTGCCGAGACCGTCACCATCGCCCTCATACCCGGCGCGGTGGCAATGACGGCCAGAAGCACAGGTGGCGGTACCGCGGCCAAGGCTCAACCCACTGGCTTCAGGGCCTGGGGATCGTTCAGCGGATTCAAGAAGGCCATGGGACCCGCGGGCCCAGGGAAGCAGTGGCATCACATCGTCGAGCAGACCCCGGGCAACGTGAAGCAGTTCGGCCCCCAAAGCATTCACAACACCGAGAACATCATCCCGCTGGACAAGGCCCTGCACACCGACGTCAGCGCTTTCTACTCATCGATCCGGCGTATCATCACGGGCTCCAGCACTTTGACCGTGCGACAATGGTTGAGCACACAGTCCTACGAGGCCCAACGCAAGTTCGGGCTGCGGGCTCTTGAGAATGTGGCGGAGGGGCGCTGGTAATGAAGTTGGAAAAACTGGTCGAGCAGTTCGCGCTGAACGTAGCGGCGCAGACCGATGCCATCTTCCAGGGTGATGCCAGGACAGGGAACAAGCACGCCAGGAAGTACGGTGCCGCCGTCGACCAACTCCTGGCCTATGGAAACGCGGGACGTGATGCCCTCCTCGTTCTGCTCAAGCATGAGCGCATGGATGTACGTGTCATGGCCGCCGCGCATCTGCTTCGTTACCGGACGACTGAAGCAAAGGCGGTTCTTGACGAAGCCGCCAAGGGGAAAGGACTGGTGCCCTTTGAAGCCCAGCAGGTGCTGCAGCACTGGGAAGAAGGAACCTGGGCGCTCGACCCGGAGTAGGGGCCTGCTCAGAAATCACTGAGCCGAAGTCACTGCCCGGAGCGATGAACCGCGTCGCGAATCGCTCCGCGCAGCGCCGCCCCTGACGTGAAGAGCGCGGAGATATGCCCCGCATCGAGGATGCGCAGCTCACTCCCCACCCAGTGCGCATGAAGCGCCTGCGCCTCCGACAGCGGAACGAACGCATCCCTCGCGCACGCCACGATGACGGCCGCGCTCGGCTTCGCGGGCGGAGGCAACAGACACGCGTTCGCCGCGTCCAGAATCGTCGCGAGCCTCAGCCGCGCCAACGCTTCATCCGGCGACCCACCCAGCTTCTTGAAGTCGATGGAGCGCCCGTGCACGCCCTTCGTGAACACAGGCGCCGGAGACGCTCCCGCCGCGAGCGCCGCGACTCCCACGGGCTCCGGCATCGTCGCCGCCGCGAGCGCCGCCATGTAGCCCCCCATGCTGTACCCCGCCACCGCGACGCGCTCGTACCCTTCCCGCCTCGCATGCGCCACGAGCGCCCGCGCCTCCTCGATGCTCGCGATGTTCATGTTCAACTGCTCGCTCACCGTGCGGATGTGCGGCCCCTTCTGCCCCGTCGCCCGGCGCGTCCCGTAGAAGGGGTTCTCCAGGAAGTAGAGGTCCACCCCTTCGTCGACCAGCGCCGCGAAGAGCCAGGTCCTCAGCCGGTACCCCTCGTCCCGCGACGAAGCCAGCACCACGCACGCATCGCGCCCACGGCCTCGCGTGGAGGAGAACCACCGCACCCTTCCGCGACGAACCTCCGGAGGCAGCGCCGCCCAGGGCGAGTCGAACGAGCCATCCCGAAAGCAACGACGCCCGCGCGCCTGCTCCGCCTCCCAGCTCATCGAGAGCGGGGCGGGCCGAGCGCAGAGCCGGTCCGACAACCCCGGCCCCGTGAACGCCTGCTCGTCCCCCCAGCCGTCACAGAACAGCGAGTGACTCGCCAGCGAGGCGATGAATCCATCCAGGGGATGCATCCGGGTTTCATCCCGGACAGGCGGCGTTCCGGCACGCGAGGTCATGCCCATGACTCTACGACGGCAACCCCCGGACGTCGGCGGCGAGATGCGCCACGTCGGGGAACTGGTGATGATATGACGCCGCCCTCGCGGCGGGTCGACGACACCCGGTGCTCCCGACCCGCCCTCGCGTCACCTGCCCCCTGGAAGCCCATGCCTCGCAAGTACGACAAGCCCAAGCCCCCGCAGGATCACCAGCGCTGGGAGGGCAAGGAGAAGCCGGACTGGCTGTCGCGCGCGCTCGCCCGAGCAGGCGTGTTCCCCCAGAAGGAGGCCGAGGACGCCATCCGCGCCGGCCGCGTCACCATCAACGCCCGCGTCGCGCTCATGCCCCTCGCCCCCGTGCCCGCCGGCTCCGTCGTGCGCGTGGATGGCAAGATCATCCCGCTGTCGGCCCCCGCCACGCGTGTGCTCGCCTTCCACAAGCCCGCGGGCGTGCTGTCCTCCACCGTGTCCCAACACCGCACCGGCACCGTCTTCGAGGTGCTCCTTCGCCAGCTGCCCCCCGACCTGGCCGGCTACACGTGGCACGCCGTGGGCCGCCTCGACGTGGACTCCACCGGCCTCCTGCTCTTCAGCAATGACGACAAGTTCGTCGCCCACGCCACCTCTCCGGACACGCAGCTGCCCAAGCGCTACGTGGCCACCGTCTTCAGCATCCCCGACGAAGCGCGCGTGGAGCCCCTCCGCCAGGGGATGACGCTCGACGACGGCCCCACCCGTCCCGCCACCGTGCGCATCCGCGACGAGCACACCGTGGAGGTCACCCTCACCGAGGGTCGGCACCACCAGGTGAAGCGGATGCTCGGCGCCGTGGGCCTCCCCGTGCGAGCCCTCCACCGCGAGGCCGTGGGCAGCATCGAGCTGCTCGACATCCCCGAGGGGACCTTCCGCCTCCTCACCGACGAGGAAATCAAAGAGGGCCTGCGCTACTCGGGACGACCCCCACCCGCCGAGTGACGTCGCCCCTCCACGGCGGCGACTGACGCACCCTCCGCGACACCGGCTTTGCTCGCGGTGAGTCCCTGCTCCGGGCAGAATCCCGGCGCATGAACGCTCTCATCCGGCCGTGGTCCTGGGCTGTCCTGGTGCTGTTGTGCGTCGCGTGTGGCGGGGGAGACGACGACACCCGGGACGACGCCGGAACAGGCACTCCCGATGGCTCCGGAGTCCCTGTCGACAGTGGCACGCGTGAAGACGGCGGCCCCCACTCCGATCCGGATGGGGGCTCGAATGCGAACCCCGACAGCGGCACCATCGCGCCCGACGGTGGGGCGACCAGCGCCGACGCAACCGTCCCCGGGGCCATCACCCTCCCCTTCCCGACGCTGCACCACCTGACCGTGGAGTGGGCCTTCACCGGGGACGCCAACACCAACGGCGTCGTCTCCGTCCGCTTCCGTCCCACCGGCACGAGCACCTGGCAGCAGGCCCTGCCGCTGCGCCGAATCGCCTCGGGCACCAATGAGGCCTTCAGCTGGGGCCTGCGTCACTCCGGCAGCGTGTTCGGCCTCCAACCTGGGACAGGCTACGAGTTGGAGCTCACCCTCACTGACCCGGAGGGAGGCTCCACCACGCGGACGGCCACGGCGACCACGCGCGCGGTGCCCGCTCCCATGGCGGGCGCTCCCATCAAGGCGGTGACGCCCGCCACCTTCGCCACCGTCGCCTCGAGCGCACAGCCGGGAGACATCCTCGAGCTGGCCTCCGGGACGTACAGCGCGTTCGACTGGTCTCGCAGCGGCACCGAGGGCAAGCCCATCGTCCTGCGAGGCACCACCGGCACCGTGCTCACCGGCCCCATCAACCTGTTCAACCAGAGCTACGTCCACTTCGACCGGCTCACCATCAACGGCCGCGTCCGCTTCAATGGCTCGAAGCACTTCGTCCTCACCCGCTCCACCGTCAACGCCACCACCGCGAACGGCGGTGATGCCGTCGTCACCTTCCTGCGCGCGGAGAACGCCTATATCGCCGACAACGTGGTGACAGGTGTCACGCAGTGGGCGGAGTCGTCGCTCGGCGTCAACGGCAACAACCAGGGCGAGGGCATCTGCGTCACTGGCCCGGGCCACGTGATTCTCAACAACCGCGTCACCGGGTTCCGCGACGGAATCTCGCTGATGGAGGACGACGCCGCGGTGGACCAGTACAGCATCGACATCCTGAACAACGACCTCATCGGCAACGCGGACGACGGCGTGGAGGCGGACTTCTGCTTCCACAACTGCCGCATCGTCGGCAACCGCCTCACCAACAACTTCATCGCCCTCTCATCCCAGCCGAGCCTCGGCGGCCCCACGTACTTCATCCGCAACGCCGTCTACAACGCTGTGCACATCGCCTTCAAACTGTACCGGGGCAGCTCGGGTGACGTGCTGCTGCACAACACCGTGGTGAAGCACGGGGATGGGCTCGGCATCGCAGCGGGCAGGCCCGTGGCGAACCTCTACACCCGCAACAACCTGTTCCTCGGCGGACCGGGCGGCTCCTTCAACGGATACAGCAGCGGAAACGCCAACGGGCGCGTGCTCTACATCCCCGACCTGGTGACGGCGAGCGCCAACCTGGACCACGACGGCTTCGGCACCACGTCCGGCAACTTCACCGCCACCTGGGCTGGCAGCGCCCTCACCGGCCTGAGCGCCCTGAGAGCCAGCACCACGGAGAAGAACGCCGTGCAGGCGGACCTCGGCGCCTTCTCCGCGTCCGTCGCGTACCCCGCCGCGCCCATGACGCTGTACGCCGCACCCGACCTGCGCCCACGCGCGGGCTCCGTCGTGGAGAACGCGGGAGCGCCCCTCCCCAACATCAACGACGGCTTCAGCGGCGCGGCACCGGACCTGGGGGCCTACGAAGTCGGCGCTCCCATGCCCACCTACGGCCCGCGCCCCTGACGTCAATCACGCGGGACTTGCGCTCGCACGCGGACGGCACAGACTCGGGCCTCCCTCCTGCTCCTGGGAGGCCCGCCCCTGAAGCCGAGGCGCATCCATGACCCGGTATCGTCCCGCTCCACGCTGGCTCGCCCCACTGCTCGCGCTGCTCGCCCTCCTCCCCGCCAGGGCCGAGCAGGCGCCGGAGCCCGACACCGGAACGCTCCTCTCGGAGCTGCGGACAGTCACTGACTACGACGCGAAGACGCCGCTCGACGTGAAGACGGTCCGCACGCAGCGGCGCGGCGACGTCACGGTGACGGAGCTGACGTACGCCAGCCCGAAGGGCGGCCGCGTCCCCGCCTATCTCGTCACGCCTCCAGGCCCCGGGCCGTTCGCGGGCCTCACCTTCCTGCACTGGGGCCAGGGCTCGAAGAACGAGTTCCTCGACGAGGCCCTCTCCCTGGCCCGCGCGGGCGTGGTGTCGCTGCTGGTCGACGCCCCCCACGTCCGCCCGCTCCCATGGCGTGGCTCGCTCAAGGGCGCGGCCATCTACGACACGTCCCTCCAGATGCTGGTGGATATGCGGCGCGCGGTGGACCTGCTCGCCTCGCGGCCGGAGGTCGACGCTCGGCGGCTGGGCTACGTGGGCCACAGCATGGGCGCCATGGCGGGTGGCGCCCTGGCCGGCGTGGAGCCCCGGCTGCGCGCCTTCGTCCTGATGAATGGCGTGGGCGACTACTCCAAGAGCATCCGCGAGATGGAGCTGGACAACGAGAAGCAGCTCGCCGACGCGATGTCGAAGGAGGACTTCGCGAAGCTCGTCCGGAAGATGGAGGCCCTCGACGGCGTGGTGGGAGTCAGCCACGCGGCTCCCCGAGCGCTCTTCTTCCAGAATGGCCGCTCGGACCCCTGGGTCACCGCCGCGCAGGTCAACGCGTTCATCGACGCGGCCACGCTGCCCAAGCTCGCCAAGGTCTACGAAGGAGGTCATGAGTTGGGCGAGGCCGCGCGCAGGGACCGGGCCCAATGGCTGCGCACGCACCTGGGCTTCGGCGAGGTGCCCGCCTTCGGCCCGCCGATGGTTGCCTCCCCCACGCCTCCGGAGCTCCAGGGCGTCTCCCTGCCCGAGTGGACCAAGGCCCGCCCCGTCCTCACCATCCCCGGCATGGAGGAGGTGCAGGTCCGCCGAGGGCTCACGTACACGCGCGCGGGCGGTCACGACTACAAGCTGGACCTCTATGTTCCGGACGCGGCGGCGATCGCCCGCCTGCCCATCATCGTGCTGGCCCATGGGCTGCTGCACCCGGACCTGACGCCCTTCGTGAGAGACCTGCCCGCCTTCGCCGGACAGGCCCGCTGGCTGGCCACCCAGGGCTACGCGGTGGCGCTGGTGGAGCTGGGCTCACCGTCCACGGGCGCCGAGAAGTCACAGAGGTTCACACGCGTCGCCGAGCTCCAGAAGCGCGTGGACGCGGCGCTGGCCTTCGTGCGCAAGCAGGCGGCCACGGAGCCGCTCGACGCGGACCGCGTCTGCCTCATGACCCTGTCCGCCGGAGGACTCTGGGGACTGGCGCCCGCGCTGAGCAAGGCGCCTGCCTCCTGGCTGCGCTGCGCGGTGGCGTGGTACCCCCTGCTCGGAAGCCCGGAGCTGCCCCGGGGCCTCGCGCCGCTCGACGCATTGAAGGCCGCGAATGCCCGGAAGCTGCCGCCGTTGCTCGTGCTGCGCGCCGGCCTGGACGCCCCTGGGCTCAACGCCTCCCTCGACGCGTTCGTGAAGGAGGCCCGGAGCCGAGGGGCCCCTCTCACGCTGGTGGAGCTTCCGGAGGGCCACCACGGCTTCGAGTTGACGGACGACGTGGAGGACTCGCGCGAGGCGATGCGCAAGACGGCCCTCTTCTTCGAGGAACATCTGCTTCAGTGACTTCAAAGGGCGCGTGGCCTCGCGTACCTTCGCCCCATGGTGGACTTTGACCTGGTGGTGATTGGCTCCGGACCGGCCGGCGAGTGGGGCGCGGTGCAGGCCGCGATGGCGGGCAAGCGTGTCGCGGTGGTGGAGCGGGAGCCGGTGCTGGGAGGCACGGCGGCGAACACGGGCACCCTGCCCTCGAAGACGCTGCGGGAGACGGCGCTGCACCTCTCCGGCCTCAAGGCCCGGGGCCTCTACAGCGTGGAGACGACGCTGCGCCACGAGGCCACCGTCTCCGACTTCCTCTACCGCGAGCGCCGGGTGAAGGGCATGGAGCGCGAGCGCATCGGCCACAACCTCCAGCAGCATGGCGTCCAGGTGGTGCAGGGCGTGGGCTCGTTCGTGGACGCGCACACCGTGCTGGTGCGCCGCCCGGGCGCGGAGGATTTGCGCCTCACCAGCTCCGTCATCCTCATCGCCACCGGCTCGTCACCGTACCGGCCGCCGCTGTACCCCTTCGGCGACATCCGCGTGCATGACTCGGACGAGGTGCTGGAGATTGGACGGCTCCCCAGCTCGCTCGTCGTCGTGGGCGGCGGCGTCATCGGCTGCGAGTACGCGTGCATGTTCGCCGCGCTGGGCATCCCCGTGACGCTCGTGGAGGTGAAGCCCGAGCTGCTGCCCTTCCTCGACGACGAAATCTCCGTGCTGCTCGCCCAGCGCATGGAGGCGCTCGGCATCCGGCTGCGCTTCGGCCAGACGGTGGAGAAGGTGGACGTGCCCGCCGCGTGCGAGGTGCCCATCCGCCTGACGCTCTCCTCGGGCGAGGAGGTGGACACCGACCAGGTCCTGGTGGCCTCCGGCCGCTCGGCGAACACCACGGGCCTGGGGCTCCAGGACATCGGCGTGAAGCTGGGCGCTCGCGGCCAGGTGGAGGTGGGCCCCAGCTTCCAGACGGCGCTGCCCCACATCTACGCGGTGGGCGACGTCATCGGCTTCCCCGCCCTGGCCTCCACCTCCATGGACCAGGCGCGCATCGCCGTGGAGCACGCCTTCACGCTGGAAGGTCCGCAGGCCCTGGCCACGGTGCTGCCCTACGGCATCTACACCATCCCCGAGGTCTCCATGGCCGGGGAGACGGAGGAATGCCTGCGCGCGAAGCAGGTGCCTTACGTGGCCGGCCGCGCCTCCTTCGCCACCAACCCGCGCGGGCAGATCATCGGCGAGATGTACGGCCTCCTGAAGCTGCTCTTCCACCGCGAGAGCCTGAAGCTCCTGGGCGTGCACGTCATCGGAGAGCAGGCCTCGGAGCTGGTGCACGTGGGACTGGTGGCGATGCTCACCGGCTCCACCGCGCGCCTCTTCGTCGAGACCTGCTTCAACTACCCGACGCTGTCGGAGGCCTACAAGGCGGCCACGTTCAACGCGCTGGACCACCTCAAGCGCGGCACCGGCTGAGGCGTCAGCGGCGCGGGAGCTTCACGCTCCCCACGCTCTTCAGGCTGCCCACGGTGAGCCCCGAGGGGCTCGGCGCCGTCTCGTGGACCTCATCCGCGGAGGACCGGGCCAGCGCACGCGGCGCGGCCCCGGCGTCCACGACGGCCCCGGAGGCACCGCGCAAGAGCTCCTGGACGCGCTGCCAGCGGACCTTCTCCTCCGCCATCAGCCGCGTCAGCTCCTCGCGGGCCGAGCCATCCGGCAGCCCGGCCGCGGCGGCGGCGACCTTGTCCAGGAAGGGCAGCAGGTAGCCGAAATCTCTGTCGAAGGCGTTGGGGTTCATCTCCACGCCACCCTAGCCCATTCCACGGGGCCGGCGGCCGTTTCAACCGTGGTACACGCGCGAGGCGACAATCCGGCCCCCGCGTACTTCCAACACCTCCGCCACCGGCATGGGCGCCTCGCCCGGCGCATGGCGCAGATACTCCATGAAGACGCGCTCCCCATCCGCCGTCAGCGCCGTCTCCTCGTAGCGAAGACCAGGCAGCCGGGCGATGGCCTCCCTCCACCACTTCGCCAGGGCCGGCCGGCCCACCAGGAGCCCCCCTGTCTCCGGGTGTAGCACCCGAATCTTGGGCGAGGTGTGGGTACAGTCCTCGGCGTACAGCGCGACCAACGCCTCCACGTCATGGGCGTTGAAGGCCTGCAGCCAGGCTCTGGCCACGGAGAAGTTTTCGCTCGCAGTCATGGTTGGAAACCCTCGAAAGAATTCAGCCCGAGGCCGCGAACCTGCGCGCGCCCGGGCTGCCCTGTATATAAGGTGGAGCCCAATTTGTAGGCAAAGGTGAGATTAACAGACCTCACCTTCATGCGGATTTGGCTGGAAACCAAGTCCCGTGGGAAGTAAGGGCCCCGCCTGCTCTGTTCCCTCAGGCACTTTCAAGAAAAGAAGGACCGGATCGTGGCCGCCAACGCACCCATCGACAAGATTCGTAACATTGGTATCTCTGCCCACATCGACTCGGGCAAGACGACGCTCTCCGAGCGCATCCTGTTCTATACGGGCAAGATCCATGAGATCCACGAGGTCCGCGGCAAGGACGGCGTGGGCGCGGTCATGGACTCGATGGATCTGGAGCGTGAGAAGGGCATCACCATCCAGTCCGCCGCCACGTACGCGATGTGGGGCGAGTACAACATCAACCTCATCGACACGCCGGGACACGTGGACTTCACCATCGAGGTGGAGCGCTCCCTGCGCGTTCTCGACGGCGCCATCCTCGTCCTCTGTTCCGTGTCGGGCGTGCAGTCCCAGTCCATCACCGTGGACCGGCAGATGAAGCGCTACCGCGTTCCGCGCATCGCGTTCATCAACAAGATGGACCGCGCCGGCGCGAACTATGACCGCGTGGCCGCGCAGCTGAAGGAGAAGCTGAACCACCACCCGGTGAAGCTCCAGTTCCCCATCGGCGCCGAGGACCGCTTCCAGGGCCTCATCGACCTCATCCAGATGAAGGCGTTCTACTTCGACGGTGAGAACGGCGAGAACGTCCGCGAGGAGGAGATCCCCGCCGACATGCTGGACGAGTCCAAGGTCCGTCGTCAGCAGATGATCGAGGGCGTGGCCGAGGTCGACGACCAGCTCGGCGAGCTGTTCCTGGCCGACGCCGCCATCCCGAACGAGATGATCGCCGCCGCCGTGCGCCGGGCCACCATCGCGCTGAAGATGACGCCGGTCATGTGCGGCTCCGCCTACAAGAACAAGGGCGTGCAGCTGCTCCTGAACGCCGTCTGCGGTTTCCTCCCGAACCCCATCGAGGCGACCAACGAGGCGCTGGACCAGAAGAACAACGAGGCGAAGGTCATCCTCGAGTCGGATCCGGAGAAGCCCTTCGTCGGCCTGGCGTTCAAGCTGGAAGACGGCCGCTACGGGCAGCTCACGTACATGCGCATCTACCAGGGCCGCGTCGCCAAGGGTGACTTCATCGTCAACCAGGTGAACCAGAAGAAGGTCAAGGTTCCGCGCATCGTCCGCATGAACTCCAACAAGATGGACGACATCCAAGACGCGACGGCCGGCGACATCGTCGCGCTGTTTGGCGTCGAGTGCGCCTCCGGCGACACGTTCACCGACGGCACGGTGAGCTACACGATGACGTCCATGCACGTCCCGGACGCGGTGATTTCGCTCGCCGTGACGCCCAAGGACCGCGCCACCCTGGCCAACTTCTCCAAGGCGCTCAACCGCTTCACGAAGGAAGACCCCACCTTCCGCGTGCACCGCGATGAAGAGTCCGCGCAGACCATCATCCGCGGCATGGGTGAGCTGCACCTGGAGATCTACATCGAGCGCATGAAGCGCGAGTACCAGTGCGAGGTCATCGCCGGCAAGCCGCAGGTCGCCTACCGCGAGACCATCAGCCAGAAGGGCGAGTTCTACTACACGCACAAGAAGCAGACCGGCGGCTCCGGTCAGTTCGCGCGCGTGTGCGGCTACATCGAGCCGCTGCCCGCGGACGCGGTGCAGCAGTACGAGTTCGTGGATGACATCGTCGGTGGCGCGATTCCCCGCGAGTTCATCCCCGCGTGCGACAAGGGCTTCGCCGAGGCCGTCAAGAAGGGCAGCCTCATCGGCTTCCCCGTCGTCGGGCTGCGCGTGGTCATCAACGACGGCGCGTTCCACGCGGTCGACTCGTCCGAAATGGCGTTCAAGACGGCCGCCATCATGGGCTTCCGCGAGGGCTACGCCGCCGCCAAGCCCATCATCCTCGAGCCGATGATGAAGGTGGAAGTCACGGCGCCCCAGGACTTCCAGGGCTCCGTCGTCGGCCAGCTCAACCAGCGCCGCGGCACCATCCTCTCCACCGAGACCGACCAGGGTCAGGTGACGGCGGTGGCCGAGGTTCCGCTGAACGCGATGTTCGGCTACTCCACGGACCTTCGCTCCGCGACGCAGGGCAAGGGCGAGTTCACCATGGAGTTCGCCAAGTACACGCCGGTGCCCCGCAACGAGTCCGAGGCCCTGATGGCCGCGTACAAGGAGAAGCTCGCGGCCGAGCAGGCGGCGCGCAAGTAGTCCGCGCCACCGAGACGTCCAGGTTGTAAGGAAGGCGCTCCTCTCAAGTGAGGGGCGCCTTTCGCCTTTTTTCAGGAGTCAGAACACCGTGACGCTGCTTCGTGCCGCCAACGTCCAGCTCAGCTTCGGCAGCCGCACCGTCTTCCAGGGCCTCACCGTCACCATCGAAGACGGTGAGCGCGTGGGCCTGGTGGGCGTGAATGGCTCCGGCAAGACGTCGTTGATGAAGATCCTCGCGGGGGCCGCGAAGCCCGACACAGGCGAGCTGCAGCTGCGCCGGGGCGCCCGCGTCACCTACCTGCCCCAGGAGCCGGAGTTCGCCGAGGGCGCCACGGTCGCCTCGGAGCTGTCCGTGGCCCAGGGCCCGCTGCGCGAGGCGATGGCCGCCCAGGCGGAGCTGGCGCAGCGGCTGGAGGACTCCCCCCCGGAGGCGCACGAGAAGCTGATGGAGCAGCTCTCCGTGGTGTCGGACCGCATCGAGCAGATGGGCGGCTGGGACACCGAGCACCACGCCAAGACGCTGCTCGACAGGCTGGGCGTGAAGGACTGGGACCGGCCGGTGGCGCAGCTGTCCGGCGGCCTGCGCAAGCGCGTGGCCATTGCCCGCGCGCTCCTCACGCGACCGGACATGCTGCTGTTGGACGAACCCACCAACCACCTGGACGCGGACACGGTGGACTGGCTGGAGGAGGAGCTGGACAAGCTGCCCGGGTCGCTGCTGCTCGTCACACACGACCGGTACTTCCTGGACGGGCTGGTGGACCGCATCGTCGAAATCCAGCCGGGCGGCGGCGTCACGTCCTATCCGGGCAACTACCAGGCGTACCTGGAGCAGAAGCTGGTGGCGCAGGAGAACTCCGAAGTCGCGCAGCACAAGCGCGAGCGGTGGATTGCCCAGGAAGTCGCGTGGCTGCGCCGGGGCCCCGAGGCGCGGCGCACCAAGAGCAAGTCGCGCATCGACCGGGCGCAGAAGCTGATGGCGGAGAAGGGCTTCCAGCGCCCCAAGGTGGCGGACCTGCGGGTGATTGCCGCGCCCCGACTGGGCCACACCGTCATCGAGTCGGAGGGGCTGCACAAGGCCTTCGGCGAGCGCAAGGTGCTGCAGGGCGTGGACTTCCGCCTCCAGCGCGGCGAGCGCGTGGGCCTGGTGGGCCCCAACGGCGTGGGCAAGACGACCTTCCTGCGCGTCATCCTGGGGGAGCTGCCGCCGGACGGTGGCAAGCTCGTCATCGGGAAGAACACCAAGGTCGCGTATTACGACCAGAACCGGGCGCAGTTGGATCCGGAGATGACGGTGTACGACGCGGCCTCGCAGGGCGAGGACTGGGTGGACCTGGGCGACCAGAAAGTCGCCCTGCGCGACTACCTGGACGACCTGCTCTTCCCCGTGCCCATGCAGCGGATGAAGGTGAAGGCGCTGTCGGGTGGCGAGCGCAACCGGCTGCTCCTGGCGCGCCTGTTCCTGGAGGGCGCCAACGTGCTGGTGCTGGACGAGCCCACCAACGACCTGGACATCGTCACGCTCAACGTGCTGGAGCGGCTGCTGCTGGACTTCGGGGGCAGCACGCTGCTCGTCACCCACGACCGGTACTTCCTCGACAAGGTGGCCACCAGCATCGTGACGTTCGACGGCAATGGCCGCGTCACGCGCTACGAGGGCAACTACGCGATGTACCGGCGGCTGAAGGAGCAGTCGGATGCCATGGCCGCGAAGGGCGCGCAGAAGAAGGACGAGCCCGCCCCGGCCGCTGTCGCCCCCGCGCCGAAACAGGCGGCCCGCAAGGCGGTCAAGCTCTCCTACAAGGACCAGCGCGAGCTGGACGGCATGGAGGCCACCATCGAGGTCGCCGAGACGCGCAAGGCGGAGCTGGAGGCCCAGCTCGCCGACCCGACCTTCTACAGCAAGAGCGGCAAGGTGGCGGAGGTCCAGAAGGAGCTGGACGCCGCCGTCGCCGAGATAGAGCGCCTCTACGCGCGCTGGCAGGTCCTCCAGGACCTCGCGGCCGGCGCCACCTAGCCGCTCGCGACGCCGACGTGGGCCCTGTCCCTCCGCTCAGTCGTACTTGAGCGCGATGATGGGGTCCACGCGCGAGGCGCGCAGGGCCGGCAGCCACGTGGCGACGAGCCCCACCACGAGCAGCACCAGCGGCGCGATGACGAAGGCCCATGGGTCCAACGCGCTGACTCCGTGCACCATCCCGGAGACCACGCGCGTCAGGCCCAGCGCGCCCACGAAGCCCAGCGCCACGCCCGCGCCCACCGAGCCCAGGCCCTGGAGGAACACCAGCCGCACCACCTCGCCGCGCGTGGCGCCCAGCGCCAGCCTCACACCCATCTCCCGCGTGCGCTGGCTCACCAGATAGGACAGCACCCCGTAGATGCCCACCGCGGCCAGCCCGAGCGCCAGCGCCGCCATCATTCCCAGCAGCACCATGTTGAAGCGCTCGGAGCCCAGCGTGCGCGCCACGTGGTCCGCGAGCTTCAGCGACTCCGTCACCGGCTGCCGCGCGTCCACCGCCCACACCTCGCGCTGCACGGACGACACCAGCGCCGCGTGGCCCCCGGAGGCTCGCACCAGGAGGTTCTGCGGCAGCATGCGCACCAGCATCCCGTTGAGCACCGGGGCCACCTGCCCCGAGGCCACATACAGCACCGCGGGCGTCTCCCGGTCCAACCCGTTCTCGCGCACGTCTCGAACCACGCCCACGATGAGGCGCGGCACGGTGTCCTGCAGCGACGGCACCGTGTAGGCCACCCGCAGGCCCTTGCCGATGACGTCCTCACCCGGCCAGTACTTGCGCGCGGCAGTCTCGTTGATGACCACGACGAGGGGAGCCCCCGCCGCGTCCGTGTCCGCCAGCAACCTGCCTCGCACCAGCTCCAGCCCCAGGGCACCGAAGTACCCCGGCGACACCGGCCGATACTGGCCAAACCCCACGCCAGGGCCGTCCAGGCGGCCCTCGAACTTGCCCTCGATGGCGAAGCCCATGCTGGGCCCCAGCTCCATCGGCAGGGCGGGCGTGAAGCCGACCGCCGTCACCCCCGGCAGCGCCCGCACCCGCTCCTCCACCTGACGGTGGAAGCGCTCCAGGGCCACCACCTCGCCATAGCGCCCCTCTGGAAGCGACAGGCGAAGCACGTGCACGTCGCTCGCGTCGAAGCCAGGACGGACGACCTGGAGCGCGCCAAAGCCCCGGATGAGCAGCGCGGCCCCCACGAGCAGCACCACCGCGAGCGCCACCTGCCCCACCACCAGCAGCTTGCGCGTCCTGCCTCCCCCAGGTCCCGACGTCGCCCGCTGCGCTCCTTGCCTCAGCGCGTCCTGGAGGTCCGGCCGCGACGCCTGCCACGCGGGCAACAGCCCGAAGAGCACCCCCGTCAGCAGCGACACGCCCACGGAGAACGCCAGCACCGCGCCATTCAGGCCCACCTCCGCGCCGGGCACGGTCAGCTCCGCGGGCGCCAGGGACAACAGCGCGGGCAGCACCGCCGAGGCGAGCAGGACGCCCAGTCCTCCGCCGACCACGGACAACAGCAGGCTCTCCGTCATGAGCTGCCCCACCAACCGTCGCGGCGAAGCCCCCAGCGCCGCGCGCACCACCAGCTCCCGCTGTCGCGCCGCCGCCCTCGCCAGTTGGAGGTTGGCCAGGTTGACACACGCGATGAGCAGCACCAGCCCCACCGCGCCCAGCAACACCCAGAGCGCCAGCCGCAGGTCCCCCGCCAGGAACGTCCGCAGGTCCTCCGCGACGAACCCTTCCCTCCCGCGCAGCAGGTGCGGCTTGTCCGCGCGCAGCCGCTCGGACAGCATCTTCAGGGCCGCGCCGACACCCTCCGACGACACCCCCGCGCGCACCCTCCCGACCACGTGGAGGAAGTTGGAGTCATCGGTGTTGGTCAAATCCAGTTGGAGCGGTGTCCACAGCTGCGCCTCCCGAGGATGGTGGAAGGACTCCGCCGCCACGCCCACCACCGTATAGGGCTGGTCATTGAGCGTGAACGAGCGGCCGATGACGTCGGGAGCGCCTCCGAATCGCCGCTGCCACAACCCATGGCTGAGCACCACCACCCGGGGCCCGCCCACCACGTCCTCTTCCGGCAGGAAGCCGCGCCCCAGCGCGGGCCGCACGCCGAAGGTCTCGAAGAAGTTCCCCGTCACCCGCATGCCCGACAGGCGCTCCGGGAGCCCCTCCCCGACGACGTTGAAGCCCGTGGGCAGCAGCTCGGACGCGGTGACCTGGGAGAAGGGCGAGCCCTCCGTCGACAGCCAGACGTATTGCCCGATGGCCTGCGACGTCGCTCGCCCGTCCTCGTCCTGGCGGAACACCTGCACCAGCTGCTCTGACTCCGGGTACGGCAGCGGCCGGAGCAACACCCCGTGCACCACGCTGAAGAGGGCGGTGTTCGCCCCGATGGCCAGGGCGAGCGTCAGGATGGAGACAGCGGTGAAGCCCCGGCTCTTGAGCAACAGCCGGACGGCATAGCGGAGATCCTCGATGAGGACGGCCAAGGCGACTCCAGGTGGGGGATGCGAGGCCTACGCGCGTCACCCGTCAGCCATTGCAATGGCCGCCTGCTTTCCCACCCATGGGACGAGGCAATGACTTCACCGCAAGCCAGGGAGAATCCGGACGCGTCACACGTCAAGCCATTCCACGGGACGAGCTCCCGATACTTGCTTGGGAAGGGTGACCTGGAGGTGCGCTTGCGTTGGCTTCGTCGCCATGCGACTCCTGCGCGATTGTCCAATGAGTGAAGGAGTCGTCGTGTCGTTCCGGCCCGCGGTTGCGTTGCTGTCGGCGCTGTTCTTTGTCGCCTTGGCCCTGCCTTCGACTGCTTCGGCGCAGTCAGGCACGCTGCCCAGCTTCAACCTGCAACGATTGGAGATGGACCCGGCGGGCCTGGGCTCGCTGCTCGTCAGCACCGGCCGCACGCTCCCCGCGGGCATGGTGCGCGTGGCAGTCCAGGGCCACTACGAGCAGCTCCCCTTCCACTTCCAGACGCGCTGGGAGCCGGGCGGCGGCTCGGGCCTGGTGGAGAACAAGTTCACCATGGACGTGACGGCCGCCATCGGCGTGCTGGACTGGCTCCAGGTGGACGCGGAGGTGCCCTTCATCGTCTCCCAGGGCGGCACGTCCTTCATGAACGTGAATGCGCCGGAAGGTCGCGGCCTGGGCTCACCGTGGCTGGGGGCTCGCGCCGCGCTGGTGCGGCCGGACTTCGGCCTCCAGGTCGCGGTGGACCTCTCCGCCGCCCTGCCGGTGGGCAAGAAGGAGCTGCTGGCGCGCGACGACTACGCGGTGCACCCCAGCCTCCAGCTCGGCTTCCTCGCGGAGACGTGGCAGATGGGCGCCGAGGTGGGAGTCCTCCTGCGCGACAAGAAGAGCCTGCGCTCACTGTCCAACGAGACGGCGGACGTCATCGGCAACGAGCTGCGGCTGGCGGGCACGGTGACGTCGCGCGCCGGTGAGATGACGCGCAGCGAGGTGAGCATGCTCGTGGGCCTGCCACTCCAGGGCGGCCGCATGGGCGCGGAGCTGATGGTGGCCATCCGCCGACACGCCACCTCCTGGCTGGACCTCTACGTCATGGGCGGCCCGGGCGTCGGCGCGGGCCTGGACACGCCCACCTTCCGCTTCCTCGCCGGGGCCTCGTTCGCCACCGGCCGCGTGGACTGAAAGAGCCGGACCCGGCGCCTCGCGCTCCCCATCCAGGGATTCGAGGCGAGGCGCCGCTGCTTCAACTACTTGGGCATCACCCCGAAGGCCTTCGCCATCGCGATGCCGATGCCCAGCAAGCTCTCTCCCGCGATGAAGCCCGAGGACACGGGCAGCACGGTCTCCTCCGCGAGCTTCGGCGCCTTGCGACGCATCACCTCGGCGATGGCGGAGCCCAGGAAGAAGGCGATGGAGCTGGAGCCGGGGATGACGATGGCCAGCCCGAAGCCCGCGGGCGAAGGCACGTAGCCCTTCAGCTTCGCGGGCGCCCACCGCTCCAGCAGCACCAGCATGATGCCGAGCGTCCCGCCGCACGCGGCGCCCCAGCGCGCGGTGACGGGCATCGCCGACACGCCCGTGGCGAGCAGCTTCGACACGCCGGCCCACACCATCGTGGCGGGCGCGGGGAACTCGGCCGAGCCGAGCACGTCCGGGGTGGGGACGAGGATGTTGAACACCGGCACCACCACCGCCGCGCCGGCCACCACGCCGAACAACTGCGCGATGAACTGCTGGCGCGGATTGGCGCCCAGCAGCCACCCGGACTTGAGGTCCGTCAGCAGGTCCGCCGCGTGGAGTCCCACGCCGCCCGTGGCGTTGGCGCTCATCACGTTGGCGGGGATGTTGCCCGGCGCCAGGCCTCCGAAGATGAGCTGCGTGACGGGCCCCAGCGCCTTCGTGGGCGTGGTGTCCGTCTCCCCGGTGACGCGGCTGGCGATGACGCCCATGACGACGGCCAGCGGCATGGCCAGCACGCCCGCCCACCACGGAATCTGGAACAGGTGCGCCATCAGGAAGACGGCGATGGGACCCAGCACCGCGAAGCCCAGGGGGAACCAGGACGGAGGACACTCGATGCCGGCCAGCGGGTCCACTTCCTCCTCCTTCGAGCCCTTGCGGCCGAACAGCCCCGACAGCGCCTTGAAGGAGCGCGCCACGCTGCGCCACTGGAAGGCGAAGGCCAACAGGCCCGAGGACACCAGCACCGCCGAGCCCGTCCACACCATCCACGTGTTGATGGCCCGGTACGTCACCTCGGGGATGGCGCCCTGGGTGACCATGGCCGGCGCGAGGAAGCCATACGTCAGCACCGCGCCCAGCAACATGGACCAGCCCGTGCGGAAGCTCACCAGCGCGCCGGCGCCCACCAGCAGGAGGCTGAAGTCGAACGACAGCGTCCACGCGGAGGCCTTCTTGCCCAGCAGCGTGAACGGCATGCTCACCTTGTCCGGGATGTTGGTCAGCCACGAGAAGCGCGCGTCGCGCGCCATCACCAGCAGGGCGCCGACGAGGCCCGCGCCCGCGAGCATCTTCGACTTGCGCCGCGCCACCTCGCCGTGGCCGTGCAGGGCGCGGATGGTCTCCGCGGTGGCGGTGCCGGTGGGGAACGGCAGCGCCTCGATGTTGATGAGCTGGCGCTTGATGGGGATGGCCGCGAAGACGCCCAGCGCGGAGATGACGGCGAACCAGGCCACCAGCCAGCCGGATGACGGCAACGCGCCGGTGAGCATCAGCAGCGCGGGGACGGCGGCCATGTTGCCACCGCCCGTCATGTAGCCGGCGGCCGACGCCACCGAGCCCATGGCGTTGTTCTCCAGCGCGGTGAAGTCGTTCTTCAACAGCCGAAGCGAGCGCAGCGTGCCGAACACCGCGAAGGCCAGGATGCACGCAGTAATCGTGACGCCCAGGCTCCAGCCCGTCTTGAGGATGACGTACAGGTTGGACAGGCACATCACCGCGCCAATCAACATGCCCGCGATGACGGCGCGCACGGTGAGCTGGCGCGAGCCGCCCTGGTAGACGTTCTTCAGCCAGTACAGCTCCGGGTCCTGCGTCGCGGAAGCGCCCGGCTCGCCTGCGTGCGGGTCTGCGGGCTGGAGGCGCAGCCCACTGGGGCTCGGAGTCTGTTGAGAGGGGAACTGGCTCATTGGGGCGGCAAAGATAGTGCACCCCCCTTCCCCGACGAAGCATTCACTCCGGCAGGCAAGCGAAAGGGGCGAGGCATTCCTGCCCCGCCCCTCGCTGTCGCCGCACGGCGTCACGCCCAGGCGTCAGGCGTGGTCGTGCCCACCGGCCCCATGGTCGTGCCCACCAGCCCCATGGTCATGCCCACCGGCCCCATGAACGTGGCCGTGGGACAGCTCCTCCGGGGACGCCTGGCGGATGTCCTTCACGGTGACGTCGAAGTGGAGCGTCTTGCCGGCGAGCGGGTGGTTCAGGTCGATGACGATGTCGTCGCCCCGCACTTCCTGGATGCGCAGGGGAATGTCGCCCTGCTCCGTCTGGGCCATCAGTGTCTGGCCGGGCTGCGGGGCGAAGCCGGGGGGCAGCATGGCGCGCGGGACGACGCGCACGCCCTCCGGGTCATGCTCGCCGTAGCCCTGGGCCGGCTGCACCACCACTTGCTTGCTGTCGCCCTGACTCAGGCCCTCCAGTGCGCCCTCGAGGCCCGGGACGATTTGACGATGCCCGTGCAGGTAGGCGAGCGGCTGTTCCGGCGCGCTCTGGTCGATGACCTGTCCGTCACCGAGGTGCAGCCGGTACTCCAGCGAAACAATCGAATCCTTGGTGACCCTCATGCGGGCTCCTATGGCGGGTGAGGCGGTGAAACGACTTCCGGTGGGAAGGATGGGACGACTTATGCCCGGCGTCAGGAGGCGGTGGGGCCTGTCGCCCGCTCGACGTCCGTGCGAGCGGGCGGTTCTCCGCGCGCCACGTAGACGGCGGCGGCCAGGTCGCCGGTGACGTTGAGGGTGGTGCGGCACATGTCCAGGAAGCGGTCCACGCCGAGCACGAGGCCCAGGCCCTCCACCGGAATCTTGAACATGCCCAGAATCATCGCGATGACCGGGATGGAGCCCGCGGGGACTCCGGCGGTGCCGATACCGGCCAGGATGCAGATGAACATGATGAGCGCCTGCTGAGACAGGTCCAGGTGCACGCCATACACCTGCGCGAGGAAGAGCACGGTGACGCCCTCGAAGAGCGCGGTGCCGTTCTGGTTCATCGCCGAGCCGGCGGTGAGCACGAAGCGCGACACGTTGGCGGGCAGCTTGAGGTTCTCCTCGGCGACCTTGAGCGCGGTGGGCAGGGTGGCGCTGGAGGAGGACGTGGAGAAGGCGGTGACGATGGCCAGGCGGCTGTCGCGGAAGAACTCGATGGGATTGCGTCCACCGAGGAAGCGCACCGACAGCGAGTAGACGATGAACATGTGGATGGAGAGCGCGAGCAGCACCGTGCCCACGTAGGCCGCGAGCTGACCGAGGATGCCCAGGCCCAGCTTCGCCGTCATGGAGAACAAGAGCGCGGCCACGCCGAAGGGCGCCAGCTTCAGCACCCCGTCGATGAGCTTCATCATCACGTCGTAGAGGCCTTGAATCGTGTCGCGCAGGTGCCGCACGGGCTCGCCAGGGGTGAGCGCCACGCCCAGGCCGAAGATGAGCGAGAAGACGATGAGGCCAATCATGTCTCCGTCGGCCGCGGCCTTCAGGGGGTTGGTGGGCACCATGGACATCAGCACCGCGCCGAAGGACGTGTCGGACGGAGGCGGCGCCGCCTTGATTTGCGTGCCGCTCCGCGCGAGCGCTCGGGCCTCGTCGCTGAGGCCCACGCCGGGCTGGATGAGGTTGACGAGCAGCAGGCCGATGAGGACGGAGATGGTGGAGAAGACGATGGTGTAGCCCAGCGTGCGGACGCCCAGGCGGCCCACCTGCTTCAAGTCCAGCTCCGCCACGCCCATGACGAGCGCGGCGAAGAGCAGCGGCACCACGAGCATGAGCAGCAGGCGGATGAAAATCTGTCCCACCGGCGAGGCCACGTTGGTGACGGTCCAATCCAGCCAGGGAGCACCGCCCGCGAGGGCATTGGCGGCGAGTCCCGCCACCGTGCCGGTGACGATGCCGATGAGCATCTTGTGGTGAGCCTTCATCGAGCAGTCTCCGCGTGCCTCCGGTGGGGAGGGCAATGGGGCGGGCAGCCTACCGGCAAAGGAAGGTGGCGCCCACCCTTCGCATGGGACAAAGCTGCGGTCTCCCGTGGAAACCCTCGTCCAGCTCACTGAAGGCGCCGTGCCCCCTCCCCTCTTCCGGCGCCTGTTGCGGCGGCTGGGTGTGCTCGGCCGCGAGCGGCTGAAGGACACGTATCAGACGACGTTCTGGTACGACTTCGGGCCGCCGAGCAACGTGGTGGAGGACGTCATCTCCAGCTTGAAGCCCCAGGTCGCCGGGCGGCGGAGAATCGCCGGGGTGGAGTGGTGGCTGTCGCGGATGTACCCGACGGACGTGCGCGTGGACTTCCACCAGGACCGGGACGAGAAGCTCGCGCTGCGCACGGGGAAGCTGGTGCATCCGCGCATCAGCAGCGTGTTGTTCCTCAACCGGGTGCGCGGTGGGGCGCTGGTGGTGACGCGGGAGAAGCCGGACGAGGACAACCCGTCGCTCGCGCCCTCGCGCATGGACACCGCGGACCTGGTGACGCCGCGTCCCAACCGGCTGGTGCTGTTCGACGGCACGCTGACGCACGGGGTGCTGGACGCGGAGAACCAGATTCCGGAGGGGAAGCTGCCGGGGCGCTCGCGGCTGAGGCGCACGCTGGTGATGAACTGGTGGGGGCACCGGCCCACGGACGTGCCGCGCTGGTCGGAGACGCGGCTCTACCGGGCGCTGGGGGGCTGAGGGAGCGCGGCGGCCGTCTCGCGCAGGCGGTGGGTGACGCGCTCGGCCCACTCGGGCTCGATTTCGAGGCACGCGGGCTGGCGGCCCAGGCGCAGGGCGGCGGCGGGCAGCGAGCCACTTCCGGCGAAGGGGTCCAACACGGTGTCGCCGGGGCGGCTGTACGTGCGCACGAGCGGCTCGACGACGGAGAAGGGCTTGTGGTGGGGGTGGCTGCCCCAGCGCGTGGCGTCGCCATCATCGTCATAGCCGCCGACGACGGCCCAGACGGTGGGCAGGTCGCCGGGGGCGAGGACGGGCTCGGGCGTGCGGGCGATGACGAGGGCGACCTCGTAGACGCGCAGGGTCTGCTCGTTGGCGTTCTTGTCGGTGGTGCGCTTGCCCCAGGTGAACTCGCCGCGCAGGTGGGGATAGCCCAGGGCCTTGGCGGCGGTGAGGATGGGCTCCTTGCCGAGCAGGTTGGTCCAGATGACGAGCGGGGCGTCCGGGGTGAGGTGGGCCAGGGCGCGGGAGAGCCAGGCCTCGGAGAAGACGCGGTAGTCGCGCACGGTCTCGAAGCGGACGATGGGGTTCTGGTCGATCTTCTTGTGGGCGCGCGGGTCTCTCAGGTCACCGCCCTTGCGCCGCCGGGTGAGCAGGCAATAGGGCGGGTCGGTGAGCAGGAGCGAGGCGCGGCGGTCACCCAGGGCGGCGCGGTAGCCCTCGGGCTCGCGAGAGTCGGCGCGGATGCAGCGGAGGGCGTCGGGAGGGAGAGGAGAAGTCATCGTCCGGAGCGGCACCCTACACGGAGGGCCGCGAGGCTCAAGGCCCCTCGTGGGGGCAGTGGCCCCAGGTAGGCTGGGGCGCATGGGAAATCATTGCAGGAGGGCTCTCCGAATACGGCGTCCAGGTACGACAGTCCCTTCGATGCTCCTTCTCCTGCTCGGATGCGGAGCTACGGGACCGATGAGACAGGGCCGGACCGGCACCTATGCCCAGGCTCTCGACTCAGGAAATGCCGCCTGCGAGCAGAATCCCGCCTACTGCGCGGCAACGGCGGGGCAGGAGCGCATCGTCCCGCTCGCTGTGCGGGCCGCGCAAGTCACCGCGGCTGGTAAGACTTGGATGGAGCTTGAGACGCTCGTCGAGGCGGGAATCCGCGAACGCCTTGTCGACTGCGCCAGGAAGGCAGACGCAGAGGTGAACCGCAAGGAGTTCGGGGGGCGGAGCCCAACCCCTGCCGAGTGCGATAAGGTCATGGGCGGTACGAGGGAGAATCCCATCACGGGTGCTATGAGGCTGGGTCGCAAGAAACATGCGCTTGCGCTCGACTGTGCCGAAGAAGCCCTCGGGCAGAGTTTCCCTCACGCTTCTTGCGCGAGCAGCGCTATCGCAAAGTTGCTCGTGCCCAGGAGCCAGAACTGATCACCCACCAGGAAGAACTGGACCTCTTGCGCGCGGGTGCCAGCAAGGCACTGGAAGGAACGGTAGTGCCCGACCTCGTCCTCCACACAGGCAACCCGGCGCAGGTCCAGGCGGTCTACGATTTCAAGTTCCCTTGCCCTGACACCAATTTCCCTAAGTGGAGGCAGTCGCCGCCAGGCAATCCACTCGGAGTCCGGCACCAGGGCGATGCGTACCACTTGACCTTCGATAGGACTCCCTTCCTGGTGACGCCTTTTGGTGTGTTTCTATGAGCGAGCACTTCCCTCGCATTCGCATCGAAGCGGACAAGCAGGGATACATCGTCGTTCGCGACGGACTCACCTTCTGCTTCTATTTCCACCGCGCTCATGAAGGGCTCGGGCCCGCCATCCTTCAAGCGCTGGAGCGCTTCCAGCGAGCACTGCCCCCACGGACGCTGACCCTCCAGTCCGACTCGGAAGGGTATTGGAGGACGCTGAAGCCCTCGGACTGGGAGCACATCCAGCGCAGCCTGCTTCAGGACGAATGGCCCCAGGTGAGCCTCATCAGTGATTCAATCGGTGTTCCCGAGTTCTCCTTCAGTTATTCAGGAGGCCCGCTGGACGTCGCCACGGGAGGTGATTCCATCGGTCGGACCTGCGTCGCTACCTTCAGCCTGCCAACGGAGTATCTCGAACAACAGGGCCCCAAGCACGTCCGTGAGTTGGCGTTGGAAATCGCCGCGTCGCTCCCCTTCACCTCCGGCTACGCGAGCCTCTGCTTCAACGCCCCCATGGTCCTTGTCGGAGTCTACCAGCGCGTGCGTGAGTTGGCCTTCCGTCATCCCGGCATGGAGATCATCGACGACTTCGTCAGCCAGGAGATCGGCTCACGGGTGCGCGGGGCGCACTGGTTGACGTTCTTGGGACAACCCCTGCTGAGTGCACTCGGAGGTGCGAGCAAGCTCCGCGCGCGGCTCTCGACGCCAGGAATCGAAGTGCTGGAACTGGATGACCAGCGCGCCGTCATCTCCCTGGGAACATGGCCCGAGGCGGGCGACTCGACACGAGGTGCGACACTGCCGGCCTATCGCGAACTCGCCCGCATCCTGGAGCCGTGGCTCTACCACCGCGACTCGGACACGCTCTACAATCCAGACTTCCCACCCGAGGAGCAGCTCCGCTGGGAGCGCCGCTTCCTCGACTGAGGATGCGAGGGGCAGTCACTTCAACGAAAGCCCTTCCATCGTCACCGTGCGTCCCTTCGCGTCCCACAGCTTGAACACATAGCGACCCGACTCCACCTCGGTCGAGGGCTCCACGAAGATCATCAGGATCTGTTCCCCTTCGGCCTGCAGGGGACCGGTCTGCCAGTGCGACAGCACCTTGCGGCTTCGCCCACGACCATCCGTGAGCGACGCTCCCGTTGCCACCCAACCCGCGCCCCCGGCCCGCGCTCTCAACCCCAGTCGAATCGCGCGAAAGAGAGACTGATACACCATGAGCTGAATTCTCACGACGGTCACATCGGGATGAGTCACCACCCTCGTGGAAGTCGCCATCCCTATCGAAAGCTCATGGGGGTTCTCCACGGAGGCCACGAACGCCTCGAGCGCTCCCGACGACCGGCCCTCCAACTGAAGCCTGTCCAACTCGAACTGAGCCTGAGACAGACGCCCCTTCAGCTCGCCCACCTCCTGCCGGTAGGACTCCACCGAACGAGCACGGCGATAGACCTCCACCTGGGGCTCACCCATCGCTGGATCCACCACCAGCATGAAGGTCACCCGGTCCGGCGCCGCGCCATCTCGGAAACGCAATCCCAGGCGCAGCCGTTCACCGTCCCGGAACGCACTCGATGGAACGAGCACGAGATGATCCTCGGAGACCCCCAGGCGCTGAAACCGCTCACGCCCTTCCAAAGAGATTTCGTCCGGCAGGATGCGCGCGTCGAAGAAGAAAGTCGTGGACCGCCCAGGAGCGATACGAATCTCAGAGGCGGATACACGCATTTCCGCGCCCACTTCGATTCGACGCACGGGGGCCAACTCCCCCCCCACTGCCACCATCACTCCCCACGCAAGAACGAAGACCGCAGGCACGGCAGACAAATCACAGCCTTCCAAAATAAGAGGTAGTGGAAACCTCTAGGGCTGTATTAATCTTCCCCTCGCCCGGAAAATCTAAACGGTAGGGTGATCCAAACTTGGTGTTGGCGTTATGGGTGATCTGTAAGCACACGGGGATGCGCGTGCCATCGGGGAACTCGACCTCGGTGAACCAACCGAAGTAGCCCTCCGGTGTAGGAAAACCGGCGCCGTGGAAGCGGGTGTCCAGGGGAAAGACCATAACGCGATCCCGCTTAATGCTCTCGCTGGCGTAAGCAGTGAGGGGCCCTGCCGGCGGAGCCGGCAGCTCTGTCCTACCTTCCCAAAGTGACGCGGGGATGAGCCAGATCTTCGAACTGGTCACCACGAGACCTGGCTTGAATCCCAGCTTCGCCATGGCCTCGATGGCCGCCTGCGGGCACTGCTGCTCCAGATGCGTCGTCCGGACCTGAGGCGCCCCTCCGGCACAAGCCCCCGCGAGGCACGCGACCACCGCTGTCTTTCCCAGGGTGCTGCTCACGGATGACCGCTTCCTCGCGGCGACTGCGACCTCGCTGGCGGCCTCCACGGTGCGCTCGGCCGTCAAGACAGGCGCCCGCGGCGAGACTTCGGGAGTCACCTCGGCAACGCGAGGCATTGACGAAGGAGCGTCTGTATCAGGGGTGTGAGGGGAACGACTCGTCACGACGGGACTTCCTTTCTCAGCAGGGGGTGTGAGGGGGGCGACCGCCTGCATGGAACTCGGGGACGGCTCGCGGCGGGCGAGGCCCAACGCCGCGAAGCAGACGACGAGGAGCGCGACGACTCCGACTCCGAGCGGCCACCCTCGCGACCTTCGCGTCGGGGCCCGCTCGGCTCGCGGTGGTTCCATGGGCGGAGAAGCTTCCGAGGCCGCAACCAGCGATTCCTCTGCGCGAGGCGCGACCAGGACCGCCTCGGCAACGGAATCACTCGGTGGCCGCGGCGCTTCAAGTTCCGGCGTGTACGGGACGGACTCCGACGAGCGCACGAACTCGGGCACCATGCGCACCCGAGGCGTATCCGCGTCCACATCGCGAGGAGACTCGGGGTCCGGAGGTCGGTCGAGCGACACCTTCCACGCCGGCTGCCGCTTCTCCTTCGCGACCTCCCAGAGCGCCTGCAACAGCGCCTCGGTGCCCGCGTAGCGATCCTCGGGGCGCTTCGCCAACAGCCGCAGCGCGATGTCTCCCAGCGCGGGGGGCACCTTGGGATTGACGACGTGCGGGGCGCGGGGCGTCACCGTCTCGATGGCCGGCAGCAGCCGGTCATACGGGAGCCTCGGGTCGAACGCGTAGCCGTCCGTCAGCGACTCGTACAGGAGCGCGCCCAGCGCATAGAGGTCGCCGGGAATGCCCGCGTCGAACCGCGCGCCCTGCTCCCACTGGCCCTCGCGCAGGAAGGCCACGCACTCGGGCGGCAAGAGGTGCGGCGAGGCCGGCGCCACGCCCACCGTCAGCGTCGTCGCGCCCGGCATCCGCACCGTGCCCAGGTCGATGAGGAACGGACGCTCGTCCTCGCGGCGGATGAGCAGGTTGTCGCCCTTCACGTCGCGGTGGTGCAGCCCGCGCCGGTGCAGGTCAGACACCGCGCGCACCACCTCGGTGAACACGGACAAGAGGTGCGCCGCCGACGGCTTCACCCGCCAGCGCCACTCGTGGAAGGTCTCCCCGTCGATGAAGTCCGTGACGAAGAACAGGTAGCCCTCGGGTGGCTCCGGCCAGCGGTCCACCGCGTGGACTCGGGGCAGGTTCGGGTGGGGCGCGCAGGCCAGCAGCGTGGCCACCTCGTGCGACAGCCGACCGTTGACGTCCTCCTCCTCGGACACCTGGGACCCGGCGGGACGCAGCGCCATCTTCATCGTGTAGAAGCGCCCTCCCCGCTCGACCTTGAACACGCGGCCGAAGCCCCCCGAGCCCAGCGAGGCCACCACATTCCAGGGCCCCACCGCGCTGCCCGGCGCAAGCTGGTCCGGATGGAACGGCGCGGACATCACGGCGACGTCTCCTCCCGCGAAGACCCGCTTTCCTCGTAACCACCAAACCCAAGAACGCCGAAGCGCGCGGACGCCCACGCCTCAATGCGCGCGGCACCCCGCGGAGCGAGGGGCTCGGTGACCACCCAGGGAACGGGGTTGAGCAAGGGTAACCTCCAGGGTTGACCCTAGCCTTTCTTCAGGGACTGTCACGATTTTTCCCACCCGGCAGGTGGGGCTGCCCTGGCGAGGGGAACCCGACTTCACCCGTTGGCTCCCGGCCGTCCTCCCCGCTCAGTCCGCGTCGTGCTCGGACGCGTCCACCTCGTCGCTCTCGGCCACGGCGAGCGCGGCCTCCGCCCAGCGCCCGCGCAGCCGGGCCTCGGAGGCCAGCGCCTCCTCCCAGGACGGGCCATCCGGGAGCAGCCGCGTCGACTGCGTCAGCACGAGCCGCTCCAGCGCCAGCTCCTCACACAGCGCACGCAGCCCCTCGGCATCCAGGCCGTTCGCGATCCGCCACGCGTCGCGCTTGCGCACGGGCACCGCGCGCTCGCGCCACCACGCGGCCTCCACCTCCTCCACCTCGTCAGCCGTGGGGGACAGCCCCATCGTCCGGGCCCACCCCGCCAGCAACGCCCGTCGCAGGCCCGCCTCCGCCAGCGCCCGCGCGTCGGGGGCCTGGCTCAGCACCTCCAGCACCTGCCCCGAGGGCACGACAGCGTCGGGGAGCCGGGTCACGTCCTCCACCAGCCGTCGCCGCCGCACCAGGGACGAGGGAGACCGCCGGGTCCCCGGCACCGAGGTCGCTCGCGAGGCCACCCACTCCGCGGCGGTCTGGAGGCAGGCCCGCGCGTCCTGCCGCTTCAAGTCCTCCACGCCCTTCGAGAACCAGCGCTCCCAGGCGTCCCGCGTGGCCTCGGACCACCCTGCCCTCGCGCGCTCCACCAACCGGGGCCACGTGCGCTCCTGGTAGAAGAGCGCGCTCGCCACGTCCACCAGGCCCCGGGCCAGGCGAGCATTCAGCACACCGGCTTCCCGAGCGAGCTCCGCGACATGCCGGACGTTGACGAGCGGCACCGTGAGCGGACGCCAGCCGTGCTCCGCATCCGCGTGCAGCAGGGCCACCTCCGCGTCGTCCGAGATGACGCCGTCGCGATACCACCCGAAGATCCGCCCGACGCCCACCATGCCATGGGGCGCCAGCTCCACCGCGCGCAGGGCCCCCATGCTGGAGCCGCCGAAGACGGCCACGCCCGCCTCCAGCGCGGCCAGCAGCTCGTGGTGCCACACCGAGGGCTGGGCCTCGAAGACACCATCCACCAGCGCAATCGCACGCGGCTTCGCGCCGAGCGCGCGCCACACATCGCCCTGTCGAGCCGGGGGCAACACCACGCACGGGGCCAGCTTCCGCGCCTCCTCGGCGGGCAGCGAGGGCCCCAGGAAGACCACCAGTTCCTCCGCGCGCCTCTTCATAGGAGCTCCGAGATGAGCATGCCCGGCACCACCACCCGCCGCACGTGCAAGCCGGGCACGGGCGCGTCCAGCTCCACGGAAGCCACGCGAGCAAACCCCGCGCGCTTCAACCGCGTCAGCACCCGTCGCACGGCGACCTCGGCCGCCCCCCGCGCCACCGAGCCCAGGTCCGGCAGCTCTCCGGCCCGCCGCCGCGCGCGCACGCCCGCGCACGCCTCCGCGAAGTCCCGAGCCGCCTGCCGGTCCACCGACGCCACGTCCTCGCGCGCGCCGTGGATGTCCGTCAGGCGCGACTGCGCCGCCTCCAGCAACGCCTTCAGCAGCGCGGTGTCACGCTCCAGCGCACAGGCATAACCCGCCGTGAGCGGCACGGGTCCATCCTCCAGGTCCACCAGCACCGCCGCGCCCACGGGCAGGCCCACCGCGCCCGGCGTGCGCGCGGAGGGCGTCGCATCGAACAGGAACACCGCGAAGCCACGCTCCCGCAGCTGCTCGGCCAGCGCCGCCGTCCGAGGCGCGGCCTTCACCAGCTCCGCGGTCCGCAACATGCGCCCCTCCACCGCCTCCTCCGTCCACCCCTCCGGAAACACCCGCGCGAGCTGATCTCTTTCAGTGGCCTCCAGCAGCGCATGTAGCAGCGCCCGAGCCGCCTCCGGATGCGCACCCGAGCCGTTGCTCGTCCACGCCGCCGCCACCGGCCCCAGCGAGGGGCCTCCCGGCGGCGTCACATGGACGCCTTGCGCGGGCACCCAGACCGCCTGACCCGAGCCCAGCTCCGTCGCCTCGCGCCACGCACACCGCACTCCGTCTCCCCACAGCCGGGGCTCCACGAGCGCGCCGGCCGAGCCCAGCGAGTCCGCGCCCCACAGCGTCCCCAGCCGGCCCTCCAGCTCCGCGCGGGCCCCCCAGGCGAGCCGGCCTGGCACCACCGTCTCCGCCGCCCACAGCTCCGCGGTCTCGAACAGCGCGCCCCACGAGGCCTCGTCCGGAGTGAGGCCCTTGCCGTTGCAGACCTGGAGCACGTGCCCGCCCGGGCGCACCGCGCACGCCACCTCCACACCCGTGCGGTCCAACCCGGTGACGCGCGCCACCCGCGTCACCCCCATGGCCCGGGCCAGCCGGGACGACGTCATTCGCTCGAAGGACACCCCTGGCGGATAGCACTTCGGACGGGCACGGTCAGCAGCGACGCGTGAGGTGGGGTGAAGCCCCGGCCCTACCTCCCCCGTCTTAATCGGACTTAATTCCGCTTAATCCCTGGCGGACGAAAACGTCTGGGATAAGGCGCCCACTCGCCGGACGCGCCAGGGCAGACACCGCGTGGCCGGAGAGCTGACACACAACCGATGGAGTCGAACCATGTCGAAGCACTTCGTGCGTTCGTTGTTCCTGGGGGCGGTGGTGGCTTGCGTGAGCGCCTGCGGCGGCGTTGAGACCGAGACGCCGGCATCAGAAGTCATCGTGGGTGACGTGGAGCAACAAGCCTGTTCGGTGGGCACGTTCCAGAACAATTGTCGTGACTGGGGCTCTGGCGGCTACTCGGATCCCGCCTGCACCGGCGGCACGTTCCGATGGAAGTACTGGGCCTGCAAGCAGTACCAGGCCGGCACCCAGAAGTACCGCCAGGAGTGCGGCGGCGAGCAGTTCGTGTGCGGGAGCAGCGCGACAGTCCGTCCGTCCTCGGGCGTTGCCGTGTGCGTTCAGAATTGCTAGCCGTCTGACTCACCGCCGGGCGGAGCGATTCCTCCGCCCGGCGCGGGATGCGCGCCCCTGTGAACGATGGCTGCGTTCCTCTCGGACGCCAGCGCGTCCCGGCGGCACGCGGTCACCGCCTTCATGCAAGGCTGGCGGGCCTTGGCGCGAGGAGTGATGGGCGTTGGCGCAGCCCCCTCGCTGGCCGGACGATTGCACTGGGCGTCCCCATGTCCCAAGACCCTGCCCATTCCGCCCCAGACCTCACAGTGGGAGGACAACCTCTTCCCACGGGCGTGCGGCGTGAGATGGAAGCGTTCTTCGACGCGGATTTCACCACGGTGCGGATCCATGAGGGGCGACGAGCCGAGGCCCTCGGAGCCGCCGCCTTCGCGTGTGGCGAAGCCATCCACTTCGCCCGCGACCAGTTCCGCCCCGACACCCTGCCAGGCATCGAGCTGCTCGCACACGAGCTGACCCATGTGCTCCAGCAGCGCCGGGGTGTGTCAGTGGAGCGAACCTCGACGGGACCCGCCCTGGTCTGTGCGCCCATCCTTGAAGCCAGGGCCAATCGACGGGGTCGCCAGGCTCGTGACTGGGTCGAGCTGGGAAGGCGCCCCGTCGACTTTCAGCCGGTCGACGCCAGCGTGCCCCCAGAGCTGTCCCGTCGCGGCGGCGCGCCCCAGGGCCCCGTCATCCAGACCAAGGTGAACTTCGAGGGAGGCGACGACAAGTATCAGGGGACTCGCTTCCTCGACATCGACATCAACACCCGGATTCCATCCAAGGTCTTCAATCACATCATCCGGCAAGCCAAGAATCTCGCCGGAACCATCTACGTGGGATTCGCCAGCGAGCATACACCCCAGGCCTTTGGCACCGCGATGTATAGCGCCAGGAGCGCCGTGACCGGGAAGCTCACGCTCGGGGTCCTCACCGAGGAGCAGATCACCGCGGCGGGCTCGGAGTATTACGGCCTCCTCGCGGCCATGGTTCACGAGACACAGCACGCAATCGACCACCTTGCCAGGAACGTCATCTACAACGGCAAGGACGAAGCAACCCTTCGCGCGGAATGGCGCGCCTGGGCCATCGAGGCGGCCTTTGTGTATGAAGTGCAGCGCCTCGGGAAGACAGTCCCCTTCATGAAGCGGGACCTCCCGTTCAGTTATCGCAGCAAGGCGGATTTCGCCAACAAGTCCAGCGTTGCCTTCGGTAGGACCAAGCAGTACCTCGACTACTGCGACATCATCAAGAAGCCCAACGACATCCAGACCAGCACATTCATCATGCAGAATCAGGGATGGTTGCACGAGGCGATCTTGATGTTCTACGACCTCGTCGACGGCGGCATTGGTGGCGCGATCTGGCCGGGCGACCACCTTTCGAGCACGAGCACGAGCGACATGGAAGAAGTGGACTGACCCGAATCCTGCGATTGAAGCGGGAGACGGGCCAGGTGCCTCCGCGCCCCCATGGCGGGGGCTTGGGCCTGCCTTAGCCCGGGACCTCGTGGCTACGGCGCAAACCCAGTCACGCGAACCTGCGGCGGAAGGGGGAAGCGGGCGACCTCGACGTCCCGCTCCTTGCGCGGGTCGATGCCCTCGTCCTTGAAGCGCTGGAGGACCACCAGCGCCTGTCCCTTGAGCACCAGCTTCACGTCCGAGCCCCCGCCGGCCCACCAGACGCTGAAGGACTGCGTCATGTCCTGGGGCACCTCGCCATTGGAGAACTTCCCCTTCAGCGGGCGGACCTCCTCGCTTCCGTCCGCGTGCTTCAGCACGGCGCTCGCGGTGAAGGACCAGGGCGAGCCATCGTCCTCGTGAGCGTCCGCCTTGAACCGGAACCCCGCCTGCCAGACCTCCGCGGGCGCGCACTGCTTCTGTCGGGCGGCATCCCCAGCGACATACGCCCCCGCCGGGCGCACGGAGGAGATGACCCCCAGGGCCTTGAGCTTGCCACTGTAGGCCTGTGCCTCCGCCTTCGACGCGAAGCTGTTGGCGACGAGAATCTGGAGACACGGCTTGAGGTCCGCGAAGTCCGTGGAGGACAGGCGAGCGAAGTCTGTCTTCAGGTCCGCCTGCTTCGATACCCGCGCCTGGAGTTCATCCTGGGGACCCAGCTCCGGCTCCGCGGCGAGGATGACGAGGAAGCGCTTCGCGAAGCGTTGCTCCGAAGCTGCCGGCTTCTGGGCCCACGCGGGCGACGTGAAGACGCTCGCCACCATCAGCACCCCGACACAGGTGCGCCTCCACCCCATGGACAGCCTGGACGCCTGCATGAACACCCCTCTTCGCCCCATGGGCGAGGCCCGCCCTGGACGGGGCAGCGCCGCCCGAGTTCACACGGGCGGACCGGAGCCGCGCAAGCGCTCCTCGCATCCCGAGCTCCACGGACACGCCCATGTCACCGAAGCCGGCGTCGTCGTCGAGCAGCGGAACCTCGGGCTGAAACATTCCCAGTGAGTCGGCGATGACATCGACTCGAGGAGTCTCCATCCGGAGGAGCCACGCGCTGACACCCGCGACGTGACGCGACACAATCCGCGATATCAGGTGGCCTCGTTCTCGAGCCGCCTTCGCGCCCGCGTGGCGAGGAGTCGAACGAAGTGAACGGTCCGGACAGTGGGATGGCGATCGCGGTGTTGCTGGGCATGTTGCTGCTGCTGCTGATTGGCGGCGGCGTCGGCGTCGGCCTCACCCTCCTCCTCAAGAAGCTCTTCTCGTTCTCGACCCCCGTGGCCATCGGCGTGGGCGTCGTGTTGCTGGTGGTCGGCGCGGTGGGGCTCTTCGCGGTGGTGTTCGACGACCTCACCGCCAGTTGGTGGGAGGCACGCACCGCCAAGGTCGTGCACTTCACCGTGCCCAAGGGCTTCAACGGCCAGCTGCACCTGGTGTTCGACCCGAACGGGCCCGCGGTCAACGAGGTGGACGGCAAGCTGGAGGTGAAGGTCAGCGGCGCGAAGGCGCAGAAGGTCAAGGCCGGCATGGGGGTGGAGAACGACTACGTCGAGGTCGAAGCCCATGACACCGAGGGCAAGCAGGTCGACGTGTTCCTCGACTCGAGCGGCTTCCGCGACGGCGTCAGGTACCGCGGGTTCTGGTTCGGAGACCAGGCGACCCGGACCTACGATGACTCGCCCATCATCCCGCCGAAGGAGTGAGGGGCAGAGCGCTCAACATTACTTAACACCCCAGTGACTCCAACCATGCGATGCAGGACGCGCCCCCTTGGGTGGCTCGGGAAGGACACAGTCCTTCCGTCGAGGGGAGAACGGGTGGCGGCATGCGGGGAAACGGTTCCCGGACTCGCTCGGAAAACGTGGTACCGGTGGACCGTCGCGGCCACCAGAAAGGGAGCTGTCGGAATGCTCGCCATCGGAGACCTCGCGCCGGACTTCTCCGCCACGGACTGCCATGGCGCGCCCTTGAGCCTGTCCGCGCTCCGGGGCCGCAGGGTCGTCCTCTTCTTCTTCCCCAAGGCCTTCACGCTCGGCTGCACCATCGAGAACCGGGCGTTCAGGGACAACCACCACCGCCTCCAGGCGCTGGGCGCGGAGCTGGTGGGCGTCTCCGTGGACACGCAGCGCACCCAGTGCGCCTTCGCGGAGAAGGAAGACATCCACTTCTCCCTGCTCGGAGACCCGGACCGGGTCATCAGCCGGGCGTATGACGTGCTCTGGCCCGTGCTCCGGGTGGACCGCCGCGTCACCTTCATCATCGGCCCCGACGGCCACATCGAGGACATCATCCGCCACGAGGTGCGCGTGTACCGCCACCTGGACGACGTCCTTCGCTACCTCGAGTCCACCCCGCTCCCCCTCGCCTACGACACGGCCGCCTGACGCCTGCCGGGGCCTTCAATCCCAGCAGCAGTGGTACTCGCAATGGGACGCGCCCCGGGCGCGGCACATCGGGTGCGTGATTCGCGGCGACAGGCCGCCCGACAGCTCGATGGCGCGCTCGTGCCAGCCGATGATGGTGAGGCAGTCCGCCTCCGTGACGTTCTCCGCGCTGAAGGTGCGCAGCACCGCGGACCGGGGCCCCGTCGAGTCGTACGTGCGCGAGCCCACCGCGTAATAGAACCGGTAGATGCGCGCCGCCTGGCTCAGCAGGAAGTGCGGGTCCCCCACCCTCACGAAGGTATGCTGGGGGCCGTGCAGCGACTCGTCCGCGGACGCGCGCCCCATGTCGATGAAGGCCCGGCCCTCGTCCTCCGGCGACAGCACCTCCGCGATGGCCGTGTCCAGCCGCAGGTTCAGCTCCAGCGGATACCAGGCCACCGGCACTATCGATTTGCGCAGCAACGCCTGGTCCAACGGGGGCAGCCGCCCAAGGACTTCGTCGACGCGAACCTGCCCGCCATGTCGGCGCAGCATGTTCAGCCGGGATATGAGCACGCCCCCCTTGATGCGAGAGCCCGAGCCTTCCAGAACCATGAGAAGTCCGTGGGTTGCACCAACAGCGGACATTGTGACAGCCGCCAAGCGAGCAGGGCAACCCGATGGCTCACCGAAGTGTCGCCCAATTTGCTGTTATTTCCTGATATTCCTGAATTAATGCCACGGCGGTAACGCGGCGAAAAATAACCTGGGGGCCGCTCGGGGGTTGAAGGCGTCGTGAGCATCAGGGAGACAGGCGGCCGGGTGGTGGCGATGCCGTCTCGTCGGCTGGCCCTGGAGCGGGCGCCGGACGAGGTGCTCTGCCATGCCTTCCTGGATGGGGAGGAGGCCGCCTTCGAGGTGCTGGTGACGAGGCACCGGGCGCTCGTCTTCTCGCTGGTGCGCCGCTACACGACGCGGCCCGAGGACGCGGCGGACCTGGCGCAAGGCGCCTTCCTGCGCGCGCTGGAGGCCTCGCGCCGGGTGTTCGCGCGCTTCACGCCTTCGGGCCCGGCGCCCTTCCGGGCGTGGCTGGTGCGCATCGCCCTCAACCTGGCGAAGAACCACGCGCGGCACGGCCAGCGGTGGCGGCCGGTGCTGGTGGAAGCGGCGAATGACGAGGTGGCGGAGGCCCCTGGCGAGTCCGCGCAGGAAGGCCTGGAGCGGGCGGAGCGCGGGCGGCGGGTGCGCGACGCGGTGCTGACGTTGCCCCGGCGCCAGCGCGAGGTGCTGACGCTGCGCGTGGACGCCGGGTTGGCGTTCAAGGACATCGCGGAGACGCTCGGCATCACCGAGAACAATGCGAAGGTGCAGTTCCACCATGCGGTGAAGCGCCTGAAGGCGCGGGTGGGCGAGCCCGAGGAGATGAGCTGATGGCTGCATGCCCTGAACAGGAAGCGCGGCTGGATCTCCACGCCGCGGGGGCGCTGGAGGCGTCGGAGACGGTCCCCCTGCTCCACCATCTGGAGTCGTGCGCGGGGTGCCGCGAGGCCTTCGCCGCGTCGGTGGAGATCCTCTCGCTGGTGACGTTGCCCGCGCCGACGACGGCGGAGAAGCTCGCTCAGGAGGCGCTGCCCCAGCGCGCGCTGGACGCGTGGAAGCGCGAGCACACGAGCCAGTCCCTGCGACGCCGCACCGTGGGCTCGCTGATGGCCGCGGCGGCGGCGGTGGCGGTGATGGTCCTGGTGCCAGGCATCCCGCGGCCCTGGACCGGGAGCACCTCGCCGGAGCCCCAGGCCGCGCCGGTGTTGGAGGAGCGCGCGGTGGAGGCGCGGACGCTGGCGGACTTCGAGGCCTGGGCGGGGCTGGAGCCGCTGGAGTCAGGCACCGAGCTGGAAGACGAGGAGGCCCTCGACGACGTCGCGGGCTGGGACGAGGAAGATCCGCTGGGAGAGATGCTGTGAAGACGATGACTCGCAAGTCCTGGGTGGCGTTGACGGTGGTGCTCGTGCCCTTCCTGGCGATGGCCCGGCCCGGCGACAAGGAGCGCGGGGAGTCGCGGCCTCGCGACGCCGAGCGGATGGAGCGCCTGGAGAAGCGGCTGCGGCTGCGGCAGGTGCTGACGCTGTCGGACGCGCTGGAGCTGGACAACGCGCAGGCGCTGAAGATGGAGGAGACGCTGCGCGGCTTCGACGAGAAGCGGCGGCCCTTGCGGGAGCAGGTGCGCGACGCGGCTCGCACGCTGCATCAGGCGGCGAAGGGCGACAGCGCGGCGCTGACGCAAGTGGACACCGCCGCGCAGCGTGCGTTCGAGGCGCGCGAGCGCATCGCCGCGCTGGACCGGGAGATGTATCAGGCGCTGGCCAAGGAGCTCCCTCCAGAGAAGCGGGCGAAGCTGGCGCTCGCCCTCGCGCGCGGTGGCCTCAAGTCCAAGAGCTTCTGGAAGAACGATTCGCCCGGGGACGCGAGGGGCGACGACTGACGCCCCACCCCGGGGAATGAGACTGGAGTCGGGGACGGACAGGCATCCGTCTCCAGGGGCGACATGGGCCCCATGCCTACCGTCAGGGAGCCGACGGCGCGTATCGCGCCGCCACCGAGGAGGCTTCCATGCGTCTACTGCCCCGACTCGCTCCGCTGCTGCTGGGCCTGGCCCTCACGGCCTGCGCGAGCATCGACGTGAGCAGCAACTACGACCCCAGCGCCGTCCAGCAGCTCGACGGCTACAAGACCTATGCGTGGCTCCCGCAGCCGGAGGGGACCGACAAGCGCATCTACAACCCCATCGTCGGCGGTGAGGTGCAGCGCGCGGCGGACGACTACCTGCAGTCGCACGGCTACCAGAAGGTGGATGCGGGGGCGAACCCCGACTTCCTCATCGGCTGGCATGGGGCCATCGACAACAAGATTGAGGCGGACACCGTCAACTCCTACTACGGCTATCCGTACGACCCGATGTGGGACCCGTTCTACGGCGGTGGGCCCGTCGTCATGTCCGCGCCCGAGACGTACGTGCGGGAGTACGAGCAGGGCACCCTCCTGCTCGACATCGTCGACGCCAGGTCAAAGAAGCTCGTCTGGCGCGGGCAGGCGCAGTCGGAGATCGACGACAACGCCAAGGCGGAGAAGCAGCAGTCGAACATCAACAAGGCCGTGACGGAGATGCTGGAGCGCTTCCCGCCGAAGCCGGGCAAGAAGTGACGTGCGGAGTCCGTGTCCGGCGCCACCGACGCATGGGAGCGTCAAGCGTCGGACACGGGCTTGTCCTCCGAGCAGGGTCGGCGGAGCGAGCGGGCGTGTGCAGCTTGCGCGGGCTCCATGTCTCGCCTCCGCCGAATCGCTGGCTGCTTCTTGCTGCTCGCCTGCCTTGATGGTTGCTCCGTCGCGGCGCCGCGCTCGGAGCTGGTGCGGCGCGTGGGTCGCTCCGACTTGTCGGTGGCGGCCCTGCGCACCCGGGTGCGGGACATGGCGCGGCGCTTCTCCGGGCTGCTGGAGGTCTCCGCGGATGAAATCGCGGCGCGCTCGGGCTCCGAGTCCGTGCGCCAGGCGATGACCACGTTCAAGATCAACTCGGTGCCGGCCATGCAGGCCGCGCTGCTCCAGCCGGACCCCGTGGCGGCGCTGGTGGATGCGTGGGCCCTGCTCGCGCAGCTCGAGCTCGCCCTGCCGGAGTGGGCCGTGAGCGCCGGTGCGACGCCGGAAGTGACGGCCAAGGCAGAGCGCATGTTGCGCGAACAGGAGGCCGAGGTGGAGGCGCTGTGGAAGGACGTGTCCGGCCGAGAGGATACGTCTCCCGCGCATCGGCTCGTGCATGAGTGGGCCGCGAAGAACCCGCTCGTGGGCTCGCTCGTCGCGCGGGTGTCCACCGTGGGGCTGCTCGCGGATGTGACGTCGCAGTCCGGGCTCGGCGCGCTGGGGACCGCGGGAGTGCTGGTGGAGGACGTGAGGGACCTCACCGCGCGCGTGGACCTCTACGCCGCTTCCCTGCCCCGACAGGCGCGGTGGCAGGTGGAGTCGATGGCGCAGGAGGCCCTAAGGATGCTCCCCGCGCGGGAGGCGATGAGGGATTTGGAGCGCGTGGTGGACACGCTGGACCAGCTGGGAGGGCTGGCGGCGGGAACTCCCGCGCTGGTGGCCCGGGAGCGGACCGCCGTGCTGAGCGCGCTCGACGCGGGCAGGGAGGCGCTCCAGCGCTTCATCGAAGCGGAACGACAGGCGCTCATGGTGGACGTGCGCGGAGAGCGGCAAGCCATCCTCTCGGCGCTCCATACCGAGCGCGTGGAGACGCTCCAGCAGGGCGAGCGCATCGGCTACGGACTGGTGGACCACACCTTCCAGCGCGCGGCCATGCTGGTGGACCGCGTCTTCCTGTGGCTGCTCGGGCTGATGTTGCTCGGCGTGGTGGGCGCCATCGCGGTCGCCTTCCTGCTCACGCGTGCGTGGCGTCGCCGCCTGGGCTGAGCGGAGCGCTGCGGTAGCGAGGCCAACGCAGGGCTCGTCGACAGCCTGACGACGCCTCTCGACGAGCCCGGCCAGCGTGGCGACAGCGCCTCGGCCGAGAGTGCCGTGGGGCTGCGCCTCCCGCTCACGGGTCCGACATCCTGACACCCGCCTTCCGACGGGCCGTGCCAATCTGACACACGAACTCCGCACCGAGGCTGGAATCACCCTCGGTACAGGGCGGGCTCTGTGATTGCATCCGTCCCAGCCATGGACTCGCGCTCACGTCAGGACCTCATCACCGGTGCGTTGCTGGGAACCCTCGTGGGAGATGCGCTGGGGCTCCCTCGGGAGGGGCTCAGCCCGAAGCGCGCACACCGCATGTTCGGCGGCGCACCGCTGCGACACAGGCTCGTGCTGGGCCGGGGCTTCGCGAGTGATGACACGGAGCACGCGTGCATGACGGGCCAGGCGCTCCTCGCGCAGCCCGAGGACCCGGCGCGCTTCGCTCGCGACCTGGGGTGGCGACTGCGGGGGTGGTTCCTCGCGCTGCCGGCGGGCATCGGCTGGGCGACGGTGCGCGCCATCGCGAAGCTGTGGTGCGGCTTCCCGCCCGAGCACAGTGGCGTCGTCTCCGCGGGCAACGGCCCGGCGATGCGCGCCCCGCTCCTGGGTGCATGCCTCGCCACGCGGCCCGAGCGACTCGATGCCTTCGTGCGGGCCTCCACGCGACTGACACATCGAGACCCTCGGGCCGAGGATGGAGCGCGGCTCGTCGCGCGGGCCGCCGCGTACGGAGCGCTGCACGGGCCCGAAGGCGTGAAGGACTCGGAGGCCACACTGCGCATGCTGCGCGAGGCCACCACCACGACCGAGTTTCAGGCGGTGCTCGACACGCTGAGCGCGCACCTGGCGCGAGGTGCGTCCCTCGCGGAGCTCGCCTGGTCACTCGGGTTGGAGCGTGGAGTCACGGGCTACGTCATGCACACGGTGCCCGTGGCGCTCTATGCGTGGCTGCGCCATCCGGACGACCTGCCTCGCGCGGTGGAGGAGGTCATCCTGCTCGGCGGAGACACGGACACGGTGGGCGCCATCGCGGGAGGAATGCTCGGAGCCACCGTCGGCGCGGGCGCCATTCCTCCGGCGTGGTTGGACGGAGTCGCCGAGTGGCCTCGCTCCACGCGGTGGATGCGCGCGCTCGCGGAGCGCCTGGCGCAGCAGTTCCCCACCGGCGAGCCCCCTGTCGAGCGAACAGGCCCGCTCGCCCTCTTCTGGCCCGCGCTGCTCCCGCGCAACCTGGGCGTCCTGGCCATCGTGCTGGCGCACGGCTTCCGCCGCCTGCTGCCGCCCTACTGAGTCAGGTGCTCACGAGCGCGTATCGGCGGAGGGCTGCTCCGCCGCCGTGCCGCCACCGACACCCCGCGCCGCCTTCAGGCTCTCAGGAATGATGAGCGGTCGCTCCAGACGAGCCCGGTCCCATTTGCCGTGGTCGGCGCACGCGTCATAGGACGTCTGGAGGAACTCGAGCAGATACCCCTGGGGGTCCCTCGCGCGGCGCACCGACTCGTAGGGCAACAGGAACTCCTTGAGCCCCGCGTCGTATCCCCCCTCCGCCGGCTCCACGCGCGAGGCGGAGAAGCCCGTGGGCTCCGGCGCGGCGTAGCAATAGAAGGCCGCGCCTCCCAGCGCCTCGGTGCCGGGCCAGAAGCCCGCGCTGCAGACCTCCTCGCAGTACGCCTCGGCCGTCACCGCGTCCGCGCCTTCGCGCATCGGCGCGGGCCGACCCGCGAAGCGCGTCACCGCCAGGTCGAAGCTCCCCCAGAAGAACTGCACCGGGCTGCACTTGCCCGTGAAGCGCGCGCGGAACTCCTTCAGGACGAGGTCCGCCTGGAGCAGGGCCCGAAACCAGCGCCGCGCATGCTCGGCCACATAGGTGTGGTGGTGCCGGTCCTGGCTGAACGGCGTGGTGTCGTCCGGTATCTCCACCGGCTGCTCCCAGATGCTCACCTCGATGCCCAGCGAGCGCAGCGTGGCCATGACATCCCGGTAGAACTCCGCCACCGGGCGAGCCGTCAGCTCCATGACGCGCACGTCGCCGCGACTCGTCAGGAAGCGCAGCTCGCTGGCGAGGAAGTCGAAGTCCACCTCGAAGCCGCCATTGCCGTAGGGGATGAGCGTCGTCGTCAGGCCCCTGGCCGTCACGCGGAACGACACGTTCCACCAGTGGTTCTCCGGGGGCGTCAGCGCCAGCCGCACCTTGCCGAGCACCTGGGTGTACCGGTGCAACGTGGCATAGGTGTCCTTCCACTCCGCCAACGGAAGCGCGGGCCACGCCTCTTCCCGCGAGCCCAATCCAGGTGTCGACGCGATGGCCATGCGGCTCCCTCCTCAAGGGCTCCGTCCACCACCACGGTGGGCCCCTCGCGGCCCGCATGCCACCCCCGACAGACGACACGACACCGGCCCGGGCGGATGCTTGCTCCGGGCCGGCGAGAGGTCAGGCGATGGCTACGGCTGGGCGAGCGCGGCGTCGACGGCCTTGCGCAGCTCGTCGCTCTCCGGCGTCACCTTGCTGGGGAAGCCCGCCTTCACCTGGCCGTCCTTGCCCACGACGTACTTGTGGAAGTTCCACTTGGGCGCGTCGTGGTTCTTCGCGAGGAAGGTGTACACGGGGGACTGGCCGTCGCCCTTCGTCTTCACCTTCTCGAACATGGGGAAGGTGACCTTGAAGCGCAGCTCGCAGAACTTCTTGATCTCCTCCGAGCTGCCCGGCTCCTGCCCACCGAAGTCGTTGGACGGGAAGCCCAGCACGACGACGCCCTTGTCCTTGTAGTCCTGGAACAGCTTCTCCAGGCCCGCGTACTGCGGCGTGTAACCACACTCCGACGCGGTGTTCACGACCACCAGGACCTTGCCCTGGAAGTCGGAGAGCTTCTCGGCCTTGCCATCGAGACGGTTCGCGGACAGGTCATGCAGGGACATGGGCTTCTTCTCGCTCGGGGGCTGGGACTTCGCGGGAGTGGAGGGCTTCGTCGCCGTGTCCCCGGCGAGTGCCGGGGTGACGAGGAGCGCCGTGGCGACGGTCAATACATGGAGGGTTCTCATGTGGCCGCCAAGGATGCCGAAGCCCCGGCCCCGTTTCACGACCTTCTGTCCTGTCGTCGACATCCCCACCTTCACCGCCCCCCCGCCGCACCGCGACGCGATGCGTGACGGTCCTCGCCCGAGAAGAGTGACTTGAGCACCCGCCCGGTGGCCGTCTTCAGCTTCGCCACCTCGCGAGGCGTGCCCTCCGCGACGATGAGGCCACCGTCGTCGCCACCCTCCGGCCCCAGCTCCACGACATGGTCCGCCGCGCCGATGACCGACGGGTGGTGCTCGATGACCACCAGCGTGTCGCCCCGGTCCACCAGTCGGCCCAGGAAGGTGATGAGCTTCTCCACATCGCCCAGGTGCAGGCCCGTCGTCGGCTCGTCGAGCACGTACAGCGTGGGCTCGTGCCGCGAGGAGGCCGTCAGCTCGGAGGCCAGCTTCAGTCGCTGCGCCTCGCCGCCGGACAAGGTGTTGGAGCCCTGTCCGAGCTGGAGGTAGCCCACGCCCAGGTCCGACAGGCATTGCAGCGGCGCGGCCACCTTGGGGATGGAGCGGAACACGTCCTTCGCCTCGTCCGCGGACAGCCGCAGCACGTCACCGACGGACAGGCCATGGTAGCGGATCTCCAGCGTGGCCGCGTCGAAGCGCGCGCCTCCACAGGCCTCGCACGGCGTCACCACGTCCGGGAGGAAGGACATCTCGTGGGAGATGGAGCCCTGTCCGTCGCACGCGGTGCACCGGCCACCGCTGGCGGTGTTGAAGGAGAAGCGCGCGGCGGAGAAGCCCCGAATCTTCGCCTCGGGCGTCGCGGCGAAGGCCCGGCGCAGCTCGTCCCAGAGGCCCAGGAACGTCGCGGGCACCGAGCGCGGCGTACGGCCGATGGGCGACTGGTCCACCGACATCACCCGCTTCACGGGCTCCACGCCCTTCAGCGACTCGAAGGGCCCCGGCTTCGAGGAGACCAGCTCCAGCGCCTCGCGCAGCGCCGGGTAGAGCACCTGCCGAATCAGCGTGCTCTTGCCGGAGCCTGACACGCCGCTGACGACGTTGAGCCGGCCCACGGGCAGCCGCAGGTCCACGCGCTTCAGGTTGTTGGCGCGCGCGCCCTTCAGCTCCAGCCAGTGCTTCGGCTCTCCACGTCCGGACGGAGGCCGCACCTGTGCCTCGCGCAGCGCGAGCGCCGTGGGGGAGTCGCTCTGCAGCACCACGTCCGGAGGCCCCTCCGCGAGGATGCGTCCGCCCCCGCGTCCACCGGTGGGCCCCAGGTCGAGCAGGTGGTCCGCCGCGCGGATGGTGTCCGCGTCGTGCTCCACCACCAGCACCGTGGAGCCCGTGTTCACCAGCGCGCGCAGGTTGTCGAGCAGGCGGTGGGTGTCGCGCGGGTGCAGGCCGATGGTCGGCTCATCCAGCACGTACATCGCCCCGGTGAGACCCGCGCCGAGCTGCGCCGACAGCCGCAGGCGCTGCATCTCTCCGCCCGACAGCGTGCCCGCGTTGCGGTCCAGGGACAGGTAGCCCAGGCCCACGCGCTCCAGGAACTCCATGCGCCGCAGGAGCTCCTGACGGGACGGCTCGCCCAGCAGCGCGCGGTCGCCCTTGAACTTCCAGCCCTTCACGCGCTCCAGCGCCGAGGCTACGGACTGCTTCACCACCTCGTGGTAGCGCGCCCCTTCCAGGCGCACGCCGCGAGGCACCGGGTCCAACCGGCTGCCACCGCACGCGCGGCACGGCGCCGTCTCGCCCTCGACCTGCGCAGTGGGTCCACCCTGCACGCCCGTGCCCTCGCACGACTCGCAGCGGCCCTGCTTCGTGTTGAAGGAGAACCAGCGAGGGTCCAGCTCCGGCACGGCGGTGCCGCACTTCGGGCAGGTGCGCTCGGTGGACAGCAGCGTCTCCCCCTTCGACGCGCGCAGCTTCAGCGCGCCCTGGCCCCAGCCCAGCGCCTTGTCGAACACTTCGCGCGGCAGCTTCGAGAGCTTGCCCTCGTACATGACGAGGTCGATGTCGTGCTCGCGCGTCTTCGCCAGTCGCGGCGGGTCATCCGTGGACGCGACCTCCCCATCGACGATGGCGTGGGTGATGCCCCCGCGCGCGGCGGCCGTGAAGACATCCAGGTACGTGCCCTTGCGCGAGCGCACCGCGGGCGCCAGCACCGTCCCGTCCCCCTTCATCGCGGTGAGCTGCGCGAAGAGCAGCTCCGGGGAGACGGAGGTGATGGGCGTGTCGTCATTGGGGCAGTGCGGCTCGCCCAGCTTGGCGAACAGCAGGCGCAGGTAGTGGGCCACCTCGGTGACGGTGGCCACCGTGCTGGTGCCACCCGCGCGCGAGGTGCGCTGCTCCAGCGCCACCGTGGGCGGAATGGAGCTGACGCGCTCCACGTCCGGCCGGGGCATGGTGGGAAGGAACTGCCGCGCGTAGGGGCTGAGCGTCTCCAGGAAGCGCCGCTGCCCCTCCGCGAACACCACGTCGAAGGCCAGCGAGCTCTTGCCCGAGCCGCTCGGCCCGGTGACGACGGTCATCTTCCCGAGCGGAATCTTGCACGACACGTCCTGGAGGTTGTGCTCGCGCGCGTGCTCCACCTCGATGGCTGGCGCGGCCTCCTTGCCTGGCTTGCGCTGCTTCACCACGCGAACTGGCGGCTTGCGCTCGCCTCGCAGCGCCTCCGCCGTCGCGCCCTTGCCCCGCGCCACGTCCGCGGGCGTGCCCTCGGCCACCAGCCGGCCGCCATCCTTGCCACCCACCGGCCCCAGGTCGATGACCCAGTCCGAGGCCTTCATCACCGACACGTCATGGTCCACGACGATGACGCTGGCGCCACGGTCCACCAGCGCGTGCAGCGCGTCGATGACATGACGCACGTCCTCCGCGTGGAGGCCCGCGCTCGGCTCGTCGATGAGGAACAGCGAGCCCTTCGACTCGGAGGCCAGCGCGCGCGCCAGCTTCAGTCGCTGCGCCTCGCCGCCCGACAGCGTGGACAAGGGCTGCCCCAGGGGCAGATAGCCCAGGCCCAGCCGAGCCACCGGCCCCAGCGCGCGCTGGAGGGCCGCGTCACTCCCGAAGTGCTGGAGCACCTCCGCCACCGTCATCTCCAGCACCTGCGCCACGCTGAAGCCCTGGTGGCGGACGGCGAGCACCTCTTCCTTGAAGCGCCGGCCCCGGCACACCGCGCACAGCAAGGCCACGTCCGCGAGGAACTGCATCTCCACCGTCTCGTAGCCCTCGCCCGAGCACGCCTCGCAGCGCCCCTTGTCCACATTGAAGGAGAAGTGCGCTGGCGTCAGTCCTCGCACCTGCGCGTCGGGCTCCGCGGCGAAGCGCTCGCGCAGCCGGTCCCACGCCTTGGTGTACGTGGCGGCGTTGCCGCGCGACGTGCGCCCCAGGGGAGACTGGTCCACGAAGGTGATGGACTTCACCGCCTCGGCGCCCTCCAGCGCGTCCACCACGCCCGGGGCCTCCACGTCCTTCACGCCCAGCCGCCGCGCCAGGTGCCGGTAGAGGACCTCGTCCACCAGCGTGCTCTTGCCGGAGCCGCTCGGCCCCGTCACCGCGCACAGCACGCCCAAGGGCACGCTCACCGACAGCGCCTTCAGGTTGTGCTCCCGCGCACCCCGCACCTCGATGGAGCCCGTCTTCGTCCGGGGCGTCCTCGACGACTCGCCACCGCCCGCGAGGAGCCGTCCGGTGGGCAGGTCCTTGCGCTTCGCCAGCGCCTCCGGCGGACCATCGAAGCACAGCCGTCCGCCCTCGCGACCCGCGCCAGGGCCCAGTTCCAGCACGCGGTGCGCGGAGCGGATGACCAGCGGGTCATGTTCAATCACGAGCGCGATGTTGCCCCGCTCCGCCAGCTCCGCGATGGCCTCCGTCAAGGGCGGCACGTCCCCGGGGTGCAGGCCCACGGTGGGCTCGTCCAGGACGAACAGCGAGCCGGTGAGCGACGTCCCCAGCGCCGCCGTCAGCGACACGCGCTGCGCCTCGCCTCCGGACAGCGTGCGCGCCTGCCGGTCCAACGTCAGGTAGCCCAGCCCCACGCGCCGCAGATAGCTCAGGCGCCCGGACAGCTCGCGCCGCGCCAGCTCCCCCTGCCCCGTCGTCGTGCGCAGCGCCTCCAGTCTGGACAGCGCCTCCGTCAGCTCCAGCCCGTGCCAGCCCGGCAGGTCCAGCCCGCCCACGCGGTACGCACGCGCCTGCTCGTTGAGCCGCGCGCCATGACAGCTCGCGCACAGCGAATACGCGCGGTAGCGCGCCAGCAGCACGCGCACGTGCATCTTGTACGTGCGGCCCTCCATCCACCGGAACCACGCGCGCACGCCCGGGTACGCCCGGCCCTCGTCGTAGTCCCCCGCGCCCTGCAGCACCGACTCTTGCTGTGCGGGCGTCAGCGAGCCCCAGGGCGCGTCCATGGGAATGCCCTTGGCGCGACACCAGCGCTGGAGCATGCCCCGCTCCCACTCCGTCGACGCGCCGGACCAGGGGCGGATGGCTCCCTCCGACAGACTCAGCGCCGGGTTGGGAATCACCTTGTCCCAGTCGATGCCGATGGTGCGGCCGAAGCCCTTGCACGCCGCGCACGCGCCCACGGGCGACTGGTAGCTGAACAGGCCCGGTCGCGCGGCCTCGAACTCACGCGCGCACTTGGGACACACCAGCCCCCGTCGCACCCGCTTCGGCTCGGCGCCGACCACCAGCACCACCGCCTCGCCCTCCGAGCGCGCCCACGCCTCCTCCATCGCCTGCGTCACGCGCGACAACTGCGATGACGACAGCTTCACCCGGTCCACCAACACCCGCGCCACGCCCGCGGCGTCCGTCGCCTCTGACGGCTTGAGCGACTCCAGCTCCCGCACCTCGCCCTGCACCACCAGCCGGTGGTAGCCGTCCTTCAGCAGCCGCGCGCGCACGTCCAGGAACGAGGCCGTGTCCGCGATGCGCAGCGGAAAGGCGATGAGGGCCTGGGCCTCCGGCGACTCGCGCAAGAGCGCCGCCGCCGCGACGCGCGCATCCGTGCGCACCGCCTCCACGCCACACGTGGGACACACCGGCATCGCCTCGCGCGTGAAGAGCGCGGACAGGTACGGCTCCACGTCCGCCAGCGTCGCCACCGTGGAGCGCGAGCTCTTCACCGGCGCGCGCCGGTCCACCGCCACGCCCGCGGCCACCGGCTCCAGCGCGTCCATGGGCGGCCGCTCCAGCCGCTCGAGGAACTGCCGGGCATACGGGCTGAAGCTCTCCACGAAGCGTCGCTGCCCCTCCGCATACAGCGTGTCGAGCGCCAGGCTGGACTTGCCCGCCCCCGACACTCCGGTGATGCAGACCAGCTCCCCTTCCGCCAGGTCCACGGAGAGGTCTTTCAGGTTGTGCGTACGGGCGCCTACGAGGTGGGTCTTGTGCATTTCGGGTCGGAGGTTTAACGACCTGACACTTCAACGCCACAGACAAGTGAACCAGCGGAACGTGGAGGGCACCCCCTGGTTGGGTGAAGGGCGAGCGGCTTGCTACAACTGGGGTACAATGAGCGCGCGGGGGCGGCGCCCGGCCCAGGTGCCCATATGCCCCGCGATGCAGGAGCTCTCCATGGCTGAGGGAATCGACAGGTCTCCCCCCCGTGACGCGCTGGTCCATGCCTCGCCCTCGCTGGTGCTCCTGGAAGTCGATGGCCACACGGCCTCCGCCTTCGTGGCCACCGGACAAGGACACCTCGTCACCAGCCTGCATGCGGTCGCCGGCGCCCGTCTCATCCACGCGGTGATGGCGGATGGAACCCGCGCGGAGGTGGCCCAGGTGGCCGCCATGGATGACCGCCGTGACCTGGCCATCCTCCGGTTGCCGGTGAAGGACCTGGCCCCACCTCTGGGGCTCACGCCCGCACCCCTGCCCGCCGAGGGAGACACCGTCTACGTCTTGCGACCCGGCGCCGGCCCCGCACCAGAGGTCCGCTCCCAGCAGGTGCGGGCGGTCCAGGTGCTCGGCGACTGGCTCACCCTGTTGGAATTGACGCGCACGCTTCCGGAAGAGTCCTCCGGTGGACCGGTGCTGGACATGAGCGGCGCGGTGGTCGGCGTGGCCACGGCGGCGCTGGCCAACGGCCGCTCGCTGGGACTCGTCATCCCCACGCGCTACATCGCGCCGCTGCTGCGCGGTTCGGCCGCCTCGCCACTGTCCGCGCTGGAGGCCCCGCGCCGCAGGGCGGGCCGCGTGCGTCAGGTGCCGCAGCATTCGCTGAGCCTGCTGGAGGGCGCGACGACGGACGTGCTGGAGTCCATCGCCACCACGCTCGGCCACGCCATCAACGCGGGCGCTCCCGCGTACAACCGGGGCGACGTGGACGGCTGCTACCGCCTCTACGCCCGCACCGCCGAGCGCCTCATCGACACGTGCAAGCTCTTCCCCGGCGCCCAGCGCGCGCTGCGCGACGGCCTCACCCGCTGCGTGGAGTTGCCGGACTCCGACGACCGGGCCTGGGCCCTGCGCGACACCTTCGACGGACTCCTGGACGTCATCGGCCGCTGGCTGCAAATCCGTCCGGAGGCCTCACGCATCGCCCGGCCCTCGGCCGCGCTGCCCAAGCGCTACATCAACTGACGCGCCGTCTCACGCCTCGTCCCAGCACACGCGCAGCGCGTAGCCGGCGGGCTGCCTGTCCAGCACCTCTACCCGAGGCTGCACCCGGGTGCGCCGCAGCACGCCTTCCACCACGCCCGCTACGAAGTCCGGCAACGGGTCTCCGTCCACCACCCGCACGCACCACTCGCGCTCCTGCACCGGCTCCAGGACCATCTTCATGTCCTCGCGCCCCGCCTTCAGGTACGTGGGCAGCCGCGTCAGACAACGCTCGGTACCCAACAGTGGCGCCGCGGTGGCGAAGATGCGCCCCACCAACGTCTGCGCGAACCCCTCCACGTAGTGGTGGCCCAGCGCCCGGTTGGCCTCCTCAGCGGGTTGTCCCGCGCACGCGAAGCGCCGCGCCACACCCAGCGCCGCGCGCCACACGTTGAGGGGGTAGTACTCCTGGGACGAGTCCGTGTCGTAGCCGATGTCTCGCAGCGACTGGGCGAACGCGCCGGAGGGCTTCAGCGCATGGTCGAACAGCCCCTCGAAATTGCGCCGAGGCACCTGCACTGGCACGTAGGGCGCCTTGCGAGCCGCCACCACCGCGTCCTTCGAGCCCCGCCACTCCATGGCGTTCCCCCCTCCGAATCCGCCGGTCCGCACCGGCCCGCAACCACTCTAACAGCCCGCTGTCCACGCGGCTTTGCTTGCCCTGGGAAACTAGCGCCTCAGCACACTTTTACAACACGAGGGCTCGTGCAACGATGGTCGTTTGCATGCAAGGAGTCCCATGCGGGTCCTGATAGTCGCTCAGGGAGGGGCGGACCTGTCGCCACTGGAAACCCTGCTGGAAGCCAGGGGGAACACGGTGGTCCACGTCGCGCGCGACGTGGATGTACCGGCGGCCTGGCGCGCCGAACCCTGTCCCCTGGTGGTGTTGGACGCGCGCGAGCCGGGCTCGCGCATGCCCCTCGTGCGGGCCCTGCGCAGCCTGCCGGGCGGCCCCTCCGCGGTGGTGTTGCTGGTGGGACGACGCGGCGCGCTGCACCTGCTGGAGCCCGCGTTGGAGGACGGCGCGGACGAGGTCCTGGCCTGGCCCATGGAGCAGGAGGAGCTGCGGCTGCGGCTGGACATGGCCGAGCGCCGCTATGTCCGCCGCGAGTCCCGCACGGGCGTGCCCTTCGGCGACGAGCTGCGGGACACCATGCTCGCCGTCAGCCCCGTGCCCACGTCCATCACCACGCTGGGAGAGGGCCGCGTCGTCGCGGCCAATGACGCCTACTTCCGGGCGTTCGGCTACTCGCGCGACGAGATGCTGGGAAAGACGACGGTCGAGCTGCGGCTGTGGGAGCGACCGTTCGACCGCTCGCAGGTGATGGAGCGGCTGCGCCAGCATGGCTCGGTGCGGGGCGTGGACGCGCAGTACCACACCAGCACCGGCGAGCTGCGTCACACGCTCTTGTTCATGGGGATTGTGCCCTACGCGGGCGAGCCGCACGTCATCTCCTTCTTCCCGGACATCACCCCGCTGAAGCAGGCGGAGGAGGAGGTCCGCCGCTCCGAGGTGAGCTTCCGCACCCTCATCCAGAGCCTGCCGGACCTGGTGGCCGTCTTCGACCGCGACGCGCGCGTGCGCTACGCCAACCTCAAGGTCGCCCGCGCGCTGGGCTACTCGGACGTGCGCGAGCTCATCGGCAAGCACATCTCCGACATGATTCCTCCGGAGGACCTGGCCTCGGCGGACGCGCGCATGCACGAGGCCCTGCGCACCGGCCGCAACGCCCTTCAAGAGAGGCGCATGGTGCGCCGCGACGGCGGCATCCTCCACGTCGAGTCCACCACCTTCCCGCTGCACTTCGACGGCGAGGACTCCATCGTCTCCGTCGCGCACGATTTGACGGAGCGCCACCAGATGCAGGCGCGGCTGATGCTCGCCGAGCGCATGGCCTCCGTGGGCACGCTCGCCGCGGGCGTGGCGCACGAAATCAACAACCCCCTGGCCTACCTCACCGCCAACCTCGCCTTCGCCCGCGAGGAGCTGTCCAACCTGCCCGCGCCCGGCGTGGACCCCGCGCTGGCGGAGTCCCTCTCGGATGCGCAGTCCGCGCTCGCAGAAGCCCAGCAGGGGGCGGAGCGCGTGCGCACCATCGTCCGCGACTTGAAGACCTTCAGCCGGGTGGACTCACTCGAGGACGCCGTCGTCGACGTGCGCCAGGTGCTCGACTCCACGCTGAACCTGGCCACCACCGAAATCCGCCACCGCGCCCGGCTGGTGAAGTTCTTCGAGGAAGTCACGCCCGTGCGCGCCAACGAGTCGCGGCTGGGACAGGTGTTCCTGAATCTCCTGGTCAACGCCGCGCAGGCCATCCCCGAGGGCTCGCCGGACCGACATGAGATTCGCGTCTGCGCGCGCATGGGCGACGGCGGCCGCGTGCTGGTGGAGGTCTCCGACACGGGCGTGGGCATCGCCACCGAGCACCTGCCCCGCCTGTTCGACCCCTTCTTCACCACCAAGGCCCCCGGCGTGGGCACGGGCCTGGGCCTGTCCATCTGCCACAACCTGGTGACGGCGCTCGGCGGCGAGATTCGCGTCCGCAGCGCCCCCAACCGAGGCTCCACCTTCCAGGTGCTGCTGCCCGCCGCCGAGCGCCCGCGCGAAGTCCCGCTGCTTCCCCGGCCGCTCGAGACGCCCGCCGCCGCCGCCGAGAAGCGGGGCCGCCTGCTCGTGGTGGACGACGAGCCCCTGGTCTGCACCGCCCTGGGCCGCACCCTGCGCCCCCACCACGACGTCACGCTCGCCACGCGCGCGCAGGACGCCCTGGAGCGAATCGAAGCCGGCGAGCACTACGACGTCGTCTTCTGCGACTTGATGATGCCGGGCATGAGCGGCATGGACTTCTACTCCACGCTGATGAAGCGCTACCCGGACCAGGCCCGCCGCGTCGTCTTCCTCACCGGCGGTGCGGTGACACCCCAGGCCCGCGCCTTCCTCGAAACCGTCACCAGCCCCCACCTCGAAAAGCCCTTCGCGGGCCGGGAGCTGCTGTCCTTGGTGCAGGAACGATTGGCCCGAGCCTGATCCGGGTCATGGTCCACCTGGGGAGGAATCGGACAGAGTCACGCGCCGGCTGTCCTTCTATTCCCCAGCGCTTCCACGGCCTTGCCCACGCCGCTTTCCACGGCGAGCGCGCAAGCCCGCAGTTTCATTGACCTCAAACTAAATTCTCCGAGTAAGCGCTCGCGATTCCTGGAGAAATTCCAGGGATGAACGACCGCGTCATGGGCTGGTACGCGTGTTGCTCAGGGCTGACGCGCCGCACCGTGGAGGCCTTGCGGGGTGGCGGAGTCGAGTGAGGTCCGGAGGTCTCCCGGAGCCGCTCGGCCCCTCAGCGGAACTCGGAGGAATCTGGCGTGACGGCGGACAGGAACAAGCACGGTGGGACGCGCGCGGCGTGCGTGCGGTGGCTGGGCGTGGCGCTGGTGGCCACGGCTGGGACCGCGTGCGCGGCGACCCCCTCCTCGTCCACGTCGCAGGCTCGCGGTGCCACGGCCTTCACGGCCGACACGGTGGTGGAGCGGGCGCGGGCGAAGGCGGCGCAGGCGTATGTGGAGCCCGTGTCGACGCTGCCGGAGACCTACCGGACGCTGGACTACGACGCGTACCGGGACATCCGCTTCCGTCCGGAGAAGGCGCAGTGGCGTGAGGCGGGGCTGCCCTTCCAGGCGCAGTTCTTCCACCCCGGCTTCTTCTTCCAGTTCCCGGTGGCCATGTACGAGGTGTCCGGCGGCAAGGCGGCGCCGCTGCGCTTCTCGCCGGAGCTGTTCACCTACGGCCCGCTGGTGAAGCCCGGCCCGCTGAAGAAGGCGGATGGCTTCGCGGGCATGCGGCTGTCGCATCCGCTGAACCGCTCGGACCTCTTCGACGAGCTGGTGGTGTTCCTGGGCGCCAGCTACTTCCGCGCGCTGGGCCAGGGCAACCTGTATGGCCTGTCCGCGCGCGGGCTCGCCCTCGACACGGCGACGGCGCGCGCCGAGGAGTTCCCCGCCTTCCGTGAGCTGTGGCTGGAGAAGCCCGCGCCCGGCGCGGACCGCGTCGTCGTGCACGCGCTGATGGACAGCCCCAGCGTCACCGGCGCGTTTCGCTTCACCGTCATCCCCGGGGCGAACACGGTGATGGAGGTGGAGGCCACTGTCTTCGCGCGCAAGCCGGTGGAGCAGCTGGGCGTGGCGCCGCTGACGAGCATGTACCTCTTCGGGGAGAATGACAGGGGCGACTACGACGACTTCCGGCCGGAGGTGCACGACTCGGACGGCCTCTTCGTCTGGACGCGCACGGGCGAGCAGCTCTGGCGGCCCCTGCAGAACCCCGAGCGCATCAACGTCTCCAGCTTCCAGGTGGACAGCCCGCGCGCCTTCGGCGTCCTGCAGCGCGACACGGCCTTCAACCACTACGAGGACCTGGAGGCGCACTACGAGCGCCGCCCCAGCGCGTGGGTGGAGCCGGTGGGCGAGTGGGGCCCGGGCGTGGTGCGGCTGGTGGAGCTGCCGACGCCGGACGAGACGAACGACAACATCGTCGCCTTCTGGGTGCCCCAGAAGCCGCTGGCGGCCGGCGACTCGCTGCGCGTCGCGTACAAGCTGCACTGGGGCTCGCGCTCGCCGTGGCCCGTGACGGCCGCCACCGTCGTCAGCACGCGCCTGGACGCGGGCGACTCGTGGAAGGGCGCCAGGCTGAAGGACGCGCGCCCCATGCGCCGCTTCGTCATCGACTTCTCCGCCGTGCCGGACCTGAAGGAGAGCGACACGCCCGTGGAGCTCGTCGTCAGCGCCGGCTCGGGCAAGGTCATGAGACCCATCGCCACGCGCCACACGCCCACGGGCGGCTGGCGCGCGACTTTCGAGCTGCACCCCGCCTCACCCGCGGTACCGACCGAGCTGCGCGCGTTCTTGAAGCGCGGCTCGGAGACCCTCACCGAGACCTGGAGCTACCTGTGGATTCCGTGACGACGCTGACCGCCTGCCCCTCCGTCCCGTCCACCGTGTGGGCAGTCCCGCGTTCTCGCGCGGCCATCGACACCTTCTTCCGCGGCTTCGGCTTCAGCGCCGAGGCGGACCTGTCCGCGCTGGCGGCGTGGGTGCTGGACGGCTACGGCGCTCAGGGAGCCCAGCCCCAGGCGGCGGTGGCGCTGGCCCGGGCGCGCATGGAGACGTGGCTTTCGAGCGTGCTGGGTCTGGAGCACTCGGGTCCGGGCCTGCTGGCGCGAGGCCGCGCGGCCTTCGTGCTGTGCGACGGCGCGAGCCGGGGCGCGCGGCTGCTCACCCGGCCCTCGGCGCCGGAGGACTTCGTGAAGGCGGCGCGCGCGGCGGTGCCGGTGCCCGCGCCCGCGCAGGTCAGCTCGGTGATGCCCGAGCAGCAGCTCGTGCTGTGGCCGTTCGGTGAGCTGCTGCGCCGCTGGTGGCGCGGAGCGGCGCCGGACGTCTCCATCTCCCGCTGAGCGGGGGAGTTCCGGAGCCTCGCGATGGAAGCCCATTCGTTTTCGCCCGAGAGCGCCGGGTTGCGGCGCGTCGGAGTCCTGGGCCTGGCGGCCGTCACCACCCTCGTGGGGACGCTGGAGATGCACCGCCTGTTGAGCGCCCAGGGCACGTCGGCTCCGGAAGTGGTGTTGGTGTTCCTCTTCGCGCTGTGCTTCGGGTGGATTTCGCTGTCCTTCTGGACGGCCATCGCGGGCTTCCTCCAGCTCGCCTTCGGCCCCCGGCTCCCCGGGCTGCGCTATCCCACGGTGGATGAAGAAGCCCTGCCCCTGGCGTCGCGCACGTCGGTGGTGATGCCCATCCACAACGAGGACCCGGCCTCCGTCTTCGCCAACGTGCAGGCGACGTACGAGTCCGTCGCGGCCACCGGGCACCTGGACGCCTTCGACTTCTACGTGCTGAGCGACTCCACGCGCGCGGAGGCGTGGGTGGCGGAGGAGCTGGCCTGGGCCGACTTGTGCCGCCGGGTGGGCGGCCAGGGACGCATCTTCTACCGGCGGCGCACGGACAACACGGGCAAGAAGGCGGGCAACCTCGGCGACTTCTGCGAGCGGTGGGGACGCCGCTACGACTTCACGGTGGTGCTGGACGCCGACAGCCTGATGGACGGCCGCACGCTGGTGAAGATGGCGCGGCTGATGGAGCTCAACCCGCGCGCGGGCATCCTCCAGGCGCCGCCGCTGAACGTGGGCCGCACCACGCTGTTCGCGCGGCTGCAACAGTTCGCGGGCCGGGTGTACGGGCCCATTGTCGCCGCGGGCGCGGCGGCGTGGCAGCTGGGCGAGTCCAACTACTGGGGCCACAACGCCATCATCCGCACGGAGGCGTTCATCAACCACTGCGGCCTGCCGGTGCTCCCGGGCAAGCAGCCCTTCGGCGGACACATCCTCAGCCACGACTTCGTCGAGGCGGCGCTGATGCGGCGCGCGGGCTACACGGTGTGGCTGGTGCCGGAGCTGGGTGGCAGCTACGAGCAGCCGCCGCCGAACCTGCTCGCGTACGCGCAGCGTGACAGGCGCTGGTGCCAGGGCAACCTGCAGCACCTGAGCCTGGTCATGGCGGGGGGCCTGCATCCGTTCAGCCGGGGCCACTTCCTGATGGGCGTCATGTCGTACGTCGCCTCGCCGCTGTGGCTGCTGTTCCTGTTGTCGGGACTGGTGGCGGCGCTGCATGACCGCTTCTTCTTGGACGCGGACGCGCACTCGCTGGACACGGCGAGCCTGGCCTTCGATGCGCCGGGCTCGCTGCGCCTGTTCGCGGTGTCCATGGGGATGCTGCTGACGCCCAAGCTGCTGGGCCTGACGCTCGCGCTGGTGCGCCCGGGTGAGGCGGCGAAGATGGGCGGCCGGGTGCGGCTGACGCTCAGCGTGCTGCTGGAGAGCGTGTTGGCCTCGCTGCTGGCGCCGGTGATGATGCTGTTCCAGTCGCACTTCGTCTTCGGGACGATTCTGGGCTACCGGGTGAACTGGTCCAGCCAGCAGCGCGAGGACGCGGACCTGCCCTGGGCGGAGGCGGCGCGGCGTCACGCGGCGCACGTGGCGGCGGGCGTGGGGCTCGTCTTGGTGGCCTCCCTGGTGTCCACGTCGCTGGTGGCGTGGTTGATTCCGGTGGTCGCGGGCCTGCTGCTCTCGGTGCCCCTCACGGTGCTGACGGCGCGCTCCTCGCTGGGGATGTGGGCCGCGCGCCGGGGGCTGTTCCTCCTGCCCGAGGAGACGGAGCCGCCCGAGGTGCTGGAGCGCGCGCAGGCCATCACCGAGGAGCACGCGGTGGAGCCGGTGCCGGACGCCATTGAACGGGTGCTCACCGACGCCAAGACGCACGCGCTGCACCTGGCGTTGCTGGAGTCTCAGCCGGGGCTCGCCGAGCACACCTCCCCAGCTGCCCTGGAGTCCGCGCGACGCAAGCTCCTGGGCGGCGACGCCGAGCCCCTCTCCACGCAGGAGAAGCTCGCGGCCCTGCTGGACGTCGGCACGCTGAGCGAGGCCCGTGAGCAGCGGCTGACTCGCTCGCTGTCCTGACGCGGCGGCGAAGTCAGTCCTCGTCGTGCAGCACGAGGTCCAGCGAAGGGAGCGGACGTCCCTCCGTGGTGGCGCGGCGGACCTCGCGGTCCTCGAACCTTCGGGACATCAGCGCGCGCAGGTTGAAGCGCGCGGCGCGGGCCAGCCGACCGGCGCGGGCCTTCAGCGCGCCACGCGACACCTTCTGCGTGGACGTCAGCCCCACGAAGACTCGGTTGGCCGTCGTCTGCGAGTCAAACGCGTGCAGCTGCGCGAAGCTCGCCTGCCATGTCTGGAGCATCGCCGGGTACAGCGGATTGGGTGAGCGGTGCACGTTGCTCACCACCGCGCCGTCGGGAGTGAGCCGAGCCTTGGCTGCCTGGAGGAACTCCCACGTCGCCAGCGCCTTGGGCATGCCCCGGGGGCCATAGGCATCCAGGAGGATGACGTCGTAGGCGGGCCCGGGAGTCTCGATGAAGCGGCGCCCGTCGGCCACGTGCGCGTGCAGGAGCGCGTCCTCGCGGAAGCCGAAGTAGCGCCGGGCGACCTCCAGCACCTCCGCGTCGGAGTCCACCGCGTCGATGCGCGTCTGGGGCAGCGCGGCGCGAAGGAACATGGGCAGCGAGCCGCCGCCCACGCCAATCATCAGGATGCGCTGCGGATTGGCCACGAAGGCCACGCCGCCAATCATGCCCTGCGTGTATTCGAGCTCCAGGCGCAGCGGGAAGCCCTGCCCCATCACGCTCTGGTAGGCGCTGTCCCAGCCGAACTGGAGGTAGCGCCGGCCCTCGTCGTCCTGGCTGACGATGCAGCGGTGCGAGCCGGCCAGCCCCACGTGCAGCACGGTGCGCGGCTGGGAGAGCCAGCGGAAGACTCGCGCGAGGTAGCGCCGGGAGCGCTCGACCTTGCCCCCGGGGAGGGAGAGGCCGAGCGGTGCGCCCTGGCGGGGGAGAACCCGCTTCCAGGGCGCCTCGCACCACCAGGGACCTCCCGCGCGCGGCCAAGTCACACGCGGAGATCTATCATTTCCCCGGCCGGCTTTTGACACCCCTGCTCACGCGAAGAGGCGGCGCAGCACGGCCACCATCGCCGCCACATCGGACGCGCACGCCATCTCCCGGATGGAGTGCATGGACAACATGGGGTTGCCCACGTCCACGGTGCGGATGCCGAGCTGTCCCGCCGTAATCGGGCCGATGGTGCTGCCGCATCCCAGGTCCGTGCGCGTGACGAAGTGCTGCGGCGTCACCCCCGCCTCGCGACACAGCGCGGCGAAGTACGCCCAGGACTCGCCATCGGTGGCGTAGGACTGATTCACGTTCGACTTGATGACGGGCCCGGCGCCCATCTGCGGCTGGTGCTTGGGCTCGTGCAGCGACGCGTAGTTGGGGTGCACCGCGTGCGCCATGTCCGCGCTGACCAGGAAGGACTGGGCCATGGCGCGGTGGAACGCGTCGGGCTTTCCGTCCGAGAGGCTCAGCGTGAGGCGCTCCAGCAACGTGCGCAGGAAGGGAGACGCGGCGCCCTGCGCGCTGCGGCTGCCCACCTCCTCGTGGTCGAACAGGATGACGCCGCTGGTGGCCTCGCGCGAGGCGGGGCCGGTGAGCAGCGCCGTCAGGCTCGAATGGCAGCTCGCGAGGTTGTCCAGGCGCGGCGCATGGAGGAACTCCTCATGCACGCCCGAGCGAGTGGACGGCTGCAAGTCATAGAGACACAAGTCGTAGCCGAGGATGTCGGCGGCCTCCGCCTTCACGCCCCCCTTCGCCAGCTCCTTCACCAGCAAGGCGCGCAGGTCGAAGGCGCCCGCGCTCTCCAGGCCCAGCACGGGCACCATCTGCTCCTGCGGGTTGAGCTTGAGGCCCTCCGTGTTCACCCCCCGGTTGAGGTGGATGGCCAGGTTGGGCACGCGCAACAGCGGCTTGCGGAAGTCCACCAGGTGGCCCCGGGGCTTGCCGCCCTCGAGCAGCACCACGCGGCCGGCGAGCGACAAGTCTCGGTCCGTCCAGGTGTGCAGCAGCACCCCGCCGTAGATTTCGACGCCGAGCTGCTGGTAGCCGTTCTTCGTGACCTGGGCGTTGGGCTTGAGCCGCAGGTTGGGCGAGTCGGTGTGGGAGCCGACCAGCCGGAAGCCCGCCCGGTCCACCGGCGCGGTGCCGAGGTGGAAGGCGGCGATGCTGGTGTCGCCCCGGGTGACGTAGACGCGCTCACCGGGCTTCAGCGTCCAGGACTCGCGCTCGTCCAGGGCGCGATAGCCGGCCTGCTCCAGGCGGCGGGCCGTCTCGCGCACCGCGTGGTACGGCGTGGGCGAGGCATCGATGTACGCGAGCAGGTCATCGGCCAGGGCATCGGTGTCGGTGGGGCTCATGTGGGCCCGAAGCTAACCGCTGGCGGGCGTCTCGCCACGTCCGAATCACGTCCCCCGAGCGGGCGGACGGGCCCCTGTCCCTGGCGGAGGTACGGTGGAGGACGGACGGGCCTGGGGAGCGGCGTCGAGGAAGGTCCCCAGCAGCACCCACCTGCGGGACTGGTCCTCCTTGCCTCGCCGGGCGAGCAGCGGCGTCGTGTAGTGCCAGAAGGGCAGCCGGTACACGGTGATGCCGCCCACGGTGCTCACGCGCGTCAGCTCGGACAGGTGCCCGTCCTTTTCATAGACGAGGTACTGGTGGTCCACACCCGGCATGGTGAGGCTCACGTGCATGTCCACGTAGCCGTCGCGGGCCTCGACCTCTTCCGGGTGGTGGTCGTTGTGCGGGCCGGAGTAGTCGCCGGGGCCGTAGCACAGCACCTGGATGCCCCACTTGCGGCGCAGCACGCGGCCACTGACGGACGCGGCGAAGGCGGCGAAGGTGTCCGAGCGCAGCATGGTGGTGAGCCCCACCGCTTCCGCCGCGCGCCAGGAGCGGGAGCGCCGGCTCTCCAGGAGCGCCGTGCGCACGCGGACCGTCTTGGGCAGCAGCTCCATGTAGTTCATCGTCATCCCGGAGATGGAGTCGAAGGGGATGGGGTCCTCCATGGGCACCAGGGTGTCGTTGAGGGCCGCGTCGAGCGCGTTGCGACAGGCGGCGGCGCGAGTCGCGTCCACCACGCCCTGGAGGGAGACGAAGCGGCGCGCGGGGTCCAGCAGCGCGCCCGACACCGACGCGTCCCGCCCCTCCAGGATGCGGCGGCCCTTGGCGGTGAGGAGGTCGGCGAACTCGGCGGGGAAACGCTTCATGGGGGTCCGAATACGGCTTCACGGACCGGTTGTCCTGCGGAATGCGCGGAGCCCTCCGGGCAGATCGGGCTCCGGCGGATCAACCCATGACATGCCGCGTCACACAGGGAGTGCGGACGGAGTTCCGCTGGGCGGCAACCTTTACCGAGTTCCTGCGATAACCTCCTGATTCGTCGAAGTCCGGAGAGTCCCCCAAGCATGGATCCCATCCGCAGCCGCCCCCGAGTCGTCACGTCGAACCCCTCCACGTCGCTCCAGCCGCAGAAGGATGCGCAGCAGACGGCGGCCCCGGCGAGGGCCAACGCGGTGGGCCATGCGCAGCTGAGCACCTTCGAGGCGAAGCTGGCGGCGCCGGTGCAGGCCGTGGCGGCGCAGCCGACGCCGGGCGCGTGGCGTGGCGGGCCGGACACCGAGGTGGGCAAGGCGGTGCAGGCCATCTGGGAGCGGATGAAGACGATGCCGGGCGCGGATATCTCCATCAAGGGTGACACGCCGGCGTCGCTGCTGGGTCGCGCCATCCTGGACGGCAAGAAGGTGTCGAACGAGCAGCTCATCGCGATGTCGAAGGTGACGTTGGATCAGCTCGCGACGGATCCGAAGGACCGGGAGAAGGTCCTGAAGAAGGTGCCGAACGCGCGCGAGCTGCCGGTGCACAAGTTCACGGTGGCGATGCTGTCAGCGGCGACGGGAATTGATCCGGCGAAGCTGTCCGAGGCCTGTCCCGACCTGGGCCTGACGGGCGCGCCGGGCACCCCGCTGCTGTACGCGGCGGAGGGACAGGGCATGCAGCGCTCCACCGCGCTGCACGACTTCACGGACTACCTGCGCGGAGCGGGCATCAAGGGCCTGAACAAGGCCGTGTGGGGCGTGGAGAACCGCATCCTGTCCGCCCTCGTCTCCGCCGTGGGCGGCGGACGGTACTGAGCAGACCGGGGTTCACGCCGTGAGGCGTGTCAGGGCCGTGTCCCGCACAGGGGCACGGCCCTTCGTCTTTCTGGGGACGAGCATCGAGGGTGTGGCGTCCCAGGCCGTGGCACGCGTGCCGCCGGAGGTCAGTCGCCCTGCTCCTGCGCCGCGCCCGAGAGCTTCGCGCGAGCGGCTTCCAGTCGCTTGGCCCGAACCTTCCCCGCGACGCCGAGCAGCTTGCGGTCGCGCTCCCAGCGCTCGCGGGTGGGCGCATCGACCTGAGCCCACAGGGGCTCGCTCTCGATGACCGTACGCTTCACCTGGGCCAGCGCGCCGCCGAGCGCCACATGCGTCGCCGCGGAAGCAGGGTCTGCCTGGGCCAGTCCACGCATCATCACCGCGAGCGAGAGCAGTTCCTCGCGCGTGGAGTCGGGCCAGCCACTCCGGCGACCGAGTTGGAGAAGCCAACCCAGGAGCGCGAGCTGGACGTGACAGTCCTCCACGGTGCGGAAGGGCTTGAGGTAGCGCGTATAGCCATCACCCGGCAGGACTTCATCCGGAGACACAGCCACGTCTTCGAGCCGTAGCTCCGCGTGGGGAACCTCTGGCACGAAAGGGAGCGCGGGCAGCTCCGTGGCCTTGATGCCCGCGCGTCGGGCGTCCACTGACACCATCCGAAGCCTGTTCCGGCCCTGCTCGTCCTGACCCTCGGAGGCGACGATGAGCAACATCTCCGCACTGGAGCCCAGCGTGACGAAGGCCTTCTCCCCCGTGAGCGTCCAGCCCGTGGGCGACGGGGACAGGCGCGTCTGGATGGCGGCGGGATGGCCCCCCATGGGCTCCGTGGCGCAAAGCGCGACGGGCTTGTCGGCGGGGAGCATGGGGAACAGGAAGCGGTGGGCGGCGTGGTAGCCGGAGGCGAACGCAAAGCCGAGCCGGTCCGCACGAAAGCCTCCCGCGAGCGCGAGGTCCGCGGGAGCCGGGAAGCGGGACACCATTTCCAGGTGACGACGCCACCACGTCTCGACGGAGTCGAGGGTGACGGGCTCGGGGGGCTCGGTGAGCAGGAAGGAGAGGATGTCGTTCACGGGGACACTCTATCCCGGGGCCACGAATGTGCCTGACCAAAGGGGCCTGCCCTTTTAGCTCCAACCCCATCCGCCACCTCAATCCCACACACCCTGAAGCCACTCGACCCATGAAACTTCGCGTGAGGTCCCCACCCAACATCCGCGACATGTCGCGGACATGTCCTGGACACGGCAACACCCCGCGAATGCGCCCGCCCATCGAGGGGCCCTCCTGGAGCAGCGACTTCTCCAAGTCCTGGCACATGTCCTGCTCTCAGCCCTCGCGGCGTGAATGAGACGCCATCGCCGCAAGGAGCTTCACATGGGCCACACGCGCATCAAGCAGTGCCTCCTCGCTTCCGTCCTCCTCACCCAGGTCACCACGGGCTGCGGTACGACCGAGCAGGACGAACCCCTCTCCCATCAGTCCGCCGCGCTTCCCGGCGACGTGCAGAAGGTCACCGGCGATACCCCGTGCCCCACCGGCTACGCCATCGCGACGCTCAACGACGTGCTCGCCAGCCAGAACGCCGTCTGCGGTCTGCTCGACACCTGGGACATCGCGCGTCTGGATGGCAGTGGCGCATTGCGCGGGTCGGGCTATGGCTGCGGAGTCAACGCCGTCGAACTCAACTCGCTGGGCCACACCGTCTGCAAGCAGACCTCGTCGAGCACGTTCCTCAAGGTCGTCGGTGACGGCCCCTGCGCTCCCGGCCAGACGCTCCTCTCCCCCTCGGAGGCGAGGACGCGCTCGGCCGAGGTCTGCGCCAAGCTCGCCACCTGGGACATCGCACGGCTCAGCGGAGGTGGCACCATCCACGGCCCTGGCTATGGCTGCATCATCCGCGACGTGGACCCGCAGGGCGTGGGCCACGCGCTCTGCAAGTCTCTCAACTGACCACCTCTTCACGTTTCCAGTTGGAATGACCTGAAGGGCCCGGCGGCGGCGCTGCACGATTTGCAAAGCCGAGTAGCGTCCCGCCGGATGTCCCGCTCCGGATTACCAGAACTCCAATCCCTGTTGGCAACGGCCGATGTCTCCACGGCCGCCTCGGACGTTCATCGCGGCACGACGCCTTCTCCCCGGAGAATCCCAGCCCTCACCGTGGTTGCCCATCCGAGGGCGACACGCGCCGGCGAGCGACTCCTGCTCGAAGGACTCCCAGCGGGTCGAGAACAACCGCTGTCACGAAACTTCCCGGACTTCACCAAGCCGGGAAGCATCCTGGGAGAGCCGCTGAGCGACCCTTTTCTCAGCCGGAAGCCCATCCTCCGCTTCAAGCAAGTGGGTGAGAGGCTTCACATCAGCAACGAGGGCCCCCCGGGCAAATGCACCTCGCGAGGAGTCCCGCTCCAGGGCACAGTCGAGTTGGACTCGGAGGCGCTGACGCAAGGCTTTCCCCTGGAACTGGCTGGGCGAGTCGTGCTGCTCCTGCACCTGGCCGAAGCGGAGCAGCAAGCAAACCCAATCTCGCGGGGCATGGTCGGCGCAAGCCTGGGATTGCAACACGTTCGACTGGACATCGGGCGGGTCGCCGACGTGGACCTCCCGGTCCTCATTCGTGGAGAGACGGGAACCGGCAAGGAACTGGTGGCACGGGCGCTCCATGAGCACAGTCCACGGCGAGACCAACCCTTCATCAGCGTCAATCTGGGCGCCATTCCCAAGGAGCTCGCCGCATCCGAACTCTTTGGCGCCACGAAGGGGGCCTTCACGGGAGCCCACCGCGACCGCGAGGGCTACTTCCGAGCCGCACAGGGAGGGACTCTGTTCCTGGATGAAGTGGGCGAAGCCTCTCCCGAGGTTCAGGTGCTGCTGCTCCGGGTCCTGGAGACGGGTGAGCTGTATCCGGTGGGAGCGAGTACGCCTGTCGCCACGAATGTCCGACTCGTCGCCGCCACGGATGCACATCTGGAGACCCACATCCGCGAGGGTCGCTTCAAGGCGCCGCTCCTGCACCGGCTCGCTGGCTACGAAATCCAGCTCCCACCCCTGCGCGAGCGTCGGGAGGACATCGGCCCGCTGTTCCTTCACTTCGCCCGCGAAGCACTGGAAGGCATTGGCGAGTCCCATCGCCTCTCACCGAGCGACCCTTATGCGTCCCCGTGGCTCCCCGCCACGCTCGCGGTTCGGCTGCTCCTTCATTCCTGGCCCGGCAACATCCGCCAGCTTCGGAACGTGGCGCGCCAGTTCGTCATCCGAAGCCGGGGTCGACCGACCCTGGACCCGGGTCAACGACTCACCCTGGAGTCTGACAACCGCGAGGACCCGCCAAGAATTGGCACACGTGGGGCGGTACCAACCCCAGACGTCGGCAGCCCCCAACTCCGTAAATCCACCGAGGTCGAGGAGCGGGAGTTGATCTCCGCCCTGCGCGCGAATGAGTGGGATATCAAACGCGCGGCGGACCAACTGGGCATCCCTCGCTCCTCCATCTACAACCTCATCAAGCGAAGCCCGAGCATCCGCCTCGCGGGAGACCTGAGTGTGGAGGAAATCACTCGCTGCTTTCAAGAATGCGGGGGTGACCTGGATGAAATGGTGCGTCGGCTGGAAGTGTCTCGACATGCGCTCAACCGGCGCATCAAGGAATTGGGGTTGGTCTGACCCGGAGGAGGAGGACTTCGCCGGGCCCATGACTTGCACAACCCCTTGAGTCACTCCATCAAAGGGCATCCCCAATGACCACGGCATCGCATCCAGCGCTAAATCTCGAAGCAACCTACACGTTCAATGCAACGAACAGTGGATGGGAATTCAACGGCGGCCTCATCTCCGCAGCAACAATCACCAACCTCACCGACTCTCCCAATCACACCCTGCTTGTCACCGTCGCCCGCGGAATCCCCACGCCCGAGATCCACCTCGCATGGATCGACGTGACCGACAATGTGACCCACCTCCGTCCCATCGTCCCCAACAAGCTCCTCACGAACACCCTGCCTCCTGGCAGTTCCATCCTCATCGCCGCATGGCGGGACCCGGAACACGAACGAGGCGACATCCGCGCCAATTTGAATGTGGGCCTGGGCGACCCAGACCCAGCATAACCAGGGCTCATCGACTCGGCGATGACCGCCCAGGGACTCGTTCAGCCATCCAGCGCGGAGCGAGATTGGGATTGCGCGACACGGCTTCTTCGAGTTCTTGTCGGGCCCGGGACCTTTCCGTCAGTTTCTCCTCCTCGCCCTGTGCCCATTCGGCACGCGCCAGGAGGAGTCCTGCCCGGTGGGCCCGGGCACTGGGCCAGCCTGGACGTGCAGCAAGGGACGCCTCCACCTGAGAGAGACCTCGCGCCAGGACAAGGCTGGCATCGCCGCCCACCCTGGCCAGCCAGGCAGCCCGGTCGAGGCAGAACCGGCCAAAGTCCAGTCGAAAGTCATGTCGATCAGGGCTGAGTTCCCGTGCCTTGTCGAAGGCTTGATCGGCCTCCTCGAAGTCCTCGGCCCGCGCATGTCCTCTCCTCGCGTTCCACCGCGCCTTGACTGCGCGCAGTTCTCCGAGCCCATGCCACGCTTCACCCAAGCGAGGGTTGTACTTCAGCGCCTTCTGGAACGCGGCTTCGGACCTGGCCAGCGTCAAACCCGGGTCCAGGCCCTTCTCCAGGGAATGGGCGGCTGACAGCGCTTCGATGGTCCCCAGGTTGGACCACGGCTGTGCATGTTGGGGAGCCTCGGCGAGCGCTCGCTGATAGGCGGCCACCGCCGCGCTCACGCTCGCATTCGGGTCCTTGCCTGCCTCTCTCAGGTGGCGTGCCCGAACGGTGTGCACCTCCCCCAGGTTGTTGAGCGCAGGAAGCAGGTTTGGAGCCACGGCAAGGGCCCGCTCATAGCTGGCTCCAGCCTCTGACAACAGGGACTCAGACGAGCCTCCTCGCTCCCAGGCCTCCTCGGCCTGACGGCGCAAGACCATGCCCACTCCAATATGAAGCGCTGGGAGCTTGGGATTGATGGCAAGCCCCTGGCGATACGACTCCAGCGCCCTGGCCATCTCAGGCCGCGAATCTTCACCTGCATCTCTTCGCCGCTCGGCCCGCACCGAGTACACCTCTCCGGCGTAGAACCAGGTCGCCACCTGCTTGGGATTGAGAGTCCGGGCCTTGTCGAGCGTGGCGCTTGCCTGCTCCAGGTCAGAGTCCCGCTCCGCCCCTGTCGAGGCGAGGGCGCGGTTGAAATACGAGACGCCCAGGTTGATCCACGCCTCGGGCATTCGAGCCTCGAGCGCGATGGCCCCTCGATAGGCTTCGATGGCCTTCCCATGGGTGTCACGAGATGGCAGACCCACCTGCTCCTCGTAAACCGCCCACTCCTTCAAGACGAGGCCCCGCTGGTTGTGCGCGGTGTAGTCACGGTCCTCCGGCCGGAGTCCATCCAGCAACACCAGGGCCTCGCGAAACAGCTCTCGGGGGTCCCCACCTCGCTCCCGCAGGGATTGTCCCCCTTGAAGCAAGACGCTCCCAAGCTCGCGCCGGGCCTCGGGGCGCTCCGGCACGCTGGCCAGCGCCGCACGGACCGCCAGGCTGGACTTCTGGAGCAGCGGCTCCACCTCCGCGCCGTGGCGTCCCCGGTCTTCCGCCCAGCGACGGTGGAATCTCGACTCCAGCACCTGGGCCTCGTAATCACCCGGGGCCACCACCAATGCGCGTGACACCGCCGCGAGCCCTCGCTCATAGGCAGGCCGCACATCTCCCTGCCCATAGAGCTCCATCAACAGCACGGCGTACTCGAGCTCGCCCAGCGCGCGGTGAAGGGCCGGCAGGCTCTCCGCGATGGAGGTCGCCAGGGCATAGGCGCCTCGCGCCGCCTCGAAGTCAGCCAGCGCCGCGTCACGCCCACCGCCGCTCCAGGTCCGAGTCGCTCTCGCCACCAGGATATCGCCGCGCAACATCGGCGCCTCGTGGAACCAGGGCAGCTGGGTGCCCACTTTGTCGAGCAAGGCCAAAGCCTCATCCAACCGCCCTTCGTAGAAGACCAGGAGGGCCGTGCCGTAATCGGGCGCGGGCATCTCCGCCCCCTGACTCCGCCGCAGGTACCTGAGCGCCGGGGCGCGATAGACGCGCTCGATGTCGCTCAGCCGCGCCTCGCGCTGCTCCGGCGAGCGCAAGCGCTCGGCCTCCAACAACTGCTGGCGGTACATCTGTCCCAACACCAGCGCGAGTGCATAGGCCACCCGAGGCTCCTGGAACCCCTGCGCCCACGCGGCCTCCAGATGCCGCCGCGCCTCGTCAACCGCTCCCAAGGCAAGAGCCCCACGGCCCAGGGCATACTGCCCGGGGCCGCGAGCACCTGGACCACTGCGCTGGATGTCCTCCGTCAGCGCGTCCATCTGGGCACGCAGCAGCTTCCTGTCTCCACGCGTGTCGTGCAGTCGGGCCAGCGCGGAGTAACGCGCCAACGATTCGATGCGCTCCACCCGCTCCGTGAAGCGCCGGGCCAGCCGCTCTCGCTCATCGGCTTCCTGTCGGACCACTCGCTCACGCTCTCGGGCCTCGCGGCGCGACAGGACGCCCCAACCCAGCGCGCCAGAGAGCGCCAGGAACACGGATGCGGCGACCGCGACGAGACGCCAGTGTTTGCGCAGCCGCTTGCGCAACTGATAGCCCGGGCCCGTGCGCGCACGCACCGGCTCTCCCGCCAGGAAGCGGTCCAGGTCCTCCGCCAGCGCCCGCGCCGAGTCGTAGCGAGCCGAGCGCTCCTTCTCCAGGCACTTGAGCGCGATGGCCTCCAGGTCCACGGGCACGCTCCGCTCCAGCTCTCGCGGAGGACGAGGCTCCACCGTGGCGAGCTGATGCAATACCTCCAGTGCCGTGCTTCCCGTGAGCGGGGGTTGTCCCGTGAGCAGGAAGTAGAGGGTGGCGCCCAGGCTGTAGACATCCGCTCGGCGGTCCAACCGGGCATGTTCCCCACGGGCCTGCTCGGGCGCCATGTACTGGGGCGTGCCCAGCAGGGTTCCCTCCACCGTCACGCTCGCCGCCCAGTCCCTCGCGAGGCCGAAGTCCATGACGTAGGTCTTGAGCGCTCCCTCCGCGTCGCGTTCCACCATGATGTTGGAGGGCTTGAGGTCGCGGTGGATGAGTCCAGCACGATGAGCCTCGTGCACGCCCAGCGCGGCATCGCGCAGCACCAACACCTTCTGCTCCAGGGGCAACGTGCGCGCGAGCGCACTGAGCGGTTCTCCATCGATGAACTGCATGGAGATGAAGACCTTCCGCTGGACCTCCCCCACCTCGTACACCTTGCAGATGCGCTCGTGGTTCACCCGAGCTTGCGCACGCGCCTCCGCGACGAAGCGGCGGGTGACCTCGGGGCCTTCGTCCCGGACGAACTTGAGCGCCACCTGACGATGCAGCCGGGGGTCCCTCGCCAGGAACACACGCCCCATTCCCCCCTGCCCGAGGAAACGCAAGGGCTGATAGCGCTCCCACCCCGGCACGGGAAAAGCATCCAGCCCCCCTTCGGAGCCTTGCTTCAGAGGGACTCCCTCACCCTGGGCGGGCGGCTGCACCGTGAGCGTCACATCCAAGGCGGGCGCGCCCCTCCGCGGCGCGGCCTTTTCCGCCAGCGCGCCCTCGGGCAATTTCTCATCATCATCCTGAGTGGCCATGAGTCCCCATCAACTGAAATGACCGGCACACGCTCCTTGGGAACACGTCCCGGTGGCCACAAAGCCCTCACGATTCCGCCAGACATTGTTCAGCCCGACACAAACCCTGCCTTCCCCCACGAATGACAAGACAAAGGCCGGCGGCCTCATCGGCGGCGCCGGCCTTCGAACTCCCATCGGCACGCACCTGACACGAGAGCGTCAGGCCCGACCCCATCCACCTCACCCCGCCAGACGCTTGCGCCCGCCCGTGGATTTCTTGCCCTTCACAGGCTTCGTCGCCGTCTTCTTCCCCTTCACGGGCTTCTTCGCGGAGCGGGACTTGGACGTGGACTTCTTCCCCTTCTTCGCCCGGGCCTTCTTCCGGGCGGGGGCCTTCTTCTCCGGCGCCAGGATGGTGCCCCGGCACTGGGGCGCGCCACAGCGGCACATGTAGAGGGACTCGGAGTCCGGCCCCATCTCCTCGGTGCGCTCGTAGGCGTAGTCGTAGACCAGCTCCTCACCCACCTGGAGCGCGCGCAGGGCGAAGATGTAGATGCGCCCCTTGTCGATGAGCGCCTCGCAGTTGGGCGCGCACGAGTGGTTGATGTAGCGCGCCTCGTTGTGGAGGGTGCCCGCGTCGAGCACCGTATTGGGGTCCAGGTTGAACAGGAAGGTGTGGTGCCGCCCCATGCCCTCGTCGTCGTAGCGAACGTCCGCGTCCGCCTGGGTGATGCGCTCACCGATGTACTCGATGATGCGCTCGCCCTTGCGGATGCGGCGGGTGGCGAAGGCGCCCGTGCCCTGGATGGACGAGGGACGCAGCTCGAAGGGGATGGGCTTGGAAGAAGGAGTGAAAGTGAGGGATGTCATGCGGGTATGAGTGGCCCGGAGTTCACGTCGGCCAGGACGCTCCATCAACGGCGGTGTAGCGTGCACCAGACGGACTCTCGATGAAAGGCGTTCGATGATGCGGTGGTGGCTGGTGCTCGGTGCGGTGAACGCTTTGTTGTCCGTGGCGGCGGGAGCCTTCGGTGCGCATGCGCTCAAGGCCCGGCTCCCCCCGGACCTCCTCGTCATCTTCGAGACGGGCGCGCGCTACCACATGTACCACGCGCTCGGACTGCTCGCGGTGGGACTGCTGGCCCTGCTGCGCCCCTCCTCGCTCCTGAACGGCGCGGGCTGGGCCATGCTCGTGGGCATCGTCCTGTTCTCCGGCAGCCTCTACGCGCTCGCCCTCTCCGGCGTCCGCGTCCTGGGCGCCGTGACGCCCCTGGGCGGCCTGGGCTTCCTCGCCGGCTGGGCCCTCTTCGCCATCGCCGCCTGGCGCGCCACGCCCTAGCTGCCTGGCGCGCCCCCGCCCGGTGTCACTCCCGAACCCGCGGAGGCATCGGGTACATCAAGTCCAGGTCCTGTTGGTTGCGGATGCCGCAGTCCTCGCGCTGCACCAACAGGTACCAGCGCTGCAACTCCGCCTCCCGCGCCATCATCCCCTCCCCCACACCCACGCCCAGGCACCGCCATGCGCGCCCTCCTCCTCGCCCTCGTCGTCACCACGGCCTCGGCCCAGCAGCCTGGAGCCTCGGCCCCTGCTCCAAGGTCCTACCTGCTGCGCCCCACGAGCGTCTTCGACGGCGTCACCCCCAAGCCCCATACGGGCTGGGTCGTCCTCGTCACCGGAGAGCGCATCGTCGCCGCGGGCCCCTCGGCCCAGGTGAAGCCGCCCGAGGGCGCGGAGGTCATCGACCTCACCGGCACCACGCTGTTGCCCGGCCTCATCGAGGGCCACTCGCACCTGTTCCTCCACCCGTACAACGAGGCGACCTGGAACGACCAGGTGCTGAAGGAGTCCCTGGCCCTGCGCGTGGCCCGGGCCACCCAACACGCGCGCGAGACGCTGCTCGCGGGCTTCACCACCGCGAGGGACTTGGGCACCGAGGGCGCGGGCGACGCCGACGTCGGGCTCAAGCAAGCCATCCAACAGGGCATCATCCCCGGACCTCGACTCCTCGTGGCGACGCGGGCGCTGGTGGCCAGCGGCACCTACGGCCCCAAGGGCTTCGCTCCCGAGTGGCACGTCCCCCAGGGCGCCGAGGAGGCCGACGGGGTGGATGACCTGGTGCGCGCGGTGCGCGGACAGATGGGCCGGGGCGCCGACTGGGTGAAGGTCTACGGCGATTATCGCTGGGGCCCCTCGGGCGAGGCGCGCCCCACCTATTCACTCGAGGAGATGACGCGCATCGTGGAGACGGCGCGCGACGGTGGCCGTCCCGTCTCGGTCCACGCCAGCACGCCCGAGGGCATGCGCCGCGCCGTGCTCGCCGGTGCGGAGACCATCGAACACGGCGACGGAGGAACAGCGGAGGTCTTCCGCCTCATGGCCCAGCGAGGCGTCTTCCTCTGCCCCACGCTGGCGGCGGGTGACGCGCTCTTCCGCTACCACGGCTGGAAGAAGGGCGTGGACCCGGAGCCCGCCTCCATTCAGGAGAAGCGCGCCAGCTTCCGCGCGGCGCTCGCGGCGGGCGTGCCCATGTGCGTGGGTGGCGACTCGGGCGTCTTCACCCACGGAGAGAACGGGCGCGAAATGGAGCTGATGGTCGAGTACGGCATGACGCCCGTGCAGGTGCTCCAGGCGGCCACTTCCGGCAACGCGAGGATGCTGCACCGCGAGGACCGGCTCGGTCGGGTGAAGGCGGGGCTCTTCGCGGACCTCGTCGCGGTGGACGGAGACCCCACGCGGGACATCTCCGCCGTGCGCAAGGTCCGCTGGGTGATGAAGAACGGAACGCCCTACCGCCGCTGACTCGCCAGCCCGATGCCCGCGGACTCCGCGCAGCCCGCCTCCACGGACGCGGGCAGGTAGTCCAGCGCCGACGTCGCCTGGGGGGACACGTCATCCGAGGCCACCCGCCGCAACGCATCCCGCACCAGCAGGTAGCCCGCGACGAGCAGCATCCCGTTGCGCGCCAGCAGCAGCAGCGTCTGGGGAACGCCCAGCCCATCCTTGTACGTGGGCCCCACGAAGACGCCGCGCGACAGGATGGCGGCCACGAGGATGAGCACGGGCACCGTGCGCGAGCCCGACAGGAGCGCCAACGCCGCCGCGCCCATGACCCAGGTCATGAACTGCGGGCTGAACACCGGGTTGAGGATGATGAAGGCCACCAGCGGCCCCAGCGCCAGCCGCGCCAGGTCCTCCATCCGCTCGGGGAGCCGGCGGCGCACGGACCACATGCCCACGGCGGCCATGCCCAACGAGCCCACCACCCACAGCCACCGGCTCACCGCCCGCACGCCCTCGGCGGCGGCGCCGTGCAGCTCGAACGCCGCGGGCGCGTGAATCCACCGCACGCCCTCGACCAACCCCAGGTGATGCGAGGCCCACAACAACGAGGCTCCGAGCGACTCCACCTGGAGCCCCCGGTCCACATGGAACGAAGCGAAGCCCCACCACGGCCACACGGCGCTCAACGGAAGCAGCGGAGCCACGCCCAGCGTCAGGCCCACCACCAGCTTGCCCAGCGTGCCGCGCTTCCAGGCCACGGCCAGGGCCAGCGGCACCAGCACCACGGGGTAGAGCTTCGTCACCACGCCCACGGAGAGCGCCAGGCCCGCCACCGTCTCGCGACGACGCGCCAGCGCGAAGAGGGCCGCCATCGTCAGCGCCGCGGGGATGAGGTCATAGCGCTTGAGGTAGTAGAGCGCCGCCATCCAGGACGTCACCGAGTACGCCAGACACGGCACCACGAAGCGCCACGCCCGGCCCCACTTGCGAGCGCCCTCGGTCAGCAGCACCCACTTGATGAACCCATCCATCACCGCGAGCTGGAGCCCGAAGAGAGGGATGAACTCCCACTGCGTGGAGCGCACCCACGCGGCGGGGACGAACCACAGGAGCGCGTAGGGCGGGTACTCGAAGCGGAAGTCCTGGTTGGGCGTGGCGCCGGCGAGGAAGGCGCGCGCCGTCTTGAAGTACAGGTCCAGGTCGCCGATGCGGGGCGAGAACGCGTACACCACGAGCGGCGTCACGCCGACGAGGAACGCGACCCAATGCCAGGGCCCAAGACGGGTGGAAGCGGAAGTTGCGGGAAGAGGGGGTGTGGAGGCGGACACGCGAGCGCACTCTGTCCAATCCCGGCTGCTCTTGTCGCGGGGAAAGAGAGACATGGCGCCCCCTCCCTTGCTCAGGCACCACCCGAGGAGGCGAAGTCTACCCGGGTCGGCGCTACGCGGTGCGGGTCAGGGGCACGGCCACCACCCGCGTGAAGAGCTGCTCGACGTCCGCCCGAAGGCACAGGTCCGTGCCCTGGGAGAGCAGGGCCGCCGTGCCGGAGGCGATGCCCCAGCGCAGGGCGTCCTCGTACGACTGGCCCCGGGAGAGCGCCAGCGTCAGCCCCGCCACGAAGCTGTCACCCGCGCCCACCGAGCTGTGCGTCTCCACGGGCGGAGGCGAGGCGCGCAGCTGAGTGTCCTTCGTCGTCAGCAGCGCACCGTCGGCGCCCATGGACACGGCCAGGACCTCCGCCCGCCCCCGCGCCACCAGCTCGCGCGCCGCCTCGGCCTGGGTGTCCAGGTCCTCCGCCTTCATGCCAGTCAGCTCGCGCAGCTCGCGGCGGTTGGGCTTGGCCAGGAAGACTCCTTCCTCCAGGGCGATGGAGAGCGGCGCCCCGCTGGTGTCCACCACCGCGCGCACCCCCAGCCGCTTCGCCAGCCGCGCGACACGCGCATAGAAGTCCTCGGGCACCCCCTGAGGCAGGCTGCCGCTGGCCACGATGAACGCGGCGCCCGTGGCCACCTCCCCCACCGCGCTCAGACAGCCCTGCCACTCGCGCTCGGAGAGCACGGGCCCGGGGAGGATGAAGCGGTACTCGCGGGCGCTGGTGCCCTCGGCCACGGTGAAGCTCTCGCGGGTGGAGCCCTCCACGGGGATGGAGCGGCGCAAGAGCCCCTTCTCCTCCAGCAGCTCCTCCAGCATCAGCCCGGTGGCGCCGCCCCGGGTGTAGACAGCGATGGACTCGCCGCCGAGTTCCCGCACCACGCGCGCCACGTTGATGCCGCCGCCGCCCGGGTCCCTGCGCACGGTGCCGCAGCGCAGCTTGTGCTCGGGGGTGACCTCCGGAACCGACGTGGCCACGTCGATGGCGGGGTTGAGCGTCAGCGTCACGATGTGCGCCATGCGCGAGGTCTCCAGCGGTGGGAAGTGGACGTCCCTCTCGGAACGGGAAGCGCGCAGAGTGCCCCACCCAGAACGTCCCCGCCAGCCCGGGCGTTGCCATCCCCGCGTGGCTGAGGCGAGATGCGCCCCATGCCCTCGCCACGAGGCCCCACGCGGGACGAGCTCTCCGCGGCCACCGGCCGCACCATGCCGGACATCCTCGCGCGCGGCCTGCGCGTGCTCTTCTGCGGCATCAACCCCAGCCTCTACTCCGTGGTGATGGGCCACCACTTCGCGCGGCCCGGCAACCGCTTCTGGCCCACGCTGCACCTGTCGGGCTTCACGCCCCGGCAGCTACGTCCCCCGGAGCAGGCCGAGCTGCTCGAGCACGGCCTGGGCATCACCAACGTCGTCGACCGCGCCACGGCGACGGCGGACCTGCTCGACAAGGCGGAGCTGCTCACGGGCGCCGTCTCGCTGGAGGCCAAGGTGCGCCGCTACCGCCCGCGCTTCCTCGCGGTGCTGGGCATGGGCGCGTACCGCACCGCCTTCGCGCGGCCCAAGGCTGGGCTCGGGCTCCAACCGGAGACGATGGGCACCACGCGGCTGTGGGTGCTGCCCAACCCCAGCGGGCTCAATGCCCACTACCAGCTCCAAGATCTGGCCCGGCTCTACGCGCAGCTGCGCCAGGCGGCCGACGCGGACTGACGCCCGCGTCAGGTGATGAGCTTCGCCTCGCGCGCGAAGCGGGTGACGACGGGCTGCACCTTCGGGAACGCGGCGGCGTTGCAGGCCAGCAGGCCGCGCAGGTTCTGCAGCTCGGAGCCGTCATAGCGATACGGCGTGCCGCCCAGGTCCGTGAGGATGCCTCCAGCCGAGCGCAGCACGGCCTCCGGCGCGCAGTTGTCCCAGCGGTAGCTCTTGTCGCTGACGTGCAGGTAGAGGTCCGCCTTGGACTCCGCGAGCAGGCCGCACTTGACGCCCACCGAGCCGGACTCCTGCTCCTGGGTGATGCCCAGCCGGGCCACCACCTGGTTCGTCAGCTTGGAGCGGTGCGAGCGCGACACCACCAGTCGCAGCGACGCGGGCTCCGCCACGTCCGACACGCGCAGGGCGCGGCGAGTGCCCGCCGACTCCACGAAGCCCCCCTGTCCCACCACGCCCGAGTAGAGCGTGTCGCCCACCGGCCGGTACACCACGCCCAGCACGGCCTCGGTGCCGATGGCCAGGCCGATGTGGATGGCGAACTCGCCGTTGCGGTTGACGAACTCCTGCGTGCCGTCGAGCGGGTCCACGAACCAGCAGCGCTCGAAGCGGCCTGCGACGGCGCTGTTGTCGGACTCCTCGGCCACCACGCCATCACCGGGGAAGGCCCGGCGCAGCGCGTCCACGATGAGGGCGTTGGCCCGGGTGTCCGCCTCCGTGACGGGCCCCTGGCCGCCCGCCTTGTCCTCGACGGAGAAGGCGGTGGCGTAGACCTCCAGCAAGAGGGCGCCCGCTTCACGGGCGATGCGGCGGGCGGTGTCGAGCTCGGTGTCGAGGGATGGCATGGCGGACAGTCTGCCCTCGAATAGGGCCGGGGTGGGAAGTCGCGCGTCGGGCGGACCTGGGGCGGCGCCCGAGGCGAACCGCCCCACTCGGGGCGAATTGCCCCACGGGATTCGGTGTGCTCGCGAGGGAAGCTGGTGGCGCGGCTTCTGCACTGCACGAAGTGAACCGTGAGCGCTCGGGGAGCGGGCCCACGCCCAGGCCCCCGAGTCGCCGTGAGGGAAGACCCAGATGATGAAAGTGCTGCTGGCGGGGTTGATGCTGCTCTTCGGAGCGATGCTCGCCTTCGGGGGCGGGCGCATGCTGTACCGCTCTCATGCGAGCGAGCGCTGGCCCACGACGGAAGGCACCGTGGTGGCCTCGGGGGTGGAGACGCTGCGCAACCGGCGCAGCACCCGCTTCCACCCCGAGGTGCGCTACGAGTACGCGGTGGGTGGCCACACCTACTCGGCGGACACCATTTCGTTCGGAGGCAATGACACGGGCACATTGCCGGAGGCCCAGCGCCTGACGCACCGGTATGCCTCTGGCGCGAAGCTGCCCGTGCACTACGAGCCGGACGACCCGGCGGTGGCGTGCGTGGAGTGCGGGAACGCGGGCATGTCCAGCTACGTGGTGATGCTGGGCGGGCTGGCCGTCGCCGGAATCGCGGGCGCGGGCATGGTG
>NZ_JBLZWL010000009.1:230000-238669 GCF_049194865.1 Corallococcus terminator | reverse complement strand
TGTCGTCGCCACTCGTGCGGCCACCGCTCGCGCCGTCCAGTCCGCGGGCGCCGGCCGCACGCAGCACAGGAGCTTCCCGCGCCTGGCCTCCCCGGCCCAGCGGCAGGGGGCATCCCAGCGCCCGGCGCTCCCGGGCCCCACCACGTCCCACGGACTCACGCGTCTGCGCACCGCCGCAGCCGTCAGCGACTCGAGGCCCCACAGGGCGAGCGCCCAGACGAGCGGCCGCGAGCGAATACAGCTTCCTGGCCAGCACCTCCGCAGGCACGACGTCTGCGACACGCCGCACCCACGGCAGCGGTAGCGTCGCACGCGCAGCTCCACGAGGACGGGCGACGCGCCAGCGTCCAGCGGCCCGCGCACCTGGCGGCTCCGACTGCCATGCCCATGAAGCCCCAGCGGCCCTCCCACAGGGCGGCTCGCCGCGCCGCAAGCGGCGCAGCTCGCCGGGCGTAACCGCCGACACGGACGGCATCTGCGCCGCCCAGGACTTGACTCCGACGCGTGTCCGTACGACTCCTTGGGGGCCTCGCTTCTCTCTCACACGTCAATCGGGGCGCTCGACCTGTGAGCGTGTTGGCGCACGCTCCAGGTCACCTTTCTCACGCGAGCTGGCGAACACCGCCGCGCCCCGTCCTCTCAGCGCCCTACGGACTACCTCACGCAACGTGGCGCGCCAGAATCCGGCTCGCTGACGGACTCCGCGCGACCTGCAACATCCCTTCCCGGCAACCAGCGCGCTCGTCGCGACCGCGATCTCCATCAACCACTTCGCTCAGCAACACTGACGAGCTGATTCCCATGCGCAAGAAGCTGCGCCTGTCCGGTGTCCTCCAGTCCCTGCAGCTGCGCACCCAGCAGGCTGTGGACGACAACCTCTCCCAATTCCTCTACCGGCTGCTGAGCGACGAGGTGGAGCGTCGCGACTCCAAGCAGCTTTCCCAGCGCGTGCGTCGCGACTCCTTCGAGCACGCCCGGACGCTCGAGGATTTCGACTTCCACTTCAACCCCAGCGTGCCCAAGGCCAAGGTGCTGGAGCTGGGCACGTGCGGCTTCCTGGAGCGCCACGACAACGTGCTCATCGTCGGCCCCACCGGCGTCGGCAAGTCCCACCTCGCGCAATCCCTCGGTCACCGCGCGTGCCGCGCCGGCTACAGCACCCTCTACGTCGGCACCCACGAACTGCTCATGCAACTGCGGGCCGCACGCGGCGACGGTAGCTACGACAAGCGCCTGTTGCGCTTCACCTCGCCAGACTTGCTCATCATCGATGACCTTGGTCTGCGCGGGCTGACGCAGGATGAGCGGTGGACCTCTACGAGGTCGTCCGCCAGAGGTACGAGCGCAAGAGCACCGTCATCACCTCCAACCGGGCGATTGAAGAGTGGCCTCCGCTTTTCGGAGACCCGCTGATGGCCAGTGCCGCCATGGACCGACTTCTCCACCACGCCCACGTCCTGGTCATCGAAGGCGACAGCTATCGCAATCCACCCCCTGCCCGACGCCGCAAGCCCACACCGCCGGGAGGCCCTATAGACAACAACGTGGATCCGCTTGGCCGACCCCAAACTCGTCATCGCCGTGAACTCGAACAACGGCTCCGTGACGAACTCACCAGGGCGATCCGCTTGGCCGACCCTCACGCGGTCCATACCCCCGGTCCTTGACAGTCAGGTACTCCAGATAAGGGGCGAGTATGCTGGGTCTGGGCACGCGCGCCGCGCGCTTCGGGGAAGGACTTCGCGGCGGCGGAGTATGTTTGCGCACTCGTCCCGGCGAGTGCAATTTCCCAGTGTGTGACTGATTCTCAGCAGGAACTCCCCGGCCAGGTGACGCCACAGGTTACCGGCTTCGTATGCAGCGACGAGCCGGGAGCGGGCTCCTCGGCTCTCGGGCGTGGGCTTCGGCATGAGTTCGGAGAAGCTGGTGTGACGGTGTGCAGGATGGAATGTCTCCGCTCGACACGGCGTAGCGCTCGAAGGCGGGGGTGCGCGCTGGTCATCCAGCGTTCCATCATTTGCCGTCCATTCAGCAGCAAGTGCCAGCGGTCCGCCACCTGCTGGGCCTCTGGAGTACCCAGCACCGCCGCTCGTGTGTACTCAGTCGACCGGTCTCTGGCGATGACTTCCACGCCGGGGTGCTGGCTCAGCCATGCGCTCACCGTGGGAGTCGAGCGGTCTGGCAATACGTCCCGCACGCAGTGCGCTTCCATGTCGACAAGGATGGAGCCGTAGGTGCGCCCCTTGCGCAGCGCCCAGTCTCGTTGAGGCCCAGGACGCGATCGGGGATGGGAAAAGCTCCGGCTGTGATTGCAACGGCGCACTGCGCGGTCGCCAGTCGCCGTGTCCGCCGAGCCGGAGTGGCCAGTAGGCGCACCGGCCGCTCCGCGGACGTGCGGCGGCGGGAGCTTTCCGGATTTCGGCAGCAGCGCCGCACACGCAGCTCGAGTTGCACGACGCGCCCCGCGGCGGGCAGGTCCGCCGGGCGTCGGACATAGCTACCTGGCAGGAGGGACATCGTGCTCGCGTGCCTCCCATGCGCACCCCGAGGACGACACCCGCCGCACTACCGTGGGCCACCCGGTCCGCCCGACACCCAGGAAGTGGATACAGCGTTTCCATTCCCAGGGTTTATTCGTCCCGCTGGCAGCTTGCCGCGCGCCTGCCTACTCCCCAGAGGGGAACCACACGAAGTGCGGGAGAGCCGGGTAGCTGGACTCCCGCGGGCCCCATCCACCTGAGCCCTGGCGCACCCTCACCCCGGCCGTGGGCCCTCTCACGCGACATCCACCGTGGCGCGCACCGCTGGCGAGTCATCTCCACTTGAGTGGAATGCCGCGGCCTCTACTCCTTCGTCCTATCTGCGAGCGAAATGGGGCGGACGACAGGCCCGAGCTTGAGCGCGAAGACACCAAGTACGGACAGGGCCTGGCCAAGCAGGAGCACGATGCCCACGGGCGACATCGTGGAGCCATGAGCCAGCAGGAGTGCCACACTCCCTATCACCCAGGAGCCATCCACCAAGAGGTGCACCAGCGCTGCCCACATGGGGACTGACGGCTGGACGGCGACCCACGCATTGAAGCCGGCCCATGGCACCAGAAACACGCCCACTCCGAACAAGAAGGCAGGAGGCAACGACCAACCTGCGAGCGTGGTGAGCGGCGTGGCTACAAACAGAAGCGCACTACCCATGGTGATAGCGGCAATGGCATCTGCGCGATAGACGAGGCGGTCGGTCATGAGGGAGCTTTCCGGTGACGGGAGAGCCCCGCAGACTCGATGTTTGCCCAGCCGCCCCGCAATGACCTCGGAGGGAAGTGCTCCGGCGGCGTGAATCGAATAGAGCCATGAAAGAGGCCGTGATGCGCGATGTCGACGAGGTGCCAGCCAAGGGACACCGGAAGACCATTTCAGGGACGCCCAGCGAGCTGGGCGCACTGCTGAAAGACTGGCGTGCGTTGCGAGGCAAGAGCCAGCTCGTGCTCGCACTCGACGCCGAGGTCTCCCCCCGGCACCTGGCATTCATCGAATCGGGCCGGACAGCTCCCAGCCAGGACATGGTCACGCGACTGGCAGGGGCGCTGATGCTAGGACTCCGCGAACGCAATGCCTTGCTCGTCGCGGCGGGCTACGCGCCTGAGTTTGGTGAGAGTGATTGGAACAGTGCGGAGTTGAAGGAAATCCGCCAGGCTGCGGCGATGATTCTCAGAGCGCACGATCCCTACCCTGCCCTCGTACTCGACGCAGCGTCCACGGTGCTCGATGCCAACGTCGGGGCACTCACGATGATGGGGCAGGAGCGAGACGCACTTGGGAGAATCAACCTGATGGACCTGGTCTTCGCTCCCGGCCGCGTCCGAGCGGCGATTGGGAATTGGAACGAGGTGGCGGGCTTTCTGCTCCAGCGGCTCCGGGACAACGCACGCCTGCGCGGCCCCCACTCCGAGGTCGCACGGGTGCTGAAGCGCGTGCTCGACTTTCCTGAAGCTCGTGCGCTCCCTGCGGCAATGCCTGGCGGCGGTGGCGCCGTTCTGATTCCGCTGACTTTCGAGGTCGACGGAGTGACCACCCAGTGGTTCACCACCGTCACGACTTTTGGTGCGCCCCTCCACGCACTGGCCGAGGAGATCACCATCGAGCAGTTCTACCCGCGCTGACCCAGACGCTTACGCGGGGCAATTGCGTGTGAAGTTGGGCCTGGTGGTGGAGCTGGGGGAGGCGACGCGGGCGCACCAGCGGCTGGAGTCGCGCGCGACGGTGGGCAAGGTGGTGCTGCGGGTGCCCTGAAAACGGGCCCGCCCGCGGGCCACGAGGCGCCGTTGGCCTCCAGCCCGCCGGCGGCCCAAGGCCGTCACGCCGGTGCCCGGCGGAGCCTGGGACGCGAGGACGCGGAAAAGCGAAAAGCCCCCGTCGCACGAGGCGACGAGGGCTTCTCTCAAAAAGAATCCGGCAGCGACCTACTCTCCCACGCGGTTTCCCGCGGAGTACCATCGGCTCTGGAGGGCTTAACTTCCGTGTTCGGGATGGGAACGGGTGTGACCCCTCCGACATTGCCACCGGAAAAGCTGTAAGTGCATACAAAGGGTAAGTTGCAATAGTCTGCGAGTACAAGTCTCGCTGTGCGCTAAGTGTTTCGTCCGGGTGAATGCATAGTGCATTCAGTCTCGGCCTTGGCCCCGAGTCCCTTACTCCCCTTGAGGGGGCATGCAAGAGATAGGGGGAAGTAAGCCTCTCGACCAATTAGTACCAGTTAGCTCAACGCGTTACCGCGCTTACACACCTGGCCTATCAACGTCGTAGTCTTCGACGGGTCTTCAGGGGCTTGCGCCCGGGATACCTGGTCTTGAGGTCGGTTTCCCGCTTAGATGCTTTCAGCGGTTATCCAATCGGCACATGGCTACCCAGCGATGCCTCTGGCGAGACAACTGGTACACCAGCGGTGCCTCCAACCCGGTCCTCTCGTACTAAGGTCAGAGCCTCTCAAGTATCCTACGCCCACAGCAGATAGGGACCAAACTGTCTCACGACGTTTTGAACCCAGCTCGCGTACCGCTTTAATTGGCGAACAGCCAAACCCTTGGGACCTGCTCCAGCCCCAGGATGCGATGAGCCGACATCGAGGTGCCAAACCTCCCCGTCGATGTGAACTCTTGGGGGAGATAAGCCTGTTATCCCCGGAGTACCTTTTATCCGTTGAGCGATGGCCCTTCCATTCAGGACCACCGGATCACTATGACCTGCTTTCGCACCTGCTCGACGTGTCCGTCTCGCAGTCAAGCTCCCTTATGCCATTGCACTCGCCGCCCGGTTTCCAATCGGGCTGAGGGAACCATCGCGCGCCTCCGTTACTCTTTGGGAGGCGACCGCCCCAGTCAAACTACCCACCAGACAGTGTCCCAATCCCGGCTGACGGGACATGGTTAGACACCAGAAATCAACAGGGTGGTATTTCACCGTTGCCTCCACCGAACCTAGCGGCCCGGCTTCAAAGGCTCCCACCTATCCTACACAGTCAATCCCTAGTGTCACTGTCAAGTTATAGTAAAGGTTCACGGGGTCTTTCCGTCTTGCTGCGGGTAAACTGCATCGGCACAGCTATTTCAATTTCGCTGAGTCCCTCTCCGAGACAGCGCGGAAGTCGTTACTCCATTCGTGCAGGTCGGAACTTACCCGACAAGGAATTTCGCTACCTTAGGACCGTTATAGTTACGGCCGCCGTTTACTGGGGCTTCGGATCATCGCTTTGCCTTGCGGCTGACGAATCCCCTTAACCTTCCAGCACCGGGCAGGAGTCAGACCCTATACGTCGGCTTGTCGCCTTCGCAGAGTCCTGTGTTTTTGGTAAACAGTCGCTACCGCCATTTCTCTGCAACCTCTCTCGGCTCCGGCTGTACGCCTTCACCTACCAGAGGCCCACCTTCTTCCGAAGTTACGGTGGAAATTTGCCTAGTTCCTTGGAGGAGAGTTCTCTCAAGCGCCTTAGGATTTTCTCCTCACCCACCTGTGTCGGTTTACGGTACGGACACCCTGCAAGCTCCCTACGGGACTTTTCTTGGAAGCAGAGCATCAACGACTTACCCCTTACGGGGCGCCATGGGGTCTCGGGGATAGCTGTCGCGCCTTTAATCGTACGCGACACCCCTACGCCTTTGGACTGACACAACCGCCGGTCAGCTCGTCTAGCTTTCTCCGTCCTCCCTTAGTTCAACGCTTACAAGATGGCGCAGGAATATTAACCTGCTTTCCATCATCTACGCCTTTCGGCCTCGACTTAGGTTCCGGCTAACCCTGGGAAGATTAACTTGACCCAGGAAACCTTGGGTTTACGGCGAGGGGGTTTCTCACCCCCTTTATCGCTACTCATTTCGGCATCAGCACTCCCAGCCGCTCCAGCCGCCCTTTCGGTCGACCTTCGCTGCAACTGGGACGCTCCCCTACCGCCACACGTTTTGCGTGTGACCCGAAGCTTCGGTACTAGTCTTGAGCCCCGTTACATTTTCGGCGCGGCCTGTCTTGACCAGTGAGCTATTACGCTTTCTTTAAAGGATGGCTGCTTCTAAGCCAACCTCCTGGTTGTCAATGACCTGCCACATCCTTTCTAGTGTTCACTTAGACTAGATTTGGGGACCTTAGCTGTCGGTCTGGGTTATTCCCCTCTTGCCAATGGACGTTATCACCCACTGACTGCGTCCCGGGCTAACAATTACTGGCATTCGGAGTTTGGTACGGTTTGGTAATCTGGTGAGACCCCTAGCCGTTCCAGTGCTCTACCTCCAGTATTGAATTGCCCGAGCCGATACCTAAATATCTTTCGGGGAGAACCAGCTATCACGGAGTTTGATTGGCCTTTCACCCCTACACACAGCTCATCTCAGAAATTTTCAACTTTCATGAGTTCGGTCCTCCATGCGGTGTTACCCGCACTTCAACCTGGCCATGTGTAGATCACCCCGCTTCGGGTTATAATACACGCAACTAATTCGCCCTTTTAGGACTCGCTTTCGCTCCGGCTCCACCTAACGGCTTAGCCTCGCTACGTATATTAAGTCGCCGAATCATGATGCAAAAGGTACGCCCTCGCACTGGCTTGCGCCGTAGTGCTCGGACTGCTTGTAGACATGCGGTTTCAGGTTCTTTTGACTCCCCTTGCCGGGGTTCTTTTCACCTTTCCCTCGCGGTACTTGTTCACTATCGGTCGCCAAGGAGTATTTAGCCTTACCGGATGGTCCCGGCTGATTCAGACAGGATTGCACGTGTCCCGTCTTACTTGGGTAACCCACTCAGCTCCAACCGGCTTTCGCGTACGCGACTATCACGCCCTTTGGTGTCTCTTTCCAGAGACTTCCGCTAGCCAGTCAAAGTCCTACCGTGGACCCTCTACCCCGCTGCCACTTGCGTGACATCGGTTTGGGCTGTTCCCATTTCGCTCGCCGCTACTTTGGGAATCACTCATTGTTTTCTCTTCCTCAGGGTACTGAGATGTTTCACTTCCCCTGGTTAGCTCCTGCCTACCTATGTATTCAGTAGGAGGTAACACCGCTATTCGCAGTGCTGGGTTTCCCCATTCGGACATCTCCGGATCAACGCTTGGTTGACAGCTCCCCGAAGCTTTTCGCAGCCACCCGCGTCCTTCATCGCCTCTTGGCACCTAGGCATCCACCGCACGCCCTTAGTAGCTTACTTGCCCTAATCTCTTGTCTAACGCCCGCCTCCCGGCGGATTGTCGAAACTCGAAACCAAGGCCCAGACCCCTGCTCTTCGCAGCAGGCCCGGAAAAAATCACTCTACGCTTGTAGAAACACTGCCCTGTCACCTCGCCTCACGGCGTTGGTTTCAGGCAGTGCTTTCTGCGAGAACTTGTTACTCAGCAGAAATTGCAACTTACCCTTCGTATGCACTTGTCAAAGAACGCTTCCCTGACTTCGGGAAAACTTGTGGAGCTGATCGGAATCGAACCGACGACATCCAGCTTGCAAAGCTGGCGCTCTCCCAACTGAGCTACAGCCCCGTGTGTCCGGGCCAATTTAGCTGGGTGCGTCACCGTTGCCCAGGCTCTCGCCTGCGGAAATGGTGGGCCTAGGTGGACTTGAACCACCGACCTCGCGCTTATCAGGCGCGCGCTCTAGCCAGCTGAGCTATAGGCCCAGGAGCTACCGCGTCGATTCTACCTACAGCGTCCTTCATTCTCAAAGAGCTGGTGCCGCGACTTCTCGCGCACTCAGTCCTTCAAAACCAAACAGCAAGCCCGAAGTAGAGAGAGTCGGATTGGACTCGGAAACGTTGACCTGGTCGACCTGACGCGGCTCGAAAGCCGCTGGCACCACCTGCTGACACCGAAGTGTCTGCCTGGTGCCCGGTCTCCTTAGAAAGGAGGTGATCCAGCCGCAGGTTCCCCTACGGCTACCTTGTTACGACTTCACCCCAGTTACCGACCACTCCTTGGGCACCTCTTGGTGAAGTGACTTCTGGAGCAATCGACTCCCATGGTGTGACGGGCGGTGTGTACAAGGCCCGGGAACGTATTCACCGCAGCGTGCTGATCTGCGATTACTAGCGATTCCGCCTTCATGGAGTCGAGTTGCAGACTCCAATCTGAACTGAGACCGGTTTTATGCGATTAGCTCCCCCTCGCGGGTTGGCAACGCTCTGTACCGGCCATTGTAGCAC